>JALGZK010000026.1 GCA_025774935.1 bacterium | reverse complement strand
CCGTCTGCGTGAAAGGAGCTCGACGATGGCCCTCACGAAGCGGACGCGGATCGCTGTTCTGGGGGGCTCGTTCGGGGGGCTGACCGTTGCGCACGAGCTCCGCCGCCTGCTCCCCCGGGAGCAGCGCGAGATCACCGTCATCTCAAAGGACGGCTCTTTCGTCTTCGTTCCGTCGCTGCCTTGGGTGGCCATGGGACATCAGACCCTGGCGGACATCTCGTTTGACCTCGGCAGGTCGCTCAGCTCGAAGGGGACCGAGTTCGTTCACGGCGAGGCCGACCGCGTCGACGCTCAGGCCCGGACGGTGACCGTGGGCGGGAAGGAGATCGACTAGGGTTTCCTCGTGCTCGCAACCGGGCACCGAAGCACCAACGAGGGGTTCCGGGGCTCGGTCCCTTCGACGGTCCCGGTCACTCTCTGGTGCTGGGAGACCCGGGTCCCATGGTGATCGGCTGCGCGGGCGGAGCGAGCTGTCTGGGTCCCGCGTACGAGGTCGCCTTCGAGGCCGATCACGCCCTCAGGCGAAGGAACGTCCGCCACCTCGTTCCCATCACGTTCGTCACTCCGGAATTCGACCTCGGGCATTCGGCGTCGGCGGGTTCGGTCGTGCGAGGCGGTTCCTGGAGGGCGAGTTCGACGAGAGAGACATCCGGTATCACACCTCTGTGGCGGTGTCGAAGATCACCGGCTCGTCCGTGGAACTTGCCGACGGCCAGGTCTTCGAGTCGCGGTACTCCCTGATCATCCCGCCGCTGGCGGGCGCCCCGGTCGTCACCGCTTCCCCGGGGCTCGGCAATCCGAAGGGCTTCGTTCCCGCCGACGACGGCTACCGGCATACGGAGTTCGACAACGTGTACGCGGTGGGAGTCATGGTTGCCTACCCACCGGTCGACCAGACTCCCGTGCCCGTCAACTTCCCGAAGACGGGACACATGACGGTGCAGATGGCAAAGGCCGCGGCCCGGAACATCGCCGCCGACATCAGAGGAGGCGACCGAGTGGCGCGCTCGCTCTCCGTCAGGTGCGTCATGGATCTCGGAGACAGGGCGGCGTACATGACGGCGTGGCCCGTGAGACCTCCGCGCAACCGGGTCCGGATGAGCGTGGGACGGCGGTGGCTCTGGGCCAAGCGCGCCTACGCCCCGTACTTCCTCCAGCAGATGAAGAGAGGCCACACCAGGCTCCTGTAGCCCCGGGTGTCCGCGGGACGCGAGAGCCCGGCCCAGCGGCGAGGGCCGTCATGGCACTGATGCGCGCGACGCGTGGAGGCGAGCACCGTCTGGAAGCACAGGAGTCCGTCCCCTGACCAAAATACCGCCGCGAACTGCAACTAGCTCTTGCTTCTCCCGCCATGCCGTAGGATAATCTCGTCCGGAGGAGGCAGCATGCTCTCCGGTCGGATGTCCGAGGCGCGCGGTGACGCGAGCCGGCCGACGAAGAAAGGCCCGGGGACCAGAGTCGGACTGCCACTGGCCCTTCTGACCTTCAAGTACTACCTGCTCTGGAAGACCTTCCTCTCGGAACTTGGCTGCGACGCCATCGAGTCTCCACCCACGAACAAGGCCATCCTCTTCGCGGGAGTGAAGGCGACGGTCGACGACATATGCATCCCGGTGAAGGCCTTCATCGGTCACCTCCTGTACTTGAAGGACAGGGGAGTGGATGCCGTCCTCGTGCCGCGCGTTTACTCGGTCGAGGCATCGGCCAAGCCGCGCTACACCTGCCCGAAGTTCATCGGTCTTCCGGACATGGCACGCGCCCTGGTGGGGGAGCCGCCGCTCATCCTCGACGCCGACCATCACGTGCGGGAACGTCCGATCGAGCAGACGTTCGTTGAGATCGGACGTATGCTCGGCTTCGGGCGGAAGGCCTGCCTGGCTGCCTCCGACAGGGCCGCGAGGATGCAGGCTCGATTCGAGAAGTTCCTGGCTGAGGAGGGCGATTTCGCGTCCGCCAGGAACGGCGCTCCGTCCCCGACGGCAAGTCCCACGCGACCGGTCAGACTTCAGGTCGCCCTCATCGCTCATCCTTACCTGCTCTTCGATGAGTTTCTCTCCCTCTCGATCGAGAGAAGACTCCGTGATCTCGGTGCACGGGTAGTCAACCAGTACTCCGTTTCGACAGACGTCATCGAGACTGAGATGGCGGCGTTAAGAGAGGTGTCTTGGTCGTACGAGCGTCAGCTCCTCGGCGCCGCAAGCCACTTCATGAGCAGGCGGGATATCGACGGCATCGTCTTCCTGACGAGCTTCGGCTGCGGCACGTTCGCGGTCATCAGCGAGCTCCTCGAGCGCGAGGTCCGGCAGGGCCGCGACACGCCGGTTCTCTATCTGATGGTGGACGAACTGACTGGCGAGGCCGGATTCCAGACTCGGGTGGAGTCGTTCTGCGACATGATCTGCGACAGGATGGCCGCATGAAGGCAGCCTTCACGCCTATGGGGTACACCTACGTCAATCTCGGTGCCATATTCCGGCACATCGGCCTGGAGCTCTGCATGGAGCCCAGGCCGACTCGCAAGGCTCTCTCGGACGGAGTGCGGCACGCGCCGGAGCAGTTCTGCATCCCGTTCAAAGTCAACCTGGGTGGCCTCATCGCCAGCCTGGAGAGCGGGGCGGAACTTCTGGCCACGGTCCAGGGTGCTTGGAGCTGTCGGTTCGGTTACTACGGGAGATTGCACCACGCGATCCTGCGCGACATGGGCTACGAGTTCGACAGCCTCATCGTCGACGGCTCGAAGGACTGCGTCGCCGAAATATGCGGTCTGATCAAGAGAGTGAACGACGTGCGAAGCACCGCCGCCGCCGCGAGGATCTTCTTCACTGCGCTGCGGATCGGCTTCAAGAAGGGGAAGCTCCTGCAGGCAGCGCAGACGTGGGCCCGCAAGCTGAGACCTGTGGAGGCGCTGCAAGGCTCCGCCCAGCGTGTGTTCGACCGCATCGTCGACAGGATCGACTCGGCAGAGACCTTCCGGTCGCTCGGCAGGCTCGAAGGTGAGATGGACGAAGCGTTCCGGTCGGTCCGGGTGGTGGAAGGCCGGTCGGTGGTGAAGATGATGGTCCTCGGAGAGGTCTACATCGTCCTCGAGCCGCTGGTCAACATGGACGCGGTGAGGAAGCTGGGTGAGATGGGGGTTCTGGTGGATACGTTCATCGACGAGCACCGCTGGATCCTTCACCCGTTCCGCCTGGGTGTGCGGGGCAGGTACCAGGAGAGACACGCGCACAGGCTGGCCACGCCGTACCTGAAGTACAACCTCGGCGGAGAGGACAAGAACACGATCGGGTACTCGATCATAGCGGCGCAGCGACACTTCGACGGCGTCGTGCACTTCAAGCCCTTCACGTGTATGCCGGAAGGCGTCGCCAAGCACATCCTCTTCGCGGTGTCGCGCGACTGCGAGATTCCGATCATGAGCTTCACGGTGGATGAGCACAGCGGTGAAGCTGGGATGCTCACCCGTCTCGAGGCGTTCACCGACATGCTCCGTCAGCGCGCCGACCTCGGGCGCGGGACGGACATGAGCACCGGCCTCTCGTCGGCACAGGCATGGTAGGAGGTTCCATGAACGCGTACCTGGGCATCGATGCGGGGTCGATCTCAACGTGCCTCGCTGCTCTGTCCGAGGACGGCGAAGTTCTCGCGGCGAAGTACATCCGCACACAAGGGAATCCGCAGGAAGCCGTGGCGGACGGGCTCACGCAGATCAGAGATGAGACCGGCAGCGACCTGAGCGTGCTGGGCGTCGCCACGACCGGGTCCGCGCGCCGGCTGGTGGGTGTCTTCGTCGGTGCCGATGTCGTGAAGAACGAGATCATCGCTCACGCCGTGGCGGCCATCCATTGCCACGAGGACGTCGGGACCGTCCTGGAGATCGGAGGGCAGGACTCGAAGATCATCATCATCCAGGACAACATCGTGGTCGACTTCGCCATGAACACTGTGTGCGCGGCCGGGACGGGTTCGTTCCTCGATCAGCAGGCGCTGCGACTGGGCATCCCCATCGAGGAGTTCGGAGACTACGCGCGGGAGGCTTCGAGCAGAGTGAAGATCGCCTCGAAGTGTACGGTATTCGCGGAGAGCGACATGATCCACAAGGCTCAGCTCGGAGTCGCCAGGGAGGACATCATCGCCGGTCTCTGCGAAGGGATCGTCCGGAACTACCTCAGCAACGTCGCGAAGGGGAAGCGCATCCACGATCGGGTCGTCTTCCAGGGAGGCGTCGCCAACAACTCCGGCGTCGCGGACGCGTTCCGCAGGGAGCTGGGGATGGAGATCACGATCCCAAAGCACAGGGCCGAGATGGGAGCGATCGGCGCGGCGCTTCTGGCGCGCCGTCGCATGCGGAGGGATCGATACGACACGTCCTTCCTCGGTTTCGAGCTGCGCCGGGTGGACTTCGAATCGCTGGTCTTCGAGTGCGACAACTGCCCCAACCAGTGTGAGGTTGTGGAGCTGCGGAGGCACGGGGTCGTCGTGGACCGCTACCACTACCGCTGTCAGAGGTGGGATCTTCCAGGAGCCGCGGAGGGTCTCTCGCCGAGTGACTCGTCGGCACAGGGCTCAGCCGCCGAAGAGGATGCGAAAGGCAGCCGCGTGTCCTCCGCCCTCACGCCACACTGACCCGCGAAAGGACAACGGCCCGACAGTCGTGTCGCCACCGTGCCGAGCCTAGTCCCGGCTCCCCCGCCGGATAGCCTCGAGCCCCTGACCCGCCGCCGCGTTCGCCGGGTCGAGTTCCAGCGCCCGTTCGAACTCCGCGGCCGCCGCCTCGGGCCTGTTCTGCTCCGCGTAGGTCATTCCCAGGTTCACGTGCGCGTCGACGTTGTTCGGGTCGAGCTCGGCCACTCTCTCGAAGAAGGGCACGGCCCGATCGAACTGCCCGAGTCTGAAGTGCGACACCCCCAATCCGGTGAGCGCGGTCCTGGACTCGGGGTCTGTCTCGAGAGCCTCCATGAACGCCGGTATGGCGCGCTCGAGCTCGCCGGCCTGCAGGTGGCCTACGCCCCGTGTCAACGGATCCTGTTCCGCGGTTCCCGGCCTGTCGCCGGACGGCACCTCGCCGTGCTGGCCGGTCCCCGCCGGGGCCGCGAAGGTCGTGCTCGTGAGCTCGCTCCTGAGGACCGGCGAGCCGGGGACACCGAGCACGAGGCTCGCCAGGAGGAACGCGATCGTGATCGCGAGAAGGAGCGGGCGGAGAGCGTTGGCCGGCGCCTTCATCTCGGCGATGACCGCGAGCGCGGCGGCTATGGCGCCGACGCCGATCAGCGCGGGAAGCCTGAGCACGAGTCCCGGAAGCAGGAGCGCCGCGAGCATGAGGATCCAGGCGACGACGCGGGCAGACTTCCCTCCGAGCAGCGAGCCGAGCGTCCGTTGGCCCGGCGCGACGGACGGATCGGCCGCCGTGCTCCAGACTCTCATGGAGGTCACGATGAGCGCCGGGACAGCGACGGCCAGCACGACCACGCTCCGAGGAGTCCAGAGCGGCGTGGCGGCCCCGGCGTACGCGGTGTACCCCATCTCGAGCGAGAACAGGGACGCGATCCCGATGAAGATCCCGGAGAGCACCGGAAGTCGCGACAACTGGAACGGTCGAGCGTAGTAGAGGTAGTAGGTTCCCAGGAACACGATCGCGAACGAGCACGCCGACCAGCTCGAGGACGCCGCGATGAGAAGCGCGACCACGGACTCGACGACCGCAACGGTTCTCAGCTCACGTATCTCTTCCGGCGACGCACCGTCGGCCGCGAGAGCGGCGTGGAGTCGTCCCAGCGTCTGCGCCGCCAGGGCCGCGAGGAACGACGCGAGGAGGATGCCCGTCAGCACGAAGCCGTCGAACGGTTGGGTCACGCGCAGGAGGCCGGGCGCCTGCGTGAGGAGCTTCGCGCCCAGCACCATCCCGCCCAGGGTCAGGAGGACGTGGTAGACCGGCTGAGTGAACGTTATCGACGAGACGTGCGTGCGGAACTTCTCCCTGTCGTGCAGCCAGGCCCAGACCACGAGGAGGGGCGTGATCACGTAGAGCTCGATGAGGGACATCGAGAGGTCCGCACGCAGGCCGGGAGGGAACAGGTCTGCGTCGTGGGTCACCGTCGTCCCGGCGAAGAAGAGCTGACCTACGTTCTGGAGCTCGTGTCCGAAGAGCCTGGCGAGCTTGACCGCTTCGGTCGGGAGCGTGAAGAAGAAGAACATGGTCGCGTACACCACGACGAAAGTCGCCAGGGCCCGGCCGAGCCGCCCGGTTTTGAGGAACACGTAGACCGCGCCAGCGACGCAGCCGACGGCGGCCTCAAGGCGGATCCCCGACGTCGCCCCCTCGATCTTCCCGTGGAACGGGTTGAAGAGATTGACGAACGCCGTCCCGAGCTGCGACGGCTCGACGAGGAGGTATCCGATGACCTCGGGCTGGTCCTTGCCCCTGCCGATGAGGAGATCCAGCACCGGCGGAAGGAGAGTGAGAAGCCACGCGAACAGCATCAGGCGAGTGACGCGCTCGACGCGCTCGCCGGACATGATGGCGAGGACGACCGTGAGCGCGAGGAGCGGCGCGAAGTACGCGAGCGGGTAGTGGAGCAGGTAGGACACGAAGTCGAAGACGTTGTGCCGAACGGAGACCTGTTCGAGGAAGTGTCTGATCACGATGATCGAGCCGAGGACCAGGAACCAGCCCGCTACCGAGATGCGCATGGTCTCGACCGCGTCGATGAGTCGGAGGAACCTGTTCCTCAGCGTCTCGGGCATCGTGTCACACCTCCTTGTCGCGTGGGACTTCCCTGATGGGGATTCCGAGATCGCGCGCCAGCCCGGCCGGACCTCCGGTGGCCGGAACAGCCGACATGCTATCACCCGCCGTGACGTCGGACAAGCTAGGCCGGCCGCGCATCACCGCCCGACGGGCGGTTGGCGGAACTGCTCGTGATCTCCACCGGTCGCCCACGTTACCGGGAAGTCGCCGGGAAGTCGCTCCGCGCGCGCGATGCCGAGGACGACCTCCTCTCCCTCCACGACGGTCGACACGGGATTGATGTACTCCCACACGACGCGCCCCTCGCGCGTGACCTCCAAGAGCCTCCCGTTGTCCGACTCCGTCATGAGGGTGTTCCCGTTCGGCAGGCGCTGCTGGGCTCCGGCTCGCTTCGTGAAGAACCCGGGCTCTGTGAACGACCACACGATGTCGAATGTTTCCATGTCGAACTCCAGCACCCGCGACTGCTCGCCGAGCCCGAGGTTGTCGAAGAGGAGCAGGTTGTCTCCGACGAACTGGGCCTCGTGCTGCTTGTGCCACGGTCCGGTCGTCGCCCACACGACCTCGCGGCTCTCCATGTCGACGGTGGCCACGGTGTCGATGTTCCTGAGCGACACCAGCGCGAACATGCGACCGTCCCTGTAGAAGATCTCCACCGAGTTCGCATGAAACGGGTCGCGGTCGTCGGGCAGCGGGTGCTCGTCCAGCCAGTCCGAGTACGACTCCGATCGTTCGAGCGCCTCGAGTATCGAGACGCGTCTCGTCGGGGTCGCGTCCGGGGTGAGGAGTATGACGCTGTTGGCGAGGAAGGACTCGCCGCCTCGCATGTGCGGTCGGGACGCTGTCTCCTGGACGAGCACGGCAATCGTGCCGTCCGCGAGTATGTCGAAGTCGTGGTGTGCTGCCTTGTTCCACTCCCAGATGAGCTCGGACCGGCTGTTCAGCTTCATGAGATGCGGATACCCGATCGTGATCACGAGCAGGTCTCCGTTGTCGAAGACGTGCGCCCGCGCCCAGGACTTGAAGCCCGGGGAACTCCACCCGTGCACGACGTTCCCATCCAGGTCGACGAGGATCGCGGCTGGACCTTCCGACCACGTGTAGAGCGTGTACCCCGGAAACGCCTCGTCCCGCTCGAGCTTCAGCACGCCCCGCCGGGCGGGGACGGGTTCCGTTCCCGCGATGTACCCCAGAGTCGCCAGGCGATGGAGCTCGGCCTCGTCTGACTGCGAGAGCCCGGCGCGGGGTTCGCCCGACACGGGGGCTGGGGGTGTCCCCGGCTCCGTGTCGCCCCACTGCGGCCTGAGACCGAAGAGGAGCGCGACGAGCACGATCGCGACACACGCAATGACGATCACGAGTAGCTTGCGCAGCATCAGTGCTCCTTCCTTCAGATCTCGGAGGCCGAAGACATGGGTGGCGCGGTTCGCTCGCATCGCTGTCAGTGCGGTCCCCGACATGATTAGCACATCGCCGCCGCCGTGGCAATCGAGGCGTCATCCAGAAGCTCAAGTCAGTGGATGGCCGGGGGGAGGGGCGATGAGGTACAATGGTAGCAACGTACAGACTCGAACGCGGGACCGACAATGCCTAGGACCATCCCTCGATCGACGATAGCAGTCCTCCTCGCGTGCTGCGTTTGCGCCCTGACGGCGACCGCGGCCGGCGCGGTGGCTCGACGGGACGGGTCGGAAGGCCCGCTGGGGGAGTGGCCCGACTTCGAGCCCATCGGCTTCATCACAGCGCCGCATCCCGACTACCCTCATATCCAGACCCATCTCTACGGTGACTGGGGCGGCATCGTCGGGGAGGAGTTCATCTTCCTCCAGGACGGAGCGGTGAGGCTCCTCTACCACAGCTACCACGAGACGTACCTGACCGAGCGCCCTCACGCGGAGGAGGTGCTCTCCGACTGGGCGCTTGGCTACGACGCCAAGACGAAGATCAAGTTCACTCCTCTCGTCCGCCCGGGAGGGCCGGTCCCGGGCCCGGCGTGGGAGCACACCGACACGCCGGGCTACATCCAGCATCCGATCACCGGCGAGCACCTCCTGTACAACACCGTCCGCCCGGGGACGAAGCACCTCCACCCCGAGTGGCAGGGTCTTCCGGGACACGAGAGCGCGCTCCAGGTGGCGACGAGCGCGACGCCTCCCGCCATCGGTGTGCCCTTCGATCAGACCTACGAGAACATGCTCGTCGCGGAGTACTGGTGGGAACAGGGCTGGAACAACGACGGCGTGATCAGGGGCGGGCTCTCCGAACCGACGCCGGTCTGGGTCCCGCACCTTGGAGAACAGGGGAAGGTCCGGCTCTTCTACCGCGGCCTGCACGGCTCCCCGGGCTCCTACTGGAACTGGCGGATCTCCTACGCTGACAGCGAGGACGGGAAGACAGGCTGGGTGAAGAACCCCGTGCCGACGTTCGATCCCTCGGACCCCGGCAACCCGGCGCACCGCTGGACGCAGCCGCCGCCGGTCGGGTTCTACTTCCGCGGCTCGTGGCAGGCGCACTGCACCGGCGACACGCTGGCCGGCGGCGTTCACATGATACTCACGGTCTCCAACCAGAACTACGCGGGCTACGGTCACCTTGCCTACTACTGGTCCCCCGACTGGGGCGACACGTGGTTTGGCCATCCGGACAACCCCATCATCGCGCCGGGTCAGTTCCCCGACGGCGTCCCCGGCACCGGGTTCCAGCGCACGCCGACCCTCCTCGTCGACGAGGAGTATCACCGCTACATCCTCGCGTACAACGCCGGGATCGACACGGTCGAGCCCTGGCGGCGGCGCACCTACCTGGCGATCGCGGGCCGGCCGGACGCGACGTCGGTCCCCGACGAGCCGCCCGGCGGTCTGCCGGACGGAGTCCACGACGTCTCGAGCCTCCGCCTCGTGGCCATCGAGCCCAATCCCGGTCCGGCCAGGGCGCAGATCGAGTTCCAGCTGTCAGAGCCCGGCCGTTTGGACGTCAGGATCTTCGCCGTGACGGGCCGTCTCGTCGCAGAGCTGGGCGGGCGCGAGCTTGAGGCGGGTCGCCGATCCGTGTCCTGGGACAGGACGGCCGGCGGCAAGCCGGTTCCCTCCGGGGTCTACTTCGTCCGGGCCATCCTGAAGACCAGGGGAGGCGGGGCGGGGAAGGCCACAGGGCGGATCGTGGTCCTGCGTTAGCCCAGCCGGAAGGCGGCCCTCCCATCAGGCGCCGGCTGGGCACTTCCCGACCCGAGCTCACTATTGCCACACCGCTCGAAGCTATGCTATGATATGCACCTGTGGGGGAATGACGCACTCGGGGTGCATCGCTTCGTAGCGTCGTGCTCTCGGGTGCCGCGCTGTGGGACCCAGCGGAAGGAGTTCCTATGGTCAGGAGACCGCAGTAGGGACGTGTTCGCATCCTTTCGGCACCAACGGCTCTCCCAGCCCGGGGGGGCCCCATCGAAGGAGCCAGCCATGCGTTTCTTCGTTATCGCTGTCCTGGTCCTCACCCTCGTCGGCGCCGCCGGCGCCATCGACCGCGCAGCAGTGATCAGCAACGGCAACGCCTACGATCCGCAGGGCGAGCCGCAGCACGGTCCCCAGAACGGGGACGGCTTCGAGGTCGTCACGCAGCGTGATGCCACGATCTACTACAACCTCGCCGAGTTTCTCGACGTCCTCGCGCCAGGTTACTACTTCGACGACTTCGAGTGGCTCGGCTGGGGCACGATCTCGGGCGAACTGACTTACCAGTTTGGTCCGGTCAACGGTTACAGCTACACTGCGGCTGCGTCGAACGGGCTGTACAGCATCCCCGGGGCGGTGTCGACCAACTCCGCCGAGGACCCGCTGACTCTCACGTTCGACGGAGCGCCGGTAACGGCGGTCGCGGGAGATTTCTACGCCACGGACTTCGACGGCTTCCCGATGTCGACGACGGTCAACGTCGTGCTCGGCGATGGCACCGGAGTCGCTCTCACCTACCCGACGACCTTCGTGGGGTTCACGTCTGAGGTGGAGATTCTCTCGCTGACGCTGACCACCACGACGGGCGACGGCTTCTGGCCGACCTTTGACAACTTCTACGTGGGTTCGGCGGCCACGGTGCCGGTCGAGGCGGAGAGCTGGGGTCACATCAAGGCGCTGTACAGGTAGGCGCGGCGCCTGCGCGCGAGCCAACAGAAAGAGCCCGGGCCGAATGGCCCGGGCTCTTCTCGTCCGCGTCGGGGCGGCGGCTTCCGGGACCGATGCAGGGGCAGCTTCGCTTGCTGGGCGAGTTGACTGCGGCCTTCAGGGCTTGGTAGTGTCGACCTGAAGCGTCGAAGGGAGGCGATGCCTGTGCGACCGGAGAAGACACTACAAGAACTCCGGGGGGCTCCCGACGAGGGAGCGCAGCGCCACCTGAGGGCAGACGAGATGGAGGAAACGGTCTGCGCTCTGTGCGGCGACAGCTCTCAGGACATCCTCTTCGTGACTCAGGACACGCGTTTCGACTCCACCCCGCGGAACTCGTTCTCCCTCGTGGCATGCAGAACGTGCGGCCTTCGGTACCTGTCACCGCGCCCCACGCGCGCCACCCTGCTGCAGTTCTATCCCGCCGGTTACTTCGCCGAGAAGGTCGCGGAGAGCGCAAAGGCCGGGACCTCAGCGGACGACGAGCCGAGTCTCTTCAGGCGCTTGCGCCCCTCCCGACGCACACGACGGTTGAGGGAGAAACTCGATGCCATCGAAGCGCTGGTTCGACCAGAGGCGTCGATCCTGGAGATTGGGCCTGGGGACGGGGATTTTCTGGCTTCTCTGAAGGTGCTGGGCTACGAGCCGCTTGGAATCGATGTTGCTCCCGAGGCCGTGAACAGGCTTCGGTCGGAAGTAGGCGTGCCCGCATTCCTGGATGTGGAAGCAGAAGGTCGCATCCCCGACCGATCACTGGACGCCGTCGTGCTCTGGAACGCGTTCGAGCACGTGCCCGACCCCAGACGACTCCTGGCCGACATCACCGGCTGGCTTCGTCCCGGAGGGTGCATCCTGATGTCTCTCCCGAACGCGGCTGCCCTTGAGCGCAATCTCTTCTTCCCGGGTTCACCCTGCGAAGACATCCCGCGGCATCTGTTCAGCTACACACCCGAGACGCTGACACGGCTGCTCCAGTGTCACGGCCTGACCGGGATTCGATTCCGGCATCACACGCTCTGCGCGACGTCGGAACTCCAGGAACGCGTTGAAGCGCGCTTCCTTGGAAGGACGCCGTCCAATCTCAAGCGGGCCCTTTACGCGGTAGCGATCCTGCCGCTCATCGGGCTGCTGGACAGAGCGTTTGCCGCGTCGGGGCGAGCGCACTCGTTCGTCGTGTGGGCGCGCCTGCCGGAGTAAGGCGTGGAATCGCTCGCGAACTGATGAACTCCGGGACGCCGTCTTGTGCCGCGTCCGTCTGCGAAAAACGGTGCCGGCGGGAGACCCCGCCGGCACCGGTTCGAGATCGATACTCTGTGAACAGCGTCTATCGGATCAGCACGACCTTCGACGCTCTCGACTCGCCTTCCGACTCGAGGCGCACGAAGTAGACGCCGGACGAGACCCGCTGTCCGCTCGTGTCCGTGCCGTCCCAGATGAGCCGCTCGCCGCCGGCGGGCAGCTGACCCTCGAAGAGCGTCGCGACGACGCGGCCGCTCGCGTTGTAGACGCGGGCAGCCACCTCGGTTCCGGCAGGCCCCATCAGCTCGATCCGCGACCTGTCGGCCATGGGACTCGTCGCTGAGAGGGCGAGTGTCGTCGGCGATCCGACCTCCGGGACCTCCCTTGCGGCAGGAATCAACTGATCGAGGCTGAAGATGGTCGTCTTCGACATCGAGAGGAGCTCTCCCACCACGTTGTTCGGGTAGGTGTCCGGAGTGCACCAGCCGGCGTTCGCGCGGATGAGCGAATTGAGCTGCACCAGGATGGCCCGCGCGCTCTCGTACTGGCCTCGGTCGAACTTGCGGCTCGCCCGACTGACGTAGCGGCGGTACGTCTTGAAGCCGCCGTCGTTGCACTCCGGGCCCGCGCTCTGGTTCGACTTCTTGACCCGCTTCTCGAGGCGGTTGAACTTGTACGCGGCCACGGTCGTCAGCGGCCGCGTGTCCTCTACGAGGACCACCTCGCTGAACCGCCCGATCGTCCCCCGGGCGTCGTCTATCGGGCCCTCGATGGTCACGTCGCGGAACGTGTCCTGCGTCCCGTGCGCGTAGAACATCCGAGACCCTTCCATCCAGATCTCGATCTGGATGAGGCTGCTGTAGACCGACCCGGTACCTACGTCGAAGTAGAGGAACTCACTGCCTCCTCCGGGAGGATCGACGTAATCCGGAAGGTAGTTCCCGCCGGGGCTCACGCGCGAGGTGCTCGGGATGGGCGCCGCGGTCGTGAATCCGCCTTCCACGATCCGCTCGAAGAGGATGTCGACGTCCTCGGTCGGGCTCGTGGGGACGTTGTCACCGGGAGGCGTGGGCGTGAACCCGGTCGCCACGACCGCCCGCGGCGTCGTGAAGTGTCCCTGACCCATCGGCGGGAGGATGATGTTCCCGTCCGCGTCGAAACGGTGGACGATGTCGTCCCAGTCGTCGGTGATGTAGATGGTCCCGTCGGCTCCGACCGAGATGTCGCCGAGTCCAGGACCAACGGGCTCCCCGTACGGGATCAGCTCCCCGTTCTCGACAAGGAACTGGCCGTCGTTGAAGTCGATGACCAGGAGGTCGCCGTCGGGCGTGACCGAGAACCCGCGGAGGTTCAGGTGGGTTGTAGTGAAGACGTTGGCCAGACGGGTGAACGTCGTCTCTCCCGTCCGCTCGACCTCCGCCATGAACGGGGGGTCGACAGAGAGCACGAGTATGTTCCCCGCCCTCTCTCCGAATGGCCAGACCTGGACGTCGCGGAGCTTGTTGCTGTCATCGAACACCACCGCCGTCACCGCGGGTCCGACGCCGTCGGGCAGATACTGAAGCTCCGGAAACCCGGAGGGGCACCCACCTCTGACCACGTAGACGTCCGTCGACGCCCCGTCCGGGAACATCGCGTACGTCGTCGAGCACGGCCCACCTGTGTCGAGAACCTGAACCGACTGATCCGCAGGATCAAAGAGCACGACGTCTCCCGCACGGGCGACGAAGAGCCTCCCGGCGGCGTCCAACTCGATGTCCTCGATACCCGCCAGAGGCACGTCGGGATTGATGAGCGTGCCCGCTGTCTCGCCGAGGCCGAACTCGTAGATCTCGTGGCCGTACTGGTCGGTGACGAAGACCTGCGCCGGGGCTACAGATGACGCGAACACGACCGCAACCACGGCCGCAGTCGCCAACACTACGCGTCTGTAACGCATAAGCTTCTCCTCTCAGGGACACCTGCCGTTGCGCGGCTGCTGCATCCCAACCTCAAATGCGGAAATGTCGCCATTGACTTCACGCGCTCCCTGAATGCTCCCTGACGGGTGACGTCGGTCCCTGGGGCGACATCCGCCCATCACCGAATCGCTGCGGGCGGCCACTGCGTGACAACCGACGACCCGGCGCGGCGCGGTCTGTGACTGACTTCTAACCAGAGAACAACAGTATATTCGATAGTTCTGTTCTTGTCAATAACCCATATCCTTGGGAAGGCTCAGAATGACGTACGCGAACCGCTCTGAATGAGGTCTCTCCCGGCCGCCACGCGGGCGGCTTTCGCGGGCTCAGGGTGCGCACTCGAAGGCATCGAAGACGCCCGTCAGCTCACGGGCGCCTTCCTCCGAGACCTTGATCCCATACCGCTCACAGAACGTACGGAAGAGGTCGAGATTGACGGCAGGATCGTACGCCCTGAAGTGCTCCTCGACGTCGCCCTCGAGGGAGGCGTTCACGTCCAGCATGAGTCTCGGCGCGTCGCACGAGAAGTCGAACGCCGCGAGCGCGATGTGCTTGTAGCTCGGGCTCTGGTCGGAACGATACCAGAGCTGCCTTCCAGCGATGTCGAACACGATGTTCCATCTGGTTTGGGGAGCGGCCACGTAGTAGACGAGCGTCCCGAGCGCGTAGTTCACCGCCGGCGTATCTCCGTCAGGATCGAAGGCATCGGCCCGTGTCTGGCACATCGCGAACCGCTGCGCCGACCGTCCCGGGTTCGACCACCACCACCGCGGGCCGCCCCTCTGGTAGGCTTCGAGCGCCCGGGCGTAGCGCATGTTCGACATGGCCTTCACCGGCAGAGCGGCGCCCGAGTACGACACGAACTCCCCGTCGATGTACTCGACGGCGACGCAGTTCCCATCCGCGTCCGAAACCAGGTAGTGGCTGGGCGGCCCCACGTCCTGCACCCTGATGCGGTCGTTCGTGCGGATGACCTCTTCGACGGTGCTGCACGTGTCGAGCACGTACTGACCCCAGTTCCCGTCGAGGACGCCCGCCCTCTCGTCGCGCTCCGGGTACTCACCGGCAGCGAGCTGCATGGTGCTCATCACGAGCCCCGCCTCGTTCATTCCGCCCCAGACGAACTCCCGACCGCACAGGCTGAACGTCACGCTGCCGAACTCCGACACCCACTTCTCGGTCCTCCCCGTCGTACCCGATCGCACGCTCTCCTTCTCGACGCCGCGCGGGTTCACGAATACGAGTCCGTCGCCGGGAATGAAGAGGTCGAGGTTGCAGCCGAAGATCGGTCCGTCGGGCGTGTCCATCACGAAGGACGTGCAGGCTCCTCCGGGGCCGGCGAGTGTGCAGGCCAGGAGCACCCAGCAGAACGCAGTAACGGCTGGCGAGCGCATGTCGGTCTCCTGTTCTGAAGTGCGGGGCGCTCGGCGTGCCGACGCTCGAGCGGGCAGAGTCAGCCTCCGGCTATCTGTCCATGCTATCACAGGTGTTCGGACGACCTCCAGTGACGCTCGCGCGGCCGCGACGTGCTCCACTAAGCGACCACCACGCTTGACTTTCCGTCGGTGATGTTGTAATCTGGCAAGGAGATGTCAATTGGCGCGGAGCCGCCCGGAGTCGAGCGGCGCCGCCCACGTAACCGAGGCCGTCGGTGCTGAAGCCCGGCGGCCGGGTGTCTGGTCCCGGCAGACAGGGCCGGGGCAGTCCCGGGAGGTCGGGGACACACCGGACGCCGCCACGAATGTCGGGAAGGGAAGCTGCTCATGAAGAAGGCTCGCTCAGCTGTCCTCATCGCCCTCGTTCTTCTGCTCGCAGGCTCGGCTTGGGCCAGCGTCATCACGCCCGCGCTGGAGACAGAACTGCAGTCGCTCTCAGGTGACGACGTGGTTAAGGTCCTCGTCGTCCTGCGCGACCAGGCCGATATCGACGGCCTGAACCAGGAGCTTCGCGCCGGCCGTGCGACGCGACAGGTGCGGCACGAAGCCGTGCTCGGGGCGCTGCAGGACGCCGCCCGACGGTCGCAGGAGGCGCTGATCAGTCATCTCGAGGCCGGTCAGCGCGACAGCGGGATCCGTGGCTACACGACGCACTGGCTCGTGAACTCGATCGTCGTCGTCGGCACGGTCGACGCAATTCGCGAGCTCGCGTTGCGCGACGATGTGCTGGCGATTGAGCCGGACCTGAAGGTCGAGCTCATCGAGCCGATCCAGGACGAGAAGGTCACCCCTCCGGGTGGCTACCGTGGTATCGGCATGGCGCCCGGCATCGAGGCCGTCAACGCTCCGCGCGTCTGGCGGGAGCTCGGCATCGACGGCACCGGTGTCGTTGTCGGCAACATGGACACCGGTGTCGATGGGAACCACCCCGCACTGGCCTCCCGCTGGCGCGGGCTCATCGCCGATCCGAGCGAGTGCTGGCTCGAACAGGTCGGTCAGGGCAGCCCGACCTTCCCGTCCGACACCCACTACGCCGGGCATGGAACCCATGTCATGGGGACCATCACCGGCATCGCGCCCGACGACACGATCGGCGTCGCGCCGGGCGCGCTCTGGATCGCGGCCAACACGATTAAACAGGGCGTGAGCACCGAGTTCGACAACGACGTCATCGACGCACTGGAGTGGTTCGCCGATCCCGACGGCAATCCCTCGACGACCGAAGACGTGCCGTGCGTGGTCCAGAACAGCTGGGGCACCTACGGGCCTCTCGGCTATCCGGAGTGCTTCAGTTACTGGTGGACGGCTATCGACAACTGCGAGGCCGCCGGCGTCGTGCTGACCTGGTCGGCAGGCAACGAGGGTCCGTACGCGCAGACGCTGCGCTCGCCTGCGGACCGCGCGGACAGTCCCTACAACTGCTTCAGCGTTGGCTCAACCCAGTACTACGCGCCGTATGAGATCAGCGACTTCTCGAGCCGCGGGCCCAGCGGTTGCGGCGGCCCGTACGTCATGAAGCCCGAGGTCTGCGCTCCGGGCTCCAACATCTACAGCGCGCAGCCCGGAGGCGGTTATCAGAACCTGAGCGGCACGTCCATGGCCGGTCCGCACGTGGCCGGCGTCGTCGCGCTCATGTGCGCCGCGAACCCGGACCTCGACGTGGAGACCATCAAGCAGGTCCTGATGGAGACCGCTGTCGACCTCGGTCCGGCCGGTGAGGAGAACACATACGGTCACGGGTTCGTCGATGCCTACGAAGCGGTCCTCGCGGTGGCAGGCGGTCTCGGCACGGTGAGCGGAACGGTCACGGACGCGGACACCGGCCTGCCTCTCGAAGGCGTGCAGGTCGACGTGATCGACCGGCCGGTCAGCCGCGTGACGGATGCGGACGGGACCTTCCAGATCATGCTGCCCGTGGGCGAGTGGACGCTCACGTTCGGGCTCTTCGCCTACGGCGACGAGACCGTCGTCGTGGAGATTCTCGAGAACCAGACCGTCGACGGTTCGACCACAATGACCCTGCTGCCGACGGCCGTGCTGTCGGGCCTGGTCTACGACTACGAGGGTGGGCTGGTGGAGGGCGCCACCGTCCGCGTCATCGACACGCCCATCGACCCGGTAGAGAGCGACGCGGGCGGCTTCTACTCTCTCGAGATGCCCGCAGGCGCCACGTACGACGTCGTGGCGCGCGCCGTCGGCTACGGCGCCGACCAGCACACGGTCGACTTCCAGGGCAACACGACCCTCGACTTCACGCTGCCGGAGCTGACCGCCGAGGACTACGAGACCGGGACGTTCTACATGTACCCCTGGGTAATGGGTGGCGACGCCGACTGGATCATCGACGACGGTGACCCCTACGAGGGCGTCTACTGCGCCCGGTCCGGCGACGTGGGCGACAGTGAGAACTCCGACATGCAGGTCACCGTGGAGGTCCTGGCCGCGAGCGACATCTCATTCTGGTACAAGGTCTCCTCGGAGGACAACTACGACTACCTCCGTTTCTACGTCGACGGGGGTCAGGTCGCGAGCTGGGCGGGAGAGGTTCCGTGGACGCAGTTCAGCTACCCCGTCACCGCAGGTGTGCACACGTTTAAGTGGTCCTACGACAAGGACGTGAGCGTCAGTTCCGGAGCCGACGCCGCCTGGATCGACTTCATCGAGTTCCCGACCCTGGCGGAGATCCCGCTCCCGAGCTGCGCCGTGGTCCCCCTGTCCTTCTCGGAGAACCTCGCTCCGGGTGAGGTGCTGGAGACCGGTTTCGATGTCGCCAACGACGGCGGCGCCAACCTGGAGTGTTCCGTTTCCCTCCAGTATCAGAGCGGGCCGGACGGATCCGGCGGGCCGGACGGATCCGGCTACATCTGGACGGACAGCGACGAGATCGGCGGGCCGGTCTACGAGTGGGTCGACATCAGCGTCGTCGGAGCGCTCATGCCGGAGATCACGAACGCCGACGCACAGACCACCCAGCGCGCCCTTCCGTTCACGTTCACGTACTACGGGGTAGGCTACACGCAGGTCTCGGTGTGCTCGAACGGGTTCCTCGCGCTGGGGTACGAGACCTACCGCTTCGGCGACAACTCGTCGATCCCGAGCACCCACGGGCCCGCCGCCATGGTCGCGCCGTTCTGGGACGACCTCAACCCCGGCACGAGCGGGGGAGGAGGGGGCGGCGACATCTACGAGTGGTACGACAGCGCGAACGAGCGGTACATCGTCCAGTTCAACGCGGTCCAGCACTATGGGGGCGGCAACCCGGAGACGTTCCAGGCGATCCTGAACGCCGACGGCACCATCGTCTTCCAGTACAGGACGGTGTCACTCGGGAACAGCTGCACAGTGGGCATCGAAGAGCCTGCGGGCGCCGACGGCCTGGAGGTGGTGTACAACGACGGCGGCTACCTGCACAACAACCTGGCAGTCCGGTTCGGCATCGACCCGAGCATGAACTGGCTCAGCGTCTCGCCGTCGACGGAGATCGTCGTTCCTCAGACGGCCGCCTGGCTCGACGTGACGATGGATGCCACCGAGTTGGGGGAGGGCGAGTACCACGCCGACGTGCTCCTCGCGACCAACGATCCGGCCAACCCGCTGGTCGTAATCCCGGTCGCTCTGACAGTGACCGACGGGACCGGGATCGACGAGATCGGCGACGGTCAGCCGCAGACGGCGCTCTTCTTCGGCGCGGCGCCGAACCCGTTCAGTCCGGAGACCAGCCTGCACTTCAACATGCCGCGCGACGGCAACGTCGATCTCAGGATCTACGACGTCGCGGGTCGCCTGGTCCGCACGCTCGCTTCCGGGCCGAGGCCGGCCGGCGCCAACAAGGTGCACTGGAACGGAACGGACGACTCGGGCCACGCCGTTGCTTCGGGCACGTACTTCGCCCGCCTCGTCGTCGACGGACAGCCGCAGATCAAGTCGCTGACACTCGTGCGATGAGTTCGGGGGCGCTCCTCCGAGCGCGGCGACAATCCACCAGCGACAGGGAGAGCCCGGACCGCAAGGTCCGGGCTCTCTGCGCATCGGGATGACCACAAGCTCAGCCAGCGAACGTGTCGACTACCTGAGAAGGACCATGCGCCGGGTGAGCGCGCGGCCATGGACGTCTACGCGGCAGAAGTATACGCCGGAAGGCAGCTCGACGCCGCCGTCGCTTCGCCCATCCCACGTCTCGAGCTGCTCACCCGCGCTCCGCACCTCGTCGGCGATCAGGGTGCGTACGACGCGCCCCGCGACGTTGTGGATCGTCATGCTGACGCGCCCCGCCTCAGGCAGCTCGAACGCGAGCTTCGTCTCCACGCCGAACGGGTTCGGGTTGTTCCGAAGCAGAAGACGGCGGCCGGCCACATCTGGCTCGCCCACTCCTGCGGGGTCTCCCTCGGTCAGCTTCGAGATGTAGACGTCGGCCGGGACATTGACGGCGCCCGTGAAGTACAGGTCCTGGGAGTCACCGACGCAGATCCCGTGGCCCTGACCGCTCGACCCGGACGACACGACGTGGGTGAACACAAGCTCGTCGCCGGCGGGGCTCAGCTTGGAGACGAAGATCACGCCGCAGCATCCCGACGCGCCGGGGAAGTCGTGTGAGACCGTGTGGCCGGCGACGTACGCTGCCCCGACCTCGTCGACCGCCATGGCGGTACCGCCGTCGATGCTGGTGCCGCCCAGGTAGGTTCCGTAGACGAGCCCGCGACCGTCCGGGAGCATCTTCGCGATGAACGCGTCCTCGCAGTTGACCGGAGTACCGGGGAAGCCCTCCTCGCAGCCGTTGATCTCGCCGACGAAGCTCGGCTGGAACGCGCCCGGCGTCGTCGGGAACCCGGTCGAGCGGGTCGATCCGGTGATGTAGATGGCTCCCTCGGAGTCAACTACAAGGCCGCCCATCATGTCCGTGTTCTCGCCGCCGAAGTACGTGCTGAACTCCACGGTGCTGCCGTCCGCCGAGAGCACCGAGACGAAGAGGTCCTCGGGCGACGCCACGATCGGGTTGACGAGGGGGAGATCGTCCGAGGTTGTCGTTCCCCCGAACACGTAGCTCCCGTCGGGGGAGAGGTCGAGGCCTGTCGGACGCTCGTCCTCGAACCCACCGAAGTACGTGCTGTACAGAATCGAGTCCGCCTGAGCGGTCAGCTTCGTGACGAAGACGTCGGTGTAGATGAAGAGCGGCGCGCTCGGTTCTTCCTGGTAGGCGTCGGGTGTCGTGGGGAAGTTCGACGAGCCTGTCTGCCCCACGAGACAGATCTCTCCCGCGTCGTTCACCCGGACTCCGTGCCCCTCATCGGTGTAGTTGCCGCCGAGCCGCGTGCTCCACACGGTGGAGCCGTCAGAGGCGTCGAGCTTCATGACGAACGCGTCGCGGAAGTTGACATCTCCCAGGGGGCCCTGGGTCGTCGGGAAGTCGGGGGAGTCCGTCCACCCGGTCACGAGCAGATCGCCGTCAGGAGCGAGGGCGATGTCATTCGCGAAGTCGTGGCTCGCCCCCTCGATTGTCGTGGTCCACTCCTCGTCGCCAAGCGGGTCCAGCTTGACGATGATGATGTGGTTCTGGTTCTGGTTCCCGATGTGCTGTCCGACGACGTAGGCGTTGCCCGCGTCGTCGTGGACGATGCCCCGACCCCCGGCGAGGTTGTACCCGTCGATGGTCGTCTCGTAGGCGACCGTGAGCATGTCGGCGGTGGCGGCTGCCACCAGGGCGAACGCAAGCAGAAGCGCCGTGGCTGCAACCAAGCATGCGCGGAGTATCATGTTCCCCTCCTCTCCAACGAGGTCGGGCCGGGTCGGGGGACAAGCCAGCTCCTGCCACACGACCCGCCGGGGCCCAACCGACTGTGCCTCACTCATTCTCCTTGCCATCGTACCAGTTCTGGGCCGTGGCGACAAGAGGAACTCGACCAGGCCCTTAGACCGCCCCCGAGGCATCACCCGCTCTGCCGGAATGGGGCCGCCGCGGCGTCTCCGTCTCCCTGCGTCTCCCTTAGCAACGCCTGGAGCCCGCCGTGGGTCGAAACCTCTGGAAGACGACAGTGACGCTCTCAGTCACGGCAGGGCTCCGCCTGCCTGAGACCGGCGTCCCCCGCCCTGGCAAGGAGTTCGCCCCATGCGTTCGATCTCATTCGTTGCGCTCCTCTGCGTCCCGGTCCTGTGCCTGGCGTCTACCGGTGCTCCGGAGAGTCCCTTCCTCGTGACCTCTCTCGCTCCCGATCTGCTCATGATCGGCACCGATCAGGGCAGCTACAGCACGAACTCCCTTGTCTTCTTCGGGGACGACGGTGTTCTTCTCGTCGACACCCAGAGCGAGGCCGACAGGACGGCCCTCAAGGAGTTCGTCGAAGCCCTCGAACTCGGGGCACCCAGGTACATCATCAATACCCACCGGCACGTGGAACACATCGGGGGCAACGAC
>JALGZK010000012.1 GCA_025774935.1 bacterium | reverse complement strand
ATCATGCCTGAGAACCCTGGCGTGTACGAGGACCGGGACGTTCTTCCTCTGACTGAGTATTGGTATGAGCTCTGGGTCGTGGAGGAGTCGGGTTCAGAGTACTGCGCCAGCCAGTGGCCCGCATCTGCTACGACGGGCGGCCAGTACGCGACGCGGCTCAAGTCGTTCACTCGGAATCCGTTCCGGGAACGGACGGGGGTAGCATTCGAAATCGGCGACGTGGTCGGTCCGGTCGAGGTGACGCTCTACGATGTGTCCGGCAAGCTTGTACGGACGCTGATGTCCGGACCCCTGTCACCTGGGCGGTACGAGGTTGCGTGGGACGGCAGGAACGAGGCCGGTCAGCGATTGGCTTCGGGTGTGTACTTCTGCCTGTTCGAAGCTGGAGAGCTGCGCGAGAGGGCGTCGGTGGTACTTCTGAAGTAGGTCACGGTGACAGGAGGACAGAGATGTCGAGCAGGCACAGGTACATTCTGGCGGCAACGGTCTCGCTTCTGTGCGCCGTGGTTCTGGTGGTGCCGGCGGCGGCGAGCAACGACGGGCTGGCCGGGGCGGTTCCCGCGGACGTGATCGTGAACGATGAGACAGTGAAGGGCGGGATCGTCCCTGGCGGTCGTGACATCGAGCATACGATCTGGTTCCAGGGATTCCTTGCGGATGTGAACTCGGGAGATCCGATCAGCGGTTCAGTGGACGTCGTTGCCCGGATCTACGCTGTGGCATCCGGAGGCTCGTCCACGTGGGGGCCCGAGACGCACAATGCGGTGACCGTGACCGAGGGCTGGTTCCACATCGAGCTGGGATCTGTCTCATTGCTGCCGGTCTTCGATGAACCTCCGTACTACCTCGAGCTGACGGTGGACGGTGAGACGATGGACGCACGCCAGAAGCTCGCGAGCGTACCGATGGCACACAATGCGGAAGATCTGGAGCTTCCGTTCCAGGGTTCCATCGACGGAGTATCCACCGGTTTCTCGCTTAACTCGACGAATGCGTTGAACAGCAACAGCACGTTGCTCTCTCAACACAACGGGCTGGGTGCTGCCGTGCGTGGGTACCACTCCGGTTCCGGTCCCGCGATCATGGGCGATGCCGCTGGTACGGGGCTGGCGGGGGACTTCAACGGTGACGTCGACGTTGCTGGCGACCTCACGACGGACGGATTCATGCTGACCGCGTCCCCGAGCGCCGGGCACGTCCTCACCTCCGACGCGGTCGGCGCAGGCAGCTGGCAGGCGCCGGCTTCCTGGCTGACGCTGCCGTACAACGAGACATACGTGGGAACAGGGACCGCTTTCCAGGTCGTGCACGACGGCGCACCAAGCGGCTACGCGGGACGATTCCTGGTGGACAACTCCAGCAATGCGTCCGACGCGCTCTACGTAAGGACGAACGGCGGTGGCGATGTCATACGCGGCTTCCAGTCCGACCTCTTCGGCGGAGGCGGCAGCGTCGCGGACTTCGACATCGGGTTCAGCAGCAACGCCTCGCCCGTCGTTGATGCCAAGACTCCCGGCGTAGGTCCCGCATACTACGGGGACACAAGCGGTCCCTACGCGGTCGAGGTGTATTCTGACTACCTGAGCACCGACACGCACGTGGTCCATGCGGAGTGCACTGGGACTGGGAATGAGCACACAAGAGCGGTCTATGGCAGAAGCGTCCCAGCAGGCGGATATGGGTTCGGCGGTTACTTCGATGGCGGGCACGTAGGAGTCTACGGTAGGAACTCATCCACACACAGTGGAAGCAAATGGGCAATACGAGGCCTCTGCACGGGCGGCAACGGGACCAATTTCGGGGTCTACGCGAGCGCAAGTGGCGCGGCGGTCAATTGGGCCGGCTACTTCGTGGGAGACGCCAGGGTCACCGGCACCTTCGACAACAGCCTCGCGAGACTCGTGATCGACCATCCGCTTGACCCTGCGAACAAGTATCTCTACCACTCGGTCGTGGAAAGCCCCGACATGATGAACGTGTACAACGGCAACGTCGTCTTGGACGCCGCGGGCGAGGTGTGGGTCGAGCTGCCTGAGTGGTTCGATGCCCTGAACCGGGACTTCCGGTATCAACTGACCGCGATTGGCGCACCCGGTCCGAATCTCTACGTGGCAGACAAGGTGTCCGCCAACCGTTTCAGGATTGCCGGGGGCGAGCCGGGCATGGAGGTCTCATGGCTGGTGACGGGTGTCCGTCAGGACAACTACGCTGTGGAGAACCGGATTCAGGTGGAGGAGGACAAGCCCGAGAAGGAGCGGGGCAGATACCTGCATCCGGAGGCCTACGGCTTGCCCCGGACGATGAGCGTCGATTACGATGAGCAGGACGAAAAGCTGCTGGCGGATGAGAGCGCGAGCGTTCGGAGATCCCGGACCGTGGCGGAGCAGGCTGAGCCGGACGACGACTAGGGAGGAGGGGCCACGCCGGGGCGCGTTGTCCGTGACGTGATCTTCCCGGCACGGTTGTCGGCAACGTCAGGAAGAGTCGGCCAGCCCTCGCGCCGGTGCTCACTGCTCTGGTTGTCTCACCAGCCAGTAGTTCGAATAGCGGACTGCCACCGTGAGCCAGCGTCTGATGACTGTCGGGCGACCACGGGGAGCGTCGAGAGACGCTCCCCGTGGGGCATATTGGCCCCGGAGATGGACCGTTCCAGGTAGGGAGTCTCCATCTCATCTGCCCCGTCGGATTCGGCCCAGATCCTGACAGCCAGTCTGGACTGTTTTCGGGGGGCAGGTCAGCGAGATGATCAGGACCGCTGCATCCGGTACCGGACGCCCCGATCCGCCAGGTACTTCTCGACGCGTTCCCGGCAACCGTCGGCCCTACCCACGAACTCCGGTGGGCTGATTCCCTTCCGGGAGTAGCCGCCGTCCAGTATCAGTTGCGCGACCGCCGTACAGGTGTATCCCGTCGTCCTGGCCATGGACAGGGTCCCGGTCGCGGGATCGTATTCGTCGTACAGGTCGTAAGTGTAGGTCGCCGGCCTCCCGTCCTCTTCGCCTGCGATGACTAGCCTCATTATCGTCAGATCGACCTCACCGGGTTCGAACTTCCAGTGCGGGGAGATCAGCGATGAAGTCACATCGATCGGACGTACCGAGACGCCGTTCACATCGATGGGGTTTGCATCGAGGAAACCCGCATCCCTGAGCGCGCGCATCTGATCGGCATGGCCGGGATAACGCAGCGTCTTCTCCGCCATGTCGGGGATGTCCATGGTTCGGATCAGCGTTCTGAGTCCGTCGGTGGGAAGGCACGCAAGTGGCCCGACCCTATCGAACTCCATCGTTGCGGTCTCACTGAGCATCGACCTGGCGACGACCTTCCCGCTCTCGACGCTTCTGCCGGAACCAGCGTATTCCTCCAGGACCTCCAGGGTGGGAAACGCGGACTTGTACTCGAACAGCACGTCCCTCGACTTCGGTAGGCCGCCGATATAACACTCGTAGCGGGTCACCTTCATCTTCCTGGCATGATCTCCGAGAATGATGTTGGACATACCGGGCGCCACGCCGCAGTCTACGACTGCCGTGACTCCCATTTCCTTCGCGAGGTCGTCGAGGCCGAACGGATCCTCGGCGAAGTAAGAGATGTCCACGACATTCTTGCCTGCACGAATGACCCCTTCGAGCATCGAATACCCCATGAAACCGGGCACCGCGCCGATTACCACTTCAGCGTCTTCAACTGCTTCAGTGACACCTTCTGGCGTGGAGAGGTCAGCCACGCGGGTCTGGATCGGATGCTCCCGCGCCAGATCGTCCAGGGCCGTGGGGTGGATGTCGACCGAGATGACATCACAGCCGGGGGGCTTGCACAGGTCGATTGCCATGTGCTTTCCCTCAATCCCGCAGCCCAGGACCACTACCTTGCTCATGTCAGCCTCTCTTCTCTTTCATGGGGCACAGGAAGAAACAGGCGAACGCGCCCGGCAGGATCCTGTCCGTCACACCGCGGCTGGCAGAGTTCATGTCGAGCCCGTTTCAGGATGCGGTCAAGTTCCTGCGCGACATCCTCGTCGGGAGGCAGCGCGTGACAGGTCGCCAGGAACGACATAAGCTCATTCACTGCATTCGGAGTGTAGCGGGTGTGAAGTCCCTTTTGAAGGGGGAGTCGGGACTGGCCCGGCCTGCGGCAGAGAGTCTTCCGTCAGGCCTCCGGGTGTGGGAACGGACGCGGCGGGGAGGAGGCAGCAGGAGTCTCGGGAGAGGCCGGGATCCGTGGGGACGGCCGAGCATGCTACGGGCTTCGAGTCCGGAATTGCAGGTGGTCGCCCTATGACCCACCCGGATGCCCTTCGAGCGCGGATAGGTAGGTGTCGTCGTTCCACCCGCGGGTTCGAAATACGTCCGCTACGGGGAGGCCCTTCAGGCCCCGACGCGCACACCAGCGAATGAAGCAGGATAGGGGAGGGCCGACCTCCGCGCAGGTCTTCGCCTTGCCGACCTCTGCAGAGGTGCCTTCTAGCGACTGGCGTTCAACCTCCATCCTCTTGCCCGTGTCATGTATACTGAAGTTGCGCCAGCAGACGGCGGCGCCGGACCCGCCCCTCGTGCAAGCTTGGGAGACTCCCATGTCGCGCTTCGCCGCGGGTCTTCTTGTGGCCCTCCTTGTCGCCGTGTCGATCTCCTCGCTAATCCCCAATGTACGGGCGGACGAAGCCGCCCGAGCGGTGCCGTCAGGCGCGGCTCGCCCGGCCCTCTCCTGCCGCTCGACGGCCGAGGTGCTGTATGACCGGCCGGACGGGTCCGAGCTCCAGTTCACGTTCCTGTGGGAGCCCGGCTCTTCGGAGGGCGGCTCCAGGGCCCACCCAGTCACAGGTGAGAGAGTCAGTGTCTCCTACCGCCGCGCCCGCAGTGCCGGGGCTCACCTCGGTGGCCATATCTGGGAGGCGGCCTCCGTACGACCCGGCCGCTACTCGGTCCTCGTTCATGTTCCCGATCGAGGAGCCATCGAAGCGGAGGTCCTGTCGAGCGAGCTCGTGCTGTCGGACGGGACACCCGTTCCGGGGTCCGCGAACATCGACCTGACCTCGTGCGTCGAGATTTCCGCGCCGGCGATTATGCGGGACCTGAGGATCATCACGGTGACGTTCGACCCGGTGCTGGACGAGCCGCCCTTCGACGCGCTCGTGCGATCTGTCTCCGTCGCCGTCTCTGCCACGGCGGAACCGGGAGTCAACGAGAGAGTGTCGATTGACCGTCCTCCGTCGCCGGCCTTCGACCGCCTCTACCGGTCGGAAGTCATCAACTACGACGGTGTGCCGGTCGAGGGGTATCCGGTCGGGAACCTCAAGGCTTTGCCCGGCCCCGGACCCGGCGACGGTGACGACCGCGACCCGCGTCCCGAGGGAGCGCGGTACCTCGTCGTCGCATCGGACTCCATGCTCCAGGCGCTCGAGCCGCTCCTTGCCTGGAAGGAGCTCAAGGGCATCCCGACGGCGCTCGCCACGCTCGAGACGATCGGCGCTACGCCCGAGGCGATCAAGACGTACGTTCAGACCGCCTATGACACGTGGGAGATGCCTCCCGAGTTCCTGCTCCTCGTGGGGGACACGGAAGTGCTGCCCGCCTACCACGACTCGGTCTCAACCGACAACTACTACGTGACGCTCGAGGGCGACGACGTCTACCCGGAGGTCATGGTCGGACGGTTCTCCGTGGACCTCGTCTCCGAGTGCGCAACGATGGTCGCGAAGACTGTGTTCTACGAGCGCACACCCTACGAGGACGACCCGAACTGGCCGGCGAGCGCGAGCCTCTGCCAGCGCGACGACGGCGACGACGGCGACTGGATCTACTACGAGAACACGTGGTACCTGTACGACCTCTTCACGGAGGCGGGCTTCGCGCCGGTGGACACGCTGAACGCGAAGTACGGCATCGGCTGCGACACGGTCTTGTTGTCCTGGAACGCCGGCAAGGGGTTCGTGCACTACCGCGGGCAGGCCATGTTCTACTGGATCTTCCCTTTCAACATACCCGCGGATCACCCGTTGGGCATCTGGAACGGCTGGAGGCAGTGGATTGCCGTCTCGCCTACGTGCGGAACCGGTACCTACGACCAGGACGGCTATATGTGCGAGAACTGGACTCGGGGAGGGACGCCCGAGGAGCCCCGCGGCGCCGTTGCGTGTTTCGCGACGTGTACTGCCTTCGACAGCAGCGAGAAACTCGCGCTCAAGAGGAGCGCCGTAAGCTACGGGTTCTTCGGGAACGCGTTCGGGCCGGACGGGCTGACGCTCGGCGAGGCATGCGTCGCCGGGAAGCTCAGCCTCCACCAGACCTTCGAGGACACCCTCGAGTACAACGCGTGGCAGCTCCTGGGCGATCCCGAACTCAACATGTGGACGGGCATGCCCAAGCACGCGACCGTCCTGCACGACCCGGCGCTCCAGGTCGGTCAGGCTGACATCACTGTGACCGTCCTCGACGAGGGCGCGGCCGTGCCCGGTGCCCTCGTCTCCTGCGTCATGGAAGACGAGGTCTACTCGTGGGGCTACACGAGCGACCTCGGACACGTGACGCTCCCGATCGGGGCATCGTTTCCCGGGCTGCTGCTCGTGACCGTGACCGCCCGCAACTGCTACCCGTACGAGGGGAGCGCCCTCGTGCTCGAGAGCGGGCCGTTCGTCACGTTCGCCGACCTCGTGATCGAGGACACGTCCGGCGGGAACGGCGATGGGCTCCTGAGCCCTGGCGAGTCGACGCTCCTCGAGCTCGGGCTCTTGAACGCGGGCGACGTGATGGCGGAGTCGGTGACGGCCCTCTTCGTGACCGATGACCCGTACGTCACGGTCACCGACGCCGAGGCCGAGTTCGGCGACATCGAACCCGGCGCCGTCGGATGGGCCCTCGATGATATCGCGATCTCGGTTGACCCTGCGTGCCCACCGGGGCATGTCATATCGTACTCGCTCGAGGTCGGCTACAGTGGTGAGAGCGGCATGCGCTACCCGCCGCCCATCGAGATCGTGACCGGGCACCTGGTGTACGCTGGCGCGTCGTTCGATGACGCGCCACCGGGAGGCGACGGCGACGGACTGCCGGAAGCCGGGGAGACGGTGGCGCTCGTCGTCTCGCTTCTGAACGACGGACCGTGCGGTCTGGCCGAAGTGGTGGGGGAGGTCGCGGTCGACGATTCGTTCTCCGCCGTCACGTGGGCGACCGCCCCGTTCGGGGAAGCGCCGCCGGGTGAGACCTGTGCCAACGCCGAGGATGCGCTCCTCCTGTCGGTGTCGCCTGCCGCCCCCGACGGACACGTGGCCACGCTCACACTCGCGCTCGATGCGGAAGGGCACACCTACTCTTGGGCCGACACGCTGACGTTCGACATCGTGCTTTCGAACCCCACATACATGGGTCCCACCGGTCCGGACGAGCACGGGTACTACGCCTACGACTCAGGTGACACGATCTACGCCGCGGCGCCGACCTACGATTGGTTCGACATCGCGCCACCGGGACCGGGCACGCTGATCACGGCGATCACGGACGAGGACGCCGCCATCGTGACGCAGAGCACGATGTGGAACGTCAGGTACTACGGCCAGGATTACACCACCGTGTCCGTCAACTCGAACGGGTTCTTCGCGATGGGGGCCTGCGACTACCTGTACGGGGAGAACTCCTCCATCCCGGATCTGCACGGGCCGCCGGCCATGATAGCCCCGTTCTGGGACGACCTCGATCCCTCCGCCGGTGGCGACGTGTATCGCTGGCACGACTTCGCCAACAAGAGGTGGGTATACCAGTTCGACGAGGTCGTGCGGTGGGGGACGGACGAAGCCCAGACGTTCCAGGTCATCATCCTGAACGAGACCTACCACCCGACCCCGACCGGGGACGCGATGATCCTCTTCCAGTACGAAACCGTGAGCAATCCGACCGAGTGCACTGTCGGCATCGAAAGCCACGACCAGACTGTCGGAGTGGAGTGGCTGTACAACGGGTCCTACGCACAGCAGGCGTTGCCGCTCGATGCCGGGATCGCGATCCTGTTCACGACGACTCCGCCGGGGCCGCCCGATATTCCGTGGCTGGTGCTTGACGGCACGACAGTCGATGACTCGTCGGGCGGCAACGATGATGGCACCGTGCAGCCGGGGGAGACTGTGTCGCTCGTGCTGGACGTGAGGAACGACGGCGGGCGGGACGCTCTGTGGCCGACTGTGGTGCTGTCGTCGGACGAAAGCGCGGTGACTGTCAGTGACAGTACCGCGGGAATGCCGGACGTGCCGGCAGGTGGTTCCGCCCAGACCAGCGATCCGCTCGTTTGCACGTTCTCGGATGCGATCGACGACACCGTGGTTACCATGTGGGCCGCGTTCGAGGCCAACGGCGGCGCTTACACCGTGACGGCAAGGCTCGACGTCCACATCGACCTGTCCAGTACGGGTGTTGATGACGGCGATCTGCATTCGGCCTTCCGGCTCTACCCAAGCCACCCCAATCCGTTCGCTCATGGTTCGACGATAAGGCTCGCGTTGCCGGCTCCTGAGCGCGTCATGGTCCGCATCTACAGCTCCTCCGGACGCGTCGTGCGCACGCTCGTGGACGAGCCGATGCCGGCCGGGGAGCACAGGTTCGTTTGGGACGGCACCGACGACTCGCGCAGGCGCGTGGCGAGCGGCGTCTACTTCGTGCGGGCACTGGCGGGGGAGCAGGTAGGCTCGAGGAAGGTGGTGTTTCTTAGATAGGTGGCTGTTCGCTTGAGCTAGCATCTGTGCCGAGACCGCCGCTCCCGAGGGGGCGGCGGTCTTTGCACATCATTCCGTGGACACCTTGCGGCTCCGGCGAGTTTCACTGGCGGGTCGGGATTCCGTTGGGCTCCCTACGCAGACGACCAAACAAGAGGAGCACCCGGCTCTGACCTCTTGCTGCTCCCGCTGTGGGAAGAGCGCCCGGACGATCTGACACTCCTCCTGCCGGGGCCCTCCGCTAGAACCGGAGGATCGCTCCGAACGTGGCCGAGTTGAGATCGTCAGCTTCGAAGTCGCCGAGGTCGTTCGCGTTCTGGAAGCGATATGTGCCGAAGACATCGAGGCCGAGCCCGAAGAGGCCCACGTTGACCCCGAGGCGGAGCGCGTAGAAGGGGTCATCGACCCAGTCACCATCGATGTAGCCGATGCCGACCCCGGCGCCGCCGTAGATGAGCCCACCGAGGAGGCCCCAGGCCGACGGCTCGAGCAGCGAATTGCCGGTTCCACCGTAGTCGGGGATCCACTCGAGGTCACCCTCGACGGTCACGGGACCGAGTCCGAACTGGTACGACCCGATGAAGCCGATGGCGTCCGGGTTCCACTCCTCGTTGTCGTTGATGTCGCCCAACGTCCTCAGGTAGTGAATGCCGACGCCCAGACCGCACTGCCCGGGACTCGCGAGAGCCCCCACGAGGAACGCCGCCAGAAGCACAGACAACACCGTCGCGCGTTTCATGTTCACTCCTCCCTGTCTCGTAACTCGTCCCGTTCGGCTCGCTCCACCTGCGTCCACATCAAACCCCAAGGCAAACCAGAACGCAAGCCCTGTGTTCTGAGTGGCGTTGTCTCCGCCTCTGGCCCGATTCTGGCACGTACGCACGGCGGGTCGGTGTCGACGCATGGTCGGCGCATAACGCCGTGGAGCGAGAATGGCCAGAGACGTGGCAACAACGGTCAGAACGTACGGAGCGGGGCTCATGAGCTTCCTCCGTCTCGCCCGATACGAGCTCAAGTGGGGCTCCGAGGTTCCTCTGAGGAAGAGGCTCTGGGCGTGGCGCCGGGGGTTCCTGGGCATCTCGGTCGATCGCTACAACCTCATGGAGGGCGACCGGACATCGCTCTACGTCAACGAGTGGGCCCGGTTCATCAGGACCCCGAACATAAACGGTCGGTTCGGGCCGGCGCTGAACAACAAGATCGTCTTCTCGAGGATGCTCGCGAGCTACGGCGTCCGCGTTCCGGACTACTACTGCCTGATCCGGGATGGCCGCATGACCCCGATCGGGCGCCGCTACCGGCTGCGGAACGCCGAGGACGTCCTGGCGGCCTGCCGGGAGGGAGCCTGCTTCGTGATCAAACCGTTCACCGGCGGTGGAGGGGAGGCCGTGAGTATCCTCTCGACCGAAGGCGACTGCATCGTCAGGAACGGGCAGGGATGCGCCGACGACGACGTCGTCGACTTCCTCAACGGGCTCGAGGACGCCGTCATCACCGAGAATCTCGAGCAGCACGAGTACGCCCGGACGATCTTCCCTCACTCCGCGAACTCCATGCGCATCCTTACGATGTGGGACTACGAGAAGCGCGAGCCGTTCATCGCCTCGGTCGTGCAGCGGTTCGGCACGCACATGTCGATTCCCGTCGACAACTCAAGCAAGGGTGGTCTATTCTGTCCCGTGGACGTTGCTACGGGTGAGCTCGGCACGGCTCTGACGAGCCGTCTGATGGGCGAGCCGAGATGGGTCGAGCGGCACCCGGACACCGGCGAGCGGATCGCCGGCCTCCGGCTCCCGTACTGGGACGTCGTGACGGGCGGGATTCTGGATCTCTGCCGGCGGATGGCTTACATACCGTACATCGGATGGGACGTCCTGATCACGCCGAACGGGTTCGCCGTCTTCGAGGGGAACAGCTACCCGGCGCTGGGCTACCAGATCTTCGAGCCTCTCCTGGTCGACCCGAGGGTCCGGGCGTTCTACGAGCGGTTCGGCGTCGTCTAGCGAGAGCACGGCCAGATCCTCACTCGCGGAGAACGTGACGATGGGCAGAGACCTGACGGACCGCATCCTCGCCAGAGGGCGGGACTTCCGGAACTTCCTTCGACTGCTCGACTACGAGCGCTTCGCGGTGTACCGCGTGCCGCTTCGCACGAGGCTCTGGGCCTGGCGGAGGGGGTACGCGAGCGCCACCATCGACAGGTACGGCGTCACCGACGAGAACAAGCACACGTTCGTCTCCGATTGGGCCCGCTACATCAGGACGCCGCGCATCAACGGTCGGTTCGCTCCCGCGCTCAACAACAAGATCGTGTTCACGAGGATCCTCGCGAGCTACGGCTGCGACGTCCCCGAGTACTACTGCCTCATTCGCGACGGCCGCCTCTATCAGATCGGCAGCCGGTACCGAATGAACAGCCCGGAGGGCGTCCTCTCAGCGTGCCGTGAAGGCGGTCGGTTCATCGTCAAGCCGTACTGCGGCGGGGGAGGCGTTGGGGTGAACGAGCTCCACGCCGAAGACGACCGGATCGTCATGAACGGCGAGGAACGTACCGACGCGGAAGTGAGCGCGTTCCTGACGAGTCTCGATGACGCCGCGATCGCCGGGCGCGTCGAACAGCACGAGTACGCGAGAACGGTCTTCCCGCACTCGGCGAACTCCATCCGGATCATCACGATGTGGGACTACGAGAAGCACGTGCCGTTCGTCGTGTGCGCCGTGCATCGCTTCGGAACGAAGCGATCGATGCCGGCCGACAACTCGGGTCTGGGCGGGGTATTCTGTCGGATCGACGTTCCGACCGGCGTGCTCGAGAAGCTGCACGTGGGCAGGCAGGTCGGGGACGTCGAGCCGTTCGACCATCACCCCGACACGGGTGTCAGGACCACCGGTCTCACGGTCCCGAACTGGGAGTTCGTGAAGACGAGGCTCGTAGAGATCTGTCGAGAGATGGCGTACGTGCCGTACGTCGGGTGGGACGTTCTCGTCACGGAGCCCGGGTTCACCGTGTTCGAGGGGAACAGCTACCCGCACCTGGGCTACCAGATCCTGGAGCCGCTCCTCGCGGACCCGCGCGCCAGGGCCTTCTTCAAGCACTACGACATCGTCTAGCCGCTCGGTCGCGATCCCGGCGTCCCACGCGCCTGCCTCCGGCGCGTCACTACCTGATCAGCACGATCCTCTCGCTGCCGGTCCTGCCCCCGGCCTCCAGCCGGGCGAAGTACACCCCGGACGCCGCTCGCATCCCCGACCCGTCCCGCCCGTTCCACTCGACCGTGTGCTCTCCCGCGCTCGCTGTCCCGTCGACGAGCGTCGCGACGACGCGTCCGTTCACGTCGTGGACGGTCAGACGCACACGCCCGGAGCGTGCGAGGGAGTAGGAGATCGCGGTCTCGTCGCGGAACGGATTCGGATAGCTCCGCACGACCGGGAACGTCGCCTGCACGTCATCCGGATGCTCGACTCCCGACGGGTCTCCCGGTATCAGGATCGAGTAGTGGTCGCCGCCCCTCCCTCCCGTTCCGGCGTGCACGCCCTTCCCGCAGGCCACGACGTGTGAGTCGCCCGCGGGCGTCGTGAAGATCCCGACGTCGTACATCGAGCCGGGCGTCTCGAGTGTGAACAAAGGCCGGGAGTCGGAACGATCGAAGACGTGGATCTCCGGGAACTCGCCGCCCCACGAGGAGATCGCGAAGCGTTCGCTGTCGGGCGCGAACGTCAGCCGCGTCGGGATATCGACGTGCTGACGCTCACGCGGGACACGGCGGGGTCCGGTCGCCGGGGAGCCGAGCCGCACCGAGTTCGCGTAGTCGTACTCCCAGACGAAGTCGAGCGAGGGCAGGTCGTAGAGCTCGACCCACACGTTGTTCGGGTAGCTGTTCCCGTTGTCCCACGTCACCGCGAACGAGCTCCCGTCCGGTGAGAAGCCGCACTGTCCGAGGTAGTAGCCGCTGCCCTGGTTCGTCGACCACAGGTGGCTGTACGTCGACCCGGTCCACTCCCGCAGGTAGAGCGTCGACCATCCCCAGGCGAGGTACCTGCCGTCAGCCGAGATTGCGAGCGCGTCGTTGCCGGCCCCGATCGGCCCGCTCCAGCGGAGGGCGAGCCCGTAGCGGTCGTAAACATAGACCGTCGGCCAGCTGGCGAGTGCGACGTACTCGCCGTGTCCGGTGATCTCGATGGCCGTGATGCTTCCCGAGGGGAGGTCGTACTTGACCACGGGCGTCGGGTCGCCCGCGTCGAAGACGTACAGCCTGCCCATGTCGCCCCCGGGCGTCCGCATGGTGACGCCGACTGCGATCGTCGAGCCGTCGTCCGAGACCCTGATGGGCTTCCTGCTCGCCCAGCCGCCGTAGACGAGCGACCTGCAGGGGTGAACCTCGTACGACCAGAGCGGAGCGTACGAGCCCGGCGCCCACTCGCTGATGACAGCCGTGGAGTCGGCGCCGTTGTAGTCGATCGCGGCGAGGACCTCACCGCCGCGCGAGGCGTCCACGTAGAACTCGTTGCCTCCCGCTGTCCAGTCCGGGGTCCCGTCGCCCACGAGAGGGACCGCCTCGACGTGCTTCGGCGCGTTGAGAAACGTCCCGGCGAACGAGAGCCCCGCGTCCCCGCTGATTCCGACGGACGTGTAGATCGGGTCCTCGAAGTGCCGGTGCCAGAGGATCGTCGCCTCGCGGGAGCCTCCCGGAACCGGATCGACAGGAGACGCGGCTTCACCCTCCGCCTCGTGGTCCGTCACGTCGGTCACGGACGCCACGCCGTCGTCGCCCTGGCACGGGACCGTTGCGACGCCGGCTGCGTGGGAGAGGTCGCTCGAGAGCCCGGACGCGCACAGGGCCGCCGCACAGAGGACGGCGAACCGGAACGAAGTGCCTCGCAGCATGGGAGGGCCTCCTCTTCAGTGACGCATGTAGTTCGAGTGTCGCCTGGAAGGGAGCCGCGGTACGAGACGCCGCGACCGAATCAGCGTATCACAGCTTGAGCGTCACGTCAAGCGATGACGACGCGGGACGTTCTGCGTCGTTGCGCGTCTACCCCGAACGAGAAGAACGCCCGGATCGCTCCGGGCGTTCTCGCTTCCTGTCGAGTCGCGTCGTCCCTCGCCGCGTCTACTTCTCCGGCAGGTCGCAGCTGAGCTGAAGGTCCCCGTGCTTCCGCACGTGCTCGGCGAGTCCCCCGTCCTGGAGGATCTCGACCATCACGATCGGCAGGGGAGTGAACTCGATGACCGTGCCCTGGGTCTTGTTCTGGATCTTCCCGCCTGTCAGGTCGACCTCGAGGTCGTCCCCGGCGTCGATCTGGTCGGTGTCGCAGATGAGCGCCGGCAGCCCGACGTTGATCGAGTTCCGGAAGAAGATCCGTGCGAACGACTTCGCCATGACGGCCGAGACGCCGGCGACCTTGATGATCGTCGGCGCGTGCTCCCGGCTCGAACCCAGCCCGAAGTTGTTCCCCCCGACGACGAAGTCGCCCTTCTGTACCTTGCCCGCAAACTCGGTGTCCGCGTCCTCGAGGACGTGCTTCGCGAGCTCCGGCAGGTTCGAGCGGAGGTGGAAGTACCTGCCCGGCGCGATGTGGTCGGTCGAGATGTCGTCCCCGAACTTCCAGGCCTTGCCCTTGAGTACCATCGGCTGCTCCTTCGAACAGTGGCGTCCGGTTACGACAGGAACTCCCTCGGGTCGGCGAGCTCGCCCTTGACGGCGGTCGCAGCCGCGGTGGCGGGAGAGCTCAGGTAGATCTCGCCCTTCGGGTTGCCCATCCTGCCGTGGAAGTTCCGGTTCTGGGTGGAGAGGCACTTCTCTCCGTCTGCGAGCACTCCCTCGTGCACGCCGACGCACGGGCCGCAGCCGGGGTTGACGATCAGCCCGCCGGCTTCGACGAACGTCTCGATGTAACCAGCCCGGACGGCCTCGAGATAGACCTCGCGCGATGCGGGGATGACGATGAGCCTCGTCCCCGGGTGGCGATGATTTCCTCGCAGGATCGACGCCGCGACCATGAGGTCGTGGAGCCTCCCGTTCGTGCACGTCCCGATCACGACCTGGTCGATCTTGACGCCCTTGGCCTCGTCGATCGTGCGGGTGTTGTCGACCGTGTGCGGGAACGAGACCGTCGGCGCCAGGGTCGACGCGTCGATCTCGACGACTCTCTCGTATTCGGCGTCGGGGTCGGGGCCGATCTCGCGGAAGTTCGCAGCGCGGCCGCGGGAGTCGAGGTACTCACGCGTGACGTTGTCGGCGGCGATGAGCCCCGCCTTCGCGCCCGCCTCGACCGCCATGTTCGACAGCGTGAATCGCTCCGACTGCTCCATCGCGTCGATCGTCGGGCCGCCGAACTCGAGCACCTTGTAGGTCGCGCCGTCGGCACCGATCGTCCCGATCAGATGGAGGATGATGTCCTTCGAGTAGACGCCCGGGGTGAGATCGCCCGTGACCTCGACGCGGACCGTCGGAGGGATCAGCATCCACGTCTTCCCTAGCGCGATCCCGATCGCGACGTCGGTCGACCCCATCCCGGTCGAGAACGCGCAGAGCGCCCCGCCGGTGCAGGTGTGCGAGTCCGCGCCGATCAGGATGTCGCCGGGGTTGACGTAGCTCTCGTTGATGACCTGATGGCAGACCCCGTCGCCGACCTCCGACAGGACGGCGCCGGTCTTCGCGGCGAAGTTCCTGAGCGTGACGTGATCGTTCGAGAGTTCCTTGCGGGGGCTCGGCGCCGCGTGGTCGAGGAAGAGGACCGTGCGGTCTGGGTGCGCGGCCTGCTCGAGGCCGAGGCTCTGAAGCTGCTTGACCGCGAGCGGACCCGTCCCGTCCTGCACCAGTGCCACGTCGACCGTCACGATGTGGATCTGGCCGGGACGCACCTCGCAGCCCGCGTGTTCACCGAGGATCTTCTCGGCAATCGTCTTTCCCATGCTTCCTCCTGGCGCCGCCGTGACCGGACACAGCTGGGGGCCGGCGTCTCCGCCGGCCCCCGAAGGTAGTGCTCTAACCCTGGAGCTGGGTCGCACCCATGAGGTGCTTCACGACCTCGCGCTCCTTGACGAGCTCGTCTGCCGTGGTCTTGAACTTCTCCTTGCCGAAGTCGTCGAAGTCGAGCCCCTGCACGACCTCGTACTTCCCGTCCTTGCAGCGGCAGGGATAGGAGAAGTAGATGCCGTCGGGCGCCGGGTAGTCGCCCATCTCGGACGGCACAGCCATGCTGACCCACTCGTCGCCCTGTGTTCCGAAGTGCCACGTGTGCGCCGAATCGATGCCGGCGCTCGCCGCGCTCGCCGCGCTCGAGTGGCCGCGGGCCGCGATGATCTCGGCGCCGCGCTTCTGGACGCGCGGGATGAACGCTTCGCGGTACCACGTGTCATCGTTGATTACCTCGGGCGCCGGCTTTCCGCCGATCGTCGCGTGGCGGATGTCGGGGAACTGCGTCGCCGAGTGGTTGCCCCAGACGATCACGTTCTTGATGTCGGCCGTCTGTGCGCCGGTCTTGTCGGCCATCTGCGACATCGACCGGTTGTGGTCCAGCCTCGTCATCGCCATGAACTGGTCGCGCGGGATGTCGGGCGCGTTGCTCGCAGTGATGAGACAGTTCGTGTTGGCCGGGTTACCGATCAGGATGACGCGGACGTCGCTTGCGGCCTTCGCGTTCAGGGCCTTGCCCTGGTCCACGAAGATCGGGCCGTTGTCGAGGATGAGGTCGTTCCGCTCCATCCCCTTGCTTCGGGGCTTCGCGCCGACCAGGAGCGCCCAGTTCGTCCCTTCGAAGGCGACGTTCGGGTCGTCCGTGAGGACCATGTCGTGTAGGAGCGGGAACGCACAGTCCCCGAGCTCCATCGCGACGCCCTCGAGGGCCTTCATGGCCGGGGTGATCTCGAGCATCTGTAGAACGATCGGCTGGTCGGGGCCGAACGCGTCGCCGGCCGCGAGCCGGAAGAGAAGGGCGTAGCCGATGTTGCCGGCAGCACCCGTTACTGCCACGCGCAGCGGAGCCTTCATCGAGAAACCTCCATGGTGAGGGTTCACAACCACTTGACTGACATCTCGGGCAAAGACAACGGACAGTCATTCTAGCAGGCTGGGGACGTCCGAGGCAACCGGTTTTCCCGGTGTGTGGTTCGGAACGTGGTGCGACCGCGGTCGTCCGAGCGCGCGATGGCCGTCGATCGAGGGGCTGAGGGTTAGTCAAGTCGGGGGACGGTCACGTTCGCGGCCATGAGGAAGAGCACCTTCGCGTCCGGCTTGAGCCGGAGCGCCTCGTCGAGCGCCGCCTGCACCGAGGGACAGGGGTGCATGAACACGCTCTCGACGACGGTCGGGTCGAGATCGGTCACGGCCCACATCTCCGCCCACCTCGCCGTCTCCACCATGCGGGCGATCTTATGGTAACCGAGCCGGTATCCCGCGTCGATCTTCTCGAGCGCCTCCTCCGGCGTGGAGACCGAGCTCGCGAGCTCCACGAACGCCGGGTTCCCGATCCCCTGCCGGCACTCCGTGACGAGGATGATGATCCCGTCGTCAGCGAGCGCGAGCTTACCGTTCTCGAGGGCGTGCTGTGACTGATACAGGTCGGCTACCGGTGGATAGGGAGCGACTGCGACGACGATGTCGGCCTTGCTATCGAGACGCACGGCCGAGATCTCGGACGAGATCTCCGACGCCTCGAGGAATGCCTGCTCGATGTCGCCGGCGGTGGCGGCGTGCATCCTGCGGCGCCCGTCGAGTACGGCGAGGATGGCGAAGACGTCGCGGTCGGCCGTGAGGAACCGGAGCGCCTCGGTCATGTCCTCGTGCACGGGATTCCCTTCGAGCGCCAGTGCGGCCGCGCCCGGGGACATCGCGTGGCGGTGGTTCTCCTCGATGGTCTCGTACGCTGCGACGCCTGGGAGGAACGCCTTCCGTCCCCCCGTGTAGCCCGCGAAGTAGTGCGGCTGCACGGAACCCACCGTGACGATCTTCTTCGCGTCGACGACGCGGCGGTTCAGGCGGACCTCGGTGCCCCGCGCGGTCGTCCCGACGTAGACCATCTCGTCGGCCTTCTTCGCGTCGTGCGCGCCGATGCTGTCGCGGCACTGGTCGTGGAGCTTCCCGAATATGGCCCTGTACTCGTCATGCGTCGGCGGGCGGTGCGTGCCGGTCGCGACGATGCACCGGCCGCGGGTGCCGTCGAGGGCGGGGAAGACGTGCTCGAGGATCCGCGCGGTGGGCGTCGAGCGGGTGGCGTCGTTCACCACGAAGAGGACCTCGTCGGCGTCCGAGATGAACTCGTCGAACGCGGGACCACCGGACGGGTTCGAGAGCGCTTGCGCGAGCGCCTCCGTCTCGTCCGCGGGCTCGACCTCGTTCGGGTAGATCGCCCCCGCGAAGTTGCCGTCGGGCACCTCGACCTCGACGTGGCCGCTTCCGTAAGGGACCTTCAGGTGCACTTCCACCTCCCGCGTCCGTTCGCTCGCCTGCGTCGAGCGTAGCACCGGCCTCCAAGCGCGCGCAAAGGAAAAGCCGGGAGGCCGCCTCTCACGCAGGCTCCCGGGCGCCCCGGAAGGCCGATTGACTGTCCCCATCGCGTCTGCTACATTGCGAAGTCTGTCCTCGTGAATCGGGCCCTGCCCGTATGACACTCGAAAGGGAGACGAAGATGAAGGTGGTCCTGGACGGCTCGAGCCTGACCGTCGAGCAGGTTCACGCGGTGGCGAGGGGCCACGCGAAGGTCGAGGTCGCGCCGAAGGCGAAGGTGGCCGTCAAGCGGTGCCGCAAGGTGGTGCAGGATCTCGTCGACAAGGGCGAGCTCATCTACGGGGTGACGACGGGGATCGGGGAGCTGGCGCGCGTGAGGGTCTCGCCAGAGCAGGGCGCCGAGCTCCAGAAGCGGATCGTCTACAGCCACTCGGCGGGGGTCGGCGACTTCTTCGAGGAGGACGAGGTGAGGGCGGGGATGCTCCTCCGGGCCAACGTTCTCTCGAACGGGTACTCCGCCGTCCGCCTCTCGACGCTCGAGACGCTCGTCAGGATGATCAACAAGAACGTCGTTCCCGCGATCAACGAGAAGGGCTCGGTCGGCACGAGCGGAGACCTCTCGCCGCTCTCGCAGATGGCCGAGGTCGTGATGGGGGAGGGACGCGCCTTCTACGGCGGCAAGCTCATGCGCGGCAAGAAGGCGATGGAGAAGGCCGGGATCAAGCCCGTCGAGCTGAGCTTCAAGGAGGGATTGGGGCTCATCAACGGCTCGCAGATGTTCACCGGTTGCGGCGCCCTCCGGCTCTACGATGCGGAGCGGATCCTCAAGACCGCGATCATCGCTAGCGCGATGTCGGCCGACGCGCTCCGGACGCCAATCCGCGCGTTCGATCGGAGGAGCCACCGCGTCCGGCCGTACAACGGGCAGAACGCTGTCGCCGCGAACATGAGGAAGCTCCTCAAGGGAAGCGCCCTCATCGCGGGCGGTTGCGGCAAGGTGCAGGACGCCTACAGCATGCGCTGCATCGCCCAGGTCTACGGTCCGTCCGTCGACGCGCTCCACTACGTCCGCGAGCAGGTCGAGATCGAGATGAACTCGGTGGCGGACAACCCGCTCTTCTTCGCCGACGACGGAGAGCGTCTCTCGTGCGGCAACTTCCACGGCCAGCCCGTCGCCATGGCGCTCGACTTCCTCGGCATCGCGATGAGCGAGCTCGGCGGGCTCTCGGAGCGTCACACGAATAGGCTCCTGAACCCGAACCTGAACGTCGGTCTTCCGGCCTTTCTCGTGAAGGGCGAAGGACTGAACTCCGGCTACATGGTGGCGCACTACACCGCGTCCGCGCTCTGTTCGGAGAACAAGCTCCTCGCGCACCCGGCGACCGTAGACAACTTCAGCATGGCGGCCGACCAGGAGGACCACGTCTGCATGGGGCCCATCGCGGCCAGGAAGCTCAAAGAGATCATGAAGAACGTCGTGCACGTTCTCGCCATCGAGATGATGTGCGCCGCGCAGGCCTTCGACTTCCTCGACTGCGCGCCCGGGAAGGGAACGTCGGTCGCGCACCGCGAGGTCCGGAAGGTCGCGAAGAAGCTCGTGAAGGACCGCGTGCTCTACCCCGACATCCAGGCGATCGCCGCGAGCATCTGGGGCTGGAAGATCCTCGACGAGGTCGAGAAGGAGGTCGGAGAGATCAAGCTCCGCCACGTCTTCCGGACGGCCAAGGGCAGGAAGAAGAACTAGCGGGTCCGGCGGCCGGCGGGCCGGGGCCGCCCGCGCCGCGGGTCCGTTCGACCGTTCGCAGGACCGATTCGAGACAGAGAGACGCCCGGGACCCACTTGGGATCCCGGGCGTTCTTCGTGCTGGAGCGATGGGCCCCGGTTCCGGCGGTCCTACGCCGAGACCTTGGCTCCCACCTGCTCCTTGACCCAACTGGTCTGCACCGACTTCGGCCTCGTGATCGCGGCTCCCATCGCACGGTTCACGATGAGCTGCGACAGCATGCCGAGCGCACGCGAGACGCCGAAAAGAACGGTGTAGTAGTCGAACTCGCGCATCCCGAAGTGGTAGAGGAGAGCGCCGGAGCCCGCGTCGACGTTCGGATACGGGTTCTTCGCCTTCCCGTGCTCCTTGAGCACGTCGGGGATCACGGTGAAGAGCCTGTCGACGATCTGATAGACCTCGTCGTCCGGACAGACCCGCTTGCCGAACGCGTGGAACGCAGTGAAGCGCGGGTCGGTGACGCGGAGCACGGCGTGGCCGTAGCCCGGGATCACCTGTCCGCTGTTCAGCGTCTCCCACGCGAAGTCCCTGAGCTGCTCCTCGGTCGGCGCGCCCTGGTACTTGTCCTTGAGCGCGAGGACGAACCTCAGGCACTCCTGGTTCGCCAGGCCATGGAGCGGACCGGCGAGACCGTTCAGACCGGCCGAGACCGCGTAGTACGGATCGGAGAGCGCAGAGCCAACGGTGTGGCACGTGTTCGCACTGACGTTCCCGCCCTCGTGATCCGAGTGGAGCGTGAGGTAGAGACGCATCAGGTTCTTGAACTCGCCCGTCGGGTCGTCGATGCCGAGCATGACGGCGAAGTTCGCGCCCCAGTCGAGGTTCGCGTCCGGAGCGATTCTGTCGCCCTTCTTGAAGCGGAGGCGATAGACCGCCGCGGCGACGCCCGGGAGCTTCGCCAGGAGGCCGATCGAGTCGTCGAGCGCCGCTTCCCAGTAATCCTCGCGCTTCATGCCCTCGGTGTAGCGCTTCCGGAAGATCGACTCACGCTCCATCGCGAGGATGGCCGTGTCGAACATCGCCATCGGATGTGAGTCCTCCGCCATCGCCTCGAGCACGTTGAAGACGTACTCCGGGACTTCCTGCTGCGCGCGGAACTCGCCCTGGAGATCCTTGAGCTCGTCGCCGCTGGGGAGGTCGCCCGTGAGGAGAAGCCAGAAGATCTCCTCCGGGAGCTTGTCCGTCAGGTCGCCGATCGGCCTTCCCCTGATGATGAGGCCCTTGTCCGGCTCGACGAGCGAGGTGTCGCAGATCATTGCCTTGACGCCTCTCATCCCGCCGAACGCCTGGGCGACCGTCACCTCCGAGATCACCTTCGCCCCGTGCTCTTTCACGAGCGCGCGGGCGTCCTGCCGCAGACCGGGAATCTGACCGGCCAGCTTGTCCTTGAGCTTACCCATCGTACGGAACTCCTTTCTAATGGGTGTAACTCACCGACTCCGTCACTCCATCCGTGTCAAGCGCGACCCTGATTATCTCTTGCCTGCCTGCCGAAGTCAAGACGTAGTTCCCACGTGTTCTTGACAGTGACTCAGCCGGCGAGCTATACTCGCAGGACTCTGGATCAATCGCACTGAACGCAGGCGGCATCATCGCTGAGCGGAGGACTGAATGGACAAGGGACGCATCGAGAAGGCGAAGGACCACTTCGGCGAACTGATGGAGGCTCAGCTCGAGCGGATCGAGCGCATGAAGGCGGGCGAGGACTGGATAGACTACGACGCGCTCAAGCCGATCCGGGTAGGGATCATCGGCGGGGACGGCATCGGGCCGTACATCGCCGCCGAAGCCCAGCGGGTCGTCGAGCACATGCTCGAGGACGAGGTGAAGTCGGGGAAGGTCGAGCTCGGCGTCATCGAGGGACTCACGATCGAGAACCGTGCCGAGCACGGGAAACCCATCCCGGACGACGTCCTCGAGGAGATCAAGACCTACCACGTCACCCTCAAGGGCCCGACCACGACACCCCGGAAGGGCGATCCGTGGCCGAACATCGAGAGCGCCAACGTCGCGATGAGGAAGGAGCTCGACCTCTTCGCGAACGTGAGGCCCGTGAGGGTCCCGAGGGAGGGCATCGACTGGGTCTTCTTCCGCGAGAACACCGAGGGCATGTACGCGCTCGGGCCGTACGGCTACGACGTGACCGAGGATCTCGCGGTCGACTTCAAGGTCATCACGTCCCAAGGCGCCGAGCGGATCATCCGCCTTGCCTTCGAGCACGCGAAGAAGAACGGCATCGACTACGTCACGATCGTGACGAAGGCGAACGTCGTGAAGACGACCGACGGGAAGTTCCTCAAGATCGGCCAGAAGATTGCCAAGGAGTACCCCGGCATCGAGTGCGACGACTGGTACATCGACATCATGACGGCGAAGCTCGTCGACCCGAAGCGCCGCACGTCGTTCAAGGTCTTCGTGCTTCCGAACCTCTACGGCGACATTCTCACCGACGAGGCGGCGGAGTTCCAGGGCGGCGTCGGGACGGCGGGGAGCGCCAACATCGGCAAGCAGTACGCCATGTTCGAGGCGATTCACGGTTCGGCACCGCGCATGGTCAAGGAAGGCCGAGCGCAGTACGCCGACCCGGCGAGCATGATCCGCGCCGGCGCGATGATGATGAGCCACCTCGGCTTCACCGAGCGCGGCAAGAAGCTCGAGATGGCGCTCGACGTCTGCGGGCAGTACGAGAAGAAGCTCGTGATGACCGGCCGCGACACCGGCGCCACGGGCCGCGAGTACTGCGACTATCTTCTGGAGACCGTGAAGGACCCGACGCTCGAGGAACGCTGGCTCGAGTATCAGGAGAAGGCGCGCGCGGGAGCTCCCGCGTAGCTCGCCTGGGGCAGGTCACGCGAGGAGGCGACCATGTCCGAGTCTTTCAAGGCGGTTCTGGAGTCGTGGGTGGGGCAGAAGGCGACGATCATCAACCCCGAGAGCTACCAGAAGACCGCGCTCAGGGAGCAGCTGGGTCTCGAGACGTACGAGGTCGAGGTCAATCACGTCGGCGATGACTTCGTGCTGGTCGGCTTCGACGCGAAGAAGGGGGACCATCAGGAACACGTCGAGCAGTACATCCCCTTCTACGACATCAAGAGGCTCTCGGTCTGGGGCGAGGAGAAGTTCATCCAGGTCTAGGCCATCCTGCATGCGAAAGGCGGCGGCTCTTCCGCGCGAGCGGCGAGCTGCCGCCTTCTGTTTGCCACCGGGCGTCCGCGACCCGGCCGGTGCCTCCCGTCTCCGGAGGTCCGGCTCGAGGCGACGCCGTCTCGGCCGTCACACCACGTCGAACCAGAACGCGACGGTCGAGCCGAGCCACGCCTCGATCTTGTCGCCCCTCACGAGCGGGCCCACCCCGGCCGGCGTGCCGGTGAGCACGATGTCGCCCCGTTCGAGCGTGAAGAACTTCGACGCGAACGCGACGAGCTCCTGACAGCTCCAGACCATGTCGCGCGTGTTTCCCAGCTGGCGCTGCTCGCCGTTCACCTTGAGACCGAGTTCGAGCTCGGTGAGGACGGCGGGGTCCTCCAGCCGCGTCGCCCGCGAGATCGGACAGGATCCGTCGAACCCCTTCGCCGTCGCCCACGGGCGTCCCTTCTCCTTCGCCGCGCTCTGGAGGTCGCGGAGCGTCAGGTCGAGCGCGAGGAGGTACGCGAAGATGTAGCGATCGGCGTCCGAGGCGCTGACGTCCTTGCACGGGTCCCCGATCACGAGACCGAGCTCGACCTCGTGGTGCAGGAGCTCCGTGACCGGAGGATAGACGATTGGGTTCCCCTCGTGGAGGATGGCCGTCGAGGGCTTCATGAAGAGCACGGGCTCCCTCGGTTTCGGGGCGCCCATCTCCTTCGTGTGGTCGGCGTAGTTCTGCCCGGCGGCGACGATCTTCCCGACCGGGAGCTTCTCGGCTGTGTCCGCGAAGACTACGTAGCTCACTCTCCGGCTCCCTTCGTCCCGGGGCGATCACATCCCGGGACCTCTGTGTGGTCCGGACCGCTCACGCGGTCGAGGACGATGGTCTCGCACGGTTCCACGAGGAAGAGGGTCAGGGTGTCGTGCTCCCCCGTCACCTCCCACGTTCCCGTGCAGGCGCCGTCGGATGTGTCGAGCGCGATGCTGTCCCCGTCGACGACGTACGTGCCGCGGGCCCAGATGCAGGTGTCCCGCCCCGCCTCTCCAATGAGGTAGATACTGTCGTTCTCCGCGAAGTCGAAGAGCGCCCCGTCGTCTTCGCGGTGCCAGACGCCGACGATCCCGTGGTCGGCGCCGTTGTCGTCGGTGTCCGTGGGACTCGAGTCGCACCCGACCGTCAAGGCCAGGCAAGAGAGCACGCACGCAGCCGCGAGCGTCGCCACGACCGTCGCAGCACCTTTCGTCCGCTTCATCGAATCCTCCCTGTTGCCATCACTCGTGGGATTGACTCGAGCCCGATGCTATGACCCCCGCTCGGGCCTGTCAAGCGGCCCCGGGGACGCTCCCAGCCCGGGTGCTCCTCTTCCTTGACTGAGGCTCCGCTCAGGGGTTACGCTCGTAGGTCGTGTATCGCCGGAACGTACGCCGGATACCGAGAACACAAACGGTAGTGAACCAGCAGCGGAAGGAGACGCCCATGAGGCGGTTTTCCGTCGTCTGTCTGTGTCTTGTCGCCATCCTCCTCTCTGCGCCCGCCCCTCGGGCTCAGACCCTCGAGGACAAGGTGCAGGAGTTCGAGCTCGACAACGGGATGAAGTTCCTCGTCGTCGAGCGTCACGAGGCGCCCGTCGTCTTCTGCGCGGTGGCCTTCAAGGTCGGCGCGATCTACGAGTCGAACGGGATCACAGGTCTCTCGCACCTCCTCGAGCACATGCTCTTCAAGGGCACCGAGACCGTCGGCACGAAGGACTACGAGAAGGAGCTCCCGTACCTCGAGCGCGAGGACGAGCTCGCGGTCGCCGCGCGCGACCTCATGATCGAGATCGCGCCCTGGCGGCTCAGCTACTTCGACGAGCACGTGACCGAGCTGACGGCGTCGATGAGCGACGAGGACCGCGACGCGATCGGGACCGACAGGGCTCTCGAGCTCGAGCTCACGATCGAGATGCTCGAGGAGGCGGGACCGACCGAGGAGATGCTCTCGATCGGCGGGCTTCTCGAGGAGGACGAGACCGACTACTTCGAGCTCTACCTCACGCTCAAGCGTACCGAGATGGAACTCTACGACACGATGGAAGAGCACCGCGAGCTCGTGATCTCGAACGAGCTCTGGGAGACCTACATGAACAACGGCTCCCGGATGCTAAACGCGGGCACGTCCAACGACGGGACATTCTACTTCTCCTACCTTCCGTCGAACCGGATCGAGCTCTTCTTCCTGATGGAGTCCGACCGCCTCGAGAACGCGGTCTTCCGGGAGTTCTACACGGAGCGCGACGTCGTGAGGGAAGAGCGCCGAATGAGCGAGAACGACCCGGACGACGTCCTCTACGAGTCGTTCATGGCGACGGCGTACAGCGCGAGCCCCTACGGCGTGCCCGTTCTGGGCTGGATGTCGGACCTCACCATGATGACGCGCGCCGACCTCCAGAGCTACTTCGACACCTACTACGGACCCAACAACGCCCTCGGGATCTTCGTCGGGGACGTGGACATCGACGAGGTCGAGAAGCTCGCGAAGAAGTACTTCGGGAGGCTCGACTCCGGGCCGCCCCTTCCCGAGCTCACGACCACGGAACCGAAGCAGCAGGGCGAGCGCCGGGTCGTCGTCAAACAGGACGCGAAGCCGTCGCTCTACATAGGCTATCACGTCGTCAACCCGCCGCACCCCGACGGCTACGCGATCGACCTCCTCTCGTCGGTCCTGGCGGGCGGACGCACCAGCCGCTTCTACAAGTCGATCTACGAGGAGCAGGGCCTCACGAGGACCGCGCCTGGCGTGTGGGTCGGGCCCGGAAGCCGCCTCGACCCGATGTTCATCATCGAGGCGGACCCGAAGGACCCGCACACGCTCGAGGAGGTCGAGCTGGCGATCCTCGCCGAGGTCGAGCGCCTCAAGACGGAGCCGGTCGAGATGCGCGAGCTCGAGCGCACGTGGAACCAGGAGGAGGCGCAGCTGGTGCGTTCCCTCGGGTCGAACATCGGACTCGCGTTCACCGTCGGGATGTACGCCGGTATCCGTGGAGACTGGCGGGCGATTCTGACCGACATGGAGCGGAGCCGCGAGGTGACCCCCGAGGACATCATGAGGGTCGCCGAGGAGTACTTCACCGAGGAGAACCGCACCGTCGGGTGGCTCGTCGAGACGGCATCGGAGGACGGCGAGGGAGCCGGCGACGAGGTCGACTTCGGAGAGCTGATGATGTGGGCCCGGACGCTCCCCGAAGAGGAGCAGGGCATGCTCATGATGAAGTTCCAGTCGCTCGACGAGGCCGGCCGCGAGGAGTTCGCCAGGGAGCTCTGGGAGCGGATGAAGGCGGAGCAGGGCGGCGAGGAGCCCGAGGGCGAGGAGCCCATGGGCGAGGAGACGACGGACGAGGAGTAGAGCTCCTCCGAAACGGATACCCAAGGAGCACACGATGAAGAGAACCGCAACGCTCGTCCTCGTCCTGGTCGCGGCCGCCGCGTTCCTTGCGGCGCCCTGTCTCACGGGTGAGGCGCAGGCGAAGAAGGTGAAGCACCCGAGCGAGCTCAAGTACCCCGACATCAAGCTCAAGACCCCGGAGTACGAGGAGATCGAGTTCGAGAACGGGCTCACCGGGTTCTTCCTCGAGGACCACGAGGTCCCGGTGGTGAACATCTACATGATCGTGAGCACGGACCGCGCGCCCCAGGAGCTCATCGGGCTGAACGAACTCGCCGCGTGGGCCATCCGGAACGGCGGGACGGAGGAGTGGCCCGCCGACAGGATCAACGAGGAGCTGGAGTTCGTCGCCGCCTCGGTGGAGTTCGGCGGGGGCTACAGGAAGGCGACGATCTCGGTGAACTGCCTGAAGAAGGACCTCGGGCTCTGTCTCACGATCCTGAACGATCTCCTCGCGAACCCGGCCTTCCCGGAGGACAAGATCGAGCTCCGCAGGGAGACGATGCTCGAGAACATCCGCAGGGAGAACGACGACCCGCGACGCATCGCCCGTCGTGAGTACGCGAAGGTCGTCTACGGCGACCACCCCATGGCGTGGGAGGCCACCGAGGAGAGCGTCAGCGCGATCACGCGGGACGACATCGTCGAGTACCACAGCCGGTTCTTTCATCCGAACAACGCAATCATCGGCGTCACGGGCGACGTGACGAAGGACGAGATCGTTGCCGCGCTCGACAAATCGCTCACGGGCTGGCAGCCGGCGACCGTCACGATCGAGCCAGAGCCCGAGATGGAGCTCGCGTTCGAGCCGTCGGTGAACTACGTCGAGAAGGAGACCAATCAGGGCGTCATCATGATCGGTCACCTTGGCATGAACCGGCGCGACGAGAACCGCATGGCCGTCCGCCTGATGAACTTCGTGCTCGGGGGCGGGAGCTTCACGTCCCGCATCACCCAGAAGGTCCGGACGGACGAGGGCCTCGCGTACGCGGCGTACTCGCGATACGGCGACGACGCGTGGACCTACGGGCTCTTCACGGCGTCCTCGCAGACGAAGTCCGAGGCGACGGCCCGGGCGATCGCTCTCATCCTCGAGCAGATCGAGATGATGCGCGACGACGGTCCGACCGAGGAGGAGTTCGAGGGAGCAAAGGACGCCTACCTGAACAGGCAGGTGTTCGACTACGAGTCGAACAGGACCGTGGTCAACCGCCTCGTGACCCTCAGATGGGAGGGGAGGCCGCTCGACTCCGCGGAGAGGGACTTCGAGAGGATCTCGGAGCTCACGGTCGAGGACCTCGCGGCCGCGGCGCGCGAGTACCTCCACCCCGATGGCCTGACGATCCTCGTGGTCGGGCAGGAAGACCAGTTCGACCAGCCGCTCTCGAACTTCGGCGAGGTCAACGTCATCGAGCTGGAATAGCTGTTCCTGGAGGCCGTCCGTCGGTCCGTCCCTCCGCGGGGGCGGTCCGGCGGGCGGAACCGGGCCCCGGGCCCCGGGAAGGCCGTCCTTGACACCAAGGGCGCCATCCTGTAGGATACTTCCGCCGGCTTCGTCTCACTTCGCGCGCGCCCCAGTCGGGAGGGCCAGGGCCGCGCGACAGGGATGGCGGAGGTCGGCTTATTCTTTAGTGGACCAGGCAGGGGATCACGCCCGATGGTTCTCGTCCTCGTCATAGCCGCCGCGTTCTTCGCGTACGGCGTCCTCGAACGCCGGTTCCACCGCCGGAACCTCGCCGCAGTCCCCATCCGCGTACACGTCAACGGCACCCGCGGCAAGTCCTCGGTGACCCGGCTCATCGCCGCCGGCCTCCGTGCGGGCGGCGTCCGAACCGTCGCGAAGACGACCGGGTCGGCGTCCCGCTACATCCGCCCGGACGGCTCCGAGGAGCCGATCTCGAGACCTGGCCCGGCGAACATCCGGGAGCAGATCGGGATCGTCGCCCGGGCGAGGCGCGAGGGCGCTCACGCGCTCGTCGTCGAGTGCATGGCGCTCCGCCCCGATCTCCAGAGGCTCTCCGAGAGCTGGCTCGTACGCTCCACGGTCGGCGTCATCACGAACGTGCGCCCAGACCACCTCGACGTGATGGGGCCGACGGTCGACGACGTGGCGATCGCTCTCTCTGGAACGGTCCCCGCCAGCGGTGCGGTCTTCACGAGCGAGCTCGAGCGGGTCGGGCCGATCGAGGCGACCGCGGCGGAGCAGGGCGTCGACCTCTACAAGGTGAACGCCGAGGAGTGGCCCGCGAACATCGTGACGGGATTCGGTTACGTCGAGCACAAGGACAACGTGGCGCTCGCGCTCGCCGTCTGCGAGCACCTCGGGGTGCCGAGGGACGTGGCGTTTCCGGGCATGCGCGCGGCGACTCCCGATCCCGGCGCCCTCACGATCCAGAACGTGCTGTTCGAGGGGAAGGAGATCGACTTCGTGAACGCATTCGCCGCGAACGACCGGGAGTCGACGCTGACGATCTGGCGCACGCTCGATCCGATTCAGGACCCCGGGAGCACGGTGATCGCGATCGTGAGCATGCGAGCAGACAGGCCCGACAGGGCGTTTCAGTTCGGGGAGATCATCGCCGAAGACCTCGACGCCGACCACTTCATCCTCGCGGGTGACCTGACTCACCCGGTGAGGAGCACCGCTCTCCACCGCGGTCTTTCGTCCGAGAAGATCGTCGACATGGGCGGTAGGGAGCCCGAGGAGATCTTCGACAAGATCGTAGAGCTCACCGATGAGCGGTCGATCGTCGTCGGCGTGGGCAACATCGGCGGGATGGGCGCGAGGCTCGTCTCGCTCTTCCGCGAGAGGAGCACGAACGGGTGATACCGATAGCGATCGGGCTCGGGCTCATCATGAGCCTCATCTTCTCGGAGGCATTCGGCCTCGCCGCAGGAGGCATGGTCGTTCCGGGCTACATCGCGCTTGCCCTCGCGGAACCGGTGCGGGTGGTCGGCACGGTGGCGGCCGCGATCGTGACGTTTCTGATCGTCAGGCTCATGGGGCGGTTCATGTTGCTCTACGGCCGGCGGCATCTCGTCATGGTCATACTGGTGGGGTTCCTCATCGGTCACCTGACGCGGCTCATCTTCGGGCGGCCCGAGGTCCCCGAGATCTGGAGCTTCGAGGCCATCGGCTACATCATCCCCGGCCTCATGGCGTACTGGATGGAGAGGCAGGGCGCGCTGGCGACGCTCGTCTCGATGCTCATGGCGGCCGTGCTCGTCCGCCTCGTTCTCATCGTCGCCGTGGGAGGAGTGCCGATTGAAATACCGTCCTGGTAGGGTCCACGTCTCACGCCTCGTGGGTCTCGCGGTGATCGGGCTCGCGCTCCTCGCGGTCGCCGAGAGCTCGAAGTCCCCCGTCGCGCAGAGATACCTGAGCCAGAAGCTGGAGGCGGCGGTCGCCACGCGCGCAGCTATGGACGCGATCAGGGCGGTGAGGCTCGGTGTCGGCGATCCGATCGACGTCGTCAACGACCCGAACGAGACGGGCATGATCGGCCCCGAGTCCACACTCATCACCACGAGCCGCGGCTCCCACGATTCGAAGCTCCGTGCGCTGAACCCGAACCTGGCAGCCGTGTTCGTCGAGCTCCTCCGGAGGGCCGGCGTCCGCGACGGAGACCTCGTCGCGATCGGCATGACCGGCGCGTTCCCCGTCATGAACGCCGCGATGATGATCGCGGCCGAGACCGTCGGCGCGACGCCCGTCGCGATCACGTCCGTCGGCTCCTCGATGTACGGTGCGACGGTCGAGGACCTGACGTGGCTCGACATGGAGTCCATACTCAAGAACGAGGGACTCATCTCCCGGGGATCCGTCGCCGCGACCCGTGGGGGCGGTGACGACCGGGGGAGGGGCCTGAGTCCGGAGGGGCGTCGGCTCGTCGACGAGGCGGTCGAGCGGAACGGCGTGATGGCCATCGACGAACCGACGCTCGACGAGAGCATCTCGCGGAGGATGGAGGTCTACCGGGCGGTCGCCCGGGAGGAGGGCGGAGACTACCGTGTCTACGTCAACATCGGAGGTGGTCTCGGCTCGATCGGGAGCACGCAGGTGGGAAGGCTCGTCGGGGCGGGGCTCTCCAGGAGCCTCGGGGAGAAGAACTTCCCGCGCAAGGGCCCGCTCGTGATGATGGCCGAAGACGGCGTGCCGGTCATCCACGTGCCGGGTCCGGAGAAGTTCCTCGAGCGCTACGGCCTCGATGATCTCTCTGTCGAGGCGGCACCCGTTCCGGAACCGGGGGAGGGGCTCATCTTCTACCGGGACCGCTACAACGTCCCGCTGGCGGGCATCCTCGCTGTGCTCTACGGGTTCCTGATCTTCGTGGTCGTCCGGATCGACATCAAACACTACCTCTTCCGGAGGCCGACGTCATGAGACGCGCGCGCGCAGCGCTTTCGGCACTTGCAGCCGTGACGGTCCTCGTCGCGGGGACCTCGCTCGCGGCTGACTGGAAGGTCCTCGAACCTGCGCGCTACGCGTCGAAGGCGAGGATCGAGATCGACTCGAAGAAGATCACGTACTACCGCTTCGACGCCGGGAACCCGCTGGTGTTTTCCATCGAGGGCCCGACGCGCGTCAAGGTGCTGACGCGCCTCCGGCTCCCGACCGGCGTGGACGCGGCGGACTACGCGATCTCGGTCCTGCGCGACGGGACCCGCGGCGTCCACGAGCAGTTCACGACGAAGCCCTCGACCCAGGCGGTCTACGTCCGCTCTGAGGACCACCATCCAGGCGTCATCCGCAGGGTCTACATCGACGTTCCCACCGGCCAGCACGGGTACGAACTGCGCGCGATGGGCGACGCCGTCGTCGACGCCAAGGTCTTCGAGAGCGCGGCATCGACTCCATCCAGGGCTTCGCTCGCCCCGCTCTCGTACGCCTCGGTCGAGACCTTCCTCCACCGCGACAAGGAGCTGACCTACTACGTCGCGACCGCGCAGAAGCCGGTTGTGTTCGAGGTCATCGGGCCGACGACGGTCAAGGTGAACACGAGGCTCGTCTTCAATCAGATGATGTTCGGCGCGCAGACCTACGTCGTCGGGGTCCGGGAAGTGGGTGAGGCGGAGATCCTCTACAAACTGAAGGGCGTCCCGTCGGAGACGGTCGTGTTCCGCGACCGGCAGGACCTCATCCCCGGCGCGCTCCGTTACTTCATGCTCGACGTAGAACCCGGGAAGCACACCTACGAGTTCCGGCTGGCCGACGCCGTGTCGCCCGAGCTGGCCGTCAAGTTCTACGTCCCGCGCGGGGACCTTCTGAATGAGCCGTGACGCACGAGCACCGCTGGCGCGCGGCTCACGATTCAGTGCGCGACCCCACCCGAGAGCGGCCGCCGTCGCGGCGCTCTGTCTGATCGCGCTCGCGACTCTCCCTGCCGCCGTCAACGCCGCCAAGCTCGTTCCCGAGGAACCGGTCTTCCCCGTCCCGATCGAGATCGGCGGGAAGGTCTACTCTTACGTCCCGCTCACGGCGGAGCAGCCGCTCACCGTCCGGGTCGAGGGCCCGGTGACGTTCGAGGCGATTGCGCGGTGGCGGTTCGTCGACGACGGCGGGCCGATCGACGTTGACGTGGAGGTCTCGCTCGACGGCGAGCCGCTCTGGCACCACGTCATCCACGCACGGCCGGGGAGCGCCACGTATCCCGAGGAGCCCGACTGGGAAGCCGGCAGGTCCGAGTACATCGTCGTCGACGTGGAAGAAGGTGCCCACACCGTCGGGCTCAGGCTCGTGCGGCCGGTCGACGGGACGCTCGACCTGAACCTCATCGAGAGACCTCCCGACATCCTGCCCTGGCGGAACCACTGGGAGGGCGCGTTCGGCATGAGCTACTTCTCGAACGTGTTCTTCTACTCGGACGCCGACATGGACGCGTACCTTGGCGGCGAGCGCGTGGACCGCTACCAGTTCGAGTCGCTGGACGACCTTCGACTCGAGCCCGCGCTCGCGATGACCTGGGTTCGCGAGGTCAGAGACACGAGGGCGACGAGCATCGGCGGCGGCATCGACTGGAAACTCAACGTGGTGAACGGACAGAAGAGCTTCTCGAGGCTCAGCCTGAAGTTCACCGAGGAGCACTACGGGACGGCCTACCTCACCGCGGAGTACAGCGCGATCCCGTCCTACCACATCCGGCACCTGTGGGACGTGGACACGAGTGAGTACCGCTCGTGCGACTTCACGAAGCACGGCTTCCGGGTGACCATGGGGAGCGACCGGTCGCTTCCGGTCGACCTCGTGGGGTCCTTCAAGTACGAAGCCTACCTCTACGACTGGGACTTCATAGAATACGACTCGAAGGCAAGCACGTACGGGATTCGGGCCATCATGAGGCCGAATTCGCGCGTCCGGGTGGACGTCGGATACGCGATTCGCCGCTCTGTCGCAAGGGGCTACGACGAGCCCGGCGAGACCCGTGCGACCTCGGACGACAGCGACACGACGTACGATCAGAACGAGTACATGGCACGGGTCCGCTGGGGGGCCGGGCGCTGGTGGGGCAAACCGGCGGCCGTCACCCTCCGAGGGCGGCTCGTGAGGCGGTTCTACCTGACCGAGAAGCACGGAGCGGACGACCCGTTCCACGCTGGCCGCGAGGACACGGTCCTGACTCTCTCCGCCAGGGGCTCCCTGGGTCTGGGGGACGGGGCCGCTCTCGAGGGTTTCGTGGAGCACCGGAGCAGGTGGGTCGACTCGCCCGTGATCGAAGACATCGGCGAATTGAAGGACTACGGCGCCTGGAGGGTGGGCGTGAAGGCGGTCCTGAAGGGGGTGCGAATCCTTGATTGAGCGCATAAAACGTGATATAATATGTACTAAGCGATGCCGGGAGACCAGCAGGATCGCGGTGGCCCTTGGGCTCATTGCGGTTCTGCTGTTGTTCTCGGGGTGTGCGCGGCAAGGCAACCCTGTCGAGGGGGGCAGCAGCGATGCCGCCAAGGGGTTCCGGCTCGTGGACACGTACAGCATCACCGGCTATGCCGAGGACGTCTACATCGCCGGCGGCGTCGGGATCGTGGCGGCGAGCCAGGGCGGGATGGTGATTCTCGACATGACGGACCCGGCCGCGCCTGACTACCTGGGGATGGGGATCACGTCCTTCAAGGCGGAAGCGTGCTCGTACGAGCCGGCGGACTCGTTCGCCTTCGTCACCGACGGCACGCGCGGACTCAGGATCTTCGACATCACGGACCCGTCGAACCCGGACAACATCGCGACGCTCCAGAGCACGAGGGCCCGCGACGTCGTCACCGAGCTGGTGACTCCGGGCGAGCTCTACCACATCTACCTCGCCGACGGGGAGAGCGGCTTCCGGGTGGCAGAGTTCGAGTTCTTCTCGGGCTTCAACCTCTGGTTCGGGAACGAGCTCTACCACGAGCACCCGGTCGGGAGCGCGCGGGGGATCGACAAGCAGGGCGACCTCGTGTTCCTCGCGATGGAGCAGATCGGCCTCGCGATCTACGACGTGGGCGATCTCTCACAGGACCCGGTGGCGCTCGGTACGGTCGATACGCCAGGCGAGGCGAGGGACGTGGTGGTGTCGGGCGACTACGCGTACGTCGCGGACTGGCGCGCGGGGCTCCAGGTCATCGATGTCTCGGACCCGCTCGCGCCCTCGGTCGTGGCGTCGGCCGCGACGCCGGAGCTGTCGGACGGGATCGACTACCACGACGGCATGGTCTACGTCGCAGACCACACGGGAGGACTCAGGGTCTTCGACGTCACAGAGCCGACCGAGCCCTTCGAGTGGGGGTACTTCGGGACGCCGTACGCGAGCAACGTGCTTGTCACAGACGAATACGTCTATGTTGCAGATAGAGACTGGGGAGTCGTGATCCTGGAGGAGGAGTAGGTTCTCGGAAGGTGTTCACGTTGCCCGAGGGCACGGGGAGACCGCGAGAGGAGGAGCATCTTGAAGAAGTGGGCTGCAGTCTCCGCAGTTATCGTACTCGTCGCTCTGTCGTCGCTCGCCGGCGCGCGCGACTGGGTCCCGTTCGTCGAGACCCCAGGGTCGACCGAAGCGGTCGCCCGAGTCGCGTCGACCGACGCGCGGAGCACGCTGATCGAGATCGATGTCCCGGGCATGTACGTCGAGCGGACGGGAGGCGTCGCCGACATCACGATTCCCGGGGCCGCGAAGATGCAGACAGAGGGGCAGCCGGATCTTCCGGTGCTCTCATACTTCGTCGCGATCCCCGACCGCGGTGGTGTGGAGCTCGAGATCGTCTCCGCGAGCGAGCGCATTCTCACCGGCTACGACGTGGCCGCGGCCGCGCCGTTCGCCGTGCAGGGCAGGGAGCCAGCGGAGGCCGTCCGGGACTCCCGCGTCTACGGAAGCGACGCGTTCTTCCCGAACGCAATTGCGGAGATGGGCGAGCCCGCCATCATGCGTGACCTCCGGCTCGTTCAGGTGCGGGTCTACCCGGTGCGCGTGAACCCCGTGACGGGCATGCTCGTCGCGTTCGACCGGGTCCAGGTCAGGCTCAACTACACGGACGAGGAGGGCGTGAACGAGAAGGCCGTCGTCCGTCCCTACCGCTCCGAGGCCTTCGAGCCCCTCTACGAGAGCATCGTCCTGAACTACGAGCAGCTGCCGCGGACCGCAGTTCAGCGCGGTACCTATCTCATCATCGCCCACGACTCGTTCCTCCCGGGACTGATCGATCTCACCGAATGGAGGGACCAGAGCGGATACCAGACGGAGGTCGTTCCGCTCTCCATGATCGGAGCGAACCCGTCGAACCAGGAGATCAAGGACTACATCCAGGCCTACTACGAGACCAACGATCCCGCGCCCGACTACGTCCTCCTCGTCGGTGACACGTGGGGGGCGTGGGGTTTCTTCCCCTCGTGGCATGTGAACAACGAGATCGGAACGCCCTGCGTGGGCGACCATCGCTACGAGGAACTCGAGGGCGACGACTACCTTCCGGACGTCCTCATTGGCCGGTTCTCGATCGACACCGTGACCGAGGCGATCGTCGCCTCGCTCAAGGTCCTCTCGTACGAGCGCGACTGCGATGCGGGGAACGACGAGTGGTACGAGAAGGCCCTCATGGTCGCAGGGAACACCGGCGGGACCCACGTGACGTCGCCGCGCCAGACGACGCTCCGGGTCCGGGAGATGATGCTCGACTACGGCTACGCGCAGGTCGACACGATCTACTACCCGCCGGTCACGAGCCCGGTGCCCATCGACGCCGCGATCAACGCGGGAGTCGGCTTCGTGAACTACCGGGGCTGGGCGGCTGCGCAGGGATGGCACTACCCGGAGTTCTACGTCGACAACATCAACGCTCTCTCGAACGGGAAGATGCTCCCGGTCATGACGAGCGTCGTGTGTGGAACCGGTGACTTCGACAGCTGGGGATTCGACCCGGCCTTCTGCGAGGCGTGGATCCGCTCCGGCTCGCCCGGCGAGCTGAGAGGCGGTCCGGCCATCATCGCCGCGAGCGACGTCACAACGCACACGAAGTGGAACAACGCGATGGACATCGGGATCTACGACGGGATCTTCAAGGAAGGACTGACCACCGTCGGTCAGGCGCACGTTCGGGGGAAGCTCGAGATCCTCAGGAACTTCCCGCTCTACGCCGAACCCGAGGAGCAGTTCGGGGTGCGGTACTACTTCGACATCTACAGCGTCGTCGGCGAGCCCGGGCTCCGTCTGCGGACGAAGGCGCCGGGCGGCTTCACCGTCAGCCACGATGCGACCGTCCCGCTCGGGAAGAACGTCATCACCGTGGGCGTCGAGGACGCAGCCCGGGGCGGCGTCGTTCCGGGTGCGGAGGTGGTCGTCTTGAAGGAAGGCGAGTCGTACGAGGTGAGAAGGCTCGAGGGGGGACAGACCATCCAGGTCCCGATCAACGCGATGACGCCCGGTGAGGTCTCGGTCACGGTCCTCGCCGACAACTACAAGCCGTACGTCGGGACGTTCAACGTCGTTGCCGACGACGTCTTCCTCGGCTGGTACAGCCACATCTTCGACGACGACAACTCGGGCGGCAGCAGCGGGAATGGCGACGGCGTTCCCAACCCCGGCGAGACCATCGAGGTCACCGTCGAGCTCAAGAACTACGGCGTGCTCCCCGCGACCGGCGTGGAGTGCCGCCTGGACCATCCGACCACCGGGCAGCTCGTCTCGTACGGCGACATCCCGGCGGGTCTCACCGACTCGGGCGACGGGCCGTTCGTGGTCGACATCCCGCTCGGGGCGCCCGACGGCACGGAGATCATCCACAACCTGTACGCGAACGACGGTGGGAACGACGTGTACCTGAGTCAGCTCAGGTTCGTCGTCGGCGCGCCGCTCCTCTCGTACTTCACGTTCGTCGTCGACGATGGCGGCGATGGCGTGCTGGATCCGGGCGAGTCCGCGACCCTCGAGGTCGCGCTCACGAACGGCGGGGCGCTCGACGCGACGTCCGTCACCGGAACGCTCATGGGGCCCGGCGCCGGTCTCACGATCAGCGACGATCAGGGCGGCTGGGGCACGGTCCCGGCAGCCGGAATGCAGTCGAACTCCGGCAACACGTTCTCCGTCGCGGCAGCCTCAGACGTCGCGGTCGGGCACGACTTCACGATGATTCTGAACCTCGCGGGCGACGGCGGGCTCTCGCAGTCCGTGCTCTTCGACCTCGAGGTCGGCACGCCGGCTTCGACGTCTCCGCTCGACCCGGACGCGTACGGCTACTACGCCTACGACGACACCGACACGGACTACCCGGAGGCGCCCGCGTACTCGTGGATCGAGATCGACCCGTCCTACGGCGGCTCGGGCACAGACCTCGGGCTCGTCTACGAGTCGGTCGTCGACGTCGCGCTCCCGTTCACGTTCAGGTACTACGGACAGGACTTCAACACGATCGCCATCTGCTCGAACGGGAACGTCGGGCTCGGAGGCGCGCCCTACTGGGAGCACCAGCCGAGGAACACGACGATCCCGTGCGGTCTCGGTCCGGACGCGATGATCGCTCCGTTCTGGGACGACCTGAACCCTGGGACGGGCGGCAAGGTCCTGACGGAGGACCTCGGGGACGGGCGGTACGTCGTCGAGTGGAGCCGCGTCGTGGCGCAGTACGACAGCACCGACACGACGCTCCAGACGTTCGAGATGGTCCTCTACGACCAGAACGTCTACCCGACGACGACCGGCGACGGCGAGATTCTCTTCCAGTACTACGAGATCTGCGACTGCGACAGCTTCCAGATCAACGAGACGCACAACTACTCCACTGTCGGCATCGAGAACCCGACCCAGACCGACGGCGTGCTCTACGCGTTCAGCGGCCTCTATCCGGTCGAGGCGGCGGAGCTCGCCGCGGGACGGGCGGTCAAGTTCACGACGGATCCGCCCGACGGGTATCCCTCGTCCGACATTCCCGAGGGCGAGGTTCCGTTCGGGATCGTCCTCAAGCAGAACCGCCCGAACCCGTTCAACCCGGTGACGACGATCGCGTTCGGCATGCCGATGGGCGGCAGGGCGGAGCTGTCGATCTACGACATCACCGGAAGGGTCGTGACGACACTCGTCGACGGCGAGGTCGGGCCGGGCTTCCACAACGTGACGTGGGACGGCACGAACTCCTCGGGCGAGAAGGTCGCGAGCGGCGTCTACTTCAGCCGCCTCTCGGCGCTCGGCGAGGACCACGCGAGGAAGATGATCCTTCTCAAGTAGCGACACCAGGGGCTGGAGACTGACATGACGAGAGCAGAGGGCAGAAGAGATCGGTTCGGCGTACGGCGGCACGGCGGGGTGATCCTGGCGTGTCTCCTCGCGGCCGCGCTGGCGACTCAGGCGACGGCGCTCGACGAGCGCTTCCACACGATCAACGAGGTGCGCTCGGAGCTCCTCGCGACCGCCTCGGCCTACCCGGCGATCACGGTACTCGACACGATCGGGTACTCGACCGAGCTCGGGTATCCGATCTGGTCACTCAAGATCTCGGACAACCCCGGGGTGAACGAGGACGAGCCCGTGATTCTCTACAACGGTGTCCACCACGCCGAGGAGGTCATGGGGCTCGAGATATGCATGTGGATGATCGACGAGCTGACGAGCGGATACGGCGTCGTCGACTCGGTCACCGCGTGGATCGACGCGAACGAGATCTGGGTCATCCCGCTCCTTGACCCGGAAGGCCACGAGGTCGTCACCGACGGCATCTCGGACATCTGGCGGAAGAACAAACGCGACAACAACAACAACGGCGTGTTCGACCTCGACTACGATGGGGTCGACCTCAACAACAACTACGACTTCAACTGGGACCAGGGGGGGAGCGCGAACCCTGAGAACGAGTATTACCGGGGTCCTTACGGGTTCTCCGAGAACGAGACCCAGATCATCCGGGACTTCTGTCTCGAGCACCAGCCGGTCTTCTCGCTGAACTACCACACCCCGCGAAGCTCGGTCGGGTACTACATCTACTACCCGTGGTACTGGGCGGGCTACAGCTTCTCACCGGATCACCTGGTGATCTTCGACGTCGCGACCCAGCTCGCGAACCGGACGCTCCGGGAGGACGACATCCCGTTCACCACCCTGTACGGATACGCGACGGCGGGGAAGGCCAGGAACTGGCAGTACGGCGTCGTAGGCACGATCGGGCTCACGAACGAGATCCTGAGCCAGGAGAGCCACCCGGAGGCGTCGAGGGTCGACGACATCTGCCAGCGGCAGACCACGGGCGCGTACTACCTTCTCGACCGCGTGGAGGGCCCGGGCATCACCGGGCACGTCACCGACAGCGAGACGCGCGCGCCGCTCGTCGCCGAGGTGAAGGTGCACGAGAACTGGTCCGAACAGATCTACCCGCGGATGACCGACCCGGTCTACGGCCGTTACTGGAGGATGCTGACGCCCGGGACCTACACCGTCGAGTTCATCGCTCTCGGGTACTTCAGCCAGACGTTCGATAGCGTCGTGGTCGACTCGGCGGGGCTCACCGTGATCGACGCGTCCCTGACGCCCTGGGGCACCGGCGTGTCCGACGAGGAGCCCGCAGGGACGAAGATCCTCGGGGCGACCCCCAACCCCTTTCGGGGGAGCACGACCGTGACCTTCGCGGCGCCCGCCGCCCGTCCTGCCGAGATCGAGATCTTCTCAGCGGGGGGGAGGCTCATCAGGAGGCTCCCGGCATCAGTCTCGGAGCACGGTGAGGGGGCTGTTACGTGGAACGGCGCGGACGAGAGGGGCGAGCTCGTCTCGTCCGGCGTCTACTTCGCGCGGCTCGCGACCGACGCCGGCTTCGATCGGGCCAAGCTCGTGTACGTGCGGTAGCGGGCATCACGTCGTGCGGAGGATGATCCTCCTGGAGTAGGTGCAACCTGGCATTTGATAGGTGGTTACGGGGCCCCCGCCGGCGACGGCGGGGGCCTCTCTTTCCGGGGAACGAGGGGGAGTTCCCGGAAGGCGCTTGACTAAGACTCAGAGCCTGTGGTATAATGTGTTCGTCGAAAAGAGTAGAGGTTCTCCGAACGCCCCCCTTGCGGACGGACGCCACGCCAACGGTGGCACGCCTCTCAGGATCGACAGCGGCTGGCGGGAGAAGCAAAGAGCTTGGTGCTGCGGGCGCCCCCGGAGAGATCCGGGGGCGTTCTGCGTCCGGGCGGGACCCTACTCGGGGGCGGCCTGCATACGTGAGAGGAGCTCCGCGATCGCGTGGCGCGCTTCGTCTGGAGAGGCGCAGGCGTCGGCGACGTCGATCCTCTCCTCGGTCGGCTCCCGCATGAAGACGAGGACGACCTCCTTCACGCAGCGGCCGGTGACCGCCGCGAGCGCGAGTCCGTAGGAGCGTGCCTGGACGTCGTAGCGGGCCGCGAGGTCTGCGGCGCTGCCCGCCCCGATCTCGTCCGTCTTGTAATCGACGACGACCAGTCCATCCTCCTCCTCGAACACGAGGTCGATCTTCCCCTCGAGGATCACCCCGTCCGACTCGAGGCAGAACGGAAGTTCCCTCCAGGATCGCGCGGCCGCCCGCGCGCGCCCGATGACCGGCGTGGAGAGAGCGGAGACGATGAGCTCGGACGCCACCCGAACGGTCGCGTCGCCCATGCCCCGCGGGCGGGCCAGAGCGCGAGCGACGTCCGCGATGTTGCCGGGAGCACTGAGGTCGATCCTTTCCATGACGTCGTGGACGAGCGTCCCGAGCTCGCGGCCGTCGATGCTCTCGTCAGCGGTCGCGGGCGTGGGGGGCTTCGCCGCGAACTCCGCGGGCTCGGGGCGGTCCCGGTCGAGTCGGGACGGCGAACGAATGTCCTCGGGATGATCGTACGTGTCCCGGCGAGCAGCTCGTCGTTCATACCACTCGGCGAGTTCCCGCGCCGCCTCGGTCGTGGACGCGTCGATCGTCTCCGCCTCCTCGGTCTTCAGGCGGATCGGCCGCTGCCGCTTCCTTGTGATGTCGAGCCCGCGCGTGTCGAACGCGACGGTGTTCCCGCCCCAGTCTGCCTTGTCGCCGAACGCGACGACCGGCTCGCCCGCGCGTTCGAGGAGCGGTTCGAGCTGTTCGAGGAACCACGGCCCCGATCTCCCACCCTCCGCGAGGAACCACGGGACTACGACAGTGTCCCGTGCGCGGGTCATGCCGACGTACAGGAGCCTGAGGGACTCCGCGTCGCGCCTGGCCTCCTCGAACTCGATCATGTCGCGGTAGCCGCGGGTCGCGAGTCCCGTACCGGACTTGCTCACCCCGAACTCGAGTCGTCCTGCCGCCCTGTCGACGATGATCCTGTCGAGCCGCTTCCTGAGTCGTCCGACGTCGGCTAGCACGGTCACCGGGAACTCGAGCCCCTTCGCCTTGTGGATCGTGAGCACGCGGATGAAATCGTCTCCCTCCTCCGAGAGGGGAGACTCCGCCTCCTCCGGCGTCAGCTGCGACACGTCCCGGAGCCAGCGCACGAAGCCGCCGAACGAGAGCGCCTGGGACTTCTCGAGAGCCTCGGCGAGCTCGACGACTTTGAGCAGGTTGGCGTGCCGCTGCTCACCGGACGGCTTCATGAGGAAGAGCTCGAGGGCCTTCGTCTCTTCGAAGAGGGTCGTGAGGAGACGCGCCGGTCCGGCGCCGTTCCTGTAGGCGTGGAGCAGCCGGAGGAGCTCGAGCGAGTCGGCGATCGTCGCGGAGTCACCCTCGGCGGCGGGGTCGGTCAGGTAGTTCATCGATCCCGTCCGCCACCGGTGGAGGAGGATGTCCTCGTCGGAGGCTCCGAAGAACGGGCTCCGGAGCGCCCCCACGACGGCGGCCTCGTCGTGCGGGTCCTCGACGGCGGCAAGGACGGTGGCGAGCTCCTTGACCTCGCGCCGCGTGTAGAACTTCTTCCCGCCGGCGATCCTGTACTCCAGGCCGAAGTCTCTGAGCGCCTGCTCGTAGACGTCCAGGCCCGTCATCGAGTGGAAGAGGATCGCTACGTCCTTCAGCTCGACGGGACGCCAGTCCTCGAGGGCCCTGTCGTACACGCGGAGCGACCGCTCGTCCCGGACCTTCGCGATGAACGCTGCCACCGAAGCCGCCTCGGCCTCCCGAACGACGTCCGTTCCGGTGCCCTTCTCGAGCGGGCCGCCAGGCGTCAGGATGACGACGCCCGGGCCCTGCCCGTCCGCCTTCCGGTGCGGGACGAGGGGCGCGTAGTCGGGCTGGTACCGCCTCCCGCTCTCGGGCGGGACCATCCTGCTCTCGAAGACCGCGTTCACCTCGTCGATGATCGGCGGACGGGTCCTGAAGTTCTCGATGAGTTCGAGGAGCGCCTCGCCCCCGACGTGACGCTTCGCCTCCTCGTATATCTCGATGTCCGCCCGACGGAACCGATAGATCGACTGCTTCGGGTCGCCCACGAGGAAGAGCTTCCCCGGCTCGAGCTCGACCTCCTTCCAGTCGCGCGCCCTCCCACCTTCCTTCTCCGCGAGGAAGAAGGCGATCTCGCACTGGAGCGGGTCGGTGTCCTGGAACTCGTCGACCAGGATCCGAGCGAATGCCCTCTTGAAGTGGTCCCGGACCTCGAAGTTGTCCCTGACTACATCTCGTGCCTTGATGAGGAGGTCCTCGAAGTCGAGGAGGCCCAGCCGCAACTTCGTCTCCTCGTAGGCGTCGACGTAGCCGCGGAGCCAGGTCAGGAGCTCTACCGCCGCGTTGTGGGCGAGGTCGGCTGCCACCTCGTCGCGCCGTTCCTTGAGCGCAGCGGCCCTGGCCCTCACGTCCTCGAGGATCCCATCAGACCAGTTGGCCTTCCTGCCGCGGTTCGACGGGGGCGCCGGCTTCACGTCCCGCAGGGCGAACGCCACACGCGACTCCGGGGCGACGTGCTCGATGGCCCTTGCCTGCTCGGCGAACGCGAGGATCAGGCCGACCGCGGAGTCCCCGGGGTCCGAGCACTCGGTGCGCGCGAGTTCGACAAACTCCTCCGCCTCACGCTGAAGCTCCGCGATGTAGGCCTCGGCGCCACCGGCGTCGACCGGTCCAGGGACGAGGTCGAGCAGGTCACGGAACGAGACGAGGCGGCTCGCGAGCTCCCGGATGCGCCTGAGCCCGTACCCGAGCGCGTGCGCCTCGGCGACGGCCGGGGGGAGGCCTTGCGCGAACTCGCTCCGGATCCAGGTCTCCCAGACCTCCTCGAAGAGGAAGACCTGCCGGAGTTCGTCTGCCATCGCGAAGTCCGGGTCGACTCCCGCCTCGACCGGACGTTCGCGCAGGATGTCCGAGCAGAACCCGTGGATGGTCCCGATGTGCGCCCGGTCGATCTCATGGAGTGCCTTCTCGAGAAGCGCTCCGTCGGGACCGGCGCGCCCGCTCCGGAGTTCCGCCTCGAGTGCGCCTCTCAGGCGCGCGCGGAGCTCGCCCGCGGCCTTCTCGGTGAACGTGATCGCGACGATCCTCGACAGCTCGGTCCCCTCGCTGACGAGGGAGAGGAGCCTCGTGATGAGGACGCTCGTCTTGCCGGTTCCCGCGCCCGCCTCTACGAGGTAGGTATCCTCGAGCCCGCGGTTCCTTCCTTCCGCGAGCGCGCGGTGTGCGGCGTCCTGTGTCGTCGCATCGGTCATTCGATTCCCACAAGCCCTTCCGGGTCACCGGTGTAGAACTCGGCGTCCCGGTCGTGGACCTTCATGGCCGCGAGCGCCGTCGACGTCGACGGGCACGCGTCCTTGTAGTCGCAGTTCTCGCAGAAGTCATCCTCGGGGAACTGGAAGAACATGCCCTTCGAGACGCCCTCGAGGATGAGCCCCACGGCCCTGGCCAGGTCGTCCTCACGCTCGTCTAGGAGGGCGGCGGTAAACGCGAGCGTCGACTTGCCCGCGCTCCTCTCGCGCACGTAGCGGTACTCCGCCGACTCGACCTCCGCTCCGTCGTGCACGCCTGCGAGCATGCGCCTCGAGGCCAGGAGGTAGATGGGGAGCTGGAGGCGGCGGCCCTTGTCGAGGACGGTCGTCCGGGCCGAGCCCGCCGGCGCCTTCCCCGTCTTGTAGTCGAGGACCCGGGCCTTCCGCCCGTCCGGGGAGACGTCGATCCGGTCGATCTTCCCGCCGAACCGGAGCGAGACGCCTCCGGCCTCGAAGGGGATCCCGTCCTCCGTCGACAGGTCCGGATCGTCGCTCGGGCGGAGCCCGCCCCCGAACCGCGCCTCGAAGTACGAAGGAACGAACTCGTCGCCCTCCGCGAGCTCGCGGCCGAACCAGAGCCCCAGGTCCGACCGCATCGTCCGGATGGCCAGGTCGACCGCGCCGCTGTACGCGGAGATCGACCACCTTCCGGACCGAGCGATCCTCTCGGCGAGTTCGAAGAGTCTCGCCCGGTGCCCCTCGGAGAGAGGGAGACCTCCCTCGGCTTTGACCGCGCGCATGAACCGCTCGAGCACCTCGTGGTAGAGACTGCCGCGGTCCTTCGGCGAGAGCTCGAGGGCCTCCTCCGGCTCCTCGATGGGCTCGATTCCGAGAACTCGATGCATGAAGAACCGGAACGGGCAGAGCGCGTACTCCTCGAGAGCGGTCGCGGAGACCGGGCGGCCGTCGCGCCGCCCGCCCGCCTCGAAGCCCGAGAGGTCGGCCACCGCTCTCCGTGCCGCCTCCGACTTCACTGCGCCGTCGAAGACCGTGAACGCCGGGATCGACCAGCGCGTCCTCTCCATGAGGAGCCGTCGGGGGAGGGCTTCTCGGTCCGTGACGAGGTACGCGATCTCGGACACGTCCCCGCTCGAGAGCGCCGACAGGATCGAGCACCCGTCGAACTCGTGCCTCGTGAGCGCCTGGGAGCGGCTCCCCGGGAACCTCCGGGACAGGGGAACGCGGTCCACGTGCTCGCTCGTCTCGAGGGTCTCGTAGTCACAGGGGGCGCCGGTCACGGCCTCGAGCGTTCGGAGCACGAACGTCGAGGCGAGCCGCGGACGCGCGTTCGCGGGGTCGAGCCTCGGGAAGCTGAGGACCAGGACGTCGGTCGCGGACGAGACGGCGAGCCGGAAGAGGAGCCTCTCCTCGTCGATCCGGGCGGTCCGGTCGGGGAGGGAACCGAGGGGGTCGTTCCCGCGTCGCTCATTCAGGAGGGAGCGCTCGCGGTCGAGCAGGATGGGGTCCTGACGCGGGGCGATCGGGAAGAGCTTCTCGACCAGGCCCGGCACGACCACGACCTTGAACGGAAGCCCGCGCGCCGCCATCACGTTCAGCACGGTGGGGCCGCCCTCTCCGAACTTCCGCTCGCGCGGGATCGGGCTCCCAAGCCGGTTCCGGAGGAGCTCCGAGAAGCGCACGAACGTGATCTCGCCGGCGGGGCCCGCGAGAGAACGGAGTCCGCCGAGCGCGTCCAGCACGGCCGCACGCCCCGGGCCGTCCACCGTGATCTCCTCGTAGAGGCTCGCGAGGCGGTCGACGTGCGAGTCGACCCCGTCGCGACCGGGGACGTCGCCGAGCCGGGCCGCGATCATCGCGACCGCGTTCCGGAGCGCGGCGATCGGCTCCCCGAGGTGTCCGTGCCTTCCGGCGAAATCGCTCTCGGGTTCCGCGTCCGCGATCCTGGCCGCGAGCCGTCCGAGCTTCTCCTCCCACTGTGCCACGCCAGACGTGATCGCCGCGAGGAGCGACGCCTTGCTCCAGTCGCTGCCTGGAACATCCACCCCGCCGGTCCCGATGACACACGCGTCGAGGTCAGCGAGGTTCAGGAACTCGAGCACCTCCTCGCGCCCGAAGTCCGACTCGACCACGCGCGCGAGCGCGATGAGCGCCCTGCCCTCCCGCGTGTTCGAGATGGGAGGGGGAGCGTGAACGTACGGCACCGCGTCGAGGAGCTTGAGCTCTTCCGCGAAGAGGTCCGAGTAGGTCTCCGCCGTGCGCGTGATGACCGCAACGTCCTGGAATCCAAGTCCGTCGAGGTCGGACGAGCCCCCCGCGCCGCCCACGCCTTCGCCCTCCAGAATCGCGCCGAGACGGCGGACGACCTCGCGGGTCTCACGGACCTCGCCCGGTGCGGAGATGATGACCGTCCTCGGAGGGAGCGGCACGTCCCGGGTGTCGGCCGGGGGGCCACCGGGCGGCGGCTCCCGCTCGAAGCCGGCGCCCTCGAACCAGTCGAGTGTCCTTCTCGCGTAGCGGAAGCTGTCGATCTCGAGGTAGGGGAAGAAGACCCGCGCTCCGCCGGCGTCCGAGTACGCGGCGACGAGCCGCTTCTGGAGCGCGTTGAGGTCGTAGAATCCGTAGAGCACGAGGCGAGGCGGCGGAACGGGCACGGACCCGAGCGACTCCGCGGCAGCTCGCATGAGGTCTGCGTCGTCCAGCCAGTCCCCGTCACGGAGCTCGTCCTCGTAGGCCTGCCAGATGCGCGCGACCTCTGCGAGCTTGTTCCCGCGACCGCCCCGCGGGAATCCCGCCGCGGCAGCCGTCTTCGCGAACGACTCCGGGTCGTACGACGCCTCCTTGAGCGTGCGAATCGCGCGCAGGAGCGCCCTCGCGAGCCCCGGACGCTCGGCGATCCGGTCGAAGTAGCCTTTCCTGGCGATGCCCCCGTCGATGAGCCTCCTGAGGATCATCTCATCCGCGAGGTCGGGGAGCATCGCCCGCCCGTCGAGCGAGGCGGGTTCCGCCGCCCAGACGGCGAGGTCCTTGAGGGTCATGAAGCGGATGCCCGCGTGCCCGCCGGTGCGCCTGGCGAGCTCGCGTGAGAGACGGAGCTTGAGGAGGTTCGTGGGGACGACGACGGGGCGTTCCGCGAGCGGGTTCTCGGAGGCGCACGCATCGAGGTGCTCGAGTAGCGTGCTCTCGAGGCCGGAGCGGAAGTCGCCCGTGAGAATGGTCTTCGCGAGCTCGGGCCGCGAGACCGGGTCCGCCATCGTTCGTGGTCCTCTAGCGATGACCGCGGGCCTCGTGCGAGCCCGCGGTCGTTTCGGGCGCCGTCAGGGGCCGCCCGCGATCATGTCTCTTCCTCTCGATCCCGCGCGGCCCTTCAGCCCCCGTCGAGCATCACGCCGTCGCGGTCGATGAACCACTCGTCGGGCTTCGTGAGGTACGCGTGCATGTCCTCTATCAGGCTCAGGTGGTCCTGCTCTTCGCGGTAGAGCGCGTCGAAGAGCCTCTTCGCCTCGTCGCTCTCGCAGGCGTTCGAGTACTCGAAGTAGAGCGCGGAGATCTTCTTCTCGAGCTCAATCGCGGTCTCGTACGCCGCGCCCGGCTCGAGCTCGCCCGTCCCTTCCTCGGTCGCCTCTCCGTAGATCGTCTTGAGGTCGGCCTCGAGCGACTTCCGCGTTGGAGAGTTCGGCTCGACGACACCGCCGCCCCCCTCGAGCGTCTCGCCGAGGGCCCGGATCAGCGCCACGTGCCGGAGCTCCTCCTTGGCGAGGAGCTCGAAGGCTGCCTGCGCCAGCTTGTGACTCACCTGCTTCTTGGCCTGCGTGTAGAAGCTGTTCCCGTCCTGCTCGGTCTTCAAGGCCAGCGCGACCTTCTCGAGGTCAGTGGACTGCCCCGCCATGCTGCCTCCCTTCCTCCGGAGTGTCCGTTCGCCGGGCGTCGGTGTCATCGCCCGGCCCCACAATGATAGGCCAGCGCCCGATTTCGTGCAAGGGCGGAGGGGCGCAGGTTCCCGCCGTCCGCCTGAATCGCGGGCCGCCGACCCGCATCCCAATGTGGGCGCGTTACTCGTGCGAACCCCGCCGGGCCGGAGGAGGCAACGATGAAGGTGAGCGTCGACGCGGACAAGTGCATCGGCTGCGCGCTCTGTCCTGATTCCTGTCCCGCCGTCTTCGAGATGAACGACGACGTCGCCGTGTCTCTCGTGGACGATGTCCCTGATGGGGAAGAGGACTGCGTCAGGGAGGCGGCAGAGGGCTGTCCGACGGAAGCGATCATCCTCGAGTAGAGGATGGTCCAGAGAGCGCACGAGGGCCCCCGGCGGGACATCCGTCGGGGGCCCTCTGTCGTGCGGTACCCGGGCCGGGAGGTCAGCCCGCCTTCCGCTTCGCGCCGGTCTTCTTCTGCGGGCGCCTCTTCGCGGCGGGGACCTTCACCTTCCACGTGATCTCGCCGCGCGACTCGAACGCGGGGCAGTTCTTCCGGGCCGCGCAGACGTCGCAGTCGGGCTTCCTGGCGTAGCAGGTCACCCTCCCGTGCCAGTTGAGCATGAGGGAGAAGTCCGACCAGTGCTTCCTCGGTACGATCTCAGCCAGGTCGAACTCGATCTTCGTGGGATCGAACTCCGCGGTGAATCCCAGCCTTCTCGAGATCCTGCTGAAGTGCGTGTCGACCACGATCGCGGGGGTGTCGTAGATCGTCGCGAGGAGCACGCTCGCCGACTTCCGCCCGATTCCTCGTAGCGAGAGGAGCTCCTCCATCGTCCCCGGGACGCTCCCGCCGAACCGCTCGTCGATGTCTTCCGTCGCCTCGTGGATCGCGCGGGCCTTGTTCCGGAAGAACCCCGTCGGGTGGACCATCTCCTCGAGCTTCGGGACGGGGATCTTCTTCCAGTCGGAGGCCCTACGGTACTTCTTGAAGAGAGGCGCGGTGACCTCGTTCACGCGCGCGTCGGTGCACTGCGCCGAGAGGATCGTCGCGATGAGGAGCTCGAGCGCGTTTCGGTAGTTCAGAGGGACGTGCGCCTCTGGGTAGGCTCTCGTGAGCGCGCGGAAGACGCGCAGCGCGCGCTTCCGGGCGTCGCCGTGGGGCTCGCCGACCGGGCTCTTCGCCGGCAGCCGCTTCCTCGTATTGGTTCTCGCCATTCCGTCCTAGCGCCTGCCCGCCTCGCGGCCGAGCCGGAACGCCTTCAGGTTCACGTCGATCGTCTTCGGTGGGACGCGGGCCTCGATCGCCTTCGTCCACTCGTCCTCGGAGAACTCGAGGTAGTTCGAGAACGCACCGAGCATCACGACATTGACCGACCGGGCGTTTCCCGCCTCTCTCGCGAGGCCGAGCGCGTCGAGGAGGAGCGCGTCCGGCTGCCTCTCGCGGATCCCCTCGTCCATCCCGTCCGGGTACGCCTCCATGCCGCTCGGGACGATCTCCTGCGAGTTCACGATGACCGTGCCGCCCGGCGCCAGGAAGTGGATCCAGCGGAGCCCCTCCATCTTCTCGAACGAGACGAGGAGGTCCGCCTCCCGCTCGGCGATGACGGGCGAGTAAACCTTCTCCCCGAACCGCACGTGGCTCACCACCGACCCGCCCCGCTGCGCCATCCCGTGCACCTCGCTCTTCTTGACGTCGAGTCCGCGGGCCAGAGCGACCTCCGAGAGGACCTCGCTCGCGAGGAGGATGCCCTGCCCGCCGACGCCCGATATGAAGACGTTCGTGACCTTGTCCATGATCGCGGTTCCCTTCTCCTGTCGTTCTCTCGTCGGCCTACGAGGCCGCGGCTTCCACCGGGACGGAGATGCACTTCACGGGGCAGACCTGCGCGCACATCGAGCAGAGCTCGCCGACGCAGAAGAGCGGGTTGATCGCCGCCTTGCCTTCGTCGTCCTTGCTGATCGCGGGACACCCGAGCCGGAGGCACATCCCGCACGCGGTGCAGTCCTCCGCGTTGACCTCCAGCGCCGGCCCCCACGACTTCCGGTCCATGAGCACACACGGCCCCTCGACCACCAGGAGCGAGGCCTCGGGGTTCTCGGTCGTCTCCCCGATGGCGGCCTTGACCGCCTCCAGGTCGTACGCGTCGACCTTGCGCGCGTCCTCGATGCCCATGCTCTTCGCGAGCGCGATGTAGTCGAGCTTGATCGTAGGTTCGCCCATGAGCGTGACGCCGGTCCCGGGATGCTCCTGGTGTCCGGTCATCGCCGTGATCGAGTTGTCGAGGATGATGACCGTCGTCGCGCCTTTGTTGTAGGCGACGTCCGCGAGCCCCGTCATGCCGGAGTGCACGAACGTCGAGTCACCGATCACGGCGACCATCTTCTTCGCGAACTCCTTGCCGATGGCCTTCTCGAACCCGAGGGCGTTTCCGATCGACGCACCCATGCAGATGCACGTGTCGAGCCCCTCGAGCGGGGGCATGACGCCCAGGGTGTAGCACCCGATGTCGGAGGTCGACCCGATGTTCATCCGGTTCAGTGTGAAGAACGTGCTCCTGTGCGGGCAGCCGGGGCAGAGGACCGGCGGTCGCGGCGGGACCTGCGCCCTGTCCGAAGGCGCCGGGTTCTTCGCGACGCTGTCGCGGACGATGCCCTGATTCAGCTCTCCGCAGACCGGGATCTTCTCCTTGCCGATGACGTTCGTGATGCCGGCGATCCTGAGGTGCTCCTCGATGAACGGCTCGTTCTCCTCGACGATGTAGACGGTCTCGAAACGCGAGCAAAACTCGCGGGCGAGATCGATGGGGAACGGGAACGAGAGCCCGAGCTTGAGGAACGTGGCCGTCGGGAACGCGTCGCGCGCGTACTCGTAAGCGATGCCGCTCGAGATGACGCCGACCGCAGGATCCCCCTCCTCGATGCGGTTCAGGGGAGAGTCCTCCGCGAACCGCCGGATCTCCTCGAGCCGCTTCTCGACCGCGACGTGGAGCCTCCGGGCGTGCGCGGGGATCACGACGCGTCTGGAGGTGTCCTTCACGTACTCCTTGCGGGCGACCTCGGTGCGCTCTCCCAGCTCGACCGGGGTCTTCGCGTGCGAGATGCGCGTCGTGAGACGGAAGAGGACGGGCGTCCCGAACCGCTCGGAGATCTCGAACGCCGCGCCCAGGTAGTCCTTCACTTCCTGCGAATCGGCGGGCTCGACGAGAGGGATCTTGGCGAACTTCGCGTAGTAGCGATTGTCCTGCTCGTTCTGGGAGGAGTGCATGCCGGGGTCGTCCGCCGTGACTATGACGAATCCGCCGTCGCCCCCGACCGACGTCGACGTCATGAGCGGGTCCGCCGCCACGTTCAGACCGACGTGCTTCATCGCTGTGATCGTTCTCACACCGCCGAACGAGGCACCCATCGCGACCTCGAACGCCACCTTCTCGTTCGGCGACCATTGGCAGTAGACGTCGTCCTTGTACTTGACGACGTTCTCGAGGATCTCGGTGCTCGGGGTCCCCGGGTAGGCAGTCGCGACCTTGACCCCGTGCTCGTAGCACCCGCGGGCGACGGCCTCGTTGCCTGAAAGCAGAACTCGCATTGGCTGCTCCTGACGGACGGCTGTCCCTGACGGTCCGGTACATCGCCCGATCGGCGCAGGCGTTCGACCCGCGGGAGCGGCGCTCGGACCCATGTTCGACCCTGTAGCTTGCGTTACGGCGAATCCTCATTCTATAGGGTAGGAGGGGCCGTGTAAAGCCGACAGCGGGGGGACCCTCCCGGTCGCTCGGAAGCCTGCACCGTCCGTCGGCTGGGGAGTCGGGGACGTCCCGCACATGCGATTCCGGGCGTCAAGAAGACGCTTTCGCATTCATCCATTCCGGGGGAACGAGTGTCAGAGCATATGAAGGGCGCCCCGCAAGCAGAATACCGATACCGAGGCCCGGGCACGAAGGACACCCACTCGCCCGAGGCCGCACCCGAGAAGGGAGGCTCGGCGTGGGACTGAACAGGACCCTTCGGACGGCCATCCTGGTGACCATCGTGATGGCCCTATGGTTCAGCGCAGCCGCAGCCAAGCTACCGACACTCGCCATTCCTCACCCTGACCAGATGGGGGCTGGGACGCGGAGACTGCCCACGCAGGCAGTGCACCAGCCTGGTCAGATTGAGCCGATGTGGCGGACACCCACGACGGCAATGCCGAGCTACCAGGTCGCTCAGTCGATCAGGCGGATGCCGACGCACTCGATCGAGCATCCGTTCCAGTTCATCCGCTTCTTGAGGTCGCCGTCGCAGGCCGAGCCGACACTGTCGACGTCGTCGAAGCTGCCGAACCTCGCGATCCGGCATCCGTTCCAGATGATCCCGATCTGGTTCTGGTAGAGGTCTCGCCGGCTCACAGCAATCACGAGGCAGCCCGCCCAAGATGGGCGGGCTGTCTTCGTGTCTGTGGCGTGCTACTCCGTGGCGCGCTACACGCGCGGCTCCTACTTCAGAAGGACCATCGTTCTCGACAGCGCCTCGCCGTCCACCTCGAGCCTGGAGAGGTAGACGCCCGAGGCGAGCCTGTCGCCGCGGTCGCTCCTCCCGTCCCAGACCTCAGCGTGAGAACCGGCCTCGGTCTGGACGTCGTCGAGGATCGTGCGCACGAGTCGGCCCGCTATGTCGTAGACGCGAAGCGTGACGCGTGCCGGTCGGGGCAGTTCGAACGCGATGTTCGTCTTCGGGTTGAACGGGTTCGGGTAGTTGTCGCGGAGCACGAGCCGCGCGACGGGATCATCCTCGATGCCGGTCCCGTCCAGTTTCACCTGGTACTGGAACGCTTCGGAGCACACCGGGACGAGCAGGCACACTGCGAGCAGCGCGAATCCCGTCGCTTTCACTCTTGCCTCCATGCGTGAGGCCGTGTCCCCGTCGCACACGGGCGCTCGCCCTCTCGGCGGGGCTCTCTTCCTAGGCTGCGTGTGGGATGCTTAGAGGCTACTGCCGTTTGATGAGTACGTCAAGGAGGAGCTCGCCTCGCGTACGGCTACGTGGGAGTCGTATCTCTGTTCCCCGAAACGCGTTGAAGCCCCCCTGCGCCTCTGATAAACTCCTAGTCTGCCCGAAAGCTCTGGAATCCAGTCCAGCGAACCCACTCTGGGCGAGGCCGCGATCGCGAGTCCGCGACGGGGTCTCCCACCGGAAAGGAGCCACCTGATGAAGCTCGCCGACGCACGGAAGCTCATGGAGAAGCACGGGATCCCGGGCAGGGACGCCAACGACCTCCCGACGAGCAAGAAACGCTTCCCGGACGGCGCCTGGTACCGGATGGAGATCTCCGGCATCGAGCGACCGAACGTTCTCGAGGCGACGATCGACGAGATGGAGAAGCGGAAGGTCCCGCTCCACAGGCTGATCTCGCTCGTCATGGGCGCGACGTTCTTCACGAAGCAGGAGCTCCGCGACTTCGTGCAGATGGCCGCCGACGCGAAGGTCGAGGTCATCGCGACGCCCGGCCCGAGGACTCCCTGGTACACCGGCCGCCAGATCGCGACGCCGGAGGGCGCTCTCTCCGGGCTCCGGTTCCGGGGCTCTGATCAGCTGTCGCACGTCATCGACGAGATCCTCACGCTCATCGACATCGGATTCCGGGGGTTCCTCGTGATCGACGAGGGTGAACTCTGGCTCCTCAACGAGATGAAGAAGGCGGGGGACATCCCTCAGGACGTCGTCTTCAAGGTGTCGGTCTACGCCGGGCACGGCAACCCCGCCGGAGGCAAGGTGCTCGAGAACCTCGGCGCGGGCACGTTCAATCCGGTCGCTGATCTCACCGTCGAGCAGTACGCGACGATCCGTCAGGTCGTCGACATCCCGCTCGATATGCACATCCTGCTTACGGAGTCGTTCGGCGGGTTCACGAGGTTCTACGACGCACCTGAGATCGCTCGGACGCTCGCGCCGGTCTACTTCAAGATCGAGCCCGGTCCGGCGTGTGCCGCCACGGGCGCCGCACTCTACAAGCCGTGGGTGAGTCCTGACCTCCTCGCCGGTTGGGCCCGGGAGAAGGTCAAGTACGCGCAGATCATCCACGAGATCATCCAGGAGAACTTCCCGGAAGCGAAGGTCTCCGACGTCGGCGCCGAGGGCCTCGCGATCCCGAAGCCGTAGCGCGTCGCAGGAGCACGCGCTCAGCGTCAGACCCGAGCCAGACAAGGAGGGGCCATGCCCGAAGAGAAGAAACGCAAGAAGGTGACTCTCGGCACGCTCCGGAGGATGAAGCGCCAGAAGGAGCCCATCACGTGGCTCACCTGCTACGACTACCCGATGGCGCAGATCATGGACGCCGCCGGCATCGACATGGTCCTCGTCGGAGATTCCGGTGCGATGACCGTACTCGGCCACCCGACGACGATGCCGCAGACGCTCGAGGCTCAGCTCATGCTGACCGAGGCCGTGTTGCGGGGACGGCAGTACATGTTCGTCGTGGGCGACATGCCGTACATGACCTACGAGATGTCCCACGAGAAGGCGATCGAGAACGCCGGCAAGTTCATGGCGATCGGGTGCGATGCCATCAAGCTCGAGGGTGGCGCGAGGGTGGCGGACACGGTCGCGGCCATGGTGAAGGCGGGGCTGCCGGTGATGGGCCACATCGGCCTGACGCCGCAGTCGGCGCCTGCGCTCGGCGGATACCGAGTCCAGGGGAAGACGGCGGACGCGGCGAAGAAGCTCGTGGACGACGCGAAAGCCCTCGAGGACGCCGGCGTCTGGGGCATGCTCGTCGAGTGCGTGCCTCCCGAGACGATGACGCTCATCCACGAGGCGGTCGACTGCATCGTCATGAGCCTGGGCGGCGGCCCCGATGCGGACGGCCAGCTCGTCATCGTCCACGACATGATCGGCTACTTCGCGGCGTTCCGGCCGAAGTTCGTCCGCAAGTACTGCGATCTCACGGAGATCCTCCACGGCGCGTTCTCCCAGTACATCGAGGACGTGAAGTCCCGCGACTTCCCGCAGCCTGAGCACTGCTACACGATGTCGCCGGAGGAGCTCGACAAGCTCGGGATCGACGCCGGGGATTAGGCGCGCGCGGCCGAACGAAAGGGCAGTCGAGTGAGCTCTTCCGACAGACCCGTCCGTGGTCTCCTGTGGGGGATCGCGGTCCTTGCCCTGGCGAGCTGCACGAGCCTCGCCACGACGTCCGGGGACTCCTCCTCGCATGGCGGGACGGCGGGGGACGATGTGAGGGGCGTCGCGTCGTACTACGCTCACGAGTTCCATGGCAGGACGACGGCGAGCGGCGAGGTGTACGACGAGAACGCGCTGACGGCGGCCCACCGCGAACTCCCCTTCGGGACGCGCGTCCTCGTGACGAACCTCTCGAACGAGAGGGACGTCGTCGTGCGGATCAACGACCGCGGTCCCTTCGTCACGGGTCGCATCATCGATCTGTCGTACGCCGCGGCGCGCAGGCTTGACTTCATCGAGGAGGGGATAACCACGGTGCGGGTCGAGGTGGTGGAAGACGACGACTGACGGTCTGGTCGGAGCTAGTGGAGAGGGGGAGGGCATGGACGAGCAGGCCAGGTACGAGCAGGCCAAGAAGAGGGTGACGGAGCTCAAGGACTTCTATCAGCACCTCATCGTCTACCTTGCGGTCAACGCGTTCCTCGTTGTGATCAACCTCCTGACATCACCCGGCCACCTCTGGTTCTACTGGCCGCTCTTAGGCTGGGGAATTGGTGTTGCCATCCACGCCGCCACGGTCTTCGGCAGCAGCAAGTTCTGGGGCTCCCGGTGGGAAGAGCGCAAGATCAAGGAGCTCATGGACAAGGACAAGCCCGGCGGGCCGATCGGCTGATCGAACAACTGACGGGAGCCGCACCTTGGTCGCGAGGACGTTCACGTTCGAGCCGGACGAGACCTGCAAGCAGGAGTGGATCTTCACCCTCGAGGACGGGCCCGAGGGTGTCGTCGTGGGCGACCTCGATGTCAGGGAGATCGGTGACAGGCAAGGTTGCAGCGGGCACCCGGCGACGATCGTCGCGCTCGTGCGTGGCCGCACCCTCGGCTCGATAGACGTGGACGCCCTCTCGGAGGCGGCGTGCGGACGCGACCTGGCCTGTGGACAGGCTCTCGCGATGTGCCTCCGGAAGCTAGTCGAAGAACCGCTCGCGGGGTCGGGCGCCGTCGAGTGACGGCCCAGCGGGCGCTACCGCAGACGCCGCGCGGGAGCCGAACCGAACAGCTCCCCGAAGCACACCACGAAGCCCAGTGTCTTCTCAGAGGGAATCGGTCGTCGCGATCGTGAGATCGTAGAGCACGTAGAACGGCTCGTCGTTGCTCACGATGTCGACGTAGTGCAGGCCGGGGCCGAGCGTGCGCGTGTGGCTCCTCGTCTCGCCGGTGGTTGCGGTCCACCCCAACTCGGCGTACGGCACACCGTCGTCCCCGACGAAACGGATCCGCCAGTCAACGCCGTCCGCGTGTCGGACCGACGTCCGAGCCTCAACGGTTGAGCTCTCATCGAGCGCGAATCGGAACACATCTCGGTCATCGTCGCAGATCGTGAGCGCGTGGTAGACGCGGTCGGTCACGACGTCGCGCGCTCCGAGGGTCGTCCCGTTCGGCTCGAGATGGTCCACGAGGTGGGCGGAGTCGAGAGGACCGGTCCGGAAGGAGCTCGTGTCGGGCGCCGCGAGCGGGTTGCCCGAGACGTCGGTGACCCCGTCGGTGACGACGATGTCGTGCCACGCCAGCGGCGCGAACAGCGTGTCCGGAACCACCCTCGCCGTGCGTGTCGCGTCGTCGTAGTCGATGTGGGGAATGGGGGCTCGTCCGCGCACCACGATCGTGGACGCGTCGATCGTCGACGCGTCCATGGGCTCGGAGAACGTGACCTCAATGCGTCTGACGAGGCCGACCCCTTCCTCCTCGTCGGCGGGGGCCCACTCGCTAACGAACGGCGGCGCGGTGTCCGGCTCGCCCGAGCCGGTCGGGTCGGACCCGCACGAAGCGAGCGCGCCCACCGCCAACAGGACCATCAACCGAGCGGCACCGCGCTTCACTACTGGCATCCCTCCGCTAGAGGAGTCCCTTCACGAACCCGCCGTCCACCTGGACCGTCACGCCGGTCACGTACTGCGCGGCGTCCGACGACAAATAGGCGACCATTCTCGCGATGTCGGCCGGCTCGGCGAACTTGCCGAGGGGCACGCTCGCGAAGATCCCGCCGGCGATCTCGTCGTAGGTCTTCCCCTCGCGCTCCGCCCGCGCCTCGAAGAGCTCGGTCATGCGCTCAGTCGCCGTGAACCCCGGACAGACCACGTTCACGCGGATGCCGTCCGGCCCGAGCTCGTTCGCCAGCGTCTTCGAGAGGCCGACGACACCGGCCCGGATCGCGTTCGAGAGAACGAGTCCTTTGAGCGGCTCCTTCACCGAGATGGAGGTGAGGTTCACGATGCTCCCGCCGCCGCCGTCGCGCATGAGAGGCGCGACCGCCCGGTTCAGGCGTACGACGCTCATGAGGTTGAGATCGACCGCTCGCATCCACGCGTCGTCGTCGAAGTCCATGAACCCGCCGGAAGGCGGTCCGCCTGCGTTCGTGACGAGAACGTCGATCCGCCCGAACTCGGCAACGGTGCGCTCGACGACCGCGTCGATGTCCGCGGCCGACGTGAGATCCGCGGAGATCGCGGCGATCTGGCGTCCGGTCTCCTCCGCCATCTCCTCCCGCGCCCTGTCGAGCACGTCCTCGCGGCGGGCGCAGATCACCACGCCCGCGCCGCACCTCGCGAGCTCGAGCGCGCACGCCTTGCCGATACCCTCAGAGGACGCAGTGACGAGCGCTACCTTCCCTTCGAGACCGAGGTCCATTCCAGCTCCCTTCGCAGAAGTCATCGCGTCTCGTTCGTCCCGCGATGATAGCACATCCGGGGCGGGGGTCCTCCCGGAACGTGAAGCGGCCCGGAGCCGAAAGGGCCCCGGGCCGTCACGAACCTCTAACTGGATTCGTCAGAGGACTGGCAGGTCCCGCTCCATCTCGTACGGCGTGACGACGCTCCGGTATCCGTCCCACACCGCCGTCTTGTTCCTGATGAGCTTGTCGAAGGTCTCCTCGCCGAGCGTGTTGCGGAGGAGCGTACTCTCCTGCGCGATCAGGATCGCCTCGGAGAGGCTGCCCGGGAGCATGTCGATACCCCGTTCCTCCCGCTCGTGCGCCGTCATGGCGTAGATGTTCTCCTCGTGTGCCTCGCGGAGCTCGAGCCCCTCCTCGACGCCCTTGAGTCCCGCCGCGAGCATGACGGCGTACGCGAGGTACGGGTTGCATGCCGGATCGGGACTCCGCATCTCGATCCTGGTCGAGAGCTCGTTGCCGGGGCGGTACTGCGGGACCCTGACGAGCGTCGAGCGGTTCCGGCGCGCCCACGAGACGTAGACGGGTGCCTCGTAGCCCGGGACGAGCCGCTTGTACGAGTTGACCCACTGATTGAGCACGAGCGTGATCTCTCGCGCGTGTCTCAGGAGCCCCTCGACGTACGATCTCGCGATCTTCGAGAGGTGCTTGTCGTCCGCAGCGTCGAAGAAGATGTTGCTTCCGTTCTCGAAGAGCGACTGGTGCGTGTGCATGCCGCTGCCGTTCTCGCCGTAGAGCGGCTTCGGCATGAACGTCGCGTACGCGCCTTCCTTCCGGGCGACCTCCTTGACGACGAGCTTGCAGAGCATCGCGTGGTCGGCCATCGTGAGGGCCTCCCCGTACTTCAGGTCGACCTCGTGCTGGCTCGGCGCCACCTCGTGGTGCGAGTACTCCACGGGGATCTCGAGCGAATCGAGCGCGATGATCGTCTTCTTCCGAAGTTCCTCCCCGAAATCGGGCGGCGTGAGATCGAAGTAGCCGGCGTGATCGAGCGGCTTCGGATCCTCGGGGTCCGTGAAGTAGAAGTACTCGATTTCCGGGCCGACGTTGAATGTCCACCCGCGCTCGGCGACGCGGGCGAGAACGCGTCGAAGCGCGTATCGCGGGTCGCCGTCGTACGGCGTGCCGTCTGGGAGGAGAACGTCGCAGAACAGGAGCGCCTCCTCACCGCCCTCGTTCCACGGCATGATCTTGAACGTCGAGGTGTCGGGCATCGCGATCATGTCGCTCTCGTGGATTCTCGTGAACCCCTCGATGGACGAACCGTCGAACCCCTTCCCGTTGTCGAGCGCGTCCTCGAGCTCGTCGCTCGTGATCGTCACGCACTTCGGGAACCCAACGATGTCACAGAAGAGCAGCCGGATGAACCGGATGTGCCTCTCGTCCACCTTCGCCAGAATCTCGTCCCTGTTCATATGAGCCGCTCCCTTCAGGACGCGTGCCTGCGTGGGCTCTTCGCCTGTGGATCTGTCTCGGATCGTCCCCGCGGGCCGGCCCCGCAGGGAGGTGGAGTTGGCGCATTCTAGGACCGAGCGGGTCGGCGCGCAAGGGGTTTCCGGCCGGTCGGGCGCCCCGCCGCCGGCGTGCGTCGGCCGTAGCCGAACGGCCGTCACTTCCGCGCCTTGCCGTCCGGCTTGCCTCGCGAGCCGACCCGGGCTAGAATGCCACTCGAGGTCCAGCGCCCCGCACGCGACCGACACCGAGGAGCCCAACGCCGATGACGGCCATCCTGAACTCGCTAGCGTCCGCCATCTCGGGAGTGCCCGCGTTCCCGACGGAAGAGACGCCGTTCCCCTCGGCGAATGTCGCCGTGACCTCGGGGTACATCACGATCCCGATCGGGATCCTCCTCATCATCATAGCGACGGTCTTCTGGCGGGGGAGGTACCTCGGGCTCGTGTCCGGGTACAAGGAGTACGGAGTGGCGCAGCCGGAGAAGGCGGGGAGGTTCATCGGCTCTCTGGTGGGCGCTCTCGGAGCCTACCTGCTCATCTTCCCGTTCACGGTCTGGTGGTTCAACCAGGCCGCGTTCGTGATCTTCCTCTTCGTGGTCGTGGTCTTCGCCGTTGCCATACTCATCGGGAGCGCTCACTTCGGCAAGGGCTAGGGTGCCCGCCGACTCCCGCTAGCCGGACGCGCCTGCCTCGTCCAGCCGCTGACGGTACATCTTCTCGTAGTACTCCCTGTACTCACCAGACTTGAGTGGCTTCCACCACCCGGGGTTCCCGACGTACCACCTGACCGCGTCGAGGATCGCGTCCCGCGTGTTGTACAGCGGCTTCCACCCGAGGCCCTCGAGCTTCGTGGAGTCCATGGCGTACCGGAAGTCGTGGCCCTCGCGGTCCTGCACGTGGACGATGAGCTCCTCCGGCTTCCGGAGCTCCTTCAGGATGAGCTTCGCCATCTCGATGTTCTTCATGTGGTTGCCGGCGCCGACGTTGTAGATCTCGCCCGGCTCGCCCTTCTCGATGATGACGTCGAGGCCCGTGCAGTGGTCGAGGACGTGCATGTAGTCCCGCTCCTGCTCGCCGCTCCCGTACAGGGGGAGGGGTTTGTCCTCGATAGCGTTCGTGGTGAAGAGCGGGATGACCTTCTCGGGGAACTGGTTGGGTCCGACGCTGTTCGCGCCGCGCGTCACGATCACCGGGAAGTCGTACGTGAGAAAGTACGAACGCGCCAGGTACTCGCCGCCGGCCTTGCTTGCCGCGTAGGGGTTCCGCGGGTTCAGCGGAGCGTCCTCGCGTAGGGGTTCTCCCATCGCGGGCCCGTAGACCTCGTCGGTCGAGATCTGCACGAACCTCCCGACGGCGTTCGCGCGCGCGGACTCGAGCAGGACGTGCACGCCGAAGATGTCGGTCTTGAGAAACCCCTCCGGATCTCCGATCGAGCGGTCGACGTGCGTCTCCGCCGCGAAGTTCACGACGGTGTCTATCCCCGGCATCACGTCGTCGACGGACTTCCGGTCGCAGATGTCGCCCCGAACGAAGCGGTAGCGTGGGTCGTCCTCGACCGATCGCAGGTTCTCGAGGTTCCCCGCGTAGGTGAGTTTGTCGAGATTCACGATCTCGCAGTCCGCGTGTCTCTCGAGGTACATGCGGATGAAGTTACTGCCGATGAAGCCGGCGCCGCCCGTGACCAGGAGCTTCACTTGACCCTCCGCTTCGTGGAACCCGTGCCGCGCTACCTCACGCGGCGCATGGTCATCTCTTCGTAGAGCGAGTAGTCCTTCCCCGGCATGGCGATCTCGAAGGTCAACGCGAAGGCGTCGTCGCCCTCCCGGGAGATCGTGGTGCGGCTCCTCATGCCCGGAGGGCCGTTCTCGACATCGGTGGACTCGACCACGATGACGCTTCCATCCTCGAGCACCTCGACGGTCGACGACACCACGTAGGCTTCGATGAAGAAGCTCTTCGCAGTGAAACCGCCCGTGGTGGAGTTCCTGTAGTAGACGGTGAAGTCCTGGTGGATCTCGTAGTCTGTGGTGGGCTCAGGCGGCGGGAACAGCGCGACCGTGCGCTCGACGAGGTAGATCCCCGCGAGGTCGTAGGAGTACACGATCCGGGCGTAGTTGGTCCGGTCGGGGAACTCGCCGTACCCCTGCCATTCGCCCTCGAGCCATGCCATCGGGCCGAATCGCTCGGCGCCGACCTTGCCCTTCCAGTCCATGGCCTCCTCCTGAGCCACTCCGGGGCCGGCCGCGAGGACGAGGACCAGGAGCGCCAGGGCCGTCACGACGCAGAACGACAATCTCATGGTCACCTCCTCCGCCATCGACGCATCGGGGGTATTCTACGACCGGCCGGCCGGGCGCGCCAGCGAAAAGCCCCTGAGGCACTCGCGGGGGCACCCCGCGAGCTGCTGAGCGCCCGCCGCCTGGCCCTTGAATCCCCCCGGTCGGGTGCTGTATCATCGTCCCTTTCCGACAGACCCGCAAGCCGCACTACCCCCACACGGAGGAGCACCGCCCATGAAGCCGGCGTTCAGGAACTGCGAAGTCTACGATTTCAAGGACGAGGGACTCAGGAAGCAGATGGCCGAAGCGATCGCGAAGGTCGAGGCCGAGGCGGGGAAGGAGTACGACCTCCTCATCGGCGGGGAGCGGGTGAAGGGCGACGGGCTCCTCAAGGCGATCAACCCGTCCGACAAGGACCAGGTCCTCGCCGTATTCCAGAAGGGCACCGCGGAGCTTGGAAAGAAGGCGATCGAGGCGGCCGCGACCGCCTTCGAGCAGTGGAGCCGCGTCCCTCCCGACGACCGCGCCGACTACCTCTTCCGGGCGGCCGAGGTGATGAAGCGGAGGAGGCTCGAGCTCGGCGCGACGATGGTCCTCGAGGAAGGGAAGAACTGGATCGAGGCCGATGCCGACGTCTGCGAGGCGATCGACTTCCTCGAGTTCTATGCGCGTGAGATGCTCCGGTACGCCGAGCCGCAGCCCCTGACGCCGCTCGCCGGCGAGCAGAACTCCTACTTCTACATCCCGCTCGGCGTGGGCGTGGTCATTCCGCCCTGGAACTTCCCGCTCGCGATCCTGGTCGGCATGACGTCGGCCGCGATCGTCACAGGGAACACCGTCGTGCTCAAACCCTCGAGCGACTCGCCGCTCATCGGACACAAGTTCGTCGAGATCATGGAAGAGGTGAAGCTGCCGCCCGGGGTCCTGAACTTCTTCCCCGGGAGCGGCGGGGTCGTTGGCGACACGCTGGTCACGCACCCGCTCACGCGGTTCATCTCGTTCACCGGCTCGAAGCCCGTCGGACTCGGCATCGTCGAGGGAGCCGCGAAGACCTCGCCCGGGCAGATCTGGATAAAGCGTGTGGTCGCAGAGATGGGCGGGAAGGACGCGATCATCGTTGATTCGGAGGCCGACCTCGACGCCGCCGCGAAGGGCGTGGCCGCCGCGTCGTTCGGGTTCCAGGGCCAGAAGTGCTCAGCCTGTTCGCGCGCGATCGTGGACGCCGCCGTCTACGACGAATTCCTCGAGAAGCTCGTCGCCGAGACCTCGAGGATCACGATCGGCCCGGTCAGGGAGTTCGCCAACTACCTCGGGCCGGTCATCAACCAGAAGGCGATGGACTCGATCATGAAGTACATCGAGATCGGGCAGAAGGAGGGCGGCCGGCTCTTGCACGGCGGCCAAGCCGCGACGGACGCCGGCAACGGGTTCTTCGTCGAGCCGACGATCATCGCCGACGTCAGGTCGCGCGACACGATCGGGCAGGAGGAGATCTTCGGACCGGTCTGCGCCGTCATCAAGGCCCAGGACTACGACGACGCCCTCAGGATCGCGAACGACACCGAGTTCGGCCTGACCGGCGCCGTCTACTCGAGGAACGCCGGGAAGCTGGACAGGGCCAGGCGGGAGTTCCACGTCGGGAACCTCTACCTGAACAGGAAGTGCACGGGCGCGCTCGTCGACGTCCATCCGTTCGGTGGGTTCAACATGTCCGGTACCGACTCGAAGGCAGGGAGCCGCGACTACCTCGCGCTCTTCCTGCAGGGGAAGTCGGTGTCGGAGAAGGTCTGACGCCCGAAGGCGGTGCGATGAACCGAACGGGGAGGGCAGGCGCCCTCCCCGTTCTCTCGTCGTGTGTTCTGAGTTCGCGGGATCATCTCCTCACGACCGTGAAGGTCGCGGTCCCCTCGACCGTCGCGTCGGTCACGTGATCCCACAGCGTGATCGTGAGCTCGTAGTTCCCCTGCTCGAGGTTCTCGAGAGAGAGAGCCGTCCAGTAGGCGGTGTCGGGCGTGTCGCCGTACGCGATGATGCTCGAGGAGACGGCCGTCCTCTTCTCGTCCGAGAACGCTGAGACGATCCGCGAGAACCAGCCTTCGTTCTTGTCCTTCTCCCGCATCGTGATCTCTGCCGTCACTGTGAACCGCGACCTCCCGTCTTCCCAGTCAGACAGGTTGTAGACCTCGAAGTAGATCATGAGGTCGTCCTCGCTGTCGAAGGCGCGAACGGGCTGCGGGACGACGGTGCCCCCCAGCCTTCGGAAGCGGGTACCTTCACCGACGCTCGACGCGATCTGGACGTCGCTCAGGAGAAGCCGAGGCAGCGTGTAGTCCGGCACGACGATGCGGCTCCTTCCGAAGCCCTGCCGCCCCGTCACCGTGTCCTCCACGCAGAACCCGACGATGTACTCGCCCGGATCGGCATCGAGACGCCACTCGTCGGTGAGGAGCGTGACTCCCTCGGTCATCTCCCGGTTGTCCGCCGAGACCGTCATCGTCCGCGTGTCGGACGTCAGCACGTCGTAATCGTGGGTCATCACCCGGATGGTCTTCCTGAGCGTGGCGGCGGCGGTCTCGCCGTCGGAACAGAACAGGAGCGAGTTCATTGGCAGCTGGTAGTTGACCGCCAGGTCCGAGGCCCCGCTCTGTCCCTTGGCCGTCACCACCTCGTAGAAGAGCGTGATCGGCTCGGCCGGCGGAGCGTAACCGTAGGTCACCGGCACCTCCATCTTCGCCTTCTCGCCCTTCTCCACGTACTTCTGTCCCCGGTACGACATGTGCTCGGCCTCGATGTTCCGGGGAATCATCGGGATCTCGATCTTGTCGCCCAGGCTTATGAACTTCGCCCTCTTCGGGCCGGGCCCCGCCGTGCGGTACTTGATGTCCTCGCCGTAGATGAAACTCCCGTTGAGCTCGGGATCGATGAACTGGAGCGTCATGCGCATGTCGTAGTAGGTCCACACCTCGGCGTTCGGGATGAGGCCGCGGGCGCCCCACTGGACGCTGAAGTCCCCGGTGATCTCGGCCCTCGACCCCGGGAATCCGAAGCGGAGCACGGCGTCGCCGCGGTCGTCCCAGCCGAACCCGCCGTCCGGGCAGAAGTAGGCGACTGCGTACCGGAGTCGGGTGACGTACTCCTCGAGGAACTCGTTCCTCTCGGTCGCCGCCGTCGGGTCGTTCTGCCGCCAGAAGCGACGGCGGTAGCGGGCGCGCCCGGAGTCGCTGAGCGCGAGGTAGAACTCGTCCTCGCCTTCCGCGAGGATCGTCGCGAACGCGCGCGAGAGAGCGTCCTGGAATCCGTCCTTCGCCATCAGGTGTTCGAGCGGTGGGAGGGCGGCCTGCTTCCCCGTCGTCTTGGCGCCGACGCGGGACGCCGGGGCTGGGATTCCCGTCGCGAGCAGAACGACATTGAGGAGGACGCAGATGAGAAGCCCGCGGGCTGGCGGCCGTCGCACGTGAGGTCTCCCGAATGCGCGGGGGGCTTCAGACCGTCTGACACCAGCCTATCACCAGAGAGGGGCGGCGTCAATCGCCGCCCCCCGTGCCCGCGTCCGCGAGGCCTCGTCGGCCTCCGATCTAACCCGTCTCGAACCTCACCTCGAGCGGCATCCCGCGCGCGACGATCTCCTCGATGAACCGGTCGCCGTCGACGGCGAGCTCCTGCGGGATCGCGCCGTGCGGCGTCTCGCCCCGCGCCATCATGAGGCAGATGATCGAAGACGGGAAGGCCGTCCCGCGCATCATGGCTGTGAGCCCCGACTTCTCGTCGGCGTAGTCGATCATCTGATACACTGCCTGCGCCGGCTTCCCGTCCTTCATGCCGTCGACCGCGACCCTCACGAGGACGATGTCGTCGCCGCCGTGCGGAACGTTCCGGTCGATCAGCGTTTCGAGCACGTCGCGCGGGGAGACCTCGGTCCCGCGGGCGTCGATGGGTTCGTCGTTCATGAGCCCGAGCTCGAAGATCGAACGCATCGCGGCCGCGTGCCCCGGGTAGCGGATCGTCTTGTAGTCGAGCTCCCGCACCTTGCCGAGGAGAGTCATCGGGAGCGTCGAGGTCCCGCCGGACGTGTTGAACGCCTCGAGCGTTCCTAACGGGGGAGGGAACTCGAGTTCCTCGACGTCGATCAGGGGCTCGATGTCGTCGACTACGCGCCCGTTCCTGATGGCGATGCACGGTTCGACGTACTCGTTGATGAGTCCCTGAACCGAGAACACGAGCATGTACTTGAGCTGGCCGGTCGGGTTCTGGGCGAGCCCGCCGACCCTGATCCGAACGCTCTCGGGCTCGTCCATCTTCCTGACGCCGTGCATGGCGAGCGGACTGACCATTCCTGGCGCGAGTCCCGTGTCGGGGATGATCGAGACCCCCGCCGCCTTCGCCGCCTCGTTCAGCTCGAGCTCCGCGGCGACCACGGTGTTGTTGCCGCCCATGTCGTTGAAGTGGGTGCCGGCCTCGATCGCGAGCTTCGCGAGGTCGAGGTTGACCGTGTAGCTCACCGCCCCGAGCACCGCGTCCGCTTCCCTCATGGCCGCGAGCACGGCGTCACGGTCCGTGACATCGAGCTTCCGCGCCACCGTCTTCTCGCAGTGCGCGACTCCCGCCGCCTCTTCGGCCTTGGCTGGATCGACGTCGGCGATCACCTCGCATCGAGTACACTCTCCCTGTTGCAGTTCCTCGGTCTGCCACGCCGTCCGCGGCCCGGTCCCGTCAGCCCTCGATCGGGATCTCGCGCGGAGGCTCCGTGAGAAGGCTCACGACGACGACCGCGACGAGCGCGAAGACGAATGCTGGGACGAGCTCGTAGACGAACCCCTTGAGCGCGTCCACGTGGTACCAGACGACGGCGGTCGCTGAGCCCACGAGCATGCCGGCGAAGATGCCCCACTTGGTCGTCCGTTTCCACCAGAGCGACAGCACGATGCCCGGTCCGAACGCGGCTCCGAGCCCCGCCCAGGCGTAGAGAACGAACCAGTAGACCTGCTCCTCTGCGTTCATCGCGAGGACGAACGCGATCACCCCTATCAGAACGGTTCCGATCCTGCTGATCGCGACGAGCCGCTTCTGAGGAGCTTCCTTGTTGATGAGCTGATGGTAGATGTCCTCCGAGAGGGCCGACGTCGCGACGAGGAGCTGCGAGTCGGCAGTCGACATCATCGCGGCGATTGCGGCGGAGATGACGATGCCAGCGATCCCCGCCGGCAGGAAGAGCGTCGCGACCTGCGGCATCACGTGCTCCGGGTCGGTGAGCCCGTCGGCGCCGAAGTACGCGAGT
>JALGZK010000011.1 GCA_025774935.1 bacterium | reverse complement strand
ATGAGCGGGTCGGCGAGCTTCCAGTCCATCCCGTCGACGCCGATGATCACGAGCTTGGCAGGGATCTCCTCGCCACCGCAGCCGCCACCCGCGAGTGCCGCAGCCACGGCGAGCGCCGCGACCGCGAGCCCGGCGAGCGTTCGTCCGTTGCGCGTCCATCTGGTCGCTCGACCGCCTTCCCTCGGATGCGTCCTCGTCATGCGTCCTCCCTGTCCTCCCCCTCGAGCACTACCTTGGCGAAGTCCGCGATCGTGAGGAAGAGGTCGCGCACTCCGGCCAGGAGCCCGAGCCTCGCCGACCTGAGACGCTCGTCGTCGACCATCACCATGACGTCGTCGAAGAACGTGTCGATCGGCTTCCTGAGACTCAGGAGCTCCCGCACGGCCGCGTCGAAGTCCCCGGCCGCGAGCGCCTTGTCGACGGCGCCGACCGCGCTCACCCTCGTTTCCTCGAGCGCCTTCGACGACGGCTCCACGAGCGCGCCCGGATCGTGCGCGTGCCCTTCCTGACCCTTCAGGATGTTCATCACGCGGCGGGCGCCGATCACGAGCCCTTCGAAGTCCTCCGAAGCTCTGAAGTGCGTCAGCGCCTCGATTCTGAAGTGCGTCAGCGCCTCGATCCTCGGCCGCACGCCGACGAGCTCGTCGAACGACGCCTCGAGCACGGCGTCCACGAGATCGTACGAGTATCCGGCGTCGATGAAGAAGTTGCGCGCGCGCTGCCTCACGAACCCGAGCACGCCCGTCACGGCCTCGGACGACGCGGTGTTCTCGACACCGTGTCCTGCGGCCGCGGCCGCTATCAGCTCGGTCAGCGACAGCGCGAGCTTCTTCTCGTCGATCATGCGGACGAGCCCGATGGCCTGGCGTCGGAGCGCGTAGGGGTCCTGTGACCCCGTGGGCACGAGACCGGCGGCGAAGCAGCCTACGATCGAGTCGAGTCTGTCCGCGATGCTCAAGATGAGTCCAGCGTCGGTCTCCGGCAAGCGATCTCCTGCGAATCTCGGCAGATAGCCGTCGCGACCGCCTCGGGCTCGTTCGACATCATCGCGTACTCGCGGCCCATGATCCCCTGGAGCTCGGTGAATTCCTTCCCGTCCTTGACCATCTCGGTTACTAGGTCGGCCTTCGCGAGCCGCGCCGCGCGCACGGCAGCATCTGCGTCCTTCGACCCCAGCCGCGCTGCGATGTCACCTGCCAGCGTCTCGAGTCTCTCGGCCTTCTCGTAGAGCGTGCCGAGTCCTTCCAGCCAGACCACGTTCTTGAGGGCGTCGACCTTGTCCGCGAGCGCCGTCTTCGTGTCTTCCTTCCAGTAGAACTCCGCGTCGTCGAGCCGGGACTCGAGCACCCGCTCGTTCCCGCGGCGGATACTCTCGATGTGGTCCGGAGGACCGTTCATGACGCAGAGAAAGCGCGGCAACAGGCGTCCGTCCTTGGACTCGACCGCGAAGTAGCGCTGGTGTCCCTTCATCGCGGCGACGACCACGTCTTTCGGAAGCTCGACGAACCGCTCGTCGAACCGACCGACGAACACGGTCGGGTACTCCACGAGGTAAGTCACCTCATCGAGGAGGTCCTCGTCCGGAACGGCGGTCCCGCCGCACTCGTCGGCGGCGCGGTCGACCGACGCCCGGATGCTCTCGCGGCGCGCATCGACGTCAGCGACGACGTACGCTCGCTCGAGGACCTCGAGGTAGTCGGAGGCGCCCTTGACCCGGTGCGGGCCAGGCGCCCAGAACCGGAACCCGAACGTCTCGTTACCGGCGCGGACGCCCGCGTACTCGAGATCGAGGACGTCGTCCCCGAGGAGCGCGACGAGCCAGCGTATCGGGCGGCCGAAGCGCGTCCCGTGCCCCCAGTGCATGGTCTTCGGGAAGCCGATCGCGCCGATGGCGGCGGTGAGGTGTTCGGGAAGAACGTCCGCGGCGGAGCGACCTTCGTCGGTCACCTCGACCTGCACGTAGTCGCCCTCCACCGCGAGGTCCGCAACGTCGACGCCCTGCGACTTCGCGAACCCGAGCGCGGCCTTCGTCGGCGAACCGTCCTCGGCGAATGCGATCTTCGCGGGAGGTCCGGTCACCTGGCGCACGCGTGTCTCCTGGCTGCCCGCGACACCCGGGCAGGCGATCGCTATCCGCCTCGGGGTCGCGTAGGTGCGAATCCCGTCGGCGTCGAACGCGAGGCGAGCCGCGTCGAGCTCCCGGACGAGGGCGGCCTTGAGGTCGTCGACCGCTGGCGCCACGTAGGTCGCGGGGAGCTCCTCCACTCCAATCTCCAGGAAGAGGTCTCGCTGCATTACGCGTCCCCCCCTTCCCGGCTCGGCGCGGCGGCCGCACCCTTTCCCCCATCGGGGAGGAGCGGGAATCCGAGCTCCTTCCTGAACTCGACGTATCGGATCGCGGCCTTGCGCGCCAGCTTCCGGACCCTCCCGATGTAACCGGTCCGCTCCGTGACGCTGATGGCCCCGCGCGCGTCGAGCACGTTGAACGCGTGAGAGCACAGGAGCACGTACTCGTATGCCGGACCGATGAGGTCCAGGTCGAAGAGCCTGAAGGCCTCGGATTCCGCCTTGTCGAAGAGCTCCCTGTGGAACGGGACGTCGGCCTCTTCGAAGTGGTACTTCGAGAAGTCGATCTCCAGACGCTTCTGGATCTCCCCGAACTTCACACCGGGCGCCCAGTCGAGATCGAAGAAGCTGTCTACGCCCTGAAGGAACGTGCCGAGCCTCCCGAGACCGTAGGTGATCTCGACGGACGGGACCTCCAGGTCAAACCCTCCGACCTGCTGGAAGTACGTGAACTGCGTGATCTCCATCCCGTCGATCCAGATCTCCCACCCGAGACCGGCCGCGCCGAGGGTCGGGGACTCCCAGTCGTCCTTGACGAGCCTGATGTCGTGCTCCTTGAGCGCGATGCCGAGAGCCTCGAGGCTCGCGAAGTAGACGTCGAGCACGTCGTCTGGCGGCGGCTTCAGGAGGACCTGGTACTGAAGGAACTGCTGCATCCGGATCGGGTTCTCGCCGTAGCGCCCGTCCTTCGGGCGGCGTGACGGCTCGACGTACGCGACCTTCCATGGCTCCGGTCCGAGGGACCTGAGGAAGGTCGCCGGGTTGAAGGTCCCGGCGCCCACCGCCGCGTTGTACGTCTGCGCCATGATGCAGCCGTAGTCCGCCCAGTACTGCTGGAGCCGGAGGATGATGTCCTGGAACGTGAGTCCCTTGCGATCAGTCTTCATCGTGTTGGTCCGGTTCGGTTTGCGAGTGCTCCATCCTCCTGACCTGCGCCAGGAAGTCGATCGATCTCAGTCTCAGGGACCGCCCCGCATGCTCGCCGAGGAAGTCCGTCAGCGTGCTCCCTATCTCGTCACGGACGACGGCGTCGAGCGAGCCGCCCGAGATGTCCTCGCCGGCCGCCAGTGCCGCGATGGCGGCCGACGCCGCGGCGCCCGCGACCGGAACCTCCGGCCGCGTCGCCAGGCATCCGCCGCAGACGACTCCCCCGTGGCGGGCCGAGAACCGCGCGTCTCGCCCGGCCTCGTTCCCGCAGAGAACGCATCGTCCGAACTCGGGCGTGTACCCAAGCTCGCGCGCGAGGGCGAGCTCGAACCTCCAGAGGGCGACGTCCAGCTCGGCCTCGGGTGCCGCGTCGATCTCCTCGAGCGCGCCGACGATGATCCCGAAGAGCCGGGGATCGGATTCCTCCCCCGGTACGAGCTTGTCGACGAGCTCGGCGACTGCGCTCCCGTACGCCATGCGGACGACGTCGCGGCGCAGTTCCGGGAACTCGCGCTCGACCTCGGCCTGGGACACGAGCGAGAGGTCACCGCCCTCCCGCCGGTAGAAGACGACCCCGGAGACCAGAAGAGGCTCCAGGGCGGCTCCGAGACGGCCCCCTCCCTTCCGCGCTCCCTTCGCCACGAGGCGCACCTTGCCGAAGTTCTCAGTATAGCACACGACGACATTGCTCGTCTCACCGAGCCGGTAGGTGCGCAGTACGACCGCCCGCGACTTGACGAGCGCCATTCCCCCTCCTGCCGCGCGAGCAGCGGGAGCGCTACCCGAGCCTCTCGATGAACGTGCTCGCGAGGCCTAGGTAGACGAGTATCCCGATGATGTCGTTCAGTGTGGTCACGAACGGACCCTGGGCCACGGCGGGGTCGATCCCGATGCGCCTGAGCGCGAACGGCATGACGGTTCCGAGCGTCGCCGCCACCAGGATCACTGCGGCGAGCGAGCCCCCGACGACGGCCGCGAGACGCCAGTCGCCGAACCAGAGCCCCACGATCAGGTAGATGGCTCCTCCCAGGATGATGGCGTTGGTGATCGCCACCCTCCACTCCCGGAGGAGCCGCTGGCGCGTCTCGCCGACGAGCCGGCGGTCGGTCCTCATGCTCCGGACGATGATCGTCGAGGTCTGAAGCCCAACGTTCCCGCCCATTGCCGTGATCACGGGCACGAAGAACGCGAGAGCCAGCACCTTCTCGAGCGAGAGGCGGTAGAAGTTCATCACGGTGGCCGACCCGAGCCCGCCGAGCGCCCCCACCACGAGCCAGGGCAGCCGGATCCGGGAGACTCGGAGCGCCGAGTCCTCGTGGAACTCCTCCTCCCTCGTTCCGGCCATGATGCTGATGTCTTCCTCCGCCTCCTCGTACATGACGTCCATGATGTCGTCGACGGTGATCCGTCCCGCGAGAGTCCCGTCCGGATCGACGACGGGGATCGCGACGAGATCGTACTTCCTGAAGACCTCCGCGACGTCCTCCTGGTCCATGTCGGCGGAGACGGTGACGACGTCGGGCTCCATCAGATCCTCGACGCGTGCGCCCGGCTGCGCGAGGACGAGAGTGCGGAGCGATATCACCCCGCGGAGCCTGCGGTCGCGATCGGTGACGTAGACGTTGTGGATCTCGTCGAGCTCGTCGGCAGCCTCCCGGATCACGGCTATCGCATCGTCGACGCGGGCGTCCTGGTCGACGTAGACGAACTCCGAGGTCATGATGCCACCCGCGGACTCGTCGGTGTACTGGAGCAGGTCCTCCACGACCTTCCGGTCGTCCTCTTCCAGCTTCGCGAGGACCGCGTCCCGCTTCGGCTCCTCGAGCGCGCCGATGACGTCGGCGGCGTCGTCCGACTCGAGCTCCCCGGCGACGCCGGCGATCTCCGGGGCGTTCAGGATCGCGAGCACCTCCGCCCGCGTGTGCTCGTCGAGGTTCACGAGGACGTCGCCCGCCGTCTCCTGGTCCAGCTGGCGCAGGACCCGGGTCACCATCTCGACCTCGACGCGCTCGAGCGACGCCGCGATGTCGGCGGGATGGAGCCCGGCGAGCCGCTCCGCCATCGACTCTGGCGAAGCCGCGGGATCGAGATGCACAACATTCTCGTCGTGATGTTCGACCATGAAAGCGGTCCTCGAGTGTTCGATACGAACGGGCGAACGCATGCGCTGCGGAGGCACAGCGGCCCGCGAACCCAACCTACGGCGCGTGGTTGCCCTCGCGCGTCAGGGCTCCGGCGGAGATGACGAGACGGAGCCCCTCGTTGACGGTCATCGGGAGCGTGATCACGTCTTCCTGCGGAACGACGAGGAAGAACCCGGACGTCGGGTTCGGCGTCGTCGGGAGGAAGACGGTGATCATCGGGCGGCCGACGGCGTCGCCGAGCTGGCCGGCGTCCTCGGCCGTCTGGAACGCGAGGCTGTAGCTCCCCTTGTCGGGGAACGGCACGAGGACTACCTTGCGGAAGCTCGTCGACCGCTCGTGCAGCACCGTCGAGAAGAGGCCCTTGGTCGTTCGGTAGATCCAGCGAACGACGGGGATCCTCTCGACGACGCGTTCCCCGAGCTGGATGAACTTCCGCCCGATGAAGTTGCTCGCGACCGCGCCTATGACGATGATGAGGAGGAGGAGCGCCACGAGTCCGATGCCGGGGATGTGCCTGTTCAGATACTGCTCGACGTAAGGACCGAGGATGCGGTCGAGCCCGAAGAAGAGCCGCCAGAGCACGAAGACGCTGATCGCTGCCGGCAGGAGCACGATCAGGCCGGTGAGGAACCAGCGGCGGAGCACCCGGAGCGGCCCGGGCCTCGTTGCGGCCCGCACCTCGATCGGCGGCTGGGCGGCCTGCGAACCCCCGGCGTCCTGTCCGTCTATGCCTGTGCGTCCCTCGGCTTCGCCCATCTCGTCCTCACTCTGATCTTCCCGACCCTCGTCGCGCTCGCGGAGATGACCCTGAGCTCGAGCCCGGCGACCACGACCTCGTCGCCCGGCTCCGGGATCCTCCCGAGCGCCGACAGGACCAGGCCGGCGATCGTGTTGTAGTCGCCCTCCGGAAGGTCCAGCCCGAGGGCGTCCTCGACGGTGTCGATCTCCGCTCTGCCGTCGACCACGAACAGGTCGTCGCCGATCCTCCTCACGAGCGACTCGACGACGTCGTACTCGTCCTCGATCTCACCGACGAGCTCCTCGAGCAGGTCCTCGAGCGTGACGACGCCCGAGAGTCCGCCGTGTTCGTCCACGACCACCGCCATGTGCTGCCGTCTCGCCTGCAGTTCGCGGAACAGCTCGTCGCACGTCTTCGTCTCGGGAACGTGCGAGAGCGGGCGCACGAGCTCTCCGACGCCGCGTTCTCTCTCCAGGCCGAGGAGATCGCGGGAGTGCACCATGCCGTCGATCCGGTCTTTCTCCTCGGAGAAGACCGGGAGCCGCGAGAATCCGTGCCCGCGGATGAGCGCCACGGCGTCGCCGACCGTCGCGCCGGGCGACAGTCCCACGATGTCGGTTCGCGGGACCATCACCTCCTCGACCGTCGTCAGCGCGAATTCGAAGATCCCCGAGATGAGCTTCGTCTCCTGCGCGTCGACGGCGCCCGCCTTCTCCCCCTCGCTCGTGAGGAGGAGCCGCAGCTGGTCCTTCGTGAGCCGGCGCCGCCATTCGGTCGTGCGAACGCCCAACGGCTTCAGGACTCCGCTGGCGATCCCGGTGACGATGACGATAACCGGCGACAGGAGCCAGTACAAGAGCTGTAGCGGGTAGATGACCTTGAGCGTGATCGCGTCGGCGTGCCTGCGACCGACGACCTTCGGGATGATCTCCCCGAACACAAGAAGCACGACCGTGACGGTGACCGTCGAGAAGAGACCCACCCACGCCGCGGGCCAGCGTTCCAGCGCGTGGTGGAGCTGCCACGACGCGAGCGACGACGTCATCACGATCGCGATGTTCGTTCCGACGAGCGTCGTGCCGAGCAGCCGCTGCGGGTCCTCGGCGAACCGGGAGAGGGTTCGGGCGCCACGTCGTCCTTTCTCGAGCCAGTGCTCGAGACGGATCCAGTTGAGCGAGATGAGCGCCGTCTCCGACCCCGAGAAGAACGCGGCCATTACGACGCCGGCGGCTATGAGAACGATGACCGTCACGCTCGCTGCGCCTCCTCTTCCTCTTGCTCGGGGGGCGAGAGTCTCACGATCCGCACGCTCGTGATCCTCTGCTCCTCCATCCCCTCCACCGTGAACTCGAGCCCGTCCCGCTCGACCTTCTCGCCCTCCGACGGGATGCGTCCGAAGGCGTCCATCAGGTATCCGCCGAGCGTGTCGACGTCCTCTCCATCGATGGCAACGCCGAGCTCCTCGGCCAGATCGTCCAGCCTCACGACGCCGTCGGCGATGAGCGTCGTCTTGTCGAGAACCTGCAGGAGCGGCTCTTCCTGGTCGTACTCGTCCCTGATCTCGCCGACGATCTCCTCGATCAGGTCCTCGAGCGTCACGAGCCCCGCCGTGCCGCCGTACTCGTCGACGGCGATCGCGATGTGGATCCTCCGGTGCTGGAGTTCCTTCAGAAGGTCGCCCGCCTTCTTGCTCTCGGGCGTGAACGTCGGCGCGCGGAGGACGTCCCGAATCGGACGGTCGCGGTCGGACTCGGGATCGAGCTTCAGGAGATCCTTCGCGTAGAGGACGCCGACGATGTGGTCGATGTCGCCCTCGAAGACGGGAAGCCGCGAGAAGCCGAGGTCCCTGACCTGCTCGATCGCCTCGCCGAGCGTCGTCGTGTCCTCGAGACACGTCATGTCGACGCGCGGCACCATGAGCTCCCTCACGACGGTGTCCCCGAACTCCATCACGCTGTCGATCATGTCGCGCTCTTCTTCCTCCAGGGTGCCGCGCTGCTCGGAGATGGCGACGATGGTCTGAAGCTCCTCGGCTGTAACGAACGGTCTCTCATCGGCGGTCCCCGACCCGCCGTCGCCGGCGAGGAAGACGCGCTCGATCCCGGCCACGATCGGCCGGAAGACGCTCATAATCACCGAGAGAAGCGGAGCGCTCCATCGCGCGAACGCGCGGTTGCGCTGGATCGCGTACATCTTCGGAGCGACCTCGCCGAGGACTAGGATGACGAAGGTGATGACGCCGACTTCGAGCGCAATCGTCAGCCCCTCCGAGTAGCCTCGCGTCCGGGCTATCCAGAGCGCGGCGATGGCGCCCAGGGCGCCGGCGGCGACGTTGACGAGCGTGTTGCCCAGGAGGATCGTCACGAGGAGGCGGTCGGGGTTCCGCATCAGTCGGCTGACCCGGCTCTTCTCGTCGAGCTCGCTCAGGTCGAGCCGCGACAGGGAGAAGAACGCCGTCTCGGAGCCCGAGAAGAGCCCGGACAGGTAGAGGAGTATCCCGAATCCGCCGAGTGCAAGGAACAGGTAGGTCATCGTCTCGTTCCGCGGGCGCGCCCGCCCCGGGGCCGCTCGCTCAGAAACTCGCGGACGTAGCGGTTCTCGAGCTTCCGCATCTCCGCCCGCTCGTCGGGTTCTTCGTGATCATATCCCAGAAGGTGGAGGACCCCGTGGGAGACCAGCTTCGCGATCTCCCGCTCGAGGGTGCGCCTGTAGCGGCGCGCCTGTACCGCGGCGCGGTCGGTCGAAATCATCACGTCGCCGAGAATCGTCTCGAGCTCTCCAGGCAGGGGCTCCCGGGGCGCCTCGCCGCTCGTTCCCGCGTTCCCCTCGGCGCCGCCGTCGGCCATGTCGAACGCCAGGACGTCGGTCGGCCGGTCACGGCCCAGGAACTCGAGGTTGTACCCCCGGATGAACTCGTCGTCGGCGAAGACGATCGTGGTGTCGGCGCCTTTGCGTCCGTGGTCGGACAGGAGCCGCTCCACGAGCCGGCGCACGAGGCGCCTGTCGATCTTAGTTCTCTTCTGCCTGTCGACGATCCTGATCGCCATTCCCGGCCTCGACGAGCCCGTTCTGACCGCTTCCCGCTTCGCCGTTCCCCTCTTCCGTCTCGCCCTCCCCGTCCTGATCGGGGTACTTGAGGCGCTGATGGTACATCCCGACGAGCACGCGGAAGAAGGCGTCGCGAATCTTCCGGAGGTCCGCGAGCGTGAGCTCGGCGTCGTCGAGCTGGTGGTCCCGCCAGCGCTTCTCCATCACGGCGTCGATCTCGGCCTCGATCCGCTTCGGGGTGGCCGTCTCCGCGGACGACCTGACGCGCGCCTCGATCGTGTCGGCGAGCGCGATGATCGCGGACTCCTTGCTGCGCGGCCGCGGTCCCGGATAGCTGTAGTTGGCCTTGCTCACCTCGCCCGGGTCCTGGGCCTCCTCGAGCGCCTTGTTGTAGAAGAACTCCATGACGCCGGTCCCATGGTGTTCCCTGATGACGTCGATGATCGGCTCCGGGAGCCCCTCCTTCCGCGCGAGCTCCTCGCCGTCCTTGACGTGAGCCCGAAGGACCATGCTCGACATCTTCGGCTTGATCGCCGTGTGCTTGCTGTCCTCAGGCTCGAGCCCTTGCTGGTTCTCGACGAAGTAGCCGGGCCCCACGAGCTTGCCGATGTCGTGGTAGTACGCCCCCACCCGCGCGAGGAGGCCGTTGGCCTTGATCGCCTCCGCTGCCGCCTCGGCGAGGTTGCCGACGACGATGCTGTGGTGGTAGCTGCCGGGCGCGGTCATCGCCATCTTCCTGAGAAGCGGCTTGTTCATGTCGGCGAGCTCTAGCAGCGTGATGTCGGTGGTCACGCGGAACCCTCGCTCGAAGAGCGGGAGCGTCACGACCACGATCCCCATGCTCACGATCGCATTCAGGCCCCCCCACCCGATCCGGGTGAGCGTGCTGACGCCCAGCTCGAGCCGCGCGATGTCGACGACCAGGATCGCGACCGCGTAGGCGGCGACGACGCGAATCCCCGACCAGTAGAAGTCCTCGCGGTTCCTCACGCGCCTCACCGAGAACGCAGCGACGGTGCCGGCGACGAGCGAGACGATCGCGAACGGGAGGCCGAAGCCGGTGTAGAGCGAGACGAGGAGGATCAGGACGAAGAGGGAGACTACGGCGATCTCGAACCCCAGGAGCATCGAGAAGAGCATCGCGAGAATCGCGACCGGTACGAGGAACTCCGACGCGTCGGCGATACCGTGCACCACGGCGGCGCCGATCATGACGAGAATCACGACGACCAGGAAGAGCAGTGCCGGGCGCATCCCGAAGAGGAACTTCTTCCGGCGGACGCCCGCGTAGAGCGAGAGAAGCCCGAGGAGGAGCGCAGCCGAGAGGGCCCTTCCCAGAACCGGGAAGAACCGCTTGTGGCCCTCCTCCATCATGAGAAGCTCCGCCCGCTTCTCGTTCATCGACCTGACCACGTTGACGTGGTCCTTCGTGATCCGCTCGCCGCGCTCGAGTATGACCTCGTTCTTCTTCACGTCGACGCCGGTCAGTTCGCTCACGGCGTCGCGCGCGGCCCGTCTTCTCTGATCGGTCACGTCCGAGTCGTAGACGACGTTCCCGACCAGGAACGGAGTGACGATCTCGGCGACCGCCCTCGACATCGCGGGGTCGTCGAACGTCCTCGACGCCTCCGCCGCCACGAGATCGGGGAGGTTCTCCTCGCGGTGGAACGTCCCGACGCGCTCCATCGACTCTTCGTCGTCCTTGAGGAGCACGATCGTCTCTTCGTTCTCGAGAGGCGGATGTCCGCGGGCCGGCAGGATACCTCGCTCGTACAGGAGGAAGAGCACGACGCGCGCGCGCTCCTCGACCTCCCTGGACCTGTCCGGGTCGAGGAGGATCAGCCTGGTGGTGTCGGAGAGCGCGTACCCGAGCTGCCCGAGCATCTCGAGTTTCTGGCGGTCGGACTCGTCGCCCTCGCGGACGTCGTAGATCCGCGTCACGAGGTCGCCGAGGATCTGGCGGTGGTCGGCCTGAATCGCGCGGCTGAAGCTGTAGACCGGAACGACGCTCGCCTCCCTCGACGCGCGTTCGGTCTCGAGCGCCTCCTCCGACTTCAGGACGTCGAAGTCGAACGGCGCTACGAGCTCTTCGGTGGCGACCTGACCGACCTGGAGCTCGATGCCGCTCTCGGGGATGGCGCCGGGAAAGAGCAGCTCCAGGATCACGAGGAACGCGAGGAGGGTCAGGCTCGCGTAGAGGATCGAACGCGACCGCTCGTCGGCGTCGACGCGCTCCTCCTCCGCGCCGTTCCCAAGACGGACACGTTCGGTCCGCGCGGGTCGTTCCCGTCTCCGTCCGAACAGGTGAGCCATCAGTCGTCCTCCCGGGCCCGCTCTTCCCGCGTCTTCGCGTACCGTTCGAAGGCCTTGATGATCTCACGCACGAGTCGGTGCCGTACCACATCGCTCTCGTTGAGATAGACGAACTCGATTCCGCGGATGTCGTCGAGGATCTCCTGGATCCTCACGAGCCCCGACATCTCGGAGTTGGCGAGGTCGATCTGCGTGATGTCTCCCGTGACGACGGCTCTCGAGTTGAAGCCGAGTCTCGTGAGGAACATCTTCATCTGGGGCATCGTACTGTTCTGTGCCTCATCGAGGATGACGAAGGCGTCGTTGAGCGTCCGCCCGCGCATGTACGCGAGCGGTATTACCTCGATCGTCCCGATCTCCGTCAGCCGCTTGACCTTCTCGTAGTCCATCATGTCCCTCAGCGCGTCGTAGAGCGGCCGGAGGTACGGCGCGATCTTCTCCTGATAGTCGCCGGGAAGATACCCGAGACTCTCCCCCGCTTCGACGGCGGGACGGACGAGCACGATGCGCTCGACCTCCTTGAGCCTGAGCGCGGCGACCGCCATCGCGACCGCGAGGTACGTCTTCCCCGTCCCGGCGGGTCCGATCGAGACGACGATGTCGTGCTCCTGCATCGCCTCGACGTACTTCTTCTGACCGACGGTCTTCGGCTCGACCGGCTTCTTGAGTCCCTGAAGTCTGGTGCCGCCGGCATAGAAGCGCGACAGCTCCTCCCCGCGGTCGGACGTGACCATCCTGATGGCGTACTCCACGTCCTCCCGCCTCACGGTGCGGCCGCGGCGGACGAGGTTCGCCATCTCGGTCAGCACCGCCTCGATCTGCTGCACCTCCGCGTCGTCGTCCCCCACGATCGTGATCTCGCCCCCGCGCGCGGTCACGCGCGCGGCGAACGCGTCGTGGATGAGCCGGAGGTTCGCGTCGTTCCGGCCGTAGAGGTGGACCGCGTCGATGTCTTCTACAGAGATCTTACGCTTCACTGCGTTCGGCCCTCACGCGTCGACGCCTCCCGTCACAGCGTCCCGTCCATCAAAAGGCGGGCCCTTGGTTCGCGTTTGTGCCCTGGAACCAAGAGCCCGTCCTCATGAATGCAATTCCTGCTATCGAGTGACTCTCCTGTCCGGCACGCCACTCGCTCACGGACCTGGATCCGTCTGATCGCGCCGTGAGCCAACCAGATCACCGCACCCCTAGCGAGGGATGTTCAGCATCTGACCAGGCTGGATGATGTCCGGGTTCGAGATCTCGTCCTTGTTGGCCTCGAAGATCCGGGTCCACATCCTCCCGTCTCCGTAGATCTCCCAGTAGGCGGCGATCTGCCAGAGGTTCTCGCCGCCCTTGACCGTGTACGAATACGGCCAGTCGCGCGGGATCACGAGCTCCCAGTCCGGGTAGATCAGGTTCGGGTCGTTGAACTCGTCGATGACGTCCTTGTTCGCCCGCCAGATGCGCTTCCACTTGAGCGGGTCCGCGTAGATCTCCTCCATCTCCGAGATCTTGTAGAGGAAGTCGCCCTTCGTGACGGTATACATCCTGGGCAGCCCCTCGTAGTACGCGATCTCGCGCTCGAGCGTCTCGACCTCGCCCCGGAGCGCCATGAGCTGGGGTGTCATCGTGTCGAGCTCGGACTCGAGGTCCGTCATCGCGCGGTTCTCTCGGTCGAGATCCGCCGTCGCCTGTTCGATGCAGCCCTGATTCGCATCATACTCGGCAAGGAGCGCGGCGCAGTACTCCGCTGCCTGCTCCTTCGTGCACTTCTTGTACTCCTCCTCGGTGTAGAAGTCGCCCGACGCCGGATCGGCCGTTCGGGGACACCCGGAGCTGCAGCCCGACACGAGCGCAAGCGCCGCAAGGAGGACCGCTGCAACTATCAATCTGTACAGCATGGTGGTCTTCTCCTTTCCGGCTTAGCGCCCGCTGCCTTTTCTGAGTTCGTGAAGGCGTCTCTCGAGCACCTCCGGCTGCCCCTCGAGCTGCGCCAGTTCGGCCCTCGTCGCCGAGACTTCCGCCTCGAGTTCGGCTCTCGCCTCTCGCGCCGAGTCCAGCTCGTCGGTCGCGGCCGCGCACCCGTCCTGAGAGGTCTGAACCTGCGTCACCGTCGTGTCGCAGGGGGGATTCGAAGCGCACCCCACCAGACCGGCACCCAGCACGAGCAGCAGTGAGGCGAGCCCGAGGAGCCCTGCAATAGTCCTAGGCATCGCGTGCCACCCCCTTCCGGGAATTAGAGACAACATCGCCCCCATGAGGGGCGAAACTGCGAACCCCACATTCACGTTCGCTCCGAGAAACTAGCAGAGCGGCCCGTCAGTGTCAAGCCCATTCGCTGAGCGGACGCGAGGTTAGGGCGCCCCTGGACCCTGCAGGGAGGGCGCTCGGCGGCGTTTCGCGCGATCCGAGGAAGTCAGGGTGGAGTCAGGAGAGTGTGTAATGAGGTGCCGTCAGTTAATGTAGCCGAGAGATCTCAGCATCTCGCGAGTCTCTTCGTCCGGCTCGGGAGCGACTACGTCGTCCCACCCCGAGACGATCCGGGCGAGTTCACGCCCGAGCAGGCGGGCGCCAGTCGTGTCGATGTGAGCTGTGTTCAGTAACTCGCCGGGGTCCTCGATGAGGTCGTAGAGCTCCGACTCCCCTCCCGGGCGGCCGATGAGCTTCCACCCGCCCGTCCTGAGCGCACGCCCCTCCGCTGTCCCGTGCGGGTTCGCGTCGACCACGAGCGGCGCCTCCTCCCACGAGTCGCCGCCGAGAAGAGGCGCCAGGCTGCGCCCGAAGACGTCCCCGAACCCTGCGGGCCCGTCAGGCTCGCCCTCCGCGACACCGATCCTGGACACCTCGAGCAGGGTCGGCGCGATGTCCATGACGCTCACCTGGTCGGGCACGACGCGGGCGCCGAGAGACCCCGGCGCGTGGAAGATGAGGGGGACGCGGCAGACCTCCTCGTAGACATCGTAGTGCCCGAACCACAGCGTGGGGCGGAGGCGTTCCTCGCTGATGTGTTCGCCGTGATCGGACGTGACGACGATGATCGTCTCATCGAGATGCCCCGCGTCCCGGACGGCGCCGATGAGCCTCCCGACCGCATCGTCGACGTGCCTGATCTCGGAGTCGTACGCCCGCGACGCCAGGTCCGCGAGCTCGCGGAGCCGCGCCTCCGGGAGCACCGCCATCTCCTCGTCGCGGATCTTGCGGAAGGAAACGCCCGGTTCCTCGTGAAGCACGTAGGGATGGTGCGGGTCGTAGAGGTGCGCCCAGAAGAAGAACGGGCGGTCGTCCTTCTTGCCGAGCCACTCCACGGCACGGTCGCAGGTTGCGTTGGCCTCTCGCTGGGATCCCCCCAGCCGTCCTCTGAAGATCTTCGCGGCACGACGCCAGCCGGTGTGATACCCGAACCTGTCGTGGTCGCCCCGGTCGTAGTAGTCCACGAACCCCTGACTCAGCCCCGACATGAACCCGTCGAGGTGCTTGACGCTGACCGCGGCTCCGGTGCGGTAGCCCGCGGCCTGGAAGATCTCGGCCGCGGTGGTGGCGTCGCTCGCGAGCTGCACGGCGTTCCTCACGACTCCGTGGGTGGCCGGGTAGACGGAGGTCATGATCGAGGCGTGGCTCGGGTCGGTCGTGACCATCGGGACGATGGCGGCGTCAAAGCGGACGCCCTCGGCCGCAAGTGCGTCGATGACGGGTGACGTACCGAGACCGTCGTCCCGCGGGCCTCGCGCGGTCGGGTACCCGTAGCACCCGAGGCGGTCCGCGCGGAGCGTGTCGATCGTGACGAGGAGGACGTTCGGAGCGCCGGCCGGAGGAGCGTCCCCCCTCGGAGCGTGCAGCCCGGAGCCCAACGCGCCGAAGAAGATCCCCCACCCGGCGATCCCCACGACGGCCAGACCGGCGAGGGTCGCCCACACGATCCGGCAGTAGAGGGAGCGGCGGCACGAACGCGACTGGCCGACGACCGCTCTCGCGACGCGCCACACGACGACGAAGAGCGCGGCCGCCCCGACGAGCATCGCCAGGTGGCCGAGGGCGTGGCCCGCGGAGTCGAAGAACCTGCTCCTGTAGACCGAGCCCCAGTAGCCGACGAGCAGGAAGGCCGCTCCCGAGGCGAGAGCGGCAGAGGCGACGTGGCGACGTCTCAGCGCGACGGCCACGAGGGCGAGGACGATCCCGAGCACGAGCCCGGCGACGGCGTACGAGAGGGCCGGGATCATAAGATAAGAGACGTAGGATGGCGTGGTGTTGAAGTAGTAGGAGTGCTGGAGGGCGCGGACGACGCTCTCGACGGTGCCGGCCGCAACGCCCAGAAGACTCGACGCCGCGCCGGCGAAGGCTATCTGTCGGCCCCGCGGCATCCGCTCGACCGTATCGACCGTCGGCGCCGCGCCTGCGGACCGGTGCCGGTCAATCTCGGGAAGTCGCCGTCGACCAGCCACTGTCCTAGCCCTGACCTTCGTCGTCCCGCGGTCCCACGAGCTCGATCCCGAGTTCCTTCAGCACCTCCGGCTCCGCCTCGGACGGCGAGCCGTCCATGAGCGAGAGGCCGCGGTAGGTCTTCGGGAACGCGATCGTGTCCCTGATCGAGTCCTCGTCGGTGAGCAGCATCGCGATCCGATCGAGGCCGGGGGCGAGCCCGCCATGCGGCGGGGCGCCGTAGTCGAGGGCCTTCAGGAGGAAACCGAACCTGCGTTCGGCGTCCTCCCTCGACATCCCGACGACGGCCATCACCCGCTCCTGGATGTCGCGCCGGTGGATCCTGATGGAGCCCGAGGCGATCTCGAGCCCGTTCGCGACGAGGTCGTAGAGCCGTCCGAGGACTTCGCCCGGATCGCTCTCCAGGAGATCGAGATCCTCGGCCCGCGGCATCGAGAACATGTGGTGCTCCGCCTCCCACGAGCCGGTGTCCTCGTTCCACGCAAAGAGGGGGAACTCCGTGATCCACACGAAGTTGAAGACACCCGGCTGCACGAGCCCGAGCTCGTCGCGGAGCACGAGCCTGAGCTTCCCGAGGATTTCGTTCGCCTTCTTCCGGTCGTGAGCGACGAAGAGGAGGAGGTCGCCGTCCGTGGCCGCCGCCCGCTCGATGACGGTCGCGCGTTCGTCGTCGGAGAAGAACTTGCCGACACCGCCGGCGAACGCGCCACCCTCGACCTTCGTCCAGGCGAGCCCCTTGGCGCCCCACTTCCTCGCGAGCTCTTCTTTCCTGTCGATCTCCGACCGCGACCACCCGCTGCAGCCGGCCGCGTTCAGGCACTTGACCGCGCCGCCGCCGTCGATGACCGAGCGGAAGACCTTGAAGTCCGTGCCGCCGAGAAGGTCGGTCAGGTCGACGAGCTCCGTTCCGAACCGCGTGTCCGGCTTGTCGCTGCCGTACCGCTCCATCGCCTCGCGGTAGGTAAGCCGCGGGAACGGTGTCTCGATCTCGTCGCCGCGCACGGCACTCCAGATCGCTGCCATGAGCCCTTCGGCGACCGCGAAGACGTCGTCCTCCGTCACGAAGCTCATCTCGAAGTCGATCTGAGTGTGCTCGGGCTGACGATCCGCGCGCAGGTCCTCGTCGCGGAGACAGCGCGCGATCTGATAGTACCGGTCGCACCCGGAGACCATCAGGATCTGCTTGTAGAGCTGGGGCGACTGGGGGAGCGCGTAGACCTTCCCCGGATGCACGCGCGAGGGGACGATGAAGTCGCGGGCGCCCTCGGGCGTCTTCTTCGCGAGCATCGGGGTCTCGATCTCGAGGAAGCCTACTCCGTTCAGGTAGCTCCTGGTCGCTGCCGCCGCCGTGTGCCGCGCCTCGATCAGCCGCTGCATGTGCGGCCGCCTTAGATCGAGATAGCGGTACTCGAGCCGCAGTTCGTCGCTCGCCTTGATCGGCTCCTCGAGCACGAACGGAGGCGTCAGAGACGCGTTCAGGACCCTGAGGTCCGAGACGTGGACCTCGATCTCGCCGGTCGGAAGCTCCGGGTTCGTCGTGCCGTCAGGACGCTCGACGACCTCACCTGTCACCGCGACGACGTACTCGGCGCCCAGATGGCTGCCGCGCTCGAAGTCAGCCGGATCCGCGTCGGGGCGGAACACGATCTGCGTGAGACCGTACCGGTCTCGGAGGTCGATGAACAGAAGGCCGCCCAGGTTCCGCCGCCGGTGAACCCAGCCCATGAGGACGACCGGCTTCCCGACGTCGCCCTTGCGGAGTTCGCCGCAGGTGTGGCTCCGGTGGAGATCACCCATCGCGTCCAGCTTCATCGCTACCTCTCCCCTGTTCCGCCGAGCTTCGCGGCGACCTGCGCCGGAGCGTCGTCGATGGCGACTTCCTCCTGGTCCCCGGTCTCCATGTTCCGGAGGACGGCCACTCCTCGCGCGAGCTCGTCCTCGCCGACGATGAGGACGTACCTCGCACCGACCTTCCCGGCCTCCTTCATCTGCGCCTTCATGCTCCGTCCCTGGTAGTCGGCGTCGACGGCGAGGGTCCCCCTAAGAGCAGCGGCGATCGAGGCCTTCTTCGGCTCCGCCGCTTCGCCGACCGACACGACGTAGAGGTCGGGTCCGGGCGCGCCCTCGGGGAAGGCGCCCTCGCCCTCGAGCGCGGCCACGAGGCGGTCGACGCCTCCCGAGACGCCGCACGCGGGGGTCGGGGCGCCGCCGAGCTCTTCGACGAGGTTGTCGTACCGGCCGCCGCCGCAGAGCGCGCTCTGCGCGCCGAGCCCGGCGTGGTGGATCTCGAAGATCGTCTTCGTGTAGTAGTCGAGCCCCCTCGCCTGCGACTCGTCAACCGAGAACCTGACCGACATCTCGCCAAGGAGGCGCTGGACGGCGTCGAAGTGCTCGCGGCACTCGTCGCAGAGCGAGCCCAGGATCGAAGGCGCCGTCGCGAGGATCCCGTGGCACGTCTCGTTCTTGCAGTCGAACATCCGCCGGGGGTTGCGCTCGAATCTTACCTGGCAGTCCGCGCAGAACTCGTCGAGCCGCGGCCCGAGCTCCTTCTTGAGGAGCTCGTTGTACGCCGGCGTGCAGTTCGGACACCCGGCGCTGTTGATCCTGGCCTCCGCGCCCGCGAGCCCGAGACTCTCATGGAACTTCACCGAGAAGTGGATGATCTCCGCGTCGATCGTCGGGTTCGGCGAGCCTATCGCTTCGAGGCCCCACTGCCAGAACTCGCGGTAGCGTCCGGCCTGGGGTCGTTCGTAGCGGAACATCGGCGCGAAGTAGCGGAGCTTCGTCACGCGCGCCCCGCGCCCCATGTTGTGCTCGACGTACGCGCGGACGACTCCCGCCGTGCCTTCCGGCCGGAGCGTGAGGCTCCTCCCCTTCTTGTCCTGGAACGAGTACATCTCCTTCCGCACGATGTCGGTCGAGTCGCCGATGCCGCGCGCGAAGAGCTCGGTCTCTTCGAAGACCGGCACGCGAATCTCGCGGTAGCCGAACCGCCCGGCGGTCTCCCGGAAGACGGCCTCGACGCGCTGCCACTTCCAGATGTCGTCGGGAAGGAGGTCCCGCGTTCCTCTCGGAGCTTTGTACTTCATCGTTCGACCACCCGATCGATGAGAGGTCAGGCCGTTTCCGCCGGCCCGGTCCTGCTCGCCTTCCTTCTATAGAGGACGTTTGAGATCCACAGTCCCACGAGAACGCCGACCGCGTCTCCGACCCAGTCGAGGAACTCCGTCGCCCTCCCGGGCACCGTCAGCTGGTAGAACTCGTCCGCGACGCCGATCGCGAGGCCGGTCGCGACCACGTACGGTCCGAGCCATCTGAGCCGGTCGGGAGCGAGGGCCCGCCTGTATGCCGACGCTAGGAGGAACCCGAGCACCGCGTACTCGACCGCGTGGGCCACCTTGTCCGAGAGCCGGAACTGAGGAACCCGGAGGATCGACCCAGGGATCGACGATACGGCGAAGATCAGTGCTACGTACGCGATCGCCAGAATCCACGCCCGGCGCTTTGCCGCTCTCGCCGCGTCCACCCCTTCCCCCTCTCCACTCCGAAGTCGGGGGCCCTCACTGCTAGCCGTACGCGTGAAGACCCGCGAAGAACACGCTCCCGAGGATCGTGAAGATCGTCAGGGCGAAACCCGCGACCGAGAGCCACGCCGCACCGACGCCGCGCCATCCCCGGGCGAGCCGGGCGTGCAGGTAGATCGCGTACACCAGCCAGACGATGAGCGAGCTCGTCTCCTTCGGGTCCCACGACCAAGGAGTCCCCCAGGCCTTCTGGGCCCAGACCGCGCCCGCGAAGAGCGCTCCGATCGTGAAGAGCGGAAAGCCGATCCCGATTGCCCGATACGTGACCCTGTCGAGCTGGTCGGCGCTCGCGCCTCCACCGAAGCCTCGTCGGGCCCCGATGAGGTACATGATCGACGCGACGAACGCCACCGCGAACGCCGCCTCCGCCAGCACCGCCAGCGACACGTGGATCCACAGCCAGTAGCTCTGAAGCGCCGGGATGAGCTGCTGCTCGATCGAGGCCGGGAAGAGCGAGGCGACGACCATGATGCAGAACGCGACCGGCGCCGCGAAGACCGTCAGGAGCTCGAGTCCGGGCCTCTTCCAGAGAAAGAGGAACCCGAGGACCACGGCCCACGCGAAGAGCGACATGTACTCGAAGAGATTCGTGACCGGCGGGTGGCCGGAGAGGACGGTCCTGACCACGAGCGCGATCGTATTCGCGGCGAGCCCGACGACCGACAGCCAGAAGACGGCCTTTCGGAGCGCGGGTTTCCTGAGACCTGCAAAGAGCGACGCGGCCACCGTCGCGGCGAGGTAGCAGCCGAATGCGATCCAGAAGTACAGCATGTCGGGTCCGGAAGGCACGGTTCTCACCCCCTGTTATGTCTTCGAGCCGCCGGCGCGACCGCCCGTCCGGCCGCCATCCGCCGGTGCGGCAGGCCTGCGTGTCCAGAACGTGAGGCACAAGCCGAGCGACATCGCGACGAACCCTGCGAAGAGCAGCGGCGTGCCCGGCTGCTGCGCGAACTCGAACCTCGTGAGCGCACGGTCGTAATCCGGCCGGTAGTCCAGAAGGACGAACCGGCACGGGAGCCCGCCGTCGTCGTGTGCCGGGAAGGCTGCGAAGACCCACTGCTCGCCGAGGACTTCGCCGTCCTCGGACAACTGAACCAGGACCGCGGGATTGTCGTGCCACTCCGAGGCCAACCTGGCGGTCCGGCTTTCGATATCGTAGGTGAAGTGTGCGAGGAATTCCAGCACTTTGACGGTGTAGGCGGTGTTCGGAACCTCGACCTCCTCGCCGAACGGCGCGACGACCTCGAACGGACCGCGCTCGCCGTGCGGCGTCGACACGAACACGCCGAGCCTCGCTTCATCGATGCTAGTTGCGGATGGGAGCATCTCGAACTGATAGACGCCGACCCCGTTGTGCACGAGCGGGTGGTTCACCTCGATCCGCTTCGGGAAGAGGTCTCGTCCGTCTTCGATCACGGTCACCTCGGAGACGTACTCCGAGAGCATCCCCCTGTCGTTGAACTCGGTCCGCGCCGCGTCGACCCTGAGCGAGTACCCGCCCTCCGGTACGACGATCTCGTCTCCCGCGGACAGGAAGCGCTCGGCGGGAACGCGGAACCCGGTGAGCGCCGTCACCAGTCCTCCCGCGAGCACGACCACGATCGAGAGATGCGTGAGGAGCGACCCCAGCTTCCCGATCCTGAGGCCCGACGGCGTCCGTACGAGGCGCAAGATCCGCACGAACGAGCAAGTGATGATGGAGACGCCGAGCAGAGTGACGATCAGGAGGAAGTACCACGCGCCGAACACGTCCGAGAGGCCGGAGCGTACGATGAATCCTCCGAGCCCGGGGCCGTGTTTCCCGACGTACGCCTCGTACGGGAGGTTCTGGCCGATCAGGACACCCGCCATCGAGAGCGCGGCGACGATGGCGAGGAGCGTGATCGCGGTCTGCATCGACGCGAGCCACCTCCGGAAGCGCGGGTCGAACATCGCAAGCACGATCCCCACGAGCACTATGCCCCACCATACGAGTGCGTGCACTAGGAGTTCCCCTTCTTCTCCGCGATCTTCGCGCGGATCCAGTCGATCCACGCGTCCATCCCGTCGCCCCTGAGGGCGGAGAGGCGGAGGATCTGGCAGCCAGGGTTCAGGACCTCGATCTCACCGGCGACCTTCTCGATGTCGAACTGGAGGTGCTCCAGGAGATCGGTCTTGTTCAGGATCGCGAGGCTCGCCTCGACGAAGATCGCCGGGTACTTCATGGGCTTGTCGTCGCCTTCCGTGGTCGAGAGAAGGACCATCCGGACGTCCTCGCCGAGGTCGTAGGTCGACGGACAGATGAGATTGCCGACGTTCTCGATGAACACGACGTCGGCCGACTCGAGGTCGAGACCGCCGAGGACCTCCGCGATCATCCCTGCGGAGAGGTGGCAGCCGCCTCCCGTGTTGATCTGAATCCCTTCCGCTCCCCTCGCCCGCACCCTGTCCATGTCCCGCTCGGTGCTCACGTCTCCCTCGATCACGAGGACGTTCATCTCGCCGCCGATCCGGTCGAGCGTCGACTCGAGGAGCGTCGTCTTCCCGGAACCGGGAGAGCTGATGATGTTCAGCACGAGAACACCCGCTTCCGCGAAGGCCTTCCGGTTCTGCGCGGCGATCCGGTCGTTCTCGTCCTGGATTCTCTTCTCGACGTCTACCTTGATCATGTGACCTTCTCCTCGTTCCCCTCGTCGATCTCGAGTTGCTTGATGTTGAGCTCGAGCCCGCTCTCGATGCTGACGGACCGCGAGCCACACCCGGGGCAGCCAAAGGCGATCTCCTCGTAGCGGAAGCTCTCGCCGCAGTCGCGGCACCTGCCGACGATCGGGATCTCGTCGATGACGAGCTCCGTCCCCTCGTACGGACCGCCGCTCGAGACGATGGCGAACGCGTCCCTGAGGAGGATCGGCTCGATCGTGGCACCCTTCCCGATCTCGAGGAAGATCTTCTGGAGCTTGGCGCCAGGGTGCTGCTCCATCGTCGAGTCGACGATCTTCATCATGCTCTGGCAGATGGAAAGCTCGTGCACGCGTGTCCTCTCAGGGTCGTGCCCGCCAGCCGATCGACCCGCCGGCTCAACAGATGCGAGGAAGCTGGACGCCTTCGAGCATCACGATCGGCCGCGTCCCGCCGACCGCCGTGCGAAGGTAGACGCCCTTTCTCCCGCCGACGCTCCCGATGACGGCGGCGTTCTTCCCGAGCGGGTGCGCGCGCATCGCTTCGACGATCGCGTCCGCGTCGCTTCCGGGCGCGACGACGATGGCCTTCCCCTCGTTCGCCATGTAGATCGGGTCGAACCCGAGGATGTCGCAGACCGCCTTCACCTTGCGTTCGACGGGAATCTTCCGCTCGTCGATCGTGATCCCGACGGCGGCGCGCGACGCGATCTCGTTCAGCGTGGTCCCGAGGCCGCCGCGGGTCGGGTCGCGCAGGACGTGCACGTCGGGACACGCCTCGAGCACGACGTCGACGAGCCCGTTCAGGCACGCGCAGTCGCTCGCGATCTCCTCGTCCAGCCTGAGCTCCTCGCGCGCGACAAGGATCGCGGTCTCGTGATCACCGAGGGTTCCGGACACGATCACGGCGTCTCCGTCGGCGGCCCTCTGCCCCGACACCGAGACGCCCTCCGGGATTACGCCGACGCCCGCGGTGTTCAGGATGACGCCTCCGACGGTACCGTGTTCAACGACCTTCGTATCGCCTGCGGCTACCGCGACGCCGGCCGACCCCGCCGTGCTCGCGATCGACTCGAGGATGCGTTCGAGATCGCCGACCCCGAACCCCTCCTCGACGACGAGCCCGAGCGTCAGATACCGGGGCTTCGCCCCCTTCATGGACAGGTCGTTGACGGTCCCCGCGACCGCGAGCTTGCCGATGTCGCCGCCCGGGAAGAAGAGCGGTTGAACGACGTACGAGTCCGTCGTGAGCGCGATGCGGCCGCCGCCGATCGTCGCACCGGTCAGGTCGGCGAGGTCGGCCGCGTCGTCGAGCGCGTCGAGAACCGGGTTCCCGAGCGCGCCGACGATAACCTCGGAGATGAGCTCGTGCATGAGTGCGCCGCCGCTCCCGTGTGCCAGTCTGATCTTCCCGTCGCGCTTCACGGAACCTCCGTGGTCTCGCGGTCGTACTTGTAGAACGCGGCGCACGCGCCCTCCGTCGACACCATGCACGGTCCGACCGCCTCGCGCGGGGTGCACCTTGTCGCGAAGAGCGGGCAGTCCGTCGGGAGCTTCTGTCCGAGCATGATCTCGCCGCAGATGCAGCCGGACGGACCGGCGGGCGCGGGCACATCGACATCGATGCGGTCGCGCGCGTCGAACGCGCGATACCGCTCGCTGAACTCGTGGCCGCTCATGGGAATCGTCCCGATCTCCCTCCACTCCGCGTCACACTCCTGGAACACGTCGGCGATGACCGCCTGTGCCGCCAGGTTACCCTCGCGAGTGACCGCGCGTGAGTACTGCGTCTCGACCTTCGCGTTCCCGCCCGCCCGGACGGACGCGGCCTGCTCGAGGAGCATCACGATCCCGGCCAGGATGTCGAGAGGCTCGAACCCGGTCACGACGCACGGCATGTTGTGCTCGCGTGCGATCGGCTCGTACGCGCCGGAGCCGATGATCGCGCTGACGTGACCCGGGCAGATGTAGCCGTCGAGAGGACGACCGGGGACGCGGGCCAGCATGTCGAGGGCCCGCGGGACCGTCTTGAAGAACGGGAAGACCGAGAGGTTCCCGATCCCTCGCCGCGCGGCTTCGACGACCGTCGCGGCGATGGTGGGGGACGTGGTCTCGAACCCGACGCCCACGAAGACGATCTGGCTCTCGGGACTCTCCTCCGCGATCTCGATCGCCTGGAGGGGGCTGTAGAGGATGCGCACGTCGGCGCCCTCGGCCCTCTCCTTCTCGAGGGTCGACTGAGAACCCGGCACGCGCATCATGTCGCCGAACGTCGTGAGGATCACGTCCGGAAGCGTCGACGCGCCGATCGCGCGATCGATCTCCGAGAGGGGCGTCACGCAGACCGGGCAGCCGGGACCCGACAGGAGCTTGAGCCCGTCGGGCATGAGCGAGCGGATGCCCGCCCGCGATATCGCGACGGTGTGCGTCCCGCAGACCTCCATGAGGGACACGGGCTCGCCCCTGAGCTCCTCCCGCAGAAGCTCGTGGATGCGCGACACGAGCGCCCTGGCCTCGGGCTCGGTCCGGAAAGCTTCCTCGTCGAAGGGAGTGCTCACTTCTTCCTCTCGTCGTCTTTCTCGAGGGCGCGCGCGAGCTCGCCGTAGAGCCGGAGCGTCTCCTCGGCCTCCTCGGCGTTCAGGCGCTGAATCGCGAAGCCCGCGTGGATGAGGACGTATTCTCCGACCGCAGCGTCCTCCATCAGCATGAGGTTCGCCTCGCGCGTGACGCCCCCGAAGTCCACCTTCGCGTTCTGCCCGTCGATCTCGATGATCCTGCCCGGTACCGCGAGACACATGATAGACCACGCTTCCCAGTCTGTCGCCGTAGATGTCTACCCCGAGGTCGTCCAGCCCGCGAGGGTGCGGGCGTTCGCCACGGCGGCCTGGCCGAGCGAGACGCCCCCGTCGTTCGTCGGGACCTCCTTGTGGAGGAGGACCGTGAGACCGTCCTCCTCGAGCGCGCCGACGAGCGACCTCAGGAGGAACCTGTTCTGGAAGACGCCGCCCGCGAGGGCGACGTGCTTGATGCGCCGTGCTTCCGAGAGGCGCGCCGCCACGTCCCGGCAGAACCGCACGACCGTCCCGTGGAAGGCCGCCGAGATGTCGCGTCTCTCCGCGCCCGCTCTCACGTCATCGAGTACCGCCCTCACGATCGGGGCGGCGTCGACCACGAGCCTCCCGTCGACCTCCGCGAGCCCGAACGGGTAGACGCTGTCGGACGGGCGCTCGATGAGCGACTCAAGCTCAATCGCCGCCTGCGCCTCGTAGCTGATCTCGGAGCAGACTCCGATCATCGCCGAGACCGCGTCGAAGAGACGTCCGGCGCTCGACGTGTCGATGCAGTTCACTCGCTTCTCGACCTGCTGGACGACGAGGTCGAGCTCGCCCTCCGGTACGTCCGGGAAGAGCGTGCGCCCGAGCTCCGTTAGGTCGCCGCCCGCCGCGACCCCCGCGGCGTGGAGGTGCGAGAGCGCGACGCGGTACGGGTGGCGGATCGCAGCGTCCCCGCCGGGGAGCGGCACGTAGTTCAGGTACCCCGCCCTCTCAAAGTCGAGACTGTCCGCCAAGAGGAACTCGCAGCCCCAGATCGCGCCGTCGGTTCCGTATCCGGTGCCGTCGAGCGCGAGCCCGATGACGGGCTCCTTGACTCCGTTCTCGAGCATCACGGACGCGATGTGCGCGTGGTGGTGCTGGACGCCGACGAGCTCGACCGCTGCGTCGTGCCTGGCGCCGAACCGTTTCGCGTAGCGCGTCGCAAGATAATCCGGGTGGAGGTCGTGCGCGACCACGGTCGGGCTCACGCGGAACCAGTCCATGAACTTGTCGACCGTCTCCTCGTAGAACTCGAGCGTCGCCTGGTTTGCGAGGTCACCCACGTGAGGGCTCACGAACGCCCACCCGTCCCTGAGCAACGTGAACGTGTTCTTGAGCTCCGTGCCGCACGCGAGGACCTCTCGCGTCTCGATCCCGAGCTCGATCGGGTACGGAGCGTATCCGCGGGAGCGCCGCGACATCATGAGATGGCCGGCCTCCACGAACACGATCGAATCGTCGTTCCTGTTGACGATGTCGCGATCGTGGTCGAGGAAGGTCCGCGTGATCCCCGGCAGGCGCTCTCGTGCCTCCGCGACGTCAGAGACGATCGGTTCCCCCGCCTCGTTCGCGCTCGTCATGATGAGAACCTCGAGGTCGTCGAAGAGCAGGTGGTGCACCGGGGCGTAGGGGAGCATCACGCCGAGGTATGAGTTCCTGGGCGCGATCGCGGGCGAGATCCGCCGGGCGTCCGCGACGCCTTCCCCGCCCTCCCCGATCTCCTTCTTCCTGAGAAGGACGATCGGACTCCACGGGCTCTCGAGCGCCTCCTCCTCGAGCGCGTTCACGTGAGCGAGCTCCCGGACTACGTCGATGTTCCTGCACATGATCGCAAACGGCTTCGCCGGCCTGTCCTTCTTCTCCCGGAGCGCGCGGACGGTCGAATCGATCCCGGCGTTCGCGGCGATGTGGAAGCCGCCGAGTCCGCGCACGCCGATGATGGCGCCCTTCTTCAGGAGCCAGCGAGCCGCGACGACCGGGTCTCCCTCGGCCGCGGCCGCGACATCTTCGGGCATCCGCGCGTAGCTCCTTCCGAGCACGAGCTCGGTGGTGCCGTCGGCGGGATCGACCGGGAGCGCGAGGTCGAGCTTCGGCCCGCACGCGCCACACGCATTCGGCTGCGCGTGGAACCGCCGGTCGAGCGGGTCGTCATACTCGTGCTGGCATCGGTCGCACATCCTGAAGTGCTTCATCGACGTCTTCGGCCTGTCGTAAGGGGTCCCCTCGATGATCGAGTAGCGGGGACCGCAGTTCGTGCAGTTGATGAACGGGTAGTGATGGCGGCGGTCCGACGGATTCAGGAACTCGGCCAGGCAGTCCGGACAGATCGCGACGTCCGGACAGATGAGCGTGCTCTCCTCCTCCTCGGAATGGCTCTTCCGGATCTCGAAGCCGGAGAAGCCCCTCGGCTCGATCGTCTCACGCTCAACGCTCCCGATCCGGGCGAGCGGCGGAGCCTCCTCTTCGAGCGCTCGCGCGAAGGCGTCCAGGTCCTCGTCCGGCGCCTCGGCCTCTATGATGACCCCCCGGCTCGAGTTCACCACCCAGCCGGAGATCCCGTGCAGGTGCGCGAGGCGGTATACGAAGGGACGCATCCCGACCCCCTGGACGACCCCTCGTATGACCAGTCGCGCCGCCATCGCCACCCGTCCGCCGGCCGGCCCGCCCGACTCCACGGCACAGGGCCCCCAGAACGTGAATCGGGCCCGCTCACGGCCCCAGCTGCCGGCCCGGCGGGCTCTACCTGGCTGTTCCTTCGCGAGTCATTCATCTTACCTGCGGGGATGGAGCAAGGCAAGAGTGCGGCCGGACGGGGCGGGTGGACCTGCCGCCCCGCCCCCGGCCAGAAGGGGATTCGGCGTCGCTCGCGAAAACGGCGCCGCCAGCTACTGGTAGAGGGCTTTGATGCGGCTCCAGCTCTGACGCTCGTCGATGGCGGCGGCGAGCGACTCAGTGATGTCGCCCCGGATCTCGCCCGAGAAGTAGGCCGTGCTGTGGACGTTCACGTAGATCCGACCGGCGTAGAGCTCGCCGACGTCGTGCAGGCTGACGTCCCAGACTCCCACCTTCGGGGTGCCCATCGGGAGCGTGTGAAGTATCGACCCGTTCTCTCCAGGAGGCGCGTTGTGGAAGTGCGCTCCCACCTCCGAGCCCATGAGTCCGGAGTAGGTGACGGTGTACGCGACCTCCGTCTCAGCATCGTTCAGGACCAGAAGCGCCGCCCCGGTCGCAGGCGATTCTGTTGGCGGCACGTTCTGCGAGGCATCAAGCGTCGCCACGAACACGACGGCCCCTTGCCCCGGGACCGCAGTCGCCACCGCGGCGAGGACGACGAGAGCCATTTGGAGCGCGTACAGGTTGCTGCGTGCCATTTGCTTTCCCCCCGTGATCCCTCGGCGCCGCCCGCGTGCCGCGACGCGGCTCCGGGGGAGCACTCCCTCTATATAGTAGGGACTCGCTGGCGTGGGGAGAGATTCGGACGCGCGTGAGTGCGGCCGGGGGCCGCGGGAGGTCCGTTTCGGGCCGGGACGACTATCCGCCGGCTTCAGAGATGACGCGGTACATCTTCGTGACCACCGTGCCTCCGCCCAGCACCTCGCCCTCCGGCGTCACCGCGATGCTGACGCGGTACCACGGGTAGCTCCGCTCGGTCTTGTCCACGACCTTTTCGTAGAGGTCGGGGAAGTCGTCGAACCACGTCTCGTATGGCTTGACGCCGATCGTCCTCATGAAGACGTACTCGATGTCGGCGTCGATCAGATCGCGGTACGCGCCGAGTGCGCCCTCGTTCTTGATGTCGAAACCAATCCCGACGTCCTCCTCCATGAGAACCTCGTTCCCGGGGAGGGAGCCGATCAGCGGGTACCGGAAGGTCTGGTAGTAGTTGTGGACCGTCGGCTGGAGAAGGAGGATCCGGGTGCCGACGGGAAGCTCGTAGATAACGTCCGGAACGTGGTAGAACTCCTCGCGGCTCGCACCTCGGTGGTGGGACCACGTGACGTCGTCGTCCAGGAACGCGACGCGGAGCGTCTCCGCGGCCGAGAAGAGGACCGCGACCGCGAGAACCACACACAGCACGGCGCGTGCTCTGCCCCGGACGGAGTCGAAGACGAGCGCGGCCGGGACGGTCGCGAGCGCCATCGCCGGAAGGAGGAACCGCGGCAGGTGGTGCTTGCCGAACCACCACGCGACGACGACCAGGACGATCGATGCAAGGACAACTGCGTTCTTCGTCCGGAGCGTGCGGCCCAGGTTCCGGGCAGACGCGCGCCACACCAGGAGCGCGAAGCCGGGGAGTGCGAACGCCGCGAACGCCGCGCCGAACCCCGCCGAGCCGCTGTAGCTCGTCTTCAGGTGGCGGTCGATCATCGGGAAGACCCACCACGACCCGCGCGTCGGAACGAACTGGAACTCCTGCTCGAGGCCCGACGACCCGGCCCACTCGGCGAGCGAGAGGGACAGGGGCTCGATCGGGTTCCCGGTCACCGCGAGGTTCCGGATCAACCAGAACGCCGACGGCAGAACCACCCCGAGTGCGAAGATACCCGCGACCAGCGCCGCCCGCCCGGTCGCGCAGCGTTCACGGCCCGCGAGCCACGCGTGCGCCCCGAACACGACGGCCACAGAGACGATCGCGAACGGGAGGATCGAGTACTTCGTGCCGACGGCGAGACCGAGTGCGAGTCCCGCCACCGCGGACTCAGCCGCGACGCGACGCCCGCTCGCCGTCTCACTCCCCGCCACTCCGAGCGACCGCACGAGAAAGAACAGGAACGCCGCGACGAGCGCCGTCACGACAAGGTCGTCCTTCGCGATCGTGGTCTGGAAGAAGACGATCGGTGACGTGAGGAGGATGAGCACGGGCACCGACGAAGAGGTGGTCGAGGCGCCGAGCTGCCGGGCGAGGCCGTAGAGGGCCACGGCGCCGAGAAGAACGAACGGGAGCTGGACGAGCGACACCAGGAGGTCGCTCCCCGAGAAGAACAGGAGCAGGATCGCGAGCTGCGCGTTCCCCGGGTAGAACGCTCCAGTGGAACCGTAGACGCCGAGGTCTCCGTGCAGGAGCCAGGCCGCGGCTCGCGGGAGGTGGTAGGTGAGGACGTCCCACCCGCGGGGCGGAGCGGAGAGCGCCGACGACACCGCGACCGAGAGGAACGCCGCACCGGCCCCTGCTGCGGCCGACGGCCAGGCCGGTATCGCCCTCAAGGCGAGAACCGGGCCCCCGCGGGCCTCCCCCCGCTTCCTGCGCAGGAACTCACGCGCCCACACGATGGCGCACGCGACCGCCACGGTCACCAGGAGCGGCAACGGGGCGACCGCCCTCGCGCCGGTCGCCGCCGAGATGATGCCGAGGAACTGGACCGCCAGGACGAGCAGACCGAAGGCGAATACTCCGACGGCGACGATCGCCGCCGCCCTCGAGCGCCAGAGGCGCGCGACGGGGAGGACCGCGCAGAACAGAAGCCCGATCGTCAGGGTGACCGTCAGGATGCCCAATGCGACCTCACTGGCCGGACGCCGTCCAGTCGAGAACGGAGCGGAGTGACGTGTCGTGAAGGAAGAGATACGCCGCGAGAAGCAGGCAGCACAGAATGACGACGATCCACGCTCCCACGGCGCCGAGCCGCCGAGCGGGTCTCTCCTCGGGGGAGTCTCCCCCCGCGGGCTCGACGGTCGCCGGCTCTCTCTCGGGGTTCGCGACCATGAACACCTCCTGGGTTCCGGCAGGGCGCGCTGGCCAACGACCTCCCTTCGCGCCTGCGCGGAGTCTAGCAGGTCGGCTCGAACCGGGTCAACGAGCGCGCCTTTCCTTCGGACACCCCGCACGGACGCGGTGGCCCCCGATCGCGCGGGGCGCCCACGTGCGCGGTGGCGGGCAGCCGCCTCCTTCTGTATAATGCCGACCGAAGGAGACGACAGGCGCCGAGGACCTTCAGAACCCCGGAGACACCCGTGAACGTGCCGGAGGAACTCAGGCAGGCGGCGGACTTCCACACCCACCTCGGGCCGTATCTCGTCGTCGGGCTCCGGATGGGAGGAGTCGTGACGCGGGAGTTCGGAGAGACTCCGTTCGCCTACCGCATCCGCGCGCACACGGGGAAGGCACCGCCGTACTCGTGCATGGTCGACGGCATACAGATGTCGACACCCTGCACGATCGGCAACAGCGGGGTCGAGGTCGGGAACGACCGCCGCATGGCCATCGACGTCGTCGGAGAAGGTAGGACGATGACCATCACCCTGCGGACCGAGATCTTCGACTGGATCGAGAAGGAGTGCCGCGAGGAAGACTGCGAGGAGTTCTCCTGCAAGATATGGGAGATGGAGGAAGGTCGGCTCTTCACGATAGGCGAGAGCGCGGAGGGAGCGAGCGAGGGATGACCTACCAGCCCCGGCACAGGCTCAGCACGACGACCATTACGGGTACGGCGCTCCTCCTGGCTCTGGGGATCCTGCTGCCGATGCTCTTCCACATGTTCCCGCTCGGCGGGCGAATCTTCCTCCCGATGCACATCCCGACGTTCATCGCGGGCCTGGTCCTCGGGCCCATCGCCGGGCTCATCGTCGGCGCGGGTTCGCCGGTCCTCTCGAGCATCCTCGTCGGCCGCCCTCCCGTCTTCTACATGGTGCCGATGGTCTTCGAGCTCGCAACGTACGGGTTCGTCGCCGGGCTCCTGAGGCCCTGGTTCTGCACCTTCCTTCGGAAGAGGTGGGGCCGCGGGGCGGAGGACGAGACACCTGAGAGCAGGGCGCGGGCGGCGACGCTCTCGGTCTGGTTCGCGCTCGTCCCGGCCATGGTCGTCGGAAGGGTCGTCTGGGTGCTCGTCGTCGTCTGGTTTGCGCCGGTCATCGGCATCCAGGCCAGGACGGTCGTCGCCGCTTTCGCCGCAATCGGCGCGGGTTGGGTGGGAATGGCCATCCAGCTCGCCCTCGTGCCCGCCATCGTGCGTGCGATTGAGCGGGTGCGGAAAGCGTGATACAATGAGCCTCCGCGGGAAGGGCCCCGCGGAGTCGTGAATCCGGACCCCTGACACCGAGCACCCGGATCCCGAACATCGAGACAACCTAGAGCGTCGCAGGAAGACCCTGGGAAAACCGAACATGCGTATCCTCCTTATCCACGCAGCGAAGTTCAGCTTTCACGTTACCGAGAAGACCTCTGCCGTCTCCTCGATGGCCGAGCTGCCCGAGGACCAGCGGAACGGTTCGACAGGCGACGCGCTCGTCGCGTACCTCGCTTCGGAGAAGACCGACGAGAAGAACGTCGAGTCCGTGGCGAGACAGGCAGCGACGACGATCGCCGACCACGCCCGGGAGGTCGGGACCGCGGACGTGATGCTCTACCCGTACGCCCATCTCTCGAGCAACCTCTCCTCTCCCAGGGTAGCGACGAAGGTCCTCGCGAGGATCGGGGAACTCATGCGCGCGAACGACGACCTCACGATCCACGAGGCGCCATTCGGGTTCTACAAGGGTTTCGAGATCGAGTGCAAGGGACACCCGCTCTCGGAGCTCGCGAAGACGATCGTCCCGGAAGAAGGCAAATCCGCCGACGTCGAGGACAAGGACGCGTCCGAGGCCATCAAGGCCGAGAAGGTGCTCCGGTCCGAGTGGTGCATCATGTCGCCAGACGGAGTGTCGTGCCTAGCGGAGGACTTCGACTTCCCGGGGTGCCCCAACGTGAAGCTCATGTACGACTACGAGATCTCAGGAACGCGGGCGTCAGACGAACCGCCCGCCCACATCGAGATCATGCGCAGGCAGGAGCTGGTCGACTACGAGCCCGCGTCGGACGGCGGGAACTTCCGCTGGTATCCCGACGGCGAGCTCATCAAGCGCCTCTCGGAGGAGCACGTCTCGAACCTCCTCACCGAGTACGGAGCGATGCGGGTCGAGACGCCCATCATGTACGACTACCAGCACCCGAACCTGATGAGCTACCTGAACCGCTTCCCCGCGCGGCAGTACGTGCTCCTCTCCGACCAGAAGGAGTTCTTCCTCAGGTTCGCCGCCTGCTTCGGCCAGTATCTGATGCAGCACGACATGCAGCTCTCCCACCGCATGCTCCCGGCGAGGCTCTTCGAGATCAGCCACTACTCGTTCCGCCGCGAACAGACCGGCGAGCTTGCCGGACTCAGGCGGCTCCGCACGTTCACGATGCCCGACCTCCACACGCTCGCCAGGGACAACGTAAGCGCGCGCGAGGAGTTCCTGCAGCAAATGGAGCTCTCCACCCGATGCATGGATGACTTCGGGATCGATTACGAGGTCGCCGTGCGGTTCGTTCGCGGGTTCATGGACGAAGACCCGGACTTCGCCGGCGAGATCGCCCGGCGCGCAGGCAAGCCGATGCTCGTGGAGATCTGGGACGAGCGCTTCTTCTACTTCGTCGCGAAGCTCGAGTACAACTTCGTCGACGCTCAGGGCAAGTCTTCGTGCCTCTCAACAGTACAGATCGACGTCGAGAACACCGACCGCTTCGACATCACCTACGTCGAGGAGGACGGCCAGAAGAGACACCCGATCCTCATGCACACCTCGATCTCCGGCTCGATCGAGCGGGTGCTCTGCGCCATCCTCGAGCAGCAGGCGATCAAGGTGCGAGAGAAGGGCGTACCGAACTTCCCGCTCTGGCTCGCGCCGACGCAGATCCGCATCATCCCCGTCGCAGACAGGCACCACGCCTTCTGCGAATCGCTTCTCGAGAAGATCCCCTTCCGCGCCGACTTCGACGACCGCGACATGAGCGTCGGCAAGAAGATCCGGCAGGCAGGAAGGCGGTGGGTTCCGTTCGTTCTGGTCGTCGGAGACCGCGAGGTCGAGAGCGGCGAACTCTCGGTCCGAGTGCACGGCGGCGAACAGGAGACGTTCTCGCTCGACAGGCTCAACTCGCTCATCGAGGAGAAGACCGCGGGTCGGCCATTCCGGCCGCTCAACGTACCGAAGCGCCTCTCGCTCAGGCCCATCTTCGTCGGATAGCCGCGCCCGCGATTCCGACAGCTTCCACGCGACAGCACTGATCCCTCAGGGGGTAAGAGCATGGAACAGCCAGGCCTCGGAGTTCCGCGAACTGCCGACCTTGGCAACGGCGTCCACGCGATTCTCGACATGGAGACGCTGGAGGGCGTTCACGCCGCGAACGTCGGGATCATCGCCACCGGGCGCGCTCAGGTCTTCGTCAACTCCGGGCAGACGGAGGCGCAGGGACGCTACGTGTGGGACTACGCCCAGACGAAGGCGCCGGGCCGAGAGATGTCGTACCTTGTGCTGACGCACCACCACCTCGACCACTGCTACGCCGCCAGCTACTTCGACGACCGCCACACGCTCATCTACGCGCACAAGTCGTTCGGTGGCTGCATGGCGGACATGCGCTCGCATCTCGATGCGACGGACTACCAGGGAATGATCGAGGCCTTCCTCAAGATCGACCCGGAGACGTGCCGGAAGCACGTGGGGAACGTTCATCCCGTGTCGCCGCACCGCCACATCGGCGAGGAGGTCTCCCTCGCGGCCAACGGCGAGGAGATCCTCATCCAGCACCTGCCCGGGCACACGCCGTGCGACCTCGTCGTGTACCACCCGAAGAGCAAGGTCCTCTTCGCCGGCGACGCGATCAACGAGCGCGCGGGGCCGGTCACTATGTTCGGGGAAGTGCGCGACTGGAAGAAGTGGATCGCCGGCCTCGAGAAGATCAAGCGGCTCGAGATCGACAGGATCGTGCCGGGTCATGGAGAGGTCTGCGGACCGGAGATCATCGACGAGCACATCGAGGAACTGGAGAAGAGAGTCGCTGCAGCCGCCTGACGCGGCCGTGGCCAGGACTCGGACCCGCACGACCCGGGTAGGACTGGCGGGCCACGACACACGAGACGGAGGCGCTCACGGCGCCTCCGTCGTCTCATCGGGGACGGATTCGGATCGGTTGCGAATCGGATTCCGCCCGATAGCCCGCCCGAATTACCTGAGCCTGAGCACCCCACCTTCGAAATCAAGCTCGACCCGGTCGTAGTTCTCGAGGAAGTCGTTCCCGAGGAGTCCGCTCGTCTCGTCGAGGCCCCAGTTCGCAAGAACCGGCAGGTCTGCGACGTAGATCTGCATCGGCGGGAACAACTCCGCTCCGAGCGTGAGACCCTCCACAGTGACCACGCGGGCGGGCAGGGGATTGCCGTCAAGACCGCGGAACTCCCGGTCGACCTCCTCCCCCGCTCCCAGGCCCGACGCCTCCGCGACCGACTCCGGGACGATCGTCCCCCGCGCCCCCGTGTCGAAGAGGAACGTCACGGGGGCCGCGCCGAGCCCGCCCTCGACGAAAATGTGGTCGGCCGCCATGCGGAACGGAAGCTCGATGCTCCCCTCCGTGCCGGCGTCGCTGGACGAGGGCTTCATCACGAGTCGCGCCTCGTCATCGTACCCGAACGAAACGACTGCCGCCCGGGCCAGGACGTCGAGGCCGAGGATCCCGGCTATCGGTGCGTCCCCGAAGTCCGGCATCTCATCGATGACGCTCACCCGCGTGTCCCCGAACGTGATCGACCCGATCGAGAACCCCGCGAGCTCTGCCCGCCCGAGGAAACCTGCTACCTCCCCGCCCGCACCCGACATCGTTCCAGGGAGCACGCGACTCCCCTCACCCGAGTGCTCGATGGCAAGGAGTTCCTCGATCTCTGCGTCGTCGGGCAGGAACTCCCTCGCCACGACCGTGCCGCCCGCACCGAAGTCGACGATGAACGTGCCCGTCGTTCCGTCGGTCGTCCTGCCCTCCGTGAACAGGAGCCCGTCGACGTACCGGAGGGCGGCGTGGCCGTACACCCCGTTTCGCGCCTCCGCTTCGCTCACCTCCGTCGTCACCGAGTAGTCACCCGACACCATCGGAATCGCGCCGCCGAACATGTCGATGACGGGTCCATCGTCCGTCTCGATCTGTCGATATGCCCTGACCTTGAACGCGCGCTTCCTTCCGTCTCCCGTCGTGACGTTCACCCGGATGTCGTACGCGTCGAGGTCAGCCACCGGAACGACCGGTAGCGCCCGGTCCGTTCCGTCCGGACGATACGACGTGATCCGAATCTCCCCGCCCTCGCAGTGCACGCCCATCTCCCGCCGCACGTCCTCGGCCTTCAGCAGGTCCCCGGACATGCCGATGCCGAACGGCACGATGACGGTGATGACCTTGCCGCTGCCAAAGAGCGTCGTCTCACCCTCGACCAGAGTCACGATCTCGAGAGCGAGTCCGTCGTCCCCGTCCTTGAGTACGACCACTCTGCAGTCCGATGCCCAGGCGCCGGCGTCGAACATAACCGTCGCGCAGAGGACGACCACGATCACGGCCATCGAAACGAGTTTCATGCGGATACCTCCCGAGCGTTGCCGAGCTGGACGAGCCCATACGATTTGAGACCGTCTGAAGCGCAAGAGGTTGAACCCCTCCCGGTGCGGTCAGTGAGAGACCCCGAGTTCAGGAGTGCGAGTTCCATCCCGCTTGCGCCTCAGTGCCCAGACTGCGGCTGAGATGACACCGGCCCAGAGCGCGCTGTTCAGAATCATCATCCATCCGTACGCGGCGGTCTCGAACGTCCCGCTACCCCGTGACAGCGTTACGAGAGGGAACTCCAGGACGCGCACCGTAGCCGACCACGCAGTGTGACCGGGCTCAGGGAAGATCCCGAAGAGGCCGCTCGTCGAGAACTCCCCGAGCTGCGCCGCGATCGTCGCGATGAAGTGCCCTGCCCCGACGAGCACGAAGAAGAGCAGGCGCTCTCTCCAGAGCACGTCACGGTCGCGGGCGTAGAACCAGTAGAAACCGAGACGTACCGCCGCAACGGTCGGCACCATCCAGATGAGAGACCACGGCGTCCGCCCCTCGATTAGCTCGAACCCGATCCAGAGGAGCCACCCCACGCCGACCGTCATGAGTGTCGCCCTGTTGGCTTTGAGCCAGTGGAGTCTCTGTCGTTCGTCCATGTGCATCACGTCCATCTCGGTTCTCATGATGCGTCCTCCTCGAACTCGAGCTCGAAGAGCTCATCGACCGGCATCCCGAGCTCCCGCGCCAGGAGGAACGCGAGAAGCGCGGACGGGACGAAGTACCCCTTCTCGATCGCCAAGATCGTCTGTCTCCTGACCCCCACCTGCGCCGCCAGCTCCTCCTGGGTCATGTCCAGTCGGGCACGGTGCTGCTTGAGATGGGTCCGTAGCCGGACCCTCGGCTCGTCCGAAACCCCCCTCCGTCGCATCGACATCCTCCTGGGAAGTGAGCCGCCGATACACCAAATGTACGGTGTACCGAACATAATGTCAAGTGCGAAGTACATATCCAAACGAACTCCCCGGACACCCATGAGCCAGCCTGGGGAGTCCCGCACGAACACGAAAACCCCGACCGGGCGGGTGCCCGATCGGGGCTACGTGCTGCGAGTGAGAAGAGTGGCCGGCCGGCCCCTGCAGTGGTCACGACTATGCTTGCGCAGGTTCTCGGATGACTTCGGCGAGGGGACCGGCCAGCTCATCTGTGCGTGAGGGGCGGAGTCGGCGCGCCGCTCTCGCGACGCGCCGTTGCTCCGCTATGAGTCGCCCGAACCGTGGGCCGCCCGGCGTGCTCCGGGTCCTGCAACCATGAGAGTGTCCAATGTAGGAGCACGGAATGTGCGGCGGCTTCTGGACGCTCACCCCGCGACCCAAGTGCCCCGTCGCGGGGATCGGTCCGGCGGCCGAACGGAGGGCGCCTCTCTGAGCGGCGCGTCGAGGGCCTCCGGACGACTCACCTCAAACCGACTCACCTCACCAACATCATCTTCGTTTCAAAGTGCGAGCTTCCCGCCGACATCCTGGCGAAGTAGACCCCGGTCGCAACGTCGCGGCCGGCGCCGTCCTTGCCGTCCCAGTGAACCGACGAGCGCCCGGCAGGCAGCGCCTCGTCGATCAGCACGTCGACCACCCTGCCACTCACGTCGTAGATCGTGATCGTCACCCGTTCCCGCTCAGCGAGGCTGAACGCTAGAGTGGTCAGAGGGCCGAACGGATTCGGGTAGTTCTCGTAGAGCGCTGTCACGCTCCCGATCTCATCATCGTCGATTCCGGTCGCGCCGTAGCCGACGGCAATCACGCCGCCGTACGGAACATGGTTGTGCGAGGTAACGGTGAGCGTCGCGTCGAACGCGTCGACGACGTCGAGCTCGAAGGACACGCGCCCGGCGTTATCCGTCGTCCCGACCTCGTAGACGCTCGCCTCCTCGGAGCCGAGGCAGACGGTCGCGCCTTCGAGAGGGAAGCCGTCGGACCGCACGAGCACCTCGAGCGCCGACTCGTCCATCTCGACCGCCTCGGGGTGGACGACAGTGAGCGGCGCCGGACGATCGGTCCAGATCGGCATCTCCGGGTCGCCGAGGAGGTTCAGCTCGTACATCGCATACCGCATGTAGTCGTCGGACCTCGAGAGGCCGACGTAGTGGTGCTTCGCATCGGCGTGAACGGCCCCCGCGTGCACGAGGTCCTTCACGAAGAGAGAGTTCGCCCACTGCTGGCTGTAGAGATCGGAGACGCACTGTCCGGGGTAGCCAGGACAGCCCCATCCGTACCTCGAGTTCCCGACGTAGGCGACCCCGCCGCCGTCAGGGTTCCGGAGCCAGTGTTCCGCGAACGCGTCGTGGTCGAGCGCAGCCGACCAGCAGCCGACCGAGTACCACACTCCGGCGCGGGCGTCGTTCGTGAGCTGGTCGAGCGACTGAGACGTGAGGTCGTCATCGCCGATGCTCACGTAGTACATCGTCGAGTGGCCCTCGTGCATGACGATGCCGTAGCCCTCCTGCAGCTCCGTCATGACACTCCCGAGGGAGAGGGTGCCGTTACGCTCGTAGAGCTTCGTGATCTGGTCGAACCGGCCAGGGACGTAGTCCGCGTCGATCATGTCGAGAGCGTAGCCGCCGTCGGTGTACGGATCCGGCGAGTCCCAGAGGATCTCGCCCAGGAAGAGCATCCTGAGTTCGTAGTCGTCGACCACGTGATAGGCAGCGCCCTCATACGACAGCACCTTTGCCACGAACGCGGCCGCGTCGTCCTCGGTCACGACCGGCGCCCGGCCGACGAAGACGTCCGAGTACATGTCAATCCCGTCGTCCTCATGCTCGCCCCACAGCCCGTCGCCGTCCTCGTCCCACGTTCCGTCGAGGTCCGCGTAGTAGAGGTCGGACGGGATGCCCTGCTCGTAGAAGAAGTCGTATGCGTCTCTCGCCGGCACCACCTCCGTGTCGCCGCCGAGAAGCACCCAGCTGATTCCGTTCTCGGTGTAATGGTGGATGATGCAGTTCCGGATTGCTTCAGGTTCGTCGATCCCCGCGAGGAACGGATCCTCGGCGATCTCCTCGAGCGTGACGATCCTGGCCTTCACGCCCTTCCTCGTCTTCCACTCGGCAAGGGGGGCGAACTCGTCAGCGAGCGCCTCAGGACAAACGATGAGGTAGTCGAAGTCGCCGCTCGCGCGGGGCGTCTCCACGGAGTGCCCATCGTACCTGCCGAGAGCCTCCGCGTTCGCGATGGCGCTCCGGGCGACCGCCGCCGTCACGCGAGACGGCTCGCGTACGCTCGCGAAGTCCGCGGCGTCCGCCGCCGGCTCGGTCGACACCACGATGTCGATCTCGGAGTGAAGGAGGAGCTCACCCGTCGCGGGCACGTACTGAAGAGGTGTCACGATCACCGTTGCGATGCGGCGACCGTCGAACGACCCGACCCCGGCCAGCCGAGCGACCTCACTCGGGTATGGCAGCACCGAATTGTAGGTTGAGTGATTCGGCTGGGGAACTTCTGCTGCCCCTCGAGAGGAGAATGTGGCTGGCCGAGGCGCGGGTACTATGCTGTATCGCTCGGGGAGGAAGACCGTCCCGCTCGTGACCGCCGTGACGTCCGACGGATCGGCACCGGGGGGAAGCAGGAGCTGGATGCTGAGCGCGGGGAGCATCGGGTTCGCGGGCTCAGTGAGGTAGTCGGCGCCCTTGAGGGACACAAGGTCGTAACCCTCGTGGTGCTCGAAGACGAGCTCGCTCGCGTCGAATGACAGAGTCGCGACCACCTCGTCGAAGGCGGCCGCGGAGAGAGCGGGGAACGCTCCAATCACCAGGAGGATCCCGACCCACCCCGAAAGACGCGCGACTACCGTGAACCGCTGATCCCGAGAGCTGCCGAGGCGAGTGCTCCTCGCCATCCAGCTCCGACCGGTTGCGCGGGTACCACCGTTCACCCCAAACAAAATAGGCCCTCGAATCTGATCCTGTCAGTCAGTCCAGATCGAAGGCCTTCATGTGATCCCCAGTAACTTCTAGAATATCACACGATGTTCAAGCTGTCAACAATCAACGTACGAGCTGCCCCCCTTTTGTGCAGGCTGGCCCGGAACCCCCCAGGGTCCGGGCCTCTTCTAGTGTTCACATTCTGAACACTGACTGGCGTCTCATCGCCTCGGATGCGCTCAGTCCGTCAGGTGCTCGTACCCCGTGCGCCCAAGCGGCTCGAAGGTCCCGTCTCCGCGCTCGAGCCTGCACCCCTCGCCGGCCGCGACGACCTTCCCCACCCAGGAGAGCGGCGTGCCGGTCACGGTCGTCACGTGCTCGATCGCCCGATCGACCTCCGACGGCGGCACGGTCACGACGAGCTCGAACTCCTCCCCGCTCGAGACCGCGAGGTCTAGGTCGTCGAGTCCCAGCCGCTTCGCCACCTCCGTCGCCCCCGGGGACACGGGGATCTTCGCTTCCCAGAGCTCGATCCCGACGCCGCTCTCGTCGGCTATGTGCCAGACCTCCGAACCGAGTCCGTCGCTGATGTCGATCATCGAGTGCGGCGTCGCCACGTCGAGAAGCGCCTGTGCCTCGGCCACCCGCGGAGCCGGGAGCCGGTGTCTCGCCAACGCCTTTGCAATGTCGCCCTCGCTCGGCAGTCCCTTCTCGAGCGCGATCAATCCCGCCTGCGCTCCCCCGAGCTCTCCCGTCACTAGGACGGCGTCTCCGACGACCGCGCCTCCCCGAAGCACGACCCGGTCGCCGTCGGCTGCTCCCACGAGCGCGATCGCCACGACCAGTCCGCTCGGTGATCCGACGATGTCTCCCCCCACGATCTCGACCGCGTACTTCTTCGCCACCTCGATGAGGCCGTCGTAGAGCTCGCCGATCTCCTCCTCCCCGACGTCCGAGGGCACCGCGAGCGAGACAGTCGCGCGCGTCGGGAACCCACCCATCGCCGCTATGTCGCTCACGTTCGCGACCATGCACTTCGCGCCGATCTCGAGGAACGTGGAGTAGTCCCTCCGGAAGTGCACGTCCTCCACGAACGCGTCGGACGTGAAGAGCTCGAGCCCGCCCGGCGGTTCGTAGACCGCCGCGTCGTCACCGATGCCGACGACCGTCCCGCGGCCGGGGGCGCCGATCTTCCTTCTGATGGCCTCTATGAGCTCGAACTCACGCACGCTCGTTCCCCGCACCTCCGGACCCGCGCCCCAAGCCTACAGCTCCTCGAGACACGTGAGGGCCGCCTTCGCCATCACGGCCGCGCCCATCCAGAGACCGTCCTCGTCGAGGTTGAACTTCGGGTGGTGCCACGGATACGTGAACCCCTTCTTCTTGTTCATGACGCCGAGGCGGAACATCGTGCCCGGAATCTCGTTCACGAAGTAGGCGAAGTCTTCGCCGCCCATCGACGGTTCGTCGATCTCGACGACGCTCCCTCTGCCGAGGAGTTCGCGGGACGCGCGCCGTACGACGTCGGTGATTCCCCCGTCGCACGTGAGGATTGGGTACCCGCGCTCGTAGCTGTACTCGAACGTCCCGCCTCCCGACTTCGTGACGTGCGCGACCGCCGTCCCGATCATCTTCTCGACCGACGTGCGGTCCTTCGCGTGGAGGGTCCGCGCGGTCCCCTCGAGCTCGACGCGGTCGGCGATGACGTTCCTGCGATACCCGCCCTGGATTCTCCCGAGCGTCACGACGACCGGGTGCACGGGATTGATCCGCCTGGATGGGATCGTCTGCAAAGCAGAGATTACCTGTGCCGAGAGCGCGATCGCGTCGACGCCCAGGTTCGGCTTCGCGCCGTGCGCGGCCTCGCCGATCACGGCGACGTCGAAGTTGTCCGCGGCCGCCATCATCGGTCCCTCGCGGAGCCCCACCTTACCAGTCGCTATGGACGGGTCGACGTGGACGCCGATGATCGCGTCGACCTTAGGGTTCGACAGCACGCCGGCTCTGATCATCGGTGCCGCGCCCCCGGGCGGCGCCTCTTCCGACGGCTGGAATACGAACTTGACGTTCCCGGCAATGTCGCCGCGCATCTTCGAGAGGAGCATCGCGGCGCCGAGGACGGTCGTCGTGTTGCCGTCGTGCCCGCACGCGTGCATCTTCCCCTCGACCTTCGAGCGGTACGGGACGTCGTTCTGTTCCTTGATGGGCAGGGCGTCCATGTCGGCGCGCATCGCGACGGTCTTTCCTCGGCTCCCACCCTTCAGAAGCCCGACGACACCCGTCTTCGCGACGCCCGTCCTGACGTCGAGGCCGAGCCCCCTGAGCGTCTCCGCGACCAGCTTGGCCGTCTCCTTTTCCTCGTAGGCCGTCTCCGGGTTCATGTGGATCTGCCTGCGGATCTTCGACAGCTTCCCCGCCAGCTTCTCGGCGTCCTTCAGAAGTGACTTCGGCATCGTTCCTCCACTGTCCGTTGAGTCCCATACTCTGCAGTCAGCTGGTTCGTCGTTTCGGTTCCAACAGAAGGCGGGACCCGTGCCTGCCGTCCCGCCGCTCCGCGCTCACCGTCGCGTTCGCATCGTCGTCACCGCCCACCCCCGCTACGCCGCGCCCACGATCCTCAGGAACGCCTCCGGCAGCGCCTCCATCACGTCGCCGGCGACCATCCCGATCTCGCCCTTCTCGGCCGCCGCGATGTCCCCGGCGAGTCCGTGCACGTATGCCCCGAGCGCCGCCGCGTCGGTCGCGGAGAGTCCCTGACCGAGAAGAGCGGCGATGACGCCCGTCAATACATCGCCGCTCCCGCCGGACGCGAGTCCGGAGTTGCCGGTCGGATTCAGGAAGAGCTCACCTCCCGGCTCGACGATCAGACTCCCGGCGCCCTTCAGCACGACGGTGGTGCTGGTCTTCGCAGCGACTTCGCGTGCGATCTCGTCGCGGCGTTCGAGAACCTCCGCTGTCGGGTGACCGGTCAGCCTGGACATCTCCCCCGGGTGCGGCGTGAGCACCATCGCGCCGCGTCCCCGCCGTCCGGCGATCCGGTCCGGGGAGAGCGCGTTCACTCCATCCGCGTCGACCACGCACGGGATCGCGACCTCCTCCACCACCGCCTGAACGAGAGCCTGCGCGGATGGGTCCTGCGAGACCCCCGGACCGATCGCGAGGGCGTCGGCGTCCCGAATCAGCTCGAGCACGGGCTCGAACGCGTCCTTCGAGAGAGCCCGCGCCGCGGTCTCCGGCAGCGGCCTCGTGATCACTTCGGTGAGCTTCGTCTCCATCACATCGTTCAGGCTCGTCGGTGTCCCGAGGAAGACGAGACCCGCGCCGCTCCTCGCCGCCGACATCGACGCGAGCGCCGCTGCCCCCGTGTAGCCGACCGAGCCTGCGACCACGACGACCTTGCCGAAGGTGCCTTTGTGGGCATCTCCGGGACGGTCGGGCATGAGCGCCGCCGCCTCCCGGACCGTGAGCACGTTGTCACGAACGCCCACCTCCTCGATCGCCTTCGCGGGGACGCCGATGTCGACCACGTGGAGCCTCCCCACGTAGTCCCTCCCGGGGTAGAGGTAGAAGCCGCGCTTCGGAAGCCCCATGGTGCACGTCCACGCCGCCCGAACGCACTCGCCTTCCGCGACACCCGTCGTCGCGTTCAGCCCCGAGGGGACGTCGACGGCGAGCACCGGCCGCCCACAGACGTTCATCTGCCCGATGACCGTTCCGGAGAGACCACGCGGCACGCCCTCGAAGCCCGTCCCGAAGACGGCGTCGACGACCGCGTCGCTCTTCGTCATCGCCTCGACGAGCTCGCCGATCGACTTCCCGTCGGAAAGCTCGGTCACCTTCCCCTCGCCGAGCCTGTCGAGGTTCGCGCGAGCATCGCCTGACACATCGGCCGCGTGACCCGCGAGATAGACCTTCACGCTCGCGCCCCGGGCGGTGAGCTCCCGCGCGATGACGAAACCGTCGCCGCCGTTGTTCCCCTTCCCGCACACGACGGTGAAGTTCTTCTCCGCGAGAGCGCCGAGTTCGTGCTCCATGAACCGGACGGTCCCGACACCGGCGTTCTCCATTAGCCTGAGCCCCGGGATGCCGAGCGCCTGGATGCACTGGTTGTCTATCGCCCGCATGCTCTCGGATGTGACGAGTTTCATTCCTGGTCCTCGATGACGACGACCGCGTGCGCCGTGCTGTTCGAGTGGGACAGCGTGACGTGGGCGCTGCCTTGGCCCAGAAGCTCCGCGCACCGCCTTCGCGCCACGATGGTCGGGGCTCCGCCACGCCCGTGGACGACCTCGACGTCCCGCCAGGTCATCCCTGGCGCGAGGCCGGTCCTGAGGGCCTTCAAAAAGGCCTCCTTCGCCGCGAAGATGGCAGCGTAGGAGGCCATGTTCTCCTTGAACTTCTCGCAGTACGCGATCTCTTCGTCCGTGAAGAGGCGGCTCAGGAACCCCGGGCGCGAGTGGGAGACCACGTGCTCGAAGTGCTCGAGGTCGACGACGTCTGTGCCGATCGCTCGGATCATGCCCCCCTCCGCCCTAGTCCGCCCCCTCCATCAGCTGCTCCACGATCGGGACGAGCTGCGAGATGTCGTCTATCTCGAAGTCCCCGCCGGAGATGGTCGCCCCCGACGTGTCCCCGTACTTGGCGTAGACGGTCTTGATCCCGACACCGGAGGCACCCACCATGTCGCGCTCGGGCCAGTCGCCCACCATGACTACCTCCTCGGGCTTCATGTCGAGGAGGTCGATCGCTTTCTTGAACGGCGCCGGATCGGGCTTCCGAACGCGTGTGTCCTCGAACGTGATGACGTGATCGAAGAAGTGCTGGAGACCGAGGTAGCACAAGCGGGACCACGCCTGATACCGCGGCGCGTCGGAGAGGATGACGAGCTTGAGGCCCCTGCGCGCGAGGTTGAGAAGCGTCTTCTTGACGTGAGGGTACAGCACGAGCGTGTACTCGCGGCCCCGGCGGTAGCCGAGCACGGCCGCCGTGTGGATCTTCGGGTCGATCTCGCCGAGCTCCTCCTCCAGGAACTTGTCGAAGACACGCTGGTCCTCGATCCCCTCCCGGTCGTAGATCTCGAAGAGCTTCCGCTTCGCGAGTTCGGCCGCCATCGGGAGACCCGCGTCGATCATCTCCTCGATGGCCGCCTCGATCGACACCTCCTTCATGCGCATGAAGTCGGTGAGCGTGTTGTCCAGGTCGAAGATGACTGCTCGGATCATCGAACGTCCTCTGACGACGAGGTGTGAACACGAGCGAAACCGCTGGTCTCGTTAGTCAGGTACTGCCCCCGCCCACGATCGGGGAACGCTGGTCCTACTTGGCGGCTTCGTTCACTCTGGTACCACGGCTGATTTCGCCGTTGTCGATCCTCAAGTGGTAACCGCAGTTCGGGTTGGAGCAAACCCACGCCTTGTAGGTGATGGCCGCCCCGTCACGCCCGTAGTCCGATAGGGGAATCAGGACTCCCTTCTCACACATGCGGCAAGCCGGAAACGTATTCGGCATCTCAACACCTCCCGTCCCTATATCTCCTGGCTCCACCCGTGTTCTCCTCGTCTCTGCCTACGCCAAACGATGACCTCGCGAAATCCTCCTCTTCGCCCGGCTTACCCGCCGCGCTCCCGCTTGACGCGTGCGGCCTCGTGGTGCGCGCGTCGCGTCGGCTCGGGAAGCCGGTATCCTCTTCCTGCACCGAGCACCCGTTCGGCCGCAGTCTCGATCGTGATCCTGTGGCCGGGCGAAACGAAGAGCGGCTTCGTCTGGTCCTTGGTGCGGAGGACGACGCCGACCTTCTTCCGCTGAATGCTCAGGGTCCTCATAGAGCCGCGCTTCTGCTTCGGCTCCTTGAACTCGCCTATCAGCCTCGACTTCGCGCACCCGATCGACGGCCTGTCGATCAGGACGCCGATGTGCGATGCGAGGCCGAGACCCCTCGGATGCGCGATGCCCTGACCGTCGAACATGACGAGATCGGGCGCGCCGTCGAGTTGCTCGAAGGCCTCGAGCACCACCGGCCCCTCGCGAAACGAGAGGAGGCCGGGAATGTAAGGGAAAACCGGTTGCTGCGTGGCCGATACAGTCTCGACGAGCTCGAGGGACTCCGATTCGAGGACAACGATCGCCGCGTGGACGAGATCCTGTCCGCGCGAGAAGGAGACGTCGACGCCCGCGATCGTCTTCGGTGGGTCCGGAACGTCCTCCAGTACCAGTCGCTCCCTGAGCTCCTCCTGTATCCGGAAGGCCTCCTGGACGGAGACCGCCCAAGGGTGACTCTCAACCCGCATCATCCGCATCTCCCTGTCACCACAGAAGATAGGGTACCGAAGGAATGGGTGGAAGTCAATTTCAAACTCGTGTAGGATGACTTCCGAATCAGGCAAGGTCCCCTACTGAGGGAGGTTCTGATGAGACGGGCAATTGCGCTCGCCTTTGTGGTAGCCCTCGTGCTGGGCGCGTTCTGGGGCTGCTCCGAGCAGCGCCTCGCGGCCCTGGAGCACGAGCTGGACAGGATCATGGCCATCGAGGACGCCGCCGCACGATCCGAGGAAGCCCTCGCCTTCGTGACCGCGAACGCAGAGGCACCCGAGGAGGCCGGCGATATCCTGGGACGGGCGATCGACACGGCCGTCTCTGCCGCCGAGGAAGCCGGCGGGCAGGACGCCGCCTTCGAGGCGTGGGAGAAGCTCTACGAGGTTCCGGCGACACCGGAGCGCCACGGCTTCGTGCTGTCCAGGTACGACCGCGCCCTCGTCGCGACCGACGATCCGGCGCACGTGGCACGCGCCGAAGAGCTCGCGCGTGACCTCATCGCCGACGACACCGCGGTCCAGACACCGCACATCTGGTTGACGTGGTACCACTCGGGCAGCGAGCTCACCGACAAGGAGCTCACTGTCGAGGTCGCCCGCGTCGGGCTCGCCCGATCCGAGGCGGGAACCGAGGACGCTCAGATGTGGCCGTCGATGCTGGACAGGGCGTACGGCGCGCTTCTCGGCGAGGTCGCCGAGCGCGACGGGCTCGATGCCGCGATTGCCGCGGCTGAGTCCCACATCGCGGAGGCCGACGACCCGATCGTCAAGGGCGTGCTCCAGGCCAGCGTGTATCGTCTCGCGATCGAAGAGGATCCCGACGTCGCTCTCGCTGCTGTCGAAGCGCTCGCGGCGTCGAAGGGGTTCACGGGATGGGACGTCCTGAACAACATCGCATACGACATGACCCAGAGAGGTGTCGAGCCCGAGACGGCCGCCCGAATGGCGGAGCGGTCGGTCGAGCTCGCCCCCTCGGCGTTCGACTCCACGATGGCACTCGACACCGCCGGCTGGGCGCAGTTCAAGGCCGGGAACACCGAGAGGGCTGCCGCGCACCTCGAGAAGGCCCTGGCCCTCTCGCCGGAGACGCCGGCGTCCGGGAACTTCACGGTCGACCACCTGATCGAGGTCTACCGTGCCGGCGGAATGGACGATCGCGCGATCGACTTCCTCACGGTGCTCGTCGCCAGATCGGTCGACGCTGACGATCCCGCCCGAGCGATCCTCGCTGAGATGCTCACCGCGAGGGACGGCAGCGCCGACGCGCTCGACGAGCTCATCGCCGAGAGACGGTACGACGGCGTCACCATGGCGCCCGGGTTCTCGCTCCCGAGCCGCGACGGAGAGACGGTCGCGCTCGCGGACCTCAAGGGCGACGTCGTGCTGTTGGCCTTCTGGGGCTTCACCTGAGGACCGTGCCGTGCGGAGTTGCCGCACCTGGTGGAGCTCTACGAGAAGTACGAAGCTGATGGGTTCAAGGTCGTCTCCATCAACTCCGGAACGCTGCCGCCCGCAGCGGGCGACTTCCTCAACGAGAACAACGTCCGCCACATCGTGCTGAGTGACGAGGACCGTGAGGTCTTCGACGCCTACAAGGTGACCGGCATTCCGGTCACCGTGGTCGTCGACCACGAGGGGCGCGTCATCTACCGCCACCTCGGGTTCTCCCAAGGCGACGAGGAGAAGTTGGCGAAGGAGATCGAGACGTTGATCGCGTGGAGGGGTGGGGAGGCGTAGACGCCTGTCGCCAACCGACAGAAGGACAGAGGCCGGTCGACGCGAACGTCGACCGGCCTCCTTTTGTTTCACGCACGGCGTCAGGTCACCGCACCTGTCATGCGCTCGCCTGCCCGACACCGCCCGCGCTTGCCGCTTCTTAGTGCCTCTGCGACTCGCCCGGCTTCGGCGGGATGTAGTCCACCGCCTGCGTTGCCGAGAAGCCGTAGACTTCAGGCGTCAGGTACTTGCCGACCTCTTCCGCGGACTTGTCCTGCTCGACCTCAATCCGGTGCGCCTCGGCCACGGGGTCGTGGCGGATTCCCGTCACCTGCCACGAGACCTCCATACCGGGCTCGCCACCCGCGATCTGGAACCGGCCGCCGGACATCTTCTCGGAGATGTACAGGTTCGGCCCCGGCGCCCCGATCGCGGTAAGCTGGTAGCGGAAGTCGGCGTTCAGCGCATCGAACCAGTCGGGCATCTGAACCCACGCCTTCCCGCCTCCGTCGAGCTCGACGTTCCCGTTGTAGATGTTCATCATGTCCGCGCTCTCGACGCTGCTGTGGTACAGGTACTTGTTCGCGGGATCGAGGGGGTGGTCGATCTTGAACGCCTTGACGTTCGCGGTGGCGGTCGTCGCGTGGAGCGTGCCGTTGAAGTACCCGGCGTAGGCGGTGCCGCCGGATTCAGCGTAACCGTAGACGCCGTACTTCGTGCCGCCCGTCCCCACCGCACGTGCGTAGACGCCGTACTTGGTCCCGGAAGCGGCGGATGCTGAGGCATAGAGCGCCGTGTAGTAGCTTGAGCTGGCGCCGTAGCAGTAGTGCCGTGATCCGTAGTACCCACCCTCGAACTCCCCGCCGATGCCGTAGTAGTCCGTCGGGGTGGACTCCCCGCGCACCGCGATCCTGTCACCGCTGGCGCCCGTATACTCCACCTCCAGCGCGTTGCTGCCGGTCGAGTTGATGTTCCAGGCGCTGGAGAGCGTGAGCGGATCCTGAAGTTCACTGAAGCCGACGGAACCAGGCGCGAGGTCGCTCGCGGTGAGCGTGTTGTCGGCGACCTCCGCCGACGCGACACCACCCGTGGCTATCTCGCTCTGGCCGACCGCGTTCGCGGCGATCTCAGGGGCGCCGACGGCGTCGGTCGCAATCTCTGCGGGCGTAACGGAATTCGTGGCGAGATGTCCGGCGTTGATCGCCCCCGAAGGAACGTACACCGCGTCGCCGCTGAGGCCGAGCCCGCTTCCCGTGTTCACCTGCAGGTTGTTGGAGCTTTCACCAAGACCGGTGCCGGCGAAATCCGTGACGTCGACGGCAACCGACGACGAAGAGACGTCGATGCCATCACCGGCACCTACGTGGAGCGTCACCGCTCCCGATCCTCCACCGCCACTGAGGCCGTTGCCCGCGGTGACGGCCGTGATGTCACCTGAGGGGGTGGACTGCCAGCTCGCGTTCCCGCTGGCGTCCGAGGTCAGGACGAGACCGGACGAGGCCCCCGCCGGGAGCCGAAGCGTTCCTCCGACGTACGCGTTGTCCGGGGTGTAGGCACCCCACCACGATCCGCCAGAATCCCTGTATCCGAGCGAACCCCAGTAGCTCCCCGTGTCGTCGGAGCCGAGGACGCCGCCGCAGTTCGAGAAGTCACCCCACGTGTAGCCAGCCACTCCGAACGTGTAGGGATCTCCCCAGAGCGAGTAGCCGACTACGCCGTTGTTCGTCGTGTTGATAGCGTAGCCCGTTCCGGCGTTGGAGTCCGTGCGGTAGCCGAAGACCGCAGCCTCTCCGTCAAGACCGTCGACGTCGCTCACCTCGGCGTAGATCGTCCAGGTGTCATTGCCGTGGATGTCCAGCTGCCGAGGGAGGCGACTCCTCGAGAACGCTCCGCCGTCCTTCCGCTCGTCGGTCTCCAGATCCCTCGCCTTCGCGTCTCGCGAAGCGGCGCTGATGTAGATCGTCCCTCCGCTCTCGTACATGATCGAGTTCCCGAGGGTCGACGGGGCAGTGAACTTCGGAAGGTAGCTGGGTGTCCCGCTGCCGCCAATGCTCCCGTTCGTAGCGAACGTGATGGTATTGGCCCCATCGTTCGGCGTGATCGTCATGTTCGATCCGGCGACGAAGTCGACGTTCCCACCGTCGTTGACGACGCCGTCGACGCTCGAGACGATGGCGGGCGTGACCATGCCCGTCGTCACGGAGTTTGCCTGTCCTTCGTTGACGAACACGCCGTCATAGGCGCTGCCGCTCGCGTAGGGCGTCGTCAGCGCCACGGCATCGCTGCTCACCTGAATGCCCGTTCCAGTATTGACGTTGACCGTGACGGCACCGACGGAACCGCCTCCGCCGAGACCCGCTCCGGCGTCGACCGCCGTGATGTCGCCGACGCCCGTTGCAGCGATTGTGATCGTGTTCGCGGTGTCATTCGGCGTGATCGTGATATTCGAGCCGGGCAGGAGATCGATGTTCCCCGCGTCGTTCGACACTCCGTCTACGCTCCCGACCACGTCCGGCGCGATCATCCCGGCCGTCACCCCGTTCGTCTGACCTTCATTGACGAACACCCCATTGTACGCGCTGCCGCTCGCGTAGGGCGTCGTCAGCTGAACCGCGTCGCCCACCACCTGGAGACCGGTCGCCGTACTGACATCGAGCGTCACGTCACCTGACGTACCGCCCCCGACGAGACCATTCCCCGCGGTGACGCCCGAGATGTCGCCTCCGCCTGCGGCCGCGATCGTGATCGTGTTCGCGCTGTCGTTGGGTGTGATGGTAATGTTCGCGCCCTCGACGAGATCGACGTCGCCGGCGTCGTTCGACACACCGTCGACACTCGATACAACGTCCGGCGCGATCATTCCCGACGTCACGGAGCCTGCCTGGCCCTCGTTGACGAACACACCATCGTAGGCGCTGCCATTCGCGTATGGGGTCGTCAGGCCAACCTCATCGCCGGCCACCTCGAGTCCCGTGCCCGGATTGACATCGAGTTCGGTTCCATCCTCGACGAGGCCGTCGCCTCCGAGTCCGCTGATTTCAACCGTCTCGGCGTGCTGCGCGTTCAGTGAGTAGGCCGCTGACGTCATCTCCATGCGAGGGGTCAGCTCGGGGTCGGCTCCTACCTGAATGCCCAGCCAGTAAGGGGCATCGAACGCCAAGGTCAGAGGTGTCGTACTTCCGAGGATCACGTCGAAGATCCCATCTACGACGGACACTGTCTGCGCCTCGAACCACAGAGAACTCCCGCCCACGGCAACGTTGTAGATCCGGAAGTTCAGCGAGTAGCTCCCGTCCGGCACGTTGTTCCCGGATCCGTCCTGGAGCACCCCCTGGTAGCTCATCGTCTGCGGCACGGCTGCCGCGACGACCTGGGGCGCCGTCGCCATCGCCAGCAGCACGCAGAGAACAAGAGCCCGTTTCATTTGCGCACCTCCTTCAGTCCAGCCGCGCATCCGACCAGTACACCCTGAGTCCAAGGTCGGTCGGAGCGGGCCTGGGCTCGCCCCCAAGCGCGGTCCTGTGGGCCGCGCTGAGGACCGGCCCGCTCCTATTTGAGTAGTACGAGCTTCCGAGTTTCCACGAAGCTACCCGCCACCATGCGGCAGAAGTAGATGCCGGACGCGAGTCCCTGCGCCTCTACGACAGTACTGTGGTGACCGGCCGGGAGCTCCTCGTCTACGAGTGTGCGAACCTCGCGCCCCGAAGCGTCGTAGAGCTTCATGATCACGCGAGTGAGCTGGGGCAATGAGAACTTGAGCGTCGTCATCGGGTTGAACGGGTTCGGGTGGTTCTGACCGAGCCAGTACCTCGTTGGGGTGAGGTCACCCTCGTCGATTCCCGTGCCCGGCTCCCCGAAGAGGTACCAGAAGCCGATCTCGTGAATGTTCCCCGGGCCGCTGGCGACGCCGATGCAGCCCTGGCCGAGCGTCCCCCGGACCACGTTGCCGACGCCGCTCATCTCCCCACCCCCGCACCCCACGACATCGTACGGCAGGGTGATCTGTCCGCTCGAAGCAAGAGGCAGGAGCAGGAAGATCATCGCGACAACAAGGAGCGTTGTCATGCGCCTCATCGTTCCCTCCTTTCAACCAACCATCCCCGTGGCACGCACACGTGTGTCCCGCCTTGCTGGCGGGCGCGGTCTCGATTCGCTGGGGAGAGTCGAATACGGTGTGGCTCGTCATGTGAACACCGGCTGCGATTCACGAAAGAATAGCACTATGGGTGGACAAATGCAAGATATAAGTCGACGCCGGGATGGACTGAGTCGATGCTCATTAAAGTGAGGCTGTTCAAATGCGCCCGTCAGAGAGGCGGTCGCCCGACCGAGGCGTGCTACCCGTGGCGCGAGGGTCTCGGACGCAGGGAAACGGCTGGCCGGCGAATCGCCGGCCAGCCGTGGCACTGTCCGCTGCTTCTGTCGCTGGAACTTACTGGAGGGTCACGAGCACCTTCACCACACCAGTGCCCGAATCGAGCCCCTCGAGGGCCTTACCAAGGATTGTCCCGGGACGCGGGGTCTCATCCCGCATGGCGTGACCGGGAATGCTCGAAGTCACGAGGAGGTCACCCGGAGTGATCGCGCCATTCTCGCACGAGACCTTGCACGGCACGATGCCGACCACTGCGAGCGGAATCTCGTCGCTCGCGTTCCGGCTCCAGTCCTCAGACCCGATGAACCCAGGCTTCGTGCTGTAGATTCCGCTCACGAGCGTCGACCGCGCCTTGCTCGACTTCACGATCTTCCTCGTGGCAGACGGGTCGATAACCATGACGTCGCCCGGCTCCGAGGAACCTGCACCGGTGCTCACCGCGAACATCTCGGCGAAATCCGCTCCCCCGCCGGTGAAAGCGCCGTCTGCAGTCACGTCACCGTCGCCCCAGACGCGGAAGACCGGGTCGGTTCCGCGGAGCGCCTCGATGAAGTAAGAGTCGTCGTTCGCACTCGTGCCCGCGGCGAGCTCGAGCACGGTCTCGCCGATGCCGATGTCCTGCGTCGTGCTCACGCCCATGATGGCGGCGGTCACGAAGGAGTTCGCTGTGACACTCACTGCGAGACCCGTGCCTGTTGAAACGACATCCAACGCGGCTCCCGGAGTGGACGTCCCGATGCCGACGTCGCCCGTGTTGTAGTAGACATCAGAACCGGTCTGCGTCCAGTACTGGCTCGTGAGATAGCCTGCGGTGCTGTGGTCACCCCATCCGAACGCGGTGTCCAGGTTCGCCTTGTCGCCGGCCACGAGCAGCGCCGCCTCGGACGCGCCGTAGACCGGATCGGTCTCCGTGTAGCTCGTGAGGTAGCCCACGAGGCCGTGGTCGCCCCAACCGAAGGCAGCGTCGTAGTTCGCCTTGTCGCCCGCGACGAGCAGCGCTGCCTCGGACGCGCCGTAGACCGGATCGGTCTCCGTGTAGCTCGTGAGGTAGCCCGCGAGGCCGTGGTCGCCCCAACCGAAGGCAGCGTCGTAGTTCGCCTTGTCGCCGGCCACGAGGAGCGCCGCCTCGGACGCACCGAATACAGGATCGGTCTCGACGCCTGCGGGCAGGTTGGTGAGACCACTGCCGTCGCCCACGAAAGCCGTCGCGGTCACCGTACCCGTGACCTCGAGCTTCGTGGCCGGGGTCGTTGTGCCAATACCGACGTTTCCGGCGACCGTCGAGTACATGTCCGAGCCGGAGACGGTCCAGTCGTCGTCAGGCGGGATCGGCTGCCAGCTCCCGACGCCATCCGAGTCCGTCTGGAGAAAGTACCCCGACGTCACGCCGTTGGTGAGCCTGAGAACGTTGGCCCTCAGCGTCCCGTTGACGTCGAGCTTATTCTGGGGAGCGCCTTCGGTGCCGATGCCGACGTTGCCGCCGATCCACACCATGTTCGGCGTATACATGCCGTAGCTCTCGCCGAAGAAATCGAAGAACCCGAGCGCGCCCCAGCAGGAGGCGTCGGAGTTCGAGCCGAACACGCCGCCTGTCCGGTTCAACGTGAACTCAGTGTAACCGGCCACGCCGAAGGTCCGCGGGTCGCCGTATGCGTTGTAGCCGACGATCGCGTTGTTCGTCTGGTCGTAGGCGAACGTGGCGCCGCTGTTCAGAAGCGTGCGGTTGCGCTGCGCGTGCACGGCCGCGCGTCCCTCGCCGGTGTCGTTCGTCTCGGTCAAGAGGAAGTTCGCGGTCTTGCTGTTCTCGGCCTCGACCGTGAGCTTGTAGGCCGGAGTCGCGTCGCCGATGCCGACGTTCCCGGCAACCGCTGGAATCAGGTCGGAGCCGGAGATCGTCCAGTCCCCATCATCTCCCGCGGCGGCGTCGATCGTGATCGTGTTCCCGACGTCGTCTGGCGTGATCGTGATGTTCGTGCCCGCGATGAGGTCGATGTCGCCACCGTCGTTCACGACCCCGTCCACGCTCGAGACGATGTCGGGAGTGATGAGGTCCGCCGTGACTCCCGAGACGTCAAGCGTCACGTCTCCCTCGGTCCCGCCGCCCGCGAGGCCCGCACCGGCTATCACGGCGGTGATGTCGCCGCCTCCGGCCGCCTCGAAAGTGATTGTGTTCAGGTCGTCGTCCGGCGTGATCGTGACGCCTGCGCCCGCGACGAAGTCGACGTCACCGCCATCGTTCGCGACTCCGTCTACGCTCGAGACCACGTCCGGCTGGATCATGGCGAGCGAGATCGCGTCCGGCTCGTTCTCGTTGACGAACCTGGAGTCGTAGGAGAGTCCCGTGGCGTACGCGTCGGTCAGCTCGACCGCGTCCGCGTCCACCTCGAGCCCGACGCCGGTGTTGACGTACATGCTGTCGGGGAGGACCACGAAGCCCGCCCCATCGGCGACCGCGAGGTCCACGTCGCCGGTGTCGCCACCGCCCACGAGACCGTCGTTGGCGTTCACCGCGGTGATGTCGCCATCCCCGCCGCCCGTCGCATCGATCGTGATCGTGTTTCCGACGTCGTCTGGGGTGATCACGACGTTCGTTCCCGCCACGAGGGCCACGTCGCCCGCGTCGTTCGACACGCCGGAGATGCTCGACACGACATCCGGAAGGAGCATGTCGGCCGTAATGGCGTCGGCCTGTCCCTCGTTCACGAAGACGGCGTCGTACGCGCTGCCGTCGAGGTAGGTCGGCCCGAGGGCAACGGCGTCGGTGTCGATCGTGAGGCCCGCGCCTGTGTTCACCTGGAGGTCATTCAGACCATCGTCGGAGAGCCCGTCTCCAGCGATGTCAGCGACGGCCACAGACACGTCATCCGCTGCGACCGCGATGCCGTCACCAGCCCCGACGTCGAGGATCACGTCGCCCGTGTCCCCGCCGCCGGTCATGCCAGCGCCCGCCTCCACGCCGGTGATGTCGCCGGTACCGGCACCCCCTCCGGGCTGCCAGCTCGCGACGCCCGTCGCGTCGGAGGTCAGGACGTAGCCATCGGTGGCGCCCGTCGGCATCACGAAGCCGGTGGCGCGCATCGTGTCGGCGACGTCGAGGATGTAGACCGGAGTGTCCGTGCCGATCCCCACGTTGCCCAGGGTGCGGTAGATGTCGTCGCCGGCGGTCTCCCAGTCGAGGTCCGCCGCGAAATCCGCGTACTTCGCGCGGAACGCGTACGGCGATGTCGTCAGTTCGGTTCGCGGGGTGAGCTCGGCGTCGCCACCGATCGACACACCGAGCCAGTAGGGAACGTTGAACTGGAGGAAGATTGGCGTGATGCTTCCCAGGACTGCCTCGAACACGCCGTCGGTCACCGTGACCAGCTGGCCTTCTCCCCAGAGCGGCGTCCCGCCCGTGTCGACGTCGTAGATCTGGAACGTAAGGAGATAGCTACCATCCTCCACAGGGACGCCCGTGCCATCCAGAAGCACTCCCTGGTAGCTGATCAGCTCAGGGACGTCCGCAGAGACCACCTGCGGCCCAGCGATCAGCGTCAGCAGCGCGCAAAGGACAAGTGCCCGTCTCATTCCAAGAGCCTCCTTCTCCGCTCTTCTCGCTCGTCTCATCTCTCTCAGTCAGCCCGCCGACGCCCGCCGCCTCACTCCACCCCGGCCTCGAACGGCGTCGAGGGGACGTTCCGCACCCGCTACTTCAGCAACACCAGCTTCCTCGCCTCGACGAACCTCTCCGAGACCATCCTGCAGAAGTAGACGCCGCTTGCGAGACCCGACCCGTCGACGACGGTGTCGTGGAAGCCCGCGTCGACCTGCCCGTCGACGAGCGTCATCACCTCACGACCGGAAGCGTCGTAGAGCTTCATCGTGACGTGCGCGCTCTTGGGCAGACCGAACTGGATCGTCGTCACCGGGTTGAAAGGATTCGGGTGGTTCTGTCCGAGCCAGAAGGTGTTGGGGTACAGATCACCCGCGTCCTCCACTCCGGTCAGGATCCAACCGGGGCGATACCAGAAGCCGATCTCGTTGGTGTTGTTCGGCCCGCTGACGACGCCGATCGCGGCCTGGCCAACCGTTCCGTTCATCTGGTGGCTAGCCCCCGTCATCGCTCCGCCGCCGCTCCCCACAACGCTGTAGGGCATCACGAACTGTGCCACCCCCGCGGCCGGGAGAATCAACAGGATACTGGCAACGGCCAGCAACGCTTTCAGTCTCATCGGTCCCTCCCCGAGCTTGCACGACTCCGAGGGTACGAACCTCAAACGAGGACATCGGCCACACGGAACAAGAACGTCCGGGCGACCGCCCCCGGCTCAGTGCTCCCAAGGTATGTGCTACCGTCAAGACTTTATGATACCACCTCAGCCGCCTGAACGCAATATACAAGTTTAGGCAAGTAGAGAGTGGCCGCATGTGCACTTGGTGCAAAATGCTCCGTCTCGGGAAAGGAGGGAGTCGCGCGGGGCGGTCCGGAGGGCCTCTGGGAGGCCGTCTGGGGGACTAGAATGCGGACTGGGCTCGCTGCGGGAAGCGGCCCGGGGCTGCCCTAGACGTGAGGAATCTCGGTGTTCCCTGACACCTCGGAAGATGTTGTGCAAAGATCCCCGACCGAGAGTGCGTGGACGTCATCCTTCCCTGTCAGGCGGGCGAAGTCCCGAAGCTCGTCGGTCGAGACGCGGAGGAAGTTCTCGAGCTTCTTCGCGGAGATGTCGACCCGAAGCCTCGCCCGGCTCTCTTCGTCCTGCGTGGTGACGCCGACCGGGCACTTACCGGTGTCGCAGAGCCGGTACTGCTGGCACGCGGTGGCCATGAGCGCTGCCGTGCCGATCGCCACGGCGTCGGCCCCCATCGCGAGCGCCTTCGCGAAGTCCGGGGATACGCGAAGCCCGCCCGTTATCACCAGCGACACGTCCTTCGCGCCGTTCTCGTCGAGGAACTTCCGCGCCCGGTAGAGCGCGAAGATGGTCGGGACCGATGTCGCCGCCTTGATGAACTGCGGGGATGCTGCGGTCGCTCCCGGTCGCCCATCGATCGTGATGAAGTCCGGCTCGGCAGCCAGGGCGACCCCGAGGTCGGCTTCGATGTGACCGGCGGCCAGCTTGATGCCGATCGGCCTCCCTCCCGACTCCTTCCGGAGCCAGTCGACCTTATGCTTGAGGTCGTCGGCGCTCCGGATGTCCTCGAACCTGGCGGGGCTCGCGATGTCGCTTCCCTCCGGAAAGCCGCGAATCTCCCCGATCTCCTTCGTGACCTTCTCCGCGGGGAGGTGGGCGCCCATTCCGGGCTTGGAGGACTGCCCGATCTTGATCTCGATCGCATCAGAGGCCGCGAGGTTCTCCGTGGAGACGCTGTACTCGTTCGGGACGTACTCGAAGATGTACCGGTAGGACGCGGCCCGCGCTTCGGGGAGAATGCCCCCCTCCCCCGAGCACACGGCCGTCCTCACGGCGGCGCTTCCCTTGGCAAGCGCCACCTTGACCTCCCTCGAGAGGGCGCCGAACGACATGTGTGTTACGAACACCGGGGTCTCGATCTCGAGCGGCTTCCTGGCGGACGGACCGATGACCGTTCTCGTGTTCACCGGATCGTCCTGGTTCAGGGGGATCCTCGCCAGCTGCGCGCCCTTGATGAGGATCTCGTCCCACGAGATGACGTCCCGCCGGGTGCGCATGGGCTCGATGATTGATTCACCGGTGACGGAGATCCTGTGGATGTCCTCCATGTGGCGTTCGAGGGCGTCGGTCTCGCGGCGCCACTCTCCGAGGTAGCTCTCGGCGTCGATCGCCTTCGTGGCCTCGTAGACGATCGTGTCCTCCGCGCCTCTGGTCGGGTCGATGATCGTCTCGTGCACGCGGACCGTCTTGACCTTCTCGTGGACCGGTTGGAGGTGCTCCTTCTTCGAGTCGCAGATCGGGCAACGCCAGTCGTCGGGGAAGTCCTCGAGAAGCGTTCCGGGCTTAATGCCGGTCCGGGAGTCGCCTCGCGTGTCATCGTACTCGAACGTGTTGCACACGTCGCAGCGGAATCTGGCCATGACCCACCCCCTCAGCGATTCCTCGAGAGTTATGCCGGCGGGACAGACTCTACCACGGCAACGGGAAGAGGCGCACCGGAAACGGCCGCCGGCGGACGCGCTGGTTCGGCGATTGCCGGGGGAAGCTCGTAGGAGCTAGCCCTTGCGGCGGTTCCGGACCGCGTCTCTGAAGGCGCCCCAGGGGAAGAAGTAGAACGCGAGGACGGGGTAGACCGCCAGGCGGCTCAGGTCGGCCATGGCGAGCCCGGCGAACACGAAGATGAGGATGTGCATGCGGATGACGTTGGCGTACGGACCGGAGAACGTGCCCTTCTTGCCGAGATCGACCCCGTTGAGCGGGAGGTCACGCCATCTCGCGACGAAGCTCATGAGGACGAACGGCCAGAAGAGCCTGAGCGTCACCGCCACCGTCTGTGGGAAGTCCGGCGTCGGTCCCTCGCCGACGAGGGGAAAGAACATGTGGAGGAACGCGCTGTGGCCGTAGTGGAACCCCACGAAGTGGACGGAGAAGAACCCGAGCGTGAAGACGGCGCCCACGACCTGCACGGCCTTCGATCCGCTGAACCAGTTGATCGTCCCGGTGACGATGCCTGTCACGATGTGCGCGTAGCCGACACAGAGGCTCGAGATCCACAGGGCCCAGATGATGTCGTGCGCCGCCCACCGATGGAGGCTCGCGAAGACGAGCGTGACTGCGAACGCGACGACGTCCATGACGACGTCCGACGCACTCACTCCCTCGCCTGCGCGCTCCGCCCCGAGGCGGCTGAAGAGCGACCTTACCGAGACCGCGCCGTCGCGGCCGGTCGTGTCGATGGATTCTGAAGGTGCCATGCAGTTCCTCCTGCATGGCACTGGTAGCAAACCGGGTGCCTGCTGATGCTGGGCGCTCTGTTGCGGGATTCCGGACTAACGCGGGAGCCCGAATCCGAGTGCCGGAAGGGCGTCCCAGTGGAAGTCGAAGAGGGCGAGGTTCTCGTACGGGTTCGGTGGGCCGTCGTCCACGGCGGTCCACGCGGGCTCCCAGTAGATCACGCCCCGTCCGAGACCGCGCGGGATCCCGGCCACGACGGCGACGAGGTCCCGAAGGAACCGCTCCTGCGATCCGGGGGAGGCGCCGTAGCCGGGATGCAGCTGCGCGGGCTCGCCCACGAAGTTGTGTGTGTCGTCCCACCAGCTGAGCGTCCACGGGTACCCGGTCTCGACGACCAGGATCTCCTTTCCATAGCGCCGGGCGAGGTCGTGCACGTTTGTCTCGAGGTCGCCGAGCTCGCCGTGCCACCACGGGTAGAACGAGAGCCCGATCGCGTCGAACTCCGTTCCTGCAGCGACGACCCGATCGAAGAACCACCGGCACGCCTCGTTGTCCCCTCCGTCCGCGACGTGGAGGACGATCGCCGGGCTTGAGCCCGCCGGCTGCGCGCGCCGGACGCCCTCTGCGGCCGCCGCGAGGAGCTCCGTGAGCTGCGACCACTGCTCCCACGTGTCGTGCGGGCCTCCCTCCCACCCCACCCGGCCATCGTCCCAAAGGAGCCCGCCCCCAATCTCGTTCCCGAGCTGAATGTAGCGGGGCAGGACGTCCGCGTCGGCGAACCGGCGGACAACGGCGCTCGTGTACTCCCGGACGGAGTCGACGAGCGCAGGGAAGTCCGCGTCACGCCACGCCTCGGGCTTCACCTGTTTCCCTGGGTCGGCCCAGCTGTCGGAGTAGTGGAGGTCGAGCATGATCTCGAAGCCCTCGTCCCGCACCCTACGAGCGAAGTCGACTGTTGCGTCGAGCCCGTGCCATGGCTCCTCGGGCGTGTGCCAGAGACGGAGCCGGACAAGCGTGAACCCGTGGTCCCGGAAGATGGTGAGAGGATCGCCGCGCACGCCGGCGACGGCGTACTCCGCGCCGGCTGCCTCGAGCTGGGGAAGGAACGAGAGGTCGGCTCCGATCGCGACGCCGGAGACGTCGTTTCCCGGGGACGTCTCCGGGTCGCCACCGGTCGCCGGCCCGGCGCAACCGACCACATTGCCCAGGAGAGCAATGGCCAATGCCATCGCAATAGAGCGGTGTGAAGATAACACGACCGGGACCTCCCTTCCGCTGGAATGATACCACGAGCGTGGCCTGTCACGGTGCGCGTTGTCCCGCCGTGCGTGGCGCTGTATAGTAGAGGGGAGAACCCGAACGGGGCCGAGTGCGACCCCGTACCTCCGGAGGGAGCGAGCGCATGAACGACGATCCGACTGCCAGGCCGCCCAACGAGTGCTGTCCGGAAACCACGAGCGGGTCCTCATGCGACTGCGGTCCCCCGAGAGACGGCTCGGAGCTGCAGGGCGAGGAATCGACGGGCGGGCGATCAGGCGGCTCACGGGCGAGAACCGTCGCGTTCGCTCTCATCATGTTCGCCGCTGCGAGCCTGGCGGCGCGGTCGCTCATCATGAGGACCGGCGCGGACGACGGAGGATCGGCGGAGATCGCGGCCACGGAGGCCGGTGGCGGGGCGGTCGCCGCCTGCGACCCGGACGCCGCTTCGTGCGGTGCCGGTGCTTCGTGCTCTCCTTCGACGCCGTGCGTCGATCTCGCGTCGACCGCGTCCCTCTCGGAGGTCGTCGCCGCGAGAGACGCCGCGTTCGTCCTCCTCCCGGGTGACGAAGCGACAGCGAACGAAGCGCTCTCAGCACGAATCGACGAGGCAGTCGCCCGACTTGCCGACACGGGCAAGGACGTCGTCGCGGTCACGCAGGAGGAGGGGACGGAAGGGTACGAGCGTCTCGTTCTGGCGGCCAGTGTCGAGTCGTTTCCCTCCGCAGTCGTCGTCGGACCTCTCGGCCAGCTCGCGCTGGCAGAAGGCGAAGGCAGGACCGTCGAGCTCCTGAGAGCGTTCGTCGTCGCGACCGTCCAGAGCTCGGCCGGCGCGGTCCCTTGCGGGACCAGCTGCGGGAAGTAGCAATCACCGGACCCCTCGAGCCGGAAGGAGACCGACGTGCCGGAGTGGATCAGCCAGGCCCTGGCCTCTCCGTCGATCACGCCGACGGTCCTCGCCGCCGCATTCGCGCTCGGGATCGTGGGGGCGGTCACGAACTGCTGCAATCTCCCCGTGATCGGCGCCATTGCAGGCTACTCCGGCTCGCTGGCCGGGAAGGGCCTCCCCGGCGGGAGCCAACGCCGCGCGGTCATCGCCGGTGCGCTCTCGTTCATGCTGGGCACGGCGGTCGCGCTCGCTGTGATCGGTGCGGCCGCAGGCCTCCTCAGCCAGACCCTCGGCGCGGCACTGGGGAAGTACTGGAGGATCTTCGCCGGCCTCATCATGGTCCTCCTTGGGTCCGCGACCCTCGGGCTGGTCCCGCTCAAGATCCCGACCCCCGGAATCCTCCGTGGCGACGCGCCCGTCGGTCCGAGACAGGCGATGCTCGCCGGCTTTGCCATCGGCGGCGGTGTCACGGTCTGCTCGGCAGGCTGCAATCCCGCGCTCTTCCTCGTCATCGGGATGGCGACACTCCATGCTCACGCCGCAGCCGGCGCGGCGCTCCTCGCAGCGTTCGCGATCGGATACGGGCTGCCTCTCGCCGGCGCCCTGATCGGTGTTGGACTCGGTGTCGAGAAGCTGAGCGCGGCTGTCCGAAAGGCGGCGCCGGCCATCCGAGTCACAGCCGGTGTCCTCCTCATCGGCGTCGGGTTCTACCTCCTCGCGTTCGGCGGGCGCTAGCGCCGGCTGATCGGACGCCGCGTACCTGCGCGCTGACCTGTGTGCGTACTCCGGAACGCGAAGCGCGTCCATCCTGAGTCGATTGACGCTCACGCAGTTGTGTGATACCGTGCCACGCGAGTCTCGTGAACCGTCTGATGGCCTCAGACCGTGGAGCCGGCGCGATGAAGACGCTATCAGTGGTGGTCACAGCACTGCTCGTCTTCGCCGCGAACATCGCCTCCGCAGACGCCCCGGATGCCGACCTCTCGTCGCTCATGCTTGGTCCCGACCTCGGCATGACGACGTGCCCGGCCGGCGACGGGCCTGTCTCCCAGTACATCACCGTTACGGTGAGGACGCCGAGCGCCTCCCCGATCGGGCGAATCCCCTACAACTGCTTCTTCTTTTGCGTGACCGGTGGCGACATCAGGATCACACCTGTGGATCTGGAGACGAACGCCCAAGGCAGGATCCGCTTCGAGTGTTTCGGTGAAGAGAGTATCGCCGCGCCCGGAATCACACTCGGCATGCAGATCTACACGGTCGTCCTGAACGACACCTTCGACCTGGACTGCAAGGCGTTCGACCTGTTTGAGGATTCCAACGGCTGGCTGAACTTGCAGGACTTCATCGAGTTCTCAGGCGACTACGGCCTGGAGGTCGAGCGCCGCGACTACGACTGGAGTGGCGGGCCGGTCGGTCCGCAGGACTTCATCCTGTTCTCGGCTCACTACGGGCACGCTGAACCGTAGACGACTCCCCGAGCGTCGCCCGTCCGGCCTTGTCGTCACCGATGCCGGAGATCCGTTCCGCGGACCTCACCCCGGGACTATCTCACGAACACGATCTTCCTCGCCACGACCTCGCCATCGGCCTCGAGCCTGCAGAAGTACACACCGGCAGCGACACGCTCACCTGAGTCGTCGCGACCATTCCAAGCGACCTGGTGCTCCCCCGTCTGACTCGCAGCAAGTTCGGCGAGCCGCGCAACGCGCCTCCCTGCAGCGTCGTAGACCGCGAGTGTGGCGGGGCCCGGTGACTCAAGCGTGTAGTGGATCGTCGTCGTACCAGTAGCGGGATTCGGCCGAACCGAGAGCGCGACCCTTGAGCCGCCACCGTCGTCGACCCCGACCTCGTCGCCCAGGACCGTGAACGCGGCAGGCGTGACCGCGACCTCTTCTTGCCGCTCGCCGGTGACCGTGTATCGGATGTAGCAGTTCGTCGAGTTCACGTCCGGCATCGTCCACTGATGCCGTCCGTTGTTCGGGAGTCCACTCGCGATGGGAAACCAGGGGCCAGACGGCCCGCTCGTCGAGTAGTCGAGGGCGACGGTGGTCGTCATCCCCGCAGGCACAGCGGAGATCCAGTCGATGAACTGGACCGACCCACCCGCGATCCGCTCGTGCCCTCGGGGGAAGACCGGTGCGATCGTGAGACCGAGGGCGACCGACGCCTCTCGGTAACACCGGAGGTGGTTCTGGTAGCTCGGCCAGGACCCCTCCTCGTCCAGGAGCGCCATGTCCGGGAATCCGTTCCTGTCGAAGTCCCCTCCTACCCTGAACGCCTCGTAGGTCCCGGGCACAGCGAACGCCGCGGCGGTGGTCCACATCCCCGCGCCGTCCCCGAGCCAGATTGACACGGTACCATTCCCGAAGGCCACGAGATCGATGTACCCGTCGACGTCCATGTCGTGGAGCGCCGTCGCGCTGTAGCTCCCGGACGTCGGGAGGTTCCCGGAGAAGTCGACCCACGCCTCCCCTGCATCGTCCCACACCCACACCTCGGGCGCGCCGCTGTTCAGGCACGCGAGATCCAGCCCTCCGTCGTTGTCGACGTCACCGAGAGACGTGCCCCTGTAGCTGTGGCTCGGGAGGTTGCTGTCCCCGTTCACGAAGCTGCCGGTGCCGTCCCCGAAGTAGACCGTCCCGTCCTGGCGCTTCACGGCGAAGTCCGCGTTCCCGTCGTTGTCGATGTCGCCAAACTCGAAGTCCATCGACGAGTTCCCGCCGATGAACCCCCACGACTGCGCCCAGGTTCCGTCCATATGGTTGAGGTAGACGTGAACGCCGGCGCAGCACCCGAACGCATTGCTCCCGACGTCGAGATCCCCGTCGTTATCGACGTCCGCGAAGTCGGTCCCGAACATGCCCCACGTTTCGCCGCTCGTCGCGAGCCCGTCGTCCCACGGTACCCAGTTCATGCCGGTGCCATCGCCGAGCGCAACTTCGATGAGCTGGTTGCCGAAGTCGGTGCTCGAGTAGTCGTGGTGCATGCCGTACCCGACGTCGAGGAGACCGTCTCCGTTGACGTCGCCGACTGCGATACCTCCGTACCCGAAGTTCCCGTTCTGGAAGACGCTCCAGCTCCCGAGGCCGTCCCCAAACCAGACCATGATCCCATGCTGGTCCGTGTTGATGTACGGGGAGCCGTGGTCGCCGATCGACAGGAGATCGACGTTTCCGTCGGCATTGACATCGGCGAACTCGAGCTCGGTGTGACCGCCCTCCATGGAGGGCGGTATGAGGCCGGTGGAACTCTCGGTGTAGGTGAGGGCTGTGGCGTGACCTGCGAGGAGAATGGAGCAGACGAGGACGATCGCGAGCAGAACTGCTTCGGTGCGCATGGCATCCTCCGCCGTGCGGTTCGTCTCAGCGGCGCTTTTTCTTGACACCCAGCACATCGATTGTACCACGCCGTGGCCGCCACAGGGAGGCCGCGTGGAGTCGGGGCGGCGGATTGCGCCCTCGCGTCCAGATCGCAGTCCCCCGCAACAGAGCCCTTCCCACCGGCGGGATTCAGGAGTATCCTCAGTGTGAGACAAAGGTCGATGCAAGGAGGGTGACATGTCCACGACAGACGCAGGAACGCCTCGCCGCCCCGACTCGGACACCCGGCCGTCAGTGAGGCGGAGCTGGCTCCCGTCGCGACCGACCCACGCGTTCGCAGCAGGTCTCCTGATCGGCCTCGGAGTCTGCGCGGTCGTCGCCGTACTCCTGCTCCAGAGCGCGTCGGTGCCCTTCCCCGTCTCGTACGACGACACGCGCCGTCCCTATGGCGCGATGATGGCCGACGGCGATGCGAAGCTCCTGAGCTCTCAGTGCGTTCCTCTCGAGTTCGACCAGGTCTTCGGGGGCGCATGCATCGAGCACGTCGAGAACGGTGTCTCTGTGCATCTCGGGCTCTCGGCGCCAGAGGAGGTGCAGGTCGTCCTGCAGTACGACGAGCATCTCCGGTTCGAGGGGTACACGGCACTCGACGACGGCGCGCACACGCTCAACGTGCGGACGAACGAGGCGGAACTCAAGCACAGCGGCGATTGCGACTACAACCTTCACTTCGTGGACGACCGCAGCACCGGCTCGCCGATTCGTTTGAGGGTGCTCGCGTCTGAAGACGTCCTGTTCGAGACCTCGATCTCACCCGAGGGCTAGCGCGCGGCGCGAGCGATGAGCCTACCCGTCAGAATCGTCACCACCGTTCTCCCGGTCGTCGCGTTTCTGATCTCTCTGTTGTTGCTCGACAGCTTCAAGCTGGTGCGTCCCGCGCGGCTCCTCGTCGCCGGGGTCATAGGGGCAGCAGCAGCATTCGCGAGTCTCTTCCTGAACGCCAACCTGCAGACCGTCCTCGGATGGGGCCCTGAGGCCTTCGCCCGCTACGCGGCGCCCCTGGTAGAGGAGGCGCTCAAGGCTGCCTTCCTCGTGTATCTCGTGAGAGCCAGACGCGTCGGGTTCCCGGTCGATGCGGCGATCACCGGGTTCGCAATCGGCGCGGGGTTCGCAATCGTTGAGACGACGTTCTTCCTGAACGCGTGTTTGCTGAGCCCCCTCGAGTGCATCCTCCGCAGCTTCGGGACGGCAATCATGCACGGCGTGGCTACCGCGCTCTTCGGTGTCGTAGCGCTCACGCTCTCGGAGCGGTTCGTCTCGATAGGCGCGCGCGTGCTCCTTCCCGCGCTCGGTATCGCATACCTCCTCCATGCGCTGTTCAACCTCCTTCTCGCCTCGCCCGTTCTGACGGTGGCGGGCCTGGTGGTCGTTCTTCCCGTCGCCTTCATCGCAGTCTTCCGACGTAGCGAGAGGGCTCTCAGGAGTTGGCTCGAGATCGGGTTCGACGCGGATGCGGACCTTCTCGACTTGATCCAGACCGGACGCATTTCGGAGTCTCACTTCGGGCAATACCTCGCTTCCCTCGAGGGGAAGTTCGCGCCAAGAGTGGTCGCCGACATGCATCGGCTCCTCTGCCTCCATGCCGAGCTCTCGCTCAGGGCCAAGAGCGTGCTCCTGATGAAGGAGGCCGGTCTCGACGTTCCACTCGATCGCGACGACAGAGTGAAGCTCCAGGAGATCGAGTCTCTGGAGAAGAGCATCGGGCGGACCGGCATGCTCGCAATGGCCCCGCTCCTCGGATGGAGGACGCGGGACCGCTGGCAGCACCAGATGCTGGGCAGGAAGTAACGGCGAACTCGGCTAGGTCGGCGGCGGAACCTCCCGGACGACCCGCCTGTGGTTGTAGACCGCCGCGCAGACGATGAGCACGGCACCAACCAAGGCAAGCCGGTCGGGCAACTCCCCCCACACAGCGAGACCGATGAGAAGCGCGAACAGCACGTGAGCGTAGTTGTAGATCGATATCTTCGTGACGGGCGCCTGGTGGTAGGCGAACGTGAGGCAGAGTTGTCCGACCGTCGCGAGGACGCCGGTCGCCAGGAGCGGAATGAGGTCGCGAGTCGCCACCGGCACGAAGTTGACGATCATCGGCGGAATCGTCACGACCGTCGCGACGAGCGCGAAGTAGAACACGATCCTGTAGGGCGGCTCCTTCCCCCTGAGATAGCGCACCACGGTGTACGCGCTTGCCGACGCGAGCGCGGAGAGGAGACCCCCGAGAGCCGGGAGTGCCTGGAAATCGAGCTGCGGCTTGATGACGAGGACCGCACCGACGAACGCCACCACGATCGCCGGGACGACGTAGCGCGACAGCTTCTCCTTCAGGAAGATCGGCGCGAGGAGGATCACGAAGAACGGCGAGAGTTTGTTCAGGATCGTCGCGTCCGCTAGCGTGAGGTTGGCGATCGCGTAGAAGTAGAGCGTCATCGCGGTCGTGCCGAACATCCCGCGCAGGATCGCGAGCCGCGTCTGCGCGTTCCACTGGAAGGGGTTCTCACGACTCCTGAGCGCGATGGCCCCGGTGATCGCAAGCGAGACGATGCTCCGGAGGAAGACCTTCTCGTAGACGGGCACTGCGTCAGTGAGGCGGACGATCATCCCGACGAACGAGAAGCACACGCCCGAGAGGAGGATCAGGAGGATGGC
>JALGZK010000025.1 GCA_025774935.1 bacterium | reverse complement strand
AGTGGACGGTCACGCAGAATCCGGACAACACGTGGCACTACGACTACAACTTCGGCCACCCCGTCGGGGCCACGAGTCACTGGATCCTCGAGACGTCGAAGGGACTCACGGCCGCTGACTTCATGAACGTGAGTGGAGACGTCGGGCCGATCGACGTGGGGAACCACTCAGCTGGACCGGGCAATCCTCTGATGCCGGACGATATCTTCGGCATCAAGCTCGACGAGACGTCCGGCACCGTCACTCACGTGGAGTGGGACATCGACCGCGGGCCGATGTGGGGCGACTTCTACGCGAAGAACGGGGACGCAGGCGGACTGGGTACGAACGTCGCGTGGAACGCGGGCTTCACACCGAACGACACGGACCCGGACGCCCCGCCGATGAACGGCTCGCTCGACTTCCACATCCTCGTGCCCGACACGGATAACCCGCCGCCGCCGATCCCGGAGCCCTCCACGATGCTGCTCCTCGGGAGCGGGCTCCTCGGCACTGCGCTCGTGGTGCGCAAGCGCAGGTAGTTGCGCGCGACGGAATCGACACAATGGCCACCCGGTGGCTCTTGCCGCCGGGTGGTTTTTATGAGTATGCTCATTATTTCCTTGACAGCTGAGCGGCTCGGGCGTACGATGAAGTAGACTGTCCCGTCAGTCTCGTACGCGTGTGCGTAAGCCACGGAACGGAGAGCAACGATGAAGACACCTCTTCGCCGACGTCCGACTGCGCTCCTCGCGGCAGCTTCCGTCCTCTTCGCTCTTGCGTCACTTCCACTCGCGTGCTCCGCCTACACGGGGAGTCTCCTCACGACCGACTTCGGCGTGATCGGAACGGGCGAGTGGGTCACGTCTGGACCGACGATGATCGAGTGGACGGTGAGTCAGAACGCGGACGGTCTCTGGAACTACTCGTACAGCTTCAGCAGCTCGACGGGAGGCGCCGCGCGCCTCGTTCTCGAGTTGCCGACTGAGATCACCGCGGCCGACATCTCGAACGCCGAAGGCAACTTCCGCACCTTCGAGGTCGGGACACACCACCTCCGGTTCTCAGCCAGGGAGATGCCGACCGAAGGCTACGGGATCGAGGTCGAGAGTATGCCGGACGAGGTCGCCACGGTCGAGTTCACCACCGAGTACGCGCCCTGCTGGGGCGACTTCTACGCGATGAACGGGAGCAGCAAGGGACTGAGCGTGAACACCGTCTGGAACGCCGGGTTCACGCCGGACGACTGGGACCCGTGCGATGGGGCCTCGAGCGGATCGCTCGAGAAGCACGTGCTCGTCCCGACCCTCCTCCCGACTCCGCCGTCACCCGTACCCGAGCCGTCGACGCTGTTGCTTCTCGGGAGCGGACTTATGGGACTTGCGGTCGTCGTCCGGAAGCGCTTCTGAGAGAGCGTGCCGAACGTCCAATCAAGTTGAGCGATCACTCCTCTGCCCGGCGGCACCCTGCCGGGCAGATTCACATCCCGTCCCGTATTCTTGACAACATCGCGTAACGGTGATATACTCGAAGAACGTGGAAGAGGCGCGACAGCGGCGGCAGAGCAGCGCCCCCCCTCATGGGGCGTCCTGCCGTCTGCTTCCATTGAACAGCGAAGGACACACCACCCGGCACACCGGCCCCCGGGCAGCCGGCACCTGAGGAGGCGTTGTGATGCGCGCGACCGGACGACGCTCTGTACATTCATGCTTGCTCGTGACGTTCTTCATCGTCCTCGCCGCGGCTGCGACGGTCCGGGGTTCCGACCTCCGGGCGTTCGCTCCGGTGCAGGACGGGTTCACCCAGACCACCACTGCCGTGCCACGGTTCGCTCCCGGCAGGGTCATGGTGAAGCTCACCGTGGCGGCTCTCGAAGGCTCGTCGTTCGACATCGAGATGAGAAGAGGCGCGGCGGCCCGTGCGGCCACGGGCCTCCCCTCTCTCGACTCGGCCGCACTCGAGATCGGGCTCACCGGAATCGAGCGCCCGTACGATGCTCCCGCGAACGAGCGCGTTGCCGCCGAACTCGGCGTCGACCGGTGGTTCGTCTTCCACGTGGAAGGGAACGTCGTGGAGGCCGCGGCGCGCCTGGCCGCGGACCCGAGCGTGGAGCACGCGACGCCCGACTGGCGTCTATTCCCCGCCGCCGTCCCGAACGATCCGATGTATCCGGACCAGTGGGGCCACAACAACACGGCCCAGATGCTCTCGTACGACTGGTCGACGCACAGCCACTGGAACGGCAGCCCCGTGGGAACGGTCGGGTTCGACTCGAATGCGGAGGCCGCGTGGGACAAGGGCCAGGGCTACGGCGCGGCGAGCGTGATCATCGCCGTCACCGACAGCGGAGTCGACGTCGACCACCCGGACCTCAGGCTCGTTGCGGGATACGACTACGGCGACAACGACGGCAACCCGGACGACAACAGCGCGAGCCCCGGCCACGGCACCGCGTGCGCGGGAGTGGCCGCGGCGGTCGCAGGGAACGGCCTCGGCGTCTCCGGGATCGCGGGCGGCGCGAGCGTCATGCCGCTCAAGATCGCCAACAGCGCGGGCACGATGTACTTCTCCTCGCTCCAGAACGCGCTCTACCACGCGGCGGACAACGGCGCGGACATCGTTAGCATGAGCATCGGCGCCCGAATCTCGAGCGACCCGGCGACCGACAGCGCGATCCTCTACGCTCACAACGCCGGCGTCACGATGCTCGCGGCGACCGGGAACGACAACGACAACGTGATCCACTACCCGGCGATCAACGCGTACGTGATCGGGGTCGGCGCAGCATCTCCGTGCGGCGAGCGCAAGCGGAGCAGCAGCAACTCCGCCGAGTGCAACCCCGGGGTCTACACCGACCCGAACGGCTTCACGTGCGACGGCGAGCGCTGGTGGGGCTCGAACTACGGATCGACGACGCAGGACGCCGGCGGCGCGGTCGACGTGATAGCGCCGACGATCATGCCGACGACCGACATCGGCGGGAGCGGCGGCTACGCGTCGGGCGACTACTCCATGTGGTTCAACGGGACGTCGTGCGCAACACCCTACGCCGCCGGCGTCTGCGCGCTCATCCTCTCGGCGGACCCGACCCTGACCCCTGCCGAGGTCCGCACCAGGCTCGTCGAGTCGGCGCAGGACGTCGTGAGCGTCGAGTCCGGCGCCGGCTGGGACCGCTACGCGGGCTACGGGATGGTCGACGCCGACGCGGCCGTCGGGGACAGCGATATTCCGCCGACCGCCGAGTTCTCAGGCAGCCCTACCTCGGGCGACGTGCCTCTTCTGGTGGACTTCACCGACCTCTCGACCGGCGGCCCCACCTCGTGGAGCTGGGACTTCGGGGACGGCATCGGCACCTCGACGGCTCAGAACCCCTCTTACACGTACACGACCGCGGGGACCTACACGGTCACGCTCACGGCCACGAACGCCTTCGGCTCCGACGGAGAGACCAAGGTCGACTACGTGACTGCCGCAGAACCCTACTACCCGCCTACCGCCGAGTTCACGGCAGACCCGACGTCGGGCGCGCCGCCTCTGAGCGTCGATTTCACGGACCTCTCGACGAACGACCCGACCTCGTGGAGCTGGGACTTCGGCGACGGAGTCGGGACCTCGACGGCCCAGGACCCGTCGTACACCTACACTGCGGCCGGGACCTACACGGTCTCGCTCACGGTGACGAACGCGTACGACACGGACACCGAGACGAAGGTCGACTACATCACGGTCGCCGCCGCCTCCAGGGCCTACGCCCTGAACGACGTCCCTGGCGACGGAACGGTCGCGGGGAGCTTCACGGACACGCACTCGAGCGACGACGTCCGCGAGGCGATCACCGAGGTCCTCTACCAGCACGGGTGGGACTTCAGCGTGTCGAGCGGGTCGTCGGTCACGTTCCACGCGGAGGCGTATCGCGAGAGCAACTCCGACGGCGACAACTTCAGCTTCGAGTACTCGACGGACGGTGTGACGTACCTCCCGCTCTTCACCGTCGCGAGCGCGACGGAGCAGGGCTACTCGGCGTCGATCCCGGCGAGCACGAGCGGCATCGTCCGCGTGCGCGTCGTCGACACGAACCGCTCGTGGAGGAAGACCTCGCTCGACGCCGTCCACATCGACGAGATGTACTTCGAGACGGAGGGCGGGATTCCGGAACCGCCGGTGGCAGACTTCGTCGGGTCGCCGACGTCCGGCTACGCGCCGCTCTCCGTGAGCTTCGCCGATCAGTCGACCGGCGTTCCGACCTCGTGGAGCTGGGACTTCGGCGACGGAGTCGGCACCTCGACCGCGCAGAGCCCATCGTACTCCTACGCCGACGCGGGAACGTACACCGTGAGCCTCGTCGCCGCGAACGCGTACGGGTCCGACACCGAGACGAAGGTCGGCTACGTATCGGTGACCGACGCCCCGCAGCAGTCGGTGCACGTCTCGGACATCTCCGTTTCGAGGAGGAGGACTGGCAAGTCGTACCGCGGGACCGCCGACGTGACCGTCGTCGACCAGGACGGCACGCCGATAGCGAACGCGACGGTCTCGGGCTTCTTCAACGCGCCGAACACAGGCACGAAGACCGGGGTAACGGGAGCGGGCGGAGTCGCCGGGATCACCGGGGACAGGACGAAGACGCCCCCGGTCGACTTCTGCTTCACGGTGACGGACATCGCGATCGCGGGCTACCCGTACGATCCGGGAGCGAACGTCGTGACGACGTCCTGCGAGAGCGGACATCAGGAAGACCCGATCGAGCCGGGATCCTCCGGGATCTCGGAGTCCGGACTCCGATTCAACCGACCGAACCCGTTCAGGGTGGCCACGGACGTGGTCTTCGCGCTGCCTGAACCGGCCGACGTGAGGCTCGAGGTCTTCAACGTCGCCGGGCGGAGGATCGCCCTCCTGGCCGACCGCGGCTTCGGGGCCGGAGAGCACAGCGTGAGATGGGACGCGACGGGGCAGCCCGCGGGGGTCTACTTCGTGAGGCTCGCGTACGGCGAGACCGTCGACTCGAGGGCGGCGATCGTCCTCAGGTAGCGGCCCCCGTCACGGACGGCTGGAACAGACACCGGCGGCGTCGACCACGACGCCGCCGGTCTACGTCTGGCGCCGCCGAGGTACGGGACGGTCCCCGGATGCGCCGTCTATGTGCAGGAGGCTACTCGTCCTCGACGATGACCGCCGTCCCGTATGCGAGAAGCTCCGCAGCCCCCTGCATCATGCTCGCCGTCGTGAAGCGGAGACCAATGACCGCGTTCGCGCCCTTCGACTCGGCGTCCTCGATGAGCCGGTCGAGGGCCTGCTCGCGCGACTCCGCGATCATCTTCGTGTACTCGGAGATCTCGCCCCCCACCACGCCCTTGAGCCCGGCGAGGATGTCCTTCCCGATGTGCCGGGCGCGGATCGAGTTCCCCCTCGCCAGCCCGAGCGTCCGGATGACCCTCTTCCCCGCGATGTGGCCCGTCGTAGAGACAATCATCGCTCGACCTCCTTGTAACGTTCGGTCCTCCCCACGATGCAGCGCTCGCGGATGACGCTGATCAAGAGCATCAGCACGCCGACGATCGGAAGCGCGATCAGGAGCTTCACGAGAGCGCCGACAGACGGGTCGGTGACGAAGAGGTAGACTCCGTAGCCGACCCAGATCACGACCCCGATGATTAGGAGCCCCCACCCGGCTCCCCTCTCGACCTTCGCGTAGACGCTCGGCCAGTACTTCATCATGTCCTCCTCGGACGGCCTGGGCAGCTCGATCCTGCCCACGAGGTCCGTGAGTTCCTTCATCTGTTCCAGCTCCTGCCTGCAACCGGGGCAGTGCTCGAGATGCTCCTCGAGCTGCCTGCGATCCTCGAGGGTGAGCTCCCCGTCGAGGCTCGCCATCATAAGATCTCTGAATCGCCCGCACTTCACCGTCGTCCTCCCGGGGCGCTGCCGCGTTCGCCCCCGCGTCTCCCGTCGCCAGCCTCGTGAGCGGAGCCCACCACGGACGCCTCGTCGAGGTGTGGCGCAAGCAGCGCCCTCAGCGCCCGCCTTGCGGCGTAGAGACGCGACATCACCGTGCCCACCGGGCATTCGAGCACCCGGGCTATCTCCTTGTAGCTCAGGCACTCGAAGTGCCTGAGAAGGATGATCTCTCTGTGAACCGGAGCGAGGTTCTCGAGCTCCCTTCTGACGAGCATCTTCCGCTCGCGGAGCTCGGCGATCGCCGCCGGGTTCGGCCCGCTGTCGGGGACCTGGAACCCGTACTCCCGCGCCTCGTCGAGAGAACGCTCCTTCCGGACCTTGGCCTTCCTGAGATGGTTGAAACAGGTGTTCCGGAGGATCGCGTAGAACCACGGGTAGAACTCGCGCCCCTCCTTAAACCTCCTCATCGCCTTGAACGCCTTGACGAAGGCCTCCTGCGAGATGTCCATGGCATCGTCAGGGTTGCCCAGGAACCCGAGCGCGATCATGTACGCCCGCTCCTTGTAGCGCTCGACCAACAGGCCGAACGCCTGGACATCTCCGTGCTTCGCCTTGATGGCAAGTTCTGCGTCGCTCAGCATCGAGCTTCTCCGGAATCGGCGGCCTTCATAGTCACTACCCCGTGCGCCGCCGGATATTCGCACCCAGTTCGGACGCGCGCAAGCTCCAGAAGTGGCCTCGAGAGGCCCCTGAACCCCCTCTGAGGTCCCTAGAAGCAGATCTCGGCCTCCACGCCCACCCGGGCCACGGCGACCCCGACGCGCTCCCTGAGTTCCTCCTCGTAGGCGCCGGGGTCCGCCTTGATGGCGCGGGCGTCCTCCACGCGCTCGGGGAAGGCGCGCTCGAGCGCGCTCCTGAACCGGGACCAGGGCTTCGGGTAGAGGTTCATCCTGTCGACGAGGACGCGCGAGGCTCCCGCCCGATCCATCTCTCTCAGGACCTCCTCGATGGCGTCCTCGGAGTCGGTGAGCGTCGGGAGGATCGGGCCGAAGAACCCCCAGACGGCGATGCCGCGCTCCGCGAGCTCCCGCATCGCGGCGAGGCGCGCGGACGGCGTGGACGCCCCCGGCTCGACCAGCTTCGCGAGTCCGGCGTCGAGACAGGTGATCGAGAACCCGACGTCCGGGCTCTCGAGCCTCTCGAGGACGTCGACGTCGCGGACCACGAGATCCGACTTCGTGAGGACGCCGACGTCGAACCCCTCCGCGCCCACGAAAGCTTCCAGGCACGCGCGCGATATGCGCGTGCGCTTCTCCACCGGCTGGTACGCGTCGCAGACCGTTCCGAACGTGACCACCCCGGGACGCCGGCGCCCGACCTCCTTCGCGATGACCTCGGGCGCGTTCTCCTTCACGCCGACGAAGCTCCCCCACTCGCCCGGCGCCTTCCGGAACCTCGCCATGAACGTCGCGTAGCAGTAGACGCAGCCGTGCTGGCACCCGAAGTACGGGTTCACCGCATAGTCGATCGACTCGATCCCCGACTTCGTCATCAGGCTCTTGCACTCGATGGAGAACACGTTCACCTTCGCCACGCCCCCGTCACCTCCCCGTCAAGAGGGCCCAGGAGTCCCGGAGCCTGAAGTAGGCCTCCTTCGGAGTCCCGTCGCTCTCGAGGATTCCCGCGTGCGTCCGCCAGCCGGCCTCGGGGCTCGAGGGGTCGATGTAGGCGTACGTGATGTCCTGGAAGTGGACCGCGTTCAGGCCCACGATGGACGGGTCGGCGTAGAGGAGTTCCAGCGTTTCCTCCCACATGTCCGCCTGCCAGAGCTCGCTGTAGCCCGAGAACGGAGCCTCGTACCAGCCCCAGTCTTCCTCGTCGTGCGCGGGGTCGGTGCTCGCCGGGTAGAAGATCCCCCCGATGAAGAGCGGTCGCCCGACCGTTTCGAGATCCGAGATCGCGCGGGCGAGGTCGTCGACGTCACCGTCCTGGATCGTCCCGTAGCGGTACTCGATTGCGATCACGTCGTAGTCGACGCCCGTGTACTCGAGCTCGAGCGCGCCGTCGATCTCGTGAACGGCGCCGATCGGGAGCGCCCAATTGTAGTCGGTCCACGAGACGAGCGAGACCGCGATGTCGGCGCCGGCGTCGACCGTCCGCACGAGGTCGACCTGCCACCAGAGCAGGTCCTTCCACTCCTCCCACGGGAGGCCGTCGCCGCCGGCGTTGGTCTCGTGCCCGACCCACCACATGTCGACGACACCGCGGTACCGCGCGACGATGTTGGCCACGAGCTCGCCGTACTGCGTCCAGAGCTCTTCGTTCGAGTACCGGTTGTCGATCCACCCGGGGACGTCCCCGGCGATCGCGTAGTCGTTCCCGCCGATCGGGACGAGCTGCGGGCCAAGGTTCAGCACGCGATAGACGCCGGAGTTCTCGATGAAGAAGTCGTCGAGCTCCGTCCAGTCGAACCAGTTGTCGACCGGTTCGAGGTCCGCCCAGAAGAGCATGGGCGCCGTCCACTCCATGCTCTCCCCGAGCGCGTCCTTGAGGTGCTGCGCGTAGAGTACGCCGAGGACGCGGTCGTGCGCGGCCGGGGTGACGTGGAACATGAACGTCTCGAGTCCGCCACCCCCCCCCGGCCCGGCGATAGGACCGCAGGAGACGTACAGGAGCGCTGCGGCGGCGAGTCCGCCCGCCGCGCCCCTGAGGACCGTCTTCCCCCTCCGTCCAGACACGACGTTCCCTCCCGCGGACAGCCGCCCGTGCGCCTCTCCATTCACCCTAGCCTCGCTCCGCGCGCCGGTCAAGCGGGCCCGTCGTTCCCGCGGCTCAGCGCGCCGAGCATCGACCCGCCGACCACGAGGAGCGCCCCGAGGATGCTGAGGGGATCGCGGGGCTCGGCGTCGACGATGCCGGGCACGTAGCGCGCGCCGAGCGCCACGAACGTCAGCGTGAAGAGAGGGGTGAGCGCGATCACGATCCCGATGCGCGACGCCTCGAGGTGGTCGAGCGCCTCGGCGAAGCAGCCGTAGGCGGCAAGAGTGTTGAACGCAAGGAACGCGAGGAGCCAGAGCCCGGGGACGTCGAGCCCGAGGATCTGCGACGGCTTCGTTACCGGAAGGAACACGATCGTGCCGGTCAGGTAGACGACGAACAGGACGGTCGACGACTGGAACGACTTGAGGAGCTGCTTCTGCGAGAGCGCGTAGACGGCCCACGCGAGGGCCGCCGCGACCATGAAGAGGAGCCCGCGCGTGAGCACCGACATTGCGCCGAAGATCGACGCGAGGTTCTGGTGGAAGAACATGAGGAGCCCGATTACGACCGCGGCGAGCCCCATCCACTGCCAGCGGCTGAATCGCTCGCCGAAGACGGCGAGCCCGCCCAGGAGCATGAACATCGGCGCGAGCTGGATGACGACCTGCGCGGCTCCGGGCGGCATGTGATCGAGGCCGACGACGTAGAGGATGTAGTTGGCGGAGAGCGCGAGGGAGGCGGCCGCGAGAATCAGGAGACGCGTTCCGCGGAGCCGCCAGAGCGTCGCCAGCTCCCCGGAGCGAATCACCGGGACCGCCATCACCGCGGCCGCGCCCACGAAGCGGTACCACGAGATGGTGGCCGCGTCCATCTGCCGGAGGACGGCCTTGAGCGCGACGGGGAGAAGGCCCCACATGAGCACGGCGCCGAGCGTGAGCCCGAGCCCGAGCCTCCATCGGCCCGTGGTCGTGTGCATCCTGTCGCGCGGCCCCACCATGACTCCTCCACCCTCCTCTGCTCGTGGACGTTCGGCAACACTACCACGGCCCGGGCTCCGGAATCCATCGCCGCCGACCTGGCCCGAACGCAGGTCGGGGCCGCTCCTCATGGAGCGGCCCCGTTCATCCGGCGGGCGCCTCTCGGGACGCTACCGCTCGTCCGATCCGCGTGGGCGCGACGTCAGAGCACCCACGCGTACCCGATCTTCGCGAAGAACGTCCGATCGCTCTGAGTGAGATCGATCGTCTGGTCGCCGAAGTGGTTGTCGTTGTAGCCGAGGTAGAGCACGGTCTGCGGGTTGATCTTGTAGGAGAAGAGAATCTGGCTCGCGAGCTGCTCGTAGCGCGGGGGCCGCTCGTCGTCGTACAGGTCCGTGTTGAATTCGTAATTCACGTACTGGAGGATCGCCCGCAGGAACGTCCGCCTCGTGAAGTTGTAGGAGATCCGCAGGTACGAGATGTTGGCGGTGTAGAGCCGCCCCTCATCCACGTCCAGGCGTTCGTACGTGTGAGCGGGTGTGAGAGCGAGCCTACCGAAGATCTTCAGGTCGAGAGACGGGGACAGCATGAGAATGCGACCCGGCCGAGCGTTGTCGTAATCGATGGCGTTCCCGAAGACGGTCTCGAGCGCAACCTGCGTCGTTCCCGTCGGCCACAGGCCGCCCCCCATCCACATGTGGGTGTTGTCGTACTCGACTCCCTGATAGCCCTCGGTCCCGACGATGCCCCACGCATTCAGCCACGAGCGCATCTCTCCGTTGTAGTCGAACCAGAAAGTGAACCCGTCGTCGAGAATCTCCCCGCTTAGTTCTTCCTCGTGGGTGTAGCCCGAACCGACGTTGAGCGAGCTGTACCAGTGTCCCGCTTCGGCGCGCCACGTGTGCCCCCACCCAAGACCAAGCTCGCGGAAGTCGACCTGCGGACGGAAGCCGAGGTCTGCCCGGAACCCGTCGTCGATCTCCGTGTAATCAAGGAACCAGTCCCAGCTCGAAGTGTCGTGGCCGTACTCGATCTGATACGCGAGCCCGTCGAACTCGTCGAGAGGCTGTCCGAAGTCGTCCGCGAACTGATAGGGGTACTGCGTCCGCGATCCCAGGATCTGCGCCTCGAGTCGGTCCGACGGCGTGATCCTGATGTTCGCGTCGAGTCCTCCGACACGGTTGTGATAGCCCGTGCCCTCTCTGTTCGTGCCGATGAGCCCGGCCGTCGACGCCGAGCCGACATCGCGCCGGTACCTGAGTACCGTCCCGGTGCTCCTCCCAGGGAGCGAGGTCGTGATCGATCCCTGGCTTCCCGGGAGAAGGACGTTCGTCACCTCGTCCTCGGTCACGAAGGCACCGAGCGCGTTCTCCCCGATCTTCCCGGTCAGCTTCCCGCCCCACGCGGGATCCGCGATCGTCCTCGTGTAGACTGCGTCGAGCTGCGTCGTGAAGAACTCCATGCCCTCGAGGAAGAATGGGCGCTTCTCCTCATAGTAGAGCGCGAACTGCGTGTTCACCTCGAGCTGGAACGCGTCAGCCTCCACCTGAGAGAAGTCCGGGTTCAGGGTCCCGGAGAGAACGAGGTTCGGGGTGATTCCCCACCGGGCTGTGACTCCCGCCTCCCAGTCCTTCTCGCGCTCCTCGAGCTCGCCTTCGGGGAAGTCCTTCCGCTCCTGCGTGAGGAACCCCGAGACCGTCGGATCGAACTCGATGTTCCTGCCGGGCGTGGCGTTCTCGAAACCGACGATCTTCGCGACCCGGCAGAGATAACAGCTCTCGTTTCTGTCCGTCTTCGTGAGAGCCGTGCGGTAGTCGATGGAACGGGAGTACTTCCGCCCGGCCCCCATCCCCCACACCTGCTCGCCGTCCACCTGCTGGAATCTGAGCGAGCTGAACGGAATCGCGATCTCGACGACGTACCCCTCCCCGGTGATCCGCCCGGCCGAGTCCCAGATGGCGTCCCATGAGGGATCTCCGCCACCCATCCCGTAGGAGTCGAGAGCGTCGCCCTGTATCCCGTAGGGGTTCGCGAAGAACATGTACGACCGGCGCTGGTCGTTGAACGTATCGAAGATGATCGAGACCCGGTCGTCGTCGAACATGCGGTCACGGTCCGTGACGTTCGCGCAGATGGCCGACGGGTCCGGGTCGAAGGCCCTAAATGCAGCATAGAGATGCGTGTTGTTCGAGAAGAGCAGGAGATCCGTCCTGACGGGCGCCGGTGTGTTCTCGCCGGGATTGGTCTCGTACGCCAGCTCCAGCTGCAGCGCTTCGCTCCACGCGTCCTCGTCGAGGACTCCGTCGACCCTGATCTCGGATGTCAGCTCGGGCACGCGATAGGGCGACTCGGGGGAACCGTCGCCGCGGTCGTCGTTCGCGAAGGCCGCGATGGCATTCGCACTGACCACCATGAGGATCGCGGCCGCCGCGGCGACCGCGAGAGGGATGCGGATCGACATGAGGAAGCCTGCGTCGTGAGCGGCGGCGCCCCGTGCGGCGGGCGAGCAGGTGGCTAGAGCACCCACGCGTACCCGATCTTCGCGAAGACCGTGCGCCCGGACTGCGTGAGCACGGTCTCGCTGTCGCCGTAGTACCCGTCGGAGTACCCGAGGTAGAACACGGTCCGCGGGTTGACCTTGTAAGAGAAGAGGAGCTGGCTCGCGAGGCTCTGCTCTCTCGGAAGCATGTCCTCGTCGTCATAGAGGCTCAGGTTGTACCGGTAGTCGGCGTGCTGAACGATGCCCCGGAGGAACGCGCGGCTCGTGAACTGGTAGATCACCTTCGCGTATGCGAGCCCGGCGGTGTAGAGCCTGCCGCCGTCGACGTCCATGCGCTCGTAGGTGTACGCGACGTCGAACTCGAGGTGCTTGCCGAGCTTCCACTCGACGTTCGGGGTGATCCTGATCTGGTCTCCTGGCTGAACGTTGGAGTAGTCGATCGTGTGGGCGAATCTGCCGTAGACGAGCAGGAAGACCGAACCCGTCGGCCAGAAGCCGGTGTCGTAGCCGACGTTCCAGGTGTCGAACTTCTCCCCGGAGTACACGTCCTCGCCGATCCAGCCGTGGACGTTCAGGAACGACTGCTTCTGGCCCTGGTAGTTCCCCCAGAACGTGTAGCCCTGTTCCATGAGGGTGCCGTCGGTCTCCTCCTGGTACTCGTAGCCGGAGCCCAGGTTCAGCATAGTCCACCAGTTCGTCGAGTCCTCCTGCCACGTGTAGCCCCAGCCGAGATCCGCGTCGCGGTACCCGACCGACGGCACGTAGCCGAGGTCGTGGCGGAACCCGGTGTCCCGCTGGCCGCCGCTTATGTACCAGTCGAGCCCGCTCGTCATCTGATTGAGCGAGAACGCGAACGAGGAGCCGTCGAACTCCTCGAGCGGCTGGTCGTATTCGACCGCGACCGAGTCGGGGTAGTCGGTCAACGAGCCGAGCGCGTGGAAGAAGAGCGCGTGGCTCTTCGTGAACCAGATGTCGCCCTGGAGCCCGCCCATGCCGTTGTAGTAGTCGGTGCCGGAGCGCCCGTCCAGGACCACGCCGAGGTTCGAGGACTCGCCGAAGTCCCGGGTGTACCTCAGTGCGACGGCTGTCGAGCGCTGGTCGAGCGACGTGACGTCCGAGCCCTGGGCGGACGGGAAGATGAGGTTCGTCATCGCGTCCTCCGCAGCGAGGGCGCCCATGCCGTTCTTCCCTTCCTTGCCGGAGATCTTCGCGCCCCAGAGAGGGTCGGCGATCGAGCGTGTGTAGAGACGCTCGAAGATGCCGGCGCCCTTCAGGAAGAACGGGCGACGCTCGGGGTACCAAAACGCATAGCGTCTGTTGACGTCGAGCTGGAAGACGTCGGCCTCGATCTGGGAGAAGTCCGGATTCACGGCTCCCGAGAACATGATGTTCGGCGTTATCCCCCAATGTCCGGTGAGGCCGAGCTCCTCACTCGACTCCGAGTCGACGAAGTCCCCGTCGGGGAAGTCCTCGCGCTCCTGCGCGCGGATCGCGGAGACCGTGGGGTCGATCTCGATGTTCCGCCCGGGCGTCGCGCCCTCGAATCCGACGAGCTTCTCCATCTGGCAGAAGTAGCAGGCGTCGTCGCGGTCGCGCGCGTAGAGCCCAATGTGGTGGCGGACGTCCCGAGGGTAGCTTCTCACGGCGTCCAAGCCCCAGGTCTGCTCGCCCTCGGCCCGCTGGAAGCGGAGAGAGCTGAACGGGATCGCCATCTCGACGACGTACCCCTCGCCGTTGATCTGACCCGCCGAGTCCCAGATCGCGTCCCACGACATCCCGGAGCCGTAGACGCCCTCCGCGACGTCGGCCTGGATGCCGAGGGGGTTGCACGCGAACTCGAACGACCCGCGCTGGTCATTGAATGTGTCGATTCCGATGATGACGTACTCGTCGTCCCAAATCCGGTCACGGTCGCAGAGGCGCGCCCGGATCTTCGAGGGGTCGGGATCGTTCGCCTTGAAGGCCACGAAGAAGTGCGTCTCGCTGTAGGCGAGGTACATGTCGGTCTCGACCGGGGCGGGGACGTTCTCCCCCGGGCGGACCTCGGTGTTCACGCCCATTACGAGCGCTTCGTTCCAGACCTGCTCGTCGAGGACGCCGTCGACCTCGACGGGGGTGTCGACCTTCGGGATGCGGTGCGGGATCTTCTCGGGGCGGCCCGTCGTCTCTTTGGTCACCTCGCCGGTGTGTGCTGCCGCCAGGGCCGTCGCCAGGGGGACGGCCGTCGCAACGAGACAGGCCACGGCAATGAGGACGGTGGTCGCTCTCACGGTACCTCCGCGCAGGAAACGTGATCGGGCGCTACCAGGAAACAGGGGGCTTCATGCCATCTACGCCGTCTTTGACACCCGCCCCCGCCTCTCCGTTTATCGGTCTGCGTGGGGCCTCTGTGGGCCTCTGAGGGGTCCCCGCGCGGCCTGTCGCGCCCCCGCGAGAGGCCCCGGGAGGCCTTCCTGGACACTCCCGGGGCCTTCCGCTGCCCCTCCAAAGAGCGAGGGGACGACCGGGTTCGGTCGTCCCCTCCGTAACTCCTGCTCAGCGAGCCCGGCTAGCCGTGCGTGGCGCGCATCGTCTTCGCGAGCTCCTGGATCTCGCCCAGGTCCTTCGTCATCTGCGCCCACCCGTACCAGTACGCGTAGTCCGGGTTGACATGGAAGAAGGCCTGGAATGTCCTCATCCGGTGCTTGAGGTACATCTCGAGGAGCACCTGGTCGATGTAGGACAGGCTGTCCATGTCGCCGCCACCCGTCCTGTTGAAGAACAGAAGCATCGGGTAGTTGTACGGGTAACCCTCGGGCTTCTCGATGATGCCGTCAGCGTAGAGCTCCGCCACGATGTCGATGGCCTGGGCCATGAGACGGTCGGCGTCCTTGAGGATCTGGTCGCCCATCTCGAGCTGCTGCCGGGCGTACGTCTCGGAGTGGCAGCCGCTGCACGTCTTGAGCATCTTGTCGCGCTCGGTCTGCCACGCCTCCTCCGTCAGGCGCGCCATGTCGACCGCCTGAACGGCACCGACCAGCTCAGTCGGCTCGCCGGTCTCCGGATGGAGCACGCCGAGCGCCTTCAGGATCGTCGCCCTGTCCGAGGCCCACTGCTCGTTCTCGGGCATCGGAAGCCTGACGCCCAGGAATCCCCAGGCGGTCCTGTTCTCGTGGTCGCCGTCGGGCATGTGGCAGGTCTGGCACGTCGGCGCCACGGCGCCCTCGGGCAGGTAGCCCGTGACCTTCGCGTGCCACCGCTCGCCGTGCTTCGAGCTCTCCCACATCTCCCACTGGGGGTGGTCGAAGCCCATGTGGCACTGCTGGCAGGCGTGCGGGCTCTTCGCCTCCTTCTCGGAGAACGCGTGCCGCGTGTGGCACTCGTCGCACGAGTTCGTCTGGTAGCGGTAGCCCTTGTCGAGCTGTGCCTGCTTCTGCTCGGCGGTCTTGATGCCCATGTTGTGGCATCCGCCGCAGCCTCGGCCGCCTTCGATCAGGACGTCGGGCTCGAGGTGCGTGACGGGCAGGGCGTTCATCGACGTCCAGCCGAAGTTGTGCTTGCCCCTCCCGAACTGCTCGAACTGCTCCTCGTGGCACTCCCCGCACAGCGCCTCGTCCGGGAAGCTCACCATGTCGACGTCCTGCGCGCTCATGTGCGCGTCGCCGTGACAGACGGAGCACGTCACTCTGGCCCTCGAGTGCTTGCTCGTCTCCCAGTCCTGAACCTGCCCCGGACTCAGCCCCCGGTGACAGGTAATGCAGGACTCCTCCTGCGCGGACACGAGGCCCGCGAAGGCCACGACGACGAAGACAGCAAGGACGGCTGTGATGCCGACCCGATGCGTCATGGTCCCCCCTTCCATGCCCTGGCGCCGCGACGCACCGGACTGCTGCCCGCGAGCGCGCGCCGCCGAATCCGAGGGCCCTCCCCGGTAAGCGGGCCCCTGTGTCAATGGTGTCGTGAGCGTTTGGTGAGCTGAGAGTCTAGCACCCGCTCCGCGGCGAGCGCAACCGCGTTGTGCGGGCACCCGGAATACACGGCCCGGCGCGGGAAGGCACCGGGCCGAGTTCGTGAATCCCCTCAGGAATAGCGTGCGGTCGGCGGTGCGACCCCGCGCGTCCGAGTCGGCTCGCCCTCTACCGGTAGAGCCCCTTGATCGAACCCCAGCTCGACCGCTCGACCGGGGACTCGGGACCGCTGAGGGCCGCCCACAGGATGCTCCAGCCGGCGTACGTGACGCTGCTGTCCGAGCCGAAGTTGAACCCGATTTTGACCTCGTTCCCGATGAACTCCGAGAGGTCGAAGCAGTCGACCCTGAACGCGGAGCTGTTCTCGTCGGAGTAGCTGGGCAACGGACCGACGCAGTAGTTGTCCCACTCTCCGATGAGGTCGTAACCGCCGGCGGGAGTCAGGAGGTGCCAGGTCAAGCCCTCGTCGGTCGATACCGAGACGAACGCGCCGTCCCACCACTCTTCGATGACGTAGAAGTGGCAGAGCTCGAGGCAGTAGCAGCTGGCGGTGATGTCGGCCGGTCCGATGATCGCGACCTCGCTGGCGTCGTGCGGGTATGAGCCGGAGATCCCCCAACCCGGGAACGGTCAGGACATCACGCGGGCTGTCCGCGCTGCGCCAGCCACCGCTTCAGGGCCATCCTGCCCTTCATGAACCAGAGCGTGGGCTTGAGAGTCGGGCCGTCGAACTCCCCGGCGACGTCCTTCAGAAGCTCGGGAATGGCGAGTTCCTGCGGACACTTGGGGACGCATTGGCCGCAGTCGGTGCACTGCGAGGCGAGGGCGGGGGGGCCGCCCATGAGACCTCCACACCAGAAGAGGTAGAGGAACCGCGCCTTCCTGTCACGGAAGATGTACTTGCTGTTGTAGCTTCCGAAGCACCCGGGGATGTTGACTCCTGACGGGCACGGCAGGCAGTACTGGCATCCCGTGCAGTCGGCCTTCATGATCGAGCGGTACGCGTCCGCCGCCCGGCGCACTAGCTCGAGTTCCTCCGACCCGAGCGAGTTCGGAAACGCCTCCCCGGCGATGCGCAGGTTCTCCTCGATGTGCTTCTCGTCGTTCATGCCCGAGAGGTTCACCTGAATCTCCGGGCGGTTCCAGATCCACCGGAGCGCCCACTCGGCAGCGGAGCGCTCCGTGTGGGCCTCGTCCCAGACTGCCTGGACTTCGGGCGGCACGCTCTTTCCGAGGTTCCCGCCCCGCAGCCCCTCCATCGCGATGACGCCGAGCCCCTTACCTGCCGCGTACTCGAGCCCCTCGGTGCCGGCCTGCCGTTTCTCGTCGAGGTAGTTGTACTGGAGCTGGCAGAACTCCCAGTCGTACGCGTCGACGATCTGCTTGAAGTCGGGCAGGACCCCGTGGAACGAGAAGCCGGCGTGCGCGATCCGCCCGTCTGACTTCGCCTTGTCGAGAAACTCCCGCACGCCGAAGTCCCTCATCTTCTTCCAGCTGTCGCCGTTCAGCGCGTGTACGAGGTAGTAGTCGACGTGGTCGGTCCGGAGCTTCTCGAGCTGCTCGCCGAGGATCCGCTCCATGTCGTCGGGCGCGTTCGTCTTCCACGGTGGGAGCTTCGTCGCGAGGAAGACCCTCTCGCGGTACCCGTCCCCGAGCGCCCTTCCCACGAACGGCTCGCTCGTGCCCATGTGGTACGGCGCGGCCGTGTCGACGTAATTCAGGCCGCGGTCGATGGCGTCCCTTAGCTGTCGCGTCGCGCGTTCCTCGTCGATCTTCCCTCCCTTTTCGGGAAGGCGCATGCATCCGAATCCGAGGATCGAGAGCTCGTCACCGGTGCTTGGCATCCTGCGGTAGAGCATCGGAGGTCCTTCCGTTCCGGAACCGGGGGTCAGCGGACGTACGAAGCCCGTCGCTCCATTCTATCGGAACGACGGGCCCGTGTCAGTTGTGGAACTGGCCGCCCGCGGCGATGGTTGGACCGCGAGACCCGAAGCCGGCCGACCCGCGAGGCAGAGAGACGCAGAAAGGCCCGCCTCGCGGCGGGCCTTCTTCTATCCGTGCGTGGGTGTGTCTCGGGTGCTACGCCCCTGCAGGAGCCTCAGCGGGAATCACGCCGAGCTGCTGCATCATGCCCAGCTGGTCCCACGCTCCCCAGCGCTCGACCACCTTCCCGTTCTCGAAGCGCACGAAGTCCATGCCGGTCATGGTCACCTGCTTGCCGGTCGGGGGAATGCCCATGAACTCGTTCGTGTGCGTGCCGCGCGCAGTGACACGGGCGGCGACCGTGTCGCCCTCGGCGACCATCCCGTCGACGGTCATGTTGAGGTCCGGGAACCCGGACCGGAGTAGATTGACCGTCTGCTTGAACCCCTCACGATCCGGCGGCAGTCCTCCGGGATTGGGAGTTCTCGACACGAAGTTCTCGGAGATGACATCGTCCACCATGCTGAGGTCGCCCTTGTTGAAGCACTCCTCGTACATCCGACGCGCTGTCGCCTTGTTGTCTGTTGTCATGCTCTCTCCTCCAGCGGTACCTCTTTCAGGAAGTAGAAATCGGGACGCTCGGAGAACCCCTCCTGCTTCATCGCCTCCTTGAGCTCTTCGCTCTCGACGAAGCTCCGGGCTCTCTCGATGCTGTCCCACTGGGAATACACAACCACGCTGCTGCCGTCGACGTCGACATCGAAGAGCCGGCTCGCCTTGTGGCCGCATACGTGGCGCTGGTCGAGGCTCCTGTCGAACGCCGCCTTCCACCGCCCGAAGTCCTCGACCTTGTGCCTCACCATCAGGTAGGGCAATTCCCTCCTCCTTTCAGGCGACGCGACAAGGCGCCGCGAGCCGCCGCGAGCGTGTTCTTCGGGTCTCTGTACGTTTCTGATGCGGGCTCAGAGGAAGTGGTTCCCGCGGGGCCCCCGAAAGACCGGAAACGCGAAGGGGCCGCCCCCGCGGGAACAGCCCCGTTCGCACCACACCTGCGGTTCAGAGCGTCCTGATCCCACCGGTAGGTCGCCCTGCCGGCCCGCCCACGCAGATGTGGCGATCGATCATCCTGCTTCTGACGAGCCGGCTAGCCGTCGGCCGGGATCTCGTCGAGGAAGTAGATCTCGGGCTTCTCAGTGACGCCGGCCTTTCGCATGGCCTCCGCCACCTCGGGGCTGTTGACGTAGCTCCTCGCCCTCTCGAGGGTGTCCCACTCGGCCAGCACCATCACCTGGCCGGTGTCCTCGCCGTAGTGGAAGAGCCGGACGCCCCTCTCCCCCCCGTTCTTCCGCATCTCAGACGCGTTGTCGAAGACGGACTTCCAGCGACCGTAATCCTCCACCTTTTGCTTCACCATAAGATAGGCCACGCTCAGACCTCCCTCTTTGGTCCGCGGCCGTGCCGCGGAGGTCCAATCCGCCGACATCGACTTCCGGCGGACGAGTGACAGCCACTGCCATATGCGGTCTGATGCCGGCCCTCCGGTTTCGATTCCGGCTTGGACGCGCGGTCCTCAGGGGGCGCTCCGCCCCTCAAGACGAGGGGCCGCCCGGATCCGGGCGGCCCCCAGCACTGCCTCGCGTCAGACTGTCGGCTAATCGAGCGTGAAGACCACCTTGTCGAGCTCGCCCTTGAAGTGGAAGTGGTCGTCGTAGTGGTCGGAGACCGGCGTGCCGGTGTCCTGCCCGCCGTCGGACGAGACGCGGAAGGTACGCGAAGACCCTCGTAGACCCGGAGTCGTTCCGTTCGGCACAGAACTGCTTGCGTGACATGTTGTGTCTTGTCTGCGTACCTGCGGCAACTGGGATGGTAGTCTCGCGCGGGGGGACGTGTCAAGCGGCGACGCTACAGGCTGAGAAGTCGCCCCGGCGAGGGACGGCCTCTCAGCCTTCTGTGCTCCTGTGCATTCGATCGGTCGGCGTCAGGTCAGGGCTCTCGAGATGCTCCTACCGTACGACGACGGCCTTCGTCGTCCTGACCGCGATCTCCCCCGATCCGACGCCCGTGGAGACGGCCCGTACGAAGTAGACGCCGCTCGGAAGCACGCGAGCGTAGTCGAAGTCGATCACATTCTCCCCCGCTGGAAAGAGGCGGTCCACGAGAGCTGCCACCCTCCGCCCGGAGATGGCGAAGGCGTCAATGCGAACCATACTCGGTTCGGGCAGCGTCACGTGGAATGTGGGAGCGTGACCGGGCGTGTTCCGAGCGGCGAACTGGATCCGGGATCCTGAAACAGAGTCCTCCTCTTCACCGGCACCTTCCTTGAAGAAGATGATAGGGATGATCACCGAGTCCTCAGGAGCGTTGGCGTAAAAGCGACCGCCTTCGAAGGCGCGGTTGATCTCCGCAACGCCCTGCCACACATCGCGTTGCCTGGCACCGTAGGTCTCTCCATCGCCCAGCGTGGAGTTCGCGAACCCGAGCAGCCCACCGACCGTGGGAGCGACGGGCATGTAGCTGTCGAGCGCGGTCATGAGTCGTTCGGGAATGTCGAACGTCAGGGTGTCGCAATCGGCACAGATCTCGTCGTCTTCCGTGCCGTAGAGCCCGTCCGTCCCGGGAAGAGCGTCGATGGCCTTGATCGTGGGGACCAGCACGAGGTCCTCAAGATCGGGGTCCAGGCGGACGTTCAGGGAGAGCTTGACGACTTCGCCGATGAGGCGGTTCTTGAACCTCCCGCGGCGGTTCGCGGGGAACGAGGTCGGCAGGACGCAATCGGCCCCGACGGTCGCGTCGCCGATTCCGCCCGGCAGAGGGATGATCCTGCCCACCGCGGGCAGGCCGTCGAGAATGCACTGCTCGGAGCCGTCCTCGAACGATACCGACCGGCCCGGCACGCCGATGGCGAGCGGATCTGTGGGCGCGATCAGTTCATCCAGAAGCAGTGGAATAGCGGTGTCGTTGAACGTCCCGTAGTCGTCGCCCCAGAGGGCGTCGAGAGTTGTGTAGGACTCTTCAGCGGAGGCGGCGAACGGGAAGGCGAGGGCGACCGCGGTCAAAAGAACAGGGAGCGTACGCATTTCGTGGCATCCTTCCTCCCCACTGAACGCAGGCTCCCCTATGTAATACTACTTACTATGTGGTGGCATAGACCGTTCCACGAATCTGTGACAGAGCGGAGGTAACAGGCTGGAGTCGAGACAGGAAACCAGGCCTCGGGTCGGCCCCTCGAGGTCGACGCACAGGCTGGGAACAACGTAAAGACGGCTACGGGAAGAGCCGGTAGAAACGCCAGATCGGGTGCTCGATCGGCAGGATCTCCATGCGACGGAAGCCCGCGTCTCGCGCATACGCCTCGAGCTTCCGCGGGCCCATCACGGTTCCGGTAGCCGCGGACTCGGGGAACACGCGCGCCTGCGGAAGGCAGTGCAGCACGCTGAAGTTGTAGCAGATTCTCCCCATGAAGTGCCGGTTCTCCTCGACGCCGTCGCCGACGGCTTCGTCGGCGACGAGCGCGGCGCCGTCCTCTGCGGCGAGCTCGCGCATGCGTTCGAGCGCCGCAACCGGGTGCGCCATGTCGTGGATGCACTCGAACGCGGTGACGAGGTCGTACGGGCCCTCGAGGGGGGCCTCCTCGGCGTCCGCGGTGTGGAACGTGATGAGATCGTGAACGCCGGACGCCTTGGCGTTGTTTCGAGCCTTTGAGATCGACTCCTGGTCGAGATCGACGGCGTCGATCGCGATGTCCGGGAACGCCTGCGCGAGACAGATGCTCGACCACCCCACGCCGCACCCGATGTCCGCAACGCGCCCGCCCGCCTTCAGCCTGGACTCGACGTCCGGCATCGTGGGAAGCCAGGTCGTCGCGTATTCGTTCATGAACATCGCCTTGTTGCCGGCGCCCACCGCCTCGAGAGTGTCCTCGCCGTAGGCCTCGTACGGTACCCCTCCCCCTGAGCCGAAGGCGTCCAAGAGCTCGGGCAGGATCGACGCCAGGCTCGGGATCCAGCAGACGAGCGGGCTCGCGTAGCCGGGATGCTCGTCGTCCGCCAGCACGGCCGCGTGCTCGTCGGAGAGCGAGAACGACGCGGTCTCGGGACGATGATCGAGATACCCGTTGGCGGCCATGCACTCCAGCCACTCGCGGAGGTACCTCTCGTCGTAGCCCGTGATCCTCGTGAGGTCGGCGGGCGTCACGTCGCCCGTCTCCCGCAGAGCCCGGAAGAGACCGAGACGGTGCCCGACGTACAGGTTCAGGCAGCTCATCCCCGCGTTGACCTCATCGAGTATCCGCTCACCGAGCGCCTCGACCTTCGACTCGTCGATCGCCGTTGCGGTCCTCTGATCGGGCATGGTCGCGCTCCTTCGTGTAGCGGGGGCCTCGCCGAACTCCTCTGGGTTGCGGCCGATACGTGTATTCCGATGCACGTTGAGGTGAACCGTCTCCACGCGTCTGCCCGGGGAGCGAACGCAGCCGGATCGACGGGAGAAGCGGATTCCGATTGACTGTGGCTCAGAGAAGCGGTATAATTCGCCATCCTCGCTACGCGCAATGGACGGAAGCGCCGGCAGCCCCACGGGGGCGACCGGCGTGAAGGTCGTGCATGGAAGCTGCTGCCCTGGGCGGGCAGGGAAAAAAGGAGCTCACCTGAGCGGGGCCGCTCGATGCGGGCAACGGGACGGTGCCGATGTTCCGCGCCGGCGGTCAGTGAGATTCCGTCGTGCACCATCCGACGAGGAACGCGCTCGAGCGGCTGTGCGGCCGTCTGAGCGCCTCGAAAGGAGTGCGGAACGATGAGACTGCTACTGATCCTGAGCGCCGCGTTCGTTCTCGCTGCCGTACCGGCAGCAGCACAGACGTGGAACGAGATAGGCGACGCGGGCGATCTGCCGGCTTCTGCCCAGCTGCCTCAGGGGACCGGAACGTTCAATCAGATCAACGGAACGTTGCTCTCGGGTGGCGATGCTGACATGTACTGCATCCACATCCCGAACCCGGGGGTCTTCGTGGCGACGACGTGCGGCGGGACGACCGCCGACACCCAGCTCTGGCTCTTCGATCCTACGGGCCTCGGGGTGACGCACGACGACGACGACCCAGGCGGGTGCGGACTCCAGTCCTCGATCACCGGGGCCTTCGTTCCGGGGCCCGGCGACTACCTCCTGGCCGTCAGCCAGTACAACTGGGACCCCTACGACGCAGCCGGCAACCTCATCTGGCAGAACACCCCCTTCAACTTCGAGAGGGCGCCGGACGGACCCGGCGCGCCCGGCCCCGTCGCATCGTGGGGAACGTCCGGGTTCGCCACCGGACCGTACTCGATCATCATGACGGGCGTCCACTTCTGCCCGTCGACACCAGTCGAGCACGCGACGTGGGGTTCGATCAAGGGGCTGTACAGGTAGTCCAGGACTGGCGGATGGTGCAAGCAAGGAGCCCGGGGATCCTGAGGATTCCCGGGCTCGTCCTTTGTCGTCCGGCGCTCGCAAGTCGGGACCGGTGCGGCTATCGGATGAGCACCATCCGCTGCGTCCGCTCGGCCCCTGAGGCCTCTGTACGGCACAGGTAGACTCCCGACGCGACGTTGAGGCCTCTGCCGTCGCGTCCGTCCCACGTGAGCTCATGCCGTCCCGGCGCACGGAACTCACCTTCGGTCAGCGTCCTCACCAACCTGCCGGACACATCGTAGATCCTCACGGCGACCCTCGCCGGCTCGGAAAGCTCGAACGCGAGCGCTGTCTCCGACGCGAACGGGTTGGGATGAGCGCGATATAGCCGCAGCACGTCTACCCCCCCGATCACGCCGCCACCGACGGCCGTCGGGTCGGCGTTGCAGCCCACCACCGCGACCGAGTCGTCGTCGAAGACAGCGACCGCGAGGTCACCGTCGCCATCGGAGTCGAAGTCGCGGGAGACGATTCCCATAGGATCCGGGCCGACCGCGACCGTGTATGGGGATTCGAACGTCGCGTCGCCGTTGTTCTCGAGCACGCTGAAGCTGTACGAAGAGACGCCCTGCTCCGAAACGGCAAGGTCGAGGTCCTGGTCGAAGTCGAAGTCGCCGTAACAGGCCCTCCCACTTGCCCCGGCGGAGTACGTGAGGGGATCCGCGAAGTTCCCCGTTCCGTCGTTCAGGAGAACGCTGACGCGATACGAGTTCACGACGAAGCCTGACGCGATGAGATCGATGTCCTCATCGCCGTCGAAGTCCGCAGCCATGGGTGTCGTCGCAGTCCCCGGGGCACCCAGGTCGTACGTCCGGCTCACAGGGAAGTGCCCGGTCCCGTCGTTCGGGAACACCTGAACGTAGGCGGCCGTGAAGTAGAGATTGTGGTAGTTCTTGACCACCGCGAGGTCGATTGCCTCGTCACCGTCGAAGTCCCCTGCGGTGATCCAGGAAGGCTTGATGGAGAACCCGCTCGCGGCATAGACAGCGGACAGCGTGAGGGCGCCGGTCCCGTCGTTGACAAGCACCGAGAACGTGCGCGACTCCCGGTTCACCACGGCCACGTCGGGGATCCCGTCGCCGGACAGGTCGACCGCGACCAGGCCCATCGGCGAATCGCCCACCGGATAGTGAACGGCCGGAAGCAATCCCCCGGCCCCGTCGTTGAGGAGCACGGAGATCGTGCCGGCGTCGTAGCCGGAGGCGATGACGTCCGGATAGAGGTCGGCGTCCATCCTGGCGGTCACGGCCGCGTACGGTGAGGCTCCAACGGGATAGGAGAGCGCCGGTCCAAAGGTACCGTCCCCGCCGTTCAGCAGGACCGAAACGGTGCTGGACAGGGAGTTGGCTACCACCAGGTCCTGGCTCCCGTCACGGTCCAGGTCCGCGGCCGTCACGTCTCGGGGTCGGGATCCCACGTCGTAGTGCACCGGCGTGTCGAAGAGGCCCTGTGCCTGGCTCAGGCCTGCGCACACGAAGAGCAGAAGCGCCGCATACCCGAGTCCCCAAATCGGTGCGCGTCTGCGCTCTTCGTTCTTCATCGTCACATCCCCCTTCATCGACTAGCACGAGCACTGTGTCGCTCTGAGGCGTCCGGCGTTCCGCGGGGAGAAGTGGTGCTCTACCGCAGCACCACGAGCTTGCCTGTGCCCTGGTAACCGCCTGCCTCCATCCGGTAGAGGTACATGCCGTTCGCCACCGCCTCGCCGGAGTTGTCCCTGCCATCCCAGCGGACGTCGTGCTCACCGGCGGGTGTCACCGAGTCGACGAGCTCGCGCACGACCCGTCCGGCGACGTCGTAGACCCGAAGCGACACGCGCGTCGTCTCCGGCAGGATGAACCGAACCCGCGTCGGGCCCGGAGTCGGGTTCGGGAACGCCCCGGCCAGGTGGATTGCGGAGACCACAGGATCGTCCGGCGTGTCGGGAACGCCCGTCGTCCCGTCGTCGAACGCCCTAGCCCCGATACGGTACGCCGCGTACGGGGCCTCGCTCACGAAGACGGACGACGCGACGGTCGCGTGGTCGACGCCGCTCCCGACGGCCGGCATCACGTCCGGCCCCTCCCCGATTTCGATCGGGAAGCCCAAGGGCGAGAGGACTTCACCGTACTGGTCGACACGCGTGCCGTAGACGTCGGTCGCGCTGTGGTCGAACCAGCCGAGCTGCTCCGAGACCTCGAACGCGAGCTGGAACGTGGAGCCGTTCCACCCGACCGCGGCGTTACGCTCGTCGGCGGGAAGCTCCGTGATCTGGAAGCCGCCGGGGTCGTCGAAGACCGTGCCGTCGACCAGCACCCTCCGCCCGTAGAGGTTCCAGTCCTCCCCGTGCGTGAGCCGGGTCTCCTCCCAGACGATCAGCGCGATGCCGAGGTTCGCTCCGATCGCGGGGCTCAGGTGTTCGTCCGTGAACGCGGAGCTTGTCGCGATGCCGAACTCGCCCGGCGTGCTCCCGTCGGCGTCGACGAACGCCGCCTGAACGGTGGCGGCTGGATCGTCGTACGAGGGGTACCTCCCCCACGTGACGAGCCACCGAGTGCTCATCCCCGCGACCTCCGGTCCGCGAGCATACGACTGCCCGAGGAGGATCGGGGGGGCGTCCAGCACGACGCCGTCCGAGCCGCGCACGCGCGCCCCGAAGGGCTTCCGCGTCGCGAAGCTCCCGACCTCGTCGGTTCCGACGACCAGGAAGTCCGTGCCGACGGCCGAGACGTCCGGCTCGAGCCCTGACATGACGAGGATCGCGGGATCGTCGAGGACCGTCCCGTCCTGGAGAAGTCTCGTCCCGTAGATCGCCTCGGCGTCATCGTCGCTCCAGACCGCGAGGTACAGGCTTCCGTTCCACGCGACCGCGGGATCCGAGACGCCGGTCCCGCTCGCCAGGAGCACCGGCTCACCGCTCCCCGCTCCTAAGTAGCCCGCGACGTCCTGCGCCAAAACATGTCGATCACCCGAGACGTCGCTCCGGAAGACGAGCATGCCGTCCTCTCCTGCGAGGGCGATGTCGACGTGCGTGTGCGAGGGCGCGCCGAGCGAGATCGGTGCCTCCTCATCAGCCTCGAGGCCCGGCGAGACGTACGTCGAGTAGATATCATCGGGAAGCTCACCGCCGGCCAACTCGCTGGTCCATACCATCCGAACTCCGCCACCCGGGGACTCGGCGAGCTCGTCCACGCCGAGCCACGGGAGGCTCTCGCCGCCCGGATCGAGGAGCGTGCCGTCAGGCGTCACGCGGGCCAGCCTGGCGCCGAGGTTGTCGGTCCATCCCGCGACCCAGTTCGTTCCGTCCCAAGCAACCCTCGGGACCCTGTTCGCTCCGAAGCCGGAGCCGGCCGCGAGGTCGATTCCGGCGGGATCAAGCACCGTTCCGTCATGCGCGACCCTCGCTGCCATGGGATTCACGCTCGCGGGCGGGTACGACGTGTA
>JALGZK010000034.1 GCA_025774935.1 bacterium | reverse complement strand
CGCCGCCGCCATCGCGGGACTGCTCCTCTCTGCCTCACCGGGCCTCTCGCCTGACGCCGTCCGTCAGATCATCATCGACTCGTGCGTGCCGCTCGACTGGCCAGACAACCCGATCGTCGGCGGGAGGGTGAACGCGCTGAACGCGCTCTCGTCGACCGGCGTCGACGCGGCCGGCAACGGACAGCCGCGGGTCGTCCACGGCAGCTACCCGAACCCGTTCAACCCGGTGACGACGATCCGGTACGAGCTCGGAGGGTCGTCAAAGGTGACGCTGGAGATCTTCAGCATCTCCGGCCGGAAGGTCCGAACCCTCCTCGACTCCAAACGACGGGGCCCCGGCGTCCACCGCACGACGTGGAACGGCCGCGACGGAGTGGGTCGCCAAGTCGCCCCCTTGCCGCACTTCGACAAGTGTGCTATACTACCTCGTCCGCAGGGCATCTGAAGCGCGAACCTCTTTAGCGGACATCCTCTTACAGGAGCGGAGCCAGGCCAGCACTGCGACGGACTGTTCCAGAGGACGCATCAAGCGAACGCAGTAGCGCGGGCAGCCCGCGATGTGGCGACCGTCTGAAGAAGGCGCCGCATTGGTTTCGCTCTGACCTGCACGGATGAGCCAGGGTCGTGCGCAGTCTCTGGAACGCGCATCGGTCCTGGTTTTCTTTCGCGCGCGGGCTGTCGAGTCGCAGGCAATCTAAGGAGGAGACCATGGCAGCGCGCCGACTCGCCGTTCTCTTCGCCCTCGCAGCGCTCCTCGTCGGAGCGGTGTCGGCGGCGGCAGCGGGACCGAGAACCGCGATCTCGTTCGATCCCTCGGAGGTCGACATCTCGCCCGAGGGTTCCTTCTCGAAGGTGACGATCGCGGGGACCCGTGACATGCAGACGGTCGGCGCGCCCGCGCTTCCCGTTGAGTACATCTCGTTCGTTATCCCCGCGGACGCGCGCGTGGAAGACGTCGTCTTCTCGTTGACCGGCGAGTTCGTCCTTCCGGGGAGCCACCGCGTCCTGCCCGCGCAGCCCGAGGTGCCGACCGGGGAGATCCCGGTGTGGGTTGACCCCGATGCCTCCATCTACGAGAGCGATGCCGCGTTCCCGCAGAGCCGGGTCGTCTATCTCGGCGACGGCTACCTGGGCGGCTACCACATCGCGAGCGTCGCGGTCTATCCGCTGACGTACGCGCCGGCGACCCGGAGGCTCACGCTTGCGCGAGAGATCTCGGTCGAGCTCGAGCTCGCGCCCGGCCCGGGCCGTTCCGTTCCTCGTTACCGGATCACGGCCAGTTCGGACGAGCTCTACCGCAGCATCGTCGAGCAGCTCGTGGCCAACCCCGGGGAGGCCGCAGGGAAGCTCGCTGGGGTGGAGGTGGTGGACGACGTGGGACCTGAGGGGTTCCTTCCGCGGTACACGCCGTCGCTCGACGGGAGCCCCGTCGACTACGTGATCGTTACGAGTGAGCAGTTCGCCCCGATCCTCCAGGAGATCGCGGACTGGAAGACGGCGAAAGGCGTCCCGACTGTCGTCAGGACGATCTCGTGGATCGACGCGAACTACCCCGGCGGCTGCGACACGGCCGAGAGGATCCGGTTCTTCCTCAAGGACGCGTACACGTCGTGGGGCACGACCTACGCGCTCCTCGGGGGGGACACCCCCATCATCCCGACGCGCCATGCGAGCACGGGCTACTACAACATGAACTACATCCCGACCGACCTCTACTACAGCGACCTCGACGGGAACTGGAACGCCGACGGCGACCACCGGTTTGGCGAGGCGTACGTGAGCATCGCGTCCCCCGGCGACAGTATCGACCTCTATCCGGACCTCTTCATCGGGAGAGCGCCTATCACGACGGTGGTCGACGCGGAGACGTTCGTCGACAAGACGCTTGCCTATGAGAGGATCGCGGACTCGGGGTTCACGAGGAGGTTCCTCTTCCTGGCCGAGGTCCTGTTCCCGTACGACTGGATACCGGGCCAGATCATCAGCACGGACGGCGCGGCGATGGTAGAGCCCGTCCTCGCGCTGATACCGCCCGACATCCATTACTCCCGTCTCTACCAGAACCACTGGGATTACCCGGGCTCTATTCCGCTCACGCGAGAGGCGACCATCGATTCGCTGAACGAAGGGTACGGGTTCTTCGCGCACGTCGGGCACGGCAACAAGGACGTCATGCGCTGCAGCCAGGGCAACTACGTCACGATGGCGGACGTGAGCGCGCTCCTGAGCGGAGTGGACAAGACCGGGTTCGGTTGGATGCTCAACTGCTCCTCGACCGCGATCGAGTCCGACTGCATCGCGGAGCGCTTCATCACGAACCCCATCGGAGGCGCCTCATCGATCTTCGGGCCAACGGTCTATTGCTTCCCGACGACTGCGGACGCGTACTTCTATGAGTGGTTCGACTTCCTCTTTGTGTATGGCACGTCGGCCAGCCAGGGCGTCGTCAGCGCGAGCTGCAAGATCCCGTTCATCCCGGGGTCTTTCTACGACAACACCGACCGCGTGACGCAGCTTTCGTTCGTGTTCCTGGGCGACCCCGAAGCGAGGTTGTGGACATCGAGAGCCACGACGATGATCGTCTCGCACTCTCCGCCGACCGTGACGCTCGGTCCGACGGACCTTCTCGTCACGGTGAGCGACCCGGCCGCGGTCGAGGGCGCGCTCGTCTGCGTGGTCAAGGACGGGGAGGTATACGCCACGGGAACGACCGACGCCTCGGGTGAGGCGGTGCTCTCGTTCACTCCGAAGACGACCGGGACCATGACGATCACAACAACGGCGCGCGACCACTACCCCGTCGAGGACACGTTCGGCGTAGCCTCGACGGCCTCGCCCCACGTCACTCTTCGGGACCACGGCATCGACGACGACAGCATCGGCTGGAGCGACGGGAACGGGAACGGGCGCGCGGAGGCGGGAGAGGCGATCGAGATGGACATCACCGTCGGGAACGGCGGGCTGTCGGCCGCCACCGGCGTGACCGCGACGCTCGTGAACGGGGACCCGTACATCACCGTCATCGACGGTACGCACGCCCTGGGCGACATCCCCGCGCTCCAGGAGGTCGCGTTCCAGGACGCGTTCTTCGTTGCGATCTCGGACGACTGCCCGAACGAGCACGAGGTGTACCTGAACCTGGAGTTCACCGACGGCTCGCGGACGACCTGGTACGACGGGTTCCTGCTCAGGGTCTTCCGCCCGAACCTCGTGCAGGCGCACAACGACGTCGACGATGGAGTCGGCGGAAACGGCATCCCGGGCGTGGGGGAGACGATCATCCTGACGATCGAGGTCCTGAACGACGGGAACGGAACGGCGGACGCGGTCTCCGGGATCCTCCGCTACCCCGGCGCGGCGATCACGCTGACCGACAGTCTCGAGACGTGGGGCGACATCGAGCCCGGCGACCAGGTGGCCGGACAGACGGGTTTCGAGTTCGACGTCGACGCCCCGATCGCCGACCTCTTCCGGCTCGTGCTCACGGACGAGGACGGGAAGGAGTGGTCGTACTACTGCGACCTCGCCCGGCCCGGCCCGCTCGACGGACTGACCGGGACGGTCAAGTCGACCACGATCTCGCTCCAATGGAATCAGTCACAGGAGCTGGACCTGTGGGGGTACAACATCTACCGCACGAACCACCCGGCGGGGACCTTCGAGGTCGCCAACGACGGCGTCATCGAAGGGACGGCGTATTTCGCCGACTCGGGCCTCCTCGAGAACACGAAGTACTACTACTCGGTGGCCGCGATCGACTCGTCCGGTAACGTCGGCTCCCGGTCCTCGATTCTCGAGATCAGCACGAACCCGCCGAGCCAGACAGGGTGGCCGCTCTACGGGGGGGAGGCGAACTACGGCACCCCGGCGGCGGTCGACATCGACGGCGACGGGGATCTCGAGGTCCTGATCGGCTCCATGGACGTGTACTGCTGGCACCACAACGGCATCGAGTACATGGACGGGGACGGCGACCCGAGAACGAACGGCATCTTCACCGTCCAAGGACTGGGCGGCTACCGCTCGTCGATCGCCGTGGCGGAGATGGACGGCGATCCCACGCCGGAGTTCGTGGCGGCGCCGTGGGGCGAGTACCCGGTGGACACCGCCAACTACCGGGTGTACGCGTGGAACGGGGACGACGGCTCGGTTCTCGACGGGTGGCCGGTCACGACGGAGCTCTTCTGTTGGGCCACGCCCGCGCTCGGCGACCTCAACAACGACGGCATGGCCGACGTCGTCATCTCCTGCGCTGACGGGAACCTCTACGCCTGGGACTCGAGCGGTCAGGAACTCATCGACGGAGACCAGAACCCAGAGACCGACGGCGTTTTCGCGTACCTCGGATGGCCCTATGGCTATCAGTACGGGTCCCCGACTCTCGTCGATCTCGACGACGATCCCGACCTCGAGATCGTCGTGCCGTCGAGGGCGGAGAGCGTCTACGTGTTCAACTCGGACGGTTCGAGGGTCGACGGCTGGCCCGTGTGGGCCGGCGGCCCGTGCATCGGCTCTCCGGCCGCCGCGGACCTCGACGGAGACGGGAGCCCGGAGATCATAGTCAACGCGAACGACAGCTTCATGACCGTGTTCAGCGCGGGCGGCGTCGCGCTACCGGGCTGGCCGGTCGCGATCGACATCGGCGGAGACATGCCGCCGTCTCCCGCGATCGCAGATTTCGACGAGAGCACCGAGGAACTGGAGATAGCTCAGCTCGACGAGGACGGGCTGATCCACGTGCTGACCTGGGAGGGAGATCCCGTGGCCGGCTGGCCGCAGGCGGTCCCGACCGACCCTGGCGCGTCGGGCTTCGTCGGGTCAAGCGTGTCGGTCGGGGACGTCGACGGAGACGCGCTCCCGGACATCGTCGTCGGGACCAACCAGGGGAGGGTGCACGCGTTCTCGGCGGACGGAGTGGAGCTGAACGGGTACCCCATCCAGACGGACGACGCGGTCTACTGCACGCCCACCCTGGCCGACCTGGATCTGGACGGCGACGTGGAAGTCATCGTCGCCGGACAGGACCGCGGCATCTACGTCTGGGACTGCGAAGGCATCTTCGACCCGATCGAGGGCGCGGAGTGGGCGACGTTCCGCCACGACTTCGCGAGGACCGGCAACTACGACCGCGCCCTGCCCGTGGGGGTCCCGGAGGACGGTGACGCCACGCCGCGCGTTCTCGCACTCGAGCAGAACTACCCGAACCCGTTCAACCCGACGACGACGATCGCGTTCGCCGTTCCGGACGGCGCGGGCGATGTGGAGGTGGCCGTGTACAACCTCGCCGGCAGGCTCGTGAGGCGGCTGGCCTCCGGGCCGTTCGTTCCCGGACGGCACCTCGCCGTCTGGGACGGCACGGACGGCAGCGGCGAGGCGGTCGCGTCGGGAGTCTACTTCGTGAGGCTCGCGAGCGGCGAGCGGACCGCGACGAGGAGGATCGTGCTGCTCAAGTAGCCAACGCGCGGCATGCGGGCAGCCAGAAGACCGCCGTAGCCTCAGCATGCAGCAGGTAGGAGGGGACCCCCGCGTGACTCGCGGGGGTCCCGTCGTTATGCGTGACTCGTCGTCTCTTCCTACCGGAGGTACTTCGCTTTCAAGCTGGACCAGTTCGAGTGTCGCACCATGACGACTCAGCCGGTCTCGCAATCACCGGGCGGCGGCGCCGTGCAGACGCCGAAGGTACCTGCGAAACCGCGAGAGGTGGTCGGTGCGACGGACCACGCATCAAGCAGGTTGTCGCAGTCAGCGCCGACGGCACCGGTGTTGCGCGTCCATACGACGCAAGTTATGGAGACACGGCCTGAGACCGTCCTGATTCGCGCTCCTGACCGACTTCTCACCGCTGGGGGGCAGTCATTTGGCACGAGCCTTGTTACCGATGGTGGTGTCATGGTCCGTTCTCACCCCAGAAGGAGGGAAGTGATATGAGGACCGCTATCATCCTGCTCGCCGTTCTGCTCGTGGCCGGCACCGCCTTCGCCGGCAAGACCGGCGAGAACGCGTGGCAGTCAAGCCAGAGTCGTCTCGACTGCCTGACGGACGGGTACACCGGGTACACAGCCGGGTCGGGCGGCGCTGTCCCGGACGGAGACCCGAACGGCGCCACGTTCGGTCCCCTTCCGACTGTCGCAACCGGCGCGATCACCGACGTCATTCTGTTCGTCAACATCAACCAGACGTGGATCGGCGACCTGCGCGTCTGGCTTCTCTACGACGCCGACTGCGACGGCACGCCCGAGACACAGGGCGAGGTGCTCTGCAGGCACACGCTCGACGGCTGCGGGCCCGACGGCTGCTGCGGCTGCTCGGGCAACCTGAACGGCTGGTACGGATTCGACGACACGGCCGCGTCCATCGAGGACGGCTGCCCCGTCGAATTCCCTCCCGGCTGCTACGGTCCTGACTACGACGCTGTCGGCCTCAACGTCTTCGACGGGCTGTCGACGGGCGGCTGCTTCTACCTGTTCGTCGGTGACGGCGCCGGCGGCGACCCCACCACGATCGTGGACTGGGAGGTCTACGTCGAGTGCGGCCAGAGCCCTGTCAAGGACACGAGCTGGGGCAAGGTGAAGGCTCAGTACCGGCTAGGTTCAGACATATCCAGGAACGACCTCACGGCGCAGGCTTTCCGGGAACGGGCGGCCTGCGCTGTCTTGAATACCCCCCGGCAGGCTCGCGGCCGAGAACCGTGCAACCTCCGGCGTTTGACTCATGTCTCAAAAGATGAGACAATCGACACGTCCGCCGGACACGAACCGGACCACCCCCTCGCAAAGCTTGTTCCTGTCACTCTCTGTGCCCCTCGCCGTCGCTGACGACTTCCGCGAGGTCGGCGGCCTGCCCCTCTTCGGCATGTCAAACCCTGCGGCGACCTACTGCCGCGAGCTCGGCTACGAGTACGAGACCCTGAAGACGCCGGAGGGCGAGGTGGGCATCTGCGTCCTGCCGTCGGGAGAACGCGTCGATGCGTGGGACTTCTTCCGGGGGAAGGTGGGACGCGAGTACTCCTACTGCGCGCGCCTCGGGTACGGCACGGCCACGCGCGCCTCGGACGACGGGACGGGCGAGTGCGCCGTCTGCGTGCGCGACGACGGGACCGAGGTCGGCACCGTGTGGGATCTCATGGACCTGAGCGAGCGGCTCGCTCCACTGACGTTTGGGCAGCGTCTGGAAGCGTCGGAAGCCTCGGCGGACACCCCGGAGTTGGACGTGGGCCGTGACCGCGAGTTCCCGGAGGCCTTCAACTGGTGCGACCTCGACGGCTGCACGCCGATCAAGGACCAGGGCTACTGCGGCAGCTGCTGGGCGTTCAGCTCGGTGGCCGCGCTCGAGAGCGCCATCGCGATCAAGGACGGGGTGGTGACCGATCTCTCCGAGCAGTGGCTCCTCTCGTGCAACTCCGACGGCTGGGACTGCATCGGCGGGTTCTGGTCTCACCGGTACCACCTCTACAAGACCGATCCGTGCGGGGGCACCGGCGCCGTGTACGAGGCGGACTGCGAGTACACGCAGATCCAGCTGCCGTGCGGCTGCCCGTACGAGCACCCCTACAGGATCCAGTCGTGGGGACACATCGCCGGCCGGACCGGCATCCCGAGCGTCGCCGAGATCAAGGAGGCGATGCTCAAGTACGGACCGATCGACGCGGCCGTCATGGTGGACGGCAACTTCTCCGACTACGATGGTGGCATCTTCAGCCTCTGCGACAACCAGTGGCTCCCGAACCACACGGTCACGCTCGTCGGGTGGGACGACACCCAGGGACCGGAGGGAATCTGGATCCTCAGGAACTGCTGGGGGACCGGATGGGGCGAGGACGGGTTCATGCGGCTCGAATACGGCTGCAGCAACGTGGGCTACGGCGCGTGCTGGGCGAACTACCGCGACCCGATCCGGATCGAGCCGGCGGGGGAGCTCCCTTCGGCGCTCACGCCTGGCGAGCCTACGACGATCGCGGCGACGGTCCTGGAGCTCACCGACACAGAGGTCCCCGGCTCGGCCCTCATTCACTACCGATACGGGGCCGGCGAGTTCGAGACGGCCGAGCTCCTGCCGGCCGGAGGAGGCACGTACGAGGCGACGCTCCCGGCCGCGGACTGCTATCACTCGCCGGAGTTCTACCTGTCGGTCGACGGCGAGAGGTACGGCACGGTCACGAGCCCGGCCGAAGCACCGGAGGAGCTCCACAGGGTTCCGGTCGGAAGCCTCACGACGATCCTGGCCGACGACTTCGAGACCCACCAGGGCTGGTCCGTGGTCGACGGCGACAACCTGATCGACGGGACGTGGGAGCGCGGAGTCCCTGCCGGGGACGGGACGCGCGGCGACCCCGTCGCGGACTACGACGGATCGGGGAGCTGTTACCTGACAGGGAACGAGCCGGGGAACTCCGACGTCGACGGCGGGACGACGAGGCTCATTTCACCTGCGCTGGACCTGACAGGGGGAGACGACGCGGTCGTCACCTACGCCGTCTGGTACGCGAACGCGTTCGGCAACAACCCCAACGAGGACATCCTGAACGTCTACGTCAGCGGCACGAGCGGCTGGGTGCTGGCGGACTTCGTCGGACCGGAGACCCCGGTTCCGGTCGGCTGGCACGTGCGCTCGTTCGTGGTGGGGGACCACACGACCGTCTCGGAGATGTCGTACGTCCGTTTCGACGCGAGCGACTCGAGCCCGTGGTCGATCGTCGAGGCGGGGATCGATGCTGTGAGGGTCTCGTCCCTGACGTGCGACGCGTCGGGCGTTCCGGGCGGGTCCGAAGGCGCATCGGCCCTCTCGCTCCACGCGAATCAGCCCAACCCGTTCACGGGAGAGACGGGCATCGGGTTCGCCCTCCCGCACGAAACTGACGTCACGCTCACCGTCTACGACGCCTCGGGCCGTCTGGTCCGGAGGCTTCTCGCCGGCAGCCCGCGGTCGGCAGGCGAGCACGTGGTCAGCTGGGACGGACGCGACGACGGGGGACACCCGGCCGCTTCCGGGACCTATTTCTACCGGCTCACGGCCGCTGGCGAGGTCGTGACCAGGAAGATGGTGCTCCTCAGGTGAGGGGCGGGCCCTGGCGAACGGCCGGCCCCACTGGGGCCCGTCCTGCGGACGGTCCCGCAGTCGTCCACATCTGTCATTGATTTTCGGCCCAACCTGCGCTATAATCGTGACTTGAGAGGGCTCAAAAACGTCTGACGGCGTCACCTTTCGATTCTGAGGCGCCGCCCACGGAGACATCTGTCTGTGAGCAAAGCGATCATCGTCCTGCTAGTACTGGCGATTCCCGCTCTGGCCACGGGGGAGACGGCGCCCTGCGGCGTCTTCTCGCTCCACGAGGAACAGCTCCCGGAGCCTTTCACGCCCCTGTGGGTCGGACCCGGCGACACGCTCTACGCGTACCACGGGTTCGACGGCACCGTGCGGACGAGCACCGACCACGGGGCGAACTGGCA
>JALGZK010000024.1 GCA_025774935.1 bacterium | reverse complement strand
CGCTTGAGTGCGACCTCGTCCTCGACCGAGACGTTGTCGGAGAAGAGCATCACGTGGAGCCCGGCGTCGAGGGCCTTCCTGGCCTCGCGCGCGGCGTAGCGCCCCGTGACGGAGATGAGGGCGAGATTCGCGTCCGGCACGGCCTCGACCGCACCCGGGATGCTCGTTGGCCGGAGTGTCTCGCCTGGTGTGTCACGCTTCCTGGACTCAGCGAGAAGAACGTCGACCGCGGCGAGTGCTTCCTCGGCTACCGCGTCGGTGTCGGTCTTTACCGCCAGCAGAAGGTCCGTATCGGTGGCGGATTCGAACTCGGTAAGGAGCAGGCCCGACGCAGCGAGGATGGCGCGGTTCTCCTTCGTCCCCATCACGACAGCCGCGTCCGCGACACCCGCCCGCTCGGCGAGCTGATTCCCCACCGTCATGAGGGTGACGGAGTCGAAGTACGCGCCCTTCTTGACGCGGCCGGAGACGACCATGCCGTGTTGGCTCCTGGTCGGAGGAGTGTGCGCCTGTACCGACTACGAGTGCCCCATCCTGCGGACGCCGTGCTCGAGCGTGAGGCAGAGACCCGTCGCGATGTCGGCGCCCGAGGTGTGCCCGACGGCGAGCAGCCGCACGGTTGCCCGCCGTAGATCTGTGTGACTCCCGTACCCCAGCGCAGTGATGAGGTCCTTGAACTGCTCGAACACGAGACCGTCCCGCGCAAGGGCGAGCGCGGTGTCCGTCAGAATGCTCCCGCTCTTCGCCGCCTCGTAGACGGCAGACCGAAGGCTCATCAGGTCAATCGTCTGAATCTGTTCCAGGACATGCATGCCGACGAGGAGACCGCAGATGAAGTCATCCCCGCTCGGCGTGAGCCCGAACCCGGCCCCCTTCAGACGTGAGACGCCTCGAAGGAGATCGGACGTGAACATGTCGCGGACACAGTGCGTGAGATGCTCGGCGAGCGTGCGCTCGAATCCGGCCCGGAATCGCTCGACCCGGGACTCGTCCAGAAGGAACGCAAGGCTCTTCTCAGGCGCGAGGGCAACGAGTAACTCGCGCAGAGCCGCAGTGTTCGCTGCGATCGTCTCAGCATCCGCCCCCGAGAGGCTGACCCCGGAGTCGAATGTCTGGCCGGCACCTAGCTCGAAGCGCTTCGTGTCGAGCTGTACCGCCGATCGGCCGACGTCGAGCCGCGCGATGCCCTCTGGATCGAGGTCCGTGACGACGAGGTTCAGTGGGCCAGCGCCTACGCCGGGCTCGACCACCGAGACGAGAGAGTCGCCGTCGGTCAGATTCACCACGCGGCGGAACCGCGAGTGGACCTGGTACGTTCCCCCTTCGACCCGGTCACCGATGCTCAGAAGCTCAGCCACTCATCCCCCGTCACGCCTCGTAGAAGACCATCCCGTACCGCTCGTCGTACCCTTCCCGCCGGACGATCTCGACCTCACCCCGAACGTCCATCCCCATCCGCGGGTCATCGACCCGCAGCTGCCCGGTCATCCGGATCCCGTTCTCAAGCTCCACGATCGCGAGCCCGAGCGACGGCACCTCGAAGTCAGCAGGCAGGCTGTACGCCCGCGTCCACGTCAGGAGCTTCCCCCGCTTCGGCAAGGGCACCTGATCAAACTCGTTGTGCTCGTTCTCGCCGCAGCTCTTGCAGACCATGCGGTACGGGTAGTGGGTGTGCCCGCACTTCCTGCACTTGTAGGCGTAGATCTCGCGAGCCATCGATCAGTTCCCCCTGACGAACGTGAGGCAGACGACGTTGTTCCCGAACCCGCCGAAGTTGCAGGTGAACCCGACCTTCGCGTCCTTCACCTGGCGCTCGCCAGCATCACCCCGAAGCTGGTGCACGATCTCGTGCGCCTGGGCGATGCCCGTCGCGCCGACGGGGTGGCCGCGACCTTTGAGTCCACCAGACGGGTTGATGGGGAGTGTCCCGCCAATCGCGGTCTCTCCCCGCTCGAGCGCGAGGTGTCCCTCCCCCTTCGGGAAGAATCCGACCTCCTCGCTCTCCACGATCTCGAGGATCGTGAACGCGTCGTGGAGTTCAGCGACGTCGACGTCGGAGGGAGCGAGCCCTGCCATCTCGAACGACTTCGCTGCCGCTCGCCGCACGGCGAGAAGGTCGGTCGGCTCCTCCCGTTCATGGACGGCGTGGGTATCCGTCGCCTGGCCGACGCCAGCGAGCCGGACGAGCGGTCGCTCGACCTTCCTTGCCACCTCCTCAGACGCGAGAATCACGCACGCCCCCCCGTCCGACACGGGACAGCAGTCGAAGAACCGGAGCGGCTCGGCGACGTACGGGTTGTTCGTCATTGCCTCGGGCGAGTCGAGGATGCCCTCGATCGAGATCTCCTGCTGGAGGTGCGCGAATTCGTTCTTGAGCGCGTTGTTCTGGTTCTTGACGGCGACCATCGCGAGGTGGCGCTCGGTGACGCCGTACTTCTCCATGTAGAGCCGTGTGAACATCGCCGCCAGGGACGGAAGTGTCACGCCGTAGATGTACTCTGCGAGAGGATGCGTGAGTGTCGCCACGAACTCGGTCGCCTCTAGGTTGTTCACCTCGCGCATGCGCTCTGCGCCCGTGACCATGACGACATCGTGGACCCCCGAGGCGACGGCCATGTAGCCAGTCTTGATGGCCGAGGCGCCGGACGCGGGGCCGTTCTCGATCGCCTCTGCGCCGGCCGGGGTCAGGGAGAGCGTGTCGACGACGGCGCTCGCGAGCCCCGTCTGGTGGTTGACCCGACCGCTTCCCATATTCGCGACGTAGAGGTGGTCGATCTCCTTCCGCCCTGCGTCCTTCATCGCCATCATCGCAGGGTAGGCCGCGATCTCGGAGAGCGGGTACTCGAGGCGTGTGAAGGACGTGATCCCGATGCCGATGACGTAGACGGAGCGCATCGTCAGACCTTCCCTTCCTGCCTCCAGCGCTGGAGGATGAGCGCGGTGCCGGTGGAATCGTACTGCGAGCGCGTTGCCGCGAGGAGATCCTCGGGCGGTGTCGGCGGGTCGGACGGCGGCAGGATGGCAGCGTGTGCCTTCTCGAGAAGTTCTTCGGGCACCGGGCGCCTGCCGACGACAAGGGTGGCGCGCGCCCTGTCGAAGAGCTCCTTAGTGAGCGCCCACGAAGGAACGCCGCCAAGCTCGTGCGGGACGTCGAAGCGCTTCTCGAGGTTGTACTCGATCATCCAGCGGCGGAACCCGATCGGCGACTCGGCAACGATGAGCACCTCCTGCTGCCCCATGATGTCCATGTGGTACTCCATCTTGGCAGCGAAGGCGTGCGCGCCGATGCGGAGACCGCGCCTCATCGCGAGTGTATGGAGAGACATCCCGACCTCGGGCGTCGCCATCCGACCGTTCACCACCGCGCAGAGCTCCCCGTCGATCTGGGCGACCAGGACGTACGCATCTTGGATGCGGTACCGGTAGTACGAGAGAAGCTCGGAGTAGACGCGTGCCGCGACGACATCGTAGAAGTCCCTCTCGACGTATATGAGGGGAGCGACGTGTGGGAGGATGTCCGGGATCTCGTCGCGCGTGACCTGGCGTATCACCATCTCCTCCCCGCTTGCGATGGTCACGTGCTTCGCGGGGAAGGGTGGCATGGGGTTGTCGACGGGACGGAGAATGCTCTCCAGATCGGCAGACATGAGGGATGACCTCCGTTCCTCACTATGATGTCTTCAGCAGACCACAGCACGCGATCTCAAACTCGACCGCACGGCTGGACGGCACCGATCGAGAGCCGCTCAGTTCCCACGGCTAGCCTATCAGGTGAGCGAACGGCTGGCAAGCTGGGTGTAGCTAAGGAGTTGAGGTGCTCGAATCGAGCGAACGGGTGACACAGTCCTTGAGTGCTGGACCAATCTCTCCGAAGGTGAACTCGTGGGCCGCCTCCGCGAGTCTGGAAGGCAGCACGCGCTGGCTTGAGAGGAGAATCGATGCCATCTCCCCGAAGGCGAGGCGGAGGACTCCGGCAGGAACCCACATGATCGAGGGGCGTCGGAGTGTCTGCCCCAGCGCCTTCGAGAAAGCGACGTTGCGGATCGCATTAGGGGCGGTCGCGTTCACCGGTCCCACGATCGAGTCGTCGTCGAGAACGCGGAGGATGATCCCGACCAAGTCCGAGATGTGCACCCATGAAAACCACTGCCGGCCGGCACCCAAGCGTCCACCGAGGCCAGCCCGGAACACGGGAATCAGCTGTCCGAGCGCCCCGCCTGAGGGAGCCATCACGATTCCGGTGCGGAGTCTGACGACTCGGACGCCCATCCGTGAGGCTGCCTCCACCTCCGTCTCAAGATCTCGACAGACCGAGGCCAGGAAGTCGCTGCCGGGCCCCGCTTCCTCCTTGAGCTCTTCCTCGCCGCGCGACCCGTAGTAACCTATCGCGGACCCCGCGACTATCAGACTCGGCGGGCTCTCAGTATCTCCGATCGCTGCGACTAGGTTCCTGTTCCCGAGGACACGCGAGTCCCGAATCGCACGGATCCGGGACTCGGTCCAACGTCCGGGGAAGATCGGAGCCCCGGCGAGGTTCACCACGGCGTCGACACCGTCGATGGCTTCTGTGGGCGGATGTTCAGCTTCTGGGCGCCAGCCGAAGACCTCCACGCCGGACAGCCACTCCGGCGCGCGTGTGGGATTCCGCGAGAGAACGACGACCTGATCGCCGCGGCTCCGGAGTGCCGCGACCAATGCGCGACCAATGAGTCCCGTGCCACCAGGAACCGCGACTCGCATGCGCCTCCGATACAGCTCGGCCACTTGAACTGGGCTTTCCTAGGACTCGCCATCCACTAGCGACAAGACCTCGTTCATGAGCTGGCTGACGACGACATCGCCCGGGAGCTTCTGAATCAACTCGCCCCGACGGAAGAGCACAGTGTTCTCTCCTCCGCCCGCGACTCCAGCATCCGCCTCCTTCGCCTCCCCCGGCCCGTTCACGGCACAGCCCATGACGGCGACGACGAGGGGCGTCCGGATGTGAGTCGTCTTCCGCTCCACCTCCTCCGCGATCGCCTGCACGTCGATCTCGCATCGACCGCAGGTAGGGCAGGCAATCACGGTGACGCCGCCGTGGTGAAGCCCGAGCGACTTCAGCATCTCGCGAGCGACGCGGATCTCCTCCTCGGGCGGACCTGACAACGACACTCGGATCGTATCGCCGATCCCCTCGGCAAGAAGCACTCCGAGCGCGACTGACGAACGCACGGCACCAGGCAGCATTGTGCCGGCTTCGGTCACGCCGAGATGGAACGGTACGTCGCACTTCGAGGCCATCAGGCGGTTCGCTTCGATGGTCATCGGCACGTCCGATGCCTTGAGCGAGAGGATGAGGTCGGTGAACCCGAGCCCCTCGACGAGCTCGACGTGCCTGAGCGCGCTCTCGACCATCCCCTCGGCCGTCGGGTGTCCCGCCCTCTCGAGGATGTCCTTCTCGAGCGACCCGGAGTTCACGCCGATCCGGATGGGGATGCCACGGTCGGCGCACGCCGAGACGAGCGCCTCGACTCTCTCGTGGGCACCGATGTTCCCGGGATTGATCCTGAGCCCGTGCACGCCCGCCTCCACTGCCCCGAGCCCGAGCCGGTAGTCGAAGTGAATGTCCGCGACGACCGGGATGCTCGCCTGCGCGATGATATCCGGGAGCGCGGCGACCGCGGCCTTCCCCGGCACCGCGACCCGCACGATCTCGCACCCGACGGACTCGAGGCTCTTGATCTGGGCGACCGTGGCCTCGACGTCGTCAGTCTTCGTGTTCGTCATCGACTGGATGGAGATAGGCGCGTCGCCGCCGACGGGGATGTCGCCGATCATGACCTGGCGGGTCTTCCTGCGGGGTCTGAGGATGCTCATCGCTGCCGCCTCCCTTTGAGGCGCACGTTCCCCGATCGCATCGTCGTCCCCTCCCCGTCGAAATACTCCAGCAACGGAATCGCGTACTTCCGGGTCACGCCGACCATGTCCTTGAAGATCGGAACGGTCAACTGGTCCTCGGATTCGAAGTGGGCAACGATCTTCCCCCGGACGTCGTCGACGACGTCGGGATGGTAGAGCATCGTGGTCGTGACCTTCACGAGGCGTCCGCTCTCAGCGAGGAGCTTGACGAGGGCGTCGAAGTCCTTCCCGCCAAGCTCGTCGCGGAGCTCATCCAGGAGCGGTGGGTTCACGCCGGCCGACTTCAGACGATCGTCGAGCTCGGCCGCGAGCCGCGACTGCGCGTCCGAGAGCTCGACCTCGGCGCCCCCCAGCCTAACGAGGTCGCCTCTCCGCGAGACCTCCCCCGCCTCCTCGAGCGACCGGAGCGCTGCGTCGAGCACGCCTCGATCGAGGTTTCGGGCGAGCTTGCCACGAAGTTCTTCGGCCGACATCCCCCACTCGAGGGGCGCGCCGTCCGCGAACGCCGTGAGAAGCTCACGAACCCGCTCGTGCAGGGCATCGCGCTGCTCCGCCGTCAGCACCCGCCCGGCCACTTTCACGAGCTGGCCGCCATCAAGGAGCGCCGACAGCGCATCGGCCGACGCACCCCCGGCCTCGAGCCGAAGGTCTGCCTCCCCCATCCCCTCGATCCCCGCGGCCCCCACCAGATGGAGCAGCACGTCATCCGCCCCTCCGGACTCGAGCACCTCGAGCGACTCGAGCACGTCTTCCTTCATCCGCTTGTGCCGCCGGGGCGCGGGGTCGATCACCCGCCCTCCGGCGATCGTCAGCATCGGGGAGTACGACCGCACCACCAGCAGGTCGTCCTTCTCGGCGACGAGCGGCGTCTCGAGTCTGAGCTGGACGAGAGACTCGTCGCCCGCGCGGAGGGTCTCGCTCTCGAGCAGGATCACCCGCGCGAGCGCCTCGGCCGTCCCGAGATGGACGTGCACGCGGGCGCGGTTTGTGATCGTCCTGGCACCCCGAACCATCCGGAGCCTGACGTCGAGCATCGAGCACGAGTGGAGCGCCCCCGGCTTCCCGAGCGTATCGCCGCGGTCGATGCCGTCCTTTGGGACACCCGCGAGCCCGACCGCCGTCCGCTGGCCTGCCTCCGCCCGCTCGACCGCCTGATCGTGCACCTGCACACCGCGCACGCGCGCGATCTCACCCCGCGGGTAGATCTCGAGCTTGTCCCCGGGCGCGATGCTCCCGGACCAGAGCGTCCCCGTCACGATGGTCCCGTGCCCCTCGAGCGTGAACACGCGGTCGACCGGCAACCTCGCCGGCCCCGACGACGACCGCTCCGCGGCCGCGGCCACGAGCGTCTCGAGCTCGGCCGTGAGCTCGTCGAGCCCGTCGCGAGTCACCGACGAGACGAGCACGACCGGAGCGCCCTCGAGCACCGTCCCCTCGACGAGCTCGCGCGCCTCCTCTCCTGCGAACTCTGCCTGGTCGCGGTCGACGAGGTCGGTCTTCGTGATCGCAATGAGCCCCGCGCGCACGCCCAGGAGATCCACGATGTCCATGTGCTCGCGCGTCTGGGGCATGACGCCCTCGTCCGCGGCGACGACCAGGAGCACGATGTCGACCCCGGCGGCGCCGGCGAGCATCGTCCGCACGAACCGCTCGTGCCCGGGCACGTCGACCACGCCCACGCTGTTCCCGCTCGGCAGGTCCAGACGTGCGAAACCGAGCTCGATCGAGATGCCGCGGTCTTTCTCCTCCCGGAGACGGTCGGTGTCGACCCCCGTCAGCGCCTTGATGAGCTCGGTCTTGCCGTGATCGATGTGGCCGGCGGTCCCCAGAATGACGTGCTTCGCCTGGTCCGCCACGTAACTCCTCCTACTCCCGCACCCTCTCGATCTTCGCACCCAAGGCCGCGAGCTTCTTCTCGATCGACTCGTACCCGCGGTCGATGTGGTAGACGCGCGAGACCTTGGTCCAGCCCTCCGCGACGAGCCCCGCGAGGATGAGCGCTGCGGACGCCCTCAGATCGGTCGCCATCACCTTCGCTCCCGAGAGCGACTTCACGCCGGTCACGACCGCCACGTTCCGGTCGACGTTGATGTTCGCCCCGAGCCTGTTGAGCTCGGGCACGTGCGCGAACCGGTCGGCGTAGATCGTGTCGGTGATGACCGACGAGCCGTCGGCCACGGACATCAAGGCCATGAACTGCGCCTGCATGTCGGTCGGGAACCCCGGGTACGGCGCCGTCGTCACGTTCACCGCCTGCGCCCAGACCGGCCCCTGCACGCGGAGGCCCAGCTCCTCCTCCGTGATCACGGCCCCGGTCTCCTTGAGCTTCATGATGACCGCCGAGCAGTGCTCCTTCCGGACTCCGGTCAGGAGGACGTCTCCGCCGGTGATCGCGGCCGCGACCATGAACGTCCCGGCCTCGATCCTGTCGGGGATGATCGCCGCGTCCGCCGCGTGGAGCTCGTCGACGCCGTGGATCGTGATGCGATCGGTCCCGTCACCCTCGATCACCGCTCCCATCGACCGCAGGAAGTCGCCGACCGCCCCGATCTCGGGCTCGCGCGCGGCGTTCTCGATGATCGTCGTCCCGTCTGCGACCGACGCCGCCATCATCGTGTTCTCGGTGGCGCCGACGCTCGGCGTGTCGAAGTGGACCGTGTTCCCGCGAAGCCTGTCGCACTCGGCGACGATGTAGCCGTGCTCGAGCTCGACCCTGGCGCCCAGGTCCTGCATCGCGCGGATGTGGAAGTCGACCGGCCGCGGTCCCCACGCGCACCCGCCCGGAAGCGAGACCCTCGCCTTCCCGTGTCGCGCGAGCAGCGGACCCAGCACGAAGATCGACGCGCGCATCTGCTTCACGAGCTCGTAGGGCGCCTCGTGGGTGCAGCAGTTCGCCGTGTTGATCGTGATCGAGTGGTCGTGGTGCTCGACCTCGGCGCCCAGGACCCCCAGCATCTTACCCATCGTCCGGACGTCGACCAGGCTCGGGGCGTTCGTGAGCTGGTAGACTCCCGGCGCCAGGAGCGTCGCCGCCATCACGGGGAGTGTCGCGTTCTTGGCGCCGCTCACGTGCACGACGCCCTCGAGCCTCTCGCCACCCTCGATGACGATCTTATCCATCGCTCCCCCCGACGGCGTCTGTGCTTTCTCTTCGACCTGCAACGATTCGGTCTCGGCCGGCATAGTCCTTGTGTACCTCCACGCTCTCCAGGCTCTCGCTGAGAAGCTCCGTCACGGTCTCGGCCTGCCCGTCCCCGACCTCCAGGATGAGCGCTCCGCCCGGCACGAGAAACGCCGCACCATCTTGCGCAATTCCCCGTATGACGTCAAGCCCATCCGGTCCGCCGTCCAGCGCCCCTCGGGGCTCGAAGTCCCTCACATCGGAGGGCAGCCCCGGGATGTCCCCGGTCGGGACGTACGGCGGGTTCGAGATCAGGGCGCAGACCCGGCCCTCGAGCCCCTCCTCCCGGAGCGGATCGAGGAGCTTCCCCTCGAGGAATGAGATCTGCCCGGCGACCCCCGCCCGCTCGGCGTTCCTCGCGGCGACCTCGAGCGCGTCCCGGGACGGATCGGTCGCGTAGACCCGGCAGTCGGGGATCTTCTGCGCCACCGTCGTCGCGATCACGCCCGAGCCCGTGCCGATGTCCGCCACCACGAGCTCGTCCTCGCAGGCGCCCACCGCGCCTGCCTGAGAGCTCGCGAGCGCGACGCGGGGGGCCGCCGCCATCTCCCCGATCACCCGGAGCGCGAACTCCATCAGGGCCTCGGTCTCTGGCCTCGGGATGAGGACGGCAGGTGTCACCTCGAACTCGGAGAACATGAACGCGGCACATCCCGTCACGTACTGGACGGGCTCGCCGGCGAGTCGGCGCTTCAGGAGCGCCTTGTACCGCGCCAGCTCCCCTTCGTTCAACTGACGCTCGAACGCGAGATACAGTTCGATACGCTTGAGGGACAGGGCGTGCGAGAGCAGCAGCTCGGTCTCGAGCCGCGCGTTTTCGAAGCCCTTCTCCTTGAGGTAGTCCCTGCTCCAGTCTATGAGCTCGAGGACCGTCCAGGTCTTCATTGCGAGGAGTTCGCGATCTGCTCCGCCTGGAAGTGCGTGGCGAGCGCGTCGATGAGGTCGTCGATCCCGCCGTCCATGATCTGCTCGATGCCGTGGAGGGTGAGCCCGATGCGGTGGTCGGTCACACGGCTCTGGGGGAAGTTGTAGGTGCGGATCTTGGCGCTCCGGTCGCCGGTCGAGACCTGGCTCCGCCGCGCCTCGGCCATCTCCTTCTCCTGCTCCGCGCGTGCGAGGTCGAAGAGCCTGGCGCGGAGGACCTTCAGTGCCTTCGCCTTGTTCTTGTGCTGCGACTTCTCGTCCTGGCACGTAACGACCAAGCCCGTCGGCTCGTGCGTGATGCGGACGGCCGAGTCGGTCGTGTTCACGCTCTGCCCGCCCGGGCCGGACGAACGGAAGACGTCGACGTGGATGTCGTCAGGTCTAATCTCGACGTCGACGTCCTCGGCCTCGGGCAGGACCGCGACCGTCGCGGCCGACGTGTGGATCCTCCCCTGCGACTCGGTCGCGGGGACACGCTGCACGCGGTGGACGCCGCTTTCGAACTTGAACCGGGAGTACGCGCCGTCGCCCTCGACCGCGAAGATGATCTCCTTGAACCCGCCCGTCGCTGTCGGGCTCGAGTTCATGACGTCGACCTTCCACTTCCGGCCGTCGGCGTAGCGGTTGTACATGCGGAAGAGGTCGGACGCGAAGAGCGCCGCCTCCTCGCCGCCCGTGCCGGCGCGGATCTCGACGATCGTGTTCTTGTCGTCGTTCGGGTCGCGCGGGATGAGGAGCGTCTTGATGCGCTCCTCGAGCTCGACGTGCTTCGCCTCGAGCTCCTCGAGCTCGGCCTTCGCGAACTCCTTCTCCTCGGGGTCGTCGGCCGACTCGATGAGCTCCTTCGCGTCGGCGAGGTCGGCGATCACACGCTCGTACTCGTCGGCGGCACGCACGATCTCCTCCAGGCGCGCACGCTCCTTGGAGTGCTTCTTGACGAGGTTGTGGTCCGACAGGACCGCGGGGTCCGAGAGGAGCCCCACGAGTTCGTCGTACCGATGCTTGATGGACTTAAGCTTCGTGAGCATCAGTAGCTCCGGCGGCGACCGGTTCGACCTTGGCCGCCTTGAGTGCCGCGATCGCGACCTCGAGCTGGCCGCGGTCGGGTTCCTTCGTCGTGATGTTCTGGAGCCACACGCCCGGGGCCGAGATGGCCCGCGCCCAGCGCGTGTGGGCCTTCTTCGCCGAGATCTTCATGATCTCGTAGGAGACGCCCGCGATTACCGGGATCAAGAGGAGCCTCATGAGACGGTGCGTGATCGTCTCGGGCTTCCCGGTGATCATGAAGACGAGGATGCTCGTCACCATCACAATGAGGAGGAAGCTCGTCCCGCACCGCGGGTGCTTCGTCGTGTACTTGGCCGCGTTCTCGGGCGTGAGCTCCTCGCCCGCCTCCTCCATGAAGATCGTCTTGTGCTCGGCGCCGTGGTACTCGAAGACGCGCCGCATCTCCTTCCACCTGGAGATCGCCCAGATGTAGATGAGGAAGAACACGACGCGGATGATGCCGTCGATGACGTTGAAGAGGATGCCGCTCTCCATGTGGAGGACGCCCTCCATGACCTTGTCGGTGAGAACGAGCGGGATGTAGAAGAAGATCAGGATCCCGAGCGCGAAGGCGAAGATCATCGTGCCCGTGAGCGCGGCCTTCGTCTTCCAGTCGGAGTCCTTCTCGGGAGGCTCAGCGGGCGCCGCGTCTGCGGGCTCGGTTGGCGGTTCGTCGGTGGCGTGGTCCGCTTCCACCGCGGCCGCCGCAGCTTCTGCAATCTCCGTCTCCGCCTCCATCGCTGCGTTCGCGGAGTAGTTCAGAGCCTTGATGCCGAGCGAGAGGGACTCGATGAGCGTGAACCCGCCTCGCACGACGGGAACGCGGAAGAGCTTGTTTCTCCTCGCAAAGGACATGAAGTCCTCCGCGTGGACGTCGATCTCGCCACTCGGGAGCCGGATCGCGGTCGCGACCTTGGTCGGACCGCGCATCATCACGCCCTCGATGACGGCCTGTCCGCCGTAGTGGATCGGCCCGCCGTCGAGGGGCTGCTCTCCGAATCCGGAGATTGGGGAAGAGTACTCTTTGCTCTTGTCGTCGGAATCGTGTGTCATGCGATGCTCGGCTACCTCTCTGCCGTCAGGCGCCCCCGTTGGAGCTCTTCTCCGGCCCTGCCTGCGCCGCGCGCCTTCTCCACGGCGCTACCACCTGAATCACTGCCGCCACCGACGACGCGATTGCGGCGGCGAGCCTCGCCGGGGTCGCCCCGTCCTCGACGACCATCCACCAGCTGATCACGGCAGCGAGCGCGAATACGATGACCGAGAACCTGTGAACTCGCTGCTTCGCGGCCGGCGACTTGACGAACCTGGACAGCAACCTCGGCATGGCTTACCTCGCCGTCCCTCGCGGGCGGCGTCCTATCAGCTCACGAACCTACGGCCTCCCGAACCCGCTCCACCGGCACCATCCCACCCAGCCTCGGGTGCACCCCGGCGATCGCGTCCTTCACGCCCCAAGCGACCTTCCGGTACGACTCGTGCCCCTGCACGCGCGAGCGGAGCCGCACGAACTGGTACGCCTCCCGGAAGTTCATCCGCATGAGGAACCGCTTATTGTACGCGAGCGGGACGGCGTACTGCGCGTGCATCACGTCCTCGGACGAGAGCCCGCGCCACGCTCCAGCGGCCTCCTCGAGCGCCCCTGCCACGCGGTCCCCGAGCCCGGCCTCCCGGGCATCGGTCGTGACCGCGTACCCGAGCTCGCACCCGAGCGGCTGCTGCGTCTGCATGGTCATGCGGTGACGCTGGATATCGCGGTAGGCGCCGAAGTCGCAGGTGATCTCGAAGGTGTAGGCAGTGCTCTCGAACTCCCGAACCGGTGCCTCATGGCCTCCGATCGTCTGGAGTGCCTCCATCAAGAGCACGCCTAGCCTGTCGGAACCGAGCCCGTCCACCAGGGCCCGGATGTCTTCGTATGGTCTGTCGCATGCCCGGAACATGAGGGCCGCGAGCACCGCCCTCTCTCCGTCCGGGTCGTGGTCGACGAGCCTGACGCCGGGCGCGACCTCGGACGCTGCCATCCCCGCGTCCAGCTCCGGCAGCATCGCCGACGCCATCCGCTCCTCCCACGCCGCGAGATAGCCCGAGGGCTCGGCGTACTTGAGAAGCGTCGGCACGACGGGCTTCGCGATGAGCAGAAGCTCGTCCGCCAGCTCCCGCATCTCCGCGAGAGGGCTCGAGGCCATCTTCACGAGCCCGTGCCGAAGCTCCCGCGCGTTCACCGTCCAGCCGAGGTTCGTCTTCGCGGCGGCCGGAAGAAGCCCGCGGATGGAGTCGCACGCCTTCCCCGCCGGCGTGTACCCGAGCTTCCGCCACTCCTCCCCCCCGTACTTCTCCTCGCAGAACGAGAGCGCCGCAGGCATGAGCTCGTGGTACGCGGCATACAGCTGCTCGATCGTCTCCCGGTAGAGCTTCCCGAGCCGCCCCGACTCGAACACGGGCGGCGTGTAGTAGTTCTCGGCGCTCATCACCTGGTAGCGCGTCGACTTCTCGGTGAACGAGCTGAGCCTGTTCTCCTCGACAACCTTCGCGCCCAGGATCGAGACGTTCTCGACCGCGATCGAGAGCACGGCGTGCTCGGCCACCGACGAGTGCCCGTAGCCGATCACCCACTTCTCGTGGAACCTCGAGGAGTTCGTCTCGGTGAGCTCGCGCGCGATCTCGTCGAACGACTCCGGAGACCGCGACGTCTTCGCGAAAGCGACCGCGACGACCTCCGGCGGGAGGTCGTCGAGGGTGTAGACTCTGAGCGGCTTTCCCGTGCGAGACAAGGGCGCCTCCGCCACACAGGGTGATCGGACAGCGTCCGGGGAACTACGCGTCGGTCTTCTTCTCTTTGGTCGCGGGCTCAGCAGGAGCGGCCTCGGGGGCCGGCTCCGCGGGTGCTGCCTCAGGAGCTGGTGCAGCCTCGTCGGCAGGAGCGGCCTCCTCGGCCTTCCCCTTCTTGCCGACGTCCGCCCCGCCGAAGTCCTTCCCGTACTTCTTCACGAACCTCTCGACGCGGCCCGCGCTGTCGATGAGCTTCTGCTGGCCGGTGAAGAACGGATGGCACGCCGAACAGATCTCGACGCTGATCTCCTTGAGCGTCGAACGGGTCGTGAACTCGTTCCCGCAGACGCACTTCACCGTGGTTTCCTCGTACTTCGGATGAATGTCTTTCCTCATGTCCTCGTCCTCCGGGTTACAGCACGAACCGTGGCATCGGTGTAAGGGTCAACCTGTCTATCTAAACGCACCCGCACGCCGGAGTCAACCACGCGTGCGGGTGCCCGAAGTAATCCCAGCTACATGGAGCTCATCGAGTCCAGGAACTCCTGGTTCGTCTTCGTGTGCTTCATCTTGTCGAGCAGGAACTCCATCGCCCCGACCGGGGTCTGCTCGCTCACGAACTTCCTCAGAATCCAGAGCCTGTTGATCTGCTCCTCGGAGATCAGGAGCTCTTCCTTCCGCGTCCCCGACTTCAGGATGTCGATCGAGGGGTAGATCCTCCGGTCGGTGAGCCTCCGGTCGAGCACCAGCTCCATGTTGCCCGTGCCCTTGAACTCCTCGAAGATGACGTCGTCCATCCGGGAGCCGGTGTCGATCAGGGCGGTCGCCATGATCGTGAGGCTCCCCGAGTCCTCGGTGTTCCTCGCCGCGCCGAAGAACCGCTTCGGCCTCTGGAGCGCGTTCGAGTCGACGCCGCCCGTGAGGATCTTGCCCGAGTGCGGGACGACCGTGTTGTGCGCCCTCGCCAGACGCGTGATCGAGTCGAGCAGGATCACGACGTCCTTCTTGTGCTCGACGAGGCGCTTCGCCTTCTCGATCACCATGTCAGCCACCTGGACGTGACGCTCCGCGGGCTCGTCGAACGTCGAGGAGATGACCTCGCCGTTCACGCTCCGCTGCATGTCGGTGACCTCCTCCGGGCGCTCGTCGATCAGGAGCACCATGAGCACGACCTCGGGGTGGTTCGTGGAGATCGAGTTCGCGATCTTCTGGAGGATGACGGTCTTGCCCGCGCGGGGAGGCGAGACGATGAGACCGCGCTGCCCCTTCCCGATCGGGGTCAGCATGTCGATGATCCTGGTCGTCATGTCATTCGGGATGAGCTCGAGGTTGAGCCTCTCCTCGGGGTAGAGCGGTGTCAGGTTCTCGAAGAGGATCTTCGTCTTCGCCATCTCGGGGTTCTCGAAGTTGACGGCCTCGACCCTCAGGAGAGCGAAGTACCGCTCGTTCTCCTTCGGCGGCCGGACCTGCCCCGAGACGATGTCGCCCTTCCTGAGGTCGAATCGCTTGATCTGGGAGGGCGAGACGTAGATGTCGTCCGGCCCCGGCAGGTAGTTGTAGTCCGGCGAGCGCAGGAACCCGTACCCGTCCGGCAGGATCTCGAGGACGCCCTCGTTGAAGATGAGGCCGTTCCGCTTGGTCTGCCCCTCGAGGATCTTGAAGATGAGGTCCTGCTTCCGGAGTCCCCCCACCCCCTCCATGCCCAGCCGCTCGGCGTACTCGCAGAGCTCCCGAATCGTCTTCTGCTTGAGTTCCGCGATGTTCAGGTTCTCGCCGTTCGACGGGAGCGGGGACTTCGCCGGCGCCGCTGTCTTCTCGGCGGCGGCCGGGGTCTCGTCCGGCGCCTCGTCCTCGGTCGCCTTCGCGGCCTTGGCCTCTTCGGCCTTGGCCGACGCCGCCTTCGCGGCGGCCGTCTTCGTCGTCCCGCCCGAGGAGCCGGCGGCCTTCGTCGTGCGCCCGGTCGTCTTCTTCTTCGTCGTGCTCGTCTTGTTCGTCGCTTTCTCTGCCATTCACTCCACCTTGGGAAGAGCGTACTGTTCTGTCTCTCTGGGATTGTCGAGTTGATGCGGCCGGAGGCAACGGCCGGCGACCGCCTACGTGTCAGAGTAGTACCCGGTAACGAAGTTACACTCGGGAGATCCTCAGACGGGATGAAAGATGGGTCGGTGTGCTCCGGATGGGCTACCGCTGAAGAGAGCGCTGTAATGGATGTCGACTTAGATTCTAGTGCATGTGACCGAAGGTGTCAAGGCGATTCGGAGTCATCGAGGTCGGGAGGCCCCGCGCTCCCCCCGGCCGGGGCGCCTTCGGCTCCGCCCGCCGGGCCGTCTCCGCTCCCGCCCGCCGGTCTCCCGCCCCCCCGCTCTCCGTGGGCGACGCTGGCGAGTCGCTTTCCCTCCTCCTCGATCGGGAGAGCCTCCGCTTCCTCGACGAGTCTCCTGAGCCTCTCGCCCCCCGCCCGCTCGTCCTCGAGGAGCTCCCGCGCGAAGGTCCCGTCCCTTACCTGAGCAAGAATCGTTCTCATCCCCTCGCGGGACTCGGGGCCGATCACGAGGTCCCCGCGGGTCAGGTCCCCCAGGAGGGCCGTCCGGCTGATCCTCTCCCGCATGCCCCTGATCCCGTACCGCCTGATCAGGTTCACCGTGAGCTCGAGCTCGTAGAGGCACTCCATGTAGGCGAGCGCGGGCTCGTACCCGGCCTCGACGAGGGTGTCGTACCCGGCCTGGATGAGCCTCGTCACCCCTCCCGTCAGCACCGCCTGCTCGCTGAAGAGGTCGATCTCGGTCTCGTCCGAGAACGTCGTCTCGAAGATCCCCACGCGGCCGGACCCGAGCGCCTTCGCGTACATGAGGGCCGCGTGGCGGGCCCGCTTCGTCACGTCCTGCTCGACAGCGACGGCCGCCGGGAGCCCGCTCCCCTCGAGATAGAGCTCGCGGAGCCTCAGGCCCGGCCCCATCGGCGCCACCATCACGACGTCGAGGCCCTCCGGGGGCTCGAGACCGCCGAACCGGATCGGAAACCCGTGGGCGAAGAGGAGCGCCGCCCCGGGCCTCACGTTCGGTACGACGACGGTGGGCACGAACGTGGGCATGGCCTCGTCGGGGACCATGAGGGCGACGACGTCGGCACCCACGCACGCCTCCTCGGGCGCCACGACGGCGAGCCCCTCTGCCTCCGCCTTCGGCCGCGAGAGGCTCTCGGCACGGAGACCCACCACGACCCTCACCCCCGAGTCGCGGAGGTTCAGCGCGTGCGCCTCGCCCTGGTTCCCGTAGCCCAGGACGGCGACCGTCTTCCCCGCGAGGGGCTTCCCTACGAGATCGTTGTCGTTGAGTATCCGCATACGGAGCTACCGCTCGGAAGGAGCTTGCAGGAAGGGTGCCGCCCGGCCGGGATGAGAACATCGGCCCCGCGAGGAGCCGACGTTCCCGTCCCAGCCGTCTCACGCGGCGCCACCGAACAGCCGGGACGCCGCAGCAGAAGCCGGCCTACTCGCCTTCGCCGGCAGCCTCGCCTTCGCCGCCGGTGTCTTCACCAGTCGTCTCTTCGCCGGTGCCTTCACCGGCCTCAGCGCCCGTCTCGCCCTCGGGCTCCCTCACGGGGATCTCGCCCCTGAGGAGCGACTCGACCATGTTCAGCTCGTGCATCGCCTCGTCCTCGCGTCCCAGCTTCGCGTAGACGCGGGCGAGCGCGCGGTGGTACGTGACCTCGGTGTCGTTCAGGTCGATCAGGTGCTCGAGCGGAGCGACCGCTTCCTCGTGCTCCTCGAGCGCCGCCTCTTCGAGACCGGTCTCCTCGAGCTCCTTCGCGATCGCCCAGTGCGCGAGGAAGACCCTGTACAGGACCTCCTCGTCGTCCTCGTTCAGCTCGAGGTGCTGGTGGAAGTACCTGAGCGCGTCGTTGTAGTCCTTGGCCGAGTAGTACATCATGCCGATGTTGTAGTTGATGTCCGGGTAGTCCGGATCGAGCCGCTGGATCTTCTCGAAGTACTGGAGCGCGGCCTCGTGGTCGCCGAGCGACGCGAGGCTCCCGCCCTTCGTCTCGTAGACGCTGATGAGGTTCGCCACCAGGATCTCGTTGTCGGAATCGTACTCCATCGCCTGCTCGAAGACCTCGATGGCGCGGTCGTAGTTCATGCTCATGTGGAGGGCGTAGCCGAGGTTGATGTAGGCGTCGGCTTGCCGCGGGTCGATGACGATCGCCTTCTCGAACTGGTCGATGGCGTCGAGGAACTGCGCCGCCTCGTTGAGCCGCTCGCCTTCCTTGTCGTACTCGAGCCAGTAGTAGTTGATGGCGTTCTCGACCTCCGCCTTCGACTTGTCGTCCTGTGCGAGGTCGAGGGCGGTGAAGAGCTCGTCGTGCGCCATCTGGAGCTGATCGGTGTCGGCGTACGCCATGCCCAGGTACATGTGCGGCTGCCACGCGTCGGGCGAGTTCTTGATGGCGATCTGGAGCTGCTCGATGGCGTTGTCGTAGTCCTTCTGCCCCAGATAGACCTTCCCGCTCGTGAACGCGGGATCCGCGCCGCACCCGGCGAGGAACGCGATCGTGCCCGCCGCGAGGAGCGCGCAGGCGATTCTCGCTACCTTCATTACCCCCTCCTTCTAGGAGCTTGCTTCCAGGGATGTCAGCGTGTCGCGGTCGTCCTCAAACCGGAAAAGTATATCCGGCCCCCTCCGGGGTGTCAAGCCATAGCGAACGGGTCCGGTGGGACCCATCGCGGGGCCGCCGGGTCGCCGTCTGGCCGGGGTCCGGTCTCTACAGGAGTCTGGTCCCGTTCACGGAGAGCTCGTAGTTGCAGTTCAGGAACTCCGCCGCCCTCCTCGAGACCACCATTCTGGAGAGGAAGATCTCGAAGTACTCCATGACCTGCGAGATCTTCGTGCTGACCGTGAGGTCGAGCCTGATGATCTTCTCCTCCGGGAAGACCTCCAGGACCGACTTCTTGACCGCATAGTTGACGCGGTCGTGGATATCGAACCTGATCGTGTTCGGGTTCCTGACGCGCGAGCGGTGCACGTCGGCCTTGTCCGCGAGGATGAGCGCCGCCGAGACGTTCGTCGCCGGGTCTGCGTGCTCCTCGTGGTGGTTTCCGATGGCCGCCATGATCTGGGTGATCTCGGGCAGGGGCATCCCGCGCTCCTTGAGGAGCTCGAACGCGAGCATCGCGCCCGTCTGGGCGTGATCTTCCCTGTTCACGAGGTTCCCGATGTCGTGCACGTAGCCGGCGATGCCGGCGAGATCGGCCTCGCGGCCGTTGGTGCCGAGCTTCTTGAGGAGCTTCTGGGCGGTCCTGCCGACCCACTTCCCGTGCCTGACCCCGTGCTCGGTGTACCCGATCACTCCCAGGTGGTCGTCCGCCTGCTTGATGATCGAGGTAATTTCCTGGTCCTTCTGGACCTTGTTGAACGTCACTGCTCCCATCTGTATCCCTGTCTCCTTGCTGATGCTGGGCCGTTGGGGCCCGAAAGAAGGCGCGGACACGCCCGCCGGGAGCGCTCACAACGACGAGCGTCCAGGCTATGGACCGCCCTGAGGCGGAATCGCCCGTCGAGCGTGTCGCGGCATCCCCGCAGCACGCATCCACGCCAAGACCTGCGAAAACTATGCCTGCCCGTTGATGGGCAGGCGGCAACACCAATCTACCCCTTGAAGGGGGGCCCGTCAAGGCCAATTACCTAGGAATTACAGCAAATCAAGGGGGTCCACGTCGATCGCGAGGGTGACCGAGCTCGGGAGCTTGAGCGATGCCTTCTGGGCGAGAGCGGCCGCCACGAGGGCCCGGGCGCTGGCGCCCTTCCCCCGGACGAGGACCTGCCAGCGGTAGACGCCCTTGATGCGCTCGAGGGGCGCGGGCGCCGGCCCCAGGACCTCCGGTCGGGGCTCCTCCATGCCAGCGGCCCCCCGGTCGAGGAACTCGGCGAGTCGGCCGGCAGCCTGGATGACCTGGCTCTCGGTCTTCCCCTTCGCGACGATGCCCACGAGCCGCGTGAAGGGCGGGTACCCGAGGCCCAGGCCCTCCCGCTCCTCGATCTCGCGCTCGAAGAAAGGGGTGAAGTGCTGCGCCTTCGCTAGCTCAATAGTGTAGTGGTCCGGGAGGTACGACTGGACGAGGACCTTCCCGCGCTCCTTCCCCCTCCCCGTCCGGCCGGCCACCTGGGTGAGGAGCTGGAACGTCCGCTCGCCCGAGCGGAAGTCCGGGAGGTTCAGGGCGACGTCGGCCGCGACCACGCCCACGAGCCCCACGCCCGGGAAGTCGAGCCCCTTCGCGATCATCTGGGTCCCGAGGAGGATGTCGGTCTTCCCCTCGGCGAACGCCTTCAGGATCCGCCAGTGGGAGCCGTGGCGCGTCGTCGTGTCGACGTCCATCCGCGCGACCGTGGCCTGCGGGAAGAGCTCGTGCACCGCCTTCTCGACCCGCTGCGTCCCCGGCGCCCCGAACCTGAGGTTCAGCCCCTCGCACTCGGGGCACTTCGAGGGCGCCTTGTTCGTGAGGCCGCAGTAGTGGCACCGCATCTCTTGCCCTACCGAGTGGTACGTGAGGGAGACGTTGCACTCGGGGCAGCGCTCGGTGTGGCCGCAGCTCATGCACTGCACGAACGACGCGAACCCGCGCCGATTCAGGAACAGAATGACCTGCTTGCCGCCGTCGAGCGTCTCCCCGATCGCGTCCCGGAGCTCAGCCGAGAACGCGCCCTCCGAGTCGACGGTCGGGACCTCGCGCATGTCGACGATCTCGACCTCGGGGAGCGGGCCGGCGTCGATCCGCTCGGGGAGCTCCACCAGGTCGTACTTCCCGTCGCGCGCGTTGAGATAAGTCTCCATGCTCGGGGTCGCGGTCCCGAGCACAACGACAGCGCCCTCGAGCTTCGCCCGCATCGTCGCCACGTCGCGCGCGTGGTAGCGCGGCGACTCGCTCTGCTTGTAGGTCTGCTCGTGCTCCTCGTCGACGACGATGACCCCGAGGTCCGCGACCGGCGCGAACACGGCCGACCGCGGCCCCACGACCACGGGGAACATCCCCTCCTTGATCGCGCGCCAGGTGTCGTACCGCTCGCCGAGCGAGAGCCCGCTGTGGATCACGGCGACCCGGTCGCCGAAGTCCTTCCGCATCCGCTGGACCATCTGGGGCGTTAGCGAGATCTCCGGAACGAGCACGATCGCGCCCTTCCCCGCGTCGAGCGCCGCCTCGACGGCCTCGCTGTAGACGCGCGTCTTCCCGCTCCCGGTGACGCCGTGGAGGAGGACGACCCCGAACTCTCCCGCGGTCATCTTCCCCCGGACCAGCTCGAGCGCGCGCTCCTGTTCAGTCGTGAGCGGCCCCTCGTCCGCGAGTCCCCAGCCCTCGAGTCCGGTCGAGAGCCTCGGCCGGTCGCGCTCCTCGCGCTCGACGAGCATCTTCTCGGCGAGCCTCGTGACGGTCGCCGACGAGACGCCGCGCTCGGTGAGCTCCGAGACGGGGATGATCCCGCCCTCGGCGTCCGCCAGCACGCGGAGGGCGTCGGCCTGCTTGGGCGCCTTCTTCCCGATCGCCTCGGCGTGCGCCCTTGCCTCGGCGGGCGAGCACTTGAGATGTACGACCTGCTCGCGCCCGGCGTGGGTCGCGGGCTTCCGAATCTCCTCGAAGATCTCGAGGAGGCCCTCCCGCGCAAGGGCGTCGACGTCCCCGTGGTTCGCCCTCGGGAGCCCGGCCTCGCGGATCGCGTGCGCGACCGTGAGCTTGTCGCGGTCGGCCGCGACCTCGAGGAGCCTCCGCCGCTTCGCGGGGACCCCCGGCGCGCCGTCCTTGAGGGCGTCCCGCCCGTCGTCGGTCAGGCGGACGAACCTCCGCGACTCCATGTTGATGCCGGGCGGGAGCGCGCCCCGGAGCACCTCGCCCCAGGGAGCCAGGTAGTAGTCCGCGATCCAGCGGGTGAGATCGATCATGGAAGGCGAGAGGACCGGCTCGACGTCGAGGACCTCGATGATGTCCTTGAGCTCGCGGGGCTTCGCGGCGGCGGGCTTGCCGGCGTCACCGGCTGCCAGCGCGTCACCGGCCGCGTCGGCCCCCGCCCCGGCCCCGTCATCCGGCGCCTCCTTGTACCCGACCACGAACCCGGTGATCTTCCTTCTGCCGAACGGGACGAGGACGCGCGTGCCCGTGACCGCACGGTCGCGGAGCCCTTCGGGAACGGAGTAGGTGAACGTCCCGGTCACGGGGAGCGGAACGGCGACCTTGAGGTGCCGGACGCCGGGAGAGGCATCCTCACGGAGCCTCTCGTCGCGGGTCTTCTCGTCTACGATCTCCACGCTCTTGCCTGTTCCCTTGATGCGCTCACCGAGAGATCGAGTCCGTCGCGGGTTCCGTTCGACAGTAGGAAGTCTCCGACCGCGGCGATGACGGCGCCGTTGTCGGTGCAGAGGTTCTTCGGCGGGACGACCGTCGCGAACCCGAGCCGCGCCGCCTCTTCCTCGAAGCGCGCGCGGAGGACGCCGTTCGCGGCGACCCCTCCCCCGAGCGCGACGGTCGAGACGCCGTGCTCGTCTGCGGCCCACATCGTCTTCGTGACGAGCGCGTCGACGATCGCCTCCTGGAAGCTCGCGAGGAAGTCCCTGAGCTCGTCGCCCTCGGGAACGTGGCCGAGGTCGTCGAGCCTGTACCTGACGGCGGTCTTCAGACCCGAGAAGCTGAAGTCGAGGTTCCCGCGCTCCATCATCGCGCGGGGGAAGTCGTGCGCCGTCGGGTCGCCGCCCTCGGCGAGCCGCTCGATCTCGGGTCCCGCCGGATACGAGAGGCCCAGGAGCTTCCCGACCTTATCGAATGCCTCGCCCGCCGCGTCGTCGCGCGTCCGCCCGAGCGTGCGGTAGTTCCCCCACTCCTCGACGCGGATGAGCTCCGTGTGCCCGCCGGAGACGACGAGGCAGATCGCCGGGAGCGCCATGTCCGGGTCCGCGAGCTTCGCCGCGAAGACGTGGCCCTCGATGTGGTCGACGCCGACGACGGGGACGTCGAGCGAGTACGCGAACGCCTTCGCGAACGAGACCCCGACCAGAAGACACCCGACGAGACCGGGCCGGTTCGTGACCGCTACCCCGTCGACTCCGTGGATGCACGTTCCCGCCCGGCCCAGCGCCTCCTTCACGATCGGCACGATCGTCCGCATGTGGGCGCGCGAGGCGAACTCCGGCACGACGCCCCCGAACTCGGCGTGCTCGAGCTGCGAGGCCACGATGTTCGAGAGGATCTTCACGCCGTCCTCGAGGACCGCTGCGGCCGTCTCGTCACACGACGTATCGAGACCAAGTACGAGCATGAACCCTCACGTGCGCGGGTGGAACCGTGTCTGCGCGGCCGTCGCCGGCCGCGTCGTCGAAGCGGGTCTCTATGATAGCAGATGGGACTACTCGAGCGTGACGGTGAACCTCGTGGGGGTCGTGTTGAGGATCTCGATGCCCTCCGGGACCACGACCTCGGGGACGAGCTCGTGGATGCCCCTCGGGAGCCCCCGCGCGTCCACGCGGACCGCGACGTCCGCGGCGGTCAGCTCCTTCGCGAGGTGCGCGGGGCCCGCCACCTGGACCTGGATTACGGTCGGGGCGACGATCACGGAGTCGAAGCCGGGCTCGTGCTCGAGCTCGATCGGGACGTCGGGGACGGTCGCGACCTCGGTCCCCTCGATGTCGATCGTTACCCGGACCTCCCGCGGGACCGAGTGGAGCTCCCACGGGTCGTCGAAGTCGATCGAGCGGCCGGCCTCGATGCGGCCCCTCCGGCCCGCGACGGAGAGCGGCTCGGTCGTCACGGCGTCGAGGTTCCGGACGACGCGCTCCGGGCCGTAGACCGTGACCGAGTCGGGCACGCTCGTCGGCGTGCCGAGCACGTAGTACCCGTCAGGCGGTGTCCCCTCGATCATGGGAACGACCGGCACCTTCTTCTCGAGCCGCCGGTCGATCTCGATGTCGAGGCTCTTCGGGTCGTGGATCTCCGCCACCGTCACGCCGGAGTCGCGCGGGAGGAACACGTTCGCCGCCGAGAGCCCGACGCGGAGCACGCGGTCCGCTGCCGCGTCGACCATGTCGACCGCCGCGTACGGCTCGCCCCAGAGCCCGAGCCTCACGAGGTCCTTGTTGTCCCCGGTCAGGACGACGTCGATCGACTCCGGCACGCGCGTGACCGGCGTCAGGCCCTCGGGGACGTTTCTCAGGATGAGCGGGATCGAGAAACGGCGGTCGGCGGTCTGCTCGCCCTTCGCGAACGTGTAGAGGAT
>JALGZK010000033.1 GCA_025774935.1 bacterium | reverse complement strand
GTGCGAAGGTGGGGATGGAGGTCAACGCGAACGACCTCCAGGTGGCTGAGGACTACGTGGTGGCCGTGGAATCGACCGGCGTCGAGGTGATCTCTCGGAGCCGCTGGCTGAACGCCGTCTCGGTCCTCGCGGACGAGGGGCAGGCGACGGTCATCGCTGCGCTGCCGTTCGTCAGGGACATGCGCCCCGTCGCGCGCGCCGTGAAGGAGATGCCGCACTTCGAAGACGTGGGTGAGGCTTCGGGCGCCCGGGGCGGCGGCACGCGGATGGAGTACGGGGACTCGTACGGACAGCTGGAGCAGATCCAGGTCACCGATCTCCACGACGACGGATTCGACGGGACCGGCATCGTCATCGCGATGCTCGACACGGGCTTCGACATCGATCACGAGGCGTACAGACACCTCGATGTCATCGCTACGTGGGACTTCATAAACGACGACGAGAACGTGGCTAACGAGGACGGCGATCCCGAAGGACAGGACTCGCATGGCACGGCGACGCTCTCGTGCGTCGGGGCGCTGAAGGACGGGATCATCTACGGAGGCTCGTACAACGCGAGCTTCATTCTGTGCAAGACCGAGATCGTCGGAGACGAGATCCAGGTCGAGGAAGACTACTGGGTAGAGGGGATCGAGTGGGCGGAGACTCTCGGGGCCGACCTCGCCTCGAGCTCGCTCGGGTACTTCTACTGGTACACCTATGAAGACATGGACGGAAACACGGCGGTGACGACGATCGCGGCGGACATGGCGGTCGCGCGCGGGATGGTGGTCATCACGTCCATGGGGAACGAGGGCGGCAGCGACTGGAAGTACATGATCGCCCCGGCCGACGGCGACAGCGTCCTCGGGATCGGCGCCGTCGACGGCGCGGGCGACCGCGTGTACTTCAGCTCCGTCGGGCCGACGTACGACGGACGGATCAAGCCGGACGTCATGGCGCAGGGAGTGGATGTCTTCGTCGCGACGACGTGGGACACGAACTCGTACACGGACGCCGGCGGGACCTCGTTCTCGTGTCCGCTCACGAGCGGTGCCACGGGGCTCCTCCTCCAAGGGCATCCGGAGTGGACGCCGGTCGATGTGATCGAGGCACTCCGCTCGACGGCCACGATGAGCTCCTCGCCCGACACTCTGATGGGATGGGGGATCGTGCAGGCGAGCGACGCGATGTACTCTACCCCGCTCGGCGTTGACGAAGGCGAAGAGGTCGCCGGGCCGGTTCTCGTGTGGAGCAGGGGGAACCCCGTTTCCGGCGGGAGCGTCTTCGAGTATCAAGTTCCCGTTGCCTCGCGCGTTCATCTCGCCGTCTACGACGTCACGGGGCGGCGGGTTCAGACGCTCTACCGCGGGGACAGACTCGCGGGCGAGTACTCCGCGAGGTGGGACGGGCGGAACGCGCGCGGCGCCGATGTCGCGAGCGGCATCTACTTCTGCAGGCTCACGGCCGGAAAGCGCACGGCCGCCGCGAAAGTCACGCTCGTCCGGTAGAACGGTCCACGACCGACATGAAACGAATGACACTCGGCCCTCGGCCTCGCGCCGGGGGCCGTTCCCGTTCCCGGCGCCATGTCTCGCGGGGCGGCGGGTGTCCGCGGGAAGAAAGCGACTGCGCCCGGCGGGCTGACGATGCTAGACTAACGCCGGGCGCGGCCCGCGGAGGCCGCGAAGGTCCATGAGGGGAGACCGATGCTGAGTCTGCGAAAGGTGATCGCCACGCGGGTCCTCGACCCGATCATCTGGAAGCGCAAGCGCATGCCGATCGGCATCCGGCTCCGCGAGTTCCGTGTCCAGCAGTGGGATCCACCGGAGGTCTTCGAGGAGCGGCAGGCACGCAAGCTCGCGGACCTGCTCGCTCACACGGTGACACGGATCCCGTACTACCGTGAGCGCCTGCCCGATCTGGCACCGGAGGCGATTCGCGAGGACCCGTCCGGGAGTCTCCGGGCCTTCCCGGTCCTCGAACGGGAGACGGTGCACGACCATCTCGACGATCTCCACGTGGACATGGGGCGCGGGGTGATCCGTGACCACACGAGCGGCTCCACGGGGATGCCGCTCAACTTCATCCGTGACAGGGAGTCGGTCGGCGCGGGGCTCGCGACGACTCAGCTCTGCCAGGAGTGGGCAGGCGTGGAGCGGGGGGACAGGCGGACGAGGCTCTGGGGCGCCGCCTTTGACCTCAAGGCCGCGCGGGCTCCGGCGAGACGGTTCCTCAACGCGTTCTACGCCCGGACGGTGCTCGACTGCTACGAGATGAGCGAGGAAGTCACACGGCGGTACGTCGACTTCCTGAACCGTCGGCCTCCCCTCCTGCTCGAGGGGTATCCGTCAGCGATCTACGAGGTAGCCGTCTACGCCGAGAGGCACGGCCTCGAGGTGCCGACCCCGCGCGCCATCTCAGCGTCGGGTGCGATGCTCTACGACCACATGAAGGAGAAGATCGAGGAGGTCTTCCGCGCGCCGGTCTTCAACCACTACGGGAACCGCGAGATCGGGCTCCTGACGGCTGAGTGCGAGCGCCACGAGGGCATGCACGTGTGCGGCGAGACGGCGCTCCTGGAGATCGTCGACGACAACAACGTGCCCGTCCCGGACGGCGAAGAGGGAGATATTCTCGCCACGCACTTCTGGAACCACACGATGCCGTTCATCCGCTACCGGACAGGGGACCGAGGGGTGATGGCGACGAAGAAGTGCAGCTGCGGCCGCGTGTATCCAGCGCTCGCCTCCGTCATCGGAAGGACGGGGGCGTGCTTCGTTCGCCGGGACGGGAGCGTCATGATTCCCGAGTTCTTCGTCCAGCTCTTCGCGTGGGAGATCGACTCCGCGAACGTCCGCAAGTTCCAGCTCGTGCAGGAGGACGTCGACAGGATCACAGTCAACATGGTTCCGCAGCCGGACACAGAAGGCTACTCCGAGGACGAGAGGGCGGCGATCAGGCGTCGTCTGGCCGAGGGGATGCGCGGCCCGGTGGATGTCGGATTCGTCGCTGTGGATGACATTCCTCAGACCCAGAGCGGGAAGTACCGCTACACCGTCTCGAAGGTCGTCGATGCGGACAGATCCGGCTAGGCGCCACCCAGGAAGCGGGATTCGTGATGGTCAACCTGCGAAGGACCCTGGCAACGAAGGTCGTCGATCCCTTGGCCTGGAGTGTCAAGGGGACGCCGGTCGGCGCACGCCTCCGCGAGTTCCGGAAGCAGCAGTGGGACGACCGCGAGACGTTCGAGCGACGGCGGAACGAGCGCCTTGCGGATCTCCTCGTTCACGCCGTGGCGCGGGTCCCCTTCTATAGAGAGCGCGTGTCGGGTGTCAGTCCGGAGCAGATCCGGTCCGACCCGCTGGGGAGCCTGGCGCGGTTCCCGATTCTCGAGAAACACGACGTCCGAGACAATCCCGATCATCTCACGTGCGAGACGGGCCATCGCCTCGTCGAGCAGCACACGGGCGGCACGACGAGCATGCCGCTCAAGTTCTACCGTGACACTCACTCCCTCGGCGCGTCCCTGGCGACGACGCAGCTCGCACTCGAGTGGACGGGTGCCGAGCGGGGCGGACGACGGGTCCGGCTGTGGCCTCTGGCGGCAGGCGCGCCTCGCCCGTCTCTGCTGCAGCGTCTTGTTAACCGAGTTCATGGCCGCGTCGTGCTGAGCAGCTTCCTGATGACGGACGAGACCATCCGCGAATACCTCCGGATCCTCAACGCCCGCCCGATCGACATCCTGGATGGTCCCCCCACGGCGTTCGTGGAGATCGCGTCCTTCGCCGAGCGCAACGGCCTCGAGCTTCCGAGACCGCGCGCCATCGTTTCGGGGGGCTCGAGCCTCTACGGGCACCTGCGCGAGAGGATCGCGGAGGCCTACGGGGCCCCGGTCTTCAACCACTACGGGTGCTAGGAGGTCGGCCTCGTCGGTTCGGATTGCGAACGCCACAATGGGATGCACGTCTTCGAGGAGACGACGGTCCTCGAGGTTGTCGACGAGGGCGGGAAGCCGGTCGAGCCCGGAGAGGACGGCGAGCTCATCGCCACGCATCTCTGGCAGAAGAGCATGCCGTTCATCAGATACCGCATGGCAGACCGCGGGGCGATCAGCGTGGATCCGTGTGATTGCGGGAGGCCGCATCTGATCCTGGACAGAGTCGTCGGCAGGAGCGGTCAGAGCTTCACGCGGAGTGACGGAACGCTCGTCTTTCCCGAGGTGTTCGCACACGTCGTTATGCGGGAGCACGACATTCCGGACGTCCGGAGGTTCCAGGTGGTGCAGGAATCACCGGACCACATCGTCGTCCGGTTCATCCCCGAGCCGGGTACCGAGGGGATCTCAGCCGACGTCCGCGAGCGGATGTCGGCGCGGATCAGCGAGATCATGCGCTCGCCGTGCCGGGTCGACTTCGTCCCGGAGGACTCGATCGACCCTGCGCCCGGTGGGAAGTTCCTCTACGCGGTCTCGAAGGTCACGTCGGGCGTGCCGGACTGGTAGGAGGCGGGCGGACGGCCTCAATGAGGGGGACTGGGATGTTCAGCCTGCGCAGACTGCTCGCCACGAAGGTCGTCGACCCACTGGTGTGGACGGCCAAGGGAATGCCGATCGGCGCGCGTCTGAGGGAGTTCCGTGAGCAGCAGTGGGACGACCGCGAGACCTTCGAGCGACGGCGGAACGGGCGTCTCTCCGAACTCCTCCTCCACACGGTGACACGCATCCCGTACTACATGGACCGCATGCGCGATCTCTCGCTCAACGCCATTCGCGACGACCCCGTCGGCAGCCTCGCCCACTTCCCCATACTCGAGAGGGAGGTCGTCCGCGACCGTCTCGACAACCTCGTCTGCGAGATGGGACGCGGGACCGTCAGGGACCACACGAGTGGCTCCACGAACATGCCGGTCGATTTCTACCGAGATAAGCACTCGATCACGGCCTCGCTCGCGACCACGCAGCTCGCGCTCGACTGGGCGGGAGTGGAGCGTGGAGAGCGCCGCGTCCTCCTCTGGGGGGCACCCGTGAGTCCGGACGCCAGGCCGTTCCTGAACAGAGTGATCGACTCGCTGCACGACAGGACCATCCTCGACACGAACTTCCTGAGCGACGAGCTCATGAATCAGTACATCGAGGTCATGAACGAACGCCCGGTGGCGTCACTTGAGGGGTATCCGGCGGCGTTCGACCAGATCGCGCGGTACGCGCGGCGCGCCGGTCTGACCATCACACCGCCGCGGATCGCCACCACCGCGGGCTTTACGCTGTACGAGCACATGCGGGCCCAGATCGTCGAGGACTTCGGCGCCCCCGTCTTCGACCAGTACGGGAACAGAGAGGTCGGCAGGGTGTCAGCGGAGTGCGACCGGCACGAGGGGATGCACGTCTTCGGGGAGACGACGATCCTCGAGGTCGTGGGTGAAGACGGGCGCCCTGTCGCCGACGGGGAGATCGGCGACGTCGTCGCTACCCACCTGTGGAACTACACGATGCCGTTCATCCGATATCGGATGGGGGACAGAGGACAGCTGGGCACCGAGCCCTGCAGCTGCGGTCGGGTCTACCCGCTCTTGGCTCGCGTCCACGGCAGGAGCGGCGAGAGCTTCCTCCGGAAGGACGGCGCGCTCGTGATCCCGGACGTCTTCCTGCACATCCTCGGCTGGGAATTCGAGACTCGGGAGGTCCGCAAGTTCCAGATCGTCCAGGAGGACGTCGATCGCGTGCTCGTGCGCTTCGTGCCGGAAGCTGGGAGCGAGGGGTACTCCCCGGAGGAGCGGGCGGGGATCACCGCGGCGATTCGGGAGCAGCTGGGGGCTCCGGTCACCGTCGAGTTCGTGGCGGAGGAAGAGATCGAACCGGCTTCGAGCGGGAAGTACATCTTCGCGGCGTCGAAGGTCTCGGGTGGGACGCCCGAGTGGTAGTCGCCGTGACGAGCGCAGTGCTGGGGGGCGTACGGGGGTAGCGATGGCAGTCTGGCGGAACCGTTTCTACTACGACGTTGTTGATCCGCTTGTGAGCGCGGCGAGACGCGTCCCCGCATCGACTCGGCTGGCTGAGTTCCGGGTCGCTCAGTGGGATGACGTCGAGACGGCCCGCCACAGGCAGGACGAACGGCTCGCCGCCATCCTGACCCACGCATCGACACGGGTGCCCTTCTATAGAGAACGCGTACGGAGCCTCTCGCCCGAGTCGATCGCCGACGACCCGCGGGCGGCACTCGCGGCCTTCCCGATCCTCGAGCGGGACGACATCCGGAATCACCTCGACGAGCTGACGTGCGAGATGGGTCGGGGCACGATGGCATGGTCGACCGGCGGGTCGACCGGGAAGCCGGTGAGGTTCCGCCGGGACCGGCACTACCTCGCGGCCGCGACCGCGTCGAAGCACCTCTTCTTCGAGTGGGCCGGAATCAAGCGGGGCGACCGGCACGTCTGCCTGTGGGGAGCGAGGCACGACTTCCTCGGACGCAATCCGCTCGCGAGGCGTACCCTCGACCTCCTGCACGCGCGGACCATGCTCGACGCGCACAGCATGACCCTGGAGCAGATGAGAGAGTACGCTGCGTTCCTCACCCGCCGCCCGGTGGATCTCCTCGAGGGATACGCCAACAACCTCGACCAGCTCGCTCAGACCATCGAGCGCGAGGGCCTGGCGGCGCCACGTCCGAGGGCCATCGTATCCACAGCGAGCATGCTGCTTCCCCGCATCCGTACGAGGCTCGAGCGCATCTTCAGTGCTCCGGTCTTCGACCGCTACGGCTGCAGAGAGGTCGGTTCGGTCGCGGCGGAGTGCGACGCGCACGAAGGTCTGCACGTCCTCGGCGAGACCACGGTTCTCGGGATCGTCGACGCCGACGGCAGACAGGTTGACGAGGGCGAGAGCGGCGACGTCCTCCTGACGAATCTCTGGAACTACACTATGCCTTTCATTCGATACCGCGTGGGAGACCAGGCAGCTCGAGGAGCAGATCGCTGCAGCTGCGGGAGGCCGTACCCGATGCTCGCGAGCATCCGGGGGAGGACGTTCGGGGGCTGCGTCAGGCGCGACGGCACTGTTGCGCTGCAGGGGTACTTCCCGCTGGCGGTGGCCGAGGTGTTCGATGCGGACCTCATCGACAACTTCCAGATCGTCCAAGAGACCGTCGACGTGTTCACCGTCCGCGTGGTGCTTCACCCGGGTGTCCAGAAGCTCGACGCGCGGGCACGCGATGGACTCACCGAGCGGATCCGGGAACTCATGTGCGCCCCCTGTAGGCTCGACTTCGAGTACGTTGACCGGATTGAGCCCACTTCGACCGGGAAGCACCTCTACTCGGTCTCGAACGTCGCCCGGCCTGCGGCGACCCCGGACACTCCTCCAGACGAGGAGGGACAGTGAGCCACCGCGCCGACGTGAATGGCCCGACAGGGCGAGCGACCGCCACGAGCACGCCGGCGAGGACCGGCGCGCAGGACACGGCGGCCGCGCTCACCTCCAGAGTCGCGAGCCTACTGATTACCCTCGGCATCCAGGCGAGTCTGGCGTGGTTCCTCGGACCCGCAGGACGAGGGTCGTACGCGGTCTGCCTTCTCTACGGGAATCTCCTCGGGCTCGGGCTCCACTTC
>JALGZK010000023.1 GCA_025774935.1 bacterium | reverse complement strand
CGGCCACGTGCTGACGACCGACGCGCAGGGCAACGCGAGCTGGCAGGAAGGTGGGAGCGGAGGCGGCTCCGGTGACATCACCGCCGTGCATGCCGGGCTCGCTCTCTCCGGCGGAGGGACGTTCGGCGACGTGACCCTTCACGTGAACGCCGGGGAAGGCCTCGAGGTCGCCGTCGGCAACACCCTCAAGGTCGCACCGGCCTACCTGGACGGCAGCGCTTACGACGCAGTCTTCGTGAACGAAGGTCAGGCCGACGCCGTCACGACCGCGATGGTCGTGCCGGACATCGTCAGCAGCATCGCCGGCGTCTCGAACGACGGCGGCGACATCGACCTCGTAGCGGGCGGGAACGTCACGATCACGCCCGACGACGTCGGCAACACCATCACGATCTCGGCGAGCGGAGGCGGCGGGAGCGGCGACATCTCCTCGGTGACCGCGGGCGCCGGTCTCACCGGAGGCGGGGACACGGGGGACGTCACGCTCGACGTCGGCGCGGGCGACGGGGTGGCCGTCGCGGCAGAGGACGTCTCCGTCGTTGTGGCGGACATCGCTGGCGCCGGACTCATCGACGACGGTGCGAACGACCTCCAGGTGAACGCGGGCTCAGGCCTCGAGCTCGCGGCTGACGTGGTGCAGCTCGCTCCGGAGTACGAGGACGGGAGCGTGTTCGACGTCGTGTTCGTGAACGAGGGACAGCCAGACGGAGTCACGGCCGCCATGATCGCGCCGGACGTTCTCTCGAGCCTGAGTGGAGTCTCGAACGACGCGGGGAACGTCGACCTCGTCGCGGGAGCGAACGTCACGATCACCCCGGACGACGAGGCGAACACAATCACGATCGAGGCGGCCGGCGGCGGTGGGGGGATCGGAGGGAGCGGATCGTTCAACTACGTGCCTCGGTTCCTGGACGCCACGACGCTCGGGAACTCGAACGTCTACAACGCGGGCTCCGAGGTCGGGATCGGAACGACGGCCCCTGACGCGACACTGAGCGTCGAGAGGTCGACGGTGGGGAAGGCCCTCGAGGTACTGAGCGGGTTCTCGGGGAGCCAGGGCCAGCTCGTGAGACTGGAGCGGACGGGCACCGTCGGGAGCGGAGACGACATACTCCGCCTCACCGTCCCGGCCGGGACTCAGGACGACGCGCAGTTCATCGAGGCCACGCGCGAGGGTGTGCAGTTTGCGGTGAACGTCGACGGCAGCATCGTCACAGCAGGCGCCGTCGACATCGGCGGCGCGGCCGCGATCGGCGGGAACGCGGACGTCGCCGGCGACGCTTCTGTCGTGGGGAACGCCACCGTGACGGGGAATGCCACGGTCTCGGGCGACCTGACGGTCGACGGGGCGCAGGCGACGCTCCCGACCGTCGCCATCGGGGGAGCGGCAACGGTCTCGGGCGACCTCACGGTCAACGGGGCGCAGGCGAATCTCCCGGACGTCAGCATCACGGGGGCGGCCACGGTGTCGGGCGACCTCACGGTCAACGGGACGCAGACGAGTCTCACGAACGTCACCGTCAACGGCGACGAGACCGCCACCGGCAGCCTGACCAGGACCGGCAACGAGGACATCGCCGGGAATCTCGTGGTATCGACGACCGACTACGTCGCCGGGAGCTTCTCCGCGAACCTCGACGATGAGTCCACGCGTGCCGTTCTCGCGGAGGTCACCTCCACCGGACTGAACGATGCGGTCGCGATTGAGGGGATCAGCATCCCGTCGGACTACTACGGGGTGGGCGGTCTCTTCCGCGGAGGCTACAAGGGGGTCGAGGGGAATGTGGTTCCCACGGGCGCCGAGGAGTACCACGGCGTGATCGGCTACGTGGGCGGGGGCTCAGGTACGAACTACGGCGTCTCAGGATACGCATTCGGCGACGGGAGCAACCGGGGGATCTACGGATACGCGAGCGGGGTCGGAACGAACTACGCCGGCTACTTCGCGGGCGACACGCACGTGACGGGCACGCTCACGAAGGGCGCCGGGTCATTCAAGATCGACCACCCGCTCGATCCTGCGAACCAGTACCTCTACCACGCGTTCGTCGAGAGCCCTGACATGAAGAACATGTACGACGGGGTCGTCGAGCTCGACGGCGTCGGTCGGGCGTGGATCGACCTTCCCGAGTGGTTCGAGGCTCTGAACACCGACTTCCGGTACCAGCTCACGCCGATCGGCGCGCCGATGCCGGACCTCCACGTCGCCACGGAGATCTCCGGCAACCGCTTCAAGATCGCTGGTGGCATCGCCGGCTACAAGGTCTCCTGGTGCGTGACAGGCATTCGGATCGACCCGTACGCCGAGGCGAACAGGGTCCCGGTAGAGGTGCCGAAGCCTCCGAGCGAGGTGGGCACCTATCTCCATCCGGCAGCCTACGGGATGCCCGAGGAGATGGGGGTCGACTACGACGTTCCGAAGACCGCGAAAGCACAGGTGGAGGGCACCCCGTAGACGTTCGCAGGGGAGGGGGCCGGGACCCTGTGGTCCCACCGCTCCCTGAACACAGCTGACCACGGATTCCGAGACGGCGCTCCCGAGTGGGGGCGCCGTTCTGCGTTCGGTAACGCCGGGACATGAGGGTCGCGATCAGACAGGGCCGCCAGCGAGAGCAGGTATGCGAGACAAGGCTTGCCATATATCGTGACCTGTGTGTCACTAATTCTGACTTCCTCCGCCTTAACTGTTGACGGGATTCGCAACCTGTGCTATGGTGCGCCGTACGTCGCAGCCGGTACAACACTATATACGATACAGGATGAGGAGAGTTGGGGAAGCTGCGGTTGCGCTCGCTGCCGGGGCGGGATGCTGTGTGCGTCCTCAACGTGGCTCTGCTGTGGGCAATGGAGGGAGGAGCCGATGAGACAGCGAGTGTTGACGCTTCTCGTCGTCGGGACCGCGTTGGCTGTGGCGGGTGTCGCCGCGGGGCAGATCCAGATGCCCTACAGCGTGGTCGGGAGCGGCGGCGAGAAGATGATGGGGGCCGGCAACATCATGCACGGCACGGTCGGACAGGCGTGCATCGGTGTGGTGAGCGGCCCGTCGAACATCACCGAGATCGGGTTCTGGTATCGGCCAGGCTGGATCCTGACCGGGATCGACGGTGAAGACGTCGTGCCGGCGAGGTTCCAGCTGGAGCAGAACCACCCGAACCCGTTCAACCCCGTGACGACGATCAAGTTCGCGGTGCCCGAGCGGGCGCGCGTGGAGGTCAAGGTGTACGACGTCGCGGGACGCGAGGTCACGACGCTCGTGAACCGGGAGATGGAGCCCGGATTCCATACGGCGGTCCTGGACGCATCGGGGCTCCCGAGCGGCGTCTACTTCGCGCGGATGGTAGCGGGGAGATACGTTGAGACACGAAAGATGGTGCTCCTGAAATAGGGGTGGGCCTGCGGTGTACGGGGCACCCGGCTGCCCCTGGGGGCGAGCCCACGCAGGTCCACTCCGCCTCGTTCCGCTCCGCGAGGAGCGACGGGAGAGCGAGGCGACAGGATTGAAACGGAAAGGGAGTGACAGCGATGAGACAGCTTCTGGTTGTTTGCGCCATCATACTCGTGGCTCAGCTGGGAGCCGCGCAGGTTCCCGGGACGATGAGCTACCAGGGAGTGCTGCTCGACGGTGGCGGAGTACCGGTTCCGGACGGGCCGTATTCGCTGACGTTCCGGATCTACACGAGCCCCATCGGGGGCGTCGCGCTGTGGACCGAGACGCAGATCATCGCGGTCGAGGATGGCGTCTTCGACGCGATTCTCGGGAGTGTGGTTCCTCTCATGCTCCCGTTCGACACGACGTACTGGCTTGGAACTCAGGTCGGAGCCGCCCCGGAGCTCGCGCCGAGGACTGAGCTCGCGGCGGCGCCGTACGCACACCGAGCCAGGTTTGCCGACATCGGTTCACCGGACGATGACTGGGTCATCTCGGGCGACGACATCTACCACGTTCCGGGTTCGGTCGGCATCGGCGCCGTTCCGCCTCTGCGCGAGGCGGCAGTGAAGGAGGGAGCGCCGGACTTCCAGGGCAGGGGAGCGTACAAGCTCTACACGTCGGCGACCGACCAGGTCGCGGGCTACTTCCACGAGTCCGAGACGGTCGACGACCCGGCCGACTTCCTCGGCGGCGTGGTCGGGTATCGGAACAGCAGCAACGTCAATCCCGGGAGTGGCCTCAATCCGAACCTCTCCAACTTCGGGGTGATGGGCTACAACCTCTGGGGCGACGAGTACACCTACGGTGTAGCAGGCGTGACGTGGTTCGATAACCCCCTCACGGCAGGTGTCTTCGCGTACGAGGAGTACACGGACCTGTGGTCGGCGCTCGCGTATCGGGACGGCGCGGGGAACGACTGGGGCGTCTACACCCCGGGCCGGGGACACTTCGGTGACGGGCTGATGCTCCCGAGCGGTGCCGCGAACGGCTTCGTTCTCACGTCTGACGCCTTCGGCAACGGCACCTGGCAGCCCGGCGGCGGAGGCGGAATCGGCGGGAGCGGCACGACGAACTACATGACGAAGTTCACCGGCGCGACGACAGTCGGGAACTCGATCGCGTACGATACCGGCAGCAGGATCGGCATCGGGACGACGAGCCCGGGGTCGCGTTTCGTGGTCATGGAGGCCACGGACGGGCAGGCGCTTGAGGTCATCAGCACCGCGGTCGGCTCGGCTCCACGGATGGTCAACTTCGAGAGGACGAACGATCCTGGCGGCGCCAACGACATGCTGCAGATCATGACCCCCGTGACCGCGCCCGACAACTTCCAGTTCATCGAGTGCGAGAGGGGCGCGGGCAACTTCGAGTTCGTGGTCGACGGCGACGGACGGGTGACCGCGCAGGGCGGCGCGGTGATCAACGGCGACGTGAGCGTCAGCGGGACGCTCGACGTGACGACGACGAACGTCAATGCGGGCGTGTTCAGGACAGGCGCTCTGACCTCCACCGCGCGGCCGGTGTACGCCGAGTACACGGGGACAGGGTCCCTCGATGCTGTGGCTGTCGAGGGTGAATCCGTTCCGACGGACTACTTCGGCATCGGCGGGAGATTCACGGGCGGGTGGCACGGAGTACAGGGCCGCGTCTACCCGACGGGCGGCGCCGGCTACGTCGGCGTCTATGGCTACGTCAGCGGCGGCTCGGGGACCAACAACGGCGTCTACGGATACGCCAGCGGCTCGGGGATCAACTACGCGGGCTACTTCTCGGGCAACCTGAGGTGCACCGGCACGCTCTCGAAGGGCGCGGGCTCCTTCCAGATCGATCATCCCCTCGATCCTGAGAACAAGTACCTCCGTCACTCGTTCGTCGAGAGCCCTGACATGATGAACATCTACAACGGGAACGTCATCCTCGACGGGAGCGGGTCGGCGTGGATCGAGATGCCGGAGTGGTTCGATGCGCTGAACATGGACTTCCGGTACCAGCTGACCGCGATCGGCGCGCCGGGCCCCAACCTCTACGTGGCGACGGAGATGTCGGGCAACCGGTTCCAGATCGCGGGCGGCGACGCCGGCATGAAGGTCTCGTGGCAGGTCACCGGCATCCGGGAAGACGCCTATGCGCGCGCGAACCGGATCCCGGTCGAGGAGGACAAGCCCGCCGGCGAGACCGGAACGTACCTGCATCCTGAGGCGTTCGGTCTCCCGACGACCCTCTCGGTCGACTACGAGATGAACAGCAAGATGAGTTCGTCTGAGGCGTCCGTCCCGCAGGTTCAGAAGCCGAACCTCGAGGAGAGGGACAGAGCGGAGGAGTAGCAGGATTCGCCTGTGAGCAGCAGACCAGACCATCTGGTCTCTCGAACGGCGCCCCCTCCGGGGGCGCCGTTCTCTCTGAAATCGAGCCGGTGCGGCGGAGTTCCGCGCCGGACAGGCTTTCTCCTTGACCCCGCTCAATCCCTGCGGGTAGCCTCTGGACGTGGTCAAGGGCTCTCCTGATGAGGGGTGAGTACGTGAAGGAGACGCGACGCTTCCAGCGCGCGGCCAGGCTCGACCGGCTTCCGCCGTACCTCTTCGTCGAGCTCGAGACGGCGAAGCACGAGCTCGTCGACCGGGGCGTCGACCTCGTCGACCTCGGCCTGGGCGACCCGGACCTCCCTACGTTCCCCGAGATCGTCGAGGCGCTCAGGGAGGCCGCAGGCGACCCTGCCACGCACTGCTACCCGTCCCAGCGCGGGGACCGCTCCCTCAGGGACGCGATCGCGCGCTGGTTCGAATCCCGGCACGGTGTTGCCCTCGACCCCGACCGCGAAATCCACGTCCTCATCGGCACGAAGGAGGGTCTCGGGCACCTGCCGGTGGCCGTCCTCGACGAGGACCGCGTCGCGCTCGTGCCCGACCCCGGATACCCAGTCTACCAGGCGTCCTCGTGGCTCGTAGGGGGAGACGTGGTGCACGTCCCGCTCGAGCCCGAGCTCGGGTTCAGGCCCGACCTTGAGCGGCTGCCCCGGAAGACGATGGAGGCGGCGCAGCTCCTCTACCTCAACTACCCGAACAACCCGACGGGCGCCGCCGCGGACGCGGAGTTCTTCCAGCTCGCCGTGAACCTCGCCCACGAGCACGACTTCGTGGTCGTGAACGACGCGGCCTACGCCGAGATCGTCTACGAGGGCCACCGCGCGTCGCTCCTCGCCGCGGGAGGTGCAGCCGACGTCGCCGTCGAGTTCCACTCGTTCTCGAAGACGTTCAACATGACCGGGTGGCGGGTCGGGTTCGTCGCGGGGAACGCGGACGTCATCGACGCACTCTCGGCCGTCAAGAGCAACATGGACTCGTGCGTTTTTACCGCCGTCCAGCGGGCGGCCGAGGCGGCCCTTGCGCTCCCGGTCGACCGCGTCCAAGAGCAGGTTGACGTCTACCGCCGGAGACGCGATACTCTCGTCGACGGCCTGTGGGAAGCGAGATGGCGGGTCCCGAGACCGCACGCGACGTTCTACGTCTGGGCGAAGGTCCCGACTGACGAGGACTCCCGGACGTTCGCCCGGCGGCTTCTGACCGAGGCTCGAGTCGTCGTCACGCCCGGCGTCGGGTTCGGCGCGTCAGGCGAGGGCTACGTCAGGATGGCGCTCACGACTCCCGAGGCCCGGATAGCGGAGGCCGTGGAGAGGATACGCGGGGTGCTCTGACCTCGGTCGCGACGCCGGCGCGGCATCGAGCGATCCGGCGGAGAGGAGCGAACACGATGGCGAAGTACAAGATCGCGCTCGAGAACATAAGGCTCTACGGGTATCACGGGGCGACGGAGAACGAGCGGGAGCTCGGTCAGCGTTTCGAGATCGACGTCGAGATCACCGCCGACCTCTCGGAGGCCGTGAAGGCCGACGACATGAAGAAGACCGTCAACTACGAGGCGGTCTTCAAGCTCGTCGAGTCGGAGGTCGTGAACGAGCGCTACCACCTGCTCGAGGCGATGGCGGACAAGATCGCACGCGACGTGCTGAAGGAGTTCGGAGCGCTCGAGGTGCTTGTGCGCATCCGGAAGCCCAGCGTGCCGATCGCCGGCGCGATCGACCACGTCGAGGTCGAGGTGGTCCAAACGGCATAGCGGAGACATCATGCACAGGGCGTGGATCGGAATCGGCTCCAACCTGGGCGACCGGTTGGGCTACATCAAGCGCGGACTCGGGATGATCGCGGCGCTCCCGGGGACCGAAATCGTCTCGATCTCATCGGTCTACGACACGCGCGCCGTGGGGCTCGAAGACCAACCACGGTTCCTCAACGCTGCGGCCGAGCTTCGGACAGACCTCGACGCCCGGTCGCTCCTGAACCACATGCTCGCCATCGAGGACCGGTGCGGGAGGATCAGGCGCGAGTCGTGGGGGCCGAGGACGCTCGATCTCGACCTGCTCGTATTCGACGATCTCCAGGTGGAGGAGCCCGAGCTCATGGTGCCGCACCCGCGGATCTCGAAGCGCGCGTTCGTGCTGGTCCCGCTCGAGGAGATATCGCCCGAGCTCATCGTGCCCGGGCTCTCCGGGAACATCCGCGTGGTGCTGAAGGAGCTCGGCGACGCCGGGGACGACGTCACGCGTGTCGGCGGGCCTCCGACTCCGGGCCCCGACGTCAAAGCGGGAACCTGATCAGGGGGGAAATTGGCGGGGAAGAACTACGTTGCCATCGAGGGAGTGATCGGTGTCGGCAAGACGACGCTCGCGACGCTCCTCGCCAAGAACTGGGACGCGCATCTCAAGCTCGAGGTCGTCGAGGAGAACCCGTTCCTCGCGGACTTCTACCAGGACATGAGGGGGCACGCGTTTCAGACGCAGCTCTTCTTCCTCCTGTCGCGGCACAAGCAGCAGACCGAGCTCAAGCAGTTCGACCTCTTCATGGAGCGGGTAGTCGCTGATTACATATTCGCGAAGGACAGGATCTTCGCGAACATCACGCTCGACGACAACGAGTTAGGGCTCTACAAGCGCCTGGCCGACCTCCTCGAGCGCGAGGTCCCGAAGCCGGACATCGTCGTCTACCTCCAGGCGTCGGTCGACGTCCTGATGGAGAGGATCAAGAAGCGCGGCCGCGAGTTCGAGCGCGGCATGTCGCGTGAGTACATCGAGACGTTGACCGAGGCCTACAACTACTTCTTCTTCCACTACAAGGACACGCCCCTCATCGTCGTGAACACGAACGAGATCGACTTCGTCGAGAGCACCGCGGACTTCGAGGAGCTTGCGCGGGAGATCGAGGAACACGACAAGGGCACCGCCTACTACGTTCCCATCGGCACGCGAACGTAGCGCGTCCCGAGTCCGGACCCCGGAGCATTGGACCCCCGGAAGAACCGAACCCCGGAAGAACCGAACATGGAACGGAAGAAGCGAACCGCGCCGTCGATCGTGGCGATGAAGGAGCGCGGCGAGAAGATCGCCGTACTCACCGCGTACGATCACATGACCGCGCGGCTCCTCGACGAGGCAGGCGTCGACATGATCCTGGTGGGCGATAGCGCCGCCATGGTCGTCCTGGGCTACGAGAACACCCTGCCGGTGAGCCTCGACGCGATGGTCCTCCTCACGGCGGCGGTCGCGAGGGCGAGGCCGAAGGCGCTCGTCGTGGGGGACATGCCGTTCATGTCGTATCAGGCGTCCATCGACGACGCGGTGCGGAGCGCCGGCCGGCTCGTCAAGGAGGGTGGTGCCGAGGCCGTGAAGCTCGAGGGCGGGCGCAGGATGGTGCCCAAGATCGCGGCCGTGCTCGAAGCCGGGATCCCCGTCATGGGACACATCGGCCTCACGCCCCAGGCCATCCACGAGCTCGGGGGCTACCGGGTCCAGGGGAAGAACGACGACGCGAAGGAGCGGCTGCTCGACGACGCGAAGGCCCTCGAGGAGGCCGGGTGCTTCTCGATGGTGCTCGAGGGGATGCCCTGGCAGGTGGGGAAGGCGATCACCGAATCGATCTCGATACCGACGATCGGGATCGGCGCCGGACCCCACACGGACGGCCAGGTGCTCGTCGTGAACGACATCCTGGGGTACGTCGAGGGGAAGGTCCCGAAGTTTGTGCGCTCCTACGGCGACACGAAGAAGGTAGTGAGCGAGGCGGCCGGCGGGTTCGTGAGGGACGTCAAGTCGGGCGCGTATCCGGACCTCGACGAGAGCTACTGACGCGAGCGGCGTCGCGAGCCGGGGGTGTGCGTGGAGATCATCCGGTCGGTCGACCAGATGAGGAGGAGATCGGCCGAGTTCCGGGACGCGGGCTCGGTCGTCGCTCTCGTGCCCACGATGGGCGCGCTGCACGAGGGACACCTGAGCCTCGTCCGGCTCGCTGGCGAGCTCGCCGACGTGGTCGTGGTCTCGGTCTTCGTCAACCCGACGCAGTTCGGACCCTCTGAGGACTTCGAGCGGTACCCGCGCGACCTCGACGAGGACGCGAGGCTCGCCGCCGATGCGGGGGCCGACGTCGTCTTCGCCCCGGAGGCGCGCGAGGTCTACCCGGCCGGGTTCGAGACGGTCGTGCACGTGCAGAAGCTGACCCGGAAGATGTGCGGGGCGTTCCGCCCGGGGCACTTCGAGGGCGTCACGACGGTCGTCGCGAAGCTCCTGAACGTGGTGCGGCCGAACGTGGCCGTGTTCGGCCAGAAGGACGGTCAGCAGGCGGCCGTGATCGAGCGGATGGCCGCCGACCTCGACATGGGGGTGGAGATCGTCCGGGGGCCGACGGTGCGCGAGCCGGACGGGCTCGCGATGAGCTCGCGGAACGCGTACCTGTCTCCGGAGGAGCGGAAGGACGCGCTTGTCCTCCACGAGGCACTCGAGTACGCGGAGCAGCTCTACCGGTGCGGGGAGTCCGACGCGGCACTCCTCCTCGACGGCATGCGGACGCTGATCGGATCGGTGAAGGGCGCCGAGATCCAGTACGTGGCGGCGGTCGACGCGAAGACGCTCGAGGACGTTCCGGAGCTCGGGCCGGGCGTCATGTTCGCGCTCGCCGTGGTGATCGGGAAGACGCGCCTCATCGACAACGTCGTCCTGGGCGAGAGGAAGCGGGGCGAGGAGGCGGGGGGGAGTCACGACGATGGATAGGCTCTGGGCGCCATGGAGGATGGAGTACCTCATGGGAGACGAGGCCGAAGGCTGCATCTTCTGCGACAAGCCGGCTGAGGACGACGACCGGAAGAACCTGATCCTGCTCCGGACGCCGCTCTCGTTCGTGATCCTGAACGCGTACCCCTACAACAACGGCCATCTCATGATCGCTCCGTTCCGGCACGTGGCGACCCTGTCGGGGCTCACCCACGAGGAGCGGTGCGACCTCATGGACACGGTCGCTCGCGCGGAGCGGATCCTGGAACGCTCGTTCGCGCCGCAGGGGATGAACGTCGGCGTGAACCTCGGACACTGCGCGGGAGCGGGCGTGCCGGGACACGTGCACGTGCACATCGTTCCACGGTGGGAAGGCGACACGAACTTCATGCCGGTCCTCGGCGAGACCCGCGTCATCCCGGAGCTCCTCATTCAAACCTACGACCGGCTCCTCGAACATGCGGGGGAGGAGTAGGCGGCGGGGGACCCGTGGCGAAGAAGAAGTCGCGCAAGAAGAAGAAGGCGGAGCGGAGACCGGCGTCGATTGCGTACAACGCGCTCGTGATCGTGCTCCTTGCCGCCATCGTCTACCTGGCACTCTCGCTCTACGGCGTCTTCGCGCCTCAGCCGTCCAGGGAGGGCGACCTCTCCGTGCTCGTGCTGAACGGCTGCGGGGTCGAGGGGGTCGGTCTCCGGACGGCGAAGCACCTTCGCTCTCACGGCTACGACGTCGTCGACTTCCGAAACGCCGACCACTTCGAGTACGAGGAGACGATCGTCATCGACAGGACGGGCGATCAGGTGAGCGCGCGCACGCTCGCGAGGCTCCTCCGGGTCGGGAACGTGATCCAGCAGGTCCCGGAGACGCCGCTCGTCGACATCGAGCTGATCGTCGGGAAGGACTACGAGAGGTTCCTGCCTCTCGACGGATAGCGCCTCCCGTCGCGCCCGCGCAAAAGAAGAGGCCCCGCCGAAGCGGGGCCTCGTTTCGTGTCCGTCAGTCCGGCTGCGCCTAGAAGTAAGTGTCCCTGAAGTCCTCGATGTTGGCCCTCGCCATGAGCCCCTCGAGCCAGCCGGTGAAGAGCTCGACGCGCTCGCGCTGAAGGAGCTGGCCGCGGATCTGCTCCTCAGCATCGGCAAACGCGGCCTGGTCGGCGGCGACCTTCTCCTCGACCCTGAGGACGTAGAACCGCTCCGGCGCCTCGGTCCCGACGGCGCCGCTCGTCTCGCCGGTGCGGAGCCCGAACGCCACCCCGACGAACTCGTTCCCGCGTCCGACGCCCGCGACGTAATCCCGCCTGCTGAAGACGGTCGTCTCGCGGACCTCGTAGCCGCGCTCCTCGGCCGCTTCCTCGAGGGTGGCGCCCGCCGCGACCGCCGCAGCGATCTCGCCGGCGACCGCACGCGCGCGGTCCCGCTGTCTCTCGCCGATCAGGGCGAGCTTCGCCGGGTGGTCCCGTCCCATCTCCTCTGCCTCGGTCAGGAGCTCGTCGTAGGTCGGGAGGGAGGTGGGGATGCGCTCAGCGACCTCGAAGATGTAGTACGCGTCCCTGGTGACGTACGGCCCGACGACCGTGCCGGGCTCGCTCTCGAACGTGACCTTCACGGCGGGCCGCAGGCTCCCGACCATCGGGATGAAGTTGCCGTCCGCGAAGGGGGTCGTGGTCTCCACGACGTACGCCGTGTCGACCGCGGCGGCCTCCATGATGCCGACCTCGTTCACCTGCTCGGTGAACGCCTGGAGGTCCTGCTCGATTCCGACGAGCGTCTCCTCGCTCGGGACGATCTCGGACAGGATGTGGCGGGCCTTGACCTCGGCCGAGTCGCCGGAGCCTCTCTTCTCCTCGACCTTGATGATGTGGTAGCCGAACTGCGTCTTCACAGGCTCGCTGACCTCGCCGACCTCGAGCTCGAAGGCGACCTCCTCGAACGCGGCGACCATCTTCCCGCGACCGAACCAGCCGAGGTCGCCGCCCTCGGGCGCGCTCGGACCGTCGGAGTAGACCTTCGCGAGCTCAGCGAAGTCCTCGCCGTCTCGCACCGCGGAGGTGAGCTCCGCGAGACTCATGACGATGTCCTCCTCGTCCTCGGGACTCGCGACCTTCTCGAACTTCACGAGGTGGAGAACGGCCGTCGGCGGGCGCTCGTAGTCCGCGCGGTGCGTGTCGAAGTAGTTCCTGACCTCTTCGTCCGTCGGCTCGAGCGGCTCGCGGTCCATGCGCCGCGGCTCGACCGCGACGTACTTCGCGCGGACCTTCTCGTTCTGCGCGACGAACTCGTCCCAGACCTCGTTCTCGCTAATGAGCGCGGCGGCCTGGACCTCGTTCTGGAGGAGCTGGCGCTTCATGCTGTCGCGGTACATCTCGGCGACGCCCTCCCAGCGCTCCGGGTTGAGCTGGATCTCGCGGTGGTAGAGGTCGAAGCTGAAGTTCCCGGACTCGTCGTGGAAGGCCGGCGCGTTGTAGACCGACGACGGCGGGTTGTTCCAGAGGAGCTCGAAGACGAGCTCGTCGGGGACGTCGATCCCCAGTCGCTCGATCTCCTGCGAGATCAGGATGTCGGCGACCATGGTGTTCCAGGTCTCCTCCCGCACCGCCTCGCGGGTCGCCTCCGAGATGTCCGTTCCGGTCTGCTGAGCGTACTCCACGAGCCGCTGCCTCACGACCTCGTTGAAGTCGCGGAAGGTGATGGGGACGCCGTCGACCCTGCCGATCGTGCCCCTCTCCGGGGCGGCCGTCGTTCCCGAGCGCTGGAGACCGCGGCCCCAGCCGGCGAAGATGAAGCCGACGAAGCCCACGACGACGATCCACAGGATGATCTTTGTGTTCGAGCGCAGTGCGGCGAGCATCTGGTAGTGCCTCCGTAGAAGATCCGTTCGCAATCACGGCAAGGCCCTCCGGAGAGGGCCGTTCACGCGCTTAGAAGATACCACCAGACCGGCGGACGCGCAAGCGGAATGTCGTCGTTTCAGGTTGACTAACCCCTGATATGCTGGTAGTTTCTAGTGTTTGACATCGTCCACAGGGGGCGTTCGCGCGCTCGCCTGCAGGCACATCGGCACCATCCTGGAAGGAAGGACCATGAAGTCACCGTCGCCGGACAAGATCAGAAACGTCGCATTCGTCGCCCACGGCGGCGCGGGCAAGACGACGCTCGCGGAGGCCGTTCTCTTCCTCGGAGGCTCCGTGTCGAGGATGGGCAGGGTGGATGACGGGTCGTCGGCTCTCGACTACGCAGAGAACGAGAAGAGGCGGGAGATCTCCATCAACCTCGGCATAGCCTACGCGAACTGGAACGGGACCAAGATCAATGTGCTCGACTGTCCAGGGTACGCGGACTTCTACGGCGACGTGAAGGCCGGCCTACGTGTCGCCGATTCGGCAGTCGTCGTGATGGCGGCGCCGTCCGGCGTCGAGGTCGGGACCGAGCTCGTGTGGCAGTTCCTCGACCAGATGAACCTCCCGCGCGCCATCTGCGTGAACAAGATGGACAAGGAGCACGCGGACTACCGGAAGTGCCTCGCCGACCTCTCCGACATGCTCGGCGCCCGCACCGCTCCGGTCACGATCCCGATCGGCGCGGCCGACGGCTTCAAGGGCATCGTCGACCTCGTCGAGGAGAAGGCCTACATCTACGACGGCCCCGGGAAGTTCAAGAAGGAAGACGTCCCGGCCGACATGGCCGATGAGGTCTCGGAGCTCAGGACGCAGCTCATCGAAGCCGCAGCAGAATCGGACGAGGAGTTGATGGAGAAGTTCTTCGGCGACGAGGCGCTCTCCGCCGACGAGATCCGGCGCGGGCTCAGGGAGGGAGTCGCAGCTGCGACGATCGTCCCGGTCGTTGCGACGGCCGCCGACTCCGGAGTCGGCGTCGAGTCTCTGATGGAGGTCCTAGTCGGGGTGATGCCTTCGCCCGCCGACACCGGGGAGGTCGTCGGCACGAAGCCGAGGAGCGAGGACGAGGAGAAGCGGCCGACGACGGCCGACGCCCCGCTGGCCGCGCTCGTCTTCAAGACGGTCGCGGAGCAGCACGTGGGAGAGCTCTCGTTCTTCCGCGTCTACTCGGGCAAGGTGAGCTCAGGCAACGACGTCCTGAACACGGCGAAGGACGAGACGGAGCGGATGGGCCAGATCTACGTGATGGTCGGCCGTGACCGGAAGGAGATCGAGGAGGTCACGGCGGGTGACATCGCCGCGGTCGTCAAGCTCAAGAAGACCTCGACCGGCGACACGCTCTGCGCGAAGTCGAACCCGATCCTCCTCAAGCCGGTCGAGTTCCCGAAGCCGGTGCTCGAGGTCGCGGTCACCGCCAAGTCGAAGGGCGACGAGGAAAAGATCAGCTCGGGGCTTCAGAAGCTCCACGAGGAGGACCCGACGTTCACGGCGAGCTTCGACCCCGTCATCAAGCAGACGATCATCGGCGGGCTCGGAGATCTGCACCTCGACGTCATGGTCGAGAAGCTCAAGGACAAGTTCGGAGTGGAGGTCGAGCGCGAGAAGCCGAGGATCCCGTACAGGGAGACGATCCGCGCGACGGCCAAGGCCGAAGGGAAGTACAAGAAGCAGACCGGCGGCCGTGGGCAGTTCGGCGTTGCGTGGCTCAGGCTCGAGCCGCGCGCGACGGGCGAGGGATTCGAGTTCGCCGACGAGATCGTCGGCGGCGCGATCCCATCGAAGTTCATCCCCGCCGTTGAGAAGGGCGTTCTCGAACGGATGGGGCGCGGCGTCCTCGCCGGGTATCCGGTGGTCGACGTCCTGGTCGCCGTGTACGACGGCAAGTACCACAACGTCGACTCGTCGGAGATGGCGTTCAAGATGGCAGGCTCGATCGGGTTCAGGGAGGCAGCGGCCGAGGCCAAGCCCGTCCTTCTGGAGCCGGTCTACAGCATCACGGTGACCGTGCCCGACGAGTTCCTCGGGGACGTGATGAGCGACATCTCGTCGCGGCGGGGGAAGATCCGTGAGACGGGACAGTCGGGGCGGTACCAGGTGGTGAAGGCGCAGGTCCCGCTCGCCGAGCTGTACAAGTACTCCACGCACCTCCGGTCGATCACCGGCGGGCGCGGCTACTACGAGCAGGAATTCTCGCACTACGAGCAGGCGCCGCCGGACGTTCAGGCCAAGGTCGTGGCCGAGTCCGGGCAGCCGGCCGAGGTGGAATAGCGACGTGTCGAGCCGTGCCGGGAAGCCGGAAGTCTGACCGGTGGCCCCGGCGGGCATCCGGACGGGAGGAATCGGATGTCGGGACACTCGAAGTGGGCAAGCATCAAGCACAAGAAGGGCGCTGCCGACGCGAAGCGCGGCAAGATCTTCAACCGCCACGCGCGCCTCATAGAGGTCGCGGCGCGCGAGGGCGGCCCGGACGTCAACACGAACATCCGGCTCCGGACGGCGGTGCAGGGCGCGCGCGACGCCAACATGCCGAACGACAAGATCGACAAGGCGATCGCGAAGGGCTCCGGGCAGATCAAGGGCGTCACCTACGAGTCGGTCGTCTACGAGGCGTACGGGTCCGCGGGCGTCGCACTCATGATCGACGTCCTGACGGACAACAAGAACCGCACGGTCGGGGAGATCCGTCACATCCTCATGAAGCACGACGGTCACCTCGGTGAGGGCGGCAGCGTCGCGTGGAACTTCACGCAGAAGGGGATGATCACGGTTCCCGTTGAAGGGAACGACGAGGACCGGGTGCTCGAGGTCGTGCTCGAGGCTGGGGCGGAGGATCTCAAGACCGAGGGCGAGAACTTCGAGATCACGACCGACCCGAAGGACTTCGCCGCTGTCCGCGAGGCCCTGACCGCAGCGGAGATCGGCGTGAACCACGCCGAGGTCACGCGCATCCCCGGGACGACCGTCAAGCTCGAGGAGAAGGATGCCCGCAAGATCCTGAAGCTCATGAACTCGCTCGACGATCAGGACGATGTCCAGAACGTCTCCGCAAACTTCGACATCCCCGACGAGATCATGGAGGCCCTGAAGGACGAAGCGTAGCGCGCGAACGGGGAGCACCGTTCGGGGCTTCGCATAAGCACCAGGCGCAGACGCAGCAGGCGCAGACTCTGCTCGGGTATCGGCAAGCGCAGCTCGAGACTCCGCAAACGAGGCATTCCGTCGTGGCCGAGAAGAAGACCGTGCTCGGCATCGATCCCGGCACGATCGTCACCGGGTTCGGTGTCATCTCCGAAGAAGGACGCCACCTCGAGGTCGTCGGGTGGAGCAGCATCCGGACACCCGCGAAGGCGCCGCTCGCCGAACGTCTCGACAGAATCCACTCCGAGGTCGTCCGCCAGATCGAGGCTCACCGTCCCGACGAGGTCGCGGTCGAGAACGTCTTCCAGGCCAGGAACGTCAGGTCGTCTCTTCTGCTCGGTCACGCGCGCGGCGTCGCGCTCCTCGCGGCAGCCCAGGCGAAGCTCCCCGTCTTTGAGTACGCCCCGCGCGAGGTGAAGCTGTCGGTCGTGGGTGTCGGGTCAGCGACGAAGTCCCAGGTCGCGTCGATGGTGTCGCGGCTCCTCAACGTCTCGCTGGAAGGGATGTGCGAGGACGAGTCCGACGCGATCGCCGTCGCCCTCTGTCATCTCCACAAGCTGAGAGCCGCCGTTCCTGGGTGAGGTCCGAAGAAGAAGGGGGCGGTCGCCCGATGATCTCGGAGCTCAGAGGCACGCTCGTCAGGAAGGCCCCGGCCGGCGTCGTCGTCGACGTCGGGGGAGTCGGCTACGGGCTCCTCGTCCCGCTCTCGACCTTCCGGGACCTGGGCGAGGAAGGCGACGACATCAGGCTCCTTACGCACCTCCACGTCAAGGAGGACGCGCTCGACCTCTTCGGGTTCCTGACGGAGGCCGAGCGGACCATCTTCCGGGAGCTCATCTCCGTCTCGGGGATCGGCCCGAAGCTCGGGCTCGCTGTCCTATCGGGTCTCTCGCCGGAGATATTCCACCGAGCGGTAGTGGAGGAGGACCTCGGGCTCTTGACAAGCATCTCCGGAATAGGTAAGAAGACGGCACAGCGGATGATCGTCGACCTCAAGGAGAAGCTCTCCGGTCTCGACGTCTCGTCCGTGGGAGCCGGCGGCGCCGCTGAGCACGAGGACATCGGCGACGCCGTGCTCGCCCTGGTCGCTCTCGGCATGCGCCGGGCCTCCGCGCGGGAGGCGGTGCTCAAGGTCCAGCGGGAGGCCGCGTGCGAGCTTCCCGTCGAGGAGCTCATCAGGCGGGCGCTCCGGAAGACGGGGTAGAGGCCGGCCTGGAGGGAACCGGATGGAGAGCCAGACGTCCCAGCGCGTGACGGCGCCGAGCCTCTCGAACGACGACGTGCGGTTCGAGACCACGCTCCGACCGGCCGACTTCGCGGAGTTCGTCGGGCAGGAGAACCTCAAGGACAACCTCGCGGTCTTCATCGAGGCGGCACGGAAGCGCGACGAGCCCCTCGACCACTGCCTCTTCTACGGGCCCCCGGGGCTCGGCAAGACGACGCTCGCCCACATCATCGCGACCGAGATGAGGACCGACCTCATCGCGACGTCGGGTCCCGTCATCGAGCGCGCGTACGACCTCACGGGCATCCTCACGAACCTCAAGCGCGGCGACGTCCTCTTCATCGACGAGATCCACCGGCTCCAGCACGTGGTCGAGGAGTACCTCTATCCGGCCATGGAGGAGTTCTCGGTCGACATAGTCCTGGACAAGGGGCCGTCGGCGCGGAACGTGAAGCTGAACCTCGAGCACTTCACGCTCGTGGGCGCGACGACGAGGGCGGGGCTTCTGACGTCGCCCCTGAGGTCGCGGTTCGGGGTCGCGCAGCGGCTCAACTACTACAACGCGGACGAACTCGCGCGGATCGTCACCCGGTCGGCGCGGATCCTCACGGTCCCGATCGACGACGAAGGCGCGCTCGAGATCGCGCGCCGTTCGCGCGGGACGCCGCGGATCGCGAACCGACTGCTTCGGAGGGTGCGGGACTTCGCGGAGGTGATGGGCGACGGTCACGTGACGGCCGAGGTCGCTCACGAGTCGCTCCTCCGGCTCGAGGTCGACGAGCGCGGACTGGACGAGATGGACCGAAGGATCCTCGAGGCGGTCGTCCACCGGTTCGGCGGCGGCCCCGTCGGCATCAAGAGCCTGGCGGTCGCGGTCGGCGAAGAGGCGGAGACGATCGAGGAGATCTACGAGCCGTTCCTCATCCAGGAGGGGTTCCTCAAGCGGACCCCGCGCGGTAGAGAGGCGACTCCCTCCGCCCACGAGTACTTCGGCGAGTCCCCCCGCTCCGCGGTCGAGCCCGGCGCCCAGTCGGAGCTGCTGTAGCGGGTAGCCCTTCATGAGACACGCGAGACCATGAGAGTACTCCTGCACGTCTGCTGCGGGCCGTGCGCCATCGTCCCCCTCAGGGGACTGGCCGCCGAAGGGCACGAGGTCGACGCGGCCTTCGTGAACCCCAACATCCATCCGTATCTCGAGTTCGTGAAGAGGCGCGACGCGGCCCGCGAGGTCGCCCTGGCGCACGGCGTCGAGATCGTGCACGAGGAAGACTACGGGCTCAGGGAGTTCCTCCGGGCGGTCGCGGGCAGCGAGGACGACCGGTGCCCGGCCTGCTACCGGATGCGCCTCGGCCGAGTGGCGGCGCTCGCGAAGGAGGGCGGGTACGACGCCTTCACGACGACGATGCTCGTCTCCACGCAGCAGGACCACGAGGAGATCCGGAAGGCCGGGGAGGAGGCGGCCGCCGAGCACGGCGTCAGGTTCATCTACCGCGACTGCCGGCCGAAGGTGATGGAGGGCGTGCGCGCCTCGAAGGAGATGGGAGTCTACCGCCAGCAGTACTGCGGCTGTGTGTTCAGCGAGCACGAGCGATACGGGGAGGAGGAGTGACCGCGCCGGGCCCACCGGCGCGCGCCCTGTGAGGACATCCGACTTCGACTACGAGCTTCCCAAGGAGCTCATCGCCAAGTACCCCTCCGAGAGACGCGACGAGTCGCGTCTTCTCGTATTGCGGCGGGGGACGGGCCCGGTCGAGCATCGCGTCTTCCGCGACATCGTCGAGTACCTCCACCCCGGCGACCTCGTCGTCGTGAACGAGAGCCTCGTGATCCCGGCGCGGCTTCTCGGGCGGAAGCGCGAGACCGGCGGGAAGGTAGAGATGTTCGCGCTCCGCGAGCTGGCGTCGGGCGGGCCGACGCCGCGGTGGGTGGTGCTGGTCCGGCCCGCCGCGCGGGTCCGCGAGGGCACGGTCCTCGAGTTCGGGAGCGGGAGGCTCGCAGCGCAGGTGACGCGCGTCCTGCCTGGCGGCCGGCGTGAGGTGGAGCTCTCATTCGAGGGCGAGTTCGAGAAGGTGCTCGGCGAGCTCGGCCAGGTCCCGCTCCCGCCCTACATCGATCGCGAGCCGGAGCCCTCCGACCGCGACCGCTACCAGACCGTCTACGCCCGCGTGCCGGGCGCCGTCGCGGCGCCGACGGCCGGGCTCCACTTCACGGACCCGCTTCTCGAAGAGCTCGCAGGGAAGGGCGTCGGGGTCGCCAGGGTCGTCCTCCACGTGGGGATCGGCACGTTCCGCCCGGTCGCCACCGAGGACCCCGAGGAGCACGAGATGGAGGAGGAGCGCTTCGAAGTCTCCGAGGAGGCCGCGCTGGCCATCAATGAGACCCGCGAGCGAGGCAGACGTGTCGTCGCCGTGGGGACCACGTCGGTGCGGGTCCTCGAGACGGTGGCCGACGGGGATGGCCGTGTCGCCGCCGGTTCGGGGTCCTCGCGGCTCTTCATCCGCCCGCCGTACCGATTCCGGTGCGTCGACGTCCTCGTCACCAACTTCCACCTCCCGCGCTCGACCCTTCTCATGCTAGTCTCTGCGTTCGGCGGTCGGGAGGCGGTGCTCGCGGCGTACGAGGAAGCTGTGCGCGAACGCTACCGCTTCTACAGCTACGGTGACGCGATGCTGCTTCTGTAGGACGGTGCTGCGGAGCGCGGACCGACCGGGCGTTCGGAGGATGCCGGTGTTCGAGTTCAGGATCATCGCCGAGGACGAGGAGACCGGGGCGCGTGCGGGCGAGCTCACGACGCCGCACGGCGTCGTCGAGACGCCGGTCTTCATGCCGGTCGGGACGCAGGCGACGGTGAAGACGCTCGACCCCGCCGACCTCCAGGCGGTCGGGGCGCAGATTATCCTCGCGAACGCGTACCACCTCTACCTCCGTCCCGGGACCGACGTGGTCCGGGAGGCGGGAGGCCTCCACCGGTTCATGGGGTGGGACCAGGCGATCCTGACCGACAGCGGGGGCTACCAGGTCTTCAGCCTCGCGAACCTGAACCGCGTGACCGAGGACGGGCTCGAGTTCCAGTCCCACCTCGACGGCTCCCGGCACTTCATGTCCCCGGAGCAGAACGTCGCCATCCAGCGCGACATCGGGGCCGACATCATCATGGCGCTCGACGAGTGTGTGGCGTATCCTGCGGAGCGGGAGTACGCGAAGCACTCGCACGAGCTCACGCTGCGATGGGCCGAGCGCGCGCTCGCGGCGTGGCGAGAAGACCCCGGGGAGCAGGCGCTCTTCGGGATCGTCCAGGGAGCGACGTACGCCGACCTCCGCGCCGAGTCCGCGGCGGCGCTGGCGGGGATGGAGTTCCCGGGCTACGCGATCGGCGGACTGGCTGTCGGAGAGCCCGCGGGTGTGATGCGCGAGCTGGTCGACGTCGTCGTCGGGGAGCTCCCGGCCGGGAAGCCGCGGTACTTCATGGGACAGGGATTCCCGGAGGATCTTGTCGGGTCGGTCGCGCAGGGGCTCGACATGTTCGATTGCGTCATGCCGACGAGGAACGCGCGCAAGGGCACCGTCTTCACATCGCGAGGCAGGCTCGTCGTCAAGAACGCGGAGTACGCGAGAGACGAGCGACCGCTCGACGAGGGCTGCGGGTGCTACACGTGCCGGAACTTCTCGCGCTCGTACCTCCGCCACCTGTTCCAGGCGGAGGAGTCGCTCGCCGGCAGGCTCGCCACGATCCACAGTCTCGCGTTCTACCTCACGATGATGCGGGACATGCGTCGGGCGATCGTCGAAGGGCGCTTCCCGGATTGGAGGCGCGGGTTCTTCGAGATGTACGGACAGAGCGGCGGAAGCGCGGCTCGAGCCGGCGTGATGTGATTCGCAACCAACGACGGAGGACACGATGAACCTCGAAAGACCCACGCTTCCGGACGCGGTCGCGCAGGAGTCGGGCGGGAAGGTCGTCTTGCTCGTGGCGGACGGGCTGGGGGGACTGCCGCACCCTGGGACGGGGCTCACCGAGATCGAGGCGGCGAGCACGCCGAACCTCGACGCGCTCGCGAGGGAGTCGGTGACGGGTCTCCACGTGCCGATCGCACCGGGGATCACCCCAGGCAGCGGCCCCGCGCACATGGCGCTCTTCGGGTACGATCCGGTCGGGTGCGTGATCGGGAGGGGAGTGCTCGAGGCGCTGGGGATCGGGTTCGGTCTCGCGGAAGGCGACGTCGCGATCCGCGTGAACTTCGCGACGGTCGATGCGGAGGGCCGCATCACCGACCGACGGGCCGGGCGCATCCCGACGGAGAAGTGCACGGAGCTCGCCGAGAGGCTCGACCGCATCAAGCTGCCGGGCGTCGAGGTCTTCGTGCGACCCGTGAAGGAGCACAGAGCGGTCATCGTCCTGAGGGGGGCGGGTCTCGAGGGCGGTCTGAACGACACCGACCCGCAGGCTACCGGCGTCCCGCCGCTTCCGTTCGAGGGGGTCGCACGCGAGCAGGAGAAGACCGCGGAACTTCTCAGGGCGTTCCTGGGGGCGGCGGCCGAGATGCTCAAGGACGAACCCAGGGCCAACATGCTCACGCTTCGGGGGATCTCGACCCGACCTGACATCCCCACGTTCGGCGAGCGATACAGAGTCCGGGCCGCGGCGATCGCGGGCTACCCGATGTACCGCGGCGTCGCCGGGCTCGTGGGCATGGACGTCCTGCCGCCCGCGGAGACGCCGGAGGAGCTCGGCGCGGCGCTCGAGGGGGCGTACGGGGACTACGACTTCTTCTTCATCCACTTCAAGAAGACCGATTCCACGGGCGAGGACGGGGACTTCGACCGCAAGGTCGCCGCGACCGAGCTCTTCGACACGGTCGTGCCACGCGTCCTCGCGGTCGGTCCCGACGTGCTGCTCGTGACGGGGGACCATTCGACCCCGGCGGCACTGGCGTCTCACAGCTGGCATCCGGTGCCGGTCGCGCTCAGGGCGAAGAGCGCGCGCGTCGACGCGGTCGACCGGTTCGGAGAGTCGGCCTTCGCGAGCGGCGGCCTCGGCGTCGTGCGGGCCACCGACCTCATGGCGCTCATGCTCGCGCACGCCGGGCGCCTGGCGAAGTTCGGGGCGTAGGGAGTGCGTCGGGCGAGGAGACAGGTGAGGAGACTGGTGAGGAGACGGGGGACGAGACCGGTGAGGGGACACGAGACGATTCCACGCGCGAGGCAGTACGCCCTCCTCGCTGCGAGCGGGGCGGCGCTCTCGCTTGCGTTTCCCCCGATCGACTTCCTGCCGGCGGCGTTCTTGGCGCTCGTGCCGTTCTTCTACGTCCTCCGGCACACCCGTGTGACGGGGTTCTGGAGCGCGTTCCGTCCGGGGCTCGTCGCGGGGATCTCGTTCTTCGTGCCGCTCCTCTACTGGCTCGTCCTGCTCTCCGCGAACGAGATGGACAACCCGATCGTCATGAGCGGGCCGCTCGTGCTCCTCGTGCTCCTCGAGTCGTCCTACTGGGGGCTCTTCTCGGCGGCAGCCGTGCTCGTCACGAGGCGGACCGCATTCCCGTCGTGGCTGGCGCTTCCCATCCTCTGGGTCGCCTGCGAGCAGCTCCGGTCGCTCTTCATCATGGGACTGACGTGGGGCGATCTCGGGTACGCGGGCGTCGTCTTCCCCCGGGTGGTTCAGTTCGCGTCGGTCACGGGCGTCCTCGGGGTGTCGTTCTGGATGGCGCTTGTGAGCGCGCTCGTGCTCGAACTCCTCGAGGGCGGGGCGAGGCGCCGGCGAGCCGTTGTGGTCGGGCTGGTGCTCGCTCTCGTCTTGCCGGCCGCGCACGGAACGCTCGTAATGAGCCGCGGGTACCCCGAGCGGACGATCAGGGTCGCGGTCCTCCAGCCGAACATCGAGGGGAAGAAGAAGTGGGACGCGGACTACAAGCACGTGAGCTTCGACGTCCTGGGGGAGCTGTCGGCCGAGGCGGGTCGCCACGAACCCGACCTCGTCGTCTGGCCCGAGACGGCGGCGCCGAGCTACCTCCTCCGTGACGAGACCAACTACCGCCGCGTCGTCGAAGCCGCGGTGGACGCGGGCTGCCCGGTCCTCACAGGGATGCCTGACGTCGAGTACCTCTCGAACGAGCCGGGCGACCACGTGGTCCACAACTCGGTGCTCCTCGTGATGCCGGACGGGTCGCACGCGGGCAAGTACGACAAGATCCATCTCGTGCCGTTCGGCGAGGTCATCCCGGGAGCGACCCTGATTCCCGTCCTCAGGAAGGTCGACTTCGGCGAGGCGGACTTCGCCCCGGGGGAGGAGCGGGTCGTCTTCGAGCTGCACGCGGCGAAGTTCTCTGTGCTCATCTGCTACGAGTCGATCTTCCCGAGGCTCGTGCGGCAGTTCGTCGCGGGGGGCGCGGAGCTCCTCGTGAACGTCACGAACGACGTCTGGTACGGCCGGACCTCGATGCCGTTCCAGCACGCGTCGATGGCGGTGATGCGGTCCATCGAGAACCGCCGGAGCCTGGCGAGGAGCGCCAACAGCGGCGTCTCGCTCGTCGTCGATCCGTACGGGCGCGTGCTCGAGAGAACACCGATCTTCGAACGCACCTTGATCGTGTACGACCTCCCCGTTGTCGAGGAGACGACGTTCTACTCGCGACACGGCGACGTGTTCGCGTGGACGATGCTCGTCCTCGCCGGTCTCCTGGTCGCGGCGTCGATCGCCTTCCGCTCTGCAAGGCAATCCCCACACCTGCCCTGATTCTGACCTGTGCTTGACACGGTCCTTAAGCTGTGCACCATCTGCACAGCGCTCCTGCGCGATTGCACTCTCTGTGCGTTCTGCACGTGTCACGCTATCCTGCTCTGCCCCCCATTTGGTCAACGTTTGAGCGTTCATCACTTGGCACGGAAATCGCTCTTCCCAGCCCGTGGGAACAACCCGCGAGTCGGCCTCAGAAGCCGCCCCCGTGGCATGGAACTTGCTTTCTACGGGGAGCAAGAGTGGCCGGGGGGCCGCTCCGAGGCGCGACTGAGAAGATCAACAGGGGTTGCCGCCAGCTAAGGAGGCGGGACGATGAACGCGTGCATTGAGCGAGCGCGTACAGCGCTTATGACGCTCGTGAGCAGGGTGTACGCCAGGAGCGGAGACGAGCGAGGCATCTCGCTCATCGCGGTCATGGTCATCATGACGTCGGTGATCCTGGTCGGCGTCGCGATAATGACGCTCGGCACGGCCGAGAGCGACATCGTCTCAGTGGGCCTCGACGAGGCGCAGGCGTTCTACGCCGCCGAGGCCGGCCTCGAGCGTACTCAGAAGGTGCTCGACCAGCTCGCCAAGTACGGAGCGAAGGTCGACAAGAACGGCAAGGCCAAGGAGCAGGGCGAGGGGATCTACCCCGAGAGCCTGGAGTTCCAGCAGGTCCGTGTCGGCCCGGGTGAGTACACCGTACAGATGACCCGGAACGGCTCGAACCCGCCGGACGACACGACGTACGACGTCGTCGCCACGGGAACCGTGAACGGCATGACGCGGCAGATCAAGGCGAGAATGGCGGTCGATTCCTTCGCCAAGTATCTCTTCTTCGCAAACGAGACGAAGGATCTCTACGGCGTGGTCTCCGAGCCCGAGCCGCAGGGGCAGGCGGACCCGGACGAGGACCCCGAGTACACCGAGGACGACAGCCTCTACATGTACTCGGAGGATCGCCTGATCGGACGTGTGCACGTCAACGACAAGTTCCGGATTAAGGGCGACCCTTACTTCGCGGGCAAGGTCACGACGTGGAAGGACAAGATCGAAATCAAGCACGGAAGCCGTCCGACCTTCGCGAAGGGCTACGAGGTCAACGCCGACTGGGTCCCTCTTCCGAAGGACAAGGAGCTCACGGCGACGATGGCGACGCTGGCGAAGAGCGGTGGCGTCTACCTCGGCAAGATCCCAAAGGGGATCAAGGATACGAACGGCAAGAAGATCGAACACCGGACCTATCAGGTCATCCTCGGAAGGAACGGGATGCTCGGGACGATGAGCTACCGTGTCGCCGACAGGGACAAGCTCAAGGTCGGCGACGAGAGCTCCGTCACGGAGTGGACCGACATCACCCTCTCGACCGTCTCGAACGGTGTCATCTGGTTCAAAGACAAGATCTGGATGGAAGGGACGCTCCGAGGCCAGATCACGATCGGGAGCGAGAAGGAGATCTACCTCTCCGGCGACGTCCTCTACGAGAGCTCAACCCCGGGCAAGGGACCCGACCCGGACTGCACCGATCTCCTGGGTCTCGTCGCGATCAAGAAGATCAAGATCGCGTACGTGGACGCGAACAAGGATGACGTGGAGATCCACGGGGCGATCATGTCGTGCAAGGAAGGCCTCGAGGCGGAGAAGGTGAAGGACGCCGGCGAACGCGGTGACCTCACGATCTACGGCGCCGTGATCATGAAGAAGGCCAAGAAGGTCAACGAGAAGAAGGGCGACAAGTTCTACGGGTTCCACAGGAAGTACTACTACGACCCGAGGCTGGCCAAGCTGGCACCGCCGTTCTTCCCGAAGACCCGGGACGTGAGCGTGGTCCGCTGGACCGAGCTCCCGGCGACAGACTAGAGGTGAATCCCACCGGGCGGACTCCGCCCGGAGCCGCGGTGGCGCAGAAGGAAGGGCCGCGGCGGAAGAGGGGGGTAGGAACACGATGAAGAACGAGGAGACCTGGGACGACACCGGTCATCCTCAGGAGCATCCGAGCTTCGTGCCGGACAAACTAACGTTCGGCACGAAGCGTTTCGGTGAACTCCTGATCGAGGATGGCGCGATCACGGACGCCGACCTCACGGCGGCGCTCGAGCGGCAGCGCTCGACCGGCGAGAGGATCGGCGAGGCACTCGTGAACGCGGGCGTGATCGAGGAGACCGAGATCGTGCGGGCGCTCGCGCGTCAGCTCGACCTCGACGTCTTCGACATGTCGCGTGCGCTCGACGCCGATCCGGAGATCATCCTCCTGATTCCCGAACAGATGGCGAAGCGTCACCGCGTCTTCGCGTTCGCGAAGGAGGGGGGCACCCTCTCGGTCGCCATGGTCGACCCGCTCGACCTCCTCGCAATCGATGACGTGAGGGTCGCGACGAAGTGCGAGCTCAGGATCGAGGTGGGGTGCAGGGAGGACATCGAGGGGGCGATCGCGAGGGCGTACCAGAGCGCGACCGCCGGCCAGCACTTCGAAGAAGCGATCGAGGGGGCCGAGCTCGAGCTCGGCGCCGCCGTGACAGCGCTCGAGGAGATCGACGAGCAGGAACTCAGGAACAAGGCCGAGGACGCGCCGATCGTCCGTCTCGTCGATCTCATCATGGCGCAGGCGATCGCCGACGGAGCGACCGACGTCCACATCGAGCCCCTGGTCGACAAGGTCGTCGTACGGTTCAGGATCGACGGCGTTCTCTACGACACGCTCACGCCCCCGAAGCAGTTCCGGGACGCGATCATGGTCAGGATCAAGATCCTCTCCGACATGGACGTGGCCGAGAGGCGGATCCCTCTCGACGGGCGCTTCACGGCGAGGTTCGAGGGGAACGAGGTTGACGTCCGTGTCTCGAGTCTCCCGACGGTCTACGGCGAGAAGATGGCGCTCCGTCTCCTCAGGAAGTCGGGCGGCGCGACGGACATCGAGAAGCTGGGCTTCGAGCCGGACACGCTCAAGAGCTTCAGAGCCGGTCTCCGGAAGCCGTGGGGAATGGTGCTCGTGAGCGGACCTACCGGATCCGGCAAGTCGACGTCGCTCTACGCCGGGCTCTCCGAGCTCGACCGTGTCGGCAAGAACATCACCACCCTCGAGGATCCTGTCGAGTATCACCTCGGGCGCATGAACCAGGTGAACATCAACGCGAAGGCAGGCATGACCTTCGCCGCTGGCCTGAGGGCGCTCATGCGGCAGGACCCGGACATCATCATGATCGGCGAGATCCGTGATCTCGAGACCGCGGAGCTTGCGGTCCGCGCCGCGCTTACGGGGCACCTCGTGCTCTCGACGGTGCACGCGAACGACTCCGCGGCGACGCTGACGCGACTCATTGACATCGGGATCGAATCGTATCTGGTCACGAGCGCCGCGCACGTCGTCATGGCGCAGAGGCTCGTCCGCCGGATCTGCTCGGAGTGCAAGGAGCCCTACGAGCCCGACCCGGTGGCCCTGAGGGCGCTCGGCGAAGAGAGGTTCAAGGGAGTCACGTTCTACCACGGGGCCGGCTGCAAGCAGTGCAAGGGCCGCGGGTACAAGGGCAGGGTGGGCCTGTACGAGCTCCTAGAGATCTCGCCGGAGATCGCACAGCTCGCGCTCCAGAACGCGTCCGCAGAGCAGATTCGGTCGCGGGCGCTCGAGATGGGACTCGTAACCCTCAAGGACAGCGCGATCCAGAAGGTGATCGACGGCGTCACGACCGTCGAAGAGGTACTGGCCATCGCCGCCGAGTCCGGCTAGCGGCTCGGAGGGGGACTTCAATTGGCGCGGTTCGAATACGTCGCGAAGAACACAGCAGGCAACCAGCGCTCGGACGTGGTCAGCGCCGAGACGATGGACGCCGCGGTGGACGTTCTGCACGCGGAAGGTCTCATCGTGCTCTCGATCCGGGAGGTCGGCGAGAAGGTCGGCGGGAAGCTCTTGGACGGTGCGTCGCTCCTGAGCAGGGGGGTACCGAAGGGCGCCGTCGCGCTCTCGACGAGGCAGCTCGCGACCATGCTCCACGCGGGGCTGCCGCTCATCCGGTCGCTCCGGGCGCTCGCGCGGGACGAGAAGAACCAGGTCCTCGCCGACGTCCTCGTGAAGGTCGCGGAGGACATCGAGGGCGGGGACCGCCTGTCGCGCGCGATGTCGAAGCACCCGAAGGTCTTCTCGAGCTTCTACGTGAGCCTCATCAGGTCGGGCGAGGAGAGCGGCGACCTCGACGCAATCATGAGGCAGCTGTCGGTCTATCTCGAGCGGACCGAGTCGATCAAGCGCAAGGTCAAGTCGGCGATGTCGTATCCGGTCTTCGTCCTGAGCTTCGTCGGGATCGCCGGTCTCGTCCTCTTTCTCAAGGTTGTCCCGATGATGGGAAAGGTCTACGAGGGGCTCGACCAGGAGCTGCCGGCTCTCACGCAGATCGTGATCGCCTCGAGCAGGCTCCTGACCCAGTACCTGTGGGTCGTGATCCTCCTCATGGTCGGCGTCGTCGTGGGCTTCAAGATGCTCAAGAAGAACCCGGCGGGGAAGCTCGCGATCGACGACAAGAAGCTCAAGATCCCGATCTTCGGGAGGATAGTGAAGAAGCTCGTGCTGGCGAAGTTCATGCGCACCCTCGGAATCCTGGTCGACAGCGGGATCCCCGTGCTGTCCGCGCTCGAGCTCGCGGCGGGCAGCGCGTCGAACGCCATCGTTGAGAAGGCGGTCACCGAGATCGGGGAGACGGTCTCGCGCGGGTCGAAACTCTCCGTCGGCTTCGGCGAAGCGCAGGTGTTTCCCGAGATCGTCGTTCAGATGGTCTCGACAGGAGAAGAGACCGGAACGCTCGGCCAGATGCTGTCGGAGGTGGCCGACTTCTACGACGAGCAGGTGGAGACGGCGATCAACGGACTGGCGTCCCTGATCGAGCCTCTCCTGATGGTGGTCATCGGCGGCATCGTCGGACTGGTGGTCATCGCGACGTTCCTCCCGATCTTCAACATGAGCTCGGCGATCCACGGGTAGCGATCTGCGAAAGAAGGGGTAGTGCCATGCGTATCCGAATGAACCGACGGGGCTTCACGATGTTCGAGCTAACGATCGTCCTCGTGATCATCACGATCATGAGCGGCATCGCGGTGCCTTACTACATGAGCTACATCCGCTCGGGGAAGAAGACTGAGGCGTACGCGGTGATCGACGCCGTTGTCGCCGGCGGCCGGATCTACTTCCTCAAGAGCAGGACGTACGAGAACGGCACGTTCGCGAAGTGGCTCGCCCAGGACGACGTGGACAACGCCGACTACTTCACGTTCGAGCTCTCGAGCATGGACGCCGAGGGCTTCGTCGTGACGGCGACCGAGAGAGGGGACTGGGCGCCGGCCAACGCGAAGATCATCTGGACTCAGGAGGGCGCCGACGCGGGGCAGCGCTACCCTGGGAACGGCGAGTTCACCGAATCGGGGTGGTAGATCCCCGACGCACGGATTGACCGTGACGGCACGGAGGTGCTGAGCGTGGTCTTCGAGAGACTCGACATACTCGGCCGTCTGAGGCGCGGCAGCGCCCGCGGTGCGAGATGCGGGGAGCGGGGGTTCAGCCTGATGGAGACGCTCGTCGCCGTCGTCCTCTTCTCCATCGCGTTCGTCTTTCTCTTCCAGATGCTCTTTAACGGACGATCCTCATCGAGCTGGAGGGCGACCGGAGGATGGCGGTGCGGCTGGCCGAGTACAAGATCGAGGAGTTCAAGCTCGCCGGCTACGACTCCTCCGGGGACGATGACGACTGGACGAGCCTCAACCTCGACGTCGGCAAGCACCCCGACGACCCGACGGTTCTCCTGACGGACCGGGGTACTGACGACGAGATCGACGATCTCTACGCGAGCCTGGAGTGGGCCGTTCGCGACACGATGTGGACGTATTCCCAGACCGACCCGAAGGACAAACCGGTCGACATTCCGGGCAAGATCGTGGTCGTGACGATCCAGTGGCCGGAGGACGACCCGTACGACACGATCGTCCTCGCCAGCGCGATCGGGAAGTAGGGGGGTCGGCGAGGGCCGGATTGGCCCGCCGGCGGGCGACGCACCCTGTGCACGCGTCGAGACGGAAGCACACGGAGAAGTGCCATGACTCTGACCGAACTCATGATCGTCCTGATGGTGGCCGTGCTCATCGC
>JALGZK010000010.1 GCA_025774935.1 bacterium | reverse complement strand
TCCCACAGCCCATCAGCATGGAGGGTGTCGAGATGAAGCCGACGTTCGTCGTGTTCCTCATTGCTGTTGTCGTGCTCGCCCAGATGGCCGCCGCCGACGTTCCCAGGACGATGAGCTATCAGGGGTTCCTGACCGACGGGGGCGGCGCCGTCGTTCCCGACGGTGACTACTCTCTCACGTTCAGGATCTACAGCGTACCGACCGGAGGGTCGCCGCTGTTCACGGAGATTCAGACCTTGACGGTCACGAACGGAGGGTTCAACGCGATCATCGGGATCCTGGTCGCCCTCGACCTCGCCTTCGACACTCCGCTCTGGCTCGGCGTCTCCGTGGACGCTGGCCCCGAGCTCACGCCCCGCGTCGCGCTCGCCGGGGCTCCCTATGCGATGCGGGCCGCGGTCGCCGACTCGCTCGACGGAATGGACAGCTGGTCCGACGGCGACTGGGAGGTGAGCGGCAGCGACGTCTACCGTCTCGCCGGCGATGTCGGGATCGGGACCAGCGACCCGGGCGAGAGGCTCGAGGTCGCGGGCACGATCCACTCGACCTCGGGAGGGTTCCGGTTCCCCGACGGGTCGCTTCAGACCACGGCCGCGTCGGGAGGAGGGGGCCTCACGCTCCCGTACTCTGGGAGCGTCGCGACGAGCGGGAACGCCTTCACCGTAACGAACGCCGGGAGCGGGCTCGGGATCGTCGGCTCGCACGGGTCGAGCGGGAACTTCGGGTACCTCGGCGGGCCGGTCAACGCCGTGCGCGGCGAGTCCAACGTGACGTCGGGCGCGGGCGTCTACGCGAAGCACAACGCGGGCGGGAACGCCGTCCATGCGAACTCGCCGACCGGCGCGGGGATCGAGGCGTCGACGGGGTCTGGCTGGGGCGTCTGGGCGTCGAGCGGGGAGGGAACCTCAATCAACGCCATCACGTCGATCGGGACCGCGATCACCGCCGAGCGTGGAGACGGGAAGACGGCGGAGATCTGCGGCGTCGACTACGGGGTCTACGCCGAGCATCCGAACGGGACGAACGCCTACATGGCGGGTCCCGTCAATGGCTTCCGCGCCGAGGCGAGCGCCGGCTCGGGTGCGGCAGTGTACGCGAGGCACTACGGGACCGGCAACGCGGTGCACGCGAACTCGCCACTCGGCGCGGGGATCGAGGCGTCGACCGGAACGGGCTACGGGATGTGGGCGTCGAGCACGGAGGGCGTCTCCATCCACGCCCTCACCTCGGTCGGGACAGCGATCACCGCCGAGCGCGGGGACGGGAAGACGGCGGAGATCTGCGGGCCGGACTACGCGGTCTACGCCGAGCACCCCGACGGGACCAACGCGTACCTCGCCGGACCCGTGAACGGGCTCCGCGCCGAGGCGAGTCTGGGCTCGGGCGCCGCCGTTTACGCCAGGCACTACGGGACCGGGAACGCCGTGCACGCGAACTCCCCGAACGGTACCGGAATCGAGGCCTCGACGGGATCGGGGGCCGGCGTCTGGGCGTCGAGCGGGACGGGCGACGCGATCCACGCCATCTCCTCTGCGGGGTACGCCGGCTACTTCGAGGGTCCGGTCCGCATGGACGGCTTCCGGCTCACGACGGGACCGTCGAACGGATACGTTCTCACGTCGGACTCGTCGGGGAACGGCACGTGGCAGGCCGCGCCGGGCGGGAGCGACAGTGACTGGGTGATCTCCGGGAGCAACATGTACTCCGGGGTATCGGGCAACGTCGGGATCGGAGACTCGACGCCCGGGGCCAAGCTCGACATCGGAGGGCTGGCGCGGATCCAGGGCGTCGGCTGGCCGCTCACGGGCGCAGGTCTGGAGCTCGCGTACGGCAGCTCGCTCAACCGCGGGTACGTCCAGGTCTACGACCGCGGCGCCGGCGAGTGGGGGCAGCTCTACCTCGGGAACGGACAGGTCGGCATCGGTGTACTCAACCCGACGTCGAAGCTCCATGTCTCCTCGGGCCTGCCGGGCGAGCTCATCCGTGCGGAGACGTCCTACGCGAGCGATGCCGTCCACGCCGTGAGCGCGGGGACCGCCGTTTACGGGGGAGGAGGGACCGGCGTCCACGGCAACGGATCGTCCTTCGGTGTGTACGGCGAGAGCGCGGCGTACGCCGGCTGGCTCGACGGGCAGGTGCAGGTCGTCGGCAATCTCTTCGTTTCCGGCACGGTGAGCAAGGGGGGCGGGAACTTCAAGATCGACCATCCGCTCGACCCCGCGAAGAAGTACCTCAACCACTCGTTCGTGGAGTCGCCGGACATGAAGAACGTCTACGATGGCGTCGTCGTGCTCGACGGCTCGGGCGGCGCGTCGGTCGAGCTCCCGGAGTGGTTCCAGACGCTGAACAGGGACTTCCGCTACCAGCTCACGTGCATCGGCGGATTCGCGCCGGTCTACATCTCCGAGAAGGTCTCCGGGAACCGCTTCGCGATCGCCGGAGGCCAGCCCGGCATGGAGGTCTGCTGGCAGGTGACGGGCATCCGACAGGATCCGTTCGCGGAGGCGTATCGGATCCCCGTGGAGGAGGACAAGCCGCCGGACGAGGCGGGCTACTATCTCCATCCGGAGCTCTACGGTCAGCCGGAGTCGATGTCGGTGACGAACGCGCTCAGGAGCGGGGCGGGGCAGTAAGCAGCGACCGACTCTCGAGACACAGAGGCCATCGGGGGCACCGCGCGGCGGCCCCTGATGGCAACGAGGCGGATGACTCATGACCCCGGCGGGGCCGTGGATCATCCGCCTTTCATCTCCACAAGATGCGGTCGCCGCGATGTCCTACCGCAACAGCACCATCCGCCGTGCCTCGCTCTCCCCGTTCCAAGTGATCCTGCAGAAGTACACGCCGCTCGCGACGTCCCCGCCGTCTTCGTCCCTCCCGTCCCACGTCACGCTGTGCGTCCCCGGAGACCGGTCCGCTTCGACGAGCCGTCTCACGAGCCGGCCGGTGACGTCGTAGACGTTCACCGTGACGCCGGAGGTCGCGGCGCCCCCGGGGATCGTGTACGCGATGTCCGTCCTCGGGCTGAACGGGTTGGGCCGGTTCTGATGGAGGAGCGCCACCCGCACGCTCTCGTCTATCCCGCTCCCCGTGTCGAAGAGCTCGTCGATGTCGAAGAGCGTCGGCTCCTGCATGTACGCGGGCTCGGTCGCCGTGTCGATCGCCCACGCGAGCCGCCCCTCGGATTCGATGTACTGCATCGCCTGTATGTTCGACGAGAACGAGCCGGCATGGTCGGCCATGACCTGCCAGCTCCGCTCGGGGGAGATCGCGGTCGAGACGTTGAGCGCGTTGACGACGCCGTAGTAGCGGCTGCAGTAGACGGGCGGGTAGAGGGCGCGGAAGTGGTTCGTCGCGAGCAGGTTCTCGCCCGCGACGAGCGTGTTGTCCGTGACGTCTCTGACGGCGACGCCGTTCTCGTTGTTGCACTCGATGATGACGGGCCTCGAGCCGGCGCCCTCGTTCTTCGTCGCGTGGACGATGTAGCCCCCGAACTGGCTCTTGTCCTCAATGGCGCGGATGACGTCGTCCGGCGAGCACTCGCCGCTCTCGTCGTAGTCCGCTGCCTCTACCCCGTTCCTGACGGTCAGGAGGATCGGATGGTACGGCGCGCCGGCGGTGCCGACCGAGTTGTTCCCCATGTTCAGGAACGCGCCGACACCGGACTCGTTGATGCCAGAGAGAGATCCCATGAACCCGGGGCACGTCATCGAGAGCCACGCCTGCTCGTCCGGCTCCGATGGGAGCTGCACGATCAGGATCGCGTTCTCCCTGAGCGCCGGGTGCTTCGTCCAGTCGAGGTGTCGCGTGATGATGTGGTTGCCGGCGAGGACCGGATCGTCGACCGTGCTCGTTCCCCAGCTCGAGAGGCTCGAGCAAGCGAACGGCGCGAGCCCGAGAGCCGAGCCGATGTCGACGATGGCGTTGCAGGCCAGAAGGTCGGTGACGTCGACGTCGCGCCCGATCGTTCCGTTGTGGAGGCTGACGCCCGCGTCGACCATCCCGGCGAGGATCCCGTTCGCTTCGTCCAGGTAGTCGGCATCGACGGTGTAGCTTGCCACGTACTCGCCTCGGAAGAGGCCGTACATGAACGCGCTCCCGGCGCAGAGGTAGCCGATCATGTAGTCGTCGAACATGGCCTTGACCCCGTCGCCCGCGAGATATCCCTGGGCGTAGCCGCGCTCGTGGTGGGTCCCCCAGACGGTGAGGACCGACTTCCCGTCGATGACCTCGAGGTCGCCGTTCACCTGAGCGGAGGCCTGCGTAGCGAGAGCGAGAATGAGGAGCAGGGTGGCGAGCGTTCTCATGTCGGGAACCTCCGGAGCGGAGTCAGGGCGCCGTCCATTCCGCGCACCGGGTCGCGCGCAGCGAACAGGTCACTCCTCAACGATATCACAGGGGGGCGGCGGTGGGCAAGGAATGCGCCGACACGGGACCCGGAGGGCCGCTCCGACAGAACCACGTCCGACGGACGCCACGCGTGCTATCATCGTTTCGTCACATGGTGACTCCCGAACCCCCGGCGAGCCCGGGCTGAGGCGAGAGATGGCCGCGAAGAAGAGCAAGCGGAAGAGAGCAACCGGAGCGACGAGGCCGCAGCCGGCTGCGACGCCCGGCGGGCAGCCGCCCGTGTCTGCGCCGGCGGTCGCTGCGTCCGCCAGCTGCCTCCTTCTCGTCCTCTACCTCGCCATGCACTGGGCCGAGATCGGCCGCCTCTTCCGTTGGCTCGCGGGCTGATGAGTCACAGGTAGGCCGTCCACCGACCCGGCCGCTCCGGAGGCCGAGGGGGATCCGTGGGGCTCTCTCCGACACCGGTCGCGATCGCAGCCGTCCTGGCAGTCGCAGGTGCGTACGCAATCGCCCGGCTCTGGCCCGCTCGTTCTCCCAGGCTCGTCGTGTTCGGCGTGACGCTCTTCGCCGTCCACGTCGTGGGGACCCAGGTTGTCGGGTTCTTCGCGGCGGTCACCAAGAGCCCGCTGGTCGGTCCGTGGCCGGTGGCCCTCGCCGTCGCCGTCCTTGCGGCGCTCGCGTGGATCTGGAGCTCCCGGGTCCGGGCAGTCGGACGCGGCGGGCTCGCAGCAGAGGAGACCGGCGCCGCCTCGACGACGCGCATCGCTCCGGCCGTCCTCGTCGCCATCGGCGTCGCGGTCGTCCTTCTTCCGAACTCGATCGTTCTCGCGCTCTCGGCGCCGCCGCGCGGCTGGGACGTCCTCGCGTATCACCTCCCGCGCGCCGTCGCCTGGCTCCAGCACGGAAACCTCGGCAACTACGGCGCGTCGGCCGCGTTCTTCCCGGGGAACGGAGAGATCGCGCTCCTCCTCGGGCTCTTCACCGGCACCGACCGCCTGGCCCCGCTCGTGCAGCTGCCGTTCGCGCTCCTGGGCGCGGTCGCCGTCTACGGCCTCGCACGGGAGCTGGGGACGAAGGCGCGGTCCGCTGCCGTCCCCGCCATCATCTTCCTCGCGGCGCCGATCGTGTTCTTCCAGTCGGCGATCGCGAAGAACGACCTCATGGTCGCGGCGCTCGTGGCCGTGGGTGCGCTGCTCCTCTGCCGGGCGCTCCGGCAGCAGGACTGGGGTGCGGGGGCGGAGCTCGCTGTCTCCGGCCTCGCGTTCGGCCTCGCGCTCGGGACGAAGTACACGATGGTTCCGACGGCGCTCCTCGTCCTGCCGCTCGCTTACCTCCTCTTCCGTCATCGGGAACGCCCTGCGGACGGCGGGGACGCCGGCAGTCCGGCATGGCGAGGGCCGCTCCGGCACGTCGCGACCTTCGGAGTCGCGATGGCCGTCCCGTCGCTCTTCTGGTTCCTCCAGAACTGGATCGTCGCGGGGAACCCCTTTGCTCCGCTCGCGGTCGGAATCGGCGGCTGGGAGATCTGGAGCGGCGTGGGCGTCGCGTCAACGTACGGCGCGCAGGAGCTCGGCTACGTCGCGAGGCCTTCGGGGTGGCTCCTCTTCCCGTGGATCGACATGGGGAAGCAGGGGTCGTATTCGAGCTCGGCCGGGTTCGGGGCGGCGTTCGCGGCGCTCGCGGGGCCGGGGCTCGTCCTCGCGATCGCGAGGCTCAGAGCGCGGGACGGGAGCAGGCGCGCGCGGCGGAGCATCGTCGTGGTGCTCGCCCTCTTCGCGATCGTGGTCGCCGCCTGGTGGGTCTCGGGGTTCCGGCTCCCGAGGTATCTGCTCCCCGCGTTCGCGCTCGCGTGCGCGCCTGTGGCGCTCCTCTTCGACTCGGCCGGCCGGATCGCGCGCTCCGTACTCGTCGCCGTCCTCATCGTGGGCGCCGCGTTCTCCGCGCTCGAGTCGCTGCGGGTGGTCTACGGCGAGGACGACATCGTCGCCTCGAAGAAGGACTTCCCGACGCACCGCGAGCTCTACCACATGCCCGAGATGGTCTACGAGTTTCCCGAGGGAACGAGGATCCTCCTCCTGCAGGTCTCGGAGAGGAGTCTCTACCAGACGTTCCGGTACCCGCTCGTCGGGGACCTCCCGGGCAACACCGTCGTCATGATGGGCGACCACGAGGTGGGGTTCGGCATCTTCCGCGAAGGTCCGGTCGCCGCGCACCGCGATCTCCTCGCGGATGACATCGACTTCATCTTCATGCGGACGCTCGCGCTCGACCCGCAGCTGACGATATTCGACCAGAACCCGGAGCTGTACACGAGGGTCCTCGACCTCGTGGAGGCCCCGTACGAGTGGTACAGGAAGGGATACCTCGGGGAGACCGACGTGAGGGCGCCCGCTGTCACCGTGATCTTCGAGGTCCTCAGAGCCGAGCCGGACCGAGCACCCCGTGCCCCAACCGGAGGATGAACCATGCCCGCCAAGTACCCGTTCGACGGCTTCCCGAGAGCGACCGTCAAGTTCTACCGCGACCTCGCGAAGAACAACAACCGCACGTGGTTCAACACCAACAAGGACGTCTATAAAGAGAGCGTTCTCGCGCCGGCGCAGGAGTTCGTCCTGGCGATGGGGGAGCGGCTGAAGAAGCTCTCGCCGAATATCATGGCGGACCCGCGCACAAATGGCGCGGGGTCGATCTTCCGCATCTACCGGGACACGAGGTTCAGCAAGGACAAGAGCCCGTACAAGACGTACCTCGGCATCCTCTGGTGGGAGGCCGACAGGAAGAAGATGTCGAGCCCCGGGTTCTACTTCCACCTGGAGCCCACGGAACTCTTCATCGCGATGGGTTCCCACGAGTTCTCGAAGGAGAACCTCGCTGCCTACCGGGACGCCGTTGTGCACCCGAAGAAGGGCGCCGCGCTCGTCCGCGCCGTGAACGGCATCGTCAAGAAGGGCTACGTGATGGGCGGTGCGCACTACAAGAGGACGCCGCGGGGCTACGATCCCGACCACCGAAACGCCGAATACCTCCTCTACAACGGCCTCTGGGCACGAGAGTCCGGGAAGGTGCCGAAAGAGCTTTACAGCCGGGAGCTTCTCGATTATTGCTTCAAGCGGTTCAAGGATATGGCACCTCTCTACCGTTGGCTCGTGGAGGTAATGAGGTGACACCCGCCAAGGGGAAGGAACCCGCACCCGACCCGATGACCTTCGACGAGGTCATGCAGGAGCTCGAACGGAACGCCCGGCCCGACGCGCTCGAGGGCATGGCGAAGTACGGCATCAACGTCGAGGCCGCGTTCGGCGTCTCCATCCCCAACCTCAGGAAGATAGCGAAGAAGGCCGGGACCGACCACGCCCTCGCGAAGGAGCTCTGGAAGACCGGCATCCACGACGCGCGCATCCTCGCGACGATGATCGAGGACCCCGCGCGCGTCACCGAGGCGCAGATGGAGCGCTGGGTGAAGAAGTTCGACTCGTGGGACCTCTGCGACCAGTGCTGCATGAACCTCTTCAGGAAGACGCCGTTCGCGTGGAAGAAGGCGTTCGAGTGGGCGACGCGCGAGGAGGAGTACGTGAAGCGCGCGTCGTTCGCCTTGATCGCGACGCTCGCGGTCCACGACAAGGAGACGGGCGCCGGGCGGTTCGAGGAGTTCCTGCACGTGATCGAGAAGGCGTCCCTCGACGAGCGGAACTACGTCATGAAGGCCGTGAACTGGGCGCTCCGTCAGATCGGGAAGCGCGACCGACGTCTGAACGCGTCGGCCATCCGCCAGGCGAGGCGGCTGGAGAAGATCGACTCGAAGTCCGCGAAGTGGATCGCAGCCGACGCGCTCCGCGAGCTCGAGAGCGCGAAGGTGCAGGAGAAGCTCAAGCGGTAGGGAGCGGCGCGGGGCATGCGCGGGGCACGCACGGGGCGCCGGCGCCCGGGTCCGGACATCCGAATGCACGAAGAAGCGCCAGCCGAGGACCCGGCTGGCGCTCTTGCGTTCGCGTTCGACTCTGTGGCGAGTCCTACTCCTGCTTCACGTCCTTGTCGCCCCCGATCGGGAACGAGAGGAGGAGCTCGAAGACGCTGTTCCGGACCTCGTCGCCCGTGTTGTCCTTGATGACGTCGGCGAGGCCGTAGTAGTAGCGGCCTGTGACGCTCGGGCTCAGGTAGTGGTCCTTGAACTTGTACTCGAGGTGGAAGGCGACGCCGTAGTCCGGAGAGGTGACGGCGTCCTTGATGTCCTGCACGGTCGTGACCTCGATGTCGCCGGCCGGCACGGCCTCGTACGTGTTGTCCGCCTTGAGCACCCATCCGACCTGCGGACCGGCTCCGATGTGGAACTGGGGCGCGACGGCGAACTTCAGGATGATGGGGACCGCGAAGTAGTTCATGCTGGTCGTGCACGTCTCGACCGCGAACTCGTCCGGGGGCACCCTGCCGATCGTCCCCGTCGGCACGTCGTGCGCTCCGGTGTAGAAGAACGGCACCAGCTCCGGCTGGAGATACCAGCGCTCCGCGAACTTCCACTCGCCGAAGAGGGCGAGCTGGAAGCCCCACTTGCCGCCCGCCCCGTCGATGCCCGTCAGGGTCGTGTAGTTAGCGCCGACGTTGGCGCCGAGGTGGAACGTGGGCGACGTCACCTTGTCGCCGAGGAGCATTCCGATGAGCACCTGCCCGCTCGCGACCGCTGGCGCCAGCACGAGCAGGGCGATCAGCGCGGCGAGGATCCACTTCTTCACGGCGTCTTCCTTTCCAGGCTCCGAAGCTCGGCGTCCGTCAGGTCCGGCGTCCACAGGACGAAGTGGTTCCTGATCTCGAGCACGCTGTCCGTGTAGACGATGTAGTCGAGTCTGCCGGGCGCGTACGTCTCGGCATCGTCGCGCCAGGTGTACGCTTCGCGGCAGGTCGTGTGGTAGGGCATGGCGTCGGCGAACCCCGTGTCGTCCCAGTCGGCCGCGCGGGAGACGCCGTACTTCTGCTCGTCCGAGATCCAGCCGTTCAGGAGCGAATCGAGCTGCTCCGAGTAGCCCACGAGGTTCATGTCGCCCGCGATCATGAACGGCATGCCCCAGCGCGGCGTGATGAGGCCCGTCTCACGCATCATCCGGTGCCACCGCACGATGGCGTTCAGCTGGTCCTGCCTGCCTTCGTTGTCTCCGCAGCAGGGGAGGTGCGCGCAGACGAGCGAGAGGTCGCGGTCGAACCGGTCGTCCGGGAGGTCGACCCAGCCCCAGACGGCCCTCGCCACCTTGCCCTCTCCGCGGTTCTGAACGGGGAACCTGCTCGCGATCGCGCAGTCCCCGTTCGACGTGACGTACCACGTCGTGCCGGAGAACATCGTCGAGAGGCGGTCGGCGATCTGCTTCTCGCTGTGCTCGTAGATCTCCTGGAAGCAGATGATGTCGGGGTCGATCGCCCTGAGGATGCGCCGGAAGGCGCTGTGTCTCTTGAAGATCCCGTCGAAGAGGACGTTGTACGTTACGACCCGGATGTCGCCTGCGTCCCTGCGCTTCATGAACGTCGGGCAGGGCTCCACCGGGGCGGCGCCCGAGAGTTCGACCACGAGCGTCTCCCCTCGGTCCGGGAGGGTGTCGCGCGTTCCGCCCGACTCGTTCTGCAGGAGGATCGCGACGTTCCGGTCCTCCATGAGGAGCTCGCCGCTCGTCGCCGCCCTGCGGTCGAACGAGACCTCGAACACGGTCGACGTGACGGTCGGCCCCTGCCTCAGGCCGACGTCGGCCTGCCTCACGATGAGCCCGGGCTCCGCGTGCCTCACGACCCCCGTCCGCTCGCCGAACCTCCACTCGACCTCCGCTCCGATGCCGCCGACGGCGTGACCCGTCGCCGGGTCGTTGTCGACGTCCGCGTAGAGGACGATCCCGTTGTCGTTCTGGAGGTTCATCTCGGCGCCGATCTCGAAGTAGAGGTATGCGCGCTCGCGATCGCTCGCGACCTTGAGGACGCCGAAGTCGACGGCGCCGCCGAGGGCGTCGCCCGTGGGGTCGGTGTACGTGACCGGGACGCTCGCCCAGTCCGCGAAGGATCCGTCTATGATGACGTCGTGCGTGGCCGCGCCCGCCGGTCCCGAGGCCGCGAGGGCGGCCGCCAGGAGGATCGGGAGTGAAGCCGCCCGCCCGCGCGCTCGTGTGCAGTCGCTCATCGCTGATCTCCCTCCGTTCGGGGAACAGGGAGCTTCTCGTTCGCTGCGTCCAGCTTAGCCGTTCCGGGGGCTGCGTTCAACGCCTGCGTTCAACGCTCGCGTTCGGCGCCTCGGCGCGGATGTCGCGGCGCCGATCACCGCTCCTCGCGGGGGAGCACGCGGAAGTCCGCGACGACGGGCAGGTGGTCGGAGGCCCTTCTCACGTCGTCGGCCCGGAGGCCTGCGGCCCTGAGTTCCTCGGCCGACATGTCCTCGGTCCAGAGGACGAAGCGGTTCCCGAGCTCGAGCACGCTGTCCGAGTAGACGACGTAATCGAGCCGGCCCGGCGCGAACCACGAGTCCTCGTCCCGCCACGTGTACGCCTCGCGGCACGTGGTGTGGTACGGCATCGAGTCCACGAGCGGCGTCCCGTCCCAGTCTGGCGCTCGCGACGGACCGTAGAGGTCCTCGTTCACGATCGCTCCTGCGAGCAGGGTCTCGACCTGGCGCGCGGCGCCGACCAGATTCAGGTCGCCCGCGATCACGATCGGCGTTCCCGGTTCGAGCTCGGGCTCGCCCGGCTCGATGAGGTCGCGCTGCCACGCCGCGATCGAGTCCAGCACGTCCTGGCGTTCCTCCTCCCGGAAGCAGCACGGCGGGTGCGCGTTCACGATCGAGAGGTCGACCGGGTAGCGCCGGTCGGGAAGGTCGATCAGCGTCCAGAGGTGGTTCCGCTCGGAAGGGATGATCCGCGAATCGGCGAACGGGTAGCGGCTGACCGTGACGCCGCTGGTGTCGTCGCCCTTCGCGTACCACCTCGCGTCCGGAATCGCCGCCCGGACCATGTCCGCGGTCTGCTTGTCGGTGTGAGACTGGATCTCCTGGAAGCAGATGACGTCGGGGTCGAGCGCGCGGAGGATGCGGATGAACCTGCCCCCGCGGTCGAAGAGCCCGTCGAAGAGAACGTTGTACGCGACGATGCGGATGTCGTCGGCGCGCTCGCGGACGAGGTTCGCCGGGCACGGCTCGGGCGCCGGGTCCGCCGTGAGCTCGACGACGAGCTTCTCCCCGCGGTCGGGGAGCGTGTCGTTCATCCCCGTGTGCCCGTTCCGGAGGAGGAGCGCGATCTTCCTCCTCCGGAGGATCGGCTCACCGCTCAGGAGCCACGGCCGGTCGAACGAGATCTCGAACGCGGTCGAGGAGACTGTCGGCCCCTGCCTCAGGCTCACATCGTCCTGGTCGACGATGACGCGCGTCGCCTGGTACCACTTCACGCCCTGGCGGTCGCCGAACCACCACTCGAAATCGACGCCGAGGCCCCGGAGCGGGAAACCGGTCGCGGGGGAGTTGTCGGCGTCGACGTGGAGGATGATCCCGTTGTCGTGCTGGAGGTTGAGCTCGACCCCGACCTCGAAGAAGAGGAAGACGCGCTCCGCGTCGCTCGCGACCTTGAGGACGCCGAAGTCGACCCCGCCCCCGAGGTCGTCGCCCCCGGGGTCCGCGTGGGCCACCGGGACGTCGGCCCAGTCCTCGAACCTCCCGTCGATGACGATTCCCGGCGGCGACTCAGTTCCGGCCTCCGCCGCTCCAGGAATGGAACCCACAACGACGAACATGAGAGAGACGAGGAGCCGCGTTCGTGTATAATCGTTCACTGCACTCTCGCGGTTTCAGGAGACGGGTTCGGGGTGGACGGCTTCTGGATACACGCTCAAGAGACACGATCAGGAAGACAGGACGTTCGTTGCTTCGCCTAACAGCGTAGCCGTTCGCGCATCGGGCTTCAACGGGCGCGTTGCCCGCGGGTGCGGTCGGACGGCGGGGCGCCCGGCGCCCCTCAATCCGCCGGGAGGAGGCTCAGGAGACCGTGTTCCACGACATACCCCAGGAGATAACAGACCGCATGCGCTTCCTCGAGTGCATGGACGCCGACGACAGAAACGCCGGGAAGCCGTCGCTCGAGAGACTCCGCCAGGTGCCGCCTCTGACCGGGCGGTTCCTCGCGGTCCTCGCAGCGAGCGCGCCCGCCGGCACGTACATCGAGATCGGGACGAGCGGGGGGTACTCGGGTCTGTGGACGTCGCTCGCGCTCCGCGCGACCGGGCGGAAGCTCACGACGTTCGAGGTGCTCGACGCGAAGGTGAAGCTCGCGACGGAGACGTTCCGGGTGGCGGGGGTCGCTGACATCATCGAGATCGTCCAGGGCGACGCTCGCGACCATCTCGCGAACTACACGGACGTCTCGTACTGCTTCCTCGACGCCGAGAAGGACACCTACCAGGACTGCTTCGATCTCGTCGTCCCGAACATGGTCCCCGGCGGCATTCTCGCCGCAGACAACGTGATCAGCCACGAGGACGTGCTGCGGCCGATGATCGACCAGTCGATTGCGGACGAGAGGGTCGACGCGCTCGTCGTCCCCATCGGGAGCGGCGTCCTCCTCTGCAGACGGATCTAGCCGAAGGAGGAGGGAGTTCCATGAAAGTCGTCGCGTTCAGCGGTAGCGCGCGCAAGGACGGAAACACCGCGCTCCTCATCGGCCACGTGTTCAGGGAGCTTGAGGAGGCTGGGATCGAGACCGAGCTCTACCAGCTCGCGGGGAAGAAGATCCGCGGGTGCATCGCGTGCTACCAGTGCTTCGCCAACAAGGACAAGCACTGCGCCGTCCAGAACGACGTCCTGAACGAGTGCCTCGACAAGATGCTCGAGGCGGACGGCATCATCCTCGGCTCGCCGACGTACTTCGCCGACGTCTCCCCGGAGATCAAGGCGCTCATCGACCGGGCGGGCCTGGTATCGATCGCGAACGAATACATGCTCGCGCGGAAGGTCGGCGCAGCGGTCGTAGCGGTGCGCCGGGCGGGGAGCACGCACGCGTTCGACTCGATGAACCACTTCTTCTTCATCGAGCAGATGATCGTCCCGGGCTCGGTCTACTGGAACGTCGGGATCGGCCGGGACGTGGGGGAGGTCGACGAGGATACGGAGGGTCTCCGGACGATGAAGATCCTCGGCCAGAACATGGCGTGGCTCCTCAGGAAGCTCGAGAGCTAGAGGGACCGGGCGCCGCCGCGGAGGGTCACTCGCCCGCGACGAGCTCTGTCGTGTAGGTCCTCGTGAACGGCCCGCGCTTCCCCCTGTGCTTCACGAGGAAGTGCGGCGGGTCGGCCGCCAGCCAGAACGTGATCGTCGGGCGGAAGATGAGGATCCGGACGGCGACGTCCATCCGGTGACAGAGGAAGACCCCGGCCGGCACGGAGACGGAGTCCGTGCCGGCGTTTCTTATGGAGACCGTGACGAAGTTCCCGGAGAAGTCCGCCATGAGGACCTCCCACGCCGCGTCGGTCCCGAACGGGAACGAGCGCATGAGGTGGAGGAGCGAGACGTCGGCAGCGACGGGCACTCCCTCCGGGACCTCGCGCTCGCCCTCCTCGATCTTGCCCTCGGTGGTCACGCTCACGGTCCCGTCGTCGAACCAGATCGAGCCGTCCATGGCGGTCGTGCCCCCGAGCTCGCCGACCCTGTACGCCGACCTGAACGTGCCCTCCGGGCCGATCCGGACGAAGACGTTCTCGAAGTTCCCGCCCACGATGGTGCTCGAACGGATGAACGTTCCCTCCTCGTCGTACCGGAAGCCGATCTCGACGTGCTCGCGGCGCTCCTCCCGGTCGTCTCCGGCAGGCCGCGCGACGTATCTGTAGAGTTCGTCCCACGAATTCGCGGGCGGCGCGAACGCCGCTGACGCGGACTGGGCCGCAAGGACGGCGGCGCACGCCACGAGGAGGGTGAGACCTATGGTCGCGGTGTTCCTCAAGGGCGGATGAGCAGGAGGAGCGCGACGAGCGGGACCACGCCGAAGACGATGATGTAGGAGAGGGCGGCCTGCATCGCGGCGTCGATGCGGCGGTCGAACGCCTCGGTCTTGATCACACGCGCGATGGCGATCGACACGAGCACCGCGAACGGGACGGCGATCGCGACGTAGGTGATGCCCGCTGCCCTCGTGAAGGTATTGAGTGTGACGAGCGTGATAGCGGCGGCAGCCGCGCCCAACGTGAACACGAACGCCATGAGCGCCGCCTTCTTCGGTCCGTGGAGGACCGCGAGCGTCCGCTTCGAGGCGTACGCGTCGGCCGGGCGGTCGGGGAGTCCCGCGAGCGTGATCGCGGCGAAGACGGCGAAGAAGACCGGGACGGAGAGGAGCCACGGGAGCGAGCTCGCGACCGTGCCGGTCTGCAGGAAGAACCCGCAGACGACAACGTACGGACCGTGGATCAGTCCGACCACGAGTTCCCCCATACCTCGGTAGGAGAACTTGAACGGGGGCGTCGTGTACCCGAGACCGAGGAGGAGTCCGAGGAGGAGCAGGACGATGGTGCCGGATGTCGGGATCCCGCGCGTCACGAAGACGAGCGCCACGCCCGAGGCAACCATGAGACCGAGCACGTAGAAGGCAGCGGTTCTGACGGCGACGTGCGTGAGCCGTCCCTCCGGGAGCATCCTCGAGCCGCCGGTGTAGGGACCCGCGTTCTGGTTCCGGACGTCGGACTCGTAGTCGAAGTACTCGTTCATGAGGATGGTGGCGAGCTCGATCAGGAAGAGGCAGATGTAACCGACGATGTATGCGCCCAGGTGGAAGCGCGCGCCCACGGCGACGGCCGACACCGCCCCGAGGCTGTACGCGATCCACGTCATCGGATAGAACTGGATGCGGATGATCCTGAACCAGGCGCCGATCGGGTCTTTCATTGCGCCCTCCTCCGGGAGGTGTCGCGATCGGACGGACCGAGGGTCCGCCTGCACACCCGCCCGCGGTCCGCGCCGCGGGGCCGGATGACATCCGAGCGGGGTCCTGCCGGGCAGAGACTAGCAGGGCGCGCCCCGCCTGTCGACCCCCGAAACGCCCCTTGAAGTGCCCTCCCGGCAAGGGGTAAGGTGAGCGCGTGATCTACGCAACCTCGAACATCCAGATTCCCGAGGACGAGGTCCGCGAGGAGTTCGTGCGTGCCTCGGGTCCGGGCGGGCAGAACGTCAACAAGGTCGCGACGGCTGTCCAACTCAGGTTCGACGTCGCGAACTCGCCGTCGCTTCCCGACGACGTCCGCGAGCGCCTCACCAGGCTCGCCGGCCGGCGCATGACGGACGACGGCGTTCTCATCATCGACGCCCGTCGGTACCGGACGCAGAAGCGGAACCGGGACGACGCCCGGGACCGGCTCGCCGCGCTAATAAGGAAAGCCGCGACGAAGCCCAGGAAGCGGAAGAAGACCAGGCCGAGTCAGGCGTCGCGAGAGCGGCGCCTTCAGGCAAAGCGCCAGCGCGGAGAGACCAAGCGTCGCCGCCGGCCCGTCGCGGGCGACGACTAGCCGCCGCTCCCGAACCCGCGAGGGGTCCCGTGCCACGGAGACCAGGGAAGAGCATGCTCCTCCACCATCGCTTCATACGCACCGCGAAGAGCGACGGCAAGAGGCTCTTCATCGTCGACCGCACTGTCGGCATGCGCGTCACGTACCACCGGGCGCTCATCGGCGCTCTCATTCTCGCTCGCAGGTTCCGGCGATACGAACCGGGACTCCTCGGGATTATGATCCCGCCGTCAATCGGATGCGTCGTCTCGGTTCTGGGCGCGCTCCTCTCCGGGCACACGCCCGTCATGGTCAACTACGCGACCGGAGCCGCGAAGAACGCACGCTACGCCCAGGAGAAGTGCGGGTTCCACGCGATCGTGACGTCGAGGGCGCTCCTCAAGAAGCTCGAGGTCGAGCCCGTCGCGGGGATGGTCATGATCGAGGACATCAAGGAGTCGCTTTCGCCGCTCGATAAGCTGACCGCGGCGCTCGTCGCCGCGCTCCCCTCCGGCGCAATCGAGAGGCTCGCAGGCGGAGGGGACGAAGAGGACAACCTCCTCGTTCTCTTCACGAGCGGGAGCGAGCGCGACCCGAAAGCGGTGCCGCTCACGCACCGGAACATCCTGGCGAACGTCGAGGCGCTCGCCGAGATCTTCGAGCTCAGCCCGGAGGACAGCGTCCTCGCGAATCTCCCTCTCTTCCACGTGCTCGGCCAGACGGCGACCCTCTGGGTCACGGTCTATAAGGGCCTCACGATGACGACGGTGGCGAGCCCGCTCGACTACCGCGGCGTCGTCGCCGCCATCCGAGCGGAGAGGCCGACGATCATGGTCGGCACCCCGAGCTTCTTCCGCGGATACCTGCGCGCGTCCGAACCGGGCGACTTTTCGAGCGTCCGCGTGCCCATCGCCGGCGCCGACAAGGTCCCGGACGTGCTCCGGACCGGTTTCCGCGAGAAGCACGGGATCGAGCTCCTCGAGGGCTACGGGGCGACCGAGACCTCGCCGTGCATCACCGCGAACACGCCGGAGCACAACAGGCCCGGCAGCGTCGGTCGCCCGCTCCCGGGTGTCGAGATCCGCATCGAGAACCTCGAGTCCTGCGAGGACTGCGACACGCTCGAGACGGGCAAGGTGCTCGTCAGGGGCGACACGGTCATGAAGGGGTACTGGAACGACATCGAGTCGACAGCCGCGTGCATGCGGGCCGGCTGGTACGACACCGGCGACATGGGGTACTTCGACTCGGACGGGTACCTTTGGCTCGCGGGCCGACTCAAGCGGTTCGTCAAGATCGGCGGCGAGATGGTCTCGCTCGTCTCCGTCGAGACGGCGATCAACGACCTCGTGCCGGACGACGTCGAGGTCTGCGTGGTCGGCGTCCCCGACCCGGTCAAGGGGTCGAGGATCATCGCCGCGGTGAGCGCCGAGGTCGACTGGAAACAGATCCACCACGAGCTCGCTGGGCGGCTTCCCTCGATCTCGGTGCCGAGGGAGCACGTCGTGCTCGAGGACTTCCCGATGACGGGAGGCGGGAAGTCCGATTTCCGCGCCGTGACGAGGATCGTGAGCGGCATGGTTGCCGACACCGATGGACAGGAGGAAGAGGGGAGATGACGGAGCCGGTCCGTGGCGACGCGACGGCCACGCCGGACGCCGCGATGCGAGGGAGGCTCTTCGGAGTCGGGTTCCTCGCGTGGATCGCGATGCTCGGGTTCGACCTGTTTTTGCACGGCGGTGTTCTCGCGGCTCACTACGAGCAGCCGAGCCCGTTCCTGCTTCCGCTCGACCAGGCGTTCCGGCTCATCCCGCTTGGGTATCTCTCGTTCGCGTTCCTGGCTGCCCTCCTCACGTGGCTCTCCGTTCGGCTGGGCGTCCGGACGTGGCGCGGGGGCGCCCTGTTCGGCCTCGCGCTCGGCGCGTTCATCTGGGGGGCGCACACTGTCGGCCTCCTCTCGATCTCGACGGCCGAGCCCTCGCTTATGCTCGGCTGGTTCGTCGGCCAGACCGTCTCGCTCGGCATCGCGGGAGGCGTCGTTGGGAGCGGCCTGGGCGGAACGCCGCTCCGGACGCTCACGTGGAAGGTGGTCGTGTTCGCCGTCATCGCCGTCGCGGCGAGTGTCGTGATCCAGAACGTGACGGGAGTGAGCGCGCACCCGGGCCGATGACAGGCCGACGCGGGGCGACCGCGGGGCGGGCGCCGGAGTGCGACGGGCGGAGGCGAGGAGGACCGGTGACGGACGAGCGGGACGAAGCGGGAGGAGAAGAAGGAGCGGACAACGCGACGGGCGCGGGGGGCGCCTTCGAGATTCCGATCGACGGGACGCTCGACCTCCACACGTTCCGGCCGGCGGACGTCCGGGACCTCGTGCCCGGCTACCTCGAGGCCTGCCGGGAGCGCGGGATCCTCGAGGTCAGGATCGTCCACGGGAAGGGGACGGGCGCCCTGCGGGAGACCGTCCACTCGATCCTCGCTCGACTTCCCGACGTATCCTCCTACCGTCTTGAAGGTAGCGGCCGCGGAGGCTGGGGAGCGACACTCGTGTCCCTGAAGCCCCTCTTCTAGACCCGGTTCCGGGCGGATTTCAGGCGCCCGCACCGGCAAACAGGCTCGCGTTTTGCATGACTTCCCTGCCGGACAACCACGCACGGGAGGGAAGCATGGCATACGATGACGTGAACCGCAGCACGTACGAGAGCGAGCGCCTCGTTGAGCGCTACACGACGATGCCGCTCCAGATCGCCGAAGTCATGATCCTCGTCAAGTACAAGGAGGATCACTACGGCAAGCGCGTTCTGGACGTCGGATGCGGCGCCGGTCGCACCGCGGAATACCTCCGGCACTGGGCGGGTGAGTACCGCTGCATCGACTACTCCGAGCAGATGACGAAGGTGCTCAAGCGCAGGTTCGCCGACGTCGACTGCCTCTGCTGCGACGTCAGGGACATGCACCAGTTCGCGGACGGTTCGTACGACTTCGTGCTCTTCGCCAACAACGGGCTCGACTCGCTCGGACACGAGGACCGGATCCTCGGCATGTGCGAGGTCAACCGCGTCCTCGCCGATGGCGGGCTCTACGTCTTCTCGACGCACAACCGGAACTGCGACCACGCGCGACAGGAACCCGAGATCGAGTTCTCGTTCGACCCGTTCGCGCTCGCCCGCGCGGTCGTCCGTCACCAGAGGCGCGTGGCGCGGCGCCGCGCGAACCGGGAGTTCGAGCGCGAGGAGAAGGACTACGCGATCATCAACGACAGCTCGCACAACTTCTCGCTCGTGACCTACTACATCGACCAGAGGAAGCAGGTCGAGCAGCTCAGGGACCTCGGGTTCGAAACGCTCGAGATCTACGACTTCGAGGGGACGGCGATCGGCAGCAACGAGATCGACCACTCCAGCCCGTGGATCTACTACGTTGCCAGGAAGGTCGGTCCGCCGAAGGTGGGATAGTGGCTCCGGGGGACGAGTCGTGGAACGCACCGTCGAACGCATCTTCATCGCGTCCCAGGCAGGGGGCGCGATGAAGCGCGTATTGGAGACGGAAGCGTACTGAAGTGCCCTGAGTGATTCGACGAACCGACGGGCCGCCATCGGGCGTCCGGGACGGGGAGCGGGAGCATGCGAACCGATTTCGCAGGACGGGCCCTCGCCTGGGGGAAATCGCTCCGACAGATGCATCATCTCGTCATGCGGGAGGTGCACTCCTCCATTCGCGTCCCGTTCGCCAGTAAGCTCCGGCTCTGGAGCAGGGGGTTCGTGAGCCAGGATTGGGTCCTCTACGGTCTCGAGGGGAAGGACCTCGGGGACTACGTCTCCGACTACGTCCGGTTCGTCCAGACGCCGAAGATCAACGGCCGGTTCGCAGCGGCCCTCGACAACAAGATCATCTTCTCTCGTCTTCTCGCGAGCCTCGGGGCGAAGGTGCCGAAGTACTTCTGCGTCATCTCCGGCGGGCGGTTCGTGCCCGTCGGCACCCTCTATCACATCACCGACGCCGACTCCGTCATCGACGTCCTCGAGAAGGAAGGACGCCTCGTCCTGAAGCCCTACGGGGGAGGGGGCGGGGTCGCGGTGTGGCTCCTCCGGGCGACGGACGGGAAGCTCTACATGAACGAGAAGGAGACGACGCGCGACGAGGTGGGGCGCGTTCTCACCTCCACGGGCGAGGGCGTCATCAGCGAGTTCATCCAGCAGCACCGCTACGCATCGGAGATCTACCCGAACACGACGAACTCAATGCGGGTGCAGACGATGTGGGACTACGACCGCGAGGTGCCGTTCGTCTCGATCGCCGCCCACCGCTTCGGGTCTGACTCCACGATTCCCGTCGACAACTGGACGCAGGGAGGGTACATCTGTGAGGTCGACGTCGAGACCGGCATCCTCGGCAAGGCAGCGCCGTACCCCCACTCGGGGTCGATGCAGTGGCTCTCGCATCATCCAGTCACCGGGGCCGCGATAGAAGGCGTCGAGGTCCCGCACTGGGAGTACATGAAGTCCGGCGTCCTCGACCTCGCGAGGCGGTTGCCGTTCGTGCCGTACATCGGGTGGGACGTCGTCGTGACCGAGGAAGGGTTCGCGGTCACCGAGGGCAACAGCTTCACGGACGTTCACGGACTCCAGATCTTCCGCCCGTTCCTTACCGACCCGCGCGTGCGGCGCTTCTACGAGGCGCACCGCGTCATCTGAGGTGTTCGAGGTGCCGTCCGAGCCGACCGCGGCGGGGCGGCGCGAGTGGAGAAGAGAGGGAACCGGAGTGCCCGGATTTGCCGACCGCATGCTCACGGCAGGAAAGACGGCCCGCAACTTCCAGCGGCTGGTGCTGAGGGAGCTTCGCGCGCCGTTCCGCGTGCCGCTCAGGAACCGGTTCTGGGCGTGGCGCCGAGGCTTCACCGGGTTCTCGTTCGTCCGGTACGGACTCACCGAGGAGAACTACACTGATTTCGTGAGCGACTACGCGCGCTACATCAGGACGCCGAAGATCAACGGCCGCTTCGGGGAGGCGCTCAACAACAAGGTCGTCTTCTCGATGCTCGTCAGGAGCTACGGCATCGACGTCCCGGAGTACTACTGCCTCGTGACCGACGGCAGGTTCGTCCAGATCGGCGATCGGTACCGGATGCGGTCGCCCGACGAGGTCATCGAGTCATGTCTCGCGGGCGGGGAGTTCGTCATAAAGCCGTACGGGGGCGGGAGCGGGGTCGCGGTGCACGTCCTGACCGCGGACGGCGGGAAGCTCCTCCTGAACCGGCGCGAGACCGACATAGACCACGTGCGGTCGCTCCTCCGGAGCCTGGACGAGGCCGTCATCCTCGAGTTCGTCCACCAGCACGAGTACTCGTCGCGCATCTTCCCGGACTCGGTGAACTCCATCCGCGTCCTCACGATGTGGGACTACGAGAAGATGGAGCCGTTCATCCCGTTCTCCGGTCACCGGTTCGGGAGCCGCACCAGCGCTCCCGTCGACAACGCTTCGCGCGGCGGGATCAGCTGCAAGATCGATGTCGAGACCGGGGTCATCGTGACGGCGCACGGCGGACACACGACGCCCCAGGTCTTCGAGGTCACTCACCACCCCGACACCGGCGAGCAGGTCGTGGGGGTCACGCTCCCGCACTGGGAGACGGTGAAGTCGAGGCTCCTGCACGTGTGCAGGGAGATGGCGTACATCCCGTACGTCGGGTGGGACGTCGTCATCACGGAGAAGGGCTTCGTCGTGATCGAGGGAAACAACTACCCGGATCTCTCTCACCAGCTGCACGGGGCGCTCCTGCCCATCCCGCGCGTCAGGGAGTTCTACGAGGCGCACGGGATCCTCTGATCCGTGCGCTGAACGACGGAGACACGACCGATGGCTCGTGGCTTTTCCGAACGCATGCTCGAGGCCGGACGCACCGCCAGGAACATCCAGCGGCTCATCCAGCGCGAGGTCGGGACGCCCTTCCCGATCTCGCTCGGGACGAGGCTTCGGGCGTGGCGCCACGGGAACACCGGGTTCTCGTCGATCCGCTACGGCCTTCCCGGCAACGACCACCGCGAGTACGTCTCCGACTACGCGCGCTACGTGAAGACCCCGAGGATCAACGGCCGGTTCGGCGAGGCGCTCAACAACAAGCTCGTCTTCTCGCGGCTCGTGAGGAGCTACGGGTGCGAAGTGCCGGACTACTTCTGCATCGTCTCGCGAGGGGAGTTCGTTCAGATCGGCGACCGCTACACGATGTGGTCGCCCGCGGACGTCATCGATGCCTGCCGGGCCGGCGGCGAGTTCGTGATCAAGCCGTACGGGGGAGGGAGCGGCGTGTCCGTGCACGTCCTCACGGTTCGGGACGGGAAGCTCCTGCTCGACTGGAGCGAGGCCGGCGAGGATGACGTGCTCTCGATCCTCGGACGCCTCGAGGAGGCGGTGATCCTCGAGTTCGTGCATCAGCACGAGTATTCCTCCAGGATCTTCCCTCACTCGACGAACTCGATCCGCGTCCTCACGATGTGGGACTACGAGGCGGACGAGCCGTTCATCCCGTTCGCGGGCCACCGGTTCGGGAGGCCTTCGAGCGTCCCCGTCGACAACTGCTCTCAGGGGGGCATCGCCTGCTTCGTCCACCTCGACACGGGGACCCTCGGGCCGGCGTATGCCGGGCACATGCAGCGGAACCTCGAGCCGGCCCCAGTCCATCCCGACACCGGGGTTCCGATCACCGGAACCAAGCTCCCTCACTGGGAGTACCTCAAGTCGAAGCTCCTGGAGGTGTGCCGCGAGATGGCGTACATCCCGTACGTGGGCTGGGACGTCGTGATCACCGAGAAGGGCTTCACCGTGATCGAGGGGAACAACTACCCCGACCTCGGACACCAGAACTTCGAGCCGCTGCTCGTGAACCCGAGGGTTCGCGCGTTCTTCGAGGCGCACGACGCGCTCTAGCCCCCGCTCCCGCGCAATCCCGCTGGACTTTCGTCTCCAGATGTCGTTACATCCCTACTAATGAGCTGGGGCACTGTCCGAGCCGACGGCAGGGTCTGCGCCGTCCAGGGGAACCGCCGCCCCGACCGCGCCCCCGCACCCACCACAGGAGACCGAGAACATGCACCGAGAGCACGCGCGCGCTTCCGCGCTGCCCGCGATCGTCAGGATCGTCACGTTCGCCGCGGTCGCCGCGGCCGCCCTGACCCCGTCGGCCGCGCAGGCTGCCGGGTTCACCGACAGCGTCTACCGCGAGCCGGCACAGGTCCTCGTCGACATCGTCGACGCGCCGCGCACTCCCGTCGGGAGCCTCTCGCCGGACCGGCAGTCGCTTCTCCTCACGACGAGGCAGAACTACCCGTCGGTCGAGGAGCTCTCGAGGCCCGAGCTGGGGCTCGCGGGGCAGCGCATCAATCCCGCTAACCACGCGCCGAGCTGGACGTGGTCGTACGTGAGGCTCGCGTTCGTGAGCATCGCGGACTCCGAGGAGCGCGTCGTCACGGGACTCCCGGAGAACGCACGGGTTGGGAACGCCGAGTGGTCGCCCGACGGCTCCCGGATCGCGTTCACCAACACGACATCCGACGGCGTCGAGCTCTGGACCGCGGACGTCGAGAGCGCGGAGGCGACACGGGTTCTCGGTCCCGTCCTGAACCTCACGGCGGGCGCGCCTCCGACGTGGATGCGGGACGGCCGGACGCTGCTCGCGTGCCTCGTGGCCGATCTCGGGCTGGCGCCCGAGATCGAGGAGCCGGGTGTTCCCACGGGGCCCACGATTCAGGAGAACCTCGGCGAGGAAGCGCCGGCGCGGACCTACCAGTACCTGCTCGAGGACGAGCACGACGAGGAGCTCTTCGAGCACTACCTCACGTCGCAGCTCGCGCTCGTGACGCTCGACGGGGAGGTCACCCTCGTCGGGGAGCCGACGATCGTCTGGGACTTCGACCCGTCACCGGACGGGGAGTACGTCCTCGTCCAGTCGCTCCATCGGCCGTTCTCGTACCTCGTGACCGCGTGGCGGTTCCCGATGGCGATCCAGGTGTGGGACCTCGATGGCAACGTCGTGCACGAGGTCGCGGACCTCCCGCTCAGGGACCAGATTCCCATCGCGAGAAACAGCGTCGCCGAGGGACCCCGCAACGTGACGTGGCGTCCCGACGCGCCGGCGACACTCTACTGGGCGGAGACGCTGGACGGCGGCGACGCGCGGGTGGAGACGGAGCAGCGCGATCGCGTGTTCCTCCTCGAGGCGCCGTTCGACGGCGACCCGGTCCCGCTGATCACGATCCCGCTGCGCTACTCCCGGATCCTGTGGGCGCACGACGGACTCGCGCTCGTGCGCGAGTGGTGGTGGAGGACCCGAACGGTCCGGTTCTGGAAGGTGGAGCCGGGGGACCCGGATGCCGAGCCCGAGCTCCTCATCGAGTACAGCTACGAGGACGGCTACAACCACCCCGGCGCACCCGTCACGATCACGAACTCATACGGCCGCGACGTCCTCATGACCGCCGACGACGCGAACACGATCTTCATGATCGGGGACGGAGCGTCGCCCGAGGGTGACCGCCCGTTCCTGGACGCGTTCGACACCTATCACAACGAGACGACGCGCATGTTCCGGTCGGAGGCGCCCTACTACGAGATGCCGATCACGCCGCTCAACAAGGACGCGCGGCAGATCGTGACGGAGCGGGAGTCGGTCGACGAGGTGACGAACTTCTTCGTGCGCGACCTTGCCGACGGGTCGACGCGGCGGCTCACCTCCTTTCCGCACCCCACACCCGAGCTCGTCGGCTACTCCAAGGAGCTCATCCAGTACGAGCGCGCCGACGGTGTGCAGCTGTCGGGAACGCTCTACCTGCCGCCCGGCTACGGGCCCGATCAGGGCCCTCTCCCGATGGTGATGTGGGCCTACCCCCGCGAGTTCAAGAGCGCGAGCGCCGCGGGGCAGGTCGACGACTCGCCCTACCGCTTCGACTGGGTCGGCTGGTGGTCGCCGCTCCTCTGGCTCACGCAGGGCTACGCGGTCCTCGACGGACCGACGATGCCGATCGTGGGAGAAGGGGACGAGGACCCGAACGACACGCACATCGACCAGCTCGTCGCGAGCGCGGCCGCCGCCGTCGACGAGGTCGTTCGCCGCGGCGTCGCGGACCGTCACAGGATCGCGATCGGCGGGCACTCGTACGGGGCGTTCATGACGGCGAACCTCCTCGCGCACTCTGACCTCTTCGCCGCCGGCCTCGCGCGGACCGGCGCGTACAACCGCACGCTCACGCCGTTCGGGTTCCAGGCGGAGGACCGCACGCTCTGGGAGGCGCCCGAGGTCTACTTCGCGATGTCGCCGTTCATGCACGCGGACAAGGTGAACGAGCCGATTCTCCTCGTGCACGGTCAGGCCGACGACAACGCCGGGACGTTCCCGATGCAGAGCGAGCGGTTCTACAACGCTCTCAAGGGACACGGCGCGGTCGCGAGGCTGGTCATGCTCCCGAGCGAACGGCACAGCTACCGCGCGAGGGAGTCGCTCCTCCACCTCCTCTGGGAGACCGGGCGGTGGCTCGACACGTACGTCAAGAACGCCGAGCCGTCCGACGGCGGTGGCGAGTGAGGGGAGGCCGCTGAGCACTGCGGCACGAACGGGCACGTCACGGGGTCGGAACGACATGGGGGGGACCACGATGAGAAACGCAGCGACTGCGGCGGCTGTGCTGCTGCTCCTCCTTCCGCTGGGATGCACGCAGCAGGAGGCCGACATGGACTCGAATCTCGACTCGCTCGTCGAAGCGGAGAGGGCGTTCGCCCAGGCGTCCGCTGACCTCGGACTGCGCGACGCGTTCCTCGAGTACCTGGGGGAGGGCGCGATCGACTTCCGACCGGAGCCGGGAGACGCCCGGGAGTACTACGAGGCAATGCACGGGAACCCGGGGAGGCTCACGTGGGGCCCGGTGTTCGCGGACGTCTCCCGCGCCGGCGACCTCGGGTACACGACCGGCCCGTGGGCGATGACGCGCTCGACGGCCGACGGAGACGTGACCTACCACGGGCACTACACGTCGGTGTGGAAGAGGGAAGCGGGCGGGCCCTGGAAGGTCGCGCTCGACATCGGGATCGGGCACGGGGAGCCCGAGGGCCCCGCACCCGAGCTCGCGTACGCCGAGCGCGGGGACACGTGGGCGGGCCCGAGCAACGGCGACGAGCCCGAGCGCCGCGCGCTCTTCATGAGGGACAGCGAGTACTCCGCTCTCTCCGAGCTCAACGGGTTCGCCGAGACGTTCCGCTCGCACTCGCAGCCGGACATCAGGGTCTACCGGGGCGGGATGTTCCCCGTGCTCGGGCAGGACGCCGCGCTCGAGGCGATCGGGAAGACCGGCGGAACGTACGCGTGGGCGCCGATGGCCGCCGGCGTCTCCAGCAGCGCCGACCTCGGCTACACGTACGGGCTCTCGGTCTTCACGCCCGGAGACTCGGGAGACGAGTCCGCGAGGCGCGAGAGCTATCTGAGGATCTGGAAGAGGAATGCCGACGGCGAGTGGAGGCTCGTCCTCGACGCCGCGAACGTCCTGCCTCCCGAGGAGCCGCCGGCAGAGAGCTAGACCGAACCCGCCGGCAAGGTTCGGATCACGAATGGCGGGCCCTTCCCCCAGGGCCCGCGGTCACGGAGGGCATGCTATGAGCAAGCTCACCCTGAGCGCCATCAAGGCCGACGTCGGCAGCATCGGCGGACACACCTGTCCGTCCGAGAGAATGCTCGAGGCGGCCCGCGCGCAGCTCGCTGAGGAAAAGAAGAAGGGAACAATCACGGACTTCGACGTGACGTTCACCGGCGACGACATCTGCCTCCTCATGGTCCACACGCACGGCAGCGACTCGGCGGACGTGCACAACCTCGCGTGGGGCATCTTCGAGGCCGCGGCCGACATCGCCCGGGAGGAAGGGCTGTACGGCGCGGGGCAGGACCTCCTGGCGGACGCGCCCTCGGGGAACGTACGCGGAGCGGGACCCGGCGTTGCGGAGATCACGTTCGACACCTCGGCGGAGGAGCGCTCGGCGGAGCCGTTCCTGATTTTCACCGCGGACAAGTGCGGGCCGGGCGCGTACAACTTCCCGCTGTGGGCGGTCTTCACGAGCCCCCTGTACTGCGGGGGCCTGATGCTTCCGAAGATGAAGGTCGGGTTCACGTTCACCGTCATCGACATGGAGCACACCGGGGGAGACCGCGTGGTCGAGCTCGAGGCTCCCGAGCGCCACGTCGATCTCGCGGTACTCCTGCGAGACGAGGGTCGCTTCGGCATCAAGTCGATCACGTCGCGGCTCTATCCCAAGCAGCAGGTGGTGTCCGTGTCGACCGACAGGCTCCACACGATCGCCGGCGAGTACAAGGGGAAGGACGACCCCGTCGCGATCGTGAGAACGCAGGGCGTCTTCCCGGCCCCGGAGGAAGTCGTGAGCCCGTACGTGACGGCGCACTTCGTCGCCGGCGACGCGCGCGGGAGCCATCACATGCCCATCATGCCCGTCGCGATCAACACGCCGGTCGCGGGACCGTACTGCCTCCCGGTCGTCGCCTGCGCCGCGTACTCCGTGACGAGCGCCGGGAAGCTCTCGGACAGGGTCGACCTCTTCGGAAACACGGCGTGGGACGACACGCGGCTCAAGGCGCAGCGCAAGGGCGCGGAGCTCAGACAGCAGGGGTTCGTCGGGCCGGCGATGCTGCCGATCCAGGAGCTCGAGTACGGCGCGTTCCGCACCTCGCTCGCGGACATCGAAAAGGAGTTCACGGTACGATGATCGACGAGGCCTTCCTCGCGTCGGTGCTCGACAGTCTCAAGGACCCCGTGCTCGTCGCCGACGCGGCGAGTCACGAGATCGTGTACATGAACCGGGCCGCCATCTCGCACTACGAGGACGGCGTCGACCTCCTCGGACGCTCGCTCCTCGACTGCCACAACGAGAAGTCGAACGCGGTGATCCTGGAGGTGATCGAGGCGTTCGCTGCCGGGGAGGAAGAGCGTCTCATCAGTGAAGACGAGAAGCGGCGGATCTACATGCGCGCCGTGCGGTCGACAGACGGAGACCTCGTCGGCTACTTCGAACGGTACGAGACGATCGACCGGTAGCAGGGGAACCGTGGGGCGTAGGGCACCGGACGCCGGCGCAACGCGGAGACGGTGCGGACACGGACGGAAGGGCGAGCGGCATGAAGTTCTCGGTCGGAGAGATCAACGTCATCGTCACGGACCTCGAGCGGTCCCTCCGGTTCTATCGGGACGTCCTCGGGTTCGAGGTTCTCGGGAAGGAAGGGGACGGTTACCACCTTCTCTCCGCGGATGCGCAGGTCCTTCTGCTCGGAGTCGCGAAGGAAGAGGGCGGACGCCCGCCGTACTGCGTCGCGCCCTCGATCTCGTTCGACGTCGTCGTCGAGAACATCGCGGAGGCCGTGAGGCATCTCGCGGAGCACGACGTCGACTTCGAGTCGCGGTGGAGACCGGGAGACGAGAGCGTCTTCATCAGGGATCCCGACGGCCTCGTGCTCGAGGTCATCCAGGCGGACGCCGCTGCCGCCGTCGACGCGGACCGCGGTCCGGACGACATCGTCGAGTACTACGAGCGCCGACTTCCGGAGTACGACCGCATCTACGAGCGCCCGGAGCGCCAGAAGGACCTGGCCGCGCTCCGGAGGCTGGTGCGCGAGAAGCTCGCGGGCCAGGACGTCCTGGAGATCGCCTGCGGGACCGGCTACTGGACCGACGTCGCCGCCGCGGTCGCGAGCTCCGTGGTCGCGACGGATCTGTCGCCGGCCCTGACCGAGGTCGCCGAGCTAAGGGTGAAGGGGGCCGACGGCGTCAGGTTCGCGGTCGCCGACGCCTACGAGATGCATCACCTCGAAGGCTCGTTCACCGCGGCCCTCGGCGCGTTCTGGTGGTCGCACGTCCCCCGGCAGGACCTGCCGGTCTTCCTCGAGAGCCTTCACGAGCGGCTCGGGTCCGGCGGGCACGTGGTCTTCTTCGACAACCGGTACGTCGAGGGCGAGAGCACTCCGCTCTCGCACGAGGACGAGCACGGCAACACGTATCAGGTGCGCCGCCTCGAGGACGGGACGGAGTACCTCCTCGTGAAGAACTTCCCGACGGAGGAGGAGCTGCGCGCCGCGGTCGCCGAGGCGACCGACGACGCGGTCGTGACGCTCTTCCGGTACTACTGGTGTCTCTCCTACGAGATCCGGTGAGGAGCGCGGCCGAGCGCCGCGACGGACAGGAGGAACGAACGTGAGAGCCCCCGCGAAGTCACCGCCGGCTGCGCCCGTGCCGGGGAAGCCGGCCCGGTCGATCGCCCGGACCCTCGTGCTCCTTATCGCCCTGGCCGCGATCGCGTTCGCCTCCGCCGCTCTCGCACAGGACGCTCCCGACGATGCGTCCGGGACCCCCGAGGGCGCGGCGGCCGCGGATTCCGGCCGCGTCGAGGAAGCGGCGTCCGGCGCAGCCGAGGGGTTCTGGCAGGGCATCCTGACGCTCCCGAACGGTTCGGACTTCCGGATCATCTTCCGCGTGTGGCGTGAGGACGACGGGACCCTCTCGTCGCTCATGGACAGCCCGGACCAGGGCGCCGCCGACCTCCCAGTCGACAGGATCGTCGTCAGGGGAGACACCGTGCGGTTCGAGATGTCGTTCGCGGGTGCCTACTTCGAAGGCGTGATGGCCGACGACGCGACCGCGATGGACGGGACGTGGCGTCAGGCGGCGATCGAGATGCCGCTCACGCTCACGCGCCTGGAGGAGTTCCCGGAGGTCCGGAGGGCCCAGGAGCCGAGGGAGCCGTACCCGTACGCCTCCGAGGAGGTCACGTACGCGAACGAGAAGGACGGCGTCACGCTCACGGGGTCGATCACGATCCCGCATTCGGAGGAACGCGTTCCCGCGGCGATCCTCATCTCGGGTTCGGGCGCGCAGGACCGCGACGAGGCGGTCTTCGGGCACCGACCGTTCCTGGTGATGGCCGACTACCTCACGCGGCGCGGGATCGCCGTGCTCCGCGTCGACGACCGCGGCATCGGCGGGTCGACGGGAAGCGTGGCACAGTCGACGTCCGAGGATCTCGCGGGAGACGTCGAGGCCGGGTTCCGCTACCTCATGGCGCGCGACGAGATCGACCCCGCGAAGGTCGGTCTCATCGGGCACAGCGAGGGCGGCATCATCGGACCGATGGTCGCGGCGGGTAACGACGACGTCGCGTTCCTCGTCCTGCTCGCAGCGCCGGGCCTGCCGGGGGAGGAGGTCCTCTACTCGCAGGCCGAGCTCATCTCGCGGGCGGCGGGCGCGACGGAGGCGGACGTTGCCGGCAGCCGCGCCATCCAGGAGCGTGTCTTCGAGGTCCTGAAAGAAGAGGGCGACGAAGATGCCAGGCGGGAGAGGCTCCGCTCCGTCCTGAGGGAGCTCCCGGAAGAGGCGACGGAGGCGCAGCAGATAGCGATAGCCACCGCGACCGACGAACAGATCGAGGAGCAGATCGATCGCGTCCTCGCTCCGTGGTTCATGTTCTTCCTGACGTACGATCCGGAACCGACGCTCCGCGAGGTGTGTTGTCCAGTGCTCGCGCTGATCGGGGAGAAGGACCTGCAGGTCCCCGCCGAGGAGAACCTCGACGCGATCGAGGACGCGCTCGACGACGGGTGCGCCGAGGATTACACCGTTCGGAAGCTCGAGGGACTGAACCACCTGTTCCAGACGGCGATAACCGGGCTTCCCACCGAGTACGCGTCCATCGACGAGACCATGTCGCCGCTCGTTCTCGGAATGGTGGTCGACTGGATCAAGGAGACGACGGAGTAGTCGATGGCGAATCCCGGCGACGCACCCCGCGAGAGTCTCCGCTCGCGACTCAAGTCGACGAGACGCCGGGTCACCCGGTCGGAAGCGTTCATCGACTTCCTGGCGCGAGTGATCCAGGCATTCATCGTTCTTCACTGGAAGACGCTCCGAGTCACCAGCTACACCCACCCGGACACCGAACCGCTCGACCGGAACCGCGTGATCTACGCGTTCTGGCACGGGCGCTACTACCTGATGATGCCCAACTACCGGGACTGGGGCATCGTCGTCCTTCTGGAGCTGAGCTGGGCGGGGGAGGTGCAGTCGCGCGCCGTCGAACGTCTCGGGTTCCTGACGGTCCGCGGGTCCACGAAGCGGAACGCGGCCCGGGTGCTTTCGAACATGAAGCGAGTGGTGGAAGACGGACACCCTCCCGCGTTCGCGCTCGACGGGCCGCGCGGTCCCGAGCGAAGGTCGAAGCCGGGCGTTCTCCTTCTCGCGAAGAAGCTCGGGTACCCGATCGTGCCCGTCGCGACGAGCGCGCGGCGCGCGTTCGTGACCCCCGGCACGTGGGACAGGTACCTCATCGCGCTCCCGTTCACGCGCTGCTTCGTGGGCCGGGGGGCGCCGATTCCAGGGTCGGCTGAGGGGACGCTCACCGTCGAGGAGCTCGACCGCGCCATCGATGAGTGGACGGCGGAGGCCGACCGCAGGGTGGGGAGGAGGCCCGACCCCCCGCGAACGGACGGCGACGAGGCCCTTGAAACTCCGAGCCGAAGCGCATAGACTAGGATACTGAGTGGTGACTCAGGAGTTCCCGGGGGCAGAATACGGCCTCCAGATGGCCGGAACGGGGACTCAGCCGCAACATATTGACAAATGGCACGATTGGTGCATCGAGATACAGCCGAGGCTCTCAGGCGACGGGGGTTGCCGTGAGAGGAGTTGGCCATGGCTGTCAAGTTGCTGCTGTTCTCGATGCTCATTGTGAGCTTCTTCCTCGCCGGCTGCTGAGGACCGTATTCCTGCCCGGTACCGGCAGGTCTGCTTGACGGCGGCGAGGACGACGAGAGCGCATACGCGAGCACGGACGCGGAGGGTGCGGGGAGCGCGGGCATGGCTCGCGACGACGTCACCGACCTCGGCATCGAATACGAGCTCGTCCAGGGGGGAGACGATGTCCGAGAAGATCGTGAAGACGGAGGAGGAGTGGAGGAAGACCCTCACGCCGGAGCAGTATCAGGTTCTCCGTGAGAAGGGGACCGAGCTGGCCGGGTCGGGGGAGTACTACCTCCTGACCGACAAGGGCGTCTACGTCTGCGCGGGATGCGGGAGCGAGCTCTTCCGTTCCGACAAGAAGTACGAGTCGGGAACGGGATGGCCTAGCTTCTGGGAGGTCGTCCGGAACGATGCGCTCGAGACCGCGCCGGACGACTCCGACGGGGAGATGAAGACGGAGGTCCTCTGCGCGCGCTGCGGCGGGCATCTGGGGCACGTGTTCGACGACGGCCCGGAGCCGACGGGTCTCCGCTACTGCATCAACTCGGTCGCGCTCGGGTTCGTTCCGGACGAGGAGTGCGCCTAGGAGGGACCGGAGGGGCGCCGTAGATCGCGCCCCCGGCACTATGTCTCGGGGAGCTTCGGCTCTACCATGACGACCTTCTCACGACTCACGACCGCGAGGCCCGGTCTGGCGCCTCGCGGTTTTCTTACGTGGCGCTTCTCCGTGTAGCAGACGGAGACCTTCGAGGACTTCCCCGCCTTGCTGTGGTACGCCGCGATCGCCGCGGCCTCCAGGATCGCTCTCTTGTCCGGCTGTTCCTTCCGTCCGGCGCGTCTGAGGACGACGTGGGATCCCGCCGACTGATGCGCGTGGAACCAAAGGTCGTCCGGACGCGCGATGCGGTGCGAGAGGACGTCGTTGTCGCGGTTCGACTTCCCCACGAGGACCTGCCAGCCGCCCGACACCGTGTAGGTCCGGTACCGCGCTCGCGCGGCCTGCGTCTTCACTCGCGCGCGCCCGATCGCGGGGCGCAGGAAGCGCTCCTCGAGGGCCGCGAGTTCCTCGTCGGACGCCTCGGCGACCGACGCCTCGAGCTCCTCGAGCTCCCGCATCTCCGTCTCGATCTCGTCGAGCCTCGCCGGGGCGCGCTCGCCCCGGCGCTCGGCCTTCTTCGCTCGGCGGAAGAGGGTCTCCGCGTTCCTCTGGGGGTCGAGCGCGGGGTCGACGTCGATGGTGATCTTCGTCTCGTTGTCGAAGTCGAGGACCTCGATCGGCGTCCGCCCGCGCGGGATCGAGTCCTTCCTCGCGAGAATGAGCTGCCCCTTCGCGCGGTACTCCTCGGCCTTGCGCGCGTCGTCGACCTCTCGCTGGACCTTGCCGACAGCGCGGCGCTTCCTGCGGACGGCGGCGGCGATCGCGCGGCGGACGTCCCCGCGGCGCCGCTCGTGGTCGAGCTCGTCCCAGAAACGGGCGAACGCGAAACGGGCGGCCTCGTTCGCGCTCTCGAACGCGTTCCTGCCTTCGAACCGGCCGGCGTCGTCGGCATCTGCCCTTTCGTCGTCCGTCCGGAGCCTGACGTGAAGGCGCCCCGACCGGTCGTGTCTCCACGCGACGGTGGCGCCGGAGCCGGTTGCGGCATCGGCGCCGGCGCCGTCCGAGCCGTCCGCCGGTCCGTCGGACTCGGGTGGCGTCCTGGGTCGCGCGACGTCGCGGACGGAGATGCCCGGCTTCCTCCCGAGGTCTACGGCGAGCACGCGCTCCACCGTTCGCCCGGCCGTGTCGGTGCGCGCGACGGGGAGTTCGAGCACGTCGCCCGTCCCCGCTAACCGGAGCGACGAAACGCGGGAGTTCCGGAGCTCGCGCTCGGGTCCAGGGTCGAGCTCCGCGCGGGAAGGGGGGACGTCGTCCGGGGAATCCGTCAGGAAGACGAGGGGCATCGCGCGCATGGTGCTCGCGACCAGGAACAGCCGGTCGCCCGCGAGGAGCTCGAGGACGAGGCAGTCTCTGGCGGCGAGCGTCGAGCCCGCGATCTTCGCCCCCTCGATTCGAGGGGAGATCTCGTCCGCGAGCTTCCTGATGACCGTCGTGTCCAGCGGGACCTCCCTCTGCATCGGGGACCGAACTGCATGTCGGCGGCAGTATAGCCGTGTCCCGGAGCGCTCGTCAATAAGGCCCGTAGAACGCCCGAATCCGGCGAAAAGCTCAGCATTTCGTTGACTCCCGGTCAGGGGCGGAGTATAGTATCTGTTCACGTCAAATCCGGAAGGGGGTGCCCGTGCTCAGGAGCATGACCGGTTACGGTAGCTCGGAGCGGGCCGACGGCGGGCGACGCATCCGGGTCGAGCTCAAGTCGGTCAACCAGCGATTCCTCGACGTTCAGATCAAGGCCCCGCGACTGCTCCTTCAGGTCGAGGACAAGATCCGAAAGGCCATCGAGTCGTCCCTCAATCGCGGCCGCATGACGGTCTACGTCGAGTGGCGCGACGAATCGGGAGCGGGAGGAGCCGTCCTCAACCGCGACGTCGCGTGGAGCCTCGTGAGGGAACTCCGCGAGATCAAGGAGACGCTCGCGCTCCCTGGTGAGATCGATCTCTCCGTTCTGTCCCAGTTCCCTCAGGTCTTCGAGACGAACGGCGAGACCCCGGCGGCCGACGAGGTGTGGCAGCTCTTCGAGCCCGCGTTCACCGAGGCCCTCGCCGGACTCGTGGCGATGCGCGAGACGGAGGGAGCGAAGCTCCGCGACGATCTGATGGAGAGGATCGTCGCGATCAAGTCCATCGTGACCGGGCTCGAGCGGTCGGCGCCCGAGGCGCTCGAGGCCTCGAAGCAGCGTCTCCGCGAGAGGCTTACGGCGCTCATGGACGACACGCCCCCGGTGGACGAGACGCGCATCGCGCAGGAGATCGTGATGGCCGCGGAGCGGTCCGACTTCACCGAGGAGCTCGTGCGGCTCGGTGCGCACCTCTCGCACGCGCACGAGGTTATCGAGGAAGGCGGGCCCGTCGGGAAGCGGTTGAACTTCCTCGTTCAGGAGATGCACAGGGAGGCGAACACGATCGGGTCGAAGAGCGTCGACATCGGCGTGTCGAACACGGTCGTGTCGCTCAAGGAAGAGGTCGAGAAACTCCGCGAGCAGGTCCAGAACGTGGAGTGATCGCGGACACGCGCCCGAGGGCGCGGCGTCCGAAACGGGAGGTCCGGGATGAACGGCGTCCTTCTCAACATAGGATTCGGGAACGTCGTCGCGTCGCATCGCGTCGTCGCGATCGTCACGCCCGGATCGGCGCCCGTCAAGCGCCTGAAGGACAACGCCAAAGAGGCCGGCAAGCTGGTCGACGCGACGCAGGGGCGGCGGACGCGCGCCGTCATCGTGACCGACAGCGATCACGTGATCCTGTCGGCCGTCGCCGCCGAGACCATCACGCAGAGGCTCGAGGGCAGGGACGAGCACGCCGACGCCTAGCGCGCCGGCACTCGGACCCGCGCCGCGGGAGTAGAACGTGGAGCGTTCCGCATTCCCCATAGTCATATCGGGGCCGTCCGGTGTCGGGAAGACGTCGATCTGCCAGGGACTCCTCGCCGAGGACCCTGAGACGGCCTACTCCGTCTCCGTGACGACGAGGCCGGTGCGTCCGGGGGAGGAGGATCGGAGGGACTACGAGTTCGTGCAGGATGTGACGTTCGACGCGCTCGTCATGATGAACGAGCTCGCCGAATGGGCAGTCGTCCACGGCCACAGGTACGGAACGAGGAAGAAGTTCATTCAGGAGACGGTGGCCGGCGGACGCGACGTCGTGATGGACGTCGACGTCCAGGGAGGGATGTCGATCAAGGAGCTCTACCCTGAGAGCGTCCTGATCTTCGTGCTCCCACCGTCGCCCGCGGCGCTCGAAGAGCGGCTGCGCCGGAGGGCCACCGACGACGAGGAGGCGATTCAGACGAGGCTCACGAACAGCCTCGACGAACTGAAGTGGGCGCAGCGCTACGACTACGTTGTGGTGAACGACGTCCTCGACGAGGCGGTGCGCGAGGCGAAGGCGATCGTAGTCGCCGAGCGGCTGCGGACGTCACGAGTCAGGCTCGACTAGTCAGCATCCGAAGCGGTGAACCCAGGACGGAGTGAATCCATGGAACAGCTGGAGAAGAGGAAGCTCCTGAAGCACGCAAAGAACGAGTACCTCGGGGCGATGCTCGCTGCGAAGGTCGCCCGACGGCTCCACAGCATGGAGCCGGTCGACCGCGAGGACCCGAAGGCGAAGGTGACCTCGCTCGCCCTCAAGCTCATCACGCAGGGCAAGGTCGACTACGAGATCGAGGAAGTCGAGGAAGAAGAGGAAGAGGAAGCGGCGGAGGAGTAGCAGGGAACGGACCGGCGGGAGCAGGACGGGAGTGATGTCGAGGCCGCTCGCTGACAGGAAGATCGTGCTGGGCGTGACCGGCAGCATCGCAGCGTTCAAGGCGCCGTCGATCGTGACGCGCCTCGTTGCGATGGGCGCCGACGTCGTCGTTGTCATGACCGAGAACGCGACGCGTTTCGTCACGCCGCTCACATTCGAGACGCTGACGGGCACCGAGGTCATTGTCGACATGTGGTCGGAGGGCAAGGAGGGCGTCTCGAGCCCCGAGGAGGCGCTCGCCCGGGACGATCACCTCCAGCACGTCCACCTCGCCGAGGCGGCCGACCTGGCGCTCGTCGCTCCCGCGACCGCGAACGTGATCGGGAAGATGGCGGGAGGGATCGCGGACGACTTCCTGTCGACCGAGCTCATGGCGATGACGTGTCCCGTCATCGTCGCGCCCGCGATGAACGTCAACATGATGGAGTCCGACGCCGTCGGCGAGAACGTCGAGAAGCTCAAGACCCGGGGCGTCATCGTCATCGAGCCGGAGGTCGGGCGCCTGGCGAGCGGCGCGGTTGGCCGCGGCAGGCTGGCCGACCCCGACCAGATCGTGGAAGAGGTGAAGAGGCTTCTCCTCCCTTCGCAGGACCTCGCCGGAAGGCGCGTCGTCGTGACTGCGGGTCCGACGGAGGAGCCGCTCGACCCGATCCGGCACATCGGGAACCGGTCGAGCGGGAAGATGGGGTACGCCGTCGCCGAGCGAGCTGCGAGACGGGGGGCCGACGTCGTGCTGGTCTCGGGACGGACGTCCCTCGAGGCGCCCGCGGGCGTACGACTCGTTCCAGTGGTGACGACCGAAGAGATGAAGGACGCGGTCATGGCCGAGCTCCCGGAGCTCGACCTCCTCGTCATGGCCGCCGCCCCCGCGGACTACCGACCTGCTGAGGTCGCCGACAAGAAGATCAAGAAGTCGTGGGACCGGCTGACGATCGAGCTCGTTCGCACCGACGACATCCTGATGGGCGTCAAGGAGCACAGGCGCGAGGGTCAGGGGGTCGTCGGGTTCGCCGTCGAGACCGAGGACCTCATCGCGAACGCGAAGGACAAGCTCGCGAAGAAGGAACTGGACCTCATCGTGGCGAACGACCCGACGGTCGACGGCGCCGCGTTCGAGTCGGACACGAACGTGGCGACGATCATCGGGCGCTCGGGGTTCGAGGAGAGCGTCGGGAAAGTCCCGAAGAGAGAGCTCGCGGACCTCGTCCTCACGAGGACCATCGCCGAGCTCGAGTGGGGCGGCGATGGGACGGAGTGACGCCAGGGACAGAGCGCGCCTCCTCCTGGCGCGCTACCTCGGGCAGCTCGCCGAGAGAGGCGAGCGGGAGATTTACGTCTCCGAGGAGGCCGCCCGCGCGCTGCGAGACGGACTCGGCGCCGCAGACGACGGCGTCGCCGCGGAAGCGGGGGCCGAAGCGGTCTCACCGCCCGCAGGGGTGCCGTCACGGCGTGAACGCGGAGCGGCCCTCAAGGAAGGGCTCCGCGCAGTGAGCCCCGATCGGCCGGGCGGTTCCGGGAAGCCGCGTGCGGCCGAGCCCCGAAAGGCCGCGCCCCGAAACGCGGGACCCCGCAGCACCGGGGCCGGGAACGCGGGGCCCCGGAAGACCGCGGCCGGTGCGACCGCCACCCAGACGGCCGCGCGCAAGACCGCGAAGCAGCCGCCCGCGGACGACGTGCCAGCGCCGGAGATCGTCGACGTGACGCTCGCGTTCACCACGGCGGGCGGGGCGCCCGACATGTTCAAGGGAGCGTCGCCTCTCGAGACGTGCGCGAGCCTGGACGACGTCGAGAAGGTCGCGTCGAAGTGCGAGAACTGCGAGCTCGCGGCCGGCCGCAACAGCGTCGTCTTCGGCGTCGGGGACGTCTCGGCGAAGCTCATGTTCATCGGCGAGGCGCCAGGGCGCGACGAGGACATCCAGGGCATTCCGTTCGTAGGCAGGGCCGGGCAGCTCCTCAACAAGATCCTCGACGCGGCAGGCATCGGGCGGGACGACGTCTACATCGCGAACATCATCAAGTGCAGGCCACCGAACAACCGGACGCCCCTGACCAGCGAGATCGAAGCGTGCATCCCGTACCTCGCGAAGCAGGTCGGGTTCATCAAGCCGAGGATCATCTGTACGCTCGGTCTTCCGGCGACTCAGACGCTCCTCGGCATCCGCGGGTCGATGGGAAGCATGCGCGGCAAGCTCTACCGGTCGCGAGACCTCAGGGTGATCCCCACATACCACCCTGCGGCCGCGCTCCGCGACCCGAAGTACAAGCGGCCGATATGGGACGACTTCCTCCTCATCAAGAGGGAGTACGAGCGGAAGTAGGCAGACACCTGGACGACCCCGCGCCGGCGCGCGGAGGACAGCACGATGGCACAGGGACCTGAGTTCGACCTCAGTGCAGCTCACAAGTACTTCTCGGCGCAGTGCTTCAACAAGACGTGGGAGCTTCTCGACAAGGCCGACCGGACGCCCGAGGAGGATCAGGACATGATCCGGACCGCGCTGGCGTCGATGTGGCACTGGACGCAGCGCGACGACTGCGGCGCACAGCAGATGTCGGTCGGGTACTGGCAGGTCTCGCGCGTCTACGCGGCGCTCGGACTCGCCGACCCCGCCCGGCACTACGGGAGGCTCTGCCTGGAAGCGAGCGATGCCGACGACGTCGGCCCGTTCTTCGTCGGCTACGCATACGAGGCGCTGGCGCGCGCTGAGTGGATCGCCGGGAACGCGGAGAAGAAGCAGGAGTACCTCGAGGAAGCGAGGAAGGCGGCGGAGTCCGTCGACGACGCGGACTCGAAGAAGATGCTCCTCGACGATCTCGCGACGATGGCGTAGGCGGCAAGGGCGATCCGTGCCGGGCTCGTGGCGGGCGCGCACGGCGACATGAGTGACGGCCGCGACGGAGAGGGATCGCATGTCTGCATCCGGCGACAAGAGGAAGCGGGAGGTCAACGGGATCGCGTTCGGGCTCATCTTCGGCCCGGCCGTTGGGATATCGCTCATGGCCGCGACCGACAACCCCGCGTGGCTCGCCATCGGGATCGGAGTGGGCCTGTGCCTCGGCGCGGCCTTCGAGGGGTCGAAGAGGAAGCGCAGAGAGGAAGAAGGAACGGACGATCGGGGATCGGACGACGGGGGCTAGCGGCGTCTGAGACGCCATTACATCGGTGAGGGGCGGGGAGGTGTGCGACGTGGAGGACAGAATGGCAACACTGGAGAAGACAGCAACGACGGAGAGGACGGCGACCGCCGTCGACCGCGTTCCGCCGCAGGCGGTCGACGCGGAGGTCGCGGTGCTCGGGGCGATGCTCCTCGACAAGGGCGCGTGCGGGGTGGTGACGGAGGTCCTCGACGAGAGCTCGTTCTACAGGGGCGCGCACCGGAAGATCTTCAGCGCGATCATGACGCTCTTCGCGCGGGACGAGGCGGTCGATCTGGTCACCGTGACGCAGGAGCTCAAGAAGCGGAAGGAGCTCGACGACGTCGGCGGGGCGGCCTACCTCTCGCAGGTTCTCGGGAGCGTGGCGACGACCGCGAACGTCCGCCACCATGCGAAGATCGTCCTTGAGAAGTCCGTGCTCAGGAGACTCATCAACGTCGCGACCGAGGTCGTGCAGGAGGCCTTCGACGCCGGCGGCGAGGCGAGCGACATCCTGGACCGCGCGGAGCACATGATCTTCGAGATCGCGCAGTCGAGGGTCAGACGCGACTTCGTCCCGATGCGCGAGATCCTCAAGCACAGCTTCGAGGTCATCCAGGAGCTCTACGACAAGAAGCAGCACATCACCGGCGTACCGACCGGGTTCAACGAGCTAGACCAGATGACGTCCGGGTTCCAGAAGTCGGACCTCGTCATCATTGCCGGCCGGCCCTCGATGGGGAAGACGGCCTTCGCGCTGAATGTCGCGTCGCACGCGTCGATCAAGGCGGGGCTGCCGGTCGCGATCTTCAGCCTCGAGATGGGGAAGGAGCAGCTCGTCCAGAGGATGCTCTGTTCGGAGGCGCGCGTCGACGCGCACAAGCTGAGGACCGGGTATCTCGCGGACAAGCACTGGTCGAGCCTGACGACGGCGGCCGGGCTCCTCTCGGAGTCCTCGATCTACATCGACGACACGCCCGCCATGACCGTCCTGGAGATGCGCTCGAAGGCCCGGAGGCTCAAGGCCGAGTCGGACATCGGGCTCGTCATCGTCGACTATCTCCAGCTCATGCACGGACTGGGGCGACAGGAGAACCGGCAGCAGGAGATCTCGGAGATCTCGCGTTCGCTCAAGGCCCTGGCGAAGGAGCTCGAGGTTCCGGTCATGGCGCTCTCACAGCTCTCGCGGGCCGTCGAGTCGCGCGGCGGAGACAGGCGTCCGATCCTCTCAGACCTCCGTGAGTCGGGCGCTATCGAGCAGGACGCCGACGTCGTCGCGTTCATCTATCGTCAGGAGGTCTACGAACGCTCGCCGGAGAACATGGGACTCGCGGAGGTCATCGTCGGGAAGCAGCGGAACGGTCCCACGGGAACGGTGAAGCTCGCGTTCCTCTCGGAGTGCACGAGGTTCGAGAACCTCTCTCACAGGCCCGAGGAGAGTTTCGTTGACGAGCTCTAGCGTCACCTCGCGACGGAACCAGGGCGGGTTCGGGAGCGGTCTGCTCCGCACCTTCGGAGGAGGCGCGCTCGATCTGGTGACCGAGGTCGGAGCTGCCGGACTCCTCCTGTGGCGTGCCTTCCTGTCGCTCCGGAAGCTCGGCCGATCGTTCCATCTGATCGTAGTGCAGATGCGGCGGATCGGTGTCGAGTCGCTGCCCCTGGTGATGATCACGTCGATCTTCACCGGCGCGGTCACGGCCGTCCAGGCGGCGTACCAGCTCAAGGAGTTCGTTCCGAAGATCTACCTCGGGGTCGCGATCTACAAGTCGGTCTCGATCGAGCTCGGTCCGGTACTGACGGCGCTCGTCGTCGGTGGCAGGGTCAGCGCGTCGATCGCGGCGGAGCTCGGGACGATGAGGGTCACCGAGCAAATCGACGCGATGGACGCGATGGCGATCGATCCGGTCCGCTACCTGGTGATGCCGAGGGTCGTGGCGGCGCTCATCATGCTCCCGGTCCTCACGATTTTCGCGGACGTGCTCGCCATCAGCGGCGGGTTCATCGTCTCGAACCTCTCGCTCGACGTGTCGGCGAAGACGTTCGTCGAGGGGATGAAGCTCTTCTTCTTCCCCCACGACGTCCTCGGCGGCCTGTTCAAGGCGTTCGTGTTCGGCGGGATCATCGCGATCATGGGATGCACGGCGGGGCTCAGGACGCACGGAGGCGCCGTCGGCGTCGGCCGCGCAGCGACGCGGGCCGTAGTTGCGAGCTGCGTCCTCATTCTCATAGGCGACTACGTGCTCGCGACCCTCCTCTTCAAGGTGATCTTCGGAGAGGCGTGAGCACGCGCGGGCCTTCGGTCCGCGGCCCGGGGACGCGCTCCCGGGAAGGAAGACCGAGTGACCGGCAGAGCGATCATCGACATAAGGGGGCTCTTCAAGGCGTTCGGGGACAACGAGGTCCTCCGCGGGGTCGACCTCGCGGTCAGGGACGGCGAGACGATGGTCGTCCTCGGGCCTTCCGGATGCGGGAAGAGCGTGCTCCTCAAGCACATCATCGGGCTGATGAAGCCGGACGGCGGCTCGATCGTCGTCGAGGGCAGAGAGGTCACGGGCCTCGATCGCGGCGAGCTCAACGAGCTCCGGATGCGCTTCGGGATGGTCTTCCAGGGCGCCGCGCTCTTCGACTCGATGACGGTCGGCGCGAACGTCGGCCTACCGCTCGTGGAGCACCACCGCACCGGTGGCTCCGAGCTCGACCGGCTCGTGGAGGAGAAGCTCGAGATGGTCGGCCTCGCCGGGACCGCGCACCTCTGGCCGTCTGAGCTCTCGGGCGGCATGAAGAAGCGGGTCGCGCTGGCCCGTGCGATCGCGCTCGACCCGGATGTCATCCTCTACGACGAGCCGACGACGGGGCTCGATCCCGTCATGGCCGAGCAGATCAACGAGCTCATCCGGAGCACTCAGGGGAAGCTCAACGCGACCTCGATCGTGGTGACTCACGACCTCCACAGCGCCTGCTTCACGGGCGACAGGGTCGCGCTCATGGACGAAGGCAGGATCGCATTCGAGGGGACGACCGACGAGCTCACGAAGACCGAGAACGAGGCAGTGAGGACGTTCATCGCGAGAGGACGACGGCCGCTTCCCGGAGAACGTGAAGCGGATCCGAGCTGCGACCGGTACGGGCTCTTCTAGCACGAGGACGGCCTGCCCGTCCGCGCCTGACACGACGACGAAAGGGAGAACGCGATGACCGAGCACGGGAGCGAGCTGAGGGTCGGGATCACACTCACCATCGCGGGTGCGGCGCTCGTCTTCGGCATCCTCTGGCTGAGCGATGTCCAGTTCGGGGACGAGCGGTACGAGCTGAGCATCGTCTTTCCCGAGGTCGCCGGGCTCGTTCCGGGCGACAAGGTCACGGTGGCGGGACTCGCCGCGGGCGAGGTCATCTCGCTCGACCTGGAGGGCAACGAGGTCGTCGTCGCGGTGGAGATCGACCCGGACATCAGGATCCCCGACGACTCCCGAATCAGCGTGGCGAGCTACGGCCTCATCGGGGCGAAGATCATCGCCGTCAGGCCAGGCACGAGTGACGCCTACATCGAGGCGGGCTCGAGGGTGGACGGCGAGTACGAAAAGGCGCTCGGCGACGTCGTGAGCGAGATGGGCGAGGCTCTCACGGAGATCCGCGGCGTCATGAGGGCGGCGGACGAGGTCCTCTCCGACATGGAGGGGCGCGATCAGATCAAGGAGACCATCACGAACGCGCGGGACGCCACGATCGACCTCAAGGTAGCGGTCGCCGACATCAGGGCGATGGCCGCCGACCTCCGTGCGTTCGTCGAGGCGAAGACAGACGACGCGGGCGACGCGATCGACTCGGTCGGGGAGGCCTCGGAGAGATTCGCGGAGGTCTCCGCCGAACTCGCAACGATCTCGGCGACGCTCGATTCACTGGTGACCCGCATCGAGGCGGGGGAGGGAACGCTGGGCAAGGTCGTCACGGACGACACTGCGTACAACGAGTTCACGGCGGCCGTCAAGGAGGTCAGGGACCTCGTGGCGGAGATCCGCGCGAACCCGAAGAACTTCATCCGTTTCTCCATATGGTAGCCGGGTAGTCCGACAGCTTGCGCTTGCATCAGCCGGCTTACGGAGGCTGCCATGGTACGTGAGGGTATCAACGCGAGGGGCGGGAAGCGTGTGAACGCGCTCCGCCTGATCGTCACCGTCGTGCTCGTGGGTGGCGCATTCGTCTGGGGATTTGCGGCCGCGACGTATCAGGTCTTCCCGTACGAACTGGTGAGGCGGGCCTACAGGTCGGTCCGTCACGTCGCGGTGCAGCGCGCGTGCAACGCGGCGGACACGAGCTCGGGTCAGAGCAGGACGCCGTGGGGAGAGCTCAGGCTCACCGAGGAGCAGAAGGCGGAGATCGACCAGCTCATGTCGCTCCCGTATCTCCAGGGCTCGAAGCTTGCGGGCGTGTACGCGGGCGTCACGGCTCACGACCCGGCGAGAGCGAACGCGGGATTCAACCTCGTTGTCTCCGGCCACGCGCCCGAGGCCACTCTGATGGACATGGACGGTCAGGTGCTCCACCGGTGGTCGATCGAGTACGACACCGTCTGGCCCGACAACGATCTTCCCGACGACGATCCGAACACCAAGTGCTGGCGGCGCGCGCACGTCGATGCGGACGGCAACATCTACGCGATCTTCCAGTGGCACGGTCTCGTCAAGCTCGACCGGGACTCGAACCTGCTGTGGGCCTACCCCGGGAGCTGCTTCAACGACCTCTGGGTCACCGACGACGGGATGGTCTACGTCCTCGAGAACGAGACGAGGCTAGTCCCCGAGCTGAACGAGAGGGACCAGGTCTTCGAGAACTTCATCGTGATCCTCGACACCGACGGCGCGGAGCGGAGGAGGGTCTCGATGCTCGACGCCCTCTTGCGCTCCGAGTTCGCGCCGCTCTTCCGGGGAGGGCGGGAGTCCGGCGACATCATGCACGGGAACACGATCCAGGTGCTCGACGGCAAGTTCGCCGACGTGGTTCCGGCGTTCGCGGAGGGGAATATCCTGACGTCGCTCCGGAACCTCGACACGATAGCCGTGCTCGACCTCGAGAAGGAGCTGTTCGTCTGGGCGATGTCCGGACGGTGGATCCAGCAGCACGAGCCGGTGCTCCTTCCGGAAGGGAGCGTGCTCGTCTTCAACAACGTCGCGGACTTCCAGGTGTCCGAGGTGCTCGAGTTCGACCCTCTGACGCAGCGGAAGCTCTGGTCGTACCGGGGAAGCGACGAGATCCCGTTCTACTCGCGGAAGGCCGGCTCGTGCCAGAGGCTCCCGAACGGCAACACGCTCATCGTCGAGTCCGGGAGCGGCAGGGCGTTCGAGGCGGCGCCCGACGGCGAGATCGTCTGGGAGTTCATAAACCCGCAGCGCGCGGGGAAAGAGGGTGAGCTGATCGCGACGCTCTTCGATCTCGTGCGGCTCGAGCCCGACTACGCCGAGCGATGGCTGGAAGAGGACGCGTAGCGGTCCGACGTCGGGCGGTGGACGGTGACGGGCGTCGTCCCGAGAGTGGCCCGGACGGTGCCGAGGGGACGTGAAGGAGGGGGCGTGGCGAAGAAGCGCAGCATCTTCTTCTGCAAGGACTGCGGGCACGAGTCGCCGAAGTGGCTCGGGCGCTGCCCGGCCTGCGGAGAGTGGAACACCTTCGTCGAGCAGGAGGTGTCGCGGGCGCCGGCGGGCGGGTCGCGAGGGTCGCGGGGCGCCGGCGTGCGTCAGGACCCGGTGCCGCTCACGGAGATAAGGGCCGACGAGACCGAGCGTCTCGTGACCGGGATCGGCGAGCTCGACCGGGCGCTCGGCGGGGGAGTCGTTCCCGGCGGCGTGGTGCTCGTGGGCGGAGACCCCGGCATCGGCAAGTCGACGCTCCTCCTGCAGGTGAGCGACGCGCTCGCCCGGACGGGCGAGGCCGTGCTCTACGTGTCCGGCGAGGAGTCCCGCTCGCAGCTCCGCATGAGGGCCAGGAGGCTCGGGGTCGAGTCGAGCACGATCCAGGTCCTCACCGAGACCGACGTCTCGCGCGTGATCGAGGTAGCCGGTTCGCTCTCTCCGGGCGCGGTCATCCTCGACTCCATTCAGACCGTCTTTGTTCCCGAGATCGCAGGATCCCCCGGCAGCGTCTCCCAGGTGCGCGAGTCGGCGGCAGCGCTCGTCCGTCTGGCGAAGGAGACCGGCACGCCCGTTTTCCTCATCGGTCACGTCACGAAGCAGGGCGCGATCGCGGGCCCGCGCATCCTCGAGCACATGGTCGACACGGTCCTCTACTTCGAGGGGGACAAGCATCTCTCGTACCGGATCCTCCGGGCGGTCAAGAACCGCTACGGCTCGACCGACGAGATCGGGGTCTTCGAGATGACCGGCAGGGGGCTCGTCGAGGTCGACGACCCGTCGGGTCTCTTCGTCTCCCGCGAGCGCGGCCCGACGTCCGGGTCCGCGGTGATCGGGACCATCGAGGGAACGCGCGCGCTCATGGTCGAGATCCAGGCGCTGACGGGTCTCACGAACTACGCGACGCCGCAGCGCTCGAGCACCGGCATCGATCGCCGGAGGCTGCCGCTCCTTCTCGCGGTCCTAGAGCGGCGGGGAGGTCTCTCGCTCGGGAACCGCGACGTCTTCGTGAGTGTCGCCGGGGGCGTGCGCGTCGAGGAGCCGGCCGCGGACCTCGGCATCGCGCTCGCCGTCGCGTCGAGTTACTGGGACGCGGAGATCGACGAGCGCACCGCCGTCTTCGGCGAGATCGGGCTCGGCGGCGAGGTGCGCCGCGTGACGCTCGCCGCGAAGCGCGCGCAGGAAGCCGAACGTCTCGGGTACACGCGGCTCGTCGTGCCGAAGGGAGCGATTCCGCGAGAGGAGCGTCCGAAGGACATCAGGATCGTGGAAGTGGGCACGGTGCGGGAAGCGATCGGCGCCCTGATTGGGGGTGAGCGGCCGGGCGGCAGGAAGAAGGAGACCTCCACCGCCCAGGTCCCCGAGATCTGAGAGAGAACGTCCCCCACGCGAAGGAGTCGGCGCACCGTGGCCGAACCCATTGAAGACGCTCGCATCGACGGCATGGCCGAGTCGCCCGTCTCCGCGCGCGCCGTCGTCTTCACGCTGACCCGCTCCGCCGAGGACGAGAGCGGCGTCCGGCTACTGATCGAGAGCCTGAGGGCCTTCGGTGGAACGCTCGCGGATTCCACCGTGCTCGTCTTCCAGTCCGATCCCGGCGCTCCCCTCCGGGTCCACGCGGACCTCGACAACGTCTACGGCATCCCCCTCCTGGTCCCGCCGCCGTGGCGCGAACACCACTTCGCTGCGAAGGTGTACGCGGCGTCCGAGGCCGAGACGATGGCCTGGGACGACGCCGGAACGCTCGTCTGGATGAATCCGGGGTGTCTCGTCACGGGTCCGCCGGTCCTTCTCGACCTCGAGCCGTCGCTCGACGCTGCGTTCCGGGTGGTGCACGTGAGGAACGTCGGCTCCCCGGCGGGCTCGCCCGTCGACGGGTTCTGGGAGAGAGTCTACCAGCTGGCCGGCGTCGTCGCGCCCGAGAGAGCGCTCGAGTCGTTCGTCGACCGCGAGGCCATTCGTCCCTACTTCAACACGCACCTGTTCTCCGTGAACCCGTCAAGGGGACTGCTCCGGCGGTGGCTCGAGTTCTGGAAGATCGCTGTCTCCGACGAGGAGTTCATGTCGGGGCCGTACGCCGACGAGGAGCACCGGATCTTCCTGCACCAGGCGATCCTGAGCGCGCTCCTCACCGACACTCTCGCCGCGGACCGCCTGCGAGAGCTTCCGCCCGAGTACAGCTACCCGCTCCACTTCCACGACCGCGTGCCCGAGGACCGAAGGGCGGCGGCGCTCGACGAGCTCGTCTGCCCGGTCTACGAGGGGACGTTCCGGTTCCCCGGGTCCCTGAACGGTCTCGCAGCGGCGGACCCTCTCGCATCGTGGTTCGAGGAACGCGCGAGCGCGGCGGGTGCCGACTAAGTTCTCCACGCGTTCCGAGGAGATGACCCCAGTGAACGACGACACGAACGGCCCACGGATCGGCACCGTCCTCGTCGCGGCCGGCGCGTCGAGGAGGGTCGGCGACCCGACCCCGAAGCAGTTCTGCCTTCTCGGTCTCGAACCGATGTTCGTCCGCGCGCTCCGGCCCCTGCTCGAGGTGTCGGCCGAGGTGATCATCGTCGCCGCGGCGGACCGTGTCTCGACCGCGGAGGGACTCCTTCGCGAGGCCGGTTGGCCTGGCGGGGACAGGTTCGAGGGGACGCGTGTCGCGGTCGTCGAGGGGGGGGAGCGCCGGCAGGACTCGGTGGTCCGCGGTCTCGCCGCGCTCTCCGAAGAGGTCGAGGTCGTCCTCGTCCACGACGCAGCGAGGCCCTTCGTGTCGCGCGAGCTCGTCGACCGGGTCGTGGACGCGGCCGTCGCGTGCGGCGCGGCGGTTCCGGTCGCGCCGGTCCCGGACACCGTGAAGCGCGTGGAAGGGAGGGACGTCGTCGCGACGCTCGACCGCGCGGTCCTCGGCCTTTCGCAGACGCCTCAGGGATTCAGGCGCGCGGTGCTGGACGAAGCGTACCGCGTGCTCGGGGACGCCGCCGTGACCGACGACGCCCAGGCGGTCGAGATGGTGGGACGGCGCGTGACCGTGGTGGAAGGCGACGCGGGGAACGTCAAGGTGACGACGGCGCTCGATCTGGAGACCGCCGTCGCACGAGTGGGCCGCGAGCTGGGCCTCGAGGCGGGAGCGCGCGTGGGAACGGGGAGCGACACCCACCGCCTGGTCGAGGGACGGAAGCTCGTCCTCGCGGGAGTCGACATCCCGTTCGGGAAGGGGCTCGACGGGTGGTCGGACGCAGACGTCGCCGCGCACGCCGTCATGGACGCGCTCCTGGGCGCCGTCGCGGCCGGCGACATCGGCGGGTACTTCCCTCCGGGCGATCCCGCGTTCAGGGACGTCTCGAGTCTCGGCCTCCTGGAGCGGGTGGTCGCGATCGTTCGCGAACGGGGCCATGATCCCGCGAGCGTCGACGTGACCATCGTCGCCGAGGCGCCGAAGCTCGCGCCTCACGTCCCGGACATGAGACGGGCGCTCGCGGGCGCGCTCGGTGTCGACGAGGCGGCGGTCTCCGTCAAGGCCACGACGACCGAGGGGACCGGGCCGGAAGGCGAGGGGCTCGCGATCTCGGCCTACGCCGTGGCGGTCGTCCGCGCACGGCCCTGACCTTCGGCCCGGGAGGCACCAGAGGGAGACGGGAGCTTGACGAGGAACCTCGGCGTAGCGGCCATCATCGTCGTCATCGCGTTCTTCTACTTCGGGACCGTCCGCGACGGTTCCGGAGGCGGCGGCGACTACGCGATGTACATCCACCACGCGAAGAACCTCGCCACCGGCGTCCCTTACGCCGAGACGGGGTACATAGTGAACCCGCAGTACCCGGTGCTCGGGCCGCAGTCGTACCCTCCCGGATACCCACTCCTTCTCGCCCCGGTCTATCGCCTTCGGGGGATGGATCTCGAGGTGATGCAGGTCCTGACGATCCTCCTGTTCCTGGTGTTCCTGCCGCTCTACTTCACCCTGGTCTCGAAGGAGCTCTCCCGCCCGTCCGCGGTCGCCGCGCTCCTCATCACGGGTCTCTGTCCCGTCTTCTGGCTGCACAAGGAGCACATCAGTTCCGACTTCGCGTTCCTGCCGTTCCTCTTCGCGGGCCTTCTTCTGATCGAGCGGTACTACCGCGGCGAGGCGCGCCGTCTCCCGTGGCCGCTCTACGCCCTCGTGGTCTCGGTGGTCGTGTGGTTCGCCGCGGCCGTGAGAGCGGTCGGGCTCGCGGTCGTCCCGGCGCTCATCCTGCTCGACATTCTCAGACACCGGAAGATCTCGGGGTTCGCCGTCCTCGTCACGGTCGCCACGGGAGCGCTCGTGCTCCTTCAGGGAGTGCTGTTCCCGGGTTCGGGGAGCAGCGTCGCGGGGCTCTGGCCCGTGGACCCGGCGGCCGTGTGGTACAACACCGCCAAGCTCACGAGGGCCGCGACCGCCGTCTGGAGCAACGGGTACTTCCCCCCGCTGCGCCTCGCGCTCTTCGGACTGACCGGGGCCGCCGCGGTCTGGAGCTTCACGAGGAGAGTCCGCAGACGGGCGACGATCGTGGAGACTTTCACCCTTGCCTACGCCGCCGTCCTGCTCGTCTCGCCCTGGAGCGCGGCGCGCTACCTCTTCCCACTGATCCCGCTGTACGTGTTCCACACCATGCTCGCCTTCGAGAGGGTGACCTCCTCGCTCCCGCAGCGCACGAGGGGACGCGCGCTTGCCGTCCTCCTGTGCGTCGTCCTGGCCGCGTACGGAGCGCGGTACACATCTCTGGAGTTCGGACCGCTCGGGAGCCCCGGCAGGACCGCACACGCGGAGGACCTCTTCCGGTTCGTCCGGGAGGCGACCGACGAGACCGACGTGTTCGTGGCGAGGCGCCCCCGTGTGCTCAGCCTCTACACGGACCGCGCCGCGTCCGTCTACCATCGAGCATCGGACGCCGACCTGTGGGCGTACCTCGAGCGGATCGGGGCGGACTACCTCGTGTCGGGGCCGGAAGACACGGACGACTACCGTGCGTTCATCGATAGATCGGAGGACAGGCTCGAGGTGGCGCACCGGAACCCGCAGTTCACGCTGCTGGCCATCGACTCGACAGAACGCACGCGGTAAGGCCCGCGACGCGATCGCGAGCGGCGAACAGCCGATGTCGCCGACGCGTGAGCGGGCGGCTCCGAGGCGACAGGATCCGTCTCCATCCCGGAGGTTCCCATGCGCTCGAAGGTGTTGACGCTCTTCCTCATCGGATGCCTCGCTCTCGCCGGATGCGCTCGGGAGGAGGAACCGATCTCCGCCCTGGAGATCGAAGCGGAGATGGCGCGGATCGCGTCCGCCGGTACGCTCTGGCCGGACTACGACCCCCTCGCCATACCGCTCGCCGTCTACGACGGCACCGACACGTGGCTTTTCCGGCACCCCGCCCCGCCCGAGGGGTTCGTCGAGCGGAACGGGGCGCAGGTGTTCGCCGGGCGCCACCCGGCCATCGTCGCGAACTCGTCGGCGATGATCGGGGAGGTCGCGACGGCGACGCTCATGATCGAGTCCATGCGGGAGAGGCACGACGTGACGGGCATGGCCGGCGTGGCGGTCCACGAGGCCTTCCACGTGTTTCAGCGGGACACGGACCGGAGGTGGGGCGCGAACGAGGCGTCGCTCTTCCTGTTCCCGGTCGAGCGCGCAGACCTCCTCGCGCTCCGACGCATGGAGACCGAGGCGCTCCGGCGCGCGTTTCTCGCGGACGAGGACGACGAGGTCGCCGGTTGGGCGCGCCTCGCGCTCGACGTGAGGGGCGATCGGTTCGGGCAGATGGAGGCCGAGTTCCCGGCCTACGAACGGGGGACCGAGGTGGGCGAAGGGACGCCGACGTACGTCGAGTACCGCGCCACCGGACGGACCGACCCGGAGCTCCCCGAGGGCGGGTTCGATGCGACGAACGTCCGTGCCCGTTCCTACCAGACGGGCGTCGCGTTCGCGTTCCTCCTGGATCGCTACGACCCAGGGTGGCGCGACGGGTTCGGTGACGACGAGGAACGATTCCCCGACGTCGATCTGGCGCGGGCGCTCCCGGAGATCCCGGAGACCGTGCGCCGGGCGTTTACTGCCGAGGAGAAGGACGAGTTCGCGCGCATCGCGGGCGAGGACGTCGAAGCGCTCATGGCCGAGCGCGACCGGCGCAAGCAGGAGTTCGAGTCGGCCCCGGGGTGGCGCCTCATCGTGGAGGCGCCCCTGAGCCAGAGGCTCTGGCTCAGAGGGTTCGATCCCATGAACGTGGACCGGATCGAGGGGGGACTCATCCACAGGCGCTACCTGTCTCTGGGGAACGACGCCGGCACGATCGACGTCATGGGAGACACCGTGCTCACCGAAGGTCCCGGTCCGCATCCGCTCTACAACGGCGTCACCCGGGTGGTCCTTACCGGGCTCGCCGGCGAGCCGGCGCTCGAGGTCTCGGGTGGGCACGTGGCGCTGGAGCTGCCCGCGTTCAAGCTCGACATCGAGGGCGCGACCGTCGAGAAGTCGGGCGAGCGCGCGTACGTGCGGATCGACCCCGCGGTCGAGTGACCCTCGGGCATGGGACGTTTCCTCGCGGGCCATCACAGGAGAACGAGAGCATGGCGGGAATCGCCGTAGCGTGTTATCGTCCGAAGCCGGGCAGAGACGTCGATCTGCTCGACACGGTCAGACAGCACGACCCCACACTGCGCGCGCACGGTTTCGTGACCGACCGGCCGCGGGTCGTCATGCGCTCGCGCGACGGCACCATCGTCGAGGTCATCGAGTGGGCGTCGCCCGAGGCGAAGACGAAGGCACACGAGCACGAGGCGGTGCGGGAGCTGTGGGAGCGGCTCATCGAGTGCGCCGAGTTCCCGAGCCTGTCCGAGCTACCGGAGTCGGCCGAGCGGTTCGCGAACTTCGAGCCAGTCGATCTCTGAACCGACGTACAAGCGGGGTGAAGATGGCAGATCGAGCAGCGCTGGAGGCGCTCTTTCGGGAGAAGGGCTGCGAGGATTACAGGTGGATCGACGCGGCAAGCATCGTGGTGGCCCAGTGGGTCCGGATGAAGTGCCGGTTCGGATGCGAGGACTACGGCCGGACCGCCGCGTGTCCTCCGCACAACCCGCCGGTGGACGAGTGCAGGGAGTTCATTGGCGAATACACGTCCGCCGTCGTCTTCCGATTTGAGAAGCGGCTCGACGACCCCGAGAAGCGTCACGTCTGGACGGCCGAGCTGAATGCGACGCTCCTGGAGATCGAACGAGGAGCGTTCCTGGCGGGGTCCGAGAAGGCCTTCGTCATGGGCACGAGCTCCTGCCATATCTGCGACGAGTGTCCGGGAACGCCCGAGACCTGCCTGCACCCCGAGTCTGCGAGACCGAGCGCCGAGGGTCTCGGAGTCGACGTGTTCTCGACGGTGCGCGCGTGCGGCTACCCCATCGAGGTCCTGACGAGCCGCGACCAGACCATGAACCGCTACGCCATCCTCCTGGTGGAGTAGCGGCGGGGCGACGTCCGGCAAGCGTCGACCGCAACTCGAAGGGGTGAGTGCATGCCTACCATCTATGTCATCGACAAGGAAGCGGGGATCCTCTACCGCACCCTGACCGGCGTCGTGACGACCGACGAGCTCCTCGAGAGCTTTGACGAGGCGCTCCGCGATCCCGACTACCGTCCAGGGATGCACATGCTCACGGACATGCGTGGCGTCACCACGACCGCGCACAAGGCCGACGTCGCCAGGGTGGCGGCGTACGTCAAGAGCCACGTCGAGGAGATCGGGCCACTCAAGGTGGCAGTTGTGGCTCCGACGGATGCGAGCTTCGGGCTCATCCGGATGCTCCAGGCGCACCTCGGGGACGTGTCGATCGAGCTGAGCGTCTTCAGGGAGATGAGGGAGGCCGAGGACTGGCTCGGAGTGGAGCAGAAGGCCGCGTCGGGAACGGGTGACTAGGCGGCGGAGGGGTCGACGCGCCCTCACCGACGTGGGTGGCGGGGGCCCCGATCCAGCTCAGGCCGGCGACGCCCGCCGGCACACCGGAGTGAACGATGTTCCCGCTCGGCGACGACAACTCACAGAGGGAGACGACCCCGTACGTGGTCTGGACGCTAATCGGGGTCAACGTACTCTTCTGGCTCGCGCAGCTCGGGATCGGCGAGTCGTTCACCTACGGCTGGGCCGCGATCCCGTTCGAGATCACCAGGAACGTCGACCTCGTCCACGCGCAGATGGTCGAGTTCGCGGGGCAGACGCTCGAGATCCCGCAGGCTCCGGGCCCGGTTCCCATCCACATCACGCTCCTGACCGCGATGTTCATGCACGGGTCCTGGATGCACATCATCGGGAACATGCTCTACCTCGCCATCTTCGGCGACCAGATCGAGGACATCCTCGGACACGGGCGCTTCATCCTCTTCTACCTCCTCTGCGGGATCGGGGCGAGTCTGGCGCACGTCGCGTTTGCCTCGAACTCGGTCATCCCTTCACTCGGCGCCTCGGGCGCAATCGCCGGCGTCCTAGGAGCGTATCTCGTCAAGTACCCCCGGAACCCGGTGCGAGTGCTCGTCGTGCGGGCGATCGTGGTCATGCCGGCGTTCGTCGTCCTCGGGTTCTGGATCGTGCTCCAGCTCATCTCGCAGGTGACCGTCGGGCTCGGCGCGTCGACGGGCGTCGCCTACATGGCGCACATCGGCGGCTTCGCGGCCGGCGTGGTGCTCATCTTCCTCATGGCCATCGGGCGGCCGCCGCGGGTCCCCGCGCGCCAGAAGGTGATGCGCCTGTCGCGCCGGAGATGAGCGTGGTGTAGGGTCGGCGCACGGCCGGCTGGAGGGGCGGGAGCACCGGCGCAACGCCGGCCCGGCCACGACGGGATCACTGGAAGCCCGAACGGAGAGATCATGACCGGTTCCACACGAGTGAGGTTCGCGCCCAGCCCGACGGGACACCTTCACATAGGCGGCGCCAGGACGGCGCTCTTCAACTGGCTGTTCGCCAGGCACACGGGCGGCACGTTCATCCTCCGGATCGAGGACACGGACACGGCGAGGTCGACCGCCGAATCCGAGAAGGCCGTGCTCCAAGACCTCGAGTGGCTGGGGCTCTCCTGGGACGAGGGTCCCGGGGCGGGTGGCGACAGGGGACCCTACCGCCAATCGGAGAGGCGCGAGATCTACCGGGAGCAGGCCGAGAGGCTCCTCGAGGAGGGGAAGGCGTTCCGCTGCTACTGCACGGACGGGGAGCTCGAGGCGAAGCGAAAGGACGCGCTCGCGAGGGGGCTCGTACCGCAGTATGACGGCACCTGCCGGGGCATCTCCCCGGAAGACGAGGAGAGGCTGCGAAGTGAAGGCAGGCCTCCGGTCGTCCGACTCTACGGACCGACGGAAGACATCGCGTTCGAGGACCTCGTTAGGGGAGCCGTGGAGTTCGGGAAGGACATGCTCGGGGACTTCGTCATCATGAGGAGCGACGGAAGGCCGACCTACAACTTCGCGGTCGTCGTGGACGACGCTCTCATGGACATCTCGCACGTCATCCGCGCGGAGGAGCACCTCTCGAACACCATGCGCCAGATCCTCGTCTACCGGGCGCTCGGGTTCGAGCCGCCGACCTTCGTGCACGTCTCGCTCATCGTCGACAAGGACAGGAGCAAGCTCTCGAAGCGGCGCGGCGCGACGTCGGTCGCGGAGTTCAGGGAGCAGGGCTTCCTTCCCGGGGGCATCGTGAACTACCTGGCGCTCCTCGGCTGGTCCCACCCCGAGGCCGCGGAGATCCTGACGCGCGAGCAACTCGTCGGGGCGTTCGAGCTCGACCGGGTCTCCCCGTCGCCGGCCGCGTTCGACGAGGACAAGCTCTCGTGGGTCAACGCCCACCACATCCGGGAGGAGCCTCTCGAGCGCGTCGCCGATCTCGCGCGTCCGTTCGCGGAGGGAGCGGGGTTCGTCGAGGCCGATGCGGCGCGGTTCGCGCAGATGGTCGACCTGGTGCGAGACGGCATCGAGCGCCTGAGCGACATTCCCGACGAGATCGCGATCTTCTTCGAAGACGGACTGGAGTTCGAGACCGAGGCGCGGGACTGGGTCGAAGGTGAGGTCGGGGCCCGCGTGGTCCAGGCGCTCCACTCCGCGGTGGAGCGCGAGACGGCCGCGCTCGCTCCCGAGACCTTCAAGTCGATTCTGAAGGGCGTCGGGAAGGAACTCGGCGTCAAGGGGAAGGACCTCTTCATGCCGGCGCGCGCCGCTCTGACGGGACGGACGCACGGCCCGGCGCTCGGCGACGTCGCGGCGACACTCGGGCGGGAGCTTGCGCTCGCCCGCCTCTCGAGCGCGGCGGGGAAGGAGGCCCGGCGGTGAGGATCGCAGTTCTCTACGGTGGAACGTCCGCGGAGCGCGAGATCTCCCTCGTCACGGGCCGGGCCGTCGGGCTGGCGCTCGCGGACGCGGGACACGACGTGCTCCTGATCGATCCGGCCGTCGGCGACTCCGCAGTGGGGGCGAGGGAGGCCGCGGCCGCCGCCGAGATCGGCGCCGCGCCGCCGCCGATCCTCAAGGAGGCCGGGGCGGCGCTCCGCGCGGTCACGGGCGAAGCCGTGCAGGGCGCCGACGTCGTCTTCGTCGCGCTCCACGGCGGGTCGGGCGAGGACGGCACGGTCCAGGGGCTTCTCGAGCTCGCCGGGAAACGGTACACGGGTTCGGGCGTACTCGCGTGCGCGCTCGCGATGGACAAGCGGGCGTCCAAGATCATCTTCAGGGAATCGCGGGTGCCGACACCGGCGTGGGCCGTGGTCTCGCTCGAGGGCAGCTTCGCGGCGGACGAGCGGGGCGGCTCGCCGTGGCTGCCCGACGACCTCTCCGTCTCGGACTCTCTCGAGGCGGCGGAGCGTGTCGGCGGCTACCCGCTCGTCGTCAAGCCGAACGACCAGGGATCGACGGTCGGACTCACCGTCGTCGAGGGCGAGGAGGAGCTCGTCGGGGCGATCAGGTCGGCGGCCGAGTACTCGCGCCACGTGCTGCTCGAGACATACATCCCGGGGCGCGAGATGACGGTCGCGATCCTCGGCGGGGAAGCGCTCCCCGTGGTGGAGATCGCGCCGAAGGGCGGGCTCTACGACTACGAGAGCAAGTACACGAAGGGCATGAGCGAGTACACGTGCCCGGCGGACGTTCCGAAGCGGCTCGCTGACGTCCTCGAGGCGACGGCGCTCCACGCGTTCCGCGCGCTCGGCTGCCGCGGGTACGCGCGCGCCGACTACCGCGTCGCTCCCAACAACGGCGTCTTCTGCCTCGAGATCAACACGGTCCCCGGCATGACGGACGTGAGTCTTGTCCCGATGGCGGCCGCCGCGGCGGGGATCGGATTTGGCGAGTTGGTGGACAGAATCGTCAGAATGGCCCTCAAATAGGGTTCTCTCTGGCACAGGTGATGCAAAAGGACCCCCCGGAACTGCTTCATTGTGTGCTTTCCGGGGGGTCCCTGCGTTCGCTCCCGGCACGCGGAGCCCCCCTTGTGGATATCCGTAACTTGTTGAACCGCAAGGTATTAGAGATGACCCGTGCGAGTGGCTGGAGTGGGGGTGTCGGAAAAGGCAACAGTTCTGACTGTTTCCTGTTGACCGCTGTGTCCGTAGCCGGTAACCATGTGTGCGCCGGGCGACTGCGGGACTCGCGTCCCGGGCCGCCCGTCGTGTGCCGCACAACTCTGGGAACTCAGCGAGAACGTGGAACAGACGGGACGCCGCCGGCACGACCGGCGACTTCCACGCAGTTCTGACTCGGGGGGACGAACGATGTCCAGCAGAAAGCTCGTGTCATCGATCCTGCTCGTTACCATGATCCTGCCGCTCGTTGCGGTCGAGGCGCCGGCGCAGCAGCAGGGAATCGAGTACGTCATCGGCCCGGGCGATGTGCTCAGGGTCGCGGTCTGGCGTCACTCCGACCTGAACCAGGACGTCACCGTCAAATCGAACGGGACGATCACGCTCCCCCCGATCGGCGAGCTCACGGCGGCCGGACTCACTCCGTCCGAGCTTTCGAGGGAGATCGTCCAGCGCCTGAGAGACTACACGAGGGAGACCACCCAGGTAACGGTGTCGGTCGAGCAGTTCAACAGCAGAGCCGTCTATCTGACCGGACAGGTCACCGCGCCCGGGCGCTACAGCTTCGAGGCCATCCCCGACATCCTGCAGCTCCTCAGTTCCGCCGGAGGGGCGCTCCCGAGCGCCGACCTCTCCAACGTCTCGATCCTGAGACCCTCGATCGGCGGACCCGAGCTCATCAACGTCGATCTCGGCGCGTACATGAGAGGCGAGACGGCGCAGCCGCTCCCCGCGCTCATGCCCGGCGACACGATCGAGATCCCGTCGATCATTGGCGGGGGAGGCCTCGCGGGCCCGGGCATGGTCTACATCTTCGGCGAGGTGAACACGCCCGGGGCGTACGCGACGTCGGACAGGATCGACCTCTTCCAGCTCATCGCGATCGCGGGAGGCACGACGGTCGACGCGCGACTGGACGAGGTCTCGGTGGTGATGGACGCGGGCGAGGGGCACGCCGTCGCGAAGGTGGACCTCAAGAGCGTGCTCACACGCGGCACGCCGAAGCCGTTCTTCCTGAGGGCGGGAGACAGGGTGGTCATCGGATCGACGCAGGACACGTTCGGCGGCCAGTTCTGGAACGCCGCGGGCGCGCTTCTCACCGCGACGACCCAGGTGCTCACCGCCTACCTCCTCTACCTCAGCATCGAGCGGGAGATCGACGACCGCAGGTTCAGGAACGCGGCGATCGCGACGGCGCAGCAGCAGCAGACAACCACAACGACACCGTAGGCGGCTCTCGAGCAGCGAGCGGGACGGCATCGATGCCACGAGCACATCCGAACTCACGGGGGGTACATGCCTGACCAGCCGGTACAGACTATCGACGTTATGGCGCTCCTGAGGGCCGTGTGGAGGCGGAAGTGGCTACTCATCGTCCCGATCGTCGTGGCCGGGGGCGCAGGCTTCGGGGTCGCGCAGACGCTCGCGCCGGTCTACGAGGCCAGGAGCACGATAGTCGTCAAGGTGCAGGAGAGGTTCTCGGAGGGGCTCGCGCAGATCATCGGACGGTCGCCGGCGGAGGAGCAACTCTCGCGAGTTCAGGAGAAGCTGAAGAGCAGGGCGTTCCTCGTCGAACTCGTCCGCTCGCTCGACCTCGCGGAGGATCCGGGGATCAAGGCGTGGGCTGAGGAGACGTACGCGGAGGATCCGGCGATCCCGGTCCAGGATCTGGCGGAGGGGGCGGCCGTGGAGGGGCTCCGTCGACGGATCAGCGTCCACCGTTCGTCGACCGACGGGTTCCAGGTCGTGATACGGGACACCGATCCCGACCGGGCGACCCTCCTCGCGCAGCACATCACCAACGCCTTCGTGAGTGCGTCGAACCGCGAGCAGCTCGAGGAGATCAGGGCGGTCTACGACTTCAGCATCGAGCAGCTCGTCATCTACCGGCAGAAGCTCGACGACGCCGAACTGCGCCTGAAGGACTACCGCGAGAGCCAGGCGGTCGGCTACTCGATGGCCAACCCCGTCAACTCGACGAACGTCGGGCGCGTCGACATCCTCATAAGTCAGGCGACCGTCGAGCGCGACCGCGCCGGCGAGCGGGTCAACGAGAAGCGAAATGACCTGATGGGCCTCGCCGGGAACTCGTACAACAGGCTCTCGGTGCTCGAGTCCGACCTCCTCACGTCGTACTCCGAGCAGCTCGTCGAGCTCGAGCGGGAGGTCGCCTCCGTGCTCGTACTCTCGGCGCAGGAGGGTCCCGAGATCACGACGCTCTACGTCAGCGAGGCCGAGAAGAAGGACCAGTACCGCCAGGAGGCGAGGAGACTGGCCGCGGCGGCCGTGCCGGGAGCCGCGCCGGACATCCTGGAGGCGTTCGCTCAGTACCGAATCGCTCAGGTGGAGGAGCAGATGATCTCGGAGCGGGCGTCGGTGCTCGGCAGGTTCATGCGGGACTACACGCGCGGCCGCGCGTCGGCCGCGGGAAGCCAGCTCGAGATCACGAGGCTCGAGCAGGAGGTCGAGTCGACGCGGGCCCTTTACGAGGCGTTTCTACAGCAGACCGCAGCCGGCCAGATCACGGAGGCTCTCGAGGCCGCGCGAGCCGGCGGGCGGTTCGAGATCATCGAGCCCCCGGTCCGCCCGACCTCGCCCGTCGCTCCCGACAAGCTGATGATCCTCGTGATGTCGGTCTTCGGAGGCGCCGTCGTCGGACTCGCCGCCATCCTCGTCTCGGAGCAGGGAGACACGTCCTTCAAGAACATCGACGAGATCGAGGCCGCGGTAGGCGTTCCCGTGCTGGCGACCATCCCGAGCAGCGACGTTCTGCGAGGCATCTCGGCGAGGGAGAAGAAGGCCGCGAAGAAGGTAAGGAAGAAGGGTGCGGGGCCATCCAACGGGGACTCGGAGCTCCTCCGGCACATGGTGCGGGAGACCGCGGTCAGCTTCGAGTTCAGGAGGATGGCGAGGAGGATCGCGCGCGGCGTGGGGCGCGACATCCCCAAGTCGATCCTGGTCACGAGCGCGAACAGGGGGGAGGGGAAGTCGACCGCGGCGGCCTCGCTCGCCATCACGCTCGCGAAGCACTACGGGCACAGGACCGTCCTCGTCGACTGCGACCTCAGGAAGCCCCGCGCGCACCGCCTCATGGCCGTGGCGTCCAAGCCCGGGCTCTCCGACGCTCTCGAGAGGGGAAACCTCCTCGGCACGGACATCAAGCCGACGAAGCTGCCGAACCTCTTCGTCCTGCCGTGCGGGACCCGGCGAGATCAGCCGACGTGGTTGCTCGAGTCGATGCCCGGGTCGCGCGTCATGGCGGAGCTCCTCGCGAGCTTCGACACCGTGATCCTCGACACTGCGCCCAACCTGCCCGTGCCCGACGCGATGATCCTGGGCGGCGAGGTGGACGGCGTCGTGATCGTTCTCAGAGCCGGCGTGACTCCAAGAGAGGTCGTCACACGCGGCGTTCAGTTGCAGCGGGACGAGAAGGAGAACGTGCTCGGTGTGGTCGTCAACAACCTCGAGCGCGTGCTGCCGTACTACTACGACTACCGCTACTACGGCTACACGTCCGACAGCAGCGAGCTCGAGGAGGAAGAGGAGTAGCACGCATGGTCCGAGTGCTCTCGGTTTTCGGGACCCGTCCCGAAGCCATCAAGATGGCACCCGTCATCGAGGAGCTGGCCTCCCGCGAGGGGCGCGTCGAGTCGCGCATCTGCGTGACGGGCCAGCACCGCGAGATGCTCGACCAGGTGCTCGATCTCTTCGCGATCGCTCCCGACGTCGACCTGCGCGTGATGACCGACAACCAGCCCCCGTGGCGCGTGGCTTCAGCGGTGCTCGAGGGCATGGACGAGGTCATCGCCTCCGAGAGCCCCGACCTCGTGCTGGTGCACGGGGACACGACCACCACGATGGCGGCGTCCCTCTCCGCCTTCTACAGACGGATCCCGGTCGGACACGTGGAGGCCGGACTCCGTACGCACTCCTTCTACACGCCGTTTCCTGAGGAGATGAACCGCAGGGTCGCAGACTCGCTGTCGGTCTACCACTTCGCCCCGACCGCGCAGGCCAGGCGGAACCTCCTGGACGAAGGCGTATCCGCGGACTCGATCTACGTCACGGGCAACACGGTCATAGACGCCCTCCTCGAGGTCGCCGGCGACCCGAAGGCGCCGCCCCACGGCGTCCCGGTGGGCGGACGCTTCGTCCTCGTGACGGCGCACCGGCGGGAGAACTTCGGGGAGCCGCTCGAGAACATCTGTCGCGCTCTCCGGACCGTGGCCGACGACCTGAGTGACATCGAGGTCGTCTATCCCGTCCACCTGAACCCCCGCGTTCAGGAGACGGCGCGCGCGGTCCTCTCGGGCCACGCGCGGATCCACCTCGTCGATCCGATGCCCTACGCGCCGTTCGTCGACCTCATGAAGAAGGCCGCGATCGTCGTGACCGATTCGGGCGGCCTCCAGGAGGAGGCCCCGGCCCTCGGGAAGCCGGTGCTCGTGCTCAGGAACGAGACGGAGCGGCCGGAGGCGGTCGAGGCCGGAACCGTGCGGATCGTCGGGACGGACGAGAGGTCTGTCGCCGAGGGGATCTCCGCGCTCCTGACCGACGACGGGCTCTATTCGGAGATGGCGAACGCCGTGAACCCCTACGGCGACGGGCGGGCTGCCGTCAGGATCGTCGACGGCATCGAACACGCGTTCGGCGTCGGCAAGACGTCGCGCCCCGCGGACTTCGTGCCGAAAGTGAGGAACGTGAACCGATGCTCGTAGTGATGCTGCCGGCATACAACGAGTCCGGAGCGATCGGGCCCCTGCTGGAGAAGATCGCGGCCGTCTTCGGCCGGGTCGACCGTCCCGCGGGCGTGCTCCTCGTCGACGACGGGAGCTCAGACGGGACCGCGGAGAAGGCCAGGGAGCGCGCCCGGGAGCTCGGGCTCGAGCTGACGGTCGAGACGCACGAGACCAACCGCGGCCTCGGGGAGGCGCTCAGGACCGGGTTCGCTCGCGGCAAGGACATCGCGGGCGAGGACGGCGTGCTCGTAGGCATGGACACCGACGACACGCACGATCCGTCGATCATACCGGACATGCTCGAGCGGATCGATGACGGCTACGACATCGTCATCGCCTCCAGGTACGCGAAGGGCGGAAGGGAGGTCGGGCTGTCGCCTCTCAGGAGCTTCCTGAGCAAGGGTGCGAGCATGCTCCTGAGGACGTTCCTGCGAGTGCCCGGGGTGCGGGACTACTCGTGCGGATACAGGGCCTACAGGGGTTCGACCCTCGCGGCGGGATTCCGGGTCTTCGGAGACGACCTCATCACGGAGTCCGGGTTCGTCTCGTCCGCCGAGGTGCTTCTCAAGCTCGCGCAGCTCCCGTCGCGCGTGACAGAGGTGCCGCTCGTCCTCAGGTACGACAGGAAGGGCGGCGCGAGCAAGATGAACATCCTGGACACCATCAGGCGATACCTCGTGATGGTCGCCGCAGGACGTCAGGCCATCAGGAGACCATCGTAGTCCGTGCCCGGGGCCGCGGCGCGCGGCCGGTCCGGGTTCGTGGAGGAGGCGCTCGATGAAGGGAATCCCGCTCATCCTCGCGGCGGTCCTGCTGGGAGCCACCGGCCAGGTCATCATGAAGAAGGGGATGATGATCTACGGCGAGGTGTCGGCAGGAAGCGTGTGGGGTCAGCTCGTCCCGATCCTCAAGGTCCCGCAGGTGGCGATCGGCTTCGTCTGCTACGGGCTCTCCGCCGTCCTGTGGATCGCGGTGGTGTCAAACGTGGACCTGAGCCTCGCGTACCCGATGGTGAGCCTCGCGTACGTGCTCGTCTTCGTGGCGTCCTGGCTCTTTCTGGGGGAGCACATCACGGCCGTGAGGACCATAGGTCTCGTCATCATCTGTCTCGGCGTGTTCGTCATCTCGCGGAGCTAGCGGGCGCCGGGCCGCGCGGCGCAGAGCCGCGGGACCGCGTCCGGAGAGGAGCGCATGAGCCGACGCAACGCTACGATCATCCTCATCGTCATCATCGGGGTCGCCCTCTGGATCCGCATCTGGGGGATCGGGTGGGGGCTCCCGCACGCATACCATCCCGACGAGGGCTCGATCCTCATCCACTCGCTCGGATTCGGCACCGGCGACATGAACCCTCACTGGTTCAGGTGGCCGTCCCTGATGATGTACTTCGTGTTCGGCCTCTACGCCGTCTTCTACCTCATCGGGAAGGCGGCCGGCACGTTCGGCGGGCCGCTCGACCTCGCGCGCGCGTACCTCACCGACCTAACGCCGTTCTGGCTCATCGGACGATACGTCTCGGTGGCGGCCGGGGTCGCCACCGTCTGGACGACGTATCTCTTCGGCCGAACGGCCTTCGGGAGGGCGGCCGGGCTCATCGCGGCGGCCCTGGTCGCGGTGGGCTTCCTTCACGTCCGCGACTCGCACTACGCGACTCCGGACGTGGCGACGACCTTCCTCGCGTCGGTCTCGCTCCTGTTCGCTCTCTACGCGGTCCGTTCCGGGCGGGCGAGCCAGCTCGTTCTCTCGGGTCTCCTGGCCGGACTGGCCGCGTCCACCAAGTACCCCGGAGTGATCGTCTTCGCGGGGACCCTCACGGCGTTCGTCTTCCTCGTCTCGAGACGGGCGATCGCGGCGTGGGTGCTCCCGGCCGCGATCGTCGCGTGCGTCGTCGGATTCGTGATCGGAACCCCGTACTCGGTCGTGAGCGCGGGCGAGTTCTCGAGAGACGTCCTCATGCAGTTCACGATGGTGTCCGAGTCGGGCGTCGCCCAGGAGGCGAGCTCGATCTGGCGAGGCCTCGGGGAAGTGTTCGGGAAGAGCCTCGGCCGGGGCGTCGGTTACCCCGTGCTCCTGCTCGCGGTCCTCGGGTTCGTGCTCGCTCTCAGCCGCGGCGTGGCCGAGGGTCGGGGGGCGCGCCGCGGCAGGGCCGGCGACAAGCTCGAACCGGGTCATCCCGAGCTCAGGCTCGCGGGCGCGCTCATCTCGCTCGTCTACGTCGTCTGCGTCCTCCTGTTCCTGATCGCGATCACCGTGAAGCGCTCGACGTACGTGACGCCGGCGATCCCGGCGATCGCCGCCATGGCGGGCGCGGGGATCGTCCTCCTGCTCGGGCTCGGGACGTTCGATCGGACACCCGGCGGACGCGGTACGTCGCGCGCCCCGTCGGCGGTGGCCGCGGCAACGACCGTCGCGATCGTCGTGCTGGCGTTCGCCGCGTGGCCATCGCTCCGATTCGTCCGCGCGCTCGACGCGACCGACACGCGCACGCAGGCGAAGCAGTGGGTGGAGGAGAACATCGAGGCGGGGAGCACGGTGGTGGTCGAGTCCTACGGGCCGGAGCTCAACCGCGCGACAGCGCAGCTCGAGCACGCGATCGAAGCCGACAAAACGGGCGTCTCCTCGTGGAGCGCGTCGAAGCGGCGCATCAACGAGCTCGAGCTCGACATCGGTCGGGCGAGGCACCCGCAGTACCGGATCTTCGGCTCCGGCTGGGGGCAGGAGCTCTTCCGGATCCCCGAGGCCGGCGACGACCAGGCCGCGATGATCGCGGCGATCGAGGAGATCCGCCCCGACTACCTCGTGATCACCAGCAAGGCGGACCAGAGGCGGCCCATGGAGGGCGCGGAGCCGCCCGGCACGCCCAGCCCGAGCACGCTCCTCGACTGGATCGGGGAGAACGGCGTCCGCGTCGCGCGGTTCGCCGAGACGTTCCCGATGCCGTCGATCGATCGCGGGCCCGGCCGTTCGTTCCACAACCCGGTGGTCGAGATCTACGAACTCACGCTCGGTGACGCGGCGGAGGTCATGGACGCCGGGACGACGGACGCGACGGAGCACGCGGAGGAGGAGAGCGGTGGCTGATCCCGGAACGCCGAGACAGACCCCGGCGCCGCCCCCGCTGCCGAGCCAGGTGCCGCAGTACAGCTACGCCTGGCTGCTGTACGTCGTGGCCGCGGTCGTCGCTCTCGGCATGGCCTACGCGATCTTCCAGCTCCACTACGCGTACGGGCAGGCTCCGCACCGGATCATCAAGATCCTCGTGGGCGTGACCATCTTCACAGTCGCGTTCTTCCGGCCCCACGTCGCGCTGCACGCCTGGCTCCTCGCTCTCCCGCTCGGCGAGTACCTCCCCGCGACGGGCATTCCCGGGATCAACGCGCCCAACCTCATCTTCATCATCCTCCTGGTGAGCTGGATCGTCCCCAGGATCTTCGCGAGACAGCAGATCTTCGTGAGGGCGAGGCTCACCGTGCCGATCGCCCTGTTCATCGGCGTGCTCTTCATGTCGCTCCTCAAGGTCGTTGTCTTCCCACCGTCGACGGGGAGCTACCCGGCGATGGTGCTCGTCAAGAACCTCTGGAACAGCGTCCTCGGGATCGCGGTCTACTTCGTCGTCGTGAACACGGTCGAGAACCGCGAGCAGATGAAGAACCTCCTCGTGACCTTCGGCGTCGGTCTGACGGTCGGCGCCCTCATCGCGCTCGACCAGTACGGCGGGCTCGCCTCGCACCAGCGCGTCTCAGGTGCGCTCGGCGACGTGAACGACCTCGGCGCGTACTTCGCGATGTGCGCCACGATGATCATCGGGATCGTCCTCGTGTCATCGAGGATCTTCCCGATGATGAAGCGACTCACGATCTGGGTGTCGTCCGCATTCGCCGCGATCGGCGTCTTCCTCCCGAACTCCCGAGGGGCGTTGGTGGGATTCGCGTGCGGGCTCGGGCTCCTGACGCTGAGCGTGAGCAAGCGCGTCTTCGTGCTCTTCCTGATCGTGCTGGCGCTGAGCCCGATCTGGGCTCCCGACTTCGTGAAGGACCGAGTGGCGGAGACTCGGGTCGACACGGTCGAGGCCGAGCTCATGGGAGACCCGACGGACAAACTCGACCCGTCCGCCGGGGTGAGGCTCAAGATCTGGGGGATCGTCTTCCGCGAGACGATGCGCAGCTCGCCAATCTGGGGGATGGGGTACTCGACCATCCCGTTCCTGACCTACAAGGAGATCGGCCGGTCGTTCTCGTCCCACAACCTCTACGTCGCGATCTTCGGAGAGGCGGGTCTCATCGGAATAGTCGCGCTCGCGTGGCTCCTCGTGTCGTGCGTGAAGAGCGGCATAGAGCTCCTGCGCGCAGCATCCCGCAGGCTGGACAGAGGCATCGCCCTCGGCTTCCTGAGCGCCACCGCGGCGCTCCTTGCGGCGAACGTCTTCGGAGAGAGATTCCTGAACATGTCGATCGCGGGGACCTATTTCTTCCTCGCCGGTCTTGTAGATAGATGCGTCCGTTTCGCAGCAACCGACAAAGCTCCCCGGACAGCAGAGGAGATGACATCATGAGACTCACTACCCTAGCTGTGCTCTTTCTCGTCGTCGTGGCCATGGTGGTCCCGGCGGAGGGGTACCAGGTCATCCAGGGACACCCGCGGCTCTTCTTCACGGCGAGCCAGGTCTCCGGCATCCGCTCGAGAGCCCTGGGTTCCTACTCCGCGGACTACAACAAGATCAAGACCTGGTGCGACAGCCACATCAACGACCCGCTGCCGGTGAACGTGAGCTGGGCGCTCTCGTCGTACAGCTTCGTCTACCTCGTCAGCCAGGACACCAGCTACCTCAACCGGGCCAAGGCGGTCGCGTCGTACGTGATCAGCCACAACCAGACCCACTCGACCGACTGGATCTTCGGGGGGAGCGTGTTCTTCGACTGGTGCTACGACGGGCTCACCGCGTCCGAGCGCAGCACCTACGGCAGCGCGCTCGCAGACGGTGCCGACTGGTATCAGAGCGGCAGCGGCATCGGGACGCAGTGGAGCAGCCTGAACAACTACCACTCCAAGCTCGGGAGGATCGCGCTCCTGTCGTACCCGGGCATCGCGCTGTACGGAGAGGGCATCAACAACCAGGTCGCGACCGCGTGCCTCGACACGTACTCGGCCCACCAGTTCGGCTCCTCGACCATCCTCTGCTGTCTCGACGAGATCGCGAGCGACGGAGGCTACTTCGAGGGCGACTACAACATGTCGATCCTCTGCACGGGTAACAGGATGGGCATGACGGCCTACGACGTCGGAACCACCGACGACCCGTTCTCGTGGTCGACCAACTACCAGAACATGGCCCGCTACCTCGTCTACGACACGGGCGCCGCGAAGGGGAGCGGGACGTCGCTCGGTTCGAAGCAGGGCGACTCCCACTGGCACAGCGGCGGGTCGGGGGCCGTCCGAATGGCGCTCTACAACCTGGCCGCCGTCTACAACGACGGGGTGGCCCAGTGGGTGGCGGACGAGGTCCTCGAGCAGGGATCCGGGTACATCAACTCGTTCGACCGCTGGAAGCAGATCGTGTGGCGGGACCCGTCGGTCACGCCCGTCCACCCGTCCGCCGTCTACGGCGACAACAGCGCCGCCCTCTTCAACGACGTGGGCATGGTGTACATGAGGTCCGGCTGGGACCTCTCCGTGAACAGCACGGACATCTACGCCGTCTTCCGCTGCGAGGCCGTCCCGTCGTACCACACCCACTCCCATCAGGGTCACTTCCTGATTGCGAGGGGGAACGACCTCCTGGCGATCGACTCGGGCGACTACGACTCGTCGATCAGCTCCCATCATCAGAACTACTTTTGCCGCACCATCGCCCACAACACGATCACGGTCTACGACCCCGGCGAGTCGACGTTCTATCCGTACGCGAACGACGGAGGTCAGATCCCGGTCTGGAGCTATCCGGACGCCGTCGTCTGCGGCGACATGTCGGGCCCGGAGTTCGACCGCGGGAGCATCGTCACGCCGTACAGGGACACCGAGACGTTCACCTACGTCAAGGGCGACGCCACGAAGGCCTACTCGTCGCACAAGCTCTCGAACTTCACCAGGGAGTTCGTGTGGCTCAAGCCGGACTTCTTCGTCGTGCTGGACAGGGTCACTGCCACGTCCCCGTCGTTCACCAAGAAGTGGCTCCTCCACTCGATCAACCAGCCCCAGGTGTCCGGCGACACGTTCTCGGTCACGCAGGGAGACTCGAGGCTGTTCGTGAAGACGCTCCTCCCGACGCAGCACCAGATCACGCCGGTCGGCGGAAGCGGCCGGCAGTTCGAGGTGAACGGTGTCAACTACCCGCCCGCCGGAGGCGGAGGGTCGGAGAGCGGGTCGTGGCGCGTGGAGGTGTCACCGTCGACCGCGGCAAACGAGCACATGTTCCTGCACGTCCTCTACGCGACCTCGTCGGGCGTCTCGTCGATGCCGAACGTGACGTTCATCGACACGGGGGACTTCATCGGGGCGAACGTGGCGGGACAGACGGTCCTGTTCACGAAGAGCGGGCAGCCGGGTGAGGACGCCTGCTGGGTGTCCGGCGGCTAGGAGACGGTTTCACAGGAGGCAAGGCGTGCGGGTCTGCTTTCTCGCAGACGGCAGCAGCGTGAACACGCGAAGCTGGGTCGAGCACTTCTCGAAGGTGCTCGGCCACGACGTGCACGTGCTGTCCATGAGTCCCCCGGCCGAGCTCGACCCGTCGATCGACGTGCGGGACCTGTCGGTCGTGGAGGGCGAGCCGGGCTTCGCGGGAAGGGTAGCGAATCTGGGGAAGATCCCGCGCGTGAGGAAGATCATCGCCGAGATAGAGCCCGACCTCGTGGTCGGGTACCGGGTCCCGAGCTACGGCTTCGTGGCCGCGATGTCCGGGTTCCACCCGCTGGTCGTGGTCGCGCAGAGCCAGATCATCGTCGGTCTGCCGTTCCGCGCCCAGAAGAGGATACCCGTACGGATGACGCTCCGGCGGGCCGACCTCATCCACTCGTGGGCGCCCCACATGTCGGATCGCCTGGTCGAACTCGGAGCGGACCGGGAGAAGATCTTCGAGTGCCCCCGCGGGATCGACCTCGCGCGGTTCGCGCCCCGGGACGACGGGGCCGACGAAGAGTACTCGGTGATCACGACGAGGTCGCTCCAGCGCCACTACAGGCTCGACGTCGTGCTCCAGGCGCTCGCGCTCGCCAGGAAGGACGTCCCCGCCATCACGGGCGCGGTCGCCGGGACCGGGAACTGCGCGGCGGAGCTCGAGGGGCTCACGCGCGACCTCGGGATTGACGACCGCGTGTGGTTCGCGGGGGGAGTGGCGTACGACGAGCTCCCGAAGCTCCTCGGGAGTTCGAGCGTCTACGTGGCTGCCGTCAGGGTCGACGGCGTGTCGGCCTCGCTCCTTGAAGCGATGGCGCGCGGCTGCTTCCCGATCGTCTGGGACAACGCAGCGAACCGCCACTGGATAGAGCACGGACGAAACGGCTTCCTGGTCGCAGACAAAGGCCCGGAGGCGTACGCAGAGGCGATTACCGCCGCCCTCTCGGATCGCGAGCTGAGGGCGCGCGCCTCGGAGATCAACAGGGCGATCGTGGAGGAGAGGGGCGACCTCTCGAAGAACATGAGGACGATCGAGACGGCCTACCTGAAGCTCGTTGAGTCGAGCGCGGCGCGGTCGGTCCGCCGCTCGTGAGGTGAGGATGGAGTACGTCGGAGAGAGACTCTACAGCCGGTGCCCCGTGCCGATCCAGAATGTGATCATGTCGGCCTACGGCTGGAAGCTGCGCCGCGAGCGCTTCGGGCAGGGTTTCGACCGCGCGAGCGAGCTGCTCGACCGGTCACAGTGGCTGTCGCTCGAGGAGCTCGAGGCGTACCAGGAGGAGCGACTCCGCCTGGTCGTGAGGCACGCGTACGAGACGGTGCCCTACTACCGCGACCTCATGAGCGGCCTCAAGCTCGTCCCCGGCGACATCACTCGTCTCTCCGACCTGCCGAAGCTGCCCGTGCTCACGCGCGCGGACGTCGACCGGAGCATCGAGCAGCTGGTGTCCGACGCCGCCCCGAGGAAGTCACTCAAGAAGACGCACAGCGCCGGAACGACAGGTTCGTCCCTCTACATGTACTGGGACCGGGAGATCGGCTACATGAACAACGCGTGCCTCTGGCGCGAGCGGAACTGGGCCGGGGTCGAGTTCGGCGAGCCGATCGCCACGTGTCTCGGACGCCCGGTCGTTCCTCTCGACCAGAAGGGACCTCCCTACTGGCGCCACAACCGGCCGTGGAACTACCTCATGCTGTCTCCGCTCCACATGACCGACGAGTCCGCTCCGCTCTACATCGAGGCGATGCGGGAGGTCGGCGTCGTGGCGCTCGACGCGCACCCGACCGCGGCGTACGTCCTGGCCCGGTTCATGGAGGAGCGCGACGAGTACCTGCCGCTCAGGTGCGTCTTCACGACGTCCGAGCCCCTCCTCGACGTCGAGCGCGAGGTGATAGAGGAGCGGTTCCAGTGCCGGGTCTTCGACGGCTACAGTCAGTCCGAGCGCGTGATGTACTCGAGCGAGTGCGACCGGCACACGGGGCACCACCTCTACATGGAGTTCGGCATCACGGAGCTCCTCGACGACGACGGAGACCCCGTTCCGGACGGTACGGTCGGACGAGTCGTCGCGACCGGCCTGCACAACTTCGGGATGCCGCTCATCCGCTACGAGGTCGGCGACACCGCCTCCATGGCGGGGACCGACTGCCCTTGCGGCAGGAAGCTGCCGCTCATGAGGGACGTGGCGATGCGGGCGGAGGACATCCTGGTGACGCCGGACGGCCGGCTCGTGCCGCCTCTCATGGTCGCGCGCGCGTTCAAGCTTCTTCCGGGCATCGTCAGGTCGCAGATCGTCCAGCACGACCCCGCGGAAATCACCACACGGCTCGTGGTGAAGCAGCCGCTCGCGGCGCACGACGAGGACGATCTCAGGAGGAACATCGCCGAGAGGCTCGGTCCCGACGTCCGGGTCGCCATCGAGTACGTCGACGACATTCCCCTCGTCGGCCGAGGCAAGTACCGCCGGGTCATCTCCACGGTGCCGCTCGTGTGGGGGAAGACGACCACGGCGAACCTCTACCAGGAGGGAGGCGGGGGAGAGGTCGGGGTGGAGAGCACGGAGGAGTCAGAGGAGGAACGCGCCGGCGCCTCCCGCGCCTCGTCGTAGGGGCGGGCGACGCGAAGGGCGAGACTCGGCGCAGACAGCGAGGCGAAACGAAGGACCCGGCGTCTCGAGTGCCGGGAAGGGTGCACGGGGTTGTCGAGATGAAGAAGGTCTTCCACGTCGTTGGTTCGTTGGGGCTCGGTGGGGCCGAGCGCGTGGTGGTCGAGTACGCGACCTCCCACGACCGCTCGCGCTACGAGCCCGAGGTGTGCTGCGTGGGGGACGCGGGTCCCCTGGCTGCCGTCCTCGACGAACGCGGCGTCCCCGTCCACGCCCTGGAACGAAGGTCGCGTCTCGACTTCCGCGCCGTCCTCAGACTCGCCGGTCTAATCAGGCGACGCGGCGTCGATGTCGTCCACGACCACAACTTCACTGCGATGACCGTCGGAATCCCCGCCGCCATCCTCGGCGGGGCCACCGCCGTGCTCCGCACCGAGCACAACGTCGCCGCGGCTCGCTTCCCATTCAGGCTCGCGTTGAGCAGGCTCGCGAGCATGCGCGAGAACGCGCAGATCGCCGTGTCGGAGGCCGTCGCCCGGTCCCGGCTCGCCGAGGGGAGGTTCTCCCCGGCGCGCCTCGTGACCATCCGGAACGGCATCGACGACACACTTCGCCCGGTCGCCGGCGACCGCGCAGAGGTGCGACGCGAGCTGGGCGTGCCCGACGACGCCGTCCTCTGCCTGACCGTCGGCAACCTCAGTCCACAGAAGGACCACGAGAACCTCATCCGGGCGGCCGCGGCAGTCTCCGACCTGGTCCCGCCCGTGTACTTCGCCGTCGCCGGCGGCGGCCCGATCCTCCAGCACCTGAGCGACCACGCGGCCGAGCTCGGCGTCGGCGATCGCGTGTCGTTCCTCGGGTCGCGCGACGACGTGCCGAGGCTCCTCAGGGGATCGGACCTCTTCGTCCTCTCCTCGGCGTGGGAGGGGCTGCCGATCACGGTGCTCGAGGCGATGGCGGCCGGGGTCCCGTGCGTCTCGACGGCCGTCGGGGGCGTCCCAGAGGTGATCAGGGACGGCGTGAACGGGTACGTGGTTCCGCCGCGGGACCACGAAGCGCTCGCGGACAAGATAGCTCTCCTTTCGAGGGACGCCGGGCGGAGGTCGCGTCTTGCGGCCGCGGCCCGCCGGTCCTACGAGAAGGCCTTCACCGCTAAGCACATGGTCGGGCAGACGGAGGCGCTCTACGACCTTGCGCTCTCGGGGCACGCGGACCGCGCCCCGGCCGGGAAGATCAAGGTCCTCTACGTGATCGGACAGCTCGAACGCGGTGGGGCCGAGCGCCAGCTCATGGAGCTCGCGACCCGGCTCCCGAGGGACCGGTTCGAGCCGATCGTCTGCTGCCTCGGCCAGCTGGGGCCGCTCGGCCGCGAGATCGAGGAGGCCGGGGTCCGTCTGGTCGTGCTCGCGAAGCGCCTCGGTAACTTCTCCGGCGCGTCCCGCAAGCTCGCGCGTCTGGTGAGGACGGAGCGGCCGGTGATCCTGCACGCGTTCCTGTCGTCGGCGAACTGGAGGGGGCTCATCGTCGGACGGTTCCTTCGCGTCCCGATCGTCCTCACGTCGGTGCGGAACGTCGACGTTCACACGAGGTTTCGCGGAAACGCCATCGAGAGGATCCTCTCTGGCATCACGGACCGCGTGATCGTGAACGCCGGCGCGGTCAAGGACTACGTGGCGGAGATGCACTGGGTCGACCCGGAGAAGATCCGCGTGATCTACAACGGGATCTCGGTCCGCCGGGTCAGCGGCCACGTCGACGCGGCGCCCGCCGACGGAAACGTCCCGTCGAGGACCGGCTCGCCTCCTCCGGAGCCGTTCCCCGGGAGCGGCGCGGGCAGCGGCCCCACGATCACCGTCATCGCGAGCCTGACCCCGAAGAAAGACCACGCGACGTTCCTCGAGGCCGCCGCTCTGATCGCGAGGGAGAGACCCGACGCGCGGTTCCTCATTGTCGGAGACGGACAGCTCAGGGCGGAGCTCACCGAGCACGCGCGGAAGCTCGGGCTCGGGGAGGCAGTGACGTTCGCCGGCATGACCGACCGGATCGGCGCCGTCCTCGCGAGCACGGACGTGTCCGTGCTCACCTCGATCAAGGAGGGCTGCTCGAACGTGGTCCTCGAGGCGATGGCGGCCGGGAGGCCCGTCGTGGCGACCGCCGTCGGAGGAAACCCCGAGCTGATCGAGGAGGGAGAGACCGGCTTCCTGCTTCCCGCGGGCGACGCCGAAGGGGTCGCCCGTCGCGTGCTCGAGCTTCTCGGCGACGAGGAGCTGCGGCGCCGCATGGGGAGGGCCGGGAGGGAACGCGTCCTCGCCAGGTTCTCGACGGAGCACATGGTCGAGGACACGATCGACTACTACCTGGAACTGCTCGACGAGCGGGTGTCCGGGCTCGTGGGTTGGGTCGACGCGCTGCGCGCGAGGGAGTTCGACACGGTATGAGGAAGGACCCCGACATGAGGGAGCGCGGGAGGGGCCGTGGTCTCACCGGCGAGGAGAGCCGCTGCCTGTGGGGCGACGCGGACAGGGCCGGACTCGGCCCGGGGCGTGGCGACGTCCCGTACATCGACGAGAACGGCGCCATCTCCGTCGACGGCCTGTGGGGGTTCGGCCGCGCGTTCCGGAACTGCGCGCCTCTCGTGAGGGCCATGAGCCTCCTACCGTGGGGCGGTGCGACGATCCTCCGCTACCATTCGGTCAACGACGACCCCGGCTGGGCGGGAGACTACGTCCAGCGGAGCCTGGTCGTCTCGACGGACGTCTTCGACAGGCAGGTTGCCTACCTCGTGGAGCGGCACCGCGTCGTCGGCGTGCCCGAACTTGCGGACGCCATCGCTTCGGGCAGACGGGTCGACCCGAGAACCGTCGCGATCACGTTCGACGACGGGTACGAGGACAACTACCGCTGTGCGTTCCCGATTCTCAGGAAGCACGGGGCGACCGCGACGTTCTACGTGACGACGGGAGCGATCTCGGACGAATCGATCCTCTGGACCGTCGCCCTTCGCCACGCGATCCGCAGGACCGAGTCTCAAGGGCTCAAGTGCGGGACCTTCGGCGCCTGCTCGATAGACCTCTCGACCCCGCGCGCGAAGGAGAAGGCGATCGCGTTCATTACCGCGGTCGTGAAGCGATCGGGCGAACGCGAGGCCCTCGAGATCGTGAACGAGGTCCGGGAGGCATGCGGGAACTCGCGGGACACGTACGACTCGAGGATCATGATGAACCCGGACGAGATCCGGGAGATGCACGAGGGCGGGATGACGATCGGCGCGCACTCGGTGACGCACTACAACCTCCCGAGCGTCTCGACCGACGCGCTCGTCGGCGAGGTGGGGGAGTCGAAGCGCGCCCTCGAGGAGCTCCTAGGGTGCGAGGTCGAGCACTTCGCCTACCCGAACGGAAGGACGAACCGTCACTTCGACGCGACGACGGCCGCGGTCGTCGCCGACGCCGGGTTCAGATCCGGCGTGACCTCGATCGCCGGGCCCGTCTCAAGGCGGTACCCCGTGCACTGCCTGCCCCGGCTCGGGATCGTCCCGCACGACGCGGACGTCCGATGGCTCGCGGCGGACATCCAGTACGCGCGGCTCTCGCGCCCGAACCACTCGTCGCTCCGGGAGGTGACCGCATCGTCCCGATCGCGGCCGACGCGCGGCGGCGGCCGTGACGTCGCGGGGCCGACGGGCGAACGTCAGGAGGCGGCGTCGTGACGGACGCCGAGCACGCGGAGGTCGATTCTGGGAAGGACCGTCAGAGAAGCGAGGGGCGGACCCATCAAGGTGGCGTTCTGGGCCGGGTCGTTCGAGCGGGCCGGCACGCAGCGCTTCCTCGTCGAGCTCCTCTCGAGAATCGACCGGGAGCGCTTCGACCCGGTCGTCATGTCGACGGCGAAGCGCGGCGAGCTGCTCCCGGTGATCGAGTCCTTGGGAGTCCCGGTCCACGAGTTCGGGACCGGGGCGAGCGCTCTCTCGGCGGGGACCGTCCGCGGTCTTCCGCGGGCGGCGTCGTTCCTGAGGCGCGAGCGGGTGGAGATTCTCTCATGCATGCTCGGCCTCACGACCATCGTCGGGCCGTTCGTCGGACGCGCCGCTCGGGTGCCGGTCGTCGTGAACAACCAGAGGAACCTCTCGTACTGGCTCACGGGCGGAACGAAGGAGAAGGTCTACGGGTACGCGAACCGTCGGGTCGTCGACGCGGTCCTCGTGAACAGCGCGGCGGCGGCCAGGGAGCTCGTCGAGCGGTTCCGCGTCCCGGAACGGAAGATCGTCAACGTGGGCGTCGGCATAGACCTGACGCCCTACTCGGTCGGGAGCGCGGTCAGGGGAGCGGCGGTGGATGCACCCGGCGACACGGAGGGCGGAGCCGGAAGCCGGCACGTCCTCCGGGACGGGAACCTCGCGCGGGAGCTGGGCACGGACGGGCACCCCGTGGTCGGGATCGTCGGCAAACTCTCGGACGTAAAGGGACACGAGCACTTCCTCGCGGCGGCGGCGGTGGTCGCGAGGTCGTTGCCGGACGCGCGCTTCCTCATAGTCGGCGACGGCGCGAGGAGACAGGAACTCGGCCGCGTTGCCGACGAGCTCGGGATCGCGGACGCCGTGATCTTCGCGGGCGTCCGGGAGGACGTGCCCCGGGTGCTCGGGCTCATGGACGCCTTCGCGCTCTCGTCGACCTCCGAGGGCACGCCGAACGTCCTGATGGAGGCGATGGCCGCGGGCCTTCCGGTCGTGGCGACGGACGTCGGCGGGGTGCCCGAGGTGGTCGAGCGCGGCTCGTCGGGCCTCCTGGTCCCGGCGGGCGACGGTCCCGCGATGGGCAGGGCGCTCCTCGAGATCCTGAGCGACCCCGCGCGCGCGTGCTCTATGGGTGAGCGCGGCCGGACGCTCGCGCGCGAGAGTCACGACATCGCCGCAGTCGTGACTAAGGTCGAGGACACGTTCGCGGCGCTCCTGCGCGCGGCGGGCGGATCCCGCACGGGCGCGGATCGGACGTCATCGGAACTGAGGCTTGGGCAGGCAGGAGAGGCCGGAAGGAAGCCATGAGGATCCTCTTCCTGACACAGTACTACCCGCCGGAGACCGGCGCGGCGCCGCTTCGGGCCTATCACTTCGCGACGAATCTCGCGAAGCGGGGCCACGCCGTGACGGTCGTGACGGGCATGCCCAACCACCCGAGCGGCGTGAAGCAGCCCCGCTACCGGAGGAAGCTCGCTTGCCGCGAGGAGGTAGACGGCGTCCGCATCCTGAGGTGCTACCTCTTCGCGACGCCCAGGAAGACGTTCTTCACCCGCGTTGCGAACCAGCTCTCGTTCATGATCACCGCCGCGGTCGGCGGGTGCGCCGCGGGGAAGTGCGATCTGGTCCTCGTGAGTTCTCCGCCGCTCTTCCTCGGACTGACGGCGTGGTTCCTCGGACTCGTCCGTGGCGTCCCGTTCGTGCTCGATCTCAGGGACTACTGGCCACACGCGGCCGTCGAGCTCGGCGAGCTGAGGAGCCGGCGGGCCATCCGCGCCGCGGAGAGCCTCGAGCAGTTCCTCTACCGCCGGGCAGCGAGGCTCGTGGCCGTCACGCCCGGTATGGAGCGACTGATGCTCGAGCGTGGCATCCCGCGGCACAGGATCTCGCTCATCACGAACGGGGCGGACACGGAGCTTTTCGCTCCGGCCGCCGGAGGACCCGCTGGCAACGGCGGAGACGGCCGGACGGTCATCTACTCGGGGACGCACGGGCTCGTTCACGGGATGGACGTGATCCTCGAAGCCGCCGAGATCCTGAGGGACGAGAGCGACGCGAGGTTCGTCCTGGTGGGCGACGGCGTCGCGAAGCAGGACCTCGTCCGCCAGGTCGACGGGCGGGGTCTCAGGAACGTCGAGTTCCTTCCGAGCAAGCAGCCGGACGAGCTCAGCGAGCTCGTGCACCGCTCAGCTCTCTGCCTCGCGACGACGAGGAGCGGGGAGTTCTCGGCGAGCACGATCCCGGTGAAGCTCTTCGACTACATGGCGTGCGGGAAGCCAGTAGTCGCCGCGGTGGAGGGCGACGCGCGGGAGATCGTCGAACGTGCCGGCAGCGGCATCGTGACGAAGCCGGGTGACGGGCGAGGCCTCGCCGAGGCCGTGAAGACGCTCCTTGGTGACGCCGAGATGCGCCACACGCTCGGGAGGAGCGGTCGGGTCTTCGTCGAGGACGCGTACTCGAGGACCGCCCTCGCCGGCAAGCTCGAGGAGCTTCTCGAGGAGATCCTCGCATCAGAGCGCGCGCTCTGCGGAAGCCACCTCAAGTTCCGCTACTACCTCGGGGTCAAGTACTTGCTAGACGTCCTCACGGCATTCGGCATCCTGATCGTGGGAGCGCCCCTCCACGCGCTCCTGGCGATCGCCGTCAGGCTCGACTCGCCGGGGCACGCGCACTTCACGCAGAGGCGGATCGGCGTCTACTCACAGGAGTTCACGATCCTGAAGCTCCGAACGATGCACCGCGAGACGCCGGATCTCGCGACAGACCTGATGAACCACAGCCAGATGAAGGACGGCTGCGTGACGAAGTTCGGGTGGTTCCTGAGGAGGACGAGCGCCGACGAGTACCCGAACCTCGTGAACGTGCTCCGCGGCGAGATGAGCGTGGTCGGGCCGCGGCCCGCCCTCTACAACCAGTACGAGCTGATCGAACTCAGGCGCCAGGTCGGGGTCGACCTGGTCCGGCCCGGCCTCACCGGCTGGGCGCAGATCAATGGGAGGGACGAGATCGACCTCGAGGAGAAGGTCAGGCTCGACAGGTTCTACGTCGAGAACTGCTCGCTCCTCCTCGATCTCAGGATCCTCCTGGGGACGTTCGGAGCCCTCAGGAGGTCCCGAGGGGAGGAGAGCGGGCCCCGCCTGAGCACGGAGGAGCAGCGTTGACGACCGGGAACGACAGACGAGACGGGGCGGAGCTCCGGAACGCGACCGGTAGCGGGGGCGCGACCCCTCGGGGGACGCTCGCCGCGCGGCAGCTCGCGCGCTTCGCGGTGGCGGCCGTCCTCGTTGCGATCGTGTACTACCCGGTCTTCCCGACGCTCTGGCGGACCTGGATGTCCTCGCCGAACTACTCGCACGGGTTCCTGATCCCGCCGATCGTCCTCTTCCTCCTGTGGCGCGAGCGGAAGAGGTTCGTGGATGCGGTGAGGGCGGGGACGGCTTGGGGCATCGCGATCATCGCTCTCGCGCTCGTAGGGAACGTGGTGTCGATCCGTGCGGGCATCTTCATGACGCAGGGCTACTCGTTCGTCCTCATGCTCTTCGGCCTGTCGCTCTTCTTCTTCGGGGGTCGGGCGACGAGGGTGATCTGGTTCCCGCTCGCGTTCCTCGTGTTCATGCTGCCGTGGCCGCCGTTCCTCATGAACGTGCTGAGTTTCAACCTCAAGGTCTTCGCGGCGCGCTCAGGGAGTGCACTCGCCGCGAAGCTCGGCGTGCCACTCGTCCGCTCGGGCATGACGATCCACGTCCCGGCCGGGTCGCTTCGGATCGCGGACCCCTGCAGCGGGCTCAGGTCGCTCATCGCGCTCGTGGCCCTCGGAACGCTCTTCGCGTATCTGACGGCGGGCGCCGCGTGGAAGCGGCTCGTCATCGTCGCGGTCAGCGTGCCGCTCGCGATCGCCGGGAACATGCTCAGGATCACCGCGCTCTGTCTCGTCGCCCACGTCTGGGGCATCGACGCCGCGCTCGGGTTCTTCCACGACTTCTCAGGGTTCCTGCTGTTCATGTTCGCGTTCGTCGGACTCGTGGTGGTGCGGAAGCTCCTGAGATGTGAGACGTGCGAGGGGGAAGAGACCGCCCCTGAGGGGAGGGGCGCGTGAGGACCTCATTCGGAACGATCGTCGTGGTCGCGCTCCTCGGGGCGGGCGCCTTCTACGTGCACCTGAACCCGCCCGACAGGATGGAGCTCGAGGCGGGCTCGCTCGGAGCGTTCCCGGCGCAGCTCGGAGGATGGCGCAGCGTCGATCTGTCGTTCGAAGACGTCGTCTACGAGGAACTCGAGGCGACGGACACGCTGGCGCGGCGGTACACGAACGACGTGGGCGACTGGATATGGTTCGTCATCATCTTCCATCAGAACGACCGGTACGGCGCGCACGAGCCGCTCGTATGCTACCGGTCCCAGGGATGGACGGACGTCGACTCGGGGCTCGAGCCCCTCTGGAGGAAAGACGGCGGCTTCGACGCCAACTGGGTGCTCGTCGAGCAGCAGGGCGTCCGCCGGCTCGCGGTCTACTGGTGGTACACGGCGGGGGATCTGGCGACGGCCGACCGCGACAAGTTCATGACGCGGATGGCAGCGTCGGGGATCGTGTCGAACGTGACCTACGGAGCGTTCGTTAGAGTGTCGACCGTCGTGAGGGACGGTGACTTCGACGGCGCCATGGAGGTGCTGAAGGACTTCTCGGAGGCCGCGCTCGTGCGCCTTCCGGAGCTCTTCGTGTTCGCCGGGGAGGGCTGACGGGGCCGGGCGCCGTGAACCGCCGGGAACCGGCGGGACCGCCTGCGGCGTGACGCCGGGCGGGCCGCGTCGTAGGGGATTCTCGAAAGGACTCTGATGGGCCTCATCGATCAGATCAATGCTCTCATCTGGGGCTGGGTGGAGACGTTCAGGGCGTTTTCGCGGCGCGTGGCGCTCCTCCCGTTCGCCATCTACGCCGCGGGGCAGGCCGCGATCCTGGCCGCGATCGGCGGGTTCGCGTACCCGGTCGTCTCGTGGTTCATGGTGCCGCTCCTGAGGTGGCGGTTCGGGGAGTCCGTGCTGCACTACCCGAACAACTTCCTCGTGCTCAGGGCCGGGCTGGGCGAGCTCGACCCGTTCCTGGCCGTCTTCCTGGGAGCGGTGACCGCGGCGACGGGGATCGTGCTCTTCGGCACCTTCTATCAGCGGAGGCGGGTGGGGTTCGGGGAGGCGTGGAGCCGGGCGTCGTCGAGGTACTGGTCGCTCGTGGTCGCGGCGGTGATCGCCGTCGGTCTCGCTCAGATCGTGACGAGGACGTCCTACGCGTTCTTCGGGTATCTCGCGGAGGAGAGCCCGAGGACGTTCCGGGTGGTGAGGGGATCGACGATCCTCGTCGTCCTCTTCGTCCAGGCCGTCCTCGTCTACACGGCACCCTACATCGTGCTCGCGGGAAGGAGCGTGCGCGCGGCGGTCGGAGGCAGCCTGGTGCTCTTCGGGAGGACCCCGGTCGCCACGTTCCTGCTCGTGGCCATGCCGGCCGCGCTCGAGATCCTGCCGCTCTGGCTGTGGAGGCAGAGCGCCACGATCGCGCACACGTTCTCCCCGGTGCTCGTGCCGCTCCTCATGGTGATCTGGGTCGTCGTCCTCTTCTTCGCGACCTACGTGACGCTCGGCGGCATCACGCGGCTCTTCCTCCACCTGACGCAGGACGAAGCGCCGGGCGCAGCCGTTCCCGGCGCCGGAGGGGAGGGACGGCCATGATGACACTGAGAGACACTCGCGCAGCAAGGCGGCTCGCGGCGGTCCTCCTGATCGTGGTCGTGGCCGTGTGCGTCGGATGCGAATCATCGAGGGAGATCAGGGACAGGTACGAGGCCGAGAGAATGGCCTGGCGCGCGAGCAGCCTCATGCGCGCGGTGAGCGTCAACCCCGGTATGAACACCGACGAGATGCGCGCCCGCGTCGAGGACGAGTACCGGAACATCACGCGGGCGTTCCCGCCACCCGAGGGGGATTCGGAGGGCGTCTCCGAGGTCGCCAGGCAGATCGCCCGCATCTCCGGGCACAGCAGGCTCGCGCTCGGGCAGCTCGCGATGGACCGCGGGGACTTCGACGAGGCGCGGCGCCTCTACTCGTCCGTGCGAGACAGCTACGCGCTCGAGAGGGGCCTTGCGATCGATGCGACGCTCGCGCTCGGCGCCGTCGAGCGGCGCGAGGACAGGTGGCCCGAGGCCGTGGCGGTCTACGCGGGGCTCATTGAGGACTGGCAGCCCGCCCGCGACCCGGAGTCGAGTCCCGACACGCGGATCCTCCGCGCGCCCCTGTCGGTCGCGGCGGTCTACCGCGCTCGGGGAGATGCGGCCGAGGCGGCGGCGTGGTCCGACCGTGCCAGGGAGTACTACGCCCGTTGGATCGCGGAGTGGCCGGAATCGCCCACCGCGGAGCTCGCGACGTCGCTCACGGCGGAGAGCTACGGGCTCGAGGACCGCTGGGAGGAAGCGGCCAGGGTGTACGAGGAGCTCGACCGCGACTTCGGAACGCCCGAGAACCGCGCGCCCCTCTGGCTCGGACTGGCCGAGATCTACGAGACGAGACTCGGGCGCAACGGTCTCGCGCGCGAGTACTACGAGAGGGTCGAGAGCGAGTACGGGGACGACGTGTCGGGCGCGACGGCGGCCGTCTCGCTCGCGAGACAGGACCTCGCCGCGGGGCGCCACGACGACGCGCGGCGGCGCCTCTCACGAGTCATCGACGAGTTTACGACCGAGCAGGTCGTGAGCGCCACGGCGATGCAGTACCTGGCGATGAGCTTCGAGGCGACCGGGAACTGGGATCGCGCGGCGGCGCAGTACAGCGTTCTCGCGCGCGAGTACCCGACCACGCTGTACGGCCTCCGCGCACTCATCCACGTGTCCGACCGGTACGTCCAGAGCGGTGACGAGGAGGTCGGGGCCAGCACGCTCGAGCGGGCCGTGGAGCAGTACACGCGCGTGATCAGGGAGTACGCCGGGACGTCGGCCGAGATTGCCGCCCGCGGGTACCTCGTCGACGCGCGGATCCGACAGGAGAAGTGGGAGGCGGCGGCGCGGATCCTCCTAGAGACGTCGGAGCTTCTGCCCGACTCGGAGGACGCGCCGATCATGAAGCTGCAGGCCGCCGATCTGTACACGAGGCAGCTCGAGGACTTCGCCAGTGCGCGCGAGGTGCTCGAGGACATCGCGAGCACGTACGCCGGAGAGCCGTGGGCGGAAGAGGCGGCCCGGCAGCTGGAGGCCCTGCCCGAGTAGGAGCACCGGCAGGGCACCGCAGGGAAGCCGGAGGGGTCGTGTGGGCGCCGCGGGGCGGAAGACCCGCCCGACGCCCGGTCCGTAGCTGGAGGAACCGAGGATCGTGTCCGAGCGCAAGAGAGTCCTGATCGTGGAAGGCGACGAGGTCACCCGGAGGCTGCTCCGGGAAGGTCTCGCGCGCGACTACGACGTGTGCGCCTCCGACACGATCGCCGGTGCCATCGAGGCCGTCCGCCGGTTCCGCCCGGACGTGATGACGCTCGACGGCACGCTGGAGCGCGGCGAAGAGGGCTCCGGCGAGGAGCTCGAGCTCCTCCGGCTGGCGCGGAAGGCCAGGCTCAGGCTCAAGATCATCGTGGTCGCCCCGAGCGGGGACCGCGACCTCGCCGTCCGCGCCATCGAGCTCGGAGCGTGCGACTGTTGCGTGAAGCCCTTCGACATCGACGAGTTCGGGGTCCTCGTGAAGCGCGCGCTCAGGATCCAGGAGCTGGAGGCGGCCGCGGACGCCGTTCCGGACCGTCTCTCGGGCGTCGAGCGCCTCGACAGCCTGGCGGGGACCTGTGAGGCCATGCAGGACGTGTTCTCCTCCGCCAGGAAGGTCGCCGCGACCGAAGTCGGCGTGCTTCTCGTGGGCGAACGAGGAACCGGAAGGGAGCTCATCGCCCGAGGAATCCACCACCTGAGTCGCCGCTCGCGAGGGCCCTTCGTCGCTGTCGACCTGCGCGCGACGCCGTCCGAGTACCTCGAGGCCGAGGTCTTCGGAAACGGCAACGGGAACGGGACGTTCAACGGCGCGGAGAAGATGCCGGGCCGAATCGAACAGGCCGACGGCGGGACGCTGTTCGTCGTAGGAGTCGACGAGCTGTCGCAGCATCTTCAGGCTCGGCTCTCCGCGTTCCTTCAGTCGGGAGAGATCGAGCGGAAAGGCCCGCACGATCCGATCAAGGCGGACGTCAGGATCATAGCTGCCGCCGATGACGATCTGGAAGAGGTCGTCGCGGAAGGCGGGTTCCGGGAGGACCTCTACTATCAGTTGAGCGTGGTGACGGTCACGCTGCCCCCGCTCAGAGAGCGGGGCGAGGACATCGCCCTTCTCGCGGAGGACCTCCTCGAGCGCTGCGCCTCCGAGCACGGGCGGAGGTTGTCGGGGTTCACCCGGTCGGCGGTGCGGGCGATGATGGCGCACGAGTGGCCCGGGAACATCCCCGAGCTGGAGAACCGGGTCAAGCGCGCGGTCGTCATGTCATCCGGTCACAGGCTCACGGCGGCCGACCTCGGGCTCGACTCCGAGACTGAACGGCGCGCGCAGACACTCGGTGAAGCGAAGGACGCACTGGAACACGAGATCGTCGTCGACGCGCTCAGGCGGGCCGCCGGCAACGTCTCTCGTGCGGCCCGTTCGATCGGCGTGAGCCGGTCGACCGTCTACGATCTCATTCGAAAATACGAAATCGATGTCACAGGATTCAAGTCACTCGCAAGAAGAAAACCGCGGGAAGCGGGGCGTTCCGAGGGATTCGACCCGAGCGACAGCCGCCCGCGCGCCGCTCGCGGTCCGGGTGACCTTGACAGCACCGAAGGGTGACCATAGAATCGCCGCGGCCCGCCTTTGGCCGGTTGTCCCGGTCGAGAGCGGCGGACGAGGCCGACAGACAGACCAGAAGGAGTCGCACATGTCTCTCAGACCACTGGGTCTCCCAGTCCTCGCGATCCTCCTGCTCGCGCTTCCCCTCGTCGGGGACTCCACGGCGCAGCCGGCCGCGAACGCGACCGGGGGAGGCGTAGTCATCACCTCGGTTCCCTCGGGAGCCGTGGTCGAGCTCCTCGGAGACCATGCCCTTCGGGGCGTGACTCCCTGGCGGCTCGAGCGCGGTCTCTCCGGGACGTACGAGATCCGAGCACGCATGACCGGGTACGAGGAGTGGACGGGGGTCACTGTGCTGTCGGCGACCACGGTGGAGGAGATCGAGATCCGTCTCACGCGGAAGACCGCGTCCGGGGCCGGATTCCGCTCGGTCATCATCCCTGGATGGGGACAGGTCTACGCCGACCAGGCAGCGAAGGGAGCCTTCTTCTTCATCGCGGAGGCGGTGGCGCTCGGCGGGCTCGTCTGGACGCAGTCGAACTACGTGGACGCGAAGGACACGTACGAAGAGGCGTACGACGACTACCTGGACGCGACCCAGATCGAGGAGATCGAGCTCGCGTGGGAAGAGGTGGAATCGACATACAGCGACGCCGAGGACTGGCAGCAGAAGCGCGACGTCTGGATGTATGCGGCCATCGGAATCTGGGCGATCAACGTGGTCGACGCCTTCATGATCTCGCCGCCGACCAGCGAGGCTCCCACGGTGAGCCAGCTCGGCGCTGAGCCGTCCGGGTTCTACGCCGCACTCACGCCGGACGGATCAACGGTCGGGTTCGCCATCAAGTTCTAGCCGCTGAGCTGGACGTGGGCGGCTGGAACCGCCCGGAGGTGACGCATGAAACTACACGGGTTCCTTACTGCCGGACTGGCCCTCATCCTCGTCGTGGGCCTCGCCGGCTGCGGCGGCGAACTCACGTCGCCAACGCGCGACAACTCGGCCGACCCCGAGAACCCGAACACGGGCTCCGAGGAGCCGGGGAAGCCCTCGAATCTCGGCGCGATCATCGCGGACCGCGTCGTCGCTCTGAACTGGTCGATGAGCGACACGACCGACATCGAGGAGTACATGGTGTACCGGTGGGAGGTGATCGAGGACGAGACCGAGGACCTCGAGCTCCTGAACACGGCGACGACCTCGTACTACGCGGACGAAGAAGTGAGGAACGGCACGGAGTACGCATACGCGGTCTCGGCCGTGAACACGCACGGGCTCGAGGGCCTGCTGTCGTCGACCATCACGGCGACGCCCGCGATCTACGGCGTGACGATCGACAACGGCCAGATGAAGACGCCCAGCCGAAACGTAACGCTCACGATGTCCGCCGCCGCCGGCACGCAGCTGATGCAGCTCTCGAACAACGAGAATCTCGTCGGCGCCCAGTGGCAGCCGTTCCGCACGACGTCCGCGTGGGAGCTTGAGGGAGGCGACGGGGTGAAGAACGTCTACGCCCGATTCCGCGACGGCGAGGACAACGACTCCACGATCGCGAGCGACGGCATCATCCTCGACACCCGGGCCGTGATCGAGTCGGTGACGGAAGACACTCAGGGCGCGTCCATGGTCGCGGGGGAGACGATCCACTTCACGCTCGACGCGCAGGAGCTGTACGGTCAGGCGGAGGTCGACATCGGGAACGTCGTGATTGCCATCGCCCTCTACGACGACGGCGTAGGAGGGGACACGGTTCCGAACGACGGAGTCTACGAGCGCGACTACGTCATCGAGATCGGAGTGGAGATTCTCGACGGAACGGTCAGCGGCTTCTTCACGGACGACGTCGGAAACCAGGCGGAGCCGGTCGTGGCGCAGACACTCGTCACGATCCTCGACCCGCCGACGTCCGTGACCCTGAACCCGCCTGTGCCGATCTCCGAGCGGCGGATCGGGCTGTCGTGGACGAGGAACAACGACAGCGACTTCGACAGCTACAGGCTCTACCGGTCGTACATCCCGGGGGTCGACACGTCGTCCGAGCGCGAGCTCATCGCGGACATCACGAACCAGACGCTGACCGATTTCACGGACACCGGTCTCGAGCCCGACTCGACGTACTACTACGCGGTCTACGTCTTCGACGACATCGGCCTCTCGGCCATCAGCAACGAGGTCGTCGGGACGACGATGGAGAACGAGCTCCCCACGCCGGTGGAGCTCGCGGAGCCGTGGGCGCCTGACTCGGCGAGCCTCGAGCTCTCATGGTCGGTGAACACGGACGACGACTTCCTCGCGTACGAGCTCTTCTGCTGGGACCAGGATCCCCCGAACCCGCCGGACCTGGGCACCAAGCGTGTGATCGCACGCCTGACCGACCGGACGGAGACCTTCTTCACGCACGAGAGCCTGGTCGATTCGTTCGTCTACTGGTACGAGGTTGCTGTCGTCGACTCGTTCGGAGGGACGGCGGTCTCGAACACCGTCTCGGGCTCGCCGCGCCCGGCGGCGCCGTAGAGGTACGCCGCCGACACGCGGGACGAAGCTCCCCCGGGTAGCGGGGGAGGCGACAGGCGGAATGAGGAATTCGAGGGGCCCGAACGCTGTGGGCCCCTCGCTCTTTGCCCCCGCGCGTGCCCAGGCGAGGCTCCTCTATTAATGAGAGGGCCGGCCCTCTCGGCCGGCGAGCCCGCAAGGCCCCCTCGGAGCACTCATTCCCTGCCCTTTTCGGTACCCTGCCTGCATTGTTACTTCCTAACTGGCATAGATTGTGCAATCTGTCGTGGGTGTGTGGGAGCGAATCCCGTGCAACATGAGGAGCGATTACGGATTCGCCGAGATCCTGCGGGGACCGTGAGGCACTCGAGAAGCCTCGGTCGCGCCGGGCCGGTAACGTACCCCCCCACGAAGCCGGCCCCCGGGTTTTCCACCGAACAGGCAACCCCCTATGCACCCGCCTCCGGCCCCGCGGATCTCGACGTGAAGGTGAAACTCCCAACGGCGGCGGGGACCCAATCGGATGACGCTAACTGCTACTGCGGAAAAGACCGGCACATGTGCGGCGGTCACGGCCCTTCTCGTCTGGGGGCTCCTGGCCGGAGCCGCCCAGGCGGAGCCCGGCTCCAGGGCGGAACTCGCGCAGATCGTGATCGGCGTCGCGCCCTCCTCAGGGTTCGAGGTGACGGTCGACGGCGACGAGTTCAACGGGAGCCCGGTCGTCTCTGACGAGTCCGGGATCATGAGCTTCGTGGTCGACGACTCCGGTTACCCGCCCGGCGATCTCTCCATCTGCTTCACCCTCGACGGCTCGCTCGTGATCCACGACGTCGCGGTCTCCGAGATCACGGGGACCTCGGTCCTCGTCACGTGGCAGACGAACCACCCCGCCGACTCCCGCGTCGAGTACGGGCCCACCGAGTCCTACGGGCTCTGGTCTCCCCACGGGACGCCTCTCGTGACCGACCACGCCGTCGAGCTGACCGGCCTCACGTCCGGCAGCGTTTACCACTTCCGCGTCGTCTCCGAGGACGCGGAGGGCGGGAGCGCGCAGTCCGGCGACCACGAGTTCCAGACGTTGCTCGCGCCCCTCGAGATCACTGACGTCCAGGTGACCGACATCACGCCGACGACGGCCGCGGTCGCATGGCGGACGTCCCGCCCCGCCACCTCCCAGGTGCTCTACGGCCTGACGAGCGCGTACGGCCTGGAGACGCCCGTCGACGAGGAGCTCGTGTCGGAGCACTCGGTCACGTTGAGCGGGCTCGTGGACGGTGAGCTCTACCACTTCCGCGTCCTGTCTGAGGACGCGTACGGTTCGCAGGCGGGCTCCGTGGACGCGACGTTCGAGACGCTCGAGCTGGGTCCGACCGGACCGCCGATGATGTGGGGGGTCGACGTGGAAGAGCTCTCGGCAACGTCGGTTCTCATCACGTGGAGCACCGACCGCGCGGCGTCGTCGCTCGTCCGGTACGGCACGGGTGGGGTGCTCGACTGCTCGACCGATATCGACACGACGCTCGTCACGAACCACGCGGTCGTGGTGGCGCCAGTCGCCCCGTACGCGGAGTACTCGTTCATGACCCTGTCGGCCTGCGGGAGCGACACCACCTGCGGAGACGTCGGCGCGTTCAGGACGATCGCTCCGACGGGACAGATGACGTACACGCATCCCCCCGGGATCATCCGAGCGGGCGTCGGTGCCGTCGGAGAGGAGACTGCGCGGCTGAACTGGGTCACGTCTCGTCCCTGCACGACCTGGATCGAGTACGGGCTCACCACCACGTACGGCTCTTCACGGACGGGCGTTCCTGCCGGTGCCGGCGACTGCGTGTTCGGCGCGGACCTCGTGGACCTGATGCCCGGGACGACGTACCACTACCGGGTCCTCGCCTGGGACCGGGTGGGAGGTCTCAACATCGGTGGGGACCAGGAGTTCGTAACGCTTCTGGGGCCCGATCTGGTCCCGCCGTCCGCTCCCTCGGGCCTTCTGGCGTGGGAGGAGGGGAACGGGATCCGGATCACGTGGGAGCCGAACCAGGAGGACGATCTGGTCGGGTACTACGTCTACAGGAGTTCACGGGCCCAGGACGACACGCCTTGCCGGACGGTCTGTCTCACCGACCCTCCGGTTTCGGGACCCAGCTTCCTCGACGAGAGCGTCGAGGAGGGGTACTCCTACAGGTACTGGGTCACCGCCGCGGACGCGGCCGGGAACGAGAGCGGGCCGTCCGACAGCATGGAGATCGTCATGGCGAGCGCCACGGCGCCGACGCTCGCCCTGAGCGCTTACCCGAATCCGGCGCCGGGACCGGCCACCCTCGCGTTCTCGCTGCCGGGGGGCGTAGACCGGGTGGCGATCAGGATCCTCGCGACCTCGGGGCGGGTCGTCCGCGAGCTGGCCTACGGACGCCTGCAGCCGGGCGATCACACGGTCGCCTGGGACGCATGTGACGAGTCGGGGCACCGGGTGTCCGCCGGGGTCTACCTCGCGGAGCTCCGTACGCCCGAGGCCGTCGCAACCAGGAAGATCACGGTGCTGAGGTAGCCGGCACAGCCACCCCTACGCTACCCGCCCGCGGCCGCCCCTCCGGCCGCGGGCGACGTCGTTAGGGGCCCGGGGGGACCGTGAATGGGGCCCCAGGGGCCGCCCGCTGAGGGTTCCCAGCCCCGCCCCTTGAGCCCCTCACGACCGAACGACCCCGTAAAAGACCATGAGATAACAAGTTAGCCATCAAATGACAAATGCACCAACAAAAGCACTTGTCAAGGGCTGGCTACTTGTGATACTATTGAAGTTGTCAAGGAAAACACCTCGTGCACCGACACCAAGAGCTGGCAACCAGAGGTGACGCATGAGAGCGGGCATAGCAGTGGCAGTAGCGGCGTTGGTGTTCTTTGCGTTCATGATCATGATTCCATTGTCCTTCCTCACAGGAGGCATGCCATGAGACGACTTCTGATCCTCGGCGTCGGCGTGCTCTTGCTGCTCTCGGCGGTTCCCGCCGGGGCGGCGCTCCTCTCCGATTGGTTCGGAGTGGAGCTGGCCGTCGACAGATTCGGCGACTTCACCCACGACTGGACGCCGACATCGGAGACGGCCGAGTACTTCGCCGACGACAACTGGAGCACACACCTGGGCAGACGTCCGTACGGCGGTGAGCAGTTCGACATCGAGGCTATGTACTTCGATGACGACGCAACCAACGCCTACATCGCGGTCGTGACGTCCCTGCCGATTCCCGACGGAGTCCAGTTCCTCGGGGAGCAGGTAGTCCCGGGTGACCTGGCCATCGATCTGGGGGGGGGAACCTACGACCTCGGTGTCGACATCGACGGTGGGACCGGACAGGTGGCCGATACGGAAGAGACCGACTGGTTCCAGGCGAACACGCACTTCGTGGCTGAGACCGGGCCGTCGAACTTCGCGGGCGGCGTCGATCTCGGCACGGCCACTGTCGACTACTACGACTACGGCCTCATGGAGAACGGCTTCGGAACGTACGTGTTCGAAGTGACGATCTCGAAGAGCCTGCTCATGAACCCCGGGATCGGCGAGGGGATTGGCCTCGAGTGGACGCTCGGGTGCCGCAACGACCTCGTCAGTCTCAACGGCACGTTCGATGGCATCGACGGCGCTGGAGTCGTTCCGGAGCCCGGAACGCTCATCCTCCTGGGGAGCGGCATCGTCGGCATGGTCGGCGTGGTGAGGAGGCGCAGGAAGTAGAGACGGGGCAGGATCCGGTGGAAAACAGAGGAGCAGGGGCGGCGCGCCCCTGCTCCTTCGCTTCTTGCGGACGTGTGCTCGCGCGACCCGGACCCCTGGGCCCCGTCCCGCGCTCTAGTCGTCCCAGCCCTGGTTCTCGAGAAGCTGCTCGTCGGGCACGTCCCTGAGCGGTCTGGCCGGGGAGCCCACGACGATCTTCCGGGCGGGGGCGTCCGACGTGAGGACCGACCCCGCAGCCACGACGGCGTCCGCCCCGACCGTCTTGCCGGGCAGGATGACCGCCCCGACGCCGAGCCTGCCGCCCTTCTCGACCGTGACCCCCTTGAAGTGCTTGAATCGCTCCTCCGTGCGCCCGATGAAGTTGTCGTTCGAGGTGAGGACGCCCGGCGCCACGAAGACGCGGTCGCCGACCGTCGAGTACGCGGTGATGTAGGCTTCGCTCTCGAGCTTCACGCGCCGCCCGATGGTGCAGTGGTTCTCGACCGTCACGCCCCTCCCCACGATCGTGAACTCGCCGATCGTGACGTTCTCGCGGACCGACGCGAGGTCGGCCACGAGGACCCTGTCGCCGAGAACGCAGCCCGCGTAGACGACGACGCACGCGCCGATGAGACAGCCGTCGCCGATGAGCGCGCCCGCCACCTCCGACCCGTCGGTCGTCGCGGAGAGCGCGGCCTTCATCGGGAGTTTCCCGACGACCGAGTTGTCGTCGATCCGGACGTTCTTCCCGATCACCGTCCCCGCGTGGATCACGACGTTGTGCCCGATCGTGCAGCCCTCTCCGATCCGCGCGTCGGCGCCGACCACCGTGAAGTAGCCCAGGCTCGTCCCGTCACCTACGGTCGCCGTGGGGTCGATGTACCTCTCCATCGAAGGTCGTCCTTTCCGTTCGCGGGGCCTCGCGGCCCCGCGCGTCTCGTGCAAGTCGTTCGTCGTGGAAGCTAGCGCAGCGCTACGGGGGTGCCGCCCGACTCGAGGGACTTCTGGGCGGCGTCGAGCACCTTCACCACCCTGAGCCCGTCGTGTCCGTCGGACCGAGGGTTCTCGCGGGTCAGCACGCACTCGATGAAGTGGTCGCACTCCAGTCTGAGCGGCTCGCTCATCTTGAGGGCCGGCACCGTCACCTCGCCGAACCTCAACGTGAACGACTCCGCGTAGCCGACGGTTCGCCCGTTCGGCTCGACTCCCTTGTCGTAGATCCGGATCTTCTCCGACGGCGCCATGTCGTCGAAGACGACCATCTTCTTGCTCCCGACGAGCGTCGTGCGGCGGATCTTGTGGGGGTCGAGCCAGGAGACGTGTACCTGGGCCATCCTGTTGCCCGCGAACCGCATCCAGAGGAACGCGACGTCCTCGATCTTCTCCCGGATGTACGCCGCGCCGTACGCGGCGACCTCGAGCGGCTCCTCGTCCAAGAGGTAGAGGATAATCGAAATGTCGTGGGGTGCGAAACTCCAGAGTGCGTTCTCGTCCTCGCGGATCTTGCCGAGGTTGACGCGCTCGGAGTAGAGGTAGTACGGATCGCCCAGCTCGCCCCGGTCGAGGAGGTCCTTCATCATGACGACGCCGGGGTGGTATACGAGCAGGTGACCGACCATGATGATGCGCTTCTCGGCCTCCGCCAGCGCCACCAGCTCCTTCGCGTCGTCGAGCGAGAGCGTCATCGGCTTCTCGACGAAGACGTCCTTGCCCGAGAGGAGCGCGCGGCGGGCGAGCTCGAAGTGGGACACGGCCGGCGTCGCGATGACGACCGCCTCGATCTCACGGGAGGAGAAGATGCCCTCAGGGTCTTCCATCGCCTCGATGCCGTCATAGCCCTTGAGCTGCGTCTCGAGGAAGCCGCAGTTGGAGTCGCAGCATGCGAGGAGCCTGCCGCGCTCAGCGGTCGCGAAGGTCCGGAGGAGGTTCTTCCCCCAGGCGCCGGCCCCTATCAGCCCGAGTTTGACGACCCTATCCACTCCGCTGCTCCCGACAAGCTCTCGCGCTTGCGAGGGCGCTCCAGTATTCGCAATAGGAAGCACTCGATGTCACCCCAGGTTCTGTGGAATCGCTGGCCATTCTGTAAACTTTCACTTAACTGTACCCCCTCCCCGCGCCGACCGCAAGCATTATCGTTTTGCAAGGAGCGTACCAGCGCCTCGGGCCAGAGGCCCCGCCCGGCTCGGTCCCCGGACTTCCGGGGGCGGATGCCGGGATCTCGTGTCGGGGAGGCGGGGCGAGACGCCCTGCGGGCCCCTGCGGGCCACTCCGGCGCGCACCAGCGCGCCCTCCCGACCCTCCCGCCCCTCGTTCACCCGCCGCGTCCTTGACTCCGGGGTCCCCGCCCGCTAAACTCGCTCCAATTCGCCAGAAACACAACACGGCGGGCCCCGCCGGGCTTCCCGGTCCGGGGCTCCAGGAGGTCCGCGGCCGTCGGGCGGCGGCTTCGGGGGCCCTCTCACGGACGGGTCGCGAGAAGCGCAGTCGGGCGCGCTCATCAAGGAGAGACTCGAGTGGACCAGACGGAACTGCTGTTGAAGGAGCTGACCGAAGCCAACGGCGTCCCCGGGTTCGAGGACGAGGTGGCCGACATCATGGCGGGGCACCTCGAGGGCGTCGCCGACATCTCCTACGACCGCCTCGGCAGCATGGTCGCCAGGAAGCAGGGGAAGGCCGACGCTCCCAAGATCATGATCGCGGGGCACATGGACGAGGTCGGCTTCATGGTGAAGTCGATCACGAAGGACGGGTTCATCCGGTTCCTGCCTCTCGGCGGCTGGTGGGGACACACCGCGCTCGCGCAGCGCGTGCTCGTCCGGACGCGCAAGGGCGACATCGTCGGCGTGACCGGGGCGAAGGCGCCGCACATCATCACGCCCGAAGAGCGCAAGAAGGTCATGGACCTCAAGGACATGTACATCGATGTCGGAGCCGCCGGCAAGTTCGACATCCAGAAGAAGCTCGGCGTGCGCCTCGGAGATCCGATCGTTCCGATCTCCGACTTCACGATCCTCGGGAACCCGAAGGCCTACCTCGCGAAGGCGTGGGACGATCGCATCGGGTGCGCCGCGGTCATCGACGTCCTGAACAAGGTAGGGAAGACCCATCCCAACACGCTCTACGGGGTCGGGACCGTGCAGGAGGAGGTCGGACTCCGCGGGGCGAGGACGAGCGCGAACATGGTCGACCCGGACGTCGGTTTCGCGGTCGACGTCTGCATCGCGAAGGACACGCCCGGCCTGGGCGACACCGACGAGAAGCTCGGCTCCGGCGCCGGCATCCTCGTGTTCGACGGGAGCGTCATCCCGAACCGTCGCCTGCGCGACCTCGTCATCGACACGGCAGAGAAGCTGAAGATCCCGTACTTCCTGACCGCGCTCGCAAGGGGCGGAACGGACAGCGGCATCATCCATCTGAACAGGAAGGGCGTGCCGTGTCTCACGTTCGGCGTCCCGGCGAGGTACATCCACGGGCACGTCGGCGTCATCCACAGGAAGGACTACGACAGCGTCGTCAAGCTCGTTACCGCCGTCGTGAAGAAGCTCGACAAGAAGACGGTCGCGTCGCTCACCCGCGGCTAGCCCCGGGGAGCGCGGGTCCAGGCGCGCACGGCGCGCTACGAAGAAACGGCAGAGCCCGGCGGCGCGCCGCCGGGCTCGCCCGAAAGGTGAACGCATGGCAGTCCTCGAGACGATCTTCGGGCGACAGAAGGCGCTGATCGGAGTGGTCCACCTCGAGTCGCTCCCCGGAAGTCCGGGGTGGGGACGGGACGCGGGTGCCGTCGTCGAGCGCGCCCTCGCCGATGCCCGGGCGATCGAGGAGGCCGGCTTCGACGGACTCATCCTCGAGAACTTCGGCGACGCGCCCTTCGCGAGGGCCTTCGCGGGGAGGGGCGCCGTGGCAGGGCTGGCTGCCGCCGGGGCAATGGTCGCAGAGGCCGTCGACCTTCCCGTGGGCGTGAACGTGCTCCGGAGCGACGGGCGGTCGGCGGTCGCCGTCGCGGCCGCCATCGGAGGCCGCTTCATCCGTGTGAACGTCCACACGGGGGCAGCCGTGACCGATCAGGGCATCATCCAGGGCGAGGCCATGGAGACGATGCTCTCGGTCCGCGACATGTCGCCCGGACTCGCGGTCTTCGCGGACGTCTTCGTCAAGCACGCTGCGCCGCTCGGGGACATCTCCCTCGAGCAGTCGGCGAAGGACGCGGTCGAGCGAGGACTCGCGTCGGCTCTCATCGTGACGGGAGAGGCGACCGGATCGCCGGCCGCATCCGAGCATCTTATCCGGGTGAAGGCCGCGGTCCCCGGAACCCCGGTTCTCGTCGGGAGCGGGGTCACGGCCGAGACCGCGGGGGCCGTGCTCGGCGAGGCCGACGGCATCATCGTGGGGAGCGCGATCATGGAGAGCGGCCGCGCCGCGAACCCGATCGACCCCGGGCGCGCGAAGACGTTCGCCGAGGCGGCGCGAGGCTAGGCGCACGGAGACGCAGAGGAGAAGCACGGGGTAAGCAGAGGAGAACCAGAGGAGAGCGAGATGCTCAGGATCTACGACACGCAGGACGGCAAGAAGAAGGAGTTCGTTCCGGTCAACGAGGGCAAGGTCGGGATGTACTTCTGCGGCATGACGGTTCAGTCCGAGCCGCACGTCGGGCACATGCGTGTCGCGCTCGTCTCCGACGTCTTCCGCCGCTACCTCCGATACCGGGGCTACGACGTCACGCTCATCATCAACTTCACCGACATCGACGACAAGATCATCGAGAAGGCCGAGGCGGAGGGGGTGGACTACACGGAGATCGCCCGGAGGAACATCAACAAGTTCATGGACTTCCTCACGTTCCTCGGCGCCGAGGAGGCTGACCTCTACCCCCGCGCGACCGACCACATGGGGGAGATCATCGCGCTCGTCGAGAAGCTCGTCAAGCAGGGGATCGCGTACCCTTCAGGCGGGGACGTCTACTTCGAGGTGAAGAAGTGGCCGGGGTACGGGAAGCTCTCGAAGAAGAACCTCGACGACCTCATCGCCGGCGCGAGCGAACGCGTCGACCTCGACGACCGCAAGCGGAACCCTGAGGACTTCGCCCTCTGGAAGGAGGCGAAGGAAGGGGAGCCGTACTGGGACAGCCCGTGGGGGAGGGGAAGGCCGGGCTGGCACATCGAGTGCTCGGCGATGTCGATGAAGTACCTGGGCGAGCACTTCGACATCCACGGGGGCGGCACCGAACTGATCTTCCCGCACCACGAGAACGAGATCGCGCAGTCGGAGGCCGCGACCGGGAAGCCCTACGTGAACCACTGGGTCCACCACGGCCTCGTGAACCTGGTCGGCGAGAAGATGTCGAAGTCGACCGGGCACTTCCGAACGATGGAGGAGATCTCGAAGCGGTTCTCCGCAGACGTTGTGAGGTTCTACCTCCTCTCGACACACTACCGGACCGAGATCGAGTTCTCGGACGAGCGGCTCGACGAGGCCGCGAGGTCGATCGAGCGGTTCGAGAACCTGTTCAGGACGCTCGCGAGGATCGCCGGTCCCGAGGGAGACGCGGAGCCCGTGGCTGAGCCGTCCCAGGCCGTGGCCGCCATGCGGGACCAGTTCGTCGAGGCGATGGACGACGACCTGAACACCGCTCAGGCTACGGGCCACCTCTTCGAACTCGTGCGCATCCTGAACCAGGAGATCGAGGGAGGCACGGATCCGGCCGCGCTCAGGGCCGATCGGGCCATCCTGAGGGAATTGCTGGACATCCTCGGTCTGTTGCGTGAAGTGAAGGGGGAAGAGGAGGAGATCCCGGCCGACGTGGCCGAACTTGTCAAGGAGCGCGCCAGGGTCCGGGCGGAGAAGGACTGGGCCCGCGCAGACGAGATCAGGGCCGAACTGGCCGAGAAGGGCTACTCAGTGGAGGATACGGCCGAGGGCGCCATCGTCCGGAAGGCCAGGGAATAGGACGGAGGCGCGCCCGGGTTCCGACAGACTCCGCCTCTCGCCGAAATCTGCCACTTTTCAGTTGACATGGGTGCCATGCTCCAGTAGTATATGCGGTTTGTAGCTGGCGGTACCTGGTCTAAAACCCCGCCGCTGGGCCCTAGAGGTGTACCCGGGCTGGCGTAGCTCAATGGTAGAGCTCCTCATTTGTAATGAGGAGGTTGGGGGTTCGAGTCCTCTCGCCAGCTCCAGACGGGTGAGTATGCGTCTCGCGCGTCCGCGCGGGTGTTGGGATCGATGGGAGGGGTCGACTCCGGGGGGGTTCCCGAGTGGTCAAAGGGAACAGACTGTAAATCTGTCGGCGAAGCCTTCGGAGGTTCGAATCCTCCCCCCCCCACCACCAGGACCTGTCTTCCGGAAGGTAGGTGCGGGAATAGCTCAGTTGGCTAGAGCATCAGCCTTCCAAGCTGAGGGTCGCGGGTTCGAGTCCCGTTTCCCGCTCCAGACAGCCGACGCCCGCGGCGGCACCGCGCTTGACGGCCGCGACGCGTATTGATAGACTCTTCGTTCGACCAATACGGGGCTGGCGGGCGGCCGCGGCCCAAGGTCGAGGTGTGCGCCCACGTAGCTCAGTCGGTAGAGCGCATCCTTGGTAAGGATGAGGTCACCGGTTCAATCCCGGTCGTGGGCTCCATGACCAGGACGGGTCGACGGGGGACCACAAGGACGGATTGAACATCGTGCCGCACTCTGCGGGACACTCCTGTTAAGGGGGAACAAGATGGCGAAGGAGAAGTTCGAGAGGACGAAGCCTCACGTGAACGTGGGCACGATCGGTCACGTGGATCACGGGAAGTCGACACTGACGGCCGCGATGACCCTGTGTCTGGA
>JALGZK010000022.1 GCA_025774935.1 bacterium | reverse complement strand
CGGTCGCGGTGGCGGCTGCGGTCGTGGTGGCGGCGGCGGTCGCGGCGGTGGCGGCGGTCGCGGTGGCGGCGGTGGTCGCGGCGGTGGCGGCGGTCGCGGTGGCGGCGGCGGTCGCGGTGGCGGCGGTGGTCGCGGTGGCGGTCCCGGCGGCGGTTCCCGTCCGGGTGGTCGGACAGGTGGCGGCAGGCCCGCGCCCAAGAGTGACAGCTAGGAACAGGGTCCCGAAGGATAGGCAGAGATCATGCTCGAACCGAAGAGAAGCAAACACAGGAAGCAGCACAAGGGCCGCATGCAGGGCCGTACGAAGGGCGCAGACAGGCTCGACTTCGGCGAGTACGGCCTGAGGGCGCTCGAGCCCGGGTGGCTGACGGCGCGCCAGATCGAGGCGGCGCGTATCGCCATCACGAGGCACATGCAGCGTCGCGGCAAGCTCTGGTTCAGGGTCTTCCCGGACAAGCCGATCACGAAGAAGCCGGCGGAGACCAGGATGGGCAAGGGCAAGGGCGCGCTCGATCACTGGGTGGCGGTGGTGAAGCCCGGGCGCATCATCTGTGAGCTCGAGGGAGTGACCGAACAGATCGCCCGGGAGTGCCTTGCCCTGGCGAGCCACAAACTCCCGCTCAAGACGAAGTTCACGATCAGGGAGGTATAGCTCGCCGGGCGACGAGCCCGCGGGACGATCTCCTGGAGGAGAGTCGGTTTTGAAGGCGAAGGAGTTGAGAACTCTGACCCAGGCGGAACTGGCGCAGCGCTTGAGGGAGGCTCGCGAGGAGCTCTTCAACCTCAAGTTCCAGCATAAGACTGGTCAGCTGGCCAATCCGCTCAGGATCCGCGAGGTCAGGAAGGACATCGCTCGGCTCATGACGCTTCTGGATCAGGGCGGCGGCGTGGACATCCCGCAGGCGCCGGAGCAGGCCGAGGGACAGTAGCCGCGCGCGCCCGCTCGGCGGGCGGCACGGCAACGGAGCAGACCGGAGTGCGAAGAGATGAATGCAGAGATGAACGCTACTGAGAAGCGAGGTCGACGGAAGGTACGTGTCGGCCAGGTCGTGAGCGACAAGATGGACAAGACCGCGGTGGTCGCGGTCACGAGGCTCGTCAAGCACCCGATGTACGGCCGCTTCGTGAAGCGGACGACGAAGTTCAAGGTGCACGACGAGAAGAACGAGTGTCAGGTGGGGGACGTCGTCCGGATCACCGAGACTCGCCCGCTCTCCAAGGACAAGCGCTGGAGACTCATCGAGGTGATGCGGAAGTCTGCGCATTAGCTGGCGGCGCGCGAGCAACCTACGAGGCAGGAAATGATTCAGGAGTACACGAAACTCAAGGTGGCCGACAACTCCGGGGCCAAGGAAGTGCGGTGCTTCAAGGTGCTGGGGGGATCCCGGAGGAGATACGCGCGCGTGGGCGACATCGTCATCGCGAGCGTCAGGTCAGCGATGCCTGGGGGCAACGTCAAGAAGAAGCAGGTCGTGCGGGCGGTCATCGTGCGGACGAAGAAGGAGATCAGGCGGAAGGACGGGTCCTACATCAGGTTCGACGACAACGCGGCCGTCATCGTGAACCCGCAGAACGAGCCGATCGGAACCAGGATCTTCGGCCCCGTCGCGAGGGAGCTCCGGGAGAAGAAGTTCATGAAGATCGTCGCCCTCGCTCCCGAGGTGCTCTAGCCGTCTGCCGGAAGAAGGCCCGGGGGGCCGGACGTTCCGGAAGGTCTTACCGAGGATTGAGGGACATACGATGGGACAGATGCACATCGCGAAGAACGACATCGTGGAGGTCATAGCGGGCAACGACCGGGGCAAGCGCGGGAAGGTCCTCAAGGTCATGCCGAAGCAGAGCCGTGTCGTGGTGGAGGGGATCAACTTCATCCACCGGCACACGCGCGCGCGGGGGCAGGGCGAGCAGGGGGGGATCATCGAGAAGGAAGCGCCGATCAACGTCTCGAACGTCATGCTGGTCTGCACGAAGTGCAACAAGGGCGTCAGGATCCGCACGAAGATCCTCGCGGACAGGTCGAAGACGCGCGTCTGCACCCAGTGCGGCGAGATGGTCGAGCGGAGGTCGTAGCCGGCCCGTGTGGTGCCGGCGGACTGGCCGCGAAGGGTCGCGGGACCGCGCCGGAAACATCGGAGTAGAAGAGCATGACACGTGTGAAGGAACGCTACAGGAGTGAGGTCGTGCCGGCGCTGATGAAGCGCTTCGAGTACGCCAACACGATGATGGTCCCGAAGCTCTCGAAGATCGTCATCAACATGGGACTCTCCGAGGCCAAGGAAGACATCAAGGTCCTCGACGGAGCCATGAAGGAGCTCTCGGCCATCACAGGGCAGAAGCCTCGCATCGCCCGCGCGAAGAAGGCGATCGCGAACTTCAAGCTCAGGGCCGGACAGCCGATCGGCTGCAAGGTCACGCTCAGGGGAGACCGGATGTACGAGTTCTACGACCGGTTCGTGACCATCGCGGCCCCGCGGATCCGCGACTTCAGGGGTCTCCCGACGAACTCGTTCGATGGCCGGGGCAACTACACCTTCGGCCTCGACGAGCAGGTCGTGTTCCCGGAGATCGACTACGACGACGTTGACTCCATCAAGGGGATGGACATCACGATCGTCACGACGGCAATGACGGACGAGGAGGCGATGGAACTCCTCAAGCTCCTGGGCATGCCGTTCAGGCGCTAGCCGCCGTGCGAGGGGCGCCGCCGGAGGCGGCGGCCTCAGGAACCACCGAGGGGAAGAGAACTTGGCGAAGAAGGCACTGATCGAGAAGCAGAAGAGGAAGGCGAAGTACAAGGTGCGCGAGTACAACCGGTGCCACCGGTGCGGGCGTTCCCGTGCGTATCTCCGCGACTTCGGCCTCTGCCGCATCTGCTTCCGCGAGCTCGCCCTGAAGGGGGAGATCCCCGGGGTGCTCAAGGCCAGCTGGTAGGGCGCTCGCGGGGAGAACTGCGGGACCCGGTCCCGCACCGGCGGAAGGGTGGCCCGTGAGACGGGCACAGGCTTCCGCGTGAAGGAGAGAACGGACGATGATGACCGATCCGATCGCCGACATGCTGACGAGGATCAGAAACGGGTGCAGGGCGAGGAAGAGGAGCGTCGACGTACCGGCGTCGAAGTTCAAGATCGCGATCGCCGAGGCGCTTCTGAGGGAGAAGTTCATCAGGGACTTCCGCGTGGTCGAGGACGGGAAGCAGGGGATTCTCAGGGTCCACCTGAAGTACACGCCGAAGGGCGAGAGTGTGATCCGCGGAATCCAGCGCATCTCCAAGCCCGGGCTCAGGCGCTACGTCGGCGTCGACGAGATCCCGAGGGTCAGGAGCAACTACGGTGCTGCGATCCTGTCCACGCCGAAGGGCGTCCTGACGAGCGGCGAGTCCCGGAAGGAACACGTCGGGGGCGAGGTGGTCTGCCACATCTGGTAGCCGGTCGACCGGTTGCCGGAGGGCGGCGTCGCCCGACGAGCGAAAGCGCAGCAGAACAAGGAGAGACCCGGATGTCGAGAGTAGGCAAGGCCCCCATAGAGATTCCGGCGGGGGTGAAGGTCACCGTGGAAGGCAGGACGGTCAAGGCGAAAGGCCCGAAGGGCGAGCTCGAGACGCGCCTCTCAGGCGACGTCGAGGTGAGCCTCGACGGGAACGTCCTGACCGTCACGCGGACCGCGGAGACCAAGGCAGCACGGTCGATCCACGGAACGATGAGGGCACTCATCGCGAACACGATCACGGGTGTCACCGAGGGGTTCACCAAGAACCTGGACATCATCGGCGTGGGCTACGGCGCCGAGCTCAAGGGGAAGACGCTCCACCTGAAGCTCGGGCTGTCCCACGCGTGTGTCTTCGAACCCCCGGAAGGCGTCGAGATCGAGGTTCCTGAGTCGACCCGAATCGTCGTCAAGGGAATCGACCGACAGGTGGTGGGGCAGGCGGCTGCCGAGATCCGGGCCTTGCGGCCCCCGGAGCCCTACAAGGGCAAGGGGATCCGATACCACGACGAGTACGTGCGTCGTAAGGCCGGCAAGCTCGCAGTGTCGTCCGGCATCTAGTGACCGAGTGTCGAAGAGACAATTCTCAGTAGAGGCTGGTGAGGAACGATGAAGGGTAGGAAGAGCGTCAGGAGAACCGGGAGAATACGACGGAGGAAGCGCGTCCGCAAGAAGATCGTCGGCGGGGCCGAGCGCCCCAGGCTGAGCGTATTCAGGAGTCTGAAGCACACGTACGCTCAGATCATCGACGACGCTGAAGGCGTGACTCTCGTATCCGCTTCGACCCTGAGCGACGACGTGAAGAAGGAACTGGGCAACGGCGGGCACACCAAGACCGACGCGAGTAAGGCCGTCGGCAAGGTGCTGGCTCAGCGCGCCCTGGACAGGGGCATCAAGCGGATCAGTTTCGACAGGGGCGGGTACCTGTACCACGGCAGAGTGCGTGCGCTGGCGGACGCCGCGCGCGAGAGCGGCCTGGAGTTCTAGGCACGGCCGTCCCCGGGAGGGAGCAGTAGCCCGATGGCACAGCAGAGGTTCGGTAGAGGTAGAAGGGACAGGAGGGACCGGCGGGACAGCAGGGATGCTGTCGTGCCCGAGTTCGAGGAGCGGGTCATCCACATCAACAGGGTGGCGAAGGTCGTCAAGGGCGGCCGCCGCTTCGGCTTCAACGCACTCGTCGCCGTGGGGGACCGGAAGGGGAAGGTCGGCATCGGTCTCGGCAAGGCCAACGAGGTCGCCGAGTCGATCCGCAAGGGGACTGAGGTGGCGAAGAAGAACATGATCGAGGTCCCAATGGTCGGCGGGACAGTTCCGTACGCCGTCCTGGGCAAGTTCGGCGCCGGCAAGGTGCTCGTGCGTCCGGCGAGTCCGGGTACAGGGATCGTCGCGGGCGGCGGAGTCCGTGCGGTCATGGAGTGCGTCGGGATCAAGGACGTGCTCGCGAAGTCGCTGGGCTCGAACAATCCGCACAACATCGTGAAGGCGACGCTCGAGGCTCTGAAGGAGATGCGGTCGGCGCGCGACGTCGCGAAGGACCGCGGGATGGGAGTCGGCGAGCTGTTCGGGATCACGAGGGAGGCGGAGGATGGCTAAGAGGCTCAAGATCCGCCAGACGAGGAGCGCGATCAACCGCAACGAGAAGCAGAAGCGGACTGTGAGAGCTCTCGGGATCCACCGCATGCATCAGACGGTCATCCACGACGACACGCCGCAGATCCGCGGCATGGTGCAGAAGGTCATCCACCTCGTCACCGTCGAAGAGCTGGACGAGTAGGGAACCGCACGGACGGGCCACGTCGGGCCGTCGGAGCAACGTCTCCACAGGGAAGGCGCAGTCATGAAGCTGAACGAACTCAAGAGCGCCAAAGGGGCGCGGAAGACGAAGAGGCGAATCGGCCGAGGGCACGGCTCGGGCCGCGGGAAGACCAGCGGCAAGGGCCACAAGGGCCAGAAGTCGCGCTCGGGCGGGAGCGTCCCGCCGTGGTTCGAGGGTGGCCAGATGCCGCTCGCGCGGCGCGTGCCGATGAGGGGCTTCAAGCCCCCCTCGCAGAAGAAGTACGAGGTGATCAACCTCAGGGACCTCGAGCGTTCGGGTCTCGAGGGGACCGTGACGGTGGAGGTGTTGAGGGCGAGCGGGGTCGTCACGAGCTCCAGAAAGCCGGTCAAGGTGCTGGCGGTCGGCGAGATCACGAGGTCGATGGACCTCAGGATCCACGCCATCAGTGCGAAGGCACGAGAGAAGCTAGAAGCCGCCGGTGGAACCGTCGAGCTGATCAAGTAAGAAAGGCGCACGAACATGCCCAACGTGTTTACGAGCCTCCAGAGCATCTTCAAGATCCCGGAGCTGAAGAGGCGCGTCCTCTACACGCTCATGATCCTCGTGATCTACCGCATCGGCGGGCACGTCCCGACGGCGGGGGTCAACGGAGAGGCGCTCGCTAACTACTTCAAGGCCCAGCAGGGAACGCTCCTGGGTCTCTATGACATGTTCGTCGGAGGCGCGTTCGCGAACGCGACCATCTTCGCGCTCGGCATCATGCCCTACATCAGTGCGTCGATTATCCTGCAGCTCTTCACCGCGGTGATCCCGTACTTCGAGAAGCTGCAGAAGATGGGGGAGGAAGGGCGCAAGAAGATCACGCAGTACACGAGATACGGGACCGTCTTCCTCGCTCTCGTCCAGTCGTACGCGCTCTCGCTCTATCTGGAGAGCCTCCCGGCGGTCGAGGGCATCGCGATCGTCCCGAGCCCCGGCTGGGGGTTCAGGCTCCTCACGATGCTCACGATGACGACCGGCACGATCTTCATCATGTGGCTCGGCGAGCAGATCTCCGACAAGGGTATCGGCAACGGCATCTCGCTCATCATCTTCATCGGCATCGTCGCGAGGTACCCGACCGACTGGCTGAACACGTACCGGGCGCTCAGGATCGGCTCGCTCAACATCTTCGGCCTCATCGTTCTCACGGTGATGATGATCGGCATCGTCGCAGCGGTCGTGCTCATGACGCAGGCGCAGCGCCGGATCCCTGTCCAGTACGCGAAGCGCGTGGTCGGACGGAAGGTCTACGGCGGGCAGAGCACGCACATCCCGCTCAGGCTGAACACGGCGGGCGTCATCCCGGTCATCTTCGCGCAGTCGATCATCATGTTCCCAGGGACGCTGGCCGGGTTCTTCAAGGGGAACCAGTTCATGGAGGGGCTGGCGGCCATGCTCCAACCCGGCATGCCGGTCCACACGACCCTGTACGTCGTCATCATCGTCTTCTTCGCGTACTTCTACACGGCGATCATCTTCAACCCGGTCGACCTCGCCGACAACATGAAGAAGTACGGCGGGTTCGTTCCGGGGAAGCGGCCGGGCAAGAAGACGGCCGAATACATCGACTACGTTCTGACACGGATCACGCTTCCCGGAGCGATGTTCCTGGCATTCATCGCGGTGCTGCCGTACTTCATGCAGCAGAAACTGAACGCGCCGTTCACGTTCGGCGGCACCGGACTCCTCATCGTCGTCGGCGTCGGACTCGACACGCTGTCGCAGATCGAGTCCCACCTCCTGATGCGGCACTACGACGGCTTCATGAAGAAGGGGAAGCTGAGGGGGAGACGGCGATAGCCCGGGAGGGCGGCCGCGGAGACCGCGGCCGGCAGACGGGCGCCGGTGGAGCACTGCATGATCATCGTTCTCGTAGGAGCGCCGGGGGCAGGGAAAGGCACGCACGGGAAGAGGATCGCGGCGAAGCGTCACCTGCCGCACGTCTCGAGCGGGGACCTTCTGAGGGAGGCGGTCGGCAGTGGAACGCCGCTCGGCCGGCAGGCCGAGAGGTACATGAAGGCCGGCGTACTCGTCCCCGACAAGATCATGCTCCTGTGGGTCGAGAAGCTGCTCGACATGCCCGAGTACGAGGCCGGGATCGTTCTGGACGGCTTCCCGCGGACGGTCCCTCAGGCCGAGGGGCTGGACGAGATCCTCGCGAAGCGGGATCTCGGCGTCGACAGAGCTCTGTTCTTCGACATCGAAGAGGCGGCCGCCGTCAGGAGACTCGCGAAGAGAGTCTCGTGCACGAACTGCGGGCTCGTCTACAACCTGGACGCGAAGCCGCCGGAGACACCCGGCGAGTGCGACAGGTGCGGCGGGACGCTGGATGTGCGCGCGGACGATCGGGAGGCGACGGTCCACGCCAGGTTCGTCGAGTTCCGGGGGTCGACCAAGCCGATGATCGAGTACTACCGGTCGCAGGGGAAGCTCATCCGGATCGACACGACCGGGTCGATCGCTGAGGTCGGCAAGCGCGTGACCGCGGCCATCGACCTGCTCGACGGTCTCGAACCTCCGGAGAGTGCGGCCGGATGATCGCGATCAGGACGACCGAGGAGATCGAGCTCATAAGGGAGAGCGGCCGGCTGGTCGCCGGGGCTCTCGACCTCGCCGCCGGGCTCATCGAGCGCGGGGCGACGACCGGGGAGCTCGACAGCGAGATCGAAAACTTCATACGGAGCCACGACGCCAGCCCCGAGTTCAAGGGCTTCCACGGCTACCCCGCGTCGATCTGCACGTCGGTGAACGAGGAGGTCGTGCACGGCATCCCCGGGACCCGGCGGCTCGAGGACGGGGACATCGTCGGGATCGACGTCGGCGTCCGGAAGAACGGCTACATCGCCGACGCCGCGCGGACGTTCGCCGTGGGAGAGGTGCCGGAGGAGACGACGCGCCTTCTGGACGTGACGCAGCGGGCGCTCGAGGCCGGCCTCGGGACAGTCCGGGCCGGAGTGCACCTGACGGACGTCTCGCACGCGATCCAGGGCGTCGTCGAGGAAGCGGGATACACGGTAGTCCGGGAGCTCGCAGGACACGGTGTCGGCACGGAGCTCCACGAGCCGCCGGAGATCCCGAACTTCGGGCCCCCGGGCTACGGACCGATCCTCGGGACCGGGATGGTGCTCGCGATCGAGCCGATGGTCAACGCGGGCGGGCCGGCAGTCGAGACGCTCGAGGACGGATGGACCGTCGTCACGGCGGACCGGAAGCTCTCGGCGCACTTCGAGCACACGGTCGTGGTGACGGACGACGGAGCGGACATACTCACGGTCGCTGGAGACGGAGCGGCCTGACAGGTTGCGGGACGGGGAGCGACACGCGCTCCCGGGAGAATGAATGGCGAAGCAGAAGGGCATCACCGTAGAGGGAGTAGTGGTCGAGGCGCTGCCGAATGCTATGTTCAGGGTCGAACTGGACAACGGGCACAAGGTCCTGGCGCACATCTCGGGGAAGATGAGGATGCACTACATCAAGATCCTCCCCGGGGACCGGGTGACGGTAGAGGTCTCGCCCTACGACTGGTCGCGGGGACGCATCACCTATCGCTACAAGTAGGACGTGGCAGCATCCCGGCTTCGTGATCAACTCCGGAGGCCGGGGTCGTCGGGAGGAACCATGAAGGTCAGATCATCGGTGAAAAGGATCTGCGAGCACTGCAAGCTCATCAAGAGGCACGGAAGGGTCCGTGTCATCTGCAAGAACAGAAGGCACAACCAGAGGCAGGGCTAGCCCTGCAAGAGGGAGGATGTCTCCTTGGCACGACTCGTAGGCGTAGACATTCCTGACAACAAGAGGGCCATCGTAGCTCTCACGTACATCTACGGTATCGGCCGGACGTCTTCAGAGAAGATCCTGAAGGAGGCGGGGATAGACGGGACGATGAGGGTGAAGGACCTCACGGCCGACCAGATCGGACGGATCAGGCAGGTCATCGAGGGCGGCTACCGGGTGGAGGGAAGCCTCCGCACCGAGATCGCGCTCTCGATCAAGCGCCTGAAAGACATCGGGTGCTACCGCGGCTGGCGTCACAGGCGCGGGCTGCCCGTCAGGGGCCAGCGCACGCGGACGAACGCCCGCACGCGGAAGGGTCCGAAGAAGACCGTAGCAGGCAAGCGGAAGAAGGCCGGCAAGAAGGGCTAGCCGGTCCGGGAGGTAACATTGGCTCAGCGTAAGAAGAAGACGGTCGAACCCGAAGGTGTCGCTCACATCAGGGCGAGCTTCAACAACACCGTGGTGACCCTCACCGACACGAAGGGGAACACGGTCGCCTGGTCGAGTGCCGGCAGGGTCGGGTTCAGAGGTTCGAAGAAGAGCACGGGATTCGTCGCGCAGCTCGTCGCCAGCAACGCGGCAGAGCAGGCGCTCCCGATGGGACTCCGGAGGGTGGAGGTGCTGGTGAAGGGTCCGGGGCCCGGGAGAGAGGCGGCGATCCGGGCTCTACAGGCCGCGGGTCTCAAGATCACGGCGATCAGGGACGTGACGCCCATCCCGCACAACGGGTGCCGTCCCCCCAAGAAGCGCAGGGTCTAGGCAGGGAGGTTCACTAGATGGCGACGTATCACGGCTCGCGGTGCAAGCAGTGCCGAAGCCACGGAATGAAGCTGTTCCTCAAGGGGCAGCGCTGCTACACCGACAAGTGCGCGGTGGAGCGGCGTGCGTACGGGCCGGGCCAGCACGGTCAGCGGCGCAGGCGCAAGCCCACAGACTACGGGATCCAGCTCAAGGAGAAGCAGAAGGCCAAGCGGATCTACGGCGTGCTCGAGAAGCAGTTCAAGAACTACTACAAGGAGGCTGAGCGCCAGAAGGGCGTCACCGGCGAGAACCTCATGCGGCTCCTCGAGCGCCGTCTCGACAACGTCGTGTACCGGGTCGGCTTCGCGCCGTCCAGGTCAGCGGCGCGCGAGCTCGTCGTGCACGGGCACTTCCGGGTCAACGGGCGGAAGGTGGACATCCCCTCGTACCTCATCAAGCCCGGCGACGAGGTCACGGTGAGAGAGAAGAGCCAGAGGGTCCACGATGTGAGGATGTCGGTCGACGCGAAGGCGGGAGTCGGAACCGTGGAGTGGCTCGAGCTCGACCCGAAGAAGTTCTCGGGCAGGGTGCTCGAGCTGCCGTCGAGGGAGCAGATCCCCTCTCCTGTCAACGAGCAGCTGATCGTCAACTTCTACTCGAGGTAGTCCACGGCCTTGGCCGGTCAGCGGCCAGGTCGAAGGAGGCCAGCGTAGAATGAAGTGGAAGAATCTTAGGATGCCAGACGGTATCGTCTGGGACCGGGAGACGATGACGGGTTCCTACGGGAAGCTCATTGCGGAGCCGCTCGAGCGGGGCTACGGCATCACGGTCGGCAACTCCCTGCGGCGCGTCCTCCTCTCGTCGCTCCAGGGGGCGGCCGCTACGGGGGTGAGGATCGACGGCGTGCTCCACGAGTTCTCCGTCGTCCAGGGCGTGACCGGGGACGTGACCGAGCTCATCCTGAACCTCAAGCAGATGGGCGTGATGCTGCTGAGCGACGGTCCCGAGACGCTCGTGCTCCATTCCGAGTCCGAGGGCGACGTCAAGGCCTCGGACTTCGAGCCCAACCCGAACGTCGAGATCATGAACCCCGATCTCCACATCGCGACCCTGGGAGCGGACACGAAGCTCCACATGGAAGTGATCGTCGACGCCGGCCGCGGCTACGTCCAGGCGGAGGACCACCAGTTCGAGGAGAAGCCCATCGGCTTCATCCCGATGGACTCGGTCTTCTCGCCGGTCAAGCGCGTGAACTACGATGTCGAGAACACGCGAGTCGGCCAGCGTACCGACTACGACAAGCTCACGCTGGAGGTCTGGACGGACGGAACGGTGAGTCCCGAGGACGCGGTCTCGTTCGCCGGGAAGCTCCTCAAGGACCACCTGCTTCTGTTCATGGCCTTCGACGAGGAGCCTCAGGAAGCGGTGGAGGAGATCATCGACGAGGAGCAGTTGAAGCTCATCGACCTGTTGAACCACAGCGTCGAGGAGCTGGAGCTCTCCGTGAGATCGTCGAACTGCCTCCGCGACGCGGGCATCACGACTCTGGGCGACCTCGTGAAGAAGTCCGAGGCGGAGATGCTCAAGTATCGGAACTTCGGCCGCAAGTCGCTCCAGGAACTCGTCGACATTCTGTCCGACATGGGACTCACGTTCGGCATGGACGTCGACGCGATCCTAGCGCCCATGCGCAGGGCGGAGGGCGAGGAGGAGCTGCCGCCGGAGCCCGAGGAGGGCGAGGGAGGCCTCACTCCCGCCGGGGAGCCGGAGGAGTGGACGCAGCGTGTCTTCGACCCGAACGAACAGCCTCCGCGCGATGCGGGTGAGGTGGACGAGGGCGAGCCTGACGAGGGTGAGGAGAAGGTCCAGGCGGAGGTCCCGGAGGAGTAGCACCGAGGGAGCCCGTGTCCGCGGGTGCTTCCGGGCCGCGCTTCGCCCGGCGTACCGGGCAGCGCGAACCGCGCAGAAAGGCAGGACCCAGAGATGCGACACAGGAAGAAGGGGCGGAGGCTCAACAGGACGTGGAGTCACCGGAAGGCGATGATGCGCAACATGGTGACCACGTTCATCGAGCTCGAGAAGATCGAGACCACCGACGCGAAAGCGAAGGAAGTGCGGTCGCTCGCGGAGCGGCTCGTGACCCTCGCGAAGCGGGGGCCGGACGACCTGGCGGCACGCCGACAGGTGCTCCGGGTGGTGCGGAACAAGCGTGTGGTGTCGAAGCTCTTCAGCGAGATCGGCCCGAGGTACGTCGACCGTCCGGGCGGCTACACGCGCATCGTCAAGGTGGAGAACCGCCGCGGCGATGCGGCGCCGCTCTCGATCCTCCAGTTCGTGACGGAGCCCGTCACGTTCAAGGAGAAGAGGGAGCGCCGCGACGACGAGTTCGAGGAGGAGACTTCCCGGAAGAAGGAGCCCGAGCCGGAGCCCGAGGAGGTCGTCGAGGAGGCGTCGGAAGAGGCCGCGGGGGACGACGTGGAGGACGCGGGGGAGGCCGAGGGCGAGACCGCCGAGGCGGAAGCCGAGGCTCCGAAGGAAGGCTGACCGTGACGATGCCGCATTCGAGGCACGCACGATGGGATAGCAGGCGGGCGCCGAGCTCCACGGTCGGCGCCTTTCTGCGTGGCGGGCAGGCGTCCGTGCCGCTCAGGTGCGCGGCCGCGGCCCTCGCGGTCTTGCTCGTGTCCGCGGCGCTTCTCGCCGTCGGTGGGTGTGCGGGGATGGGGCTTGGGGGCGGGGAGGACGCGCCTCCTCCGGTGGAAGAGACCCCGGCCGCTCAGCCCGACAGGCAGGCGATTACGACCGTCCCGGAAGGTCCGCTCATCCGCGTCGGCCTCGAGCGCACCGCGACCTGGGTCGCGATGGGTTCGAGCGGCCACTTCACGGTGGACGTCTACGCGGACAGCGTCCGGCACGTCCCGACGCAACAAGGGAAGGAGTGGCGGTTCCGCGCCGGCGGGCGCGGGATCGAGGGGAGGGGGCCGTCGTCGGACTTCGAGGTGGCCGAAGGGACCGTGAGGGTGCGTCCGACGGGAGGGAAGCCCCTCGTCGTCGATGGGACCGCGTACCGGGGGGAGGTCGAGCTCTTCCTTGCGGCGCCTGGAACGCTCTCGATCGTCAACGTCGTCGGACTCGAGTCGTACCTTCGCGGGGTCGTCCCGAAGGAGATCGGCCCGAGGCCGATCGGGGAGATCGAGGCGGTGAAGGCGCAGGCGATCGCCGCGCGCACGTACGCGGTCGCATCGGATGGTGGCCGCTCCGGCGGCGACTTCGATCTCTTCTCCACCGTCCGCGACCAGGTGTACGGTGGCGTCGACGTCGAGACGGACGTCTGCGACCGGGCGATCGCGGAGACCGCCGGACTCGTGGCACGGCGGGACGGCGAACCGATTAACGCCTACTTCTACGCGAACTGCGGCGGGCGCACCGAGGCCCGCGAGGAGGTCTGGGAACTGGAGGAGCTTCCGTACCTCGTGTCCGTGTGGGACACCCCCGGCGGCTCGTCCCGGAGAGAAGAGGCCTACTGCCGAGGTGGTGCCAACTTCGACTGGAGCGCAGAGTGGACCGGCGTCCAGATCGAGATGCTCGTTCAGGACTACCTGCCACGGTATGCGTCGACGCCGGTGCGCGAGTCGATCGGTGCAGTCCACGACGTGAAGGTGACCGAGCGAACGCCCTCGGGCCGCGTGAGGTGGCTCGAGATCCGAACCGACGCGGGGACCTACCGCGTTTTCGGCGACAGGTCGCGCTGGGTCCTCCAGCGCCCGAAGGGCGGGGGGATCCTATGGAGCGCGCGGTTCGAGCTCGGCGTCGAGAAGAGCGGCGGCCGCGTGTCCCGGATCCGAGCGACGGGGAAGGGGTACGGCCACGGGGTCGGCATGTGCCAGCACGGAGCGATGGAGATGGCCCGCCGGGGGCACTCCCACGGCGAAATACTCAGGCACTACTACGCTGGCATCGAGATTGCTCCTGAGTACGTGCCGGAGGCGAGGTGATCGCGGAAGGCCCCGGAAACGGGCTGGCGCGGCGATCCGCCCCGAGGCTATTTGTCGTTGACAAGGGGTTCTAGGGTTCTATATTATCAGTTCAGCGGTTTTGCGGGGTCGTAGTTCAGTTTGGTTAGAACGCCGGCCTGTCACGCCGGAGGTCGCGAGTTCGAGTCTCGTCGGCCCCGCCACTGCAGAAGGGCCCAGTCCAATAGGATTGGGCCCTTCGCTTTATGTCTGGTGTCGCTGTCAGCCTACCTGTACATGGCCTTGATTGCGCTCCAGCTCGTCTCATGGGCGTTCTCGGCTACCCCCGTGGCCGGGCAGCCAATCCCCCCCGCCCCTATGAGCCCGCAGCTGCTACCGTCAGGGTGATTCCCCGGCAGGCACGGGGAATTCGCGTTGAGGGTGAAGACGATCTCGTCCCAGCAGAAGAGCGGATCAGCGCTGAAGTTGCCGTTGACCGTGCCCTGACCCTCGATGCAGTCGACCCAGTCCCCACCTTCATTCCCGTAGACGTCAGAGCAGGAGAGTGTGGCGCCACCTGTGCCGTCGGATCCGACCGCGCTCGCGCCGTCGCCAAATGCGATGATGCAGTTCGTGACCGTTACTGACGATCCGTCGCCGCAGTAAAGCCCACTACCATCTCCGGCCGTGTTGCCTGAGAGCGTCGCGTTGTTGAGGACGGGCGAGGACGATCCACTGAATCTCATGCCCCCCCCGAAACCGCCCGCCGTGTTGCCGTTGAGTTCCACGTGATCGAAGGTAGGAGAGGCACCGTTGCAGAACACCGCGCCCCCGTACCCGACCGCTGTGTTCCGAGTGAAAGCCACGCCAGTGAACGCTGGAGAAGAGAGCTCTTCGCACTGCATTGCCCCGCCGTCCTCAGCGGAGGTGTTATGTGAGAACGCGCAATCAGTGAACGTCGCGGATGACCCAACAGTGATGTAGATCCCACCGCCTCCATGCTCAGCCCAGTTGCCGAGGAACGTACAGCCCGAGAGGCTCGTGGCATCTCCCATGCAGCATAGTCCGCCTCCCCTTTCGGCAGCGTTGACTGAGAACGTGCAACGAGTCAGCGTCGGAGAGCAGAGATAGGAGAATGCACCACCTCCTGTCTGGGTGGTGTTCCCTGAGAACATGCAGTCTGTGACCGTCGGGCCGCTCCGGATCGGGGGCGGCGAGTCACGGTCACGCCACAGCGTGCTATTCGTTAGCGCGGTACTCATGTTCATACCGCAAAACAGCCCGCCGCCTGCCAGAGTGGAGCCGTTGTCCAAGAACGTGCAGTTCGCCAACGTGGGAGACGAGTCCTCGCAGTAGATCCCGCCCCCGCAGCTGTCCCACACTGCAGCCCCAGTTGCGAGACCGCCGGTCAGGGTGAACCCCACGATGCTGGCTGCGCCACCCACGTTCAGGCAGTAGATGACCCTTCCCTGTTGCTGTGCATCGATGGTGACACAGCCGGCCTCGCCTGTCTCACTAGTGAGGCAGACCCCGGACTTCATCACGATATCGTGCTCGTAGTAGGTGTCGCAGGCGACAAGCACGGTGTCGCCGACAGCAGCGGAATCCACGCCTGCCTGGATGGTGGGACACTCGGACGGAACGTGCCAGGTGGCGGCTTGGACCGGAACGACGAGGCAAACGGTAACGAGGGCAAGTGCCAGTAGCAGCGGGGGGCGCATGGCAGACCTCCTGTCTGGCTGTCCAATAGACAGCGCGGAGGGGGATTGTCGATGGTGATTCTGACCAACCCTCAGTTTACTGTACCCTTGCTCTTGCTGCAACGTCATTCTTTGGTAGGCTCGCGGGCGCACCGTAGGCTGGTTGTGGAGTGCCATCACAAGGTGAGCCGATCATACCTCTGCCGAGCACGCGCGATGGGATGAAGCCTCTCTCGGCCACTCGGATCGACCGGCGGCCAGAGGGTTCTAAACTCGTCTACTATGCCCCGCCAGCCAGAAGGAGCCCGGTCCACTCGGACCGGGCTCTTTCAGTGCACGGCTGGGTCGTTTGGGCCATGGACACCGACTCTGGAGCCTCCCGCCCTCAAAGCCTAGCGGCGCTTAGCGATAAAGCGCCTTCATCGTCCCCCAGCTCATCTGTTCGACCGGAGATCCGCCGACGCTGATGATCACGTTCTGAGTGTCGTGTGCCAAGGGGAGGCCGTCGGGATTGGCGATGACGCTCTCGACGATCTGGATCTCGGTCTCGCCGGCCTGAAGCCCAACGAGTCTCATCACGGCGACGACGCCTCCATCACACGGCGGCGTGGGCGCGAGCTGCGTGACGGCGTAGTCGATGGTGCCGGCAACGTTATCCGCGGCATTCTGGACAACGAAGTCCGGCTGGGGACAGTCGCCTGGCGTGATCTGTATGCCCGGTGCCGCCCCATCATCCAGCACCTCCAGGTAAGTCGGATCAAATCCCAGTGAGACCTCCGCTCCAAAGACGTCGCTCAGGTAGCCCAGCAGTAGAGAAACCGGGAATTCGTCCCCGACCGGCACAGGGTCGTCCGGCCCATTGAGCCAGAGCAAAGCCGGAGTGGACTCTATCGTGACACTGAGGTCCTGAGTCACGTGTGGTATCTCAGCACCCAGCGGATCGCTCACGATGCTGCTCGTGAATTGCACGAGCGTTGTTGCTGCCAGCAGGGCGCGGAACCTGATCGTTGCGACCAAGCCGCCGGAACACGCAGGTGTGGGATTGAGTTGCGTTACTGCGTACTCAATGGTACCGGCCGTGTTGTCAGCGGCGTTCTGGACAACGAAATCCGGCTGCGGGCAGTCGCCGGGCAGGATCTGGATGCCGGGCGCCCCGCCGTCGTCGAGCACCTCAAGGCAGGTCTCGTCGAAGCTGAGAGCGATCTGCACCCCGTACACGTCATCGACACCGGAGAGCTGGATCTCGGCGGTGAATTCATCCCCGACCTGCACGGCGGCTCCCGGCCCGATGAGCTCGAGTGTCCCCCCGTAACCCACGTTTATGGCCAGGTCCTGCGTCTCGTGCGCCAGTGGAAGTCCGTTCGGGTCGCTCACAATGCTCGCCGTGAACTCGACTACGGACGGCCCGGAACTGATCGCACGGAATCGAATCTCGGCGACCAGGCCGCCGGAGCAGGGTGGGGTCGGGGCCAGCTGCGTCACGGCGTAGTGGATGGTTCCCGCCGTGTTGTCGGCAGTGTTCGCCACGACGAAGTCAGGCGCGGGGCAGTCCCCGACGGAGATCTGTATGCCGGGTGCCCCGCCGTCGTCGAGTACCTCAAGCGAGGTCTCATCGAAGCTCAGCGAGATGTCTATTCCGTACACATTGGAGATGTCGTCCAGCCGCACGGCAACCGTGAACTCGTAGCCGACGGCCGCAACCTCACTCGGCCCGTCCAGCCAGAGCAGTGCGGAGGGTGGGCGGTCTGACTCCGAAGCCGCGCCGACGAAAGCGCCGCACAGGATCAACGTCGCGGCAACCGCGACTGTCCGCGCGGTGCCTTGGATGGACCGGCCGGAACGATAGCAGCAACTCGTCATGAGATCCTCCTGGGTTTGTTGCTGAAGAAGGACGCCACGATCTCGGCGGTGAATCATCCTCCAGGATACCACACACATCTGCGCTTATCAATGAGGTCGGACGCTCGCCTGATCCGGCCTGCCTGCGCAAGCCGACCCAGGGCAAACAACGGACTGCCGTCAGGTGCGCCATGGGAGAGCGCGACGCCCGTTCGAAACTCGTCTACTACGCCCCGCCAGCTAGGAAGGGCCCAGTCTGTGGAGATTGGGCCCTTCGCTTTGTCTTGAGCTGCCTGGGCTCGACGCTACGGTCACAGAGCCAGCAACCAGCACGCCGTTCGTAAGTCCAAACAAACACCACCAGTTCTCTAAGGGAACAGAGGAAGCACCAGCTGTTCAACCATGGTCTGTGAACAGGCCCAGGAGGTGGATAATGCGTAGATTGCCTCCGCCCTTTGTACTCAAGTCGTTGACTCGGATAAGCAATTGGCTTCGCGGCCTTGCTGACAGCCTTATGCCTCCTAATGTCCGAGTGATGATGTCTATCGGCAACCTCTTCAAGGCCATTTCCATCCACACTGCTGCAGAGCTGCACATTGCAGACCATCTGGCTAATGGCAGCAAGAGCATCGACGAGTTGGCGAAGGCGACCTCGACCCGCGCTGACTCGCTGCACAGGCTGATGCGAGCGCTGGCCAGCGAGGGCATCTTCCGGGAACTCGCGAAGCGACGCTTCGAAACCACACCCATGGGGCAAGCTCTCGAGTCGAGCTCCGCGAGCTCGATCAGGTTCCTGGCACTGCTCATTGGCGACAAGACCTGGGTGGCTCCATGGATGGCACTGACTCAAAGCATCCGAACCGGAGAGTCGGCGTTCGAGAACGTCTTTGGGCAAGGGTACTTCGACTACTTGGCGTCCCGCCCTGAAGACGGAAAGCTCTTCAATTCATGGATGACCCGCTTGGCGGAGATATCCAGCCCCATCATCAGCGCGATCTTCGGCCAGGAGCAGTCCGCGAGAATCGTCGACGTTGGCGGCGGGCAGGGTGCGCTTATCAGCGCGGCGCTGGCGAGCAATCCCAAGCTGACCGGGGTGCTATTCGACCTGCCGGAGGTGGTTGCTGGCATCAAGCTGGACGAAGCGGTCGCCCTGCGCTGCGAGATTGTCGGAGGCAGCTTTTTTGAGACCGTGCCAGCGGGGGGCGACATCTACGTCCTCCAGCAGATCATCCACGATTGGGGCGACGAGGAGTGCCTTTCAATACTCCGCAACTGCCACGACGCCATGAACGAAGGGGGCAGAGTCTTCATCCTCGATGCTGTACTTGAGGATCTCAACAAGCCAGACTTCAACAAGTTCATGGACCTGCACATGCATGTCATGAGCCACAGCGGACGTGAGCGCACCGAAGCGGAGTTCCGAGACCTGCTCTCGAAGGCCGGGTTTGACATCACTCGAATCACCCCCACGCCCTCGCTCTTCAACCTAATCGAAGCGAGTAGGCGGGCGGATTGAGTCCAAGCACGAGGGCCCGAGTGGCCTCCTCTGTGCATCGGCATCTCCCAAGAGGGCCGAAACCTCGCTACAGATCGCTCTCGTCGTGTGGTCCGGCGTCATTGGCAGAGCTCGAAAGAGTCTCGTCGGCCCCGCCATTGCGAAGAGGCCCGCTCACTTGAGCAGGCCTCTTCTCGTTCCCTGTTCCCGGGCAGTGACCTACCGGAACATCGCCTTGATCGTCCCCCAACTGCTCGCTTGAACGACGGTGTCGCAGCCGACCTCCCTTGCGCCGACGCGGCCGCACGCAGGGTTGTTCGCCTCCGCACAGGGGGAGGTCTCATAGAGTGTGAGAGGCCGAGGCTCGTTGCTGCCGAAACAGAAGAGCGGGTCCTCGCTGAAGTTGTCGTTGATCAGGTCCTGCCCCGTGATGACGTCGACCCAGTCTCCTCCGGCGTTCCCGTAGATGTCACTGCAGTACACTGCCACTTCGCTGTAGCCCTGCACTGCCTTGCCGCTCGTGCCGAACGCGATGATGCAGTTCGTGAGCCTGACGCTGCCGACACCGCCGCAGTACACGCCGCCCCCCATGTCCGACGCCGCGTTGGCGCAGAACGTGCAGTTCACCAGCACGGGGTCCGTCTCATCGATGCAGGCCATCCCGCCGCCAAACGTCGCCTCATTCAGTGCGAAGGTGCAATCTAGCAGCTCTGCTGACTGCCGACCGGAGCTCGTCCCACGGCTGTAAGCGCCACTGGTGACTGAGCGCATACGCCTTGCGAGCCCGCGGTCCCCCTGGCTGTTTGCTCCCAGTCCGCCACCGGTGATGGCCGTGTTGCTCACGAAGCGGCAGCTGGTGATTGTGGCCTGCTCGCATCCGCCCAGGTGGAGGCCGCCACTGAGACCGGCAGATGTATTGTCCACGAATAGGCAGTCCGTGAGGATCGGCCAGGACTCGGAGCACTTCATCCCGCCTCCTCCCGTCTCAGTTCCAAGCTCGGCCCACGCGCTGTTGGTTGAGAACGTGCACCGAGTGACGGTCGGCCAGGAGAGGTAGGACATCAGGCCACCTCCGGCGAAAGCGGTATTGTCTGAGAAGGTGCAGTCTGTGAGCGAGGGAAAGCAGCCGATTGCGGCGACCATGCCGCCCCCGCTTCCGTCGTACCCGCTCACGCTGTTCTCAGCAAACGTGCAGTCCGTCAGGTCGGGGTCGGAGTTTATCCAAGCACACATCCCCCCTCCGGCAAGGCTGGCAGTATTGCCTGTCAGCTCGCAGTCCGCCACGGTGGGGGATGATGTCTCGCAGTAGATTCCTCCTCCCAGGCTGTCCGCCAGCCCTGCTCCTGTGGCGTCACCGCCAGTGATCGTGAGCCCGACGATGCTTGCTCTGTCGTCAACATCCACGCAGTAGATGACCCTTCCCTCCTGTTGCGCGTCAATGGTGACACAGTCGGGCGAGCCCGTCTCGCTCGTGAGGCAGACACCGGACTTCATCACGATGTCGTGCTCGTAGTAGGTGTCGCAGGCAACGAGGACGGTGTCTCCGAAGGCGGCGGAGTCGATGCCTGCCTGGATCGTGGGGCATTCGGATGGAACGTGCCAGGTTGCAGCGTGAACCGGAACGACGAGGGAAGCGGCAACGGGGACAAGTGCCAGTAGCAGCAGGGAGCGCATGGCAGACCTCCCGTCCGGCTGTGTTGCTCATGGCGCACGGCTTGTCGGTGGTGATTCTGACCAACCCTCAGGGTATCACTCCCATTCCGCTGCCGCAACGTCATTCCGAGGCAGGCTGTGCGAGCACCGCGTCGGCCGGCTGTGGAGTGGCATCGCCAGGTGAGCCCGATACAGCCGTGCCGCGTCACTTGCGACGGAATGAAGCCTCTCTCGGTCGCTCGAGTCGACCGGCAGGCGGGAAGTTCGAAGCTCGTTTCGTATGCCCCGCCACCATGAAGAGCCCGGTCCATTCAGACCGGGCTCTTCGTAGTAACTGAGTGTGGCCTGTGTTCGTGAGTCGGCTAGATCCCCATGGAACCCACGCAGAGCCTCAAGTGGTAGCCCGAAATGGCGAGGACGATGGCAGTGGGGAAGGCCCTTGGGTTGCGGAAGACGGTCCAGATCAGGAGCCCCGGGTAATGGAAGCGCTCCTTGCCCACCACGCTCAGGTAGTACAGTGAGCGGAAGAACGCCAGAATGTGCCAGCCGCGCAGCCGCGCCCTCGCGGGCCTCGGCCTGTATTCCCTGAGGAAGGTCCGCAGTCGGGCGTAGTAGTTCCTGGGCGCGTAGAGCTCCTTCATCATGTCTTTGTAGCCCTGCTCAAGGTGCTCAGTGCCCATGGCCGGGATGATGTTGGTCGTCCCGTCCGTGTTGTTGCCCGAGAAGGAGTAGCGTATACGACCCTCTCCGCGGAGGCGTTCGTAGAGTCTTGTTCCTGCCGGAGCCTGCAGCGTCCCTACCATGGCCGTAGCGATGCCGCTCTGTTGGATGAACGCCGCCATACGCTCGAATACCGACGGCGTGTCGTGGTCGAATCCGACAATGAACCCGCCCTGAACCTGCATCCCGGCACGCTGAATGCGCCGGACGTCTTCGAGAAGGTCCCGCTTCTCATTCTGTCTCTTGTTGCACTCGATGAAAGCGTCGTCGTCGACGCTCTCGATGCCGACGAACACGGTGTCGAATCCTGCACTGACCATAGCTCCCATGAGCTCGGGGTCGTCCGCCAGGTTGACGGTCACCTGCGTGCTGAAGGGCATGCCCCACTTCCCGCGCCGCCACTCCACGAGAGCCGGCAGCAGTTCCTCGATGAGCCTCCTCCTGTTACCGATCAGGTTGTCGTCGACGAAGCCGACGGTTCCCCTCCACCCCAGTTCGTAGAGGCTATCGAGTTCCTCGACCATCTGCGCGGCGCTCTTGGTGCGCGGTCGGTGCCCGAACAGCTGCGTGACGCTGCAGAAGTCGCAATCGTGTGGGCACCCGCGCGAGTACTGAATGTTCCTCGAAGCGTAGTGCCGCGGGTGCACCAGATCCCACCGGGGGACGGGCGTCTCGCCGAGGTCGGCCCAATCGCAGGAGTTGTAGATCCGCCGAGCCCTGCCGCGCTCGAAGTCCTTCAGGAAGGGCCCAAGGGTCACCTCCGCCTCGCCGAGGACGAAATGGTCGACGTCACCGAAGTCATCGTGTTCGCTCGAGAAGAGCGGTCCTCCTGCGATTACCGTGACCCCGTTTTCCTTGCAGCGGGCGACGACCTCCGTGGCGGAATCGCGCTGCACCACCATCGCGCTTATCATCGCGCAGTCCGCCCACGCGAGGTCCTCGTCGGAGAGCTCCAAGACGTTCATGTCGACCAGAAGGAGCTTCCAGTCCCCCGGCAGCATGCCGGCCACGGTCAGCAGTCCCAGCGGGGGAGAGCTCGCCTTCTTGCGAATCACTTTGAGTGAGTGCTTGAATCCCCAGAACGTGTCCGGGAAACGCGGATAGATGAGAAGTGCGTTCATGCGGTCTCCCCTGGATTGGCCAAAGGCCGGGCAGATATCCCAAAGAGACCGAAGGAAGGTCAGATCGGAACAGGTGTCCGGTGAGGACATTCGAGGCATCTACCTCTAACGCTACAGTGGCACCATTCGGTGGATAAGTCAATGCTTGTCTTGCTAACCGGCGTCAGCGGCACTCCCGGGGCTGCTCGACGCCCTTGGCTCCCCTCTCGCCGAGCCGCGCCTGCGACCTCCCGTCCGGGACGCGGTCGGCCGGTCGTGCATGGAGGCTCTTTACACACCATTGGTGGCGCGGCATACTTGATGAGGTGTTTGTGCAGCAGCCTCACTACTATTCTCCGGGGAGGCGCGGCCACCCCCGGGAGGCCAGGTGAAAGCCCTGCTCATCTACCCCGAGTGCCCGGAGACCTTCTGGAGCTTCACGAACGCTCTCAGACTGATTCGCAGGAAGTCCGCGCAGCCGCCGCTCGGTCTCCTGACGGTTGCAGCCATGCTGCCGGCTGATTGGGATCTGCGGCTCGTTGACCAGAACGTGACCAGGCTCACGGACGCGGACCTCGCGTGGGCGGACTGCGCGCTGGTGAGCGGGATGATCGTACAGCGGGACTCAGCGCACCAGGTGATCGCCCGCTGCAAGCAAGCCGGATTGACCGTTGTCGCCGGGGGGCCGCTGTTCACGACCGAGCACGAGAAGTTCGGGGACGTCGACCACTTCGTGCTCAACGAGGCGGAGTTGACGCTCCCGCAATTCCTGGCAGACCTCGAACGCGGCGACCCGCGCCGGGTCTACAGGTCCGACAGCTTCGCCGATCTACACGGGACCCCCGCACCTCTGTGGGCTCTCGCGGACCTCCCCAAGTACGCCTCGGTGGGCGTCCAGTTCTCGCGAGGCTGCCCGCACAGTTGCGAGTTCTGCAATGTGACCCAGCTGCTCGGGCACCGTTGGCGGACCAAGACGGTGGCTCAGGTGCTCAACGAGCTGGACAGCATCCACGAGTTGGGCTGGCGAGGAATGGTCCCCTTCGTCGACGACAACCTCGGTGGCAGCAGGAGGCGTCTCCGTTCAGAACTCCTGCCGGCGCTGATCGAGTGGCAGAAGGACAAGCGCGGCATCGGCTTCAGCGCGCAGGTCACGATTGACATCGCGGATGACGAGGAGCTGATGGAGATGATGGTGCGCGCAGGATTCGGCACCGTCTTTGTGGGGATCGAGTCGCCGGATGAGATGAGCCTGCGAGAGTGCAGGAAGAGGCCGAATCGGAGTCGCGATCTGCTCGCAGACGTCAAGCGGATTCAGCGCGCGGGCCTCGAGGTCCAGGCGGGCTTCATCGTCGGCTTTGACCACGACACGCCGGCGATCTTCCAGCGGCTGGCCGACTTCATTCAGGCCAGCGGTATCGCCACGGCGATGGTCGGGGTGCTCCAAGCACCTGTTGACACTGCGCTCTACAAGAGGCTGGAAAGCGAGGGTCGGATTGGGGAGCCCGTGTCAGGCGACAACGCGGACGGGACGACGAACATCATCCCTCGCATGGGTCTCGAGTCGCTTCAGGAGGGCTACAGGAAGCTCGTGCAGGAGATCTACTCACCTCCGGAGTACTACCGACGTCTGAGAACGTTCCTACGGGAGTACAGGCCGAGGAGCGCGTGTCTCGGGCTCGGATTCTCCCAGGCCGGGACCGTCTTCCGGTCTCTCTACAGCCTGACCATCGTCGGAAGGGAGCGCTTCCGCTTCCCGAGCTTGCTCCTGTGGACGCTCTTCACAAGACCGCGCGCCCTGCCCCTCGCGTTCGCGCTGGCCGTGTACGGCTACCACTTCCGCAAGTGCTACGAGCTTCTGACGGCCCCGGAAGCGTTCGGTGCGGGTCGCGGCCAGACCTGAGGAGACCGGACCGCGGGATGCGCGAGCAGAGAAGGCTCCACCGTCCCGCTTGACGACGGGATCTCCGGCCGATTGGCCCCGCCTGCTGCTGTGCTGCTGAGCGAGCCCCTGCTCATGCTGGTGCCGCTGAATGCGCCGCTAACCGAAGCCGTTCCCTCTCACTCGACTCCACCGCACGGTCTGGAGTTCGAAACCCGTCTAGTACGCCCCGCCATGTTGAAGGGCCCGCTCGTATGAGCGGGCCCTTCGCTCTTCCAGCCTCCTGGCATCCTGCTAGAACTCGAAGGCGAGGCCACTCGCTGCAATGCCGGGGTCTCCATGGGTCCGCCACTCCACGACACGGAAGCTCCCCTGGATCGACATCTTGATGCTCTTGCTCTCGCTGCCGATGTCCTCCGGTACCACCGTGTCCACCGCAACTTCCGCGCCACCTTCGTCGAACCCGACAAGCTCGGCCGACTCGCCGGGATTGAACCAAGGGCTGAGCTCGAACGCGGCTACATCGACGGGATCGGTCGTCCCAGGCTCTACGAAGCGAAACACGGCGATTGCTTCTTCCGTGTCCGGCGCGAAGAAGATGTGCGACGTGTTGCCGCCGAAGTCCTCCTTGACGAGATCGATTCCGTCCGGTTCAGCATCGAAGATGATCCCGATGGACGCCCACTGGTCCGTCAGGACCGTCTGGTTCGGAACCGGGTCCCCTGAATCCGGGAACCTGGACAGGTCAACCTCGATCGAGTCGTCGGGTTCGGACTGGGTCGGCGAGTCCGACGAGCAGGCGGCTAGAGCAAGCACTATCAACAGGATGCTACCAAGGCTGACGAGACGACCCGGAGACATCGTTCCCTCCTTGCTGGACGACGTGACACGACCGTTCGTTCCTCGCACGTACGAGCTGTGATTGTCTCACGTCTCGTGAGGATTGCATAGGGCTCGTCTCACGCGGGAACGGCTGATAACCGGTTAGTCCTCATCCGTGGCCCTCGGTTCTGCGACCGGCACACGAGGCGATGCGCGGGGCGGACTTGATTGCGCTGTCCGTATGGCGAGCCTACAACGACTGCGGAGGCGGTCAGTCTGGGAGGCAAGTGTCCCGCCGGCAGACCCGACTGGGCGTCGGCGCCCTCCACTAACCTGAGGCTCTGCGAGCAAGTGCCTCCGCAGAGGGGCCCGCTCATCTGATCGGGCCCCTGTCTGTCTCGTTGCGCCGGACTCGGCCTATCGGTACAGCCCCTTGATCCTGCCCCAGGAGGCGTCTTCCACTGGCGTCTGACAGTCCGAGCAGTCTTCGCCGTAGGCGCCCATCTGCACCGTCCAGTTTTTGTTTGCGGGGAGAGCCCAGGAGTTCGCGCACAGTGTGAGGTCGCCCGTGGGCAGTCCGCAGAAGCGCGGATCGCGTACGAGCGTGTCCGAGATCGAGCCTATGAGCTCGTCACCGCCCTCGTTCCCGTAGACGAGGCATCGACTGCTCGTTGGATCGCTTCCGCCGGAGGTGTACATGGCCGGGCCGGCGGAACTGAACGCGAAGATGCAGTTCTCGAAGGTGGGATTGGCTGGCCCTCCGAGGTTGCGAGTCTGATCGCTCCCGCGTTCGGTGACCTGTTCCATGCGAACGTCGTTCCGGTGATGACCGCGTCCGTGTTGGATATGAACATCGCCCCGCCACCGGTGTTGTTGGTGCAGACGTTGTTGTAGAACGTGCAGTCCGTCAGGGTGACCTGATCGGACCCTGACCCCTCATGGTACCAGGCGCCGCCCCGCCTGTAGGACTGGTTCCCTTCGAACCTCACGTTCGTGAGAGTCGGGAGGGAGCCGTGATGAGTGAGCAGCGCGCCCCCGAAGTACGCCCGATTGGCGGAGAACACGACATCGATGAGCGTCGGCGAGCCACCGTAGCAGGATATGCCGCCAGCGCCATCGGTGCTCTGCGTGGCCTCACAGGCGACGATGCGGCAGTCCATGATGGTGGGGGATGAGTTCGAGTGGAGGTAGATCGCGCCGCCCTTCTGCGCTAGTCCGTTCTGGATGGTGAAGCCGGAGATCACGGTCGCCGACGTCTGCGTCGTACCGATCCAGAAGGCGTTGGCTTCATGCTGCGGATCGATGGTCGTCACATCGCGGCCGCCTGTCAACATCAAGGTTATCTCCCGGCCTCCGAGATTCAACTGCCTGTTTGGCTCGCCCATGTACGTTCCGGGCGCCACCAGGATCGTGTCGCCCGTGGACACGGCGTTGATTCCGTCCTGGATGGTCGTATAGTCGCCTCCTCCGGTCCAGTCCACGACTACGCTGTCCGCGCTCGCAGAGATGGCGGTCAGTGCCACGACTATCGCCACGAGGGTAGTCTTCCCCAACATGGCAGTCTCCTCCCGTGCGGGTCCGGGGTAGGCTTCTGGCCGGTGTCCGGTTCTGTCGTTGGTGCGACGAGTATACAGGAGGACACGCTCCCGGCGCCACCACGCGGGTCGATGATCCCACGGCGAGCGCAGACGACACGCGAGCGGATCGATGGTGATGGCGTGGGTTCCTCTTTGACCGACGGAGGTTCGGTGTTAGGCTCTGATGCTCGCAAACCTACCTACAACTCTCATATCCGCAGACCACCACCTGATTCAGGGGGCACGGTGATGAAGACGATGGCGGTAGCAGCGCTCGGACTAGTCCTGCTCGTCGGTACCGTCGGCGGACAGGAGGCGGACTCGCCATCGGAGGGTGGTCCGTCTGGAGCGCCCCCGGTCGTGAGCCTGCATCTCGCCGTTCTGACGGGGGACATCGACGCTGTCCAGCAGCACATCGAAGCCGGCTCCGATCTGAACGAGAGGGACTCGTACGGGTCCACCCCTCTCGTCATCGCGACGACCTTCGGCAGAACGGAAGCTGCCAGGGTTCTGCTCGACGGCGGCGCCGACCCGGAGACTAGGAACAACGACGGGTCAGCCCCGCTTCAGATCGCGGCGTTTCTCGGTCACACGGAGATCGTCAGGGCACTGATGGATGCGGGTGCCGACGCACACTCGAGGAACATCGCTGGATCGACCGCCTATGACATCGTCGCGTCTCCCCTCGAATCCGACAGGGTCCTCTATGACCAACTCGCGGGAGCACTTGCGCCGATGGGATTCGTGTCGGACTACGAGCGGGTCGAGGCAGCGCGGCCGGGGATTGCGGAGATGCTGCGACCCGCAGCCGAGGATCTCGAGGCCGTCGTCTACACGCCGCTCCCCCGGGACGACTGGAAGGTGTCGACCCCGGAAGAGCAGGACCTCGACCCGATGCTCGTGGCGGAGCTGTTCCTCGACGCGTCGCGATTGGAGACCCTCTACGGGCTCCTTGTCATCAAGAACGGCGATCTGATCGCCGAGGGCTATTTCAACGGCGGAGCGGTCGGCCAGAAGGTGCTCCTTCAGTCGGCGTCCAAGAGCTTCACCTCCGCGCTTGTGGGGATCGCGATCGATCGGGGCTGCCTCTCGGGGGTCGACCAGAAGATGATGGGCTTCTTCCCGGAGTTCGCCGACCAGGTGACCGACCCGAGGAAGGAGCAGATCACGATCCGCGACCTGCTTCAGATGCGCGCCGGATATCCGTGGGAGGAGAGCGACCCCGCCCTCTGGGAGGCGCTTCTGTCGGGTGACTACCTGCGTCGCTCGATGGACTTCGAGCTCATCAACGCCCCGGGAGCCGAGTTCAACTACAGCAACCTGTCCTCCCACTTCCTCGGGGTCGTCGTGGCGCGTGCGTGTGAGGAGGATCTCCGGGCGTTCGCCCAGGAGCATCTCTTCTCGCCGATAGGCGCGGAGGTCGGCGACTGGCGGCAGGACAGGGACGGCTATCGCATCGGTGGAGGGGAGATCCACACTACGGCGCGCGACGCGGCCAGGTTCGGGCTGCTGTATCTCAACGACGGCGAGTGGAAGGGGACCCAGGTGGTCTCTGCCGACTGGGTCGCGGAGTCGCTCGAGTCCTATTCGCCGGACGCCTGGCTGGCTCACGCAAGACTGCGAAGGCTGGGTCGCTACTTCATCGATCTCGGATACGGCTATCAGTGGTGGTCCGCCTCCGTCGGGGACTACCGCGTCGACTACGCGGCGGGGCACGGCGGGCAGTACATCGTCCTCCTGCACGAGCACGACATGGTCATCGTGGTCACCTCCGACCCGTTCTACATCGAGCACACCCCCGAATCGTGGAAGCACGAGCAAGCGAACATGAACCTCGTCGGCAAGTTCATCAGCTCCCTTCCGAAGGAGTGACGAGATGGCCCCAATCACCCCGGATGCGTCACTGCAGAGAGCTGCGAGAGTCGCCGGACTCGCGTACCTCCTGATTATCGTGACCTCCGTGGTCGCCGTTATCCTCACCGACCTCAGGCTCGTCGTGCCTGGCGATCCGGCAGCGACGATCGACAGCATCACGGCCAACGAGTCCCTGTATCGACTCGGCGCCGCCTACGACCTCGTCATGTACCCGAGCGTCGTGCTCCTGTCCGTGGCTCTCTTCGTGATCCTGAGAAGGGTGAGCAGGGGACTCGCTCTCCTGGCCCTCCTCTGGAGGCTGGGAGAGGCCATCGTGGGGACCGTCACGGTGCTCGCGGCCCTCGTCGTGCTGCACGTGCTGAGCGGAGGCGGCCACTCGACGGTCGTCGATCCACAGCAGCAGCAGGTCCTGGTCGCCCTTCTCCTCAACGTGCGCGTGGCCGGGCTCTCCATTCTCTCCGTATTCATCAGTCTGGGGACGATCGTCTTCTGCTACCTGTTCTACAGGTCCAGGTACATCCCAAGGGCCCTGTCCATCTGGGGAATGGCGGCGTTCCTGCTCATGTTCGTCGCCACCATAGCGAGCATCCTCTGGCCCAGCCTCCCGTCGACGGTTCAGAATGTCGCCGTGATCCCGGTCGTCGTCTTCGAGGCCGTGATCGGGCTCTGGCTCCTGATCAGGGGCATCGACGTCAGGCACGCGGGCTGAGGTGTGGGAAGGAGACACTCATGCGGGCGATCGTCCGTCGCAGATACTGTCCGCCCGAGGATATCAGGCTGGAAGAGGTCCCGACACCGACGCCGGGCGAAGACGAAGTCCTCGTGAAGGTCCACGCCGCCTCCGTGAACGCCGCCGACCTGGACTACCTGACAGGCTTGCCCCTGATCACGCGCCTCGCGACCGGCCTGTTCAGGCCGAAGAGCGCTCGTCTGGGCCTGGACGTGGCGGGGCGCGTTGAAGCGGTCGGCGGCGAAGTGACGCGATTCACGCCGGGCGACGAGGTCTTCGGGGACCTGACCGAGTTCGGTTTCGGGGCGTTCGCCGAGTACGCGTGTGCTCCGGAGCGCGCCTTTGCCCCTAAGCCCAGGAACCTGACCTTCGAGCAGGCAGCCACCATCCCCCAGGCTGCGGTCCTCGGACTGCAGACCATCCGCAGCAAGGGGGAGGTCCGACCTGAAGAGAAGGTACTGATTAACGGTGCTGGCGGGAACGTGGGCGTGTTCGCGGTGCAGATGGCGAAGGAGTTCGGGGCCGAGGTGACCGCCGTGGACGGCACCACGAAGCTTGAGATGCTCAAGTCGATTGGCGCGGACCACGTCATCGACCACACCCGGGAGGACTTCACGAGGAACGGCAAGCGGTACGATCGTATCCTCGACATCGCAGCGTACCACTCTCTGGCCGACTGCCGGCGGTCCCTGACCCCCGAGGGGATCTACACCATCGTCGGGGGTCCGATCGGTCAGTTCTTCGGAGCCATCATCCTCGGCCTACTCGTCAAGATGACCGGCAGCAGGAAGAAGATGGGCATGGGGATGTGGAAGCCGTTCCGGGAGGCGGACGTGGACTTCCTGACGGAGCTCATCGAGGCGGGCAGGATGGTGCCGCACATCGACAGGACCTATTCTCTCGACGAGGTCCCGGAGGCGCTCCAGTACCAGCGGGAGGGTCTCGTACTGGGGAAACTCGTCGTCACGATGTAGAAGGCGAACGCGGGCAGGGACGAACACGTCTCGCCCGCGGTTCCGCCACACCCTACAACGAACCGAATCCGGGCTGCGATGCCGTCGGGCGCTACCGCCGCGTCGACAGCTCTTTACCGAACTCACCCGTGAAGTAGTCGTACGGCACGCGGTAGGCACGCGGGATGCGGACGATCGTCTTCCCGTCGCGAATCCTCCGCGGGTTCAGATACTCCCAGACGACGCGGCCGTCGCGCGTGATCTCGAAGAGCCGCCCTCTGGTCGATTCGGTGACGAGGATGTTGCCGTTCGGAAGGAGCTGCTGGGCGCCCGCACCCCGCGAGAAGAACCCGGGCGCCGCGTAGCTCCACACGATCTCCCTGCTCGCGACGTCGTACTCGACGACGCGGGACTCCCCGTCGAACTTCCTGTTGTCGAACAGCATGATCCGCCCGTCGGGGGTGATCCGGGCCTCGTGCTGCCGCTGCCAGAGGCCCCTGTCGGTCCAGACGATGCTCCCGGACTCCGGGTCGAGAACCGCCAGGCAGTCCATGTTGCGGATGGAGACGAGCACGTTCCCTGCGCGGAACGCGGCGTGCTCGACGCTCCCGTCGAGGACCTCGACCGAGTTCGTGTGGAAGGGATCTGCGCCGGGCAGGAACCAATCGGCGTGGAGCATGTCTCGGTACTCCGACGCGTGGAAGGCCTCCGGAAGTGATACGCACCCGATCTCGCTCACGGCGTCCCCGTCGGGTTCGAGAGCGCAGACCATGTCGTCCTGGATCACGCGGTCCGACAGCCACGGGAACCTGCGGAGCTGCCGCATCAGGACGTAGACCGTGCCGTCGGGCTGAACCTGGAAATCGTGGTGCGCCTTGAACCTGTCGTCGCCGTAGGTCCAGACGACCCTGGAATCGCGGTCGAGCTTGACGAGTCTCGCGGGTCCGGAGGAGACCCGGAGCACGCTCCCGTCGGGGTACGCCCAGGCCCGCGTCCACTCCTGGGTGAGGCCGTCGTGCCAGGTGTGGACGATCGTTCCGGACATGTCCACGACGAACGCGCCAGAGAAGTCGCGCGAGACGTAGATGGTGTACCCCTCGTACGCGTCCGGCTCGAGGACCGTCACCCCTTCGGCCGCCGGGGCGCGCTCGCTGCCCGTGATGTAGCCGAGCGTCGCGAGGCGCTCGAGCTCCCGCCGCTGCTCCTCCGTGAGCTCCAGAGTGTCGGCCGGAACGCCCGAGCCGTGAGGCACCTCCACGGGAGGCTGGGCAGGAGCGGAGAAGGCGAGCAAGAGCAGTGTGGTCATCACGAGCGGCCAGACGGTCCTGATGGCAACACCTCCGGTCGGTGGCGTGACGTCCGATCCGCAGCGGGAGTCACGGGAGGCCCCGGTCGAGACCTCGCGACGACGGTCAACAGCAGAGTATCACAGTGCCGAGCGACCGTCGAACCTCCATGTCGGGCCCGCCATGAAGAAGCCGCCGCCGGGAGCGAGCCCGACGGCGGCTCTCCTTGCTCAACGAGAACCTACCGGATGACGACCATCTTCTGCATCTGTGTGAAAACTGTCCCGGTCGCAAGCCCGGTGGCTTCCATCTTGTAGAAGTAGACGCCGGAAGCGATCGGCGCCCCGCCCGCGGTGCTCCACTCTCTGGAGTGGTACCCGGGTCGGACTACTCCGTCCTCCAGCACGGCCACGACCTGGCCGCGGAGGTTGTGGATCGTCAGGCTCACGCGGCTCTGCTCGGGAACCGCGTACCGGATCGACGTGCGCTCGTAGACGGGGTTCGGCGAGTTCACGGCGAGCGCGAACGCCATCGGGACTCCCGTCCTTGCGCCGTCGGTGAGAGCCGGATCCTCCGTCGTCCTGCACGGTCCGCAGCCGAATGTCACCTCGCAGCTGCCGGAGCAGCCGGCCGGGTCCGTGATGGTCAGGCGGAACGTCGCATCGCCCGCTTCGCCGGCGTTGTAGGTGACGCACTGCACATCGACCGGCGGGACGAGCTCCCAGCCGGCCGGCGCCGACACGATCTCCCACTCGTACGTGTAGCCCGGAGGCACGCCGGGGCCGCACAGCACGTTGCCCTGTGAGTTGCAGACGGGGGGCACGGACGGCGGAGTGAGGCAGCACTCGGGGCCCGGCGAGACGATGAGTTCGGCCGTGCACTGGGTCTGGCACTCCGGGTGCGTGGCGTCCTGGACGAGCAGGGTATAGGTCCCCGCGTCCGCGGGAGCCACGGGATCGATCGTGATGCACCGCGCGCTCTCGGTCGTGCCGTCGGGGTAGGTCCAGGTCCACGCGTAATCGCCCTCGGGCCCGCAGAACGTGGCCGAACCGCCCACGCACGCGGTCTCGTCGCCGACGTCACACGGCGGGAGCGAAATCTCGATGAGGTCGTACTCGCAGGTGTCGCTCGCACAACCGTTGGTCTCGTCGGTCACCACGAGCCGGTAGGTGCCGCTCTGGTTGACGTCGACGCAGAGATCGTAGGTCGTGTGCGAACCTGCCCACTCGGGTCCCGTCCACGTGTAGCTGTACGTGTGGCCGTTCGTGGCCGCCTGCCCGCAGAGCTGCACCGGGAAGGCGCCCTCGCAGATCGGTCCGGGCCCGTCGATCGAGCAGAGCGGCTGCGCGACGATGGGGAAGGGGTAGAGTGCGTAGTCCTTGAGCTCGGCGGTGAACGACTGCGACGAGCGTGTCTTGTAGAGCATCGTCGAGGTCGCCGAGCAGAGCTCGGCGGAGTCGACGCCGAGGGCCGTCAGGTTCACGGCCATCTCGACGAACTGGAACGCCACGACTTCCGTTGCCGGGTCGCCGTTCGGAGCGACAGCTCCCCACGGCGGCGCCGGGATGTCGGTGCCGTTCGTACAGACGAAGACGTCACCCGGGTCGGGGACGAACTCCTCGTACTCGTACTCCCCGGCCTCCACCTCCGTCCAGACGCGGTACGTCACCAGGGGCACCTCGCCGCCCTGGACGTAGTCGACGCTCACGATGAAGTCGATGTCCACCGTGCGCCCGGCGTGCGGACCGTTCCCGTAGATGCGTCTGCCGAGGGGCTTCGGGTCGTCGCGCTGCTCGACTCCCGCGATGTTCCACTCGAAGTCGACGTGGCTGTCGCCGTTCACGGCGCGGGTCAGGGCGCCCAGGTAGAGCCAGACCTCCGGGACTCCACCGACGTCGTAGACCGTCGCGTGCGCGTAGACGTCGGTGAGGTCATTCTTCTGGGGGCCGTTGCCGGGACCCCACGACCAGGGCTCCTCACCGAAGCTGATGTCGTCGTTGTTCTTGTTCGAGCGTCCCGTGAACGTCGTCGGGTCGCTCGCGTTGCCCGCCCAATGGGCATCCCGCTCGTGGAGAGCGGGAACGTAGGCGGGGTTGGGCGTGCCGTCGTCGAGAATCACGCCGGCGAAGCTCGAGCCCTCGGCCCAGTCGTTCCCGGGGTCGGTGTACTGCCCGGAGAAGAACTGCCCGTCGATCTGGAAGCCGTCCTCTCCTGCGTCGTCGCCCTCGCCCGCGAGCCCGCACGGCTGCTGCGCCAGGGCGGCGGTTCCCTCCAGGTGGAGAGCGGGTCCGGCGGCGATCGTCGCCACGGCGACGGCTCCCGCCAGGAGCCACATGAGGGACCGCGATGTCGTGCGCAATCTCATTCGCATGACATC
>JALGZK010000021.1 GCA_025774935.1 bacterium | reverse complement strand
CTACGAACCGACCCCTGCAGGGTCTTCCACAAGGAAGGACACCTGGTATGACTCGCCGACTGGCCCTCTCCGGGCTCATCGCGGTTCTCGCTCTGGCCGTGCTCTGGACAGTTCAGTTCGCAGGCCCGGCAGACTCCGTCGCGGACGGCCCCGTAACTCTAGCGGAGATCGACGCCCGCGCCGCACGGCTCAAGGCGGACATGAAGGCCGAACTCGCTTCCGAAGGGAAGCTCTACGAACCCGGCGCGTTCCCGAACGACTGGGCCTTCGTGCAGCGCGCGTACCCTTACGACAGGATCAACGTCGAGCAGCTCGACGAGGCGCTCGAGGACGCGACCGCGATGCGGCTCTCGGCAAGTCGCGGCCGGAACGTCCAGTGGGTCGAGCGCGGTCCGACGAACATCGGGGCGCGCGTGGCCGATCTCGTCGTCCACCCGACCAACCCGGACATCGTCTATGCCGCCATGGGGAACGGAGGCGTCCACAAGACGGTCGACGGCGGCGTCACCTGGGAACCGATCTTCGACGATCAGCCGGTCCTCACGATCGGTGCGATCGCGCTCTGTCCCGACGACCCCGACGTCATCTACGTAGGCACGGGCGAGGCGACCGCATCGAGCTTCAGCTGGTTCGGGAAGGGCATGTACAAGTCCGAGGACGCGGGGGCGACTTGGCAGTATATCGGCCTCGAGGAGACCCGGTACATCGCGCGCGTCGTGGTCGACCCGAAGAACGCCGACCGCATCTGGGTCGCCGCGACCGGCGCCATCTTCGACGCGGACTCGAACCGCGGGATCTACCGCTCCCTGGATGCCGGGGCGTCGTGGGAGAAGGTGCTCGCGCTCACGGACTCGACGGCCGCGATCGACGTCGCGGTCAACCCCGACCACCCGGACACGGTCTACGCGGCGATGTGGGAGCGCATGCGCCGGCGCAACTACAGAACGTCCGGCGGACCCACGAGCGGCATCTGGCGCTCGGTGGACGGTGGAGACTCCTGGGAGGAGCTCATCGACGGCCTCCCCTGGGGCCTCGGGAGGATCGGGCTCTCCGTGGCGGAGTCAAGCCCGAACATCATCTACTCGATCTACGCAGACGACCCCGGCTACTTCTACGGTATCTACAAGTCGACGAACCACGGCGACAGCTGGTCGGTGGTCAACACCGGCACGGTCTCGAACCTGTTCAGCTCGTTCGGGTGGTACTTCGGACAGATCCGCGTCGACCCCAGCGACCACACCCGCGTGTTCGCCCTCGGGGTCCCGATGTACCGCACGGAGATGGGCGGGGGCTTCTGGATGGAGGTCGCCGACGAGAACCACGTCGACCACCACGCGATGGCGTTCGACCCCTCGAACCCGTCGCGCATCTGGGAAGGGAACGACGGCGGCATCTACGTCTCGGACAACTCGGGCGACAGCTGGACGAAGCTCTACGACCAGCACACGAACGAGTTCTACGCGATCGAGATCGACTACCTGCATCCCGAACGCACCTACGGCGGCACGCAGGACAACGGGACGCTCAGGACCGTCTTCGGCGACCCGGACGGCTACGAGCGGATCTTCGGTGGCGACGGGTTCTACGTTCTCGTCGACCCGACCAACTCCGACGTGATCTACTGCGAGTACCAGTGGGGCAACATGTACAAGTCGGAGAACTTCGCCCTCGAATGGAACTGGGCGCTCGACGGCGTCGACGACAACGACCGCAGGAACTGGAACACTCCGATCGTAATGGACCCCACCGACAACGAGACGCTCTACTACGGCACGTACCGCGTCTGGAAGACGACCGACGCGACGGACACGTGGACGGCGGTCAGCCCCGACCTCACGAACGGGGACCAGGGAGCGAACTTCGGGACCATCACCACGATGGCGGTCGCGCCGTCGAGCCCGGCTATCGTCTACGCCGGAACCGACGACTCGAACGTGTGGAGGAGGCAGGCGTTCGGCGGCGACTGGGTCAACGTCTCCGCGGGCCTCCCGAACAGGTGGGTCACGAGGGTGGCGGTCGACCCGACCGACCCCATGATCGCCTACGTCACGCTCTCGGGCCTGCGCTGGAACGAGGACATCTCGCACGTCTACCGCACCGACGACGGGGGCGCCACGTGGGACGACATCTCCGGGAACCTCCCGGACGGCCCGTGCAACGTGATCGTCGTCGATCCCGAGATGCCGACGACGCTCTACGTCGGGTCCGACTTCGGCTGCTACTACACGACGAACCTCGGCGAGTCGTGGAGCGTGCTCGGGAGTGGACTCCCGGCGGTCCCGGTCTACGACATCAAGATCCACCAGCCGACGCGGACGCTCGTCGCTGGCACGTACGGACGGTCGATGCTCTCGATCGACCTCGACGCGGTGGCGGGGATCCCGGACGACGACGAGATCCCGTCGGTCGTCTCGGAGCTCTCGAACTACCCCAACCCGTTCAACCCGGTGACGACCGTGAGCTACGCGCTCACGGAGGCCGCGGAGGTCGACCTCGCGGTCTACGACCTGGCGGGGCGGCGTGTCAGGACTCTCGAGCGCGGCCGCCGGGACGCGGGCCGTCACGAGACGGTGTGGGACGGAGCAACGTCGGGCGGGCGATCCGCCGCGAGCGGGACCTATTTCCTCCGCATGAACGCGGGGGGACGCGTCTCGGTCGCGAAGATGAACCTCGTGAAGTAGCCGAGAGGACGCGCGGTGCGGCCGGCACGCGTCCGGCCGCGCGACGCGATCAGGTGTGCGACAACCACGGAGGCCGTCGGGAGGAGATCCCGGCGGCCTTCAGCATTCTGAAGGAGGCCTCGTTGGCCTTCGCGACGATCTCGTCGGCGTCGGCCGTGGCGAGCTTCCCACCGTCGACGACGACACGGCCGTGCACGATCGTGTAGTCCACGGTGTGGTCGAAGCCGGCGTAGACGATCGCCGCGAGCGGGTCGGAGAGCGCTCCCGCGTAGCCGAGGCGTCGCATGTCGATTGCCACCAGGTCGGCCGCCTTCCCCACCTCGACCGAGCCGCACTCGTCACGCCCGAGGATCGCGGCGCCGCCGCGCGTGGCCAGGCGCACGACCGCCTCGGCGGTCATCGCTTCGGGACCGCCAGCGAGGAGCTGGACCAGGAGGCAGTTCCGGAGCTCGCCGAGCATGTCCGACGTGTCGTTGCTCGCGCTTCCGTCGACGGCGAGCCCCACGCGGACGCCACCGGCGAGCATCGCGGGCACCGGAGCCACCCCGGACGAGAGACGCATGTTCGAGGTCGGGCAGTGCGCGATTCCCGTCCCGGTCCCGGCTAGGAGCTCGAGCTCCCCTGGTTCGAAGTGGATGCCGTGCGCGAACCAGACGTCACGCCCCACCCAGCCGTGCTTCTCCATGAGAGCGAGCGGGCGGAGCCCGTATCGCTCGAGGCAGTAGTCGGTCTCGTCGGGGGTCTCGGCGAGGTGCGTGTGAAGGAGCACGCCCTTCTCGCGCGCGAGCGCGGCGGTCTCGGTCATGAGCCTGTCCGTGACCGAGAACGGCGAGCACGGCGCGAGCGCCATTCGGGTCATGGCGAACGGCTCGGGATCGTGGAAGTGCTCCACGAGCCTCTCGGAGTCCTTGAGGACCTCCTCCTCCTTCTGAACGACTGCGTCCGGCGGGAGCCCGCCATCGGACTTCCCGCGCGACATGCTCCCCCGCGTCGGGTGGAACCTGATCCCCATCTCCCGCGCTGCCTCGACCTCGATCCCGATCAGGTCCTCGTCGACCCCCTCCGGGAAGACGTACATCTGGTCGCTCGCCATCGTGCACCCGGTGAGGAGGAGCTCCGCGCACGCCAGCCGCGTGCTCGCCCGGATCGCCTCGGCGTCGAGCGTCGCCCAGACCTCGTAGAGCGTAGTGAGCCAGTCGAACAGCTTCTGGTTCTGTGCCTGGGGGACGTTCCGCTGGAGCGTCTGGTAGAAGTGGTGGTGCAGGTTGACGAATCCCGGGAGGACGAGCATCGACGAGCAATCGATCACGCGGGCGCCTTCCGGCGGGTCGATCGAGTCCTCGATCCTCGCCACCTTCGCTCCGTCGACGAGGACGTCGACGCCGGTCAGGACGTCGCCGGCGTCGTTCATGGTGGCAAGCTGGAAGACGTTGCGGAGGAGGATCATCGTCGGCCCCCCGCGCCCACGCCCTCTCCTCCGGCAGCGGCGAGCGCCTCGATCCCGGCGAGCACCTTCTCCGGTGTGAACGGAAGGTCCCGGAGGCGCACGCCTGTCGCGGCGTAGATCGCGTTCGCGACCGCGGGGGCAACGACGTCCACGGGGATCTCCGACACGCTCTTGGCCCCGAACGGCCCGGTTGGCTCGTCGGTTCTGACCAGGATCGCCCGGATCGGCGGCGCGTCGACCGACGAGAAGACGCGGTAGTCCCGGAGGTTGTCGTTCAGCATCCGGCCCTTCCCGTCGAAGAGCATCTCCTCGGAGAGCGCGTATCCGAGACCCATCAGGACGCCGCCCTCGATCTGTCCCTCTGCGAGAGCCGGGTTGATCGGAAACCCGAGATCGACCGCGCACACGAAGTCGGTGACGTCGACCCTGCCGGTCTCGGTGTCGACCTCGACCGTGCAGCACGCGGCGGCGAAGGGTGGCGGGCAGTCGTACGTCACGTTCGACGCAGTGAACGAGATCTGCTCTTTGTCTTCGCCGTACATCGCCGCGTTCGCGACGTCGGCGAGCGAGACGCTCTTGCCCGAGGGCGCGGTCACCTTCCCGTCGGCACAGGTGAGGCCCTGCGGTCCCTCAGCGAGGAGCGCCGCCGCGTGGACGAGGAGGCGGTCGCGTACCATCTCCGCGGCCTTCACGACGGCCCCGCCGCTCACGTACGTCGTGCTCGACGCGTATGCCCCGACATCGAACGGTGTCCGGTCGGTGTCGGACGAGTAGACGACGACCTTCTCTGGCGTGACGCCGAGAACCTCGGACGCGATCTGTGCCAGGATCGTGTCGCTGCCCGTGCCGAGGTCGGTCGCACCCACGAGCAGGTTGAATGAACCGTCCTCGTTCGCCTTGATGGTCGCGGCCCCCATGTCGTCGCCGGGGATGCCGCTTCCGTGCATGGCGAACGTGATGCCCTTCCCAACGCGTGAGTGTCGGAAGCTTCCGGGCGTCCCGAACTGGCCCGGTTCGAGCTTCGACCGCCACCCTTCCCAATCGGCGGCTTCGCTCACTCGTTCCCAGCACTCGGGCAGACCGTTCGTCTGGATGACGCGTCGGAAGCCCTCCTTGCCTTCTCCGAGCTTCTCCGCGATCGGATCTTCGTCGCCCTCGCGAATCGCGTTCATGAGGCGGAACTCGGCCGGGTCCATCCCGAGGGCGTGAGCGATCTCGTCGCTGTGCGACTCCATGGCGAAGTAGCCCTGCGGCGCGCCGTACCCGCGGCAGGCGCCGCCTACCGGGAGGTTCGTGTAGACGGTGTCGTTCGAGAACGCGATCGCGGGGGATCGGTAGAGCGGCAGGGACTTCGAACCGGTGTTCGACGGGACGGTGAGACCGTGGCTTCCGTACGCGCCGGTGTTCGTGAGGACGCGCATCTCGCGCGCGAGGATCGTCCCGTCCGCGGCGACGCCGGTCCTGAGCTTGAGGATCTGTGGGTGCCTCGTCCGAGACGAGACCAGCTCCTCGCTCCTGTCGAGGCTGAGCTTGACGGGCCGCCGCGTCGCGAGCGTCAGGGCGGCGCAGATGTCCTCGACGATGACCTCCTGCTTGACCCCGAACCCGCCCCCTATCCTCGGCTTCACGACGCGCACGTCGTGGAGGGGGATCTCGTTCACGCGGGAGACGATGCGCCGGACGTGGAACGGGACCTGCGTGCTTGTCACGACGACCAGCCGGTTCTTCTCGTCGAGGAATGTGGCGGCGATGTGCGGCTCGGACGGGTTCGCGTGAACGTACTGCACGCGATAGGTGTGCTCGAAGACATGCTCGGCCTTCGCGAAGCCCTCCTCGACGTCGCCTACCTCGGCGTCTACGTGCGCGGCCATGTTGCGCGAGGCGTCGAGGATCCCCGTCGCGTCGTCCTCGTCGTGAATCACCGGCGCGCCCTCGTCCATCGCGCGCTCGAAGTCGAGCACGGGCTCGATCATCTCGTACTCGACCTCGATGAGGTCGCACGCACGCTTTGCGAGGATCGGCGTGTCGGCAGCGACCGCAGCGACCCTGTCCCCCACGAACCGGACCTTCCGGTCGAGCATCACCGAGTCGTACGGAGAGGGCTCGGGGCAGTTCTGGCCGGCCGTGGAGTGCGGTACCCGCGGGACGTCCTCACAGGTGAGGACGGCGTGCACGCCCTCGAGGGCGCGCGCCTTCGAGGCGTCAATCGAGACGATCCGTGCGTGGGCGTGTGGGCTCCGCTTGATGCGCCCCTGGAGGAGACCCTCGAACGCGAAGTCGTCGGTGTACTTCGCTCTGCCGGAGACGAGGCCGATTCCCTCGGTCTTCTCGACAGGATCGCCGACGGTGGCATAAGGACCCGGATTCCGGTGCGGGTGGCGGTTGCTGGAGTCCAGGTGGAGTCGCGTGCCCCCCAGCTCCGCGACCGCCTCGATCGCCTTCACGTACCCGGTGCATCGGCAAAGATTCCCGGAGATGCCCTCGCGGATCTCCTCGTCGGTCGGGTGGGGATGCGTGTCGAGGAGCGCCTTCGCGGAGAGGATCATCCCCTGCATGCAGTAGGCGCACTGCGCGGCGCCTTGCCTGAGGAACCCAGACTGGAGCGGGTGCGGGTTGTCCGTGTCGCCGAGACCCTCGATCGTCGTGACCTCGCGCCCGTCCGCCTGCGCGGCCAGCACGGTGCAGGAAGGTACCGGCCGCCCGTCGAGGAGGACGGTGCACGTCCCACAGCTTCCCGTCCGGCAACCGGACTTGACGCCGCGGTACCCGAGCCGCCGGAGCGAGTCGAGGAGAACCTCAGAGGGCTCTACCTCGACCGCGACGTCCTTCCCGTTCACGACGAATCGCAAGGTCATCACTTCTCCGCTGCCCGCTCGAGGGCCCGTCGCACGAGGACCCCGATCATCTTCTTTCTGTACTCGCCACTCGCCCTGTGGTTCGACCGCGGGTCGACCGATTCCGAGGCGATCCGTCCCGCTTCCTCGAAGGTCTCCCGGTCGGCCTTCTGGCCGATGAGGAACGTCTCCACGTCGTGCAACCTCGCAGGCGGGCGGCCCGTCCCGCTCACCGCGGCCCGCGCGTGCACGACCCCTCCGCCCTCCACTCGAACCGCGGCGGCCGCGTTCACGGTGGCGATGTCGAGCTTGAGCCTCCCGAGCTTCTCGAACGCCGCGGTGAGATTCCGGCTCGCGCCCGGAACACGCACCTCGACGATGAGGTCGCCCTTCTTGTGCTGGGTGCGGCGGTCGGTGTAGAACGTCTCGAGGTCGATCTCGCGCTTCCCGTCGAGGTTCATCGCGAGGATGCTCGCTTCGAGAACGAGGAGCGCCGGTGGGAGATCGGTCGGGTAGTGCGACGCGACGACGTTGCCGCCGAGGGTCGCTCGGTTCCGGACGGTGTGGTTGGCGACGGCGGCGGCCGCTTCGTGGAGGACTCCCCCGGCGAGGTCGGCCACCTGCTGCGAGCGGGCGAGGTCGCAGATACACGTCCCCGCTCCCAGGGCGAGGCCCGGGCCTTCTCCCGCCGTCCCCGTGCTCGCGTTGTCCGCCAGGGGCCTGACGTAGTCGAGCCCCGCAGCCGACAGGTCGACAAGGAAGTCGAGGTTCGGGGAGCCCGACGGCACGATCACCGTTCCCCCGGACACGTACAGCCCGTTCCCCGGGGTCTCGGCGAAGAGCCTGATGGCTTCTTCGGGACTCGTCGGGCGAAGGAGGGCCGAAAGATCCAGCATGGGTGGGTGCTCGAGACTCATGGGAATCGGGGTGAAGGAACGGCTCCGTCGGCAGTCGCGCCACGCATCGCGGTGGCGCCTCGCACCGCAGGGTACAGGAGTGCGCGGGGGCGTTCAAGCGGGAAGAGCCGAACGTGAGGAGAGCCGCCGGCTCGCGCTGGCGGCTCTCTTCGGGCGGGTGCCGCATTCCCGACTCAGGCAATGATGGGCGTTCCCGCTACAACACCTCGCGTGTCTGTTGTTCTGTCTCAGGGAAAGGGCCGGAACTCGCGCCCACGGGGTTGACGACAGTGCCCGCGGGTTTATTCACGCGCCCCCGCCGGAATCCGCCCCGTCGATCCGGCCGGCCCCCCACGAACAAGGGGTGGACGCCATCGGCATCCACCCCTTGGACACGGGGTCTCCCGGAACGGTTTCATGGACCTCGGCAGTCCGCCTGCCCCAAAACCCTCTCGAATTGCCCCTGACGGGCTCTACGTGAGAGTGGTTCGGCGGAACGAGGTCGGCGAGGCCGGGGCGGGTGGACCGGCTGGACCGTTCCTGACTCGGCCCTCAGTTCTCGTCCTGCTCTTCCTCCTCGGGCTCCGTCATCCGTCTCGCGTCGAGCGCGCGGTCGAGCTCAGCAGCCGGGAGGACCTCCCGCTCGAGGGCGACCTCGCGCACCGTCCTCCCCGAGCGGTACGCTTCCTCGCTGATCTCCGCCGCGCGGTCGTAGCCGATCGCCGGCGCGAGCGCCGTCGCGAGGGCGAGGCTCTCCTCCACCTCCCGGCGGCAACAGTCCTCGTCGACCTCGAGCCCGGCGATGCAGCGGTCCGTGAACGCCCTCACGGCCCCCGAGAGCCACGCGATCGAGCTCAGGAGGTCGTACGCCATGACGGGTACCATCGTGTTGAGTTCGAAGTGCCCGCCCGCTCCCGCCATCGCGATCGTCGCGTCGTGCCCGCGGACCTGGGCCGCCACCATGATGAGTGCCTCGGCCATGACCGGGTTGACCTTGCCCGGCATGATCGAGGACCCCGGCTGGACGGCGGGGAGTCTGAGCTCGCCGAGCCCGCTCCGCGGCCCCGACCCGAGCCACCTGACGTCGTCCGCGACCTTCGAGAGTCCGACCGCGACGGTGCGGAGGAGCCCCGACGCCTCGACGATCCCGTCGCGCGAGGCGTTCGCCTCGAAGTGGTCCGCGGCTTCCACGAAGTCGGTCCCGTGCGCCTCGTTGAGGCGGGCGATGGCCTTCACGGCGAACCCCCGTGGAGCGTTCACACCGGTGCCGACGGCCGTGCCTCCCAGCGGAAGCTCACGGAGGGCGGCGGCCGCACGCTCCGCCCGCTCGATGCCCTTCTCCACTTGGGACGCGTACCCCCCGAACTCCTGCCCGAGCCGCACGGGCGTGGCATCCTGAAGATGGGTCCTCCCGATCTTGACGACGCCGTCGAACGCGACCGCCTTCGCCGAGAGCGCGTCCCTGAGGTGCCAGAGCGCCGGCACGAGGTCGTCGCGGATCGCCGTCACCGCCGCGACGTGGACCGCAGTCGGGATGACGTCGTTACTCGACTGCCCGCGGTTCACGTGGTCGTTCGGGTGAACGGGAGAGCGCGAACCGACCTCGCCTCCGAGGAGCTGGATCGCCCGATTCGCGATGACCTCGTTCGCGTTCATGTTCGTCGACGTGCCGGAGCCCGTCTGGAAGACGTCGACCGGGAACTGGTCGTCCAACGAGCCGGCGATGACCTCCTCGCACGCGCGGACTATCGCGTCGCCCACTTCCCCGTCGAGCATCCCGAGCTCGACGTTCGCCTGCGCGCACGCGCGCTTCACCAGGCCGAGCGCCTCGATGAACCGACGCCCGAACGTAAGCCCCGAGATCGGGAAGTTCGTGATGGCCCGCTGTGTCTGCGCGCCCCAGAGCGCTCCATCTGGGATCTCCACCGCGCCCATAAAGTCTCTCTCGGTTCTCATGGTCCCGTCCTGGTCTCGGCGCCCGCCGGGCGCGCCCGTCAGCTCTTCGGCTTCAGCCGCTCGCGCGAAGCGAGGATGCCCTGCGTGGGCCGCACCCCCTTCGGGCAGATCTTCGAGCAGTTCCAGACGACGTCGCAGCCCCAGACGCCAGCATCGTCGTCGACGAGCGCAAGCCGCTTCTCTGCCGCGCCGTCACGGGCGTCCGCGAGGAAGCGGTGGTGCTTCGCGAGCGCGGCCGGTCCGAGGTACGAAGGATCGCGGGCGGTGACGGGGCACACGGCGTGGCAGCTGGCGCAGAGGATGCAGTTCGTATAGGGCTCGGCCTCGGTCCAGTCGGAGGGATCGACGAGCCTCTCGTGTGGAGGATCGGGATCCGCGGGATCGAACCACGGACGGATGTCGAGGTTCTTCTCGAGGAAGAAGTCCATGTCGACGACGAGGTCGCGAACGACCTCGAGATTCGGAAGCGGCTCGACCGTGATCCGGTCGTTGCCGAGGCCGTGCACCTGCGTCCGGCAGGCGAGCGACACCTCCCCGTTCACCACCATCGCGCACGAGCCGCAGACCGCTCCGCGGCACGAGTAGCGGAACGCGAGAGTCCCGTCCTGTTCCGCCTGGATCCGGAGGAGCGTCTCGAGGACCGTCACGCCCTCCGCGACCTCGACCTCGTAGTCCTGGAACCACGGGGATTCGCCCGATGTGGGATCGTGCCGCCGGACGCTCACATTGAAGCGCTTCGCCGGCATCAGTACGTCCTCTCCGTCGGCTCGTACCCGGCCATTACCACGTCCTCGTAGTCGATAACCGGCTGCCCGCCCTTCCCGCGCGTCGCCATCGTGTGCTTGAGCCAGTTCGTGTCGTCGCGCTTCGGGTGGTCGGTCCGCCAGTGCGAGCCCCGGCTCTCCTGTCTCACGAGGGCTCCCAGGGCCGTGATCTCGGCGAGCTCGAGCATGCCCCTGAGCTCGAGCGTGTCGATGAGATCGTAGTTGAAGGCGGCGTGCCCGCTCCCGAGCGCGACCCTCCGGTACCGCGTTCTCAGTCTCGCGATCTCCCGCACCGCGTCCACGCACCTCGCTCCGTCCCGGAAGAGACCGACCTTCTCGGTCATCGTCCGCTGCATGTCCCGACGGATCTCGATCTGCCGCTCGCCGTCGGTCCTCTTCCGGAGCGCCTCGACCGCGCCGCGCTCCTCGGCGAGGGCATCGGCGAGAGCATCAGCAGGCGATGCATCGGGTGCGCCGCCCGCTCCAGCGATCTCGGCCGCCCGGTCACCGGCGCGCTTCCCGAACACGAGGGTCTCGAGGAGCGAGTTCCCGCCGAGACGGTTCGCGCCGTGGACGCTCACGCAGGAGCACTCGCCCGCCGCCAGGAGACCGGGCACGTCGGTCTCCCCGTTCTCGTCGCACGAGACTCCGCCCATCGAGTAGTGCTGGCCGGGTTGGACGGGGATCGGCTCCTCGATCGGGTCGACGCCCGCGAAGTCCATCGCGATCTGCCGGATGCCGGGGAGCTTCTCCTTGATCACGTCGCCGCCGAGGTGGCGGATGTCGAGTTGGACGTACCCACCTTCGAACCCCCGCCCCTCGTCGACCTCGGTCTGGATCGCGCGCGCCACGATGTCGCGCGGTGCCAGCTCGAGGACCGAGGGTGCGTACCTGTCCATGAACCGTTTGCCCTCGGCGTTGACGAGGTACCCGCCCTCGCCCCGCACGCCCTCGGTCATGAGGATGTTGGTTCCGTAGAGGGTCGTCGGGTGGAACTGGATGAACTCCATGTCCTCGAGCCGGGCGCCCGCGCGGTAGGCGGCCGCGGTCAGGCTCCCGGTGTTGATGTACGCGTTCGTCGTCTTCGCGAAGACACGTCCGTACCCGCCTCCGGCGATGAGGACGACGTCGGCGGCGAAGGCCCTGAGCTCTCCGGTCGGCACGTGCAGAGCCACGACCCCACCCGCGCGCCCGTCGTGCGTCACGATCCTGGTTACGAACCACTCGTCGAGGAACGTGATCCCGCGCTTGAGGCACTGCTCCCACAGCGTGTGCAGGAGCTGATGTCCCGTGCGGTCGGCGGCGTAGCACGTGCGCGGGAATCCCGCCCCGCCGAAGGGCCGCTGCGCGATCCGACCGTCGGGAAACCTGCTGAAGTACGCGCCCCAGTGCTCCATCTCGAGGACGCGCACGGGGGCGTCCTGCGCCAGGATCTCGGCTCGGGGCTGGTCGGCGAGGTAGTCGGAGCCCTTTATCGTGTCGAACGCGTGCCCTTCCCACGAGTCGTCACCGCCATCGGGGTGGTTCCCGAGAGACGCGTTGACACCGCCCTGCGCGGCGCCCGAGTGCGAGCGGATCGGGTAGACCTTCGAGACCACCGCGACCGAGCGGCCGGCATCGTGCACCTGCACGGCGGCGCGGAGGCCTGCGAGGCCCCCTCCTGCGATGAGCACGTCGTGACGTGAGATGCCGGACATCTGCCCCTTCTCCCTCAATCGATGCTCTTCGCCGACGCTGCCATCTTCTCCCGGTCGACCACGACGTCGAGGAGCGAAGGTCTGGCCGACGAGAGCGCCTTCGCGAGCGCCGCGTCCAGCTCCGACGGGTCCTCGACGCGGAACCCCTCCCCTCCCGCCGTTCTCGCGAACTCGGCGAAGTCCGGGTTCGGGAAGCTGATGCCGAACTCCGGGTAGCCGTCCCGGTTCATCTCTTTCTTGATGTTCTTGAGGCAGCCGTCGTTCATGACGATGACGTTGATCGGGAGCTCCTCGCGCACCGCCGTCGTGAAGTCGGCCATGAGCATCCCGAACCCACCATCGCCCGTGAGGCAGACGACCTGTCGGTCCGGATGCGCCATCTGCGCGGCGAGCGCCGCCGGGAGCCCGAACCCCATGCTCGCGATGTTGGCCGAGAGGAACGTGCGTTGGCCCTCGCACACGAACTTCTTGTAGAACCAGTACGTGTGGTCGCCGACGTCGACCGTGATGATGGCGTCCGTTGCGACGTTTCGCTTCATGGCCTGGATGACGAACCCGGGATGAACGGGACTCGAGAGGTCACCACCCTCCGCCTCGAACTCGGCGCGCTCCTTCGCTCTGAGCTCGTCGACCTTCTTCCACGTCGCGGGGTCCTCCTCCTTCTCGCCGACCCTCTCGAGGATCCCCTCGAGCGCCGCGCCCGCGTCCCCGACGAGGCCGACGTCGATGCTGAACGTCCGTCCGATCCTCGCCGGGTCGACGTCGATCTGGACGATCTTCGTTCCGGCGGGAATCAGGTTCGCGTGCCGGAAGCCCGTCCCGATCACGATGACGAGTTCGCAGTCCTGGAGAGCCCTCGCCGCGTGCCTTGAGCCGATCGAGCCCAGGACTCCGACCGCTCGCGGATGAGACTCGTGCACGGTCCCCTTCGCCCGCGACGTCGTCGCCACGGGGCACTTGAGCTTCTCGGCCAGCGCGACAAGGAGACCGCCGTGGTGCCTCGTGCCCCAGCCGGCGAGGATCGCGACCTTCGCGTGCTCGTCGATCAGCCGCGCGGCGGCTTCGAGCGACGCCTCGCTCGGACACGCGGCGTCGCGAAAGAGACGCTTCGTGTGATCGTGCACGCGCTCGTCGAGTTTGTCGACGAGCACGTCGGTCGGCGTGGAGAGGACCGCGACGCCCGGCAGCCGGTACGCGTACTTCGCCGCGTTCAGGACGAGACGAAGCGCCTGGTTCGGGCGCGCGACCGCCTCGGAGTACTCCGTGAACGGGTGGAAGAGCTCGAGCTGGTCGATCTCCTGGAACGCCTCACTCCCGAGGTACACCTCCGCGACCTGACCCACGAGCGCGAGAACCGGAGCGCGGTCCGCCTCCGCGTCCATGAGGCCGGTGACGAGGTTCGTCGCCCCGGGACCGGCGATCGACATGCAGACCCCCATCCGGTCGGTGATCTTCCCGTACGCCGAGGCCATGAACGCGGCCGTCTCCTCGTGACGCGTGAGGACGAAGCGGATGCGGCCGTCGCGCCGGATCGCGTCGACGAGCGGGAGGTTGGAATCCCCGGGGATGCCGAAGATGCACTCGACGCCGAGTTCCACCAGCTGCTCGACGATCTTGTCCGCGACGTTCGTTTCGACGTCGGCATCGCCCCCGACAAGCCCCTCCGGAACGAAGGCCGACTTGGGCGCGCCGCACTGCGGGCAGGTCCAGTCGTCGGGGACGTCCGCGAACGGCACTCCCTCGACGGCTTCGTCGTAGATCCAGTTGCAGACGGTGCAGCGGAATCGTGCCATCGTCGCGCCTCCGTCGGAAGGGCTCCCGCGGCAGGTTCGATCTCGTGGAGAGGGGTGTCGCTGCATCGGCCCCCGTTCAGATGCGGCCACCCGGGGCCCGATTCGGGCGCAGTATACAGCAAACAGGGCCTCTCGCGAGTCCTCCAAAAAGGACTTGACTTCCCGCGACATTCGTCGCACAATATGTGTGACAGTTGTCGCTGATGCCACCGGACCCCATCGCCCCGAGGAGCAGCCATGGGAACGCTCCCCGACCTCTCCCGCTTCGAGCTCCAGTGCCTGAGGAAGCTCTGGAACCGCCGCGAGGGGACGGTCAGAGAGATACACAGGGACCTCGTCGACCCGCCGAGCTACTCGACGGTCAGGAAGATCGTGGAGAGGCTCGAGGAGAAGGGCGCCATCGAGCGCGTCCGCAAGGACGGGAAGGCCTGGGTCTATCGCTCGGCGGTCTCGCCCTCGGCGATGCTCAGGAAGGAGATCCGGCGGTTCCTCGACACCGCGTTCGACGGAGCGGCGGCCCCGCTGGTCGCACAGCTCGCGCGCATGGACGAGGTGTCCGTGAAGGACCTGCGCGAGATCGAGAAGGCGCTGGCCGAGAAGGGCGAAGGGGATCAGCAGGCGGACGACGACTCGGAAGAGTAGTCCCGGCCCGGAGAAGCAGCAGTGCTCGCAGTGCTCGAACTACCCAACGGATTCTGGCTCGGCGTCGTATCGCACCTCTGGCAGACGACGCTCGTGCTCGCCGTTCTCGCGGCACTCGCTCTCGCCATGCGCCGCGCGCCCGCTCGGCTCCTGAACGGGCTCTGGTGGATCGGGCTGGCGAAGCTCCTCCTCCCCGTCCAGCTTCTCACGCCCACACTTGAGCGAGCTCTCGCACCAGTCCTCTCGCGCACGAACGCGGCGGGACTCACCCTCGACGGCATCACGGTCTGGCTGGAGAAGGCCGCGCCCATCGTCGACCCGGTCGCTGCGGCGCGCGGAGACCTCACCGCTCTGAACGCGATCGGTGCCACCGGAGCCGTGCTCGCGCTCCTGTGGGCAGCGGGCGCCGTGTGGTTCGGCCTCGCGTGGTTCCGTTCAGCCCGCCGCCCGAGGCCCGAGCCGCTCGACCCCGACCGGCTGCGCTCGGATCTCAGGCAGTCGCTCGACCGCGCGCTCGCGGGAACGCGCGTCCCGCGCGCGGCCCTCGTAGTCGTTGCGTACCCCGTCATGCCGGCGGTCGTCGGTGTGTTCCGACGGAGGATCCTCCTGCCCGTGGCCGTGCTCTCCCGTCTCGACGCCGCGGGACTCAGGGCGGTCCTCCTCCACGAGGACGCCCACCGGCGCCGCTTCGAACCTCTGAGGAGCGGAATACAGCGCGCGGCCGTGGTCGCGTTCTACTTCTTCCCCCCGCTCTGGCCGCTTCTGAGGAGACTGCGAAGCACGAGCGAGATGGCCTGCGACGAGGCGGCGGTCCGGGGCGGGGTCTCCCCCTCCGACTACGCCCGCGCGCTCGCTCGCACGATGAGCATCGGACTCGAGCCGCTCGGCATCGCGGCGGCATTCGCCCACGGCGGTCCGTCGCTGACCCGGCAGAGGTTCGAACGACTGAGACAGGAAGGGAGGTTCGTGCCCATGAGGAAGCACTGGTTCTGTCTGGCGCTGGCGGCGGTCTGCCTGGTCGCCGTCTCCGTCTCACCCCTGACGACGCTCGCCACCGCGGACGATGAACGGGACGCGGAACGCAGCGAGGAGGCCACGGAGGAGGCGCCGAAGGAGCTGGAAGTAACAGAGGAGAAGACGTACACCATCACGCTCAAAAGCACGGCCAACCCCGAGTACCCGGACGACGCGAAGAAGGCTGGGGCGGACGGCGAGGTCGTGCTCGAGCTCACGGTCACCCCCGACGGCGAGGTGTGGAGCATCGAGGTCCTCGAGGGGTCGGAGAGCTTCCCGACCTTCGACGAGGCGGCCGTTGACGCCGCGAGCCAGTGGACGTTCGAGCTCGAGGGCGTCGGCGATGACAACGTGGAAGTCGTCGTACCGGTCCACTTCAGGATGGACGACCACAAGACCATGGAGATGTCGGTGACGATTCCCGACGCGACCCCGGCCGAGGGCGATCCCCAGCCGGTGCCGAAGCCGGCCGACTCCGGAATGCCGGACGAGGAAGCTGCGCCGGAGCCCCCGCGCGCGCCCGACGAACCGGCGGAATCGGAGCCTCCGGACGCTTCCCCCCCGCCGGAGGCCCCGGACGAGCCGGACACCGACTAGCAGCGCGCAGACGACGCGAGCGCTCGAGCGGGCCCGCCGAAGAGGCGGGCCCGCCGTCGGTTCGGCGTTGCCGCCCCCATTCCCCCCTCTTGGAGGTGCTTGCCAAGTGTGGTACAATTGCGTTTTACTAAGAACGACCTGCGCAGGGACGGCGCGCGCGGACCGATGTGTCCAGGCGCGCTGGTGGTTCTGACGGCATCGCATGGAGAGGAGCGTCGGAGTGCGCGTTCGCTGCCTCGCCTTCCTTCTCGTATCGTTCGTGCTGACAGGAGCGGCCGGAGGCGCGCTCGCCTCGGACCGCACGGTGCTGGGCGAGCTCTTCACCAAAGCCGACTGAGCGTTCTGCCCTTCCGCAGTTAGCGGAATGCGAGAGATCCTCGAGGCGTACGGGCCCGATCAGTTCGCCCCGGTCAGCTGGTACACGAGCGCGCCGTACTCGATTCCGGAGGCCCTTGAGCGGAAGAGCTGGTACGGCGTCACCGGAACCCCGTGGGCGTGGTTCGACGGCACCGACGAGGTCGTCGGAGGCTACCCGTCCGGGTCCACGTTCGACGACTACGACCCGATTGTGGCAGCGCACCTCGTCATCCCGAGCCCGGTCGAGATCGATGCGGTCTACCGCATGAACACGACGACCGCCGGAACGCTCTACGTCGACATCCTCGCTACCGCCGCGATCCCCACGACGGACAACGTCGTCCAGTGCGTCATCGTCGAGGAGGACGTGGGCGTCGAACACGAGATCAACCTCGCGCGCGAGGTTCTGCCTGAAGAGCCGCTCACACTGACGCTTCCCGGCCAGACGATGTCGTTCGAGCGTCCGTTCGCGCTGAGCGCCGGGTGGAACCTCGACAACGTCTCCTACATCGTCTTCGTGCAGAGCGAGGCTGCCGGCAAGGAGGTCCTCCAGGCGACGTGGGCACGGAACGGAAGGGGGATCGGCGTGTCGCCCGAAGACGAGCTCCACGCGACGGGCGACCCGGGTGGTCCATTCGATCCGTCGAGCATCGTGTACACGGTCGAGAACCTCGGTCCCGAGACGATCGAGTACTCGGTGTTCGCGAGCGAGACATGGATCACCGTCACGAACGAGACCGGCACGCTCACCGGGCACGAGAGCGCTGAGGTCACCGTCGCCCTGAGCGCAGAGGCGGAGACGCTGGGAAGGGGTCTGTACACTGCGCAGCTCTTCTTCGTGAACGACACCGAGCACATCGGGGACACCGCCCTGAACGCATACCTCCAGATAGGCGAGACGGGGCTGGTGTACGGCTATGCCATGGACACCGACCCAGGCTGGACCGCGGAGGGACTGTGGGCGCACGGCCAGCCGACCGGCGGAGGGGGCCAGTACGGCGGGCCCGACCCGTCGTCGGGATTCACGGGCCTGTACGTCTGCGGCTACAACCTCAGCGGCGATTACGAGAACGGCCTCCAGGAGACGCATCTCACGACCACGGCGATCGACTGCTCCCACGTCTCCCTCACCACCCTCAGGTTCCAGCGATGGCTGGGGGTCGAGCAGCCGACTTACGACCACGCGTACATCCGCGTGAGTACCGACGGCACCCGGTGGGATCCGGTCTGGGAGAACGACTCGGAGATCGCTGACTCGGAGTGGACGCAGGTGTCCTACGACCTGTCGGCCCTCGCCGACGGGCAGTCGACCGTGTACGTGCGATGGACGATGGGAACGACGGACGCACTGGGGCGGTTCTGCGGCTGGAACATCGACGACGTCGAGATCTGGGGCATCATCGGTGACGACACCGGGATCGAGGGAGGCGACGTCACCTCCGGCGCTGCCATCCTGTCGAACTACCCCAACCCGTTCAACCCCTCAACGACCGTCGCCTTCGAGATCCCAGCGCGCACCAGAGTGAGCCTCCGCGTGTACGACGTCGCCGGGCGCCTCGTCCGGGTCCTCGAGGATGCGATGGTCGGCCCGGGCACGCACGCCGTCGACTGGGACGGAAGAGACGACGATGGGCAGACCCTGCCATCCGGTGTGTACTTCTGCCGGCTCGCGTCGGGTCTGACGACCGAGACGCGAGCGATGGTGCTCCTGAAGTAGGCCACCGGACGCCCGCGCCCCCCTACAGCGAGGTTGATTCCGTCTCTCAGACATGATATACTGCACCAGATTAATGAGTGATTGCTCAGCGCGGCGTGACGGTCCTCGTTAAGACGTGCGCCGCGAACGGTCTTCTCAGGCTCGGAGTGAACCAGGGAATGCGTCCTCGCCTATCCGCCTTTGTGGTATGCCTCGCCCTTGCCACCGGACTGCTCGGAACCGCAACAGCAGGAGACCGGACCGTCTTCGGGGAGCTCTTCTCCGGACAGGGGTGAGTCTTCTGCCCGTCCGCGGTCAGCGGATTCCGTGACCTCTCCGAGGCCTACGGGCCGCACGAGTTCGTCGGCCTCACGTGGTACGTGACCCCGCCCCACGCCCTCCCGGAGGGACTGGCGCGGTACGACTGGTACGGTCCGGGCCTCATCCCCTATGCGATCTTCGACGGACACCGTGAGCGCATCGGCGGTATGGGGGCCGGATCGATGTTCCCCGAGTACGACCCCATCGTCTCGGGGCAGCTCGAGACCTCCAGTCCACTCGAGATGTGGGCGGTCTACCGTATGGCCTCGGCCGTTGATGGAACGCTCCTCGTCCACGTGGAAGCGATCGAGCCTGTCGGCTCCTCTCAGGACACGCTGTGGTCCGTCGTGTGTGAGGACGGCGTCGCCGATCAGTTCTTCCTCGCACGGGACGTCCTTCAGCCGGCACCTCTCCTGGTCTCCATGCCGGGTGACGCGATCGACGTCGAGCGCACCTTCACCCTCGACGCTTCCTGGGATCCCGCATCCATCGCGATCGTGGCGTTCGCCCAGAGTCATTCGGCCGGCAGGCGCGTGCTCCAATCCACGCTTGCGCTCCCCGGTCGCGGCCTCCTCGTCCGCGGCGCCCAGGAGCTCCACGCGGTCGGACCGCTCGGGGGACCGTTCGACCCCGCTTACGTCACATACACGCTCGAGAACGTAGGGCCCGATCCCCTGACCTTCTCGGTCTCGACGGCTGCTCCGTGGCTCGACCTGACGAGCACCGGCGGGACCCTCGCCGGACGCGAGGCGATCGAGGTCGAGATCTCGATCAACGAGCACGCCGGGTCGCTCGAGGACGGCCTTTACCGCGCGGAAGTGCTCTTCGTGAACGAGACCGAGAACATCGGGAACGCACGTCGTGACGTGGCCCTCGAGATAGGCGAAAGGGAGACGGTCTACTCGTTTCCGATGGACGCCGACCCGAACTGGGACACCGACTACCTCTGGCAGTTCGGGCAACCCCTGGGCGCCGGAGGTGTGCACGGCGGACCCGACCCGACCTCGGGTCACACGGGGCCGAACGTCTACGGGTACAACCTGGCGGGCGACTACGACCGGGGCATCCCGGAGCTCGATCTCACGAGCGACCCCATCGACTGCTCCGACCTCACGGGCGTCACGATCAGATTCTGGCGGTGGCTGGGCGTGCAGGAGCCAGCCGCCGACCACGCCTACGTCCGGGCGAGCAACGACGGCGAGCACTGGACCACGCTGTGGGAGAACCAGACGGAGATCGTGGACACCGAGTGGGTCGTTCAGGAACTCGACCTCTCCACCATTGCGGACGGCTCGCCCACCGTCTACCTCAGATGGACGATGGGAACGACCGACAACAACTGGCAGTACTGCGGCTGGAACATCGACGACCTGGAGATCCTCGGCTTCGTTAGAACACAGGCGGGCATTGGCGAGGGCGATTCGCCGGGACGCACCGCACGTCTGTCGAGCTTCCCCAATCCCTTCAACCCGTCCACGACGATCGCTTACGAGCTGCCGGAATGGAGCGCCGCGCGCCTGTGTCTCTTCGACGCGTCCGGTCGTCTCGTCAGGACGCTCGCGGAATCCGAGGCGGGACCCGGGACGCACTCAACCGTCTGGGACGGAAGGGATGACCAAGGTCGGACCCTGCCCTCGGGCGTCTACTTCTGCCGGCTCGATGCGGGCCCCGTCACGGTCACCCGGAAGCTGGTCCTCCTCAAGTAGAGCGCGAACCTCCCCCACAGTATCGCAGCCCGTCGTCGCTCCGGCCGACACGTCGATGTTGCGATTGTCGGCGCTTGCGGTTACGATGAGCACCCAACGAGGAGAGCGCGGAAGGGGGTGGGGCTGCCGACGCCCGCCGCCGCGTGGTCGTACGGAGAGGACGACGATGCATCACAGGGCCTGCTTAGCCGTAGTTCTGGTCGTGGCGATGTCCGCGGCAGCGCTCCCGCAGACAGCGCGCCATGCTCCCGCGCCCGGGGTCTCTTCCCCCGAGCGCGAGTTCCTCGACTGCACGGGCGCAGTTCCTCTCACGATCGGCGACTCCGTCTGGAACAACAATGGGGACTGGCCCGCGAACGTCACGCAGTACGGCTTCCCGTGCTACTCGCCCTCACAGTCCCTGCTCGGGGGCGAGGTCGTCTACGAGATCACGATCGACGGACCGGAGTGTCGCGCGTTCGGTGCCGCGATACCGACGAGTTCGTGCACGCACATCCTGTATCTCCTCGAGAGCTGCGACGAGTTCGACTGTCTCGTGTCCGGGACCGAGTCGATCGTGACCGGCTGCCTGGATCCGGGGACCTACTACCTTGTCGTCGACGGATGGGTGTGCTACTTCGAGCTCGACACGTACGACTGGACGCCCGTCTCCCACTGCTGTCCGATACTCGACGCGTGCTATACGTTCGACTTCAGCGAATCGAATCCCGGGTACACGACGCTGGCGTGCGACGGCGCGCCGGTCTGGGAGTGGGGCGAGCCGGACGCGATCCCGCCGGTCGACTGCGGGGACGACCCGATCGTGAACGTCCTCGGAACGAACCTGGACGGCGCGTATCCCAACAACGCCGGGCAGGTCGCGATCATAGGGCCGATCGACATCACCGTGGACTGCGCGTGCATGGAGCTGTGCCACTACTACGAGATCGAGGAGGAGCTGGACGGCGGGAACGTCAAGGTCTCGACCGACGGAGGCTCGACGTGGGAGCTGTTATTGCCGGCCTCCGCATACGATGAGATAGCCGCGCGGGCCAACAACGAAGGGCCGAGGTGCGTCGCGAGCGAGCCGGTGTTCAGCTCGACCGACCTGCCGGGATTCGTCTGGGACTGCTTCGACCTGAGCGCGTACGTCGGAGAGAGCATTCACATCGGCTTCTTCTTCGGCTCGGGCGCGAGCACGCAGGAGTACGGTTGGTACATCAAGTCGGTCCGCATCGGCGATCCGGACTCGCCCGTGCAGCCGCGAAGCTGGGGATCGATCAAGGCGCTCTACCGGTAACCCGTCCGCGGATCACCGGCACATCCGAGAGCAAGACGGGGACGGGCTGTGGCCCGTCCCCGTTTCTTATCGGGGCGATCGAGAGCTTGCGGCGCGTGCCGTCGCCTCTCGCCTATCTGAGAAGCGCCGCCTTCCGCCAGAACGAGTGCCCGCCGGCCGCATAGCGGACGAAGTACACGCCGGAGGCGAGCGGCTGCCCCGCGTCGTTCCTTCCGTCCCACGGGACGGAGTACCGGCCCGCCTCGCGGACCTCATCGACGAGCGTTCTCACGAGTCTCCCGCTCACGTCGAACACGACGATCTCGACGGGCCCCTCTTCCGCGATCGAGTAGCTGACGATCGTCACGGGGTTGAACGGGTTGGGGAAGTTCTGGTCGAGCTCGTACTTGAAGGTCTCGCCTTCGGCGACGCCGGAGCCCGTCACGTCGACGGCCGTCCGGACGTGCCCCATCACGACCGGCGGCGCCTTCCCTTGTGTTACCCAGGCGTCGTAGAGGTCCTGTCCCGCGGAGTTCGTCGTGTTCGCGTCCCTCAGGAACTCCACGTACTCCTTCGAGGTCGACTGGTAATAGAGCGTCACGAACACCGAGTCGCTCTCGATCGGCAGATGATACTCCGTGTCGTCCCAGTACTGCCCGTCAGCGTAGGCATAGCCGACCGGCGCCGACTGGATCTCCTCGAACGCGGCGTTCGTGAACCCTCTCGGCGGGATCCTGTTGTCCGAGTAGACGGTGTCCGAGAGCACGAAGTGGAACGACGGCCCCGCCGGCATGCCGAGCGCGGCGGCTAGCCCGGGCGAGAGTCCCGGGTGCACCTCGTAGATCTTCGCGTCCTCGTCGTGGTGGAGCTCGGCCGTCTCGAAGTCGTACTCGCCCGACTCGTAGACCTCCGCGCCGAGGGCGTCGACCGCCTCAACGTGTAGCCACACGCGCCGCCCCTCCGGGTAGCCGGAGGGCAGCCGGTGCCCCGTCTCGTTCGTGACACGGACGGTGACCCCGAACTCCTCCTGCGTCACCTCGAGCGTCGCCGCGAGCTCGAGCATGTGCACGGCCCGCGCCTTCGCGTCCTGGAGCTGGGCGATGTCGACCTCGTCCGGGAAGAACATCGGGATGATGTCGGGGACGAACGTGTTCCCCCCCGTGAAGTCGTGGAGGCCCAGGTCTGTCCTCGTCGGCGCTCCCGGCTCGTTGCAGCCCTGCCCCGTGACGTCGCGCATGTGACAGTCCTGGCAGCTCGAGACGATGCCGTCGGGCTTGTCGCCGGCGAACTGGGGTGCGAATACGCCGACGGACGCGTACTCGCTCCGCGACCACTCGCTGTACGTCCGCTCGACGGGCGCCATGTTCCGGATCTCCATGTCCGGGTGCTGCTCGTCGAACGCGGTCGGGGTGTAGTCGTGGGTCCCCGTCCTCACGAAGACCGGGTTGCTGACGTCGTGGCACAGGCCGCACACGTCCGATGACCGGTGGAACGGCGATTCGAGAACCGCGTGACTCGCCTGCGCGTCCGAGTACGGCCCTCGCATGAATGGCGCGGGGTCGTTGATGAACTGGCCGTTCCCGTAGTTGAGCGGGAGCGGGTCGACGGTCGCGAGCACGGTCAGGTCCTCGATGGGACTCACGCCGGGCAGGTAGTTGTGGTCGACGGCCCGGTGGCAGAAGTCGCACTGGACCCCGTGCCGGTCCTTGACGTTCAGCAGGTCGCCGCTCGTGTCGACGGAGCGTCCCTCCTGCCAGCCGCCCGGCGAGTGGCACCTGATGCAGACGTCGCCGACCGAGGGAGCGTCCTGCTCTGCCACGGCCATGCACGCGAAGAAGAACGGGTCGCGCGCGGCCTGGGACATCATGCTCCCGCGCCAGTTGTACCAGGGCTCGTGTGCGGAGTCGTAGTTCCCGTGGCACGTCGCGCAGTTCGCGTCCGGGTCGTCCAGGATCGCCCCTTCGAACGGCTGCGTCCCGAACATGTCGATGTCCCTGAACGTGGTCGGAACGACGCCCGGAGGCGTCGCGGTGATCGTGAAGTCGCCCGCGCTGTCGTCGTACCCGGCGTTGCCGACGACGTCGATCGCCTCGACCCGGATGCGGTTGGCACTTCCCGGACGGTTCGGCACGAACCACGAGTAGCCCGTGCCCGGCGTCGAGTTCCTCGCCACCGGCCTCCACGTCGCGCCGGAGTCGTCGGAGAGGTAGATGTTCACCGATGCAACGCCGCTGTCGTCCGTGGCGGTGTAGGCGATCGGGAAGTAGCTGTTGGCGTCGAGAACCTCTCCACCGCCTGGCGAGCTGACGGAGACGTCGGGCGGCGTCGTGTCCGAGCCTCCGGAGGGGGTCAGGTAGGGCTCGACCTCGCCCTGGTTGACGTTGAGGACGAGACCCACGTTGCCCGACGAGAGCCCCGGGAACGCCGGCGTGTTATCGAAGTTCGCAAGGTCGGCAATCTCGACGACGTTGTCGAACCCGTCGCCGTCCGAGTCCTCCGACTCGACGTCGAGGATCGCCTGCTCGTTCGTCATGCCGCCGTTGATCCGGATCTCGAGGTCGGCGCCGTACGCGTTCCTGGCGCCTCCCCCATCGAAATCGAAGTGGCAGGCGCCGCAGTGGCCGGCGTTGCTCGGGAGGTCGTCGAGCTGGGTGGTCTCAGCTTGGGGGTAGACGTCGAAGAAATCGCGCCGGATTGGGTTCCGGGCGTACGCGATGCCGAACCCGGAGAGAACGAGAAGAACGCACAGGACGACGGCGAGCGCTTTCGACCTCATGACACTCCTCCACGCTGTCGCTCGTCTCGAGCCGGGGTCGGAGCGGGGATCCTCCCGTCTCTCGAGCGCGTAGGGGGGCACGAGCGCCCGGTCGCACAACGCGGGCCCTCGAGCCCCGGACTGCGGTCTTCCGAGTGACACATAAATGATACCACAGTCAGAAATCTGTATCAAGATTGCTCGTGAGGACCGTGTGCGGGCCGGACGTGACAAGGCGCCGCCCCTCTCTCGAGGGACGGCGCCTCCGCTCTCGCGCCGGGACGTCTCTCAGGCTCTCACGTGTGGATTCTGCCGTCCCCTCCCGCGAGTCACGTCCTCCCGCCCATCCCATCCCACGGGCGGCGCGTCACAACCCGAAGCTAGAACTGCATCCCGAAGGCCAGGCCGAACGAACTCTGCGACATGTGGATGTTCGCCTCCCCGCCGCCGTAGGGGTCGGGGATCGATCCATTCCCTTCCACCGTCTTCTCGAACGCGTACATCCACGCGAACGTGAGCTCCATCGACGGTTTCATCCGCCACGTTCCGCCCAGGGTCGCGTGGTGCTCCACGACGCCGGGAGCGAGCATGTTGAAGAGCGTCTCGGTCTCGGGGATCGGCTGCTTGCCGTAGTTGTACCCCGCCCTGACCGTGAACGCTGCGTTCACGTCGTAGGCCGCGCCCAGCCTCACAACGGGGGCGTTCTCCCAGCCGAATCCAGGGCCGTCGTCCGCGCCGAGCTGCGCCTGGGTCGCGTTCGGCAAGAGCGGGTTCCCGACCGATTTGATGCTGCTGTACCAGATGTAGCCGAGGTCGATACCCCAGAAGAACTGCTCGTTGGGTGTCACGACGAATCCGCCCCAGATCGAGGGCGGGACGTCGAAGTCGCCCTGCTCGGCGAAGAGCCCTGAGTACTCGTCGAACTCGCTCATGTACGTGCGAGTCTTGTAGACGATACCGGCCGCCGTCGAGCACGTGATCTGCCCGTACCAACCGATACTCGCGCCGTAGCCCCAGGACGTGGCATCACCGTTGTTCGTGACCTTGCCCGGGTTCGAGGAGTTCTGCTCGTTGTCGAAGTTCTGGAGGCCCGTTGCCTTGAAGCTCTGCCACGCGACGTTGAGGCCGACGCCGATCGAGTGCGCCTCGTTGAGCTTGAAGGCAGCCGTCGGAACGATGAACGCCTGGTTCAGGTTCACGCCCGCGTTGCTCGTGCCGAGGAGGGAGATCGGTGTCGTATAGCTCGTGTTCATCCCGCCGTTCCCGTAGATGACGAGACCGATCGACGCCTTGTCGCCGAACATCCAGTTGGTCCCGATCTCGGGGATCCAGAAGCTGTCCTCGCCGTTGGCGTCGTAAGTCCCGTCCGCGAAAAAGGGGGCACCGTTGTCGACGATCTCGCCCCCGCGGTCCCGACTGAACCAGTCGAGGCCTACGTCGAAGCGGTTGCCGACAAACGCCATGGTCGCCGGGTTGTCGCCGCCCGCCATCGCGTCGTGCGGCAGGGCGACGCCGAGACCGCCCATGCCCTTCGACTTCATGCCGATGCCGTGGGTGAAGTACCCGTTCGTCGCGGACGACGCGGCCGGAATTAGGATGACCGCCGCGAGGGCGATCGCGAGAATGCGAACACAGGACCTCATCATGTGCGCCTCCTGTGAATCAGACTGCTCCTGGCGCCCGGGACGAGAACGCTCCGGCCCCGCCGCGCGGAGGAGCCGGAGCTTCGGGCTGTCTATCCCAAGTGGTTGATCTCGTCCATCCTGAACACCGGACCATCCTTGCAGATGTACCGATGGTCGACATTGCAGCGCCCGCAAAGACCGACGCCGCACTTCATCTTCATCTCGAGCGTCGTGTAGACCTGCTCGTCCGAGAATCCCAGATCCCTGAGAGCGATGTGGCCGAAGCGGATCATGACCGGCGGGCCGCAGATGACGGCGACCCCGTTGTCGGGCGAGAGCGCGAGCTCGGTCATGACCTTCGGCACCACGCCGACCTTCCCGTCCCAGCCGTCCCTCGCCTCGTCGACGGTGAGGTGGACCTCCATCTCCTCCTTCCACCTCTCGAGCTCGGGCTTGTATGCGAGGAGTTGAGGTAGCCTCGCGCCGTAGACGAGCGACAGCGACTGGAACTCGTGCTTCCTTGCTAGGAGAGAGTAGACCACCGGGCGGAGGGGCGCGAGCCCTATCCCCCCGCCGATGACGAAGACCCGCTTCCCGCGCCATTCGTCGATCGGGAAGCTGTTCCCGTACGGACCCCGGAGTCCGACGCTCTCGCCGGGATCGAGCTCGTGGAGCGCGTTCGTGTTCTTCCCGAGCGCCTGAACGCTCACGGCGATCTTCCCGGTGTCGCTCGGATCGGAGGAGATCGCGAAGACCGACTCCCCGACGCCGAGCTTCGAGACGAGGACGAACTGACCCGGCGAGAACTCCATCGCGTTCGCTGGCTCCAGGACGAACGTCTTGAGACCCGGAGCCTCGTCCACGACGTCGAGCACCCTCGCCGTCTCCGTCTTGAGGAGATCGATCATGACCGCGACCCCCCTCTCAGGAGCGTCAGCTCCTCGACGATGTTCCTCCCCGTCGGGCACCCCTTGATGCACCGGCCGCAGCCGCTGCACATGAGGGCCCCGTGCAGCTTCGGGTAGTAGTTGTACTTGTGGAGGATCCTCTGGCGGACGCGCTCCGGTTTCCCGGCCCGCGGGTTGTGGCCCGAGGCCTCCTTCGTGAACGACTTCGCCTGGCACGAGTCCCAGACCGTGGCCCGTCCCCCCTCGGTGCCGAAGACCTCGTCGGTGACGGTGAAACAGTGGCACGTCGGGCAGACGTACGTGCAGACCCTGCAGTTGACGCACGCGAACCCGATGTCCTCCCAGCCGTCCGACTCCTCCGTTCCGTTCAGCGACTCGGCGAGCCCAACCGCCTCGAGCTTCGGGTGGTCAGCCTCGGCGAACTTCGGAGGAGGCGCCTGCCCCGACGGGGCGAAGGGGGCGCCGTCCATCAGGGCACGTCCCCGGTCCGTCTCAGCGGTCACCACGTACGTCCCGTCGTCGGTCCGGTAGAGCGAGACGTCCATCCCCTCGCGGGACAGCGGATCGCCCCCCATCGAATCGCAGAAGCAGCTCGACTCCCGCGCCGGACAGAGGTAGCCCACGATCGTCGTCGCGCTCCTGAGCTTCCTGTAGCTCTCGCTCTCGGCGAACACGCGGTCGTGCACCTCGAGCCCCCTGAGGTCGCACGGCCTCATGCCGAGGACGACGCGCGGGGCGGTGTCGAAGTCGCGGAATCCGGCGTCGGCGTTCGGCTGGTCCTCGAACTTGAGGTAGTAGTGTGTCATCGGCTGGAAGAGGTGTCGAGCGGAGACGTCGGTGAGCGAGTCGAGCTCGGGTTCCTGCTCGCGCGCGAGCTTGCCGTAGCACGTCCCGCCGTCGCCGACAGGCGCGTACACGGTCCCCTTACCCCGAAGGAACGCGGCGAGGCCCGCGAGGTCGTCAACGATCCAGGTCATGATTCGTCTCCGGGACAGAGGACGTGTTCCTCGTCCTCCTTGAACTCGAGGAGGACCGGCGTGGCGTCCGGGTCGGTACCCGGCACGTAGTCGAAGAGCTCCTCGACCTCTCGGCTCAGCTTCCGGTTCAAGTACTTGAGCGGGATGTCCACCGGGCACGCGCGGTCACATTCGCCGCAGGCGACGCAGCGCCCGGCGAGGTGGTACGCCCGGATCAGATGCCAGTAGAAGTTCGAGGATGTCTTGACCCCGACCTCGACCCACTGCGGCCGCGACTTCTCCGTCACGCACTCCTCGCAGTAGCAGAGCGGACAGATGTCGCGGCAGGCGTAGCATCGTATGCACCTGTCGAACTCGTTCTTGAAGTAGGCGGCGCGCACCGGATGCGACATCGACTCGACCTCGGCCAGCCCGTCGGCGACGGGGCCCTTCTCCCACGACTCCACTCCGTCTTCCTTCACGAGCTCGTCGTAGACCGGCGGCGTGTTGTAGCGGCAGGTCTCGCACTTCTCCTCGAGCGAACCGTTCGAGGAGAGGCCCGGGCAGACGACTCCCAGCACCTTGAAACGGCCGCGGTCGGCCTCGCCCTCGATCGCGAGCTGGACGAACGCCCGCCCGTCGCAGCCCTTCAGGAGCACGCCGACCTTCTCCTCACTCCTGAGGTCGACGAGGCCCATCAGGTTGTGGACGCAGCCGTCGCCGAAGAAGAGACCGTCGGCCTCACCCGCGTCCCGGATCCTCACGGGGACGACCGTGCCGTCCGGACGCTTCCGGAATCCGAGGAAGACGTCGACGATGCCGTCGGCGAGCCAGCGTCTGGCCGTGTCACGAATGCGGTCGATCATCTCAGCTCTCCAGACCGTCGCGTTTCAGGGAGTGCGGGCGCTCGAGAGCCTTCACGCCCTCGGTGAACTCCGTCACGACCTCGGCGAACCGGTCGCCCTCCGACGCCGAGACCCACTCCAGCCTCAGCCGGTCGGGTTCGATGCCGACGAAGTCCAGGAGCGACTTCATCAGCGCGAAGCGGCGCCGCGCGTAGTAGTTGCCGGAGGTATAGTGGCAGTCGGCCGGGTGGCACCCGCCGATGAAGACGCCGTCCGCCCCCTGAAAGAGCGACGTGAAGAGGAAGTGAGGGCTGACCCTGCCGGAGCACGGGATCCGGATCGCGCGCATGTTCTGCGGGTGCTTGATCCGCGTCGTGCCCGCGAGGTCGGCGCCGGCGTACGTGCACCAGTTGCAGAGGAGCCCGACGATCACGGGATCGTAGCCCCGGTCCTTCTCCTTACCCATGGGCGCTCTCCCCGCCGCCGGCCTTGCGCGCTCCCTTCGGGATCGCGAAGAGCCCGGTGATCTCGGCGTAGATCTGCTCGTCGTTGAAGATCTTCATCTCGAGCGCACCGTCCATGCACGCCGCGACGCACGCGCCGCAGCCCTGACAGACGCCCGGGTTGACCTTGGCGACCTTCCGGCGCATAAACTCGTCTTCCTCGATGGCGGTGTAGAAGCAGACCTCCATGCAGTCCATGCAGCCGGTGCAGCGGAATGGGTTCACCTCGGCGACCTGCGGCTCGCGCGAGAGCTCGTCCTTCGAGAGAATCTCGAGGGCCTTGGCCGCCGCGGCCGACGCCTGCGAGACGGACTCGGGAATGTCCTTCGGTCCCTGGCACATGCCCGCGAGGAAGACCCCCGCCTTGTTCGTCTCGACCGGCCGGAGCTTCGGGTGCAGCTCGCTGAAGAACCCGTACTGGTCGTAGCCGATTCCCAGCGTCTGGGCGAGCTCGGGCGCCTCGTCCTGGGCCTGCGCGCCGTTGGTGAGAACGACCAGGTCGGCCTCGACCTCGATCGGACGTCCGGAGAACGCGTCCTCCGAGCGCACGACGAGCTTCCCGTTCTTCTCGATGACCCTCGCCGGCCGGCCCTTGATGAACTCGATGTCCTCCTGCTCGATCGCGCGGCGGACGAACTCCTCGTAGCCCTTCCCGGCGGCCCGGATGTCGATGTAGAACGAGAAGATTTCCGCGTCCGGCAGCTTCGAGCGCGCGATGACCGCGTGCTTCGCCGTCGCCATGCAGCAGACCCTCGAGCAGTACGGGAAGCCCTTCGAGGGGTCGCGCGACCCCACGCAGTGGATGAACACGATCGTCTGCGGCGCCTCTCCGTTCGAAGGACGCACGAGCTTCCCGCTCGTCGGGCCCGACGCATTCGTCAGCCGCTCGAACTGGAGCCAGCTGATGACGTCGGGATAGCGGCCGTAGCCGTACTCGGTGTAGTTGGCGGCGTCGTAGAAGTGGAACCCCGTCGCGACCACGATGGCGCCGACCTTCTCGGTAACGATCTCGTCCTCGACCGTGAAGTCGATGGCGTCGGTCGGGCAGACCTTCTGGCAGATTCCGCACTTCCCGTCCTTCAGGAAGTAGGTGCAGTGCTCCCGGTCGATGACCGGGACGTTCGGGACGGCCTGCGGGAACGGGCGGTAGATGGCGCCGCGTTCGGCGAGCCCCGCCTCGAACTCGGAGGGGACCTTCACCGGGCACTTCTCCAGACAGTCGGCGCACCCCGTGCACTTCACGAGGTCGACCGAGCGGGCCTTCTTCCTGATCTTCACCTCGTATGCGCCGACGAAGCCGCTCGACTCGACGACCTCGCTGAACGTGTGAATCGTGATCTTCGGATGGATGGCGGCCTCGACCATGCGCGGCGTCAGGATGCAGGAGGCGCAGTCGAGCGTGGGAAACGTCTTGTCGTACTGGGCCATGTGCCCGCCGATCGACGGCGTCTTCTCGACGAGTACGACCTCGACTCCGGTGTTCGCGATGTCGAGCGCGGCCTGGATGCCCGCCACGCCCCCGCCGATGACGAGCGCCCTCCTGGTAACGGGGAGGACGATCTCCTCGAGGGGCTCGAGCTTCGCGACCTTCTTCACCTTCATTCTCACGAGGTCGATCGCCTTCCTCGTCGCCTCGTCCCGGTCGCTCGCGACCCATGAGTCGTGCTCGCGGATGTTCGCCATCTCCACGAGGTAAGGGTTCATCCCGGCGCTCCCGACGGCGTTCCTGAAGGTGGTCTCGTGCATCCTCGGGGAGCACGCGGCAACCACCACACCGTCGAGGTTGTGCTCGCGGATCGCGTCCTTGATCTGGTCCTGGCCTGGAGCCGAGCACGTGAACTGGTAGTCGACCGCGTACCTGACCTCGGGGATCCTCCCCGAGGCCGCGACGACCTTCTCGACGTCGACCATGTCGGCGATGTTGGTCCCGCAGTGGCAGACGAAGACGCCGATCTTACGCATTGGCGGCCTCCCCCCCGTCGCCGGTGGTCTCCCCACTCGGCGAGCTCGCCGGACTCTGCGGGCTTCGCGGCACGCCGCCCCTCGCTGCCTGGGCCGTCGCCCGTGACCTGTCGAGCCGCTCGAGCTTGTCGAGGAACTTCTTCGCCGACGTCACGTTTGCCCCGAGCCCGAGCTTGACGGGATCCATCCCCATCGCGAGCCCGAGGAGCTGCGTGATGTAGAGGACGGGAACCTCGTGCTGGGCGATCCCGCGGTCCACCATCTTCGCCTGGCCGCGGTCGAGGATCGTCAGGCAGTAGGGGCAGACGACGACGATGGCGTCGACGTCGGCCTCCTTCAGGGAATCGAACTTCGCCTTCATGTGCGGAAGCGACAGGTCCTCCTTGTGGATGACGACCTGCGTGAGCCCGCTCCCGCAGCACGTTCTCGCCTCGGGGTAGTCGACGGGCGTTCCGCCCGCCACCTCGATGAGGTCCTCCACCACCGTGGGTGTGAACGGATCGTCGATCGCGTCCTTCTTGAACCCGTAGAGGTAGTGGCACCCGTAGTGTGTCGCGAACCTGATGCCCTTGAGAGGCCGGACGATCTGTTCGGCGATCCGGTCCTGGAGCTTCGGCAGCACGTCGATCATGTGCAGCACCTGGCTCTCCCCCGTGTACTCGCGACCGACCATCGAGAGCATCTCGTTGACCTTGCCCATGATCGGTGGGTTGTGCTGCAGGAAGTGCCCGAACTCCGTGAGGAACGTGTAGCACCCGTTGCACATCGTCACCGTGTTGAGCCCGGCCTGGTCCGGGATCGACAGGTTCCTCGCCACCGCCGGCATCGTCGCCGTCACCTCCGCCACCGAAGTGAACGTGATGAACCCCGCGCAGCAGGTCTGGTCGTCTGACTCCCTGAGCCCGACGCCGATCCTCTCGAAGACCTCCTTCGTCGAGGACTCCATGCCGGGGTACTTGTTCGATGCGACGCACGACCTGAACAGGAAGTACTCGTCGTCGACGGGGATTCTCGCCATCACCTCGGGTCTAGGCATTCTCTTGCTCCTCGGGGAACCCCGCGAACTTCCCTTCGCGCGTCTTCACCGTGTCGACGTTCTCGAGCCGCTCTCGGGTCTTGGGCGCCGCGTCCCGCCTGTCGAGCATCCGCTTCATGAGCTTGGTCATCCCGCTCACGTCGGAGATGAACTGGACCTCGGCGAGGGCCTCGTCGGAGACCGTCCTCTCTCGCGGCATCCCCATCTTCTCCCGGATGTCCCCCATCTCGCCGCTCGTGCCGGAGTTGGCCTTGCGTCTCGCGATCACGAGGGGGTTCTTCTCGGGCTGGAGGACCGTGAGCCCGCGGGCGTAGTAGTCCTGCGCGTATGGGATGATCTTCTTCACGTACTCCGCGCCGTAGCCCGCGTAGAGCGACGCGTAGCGGAGCATCGCAACGGTGAAGGGGAAGTTGATGTCCTTCGGACAGCTCGCGTAACAGGTCGAGCAGAAGAAGCAGGACCACAGCTCCTCGGACTCGATGACGTCCTGGAGGTTCCCGGACTTGATGTCGTGGATCATCCTCCGCGAGTTGTATGCCGTGACAGCGGCGGCTGGGCACGCGCCCACGCACTTCCCGCACTGCATGCACTTCTCGAGATCGCTCACGAACCCGAACGTGAGCTCCCGGAGCTCGGGATAGAGTTCCCGTCGGAGTCGCTTCGTCTCGACCTTACTCATGGTCTTCCTCCAGCTCCTCCCCCGGCTCCCGGGGCTCCTTCGACTCCGCCTGCTCGGCCGACTCCGGCCGTTCCGTCGGCCCCGTCGGCCCCGTCAGCTCTGTGGGCTCTGTGGGCTCTGTGGGCTCCGGCCGCTCCGATGGCTCCGCCATCATCTTCGGCATCGCCTTCACGAACGGCGGCATGAGCCTCGGGTGCTTCGCCATCAGGGGCATCATGATCGGCATCATCTTCATGATCATCGCCGGCGTCATCCGCATCCCGAAGACGCCCATCATCTCGACCATCACGTCGATGATCTTCGCGCCGAGCTCCGGGTGGTCCCCCAGGACCTCGGCGGCGTAGGGCATCATGTCCATCACGAGCGCCTTGTCCATCGTCACGCCCGCGTCCTCCATCATGCCCGGCATCATCCCGAAGATGGCCTCACGCCTGTCAGGACGAAGAGCCAGGAGCTTGAGCATCCCCGGCATCATCCCCAGGAGTCGGTCACGGTCGACGTCCATGGAGAGGGACTCGGCGTAGGTAGCCATGACCTGATCGAGTGAGCTCATTTGTGGATTCCTCGTGAGAGACGGAAACTCCCGTCGACGCACGGCGTTTCCCGCTGAAGGCCGGCCCCGGGGGGCCGTGACCGGCGGAACCCCATTGTATGACCGCGAAGGGTTATGTCAAGAGTGTTTCTATTGTATGTTACTTATGTTATCTAATAATCCGATGGCTCTGCGACGACTCCCGTGCCGGGACCGGGCGGGAGCCTCCGCTGCGCAGGGCCTCTCCTCACCTCGCCCGGCCACTCCGGCGCCGTCCATCGAAACCGTCGATGTGAGGCTGCTCGAGAAAAGGCCGTCCCGCGCTTTGCGCGCCGGAGGACTACTTGCGGCGCTTCGGTCCCCGACCGCTCGCGAGCTCCTGCCAGTCGCTCCCCCGCACGAAGTCGAGGAAGCTCCGGACGACCTCGCGTGGCTCCTTCTCCTTCCGGTACACGATGTAGTTCGTGCGCTCGAGCCTGAGCCCCTCGACGTCGACCTCCTTGAGGAGACCGAACCCGAGCTCGTCCGCCACCGCGAGGCGAGGGAGGAACGCGACGCCCACCCCCGCCCTTACGAACGTCTTCAGGATCGCTAGGTTCTCGACCTCCATGAAGACGTTGAGGTTCTTGGCGGCGAGGCCTGCGTCCGTGAGTCCGCGGGATAGAAGGAGCTCGAGGCCGCGATCGTTCGTCGCCCACAGGAGCGGGAGACCGCGAAGCTCTTCGAGCGTGAGGAGATCCTGAGCTGCTTCGAGTGCGGCGACGAGGACGATCTCGTCCTGGAAGCACGCCTCGGTCGCAAGCTTCCGATGCTTCACCGGGTGGCCGACGAGAGCCACGTCGAGTTCCCCGCGCACGAGCTTGTCGAGGAGCACGCTCTCGTCCAGGTGTTGGTAGTTGAAGAGGACGTCGGGATGTGACTCGCGGAATCCCGCGAGCGTCCACGGCAGCGTGAACGCGCAAGTGAGCGCGTCTCCCGCGAGGTAGATCCGCTGCGCGATCACCTCCGACTGCGCGGCGAATCGCTCCTCGAGTTCGCGTACTGCCTGAGCGAGCTTCCTCCCCTCGCGGAAGAGAAGCTCGCCCTCGGACGTGAGGGAGATCGTCCTGCCCTCGCGCCTGAAGAGCCGCACCCCGAGTTCCTCCTCGAGCGCGTGGACATGGAAGCTCACGACCGATTGGCTGAGCGAGAGCTGCCGCCCTGCCCGGCTGAAGCTTCCCGCTTCCGCCGCCGCCAGGAAGACCCGCATCCGCTTGTCGAGAATCACCCGCCACCCCCTGAAGTGCGGAGAGGATAGCAGAAGGCCGGGCATCGCGTCACCAGTCGGCTGCGGAGGGCCGGTGCGTGCTCGCCGTGAGCCGGCTGCCGGAAGGCACGTTAGGGGTCGCCAAGGGGCTGAATGTTGTTCACTAATATAGTCGTTTCGCGACTGCAACGGAATCCTGTTGCCCCTTGACCCATCATAAGTAATGTGGTACATTGCATGTGTGTCTGTATCCTACATCGATGCGGCTCTGCACGGGACCGCCACTACCTGAGGGGGGACCTCAATGCGGTTTCTATTGCGCTCCGGACTGTTGACGATAGCCATCATGTCGCTGCTGCTGATTCCCGTGGGCGCGTTCGCGTACTACGGGATGCTCATGAGCACTGACTTCGGCATCCTGGGAAGCGGGAACTGGATCGCGACCGGGCCGACCTACATCGAGTGGACGGTCACGCAGAATCCGGACAACACGTGGCAC
>JALGZK010000020.1:14425-49838 GCA_025774935.1 bacterium | reverse complement strand
GGACGCGACGCTCCTGAGATCAAACAACCACGGGGATTCGTGGGTCGAGATCCTGACACCAGCAGCGGGTCTCTACCAGCAGCCCATATCGATAGTCTGCACGCCGACGCATCGGATCTTCGGATCGGACTGGGGGGACTTCCTCTGGCCGTGGAACTCCGTGTATTGGACAGACGACGACCTTTCGCACAGCGAACAGCTCATCCTCACGGGGGACGAGAACGCGTACGTCTGGATGATGAGCAGGGACGCCGACGGCATCATCTTCGCAGGCACGGTCACGCGGGAATACGGGGAGGGGAGGCCCGCCATCTACATGAGCCTCGACGACGGCGCCACTTGGTGCAAGGCGAAGCCGCTGCCGGGGGTACTCGAGCCGTGGTGGGGTGTCACCTGGATGTCCAACTTCGACTCCGAAGGGTGGGCCTACTACCACGACCGCATGGCGTACGTGAGCTACCGTTTCCGGGCAGGGGACCCTTCTGGATTGCCTGGGTCCGATGCGGCCGTCGCCTCGCTCTCCACGCCGACGCCGAACCCGTCCGTCGGGCGAACGAGCCTCGAGTTCAGCCTGCCGTCGGCGGGCCAGGCGAGGGTCGCCGTCTTCGACATCTCCGGCAGGCTCGTTCGGACGCTCGCGGACGGAACGTATACGCCCGGGACGCACCCGGCCTCCTGGGACGGGATGGACGCGAGAGGGAGGCCCGTGGCCTCCGGCGTCTACTTCGTCCGCCTCGAGATCGCCGGCGAGTCGAGCGGCCAGAAGCTCCTGCTCGTGAAGTAGGGCCGAAGCGGCGGCGCCCAGCGCTCCACGCAGACCCTCCAGACCCGCCCTCAGGGGCGGGTCTTCTTACGCTCGCGAACGGCATTCGGGACACGAGCTTGCGTTTGTGTCCGGGGTCAGGTTGTGGTACTGTGTGCCGACCATCCTCCATCTCCTGACAGGGAAGCAGAGCGGTCGGGCGCGCCGCCGGTCCCCGGCATGTCCTCGCACGTACCCCGGCACGGCGACCCGTCCGAACACTCCGAAGGGAGCGAGCCCATGCGCGTCAAGATGCGGTGTCCCGAGTGCGGTGCGTGGTTCAGTCTCCACGTGGGCGTCGAGGGAGGGAGGGGAGACGAGAAGCACGAGCACGCGAGCGAGGAACTGCCGGCCGCGGCCGCCACGGCGAAGCCCGTGAGGGAGTCCCCGTCGCTCTCCGCGCCCGCCGGCAACGTCAGATGGATCGTGGCCGTCTGCGCCGTCGTCGCCATCGTGATCATCGGCGTCTTCGTGGTGAGACCGATGATCAGCAGGCAGGACGCCGCGTCCGTGCTCGAGGAGGGAACGGCTTCACCTGCGGCCGTGAAGGTCGGAGAGATCGAGGCCGAGACCCCTCCGGCCGACGTAGGTGAGGAGACAGGCTCCGAAGGACCGGGGGCGACCGAGACGGCGGGCGAGTCCGAGCCCGATCCGCCGATGGAGACAGCGGGAGAGGCGGCGGATGAGTCCGCGACCGAGACCGCCGAGCAGACCGCGGCGGAGCCTGGGGCTGAGCCCGCGACTGAGTCAGCGCTTCCTTCGACGCAGGAGCCGGTCGGTCCGACCTCCGGAATGCTCGAGCTCGAGGTCGTGGCGTCGGAGAGGTGCTGGGTCCAGATCACGTCCGACGGACGCGTGGTCGGGGATCTCACGCTCGAGGCGGGGGAGCGGCGGACGTGGCGGGCCGGTGAGTTCTTCGAGCTCAGCGTCGGCGCTGGTGACGCCGTGGAGCTCTACCTCAACGGCGAGCCCCTCGGGACCGCCGGGAGCGGTCCGCGGGTCGTTGAGAACCTCCGCGTCGACGCGACCGCCATCGCGGACACGCAGTCCGAGGGGTCGCTCTGACGAGGCACCCCCCATCGTCCGAGTCTGATCCGAGAACATCCGAGCCTCCGCCGCACTGGCGGAGGCTCGCGCACGTGGGGCGTGTGGACCGGGGTGATTGCTCCTCCCACGCCACGGTCGCTTCTTGACAGTCGTAGAATCGTTGTGGTATACTTCGCGGTCGGGCTCAGAGGCTCGGCGTTCTACCGACCACGCCGCACGCATCACCAGAGCCGGGGGGAAGCATGTCGAGATTGCTGGTGGTTCTTTGTCTGCTCCTGGCGGCCCTCGTCGCGACGTCCGCCGCCGACACGCACTTCGTGGTGCTCTCGGGATCGGGGAGCCTGCTTGCAGATCGGGCCGGGTACGGGGGCACGATCCTCGCGGGGTTCACCGGCACGTGGGAACTCAACATCGACAGCAGGAAGTGGCCGGACGCATCGGCGAACAACGGGAGGTTCGAGTACATCTGGGAGGAGTTCTTCGAGGACAACTACGATGACACGCCGGGCTCCGAGGCCTGGTACGGGTACTTCGACAGCTCGACGCTCCGGAAGCCGCCGAGACTCGCACTCGACACGGTCGAGCCGAAGGGTCACCTTCAGGGAGACGCATCACTCGTCATCATGGTGCGGGACCTGAACGGCGACGGCGTCCTGTCGCAGGCCGAGAAGGACCACAACTGCCAGCTCACGATGACGCTCGTCGTGGACTCGTCGAAGGGCAGAGGCGTCTTCCGCCAGATGTGCGGATCCGGAGGTCTCGGTTCCGGCGACTTCAACTTCGTGGAGCCGCCTGGCGAGGACGGCATTCAGATCGTGGGCAGCATCACCCTGGAGGATTGCCCGTAGCGCGGCTCGTGCGCTTCCGGGGGGGAGCGCACGGCGAAGGCGAGAGGCACGACTGGGAGCCCGGCCGATCGGCCGGGCTCCGCTGCGTCTCGGGGAGTCGAGGGCGAGGAGATCGTTCTTGATGACCGGCGAGAACGGTGGTAACATCGAAGTGAACCTGCCTCGAGAGGCGGCGGAGCTGCAGCCACCGTCGCCGGCTCTCTCACCCCGCTCTGCGCTCCGCACGCAAGGAGAGACGCTCATGAGGTCAATTGGCATCTGTGTCAGCCTTCTGCTCGTCATCGCGGCGGCCGCCTCGGCCGGCGTCCTCCATGCCCAGAGACCGCCGAAGACGGCGATCCCCGCCGGCACGCCTTCGTACGAGGGGAGGGTCGGTGGCGAGGACATCCCGAACGCCGTTGTGATCGCCGAGTCCCCGTTCTTCGACACGGGGAACACGTGCGGGTACATCGACGACTACGACGAGGTCTGCCCGTTCACAGGCTCGACGTCGCCCGATGTCGTGTACTCGTTCACCCCCGAGTACGACATGTGCTACAGCCTGAGCCTCTGTGACTCCTACTACGACACCAAGATCTACGTCTACGAGGGCGAGTACACGCCCGGCTATCCCTACGAGTGCAACGACGACAACGACTACTGCTACGAGCCACCGGTCATGTACACGTCGTGGCTCCGTGAGGTCTGGATGTGGGGAGGTGAGACGTACTACATCGTCATCGACGGCTACGGGGGTGACTGCGGCGACTACGTGTTCTCTCTCGTGGAGTGCGTCATGCACTGTCCCGTCGAGTGCCCGCCGGACGGCATTCCCGAGGACGAGCCCCCGTGTCAAGACGGCTACGTCGACGAGTTCAATGGTGGGTGCGGCTCGATTCCCGTCGCGTTCTCCGAGGTCGAGCCGAACCCGGAGCTGTTCACCATCTGCGGAATGAGCGGCAACTTCGACAACAACACGATGCGCGACACCGACTGGTACCTCCTCGACCTCACCTGCGAGCTGACGACGATCACCGCGTGCGTGGAGTCGGAGTTCCCCGCCGGCATGGGGTTCCTCGACCTGCGTGAGGGATGCGACAACGTCACGAGCTTCTACAGCTACGTCCAGGGCGACTGCAACCAGGTGATGTGTCTCACCGAAGCGCTCCCGCCGGGCGAGTGGGTCATCTGGGTCTCGACCAACGGATGGCCGGACTACGACTGCGAGGACGAGTGGAACCACTACAACCTCACGGTCGAGGGCTACGAGTCCTGCGTGCCGGTGGAATCGGCCTCGTGGGGTACGGTGAAGGCGCTCTATCGCTAGCGTCCGTCCGGAGAGATCCCTGGGCGGAGCATACGTGGTCACGACGACCGGCCGGCATCTGGGTGCCGGCCGGTTCGCGTCCTTGGCCGTGGTGCCGTCCTCCGCGCGGCTGCACACTCAGATTCCCGCCTCTGACAGCCCAAACTTGCCCGCCCGACCGCAAGAGCGTGGATTCGCCACTAAAGATTGACGCAGATTCGATAATGTGATAGCCTCATGGCTACCGAGAACACTCTTAGGGTCTTTGGACCTCAAGCACGGAGGAGCGGACGCGCCGCGAGGAGCCACGCAGTGGTCTTTCGCGGCGAATCTGTGCGGTCGCACCTTGCGTCGTTGTCGCGCACACCCTCGTCCGGGGACCGCGACGCGGCGAGGAGAGGAGAGAGAACAGTGAGACGCCTGCTGATCCTCACGGTCGTGGTGCTCCTGGCCCACGCAGCTGCGGCGACACCACCCGCGACGATCGGGTACCAGGGGAGACTCCTGGGCTCCGACGGGAACCCCGTAGCGAACGGGATCTACACGGTCACGTTCCGCATCTACGACGCCGAGCTCGACGGCACGCTGCTCTGGACCGAGATGCAGGACCTGTCGGTCGATGACGGCATCTTCGACGCAATCCTCGGGGAGTTCGAGCCGCTGATGCTCGCCTTCGACGAGCCGTACTGGCTCTCGACACAGATCGGCGGTGACCCCGAGCTCGTGCCTCGCACGGAGCTGGCGTCGGTCCCGTACGCGATGCGCGCGCTGTACGCCGAGCTGACACTGCCCTACTCGGGAGCAGTGACCGATCCGGGACCGGCATTCGAGGTACAGAACAACGACGGACCGTCCATCGTCGGACGTTCCGATCTCGACGTGCCGGACTCCTACGCACTGGTGAGCAGGTCGACGACCGGAGAGGTGTGGGGAGCACTCGGGTACAGAGCCGGGAGCGGAACGACATGGGGGATCTACACGCCGCTCGACCTGTACGTGTACGGCGACATCGTGCAGGGCATGGGTGACGCGTACCTACCGATGGTGCACACGAACGCCCTCCAGCTCCAGACGACGCCCACGGAAGGCTACGTTCTGACGTCGGACGCGTCCGGCTACGGGACGTGGCAGCCGCCGTCCGAGTTCACGCTGCCATACGCCGGCACCACATCCGCCACGGGCGCGGCCTTTGAAGTGTGGAACGAGAACGAATCGGGGATCAACGGCCGTTCGTACCTGACTCCACCGCTCTCGTACGGCGTGCGCGGAGGCTACGCGCTCGGGAGGCCCTGGGGCGCGCTCGGGTATCACGACGACACGGGCAACGTGTGGGGAGTCTACACGCTCGACGACTCGTATGTGGGGGGCACGCTGGTGCTTCCCGAGGGGGCGGCTACGGGGTACGTCCTCAGCTCGGACTCGTGGGGCCACGCGTCCTGGGAGCCGCCAGCGGACGAGTTCGCTCTGCCTTACTCGGACACGATCTGCGAGAGCGGGCCCGCGTTCGAGGTCTCGAACAGCTGCGGCTCCGGCATCAATGGCCTCACCTACTTCGCGTCGCCGATCTCGTACGCCGTTCGGGGGGGAGACGCGTGGGGGAACATCTGGGCCGCGCTCGCCTACCAGGATGATATCGAACGCGATGTCTGGGGCGTCTACACGAACAGCAACGTCTACATCGGTGGCAGCATCCTCGAGTATCCGAGCGGCGCGGTCGACGGGTACGTTCTGACTAGCGACTCCGGTGGCAGAGCGAGCTGGCAGGAGGCACCGGGGTTCACGCTGCCGTACTCCGGCAGCCTCTCGTCTTATGACTCGCTCTTCGACATCGTGAACGTCGGAACAGGTCCGGCGGCGTCCTTCGCGACCATGGGAGGCGGCGGCGTCGTCGAGGTGTTCCAGCACGGCATGCCGAGTGACTACGCCCTACGGTTCAGCAGTGACAGCGCACTGGCTCGGATCTCCGGGGGCACCTCGAGCAGCCACGAGGACATCGTCATCAAGCACGCCAGCGGTCAGGTCGGCATCGGTCTGGTTCCCTCAGCCGAGCTGCATGTCGACGGGACGGTCCGCGCTGAGGACGTCATGCTGACTTCGGGAGCGGCTCAGTCGCTCGTGCTGGTCTCGAACGGAGCGGGCGAGGGATACTGGGCCCAGGTGGACGTTGGCGGTCTTGCCGACCCACTGGACTTCACGTCTCAGACGTGGGACTGGGACTTCTCGACAGGGCGACTCGACATCGACAAGACGGGAGACGGGAACCTCCTCGATCTTACGAACAGCTCCGCCTCCGGCTCCGGAGGTGTGGTCCTCATCAGAAGCACGTCGACCGCCGTCACGCCTGCCTCCACGCAGGCGCTCCGCGTCACGAGCCAGAAGGGGAACGCAGGGAGCTTCAAGAAGTACACACACGACGGCTACTCAGCCGTCGACATCTTCGCCGACACGTCGACGGGTCTCGGGCTGTACGTATCCGGCACAATCACCTCGACGGCCTACTCCGCGCGCGGGGTGGGCACGAGCCGCGGCACGGAAGCCGTATTCGGTGTCGAGACTCCCGAGCCCGAGATCTACGACTCCGGTGAGGCGTTCCTCGCCGGGGGGCGGGCTCGGGTCTCCTTCGACCGCCTCTTCACGGAAGCGATTGCAGGCGACGCGCGCGTCCGCGTGACGGTCACCCCGATCGGCGGTTGGAGCGCGCTCTACATCGAGTCGACGGACACGGACGGGTTCGTCGTGCGTTCCGCGGATGGTGACCCAGACATCGAGTTCTTCTGGACCGCGTGCGGACTCGGCAAGGACCATGAGGTCGCGCAGCAGATCACCTTCCACGACACGGATTAGACCGGGGGACCGCGGGAGGAAGGCCGCGCTCGGCCCCGACCGGCGACGTGTCGCCCCGGTGGTTGCCCGGACTTCAGTCCCAGCGGCTGGGCCTTTCCGGAGCGCTCGGACTGTTACTGAACGGCCTCACGAACGGGCGGGGTTTCTTCCCGCCCGTGTCGTGTTTTCGACGTTTTTGGCAAACCCGGAGGGCTCGGCCGGGGTCAAAGATAGCGAACAAGGGAGAGAGCACCGACGGTCCTTCCGACCATTGACAACCGGAGACACAGGCTTGATGGCCGACCGATTGCGGAGGTCGGCCGGGCGGGACGGGGAAGACCAGAGCCCCGGAACCCGCCAAGGGAGAACGAGCCATGAAGTTCGGACAGAGAATGAAGAGAATGAGGAGAAGCCTCGGCTACATCTTCGCCCTAGCGCTCCTCGTACAGATCTAAGACGGCACCCGCCCCCATGGGCGGGTGTCTCTTTCGCCCCAGCAGTCATTGGGACGTGACAGGGTAGGGTTGAAACGCGCGCCTCAGGGCGCGCGTCCTCTTTTTGGCCCCCGCATCCCATCACCGGAAGGCGGACGCGCGGGGGCTCCTGGTTGACTTCCGGTGCGCTCCGTGTCAGGCTCACGGCTGTGCAAGGCGACCCCGGCGTGGTCCCGGTTCGAGGAGGCACTGTGGAACCGCTCGAAGACAGACGGTCCAGAAGGTCGGTTCTGCGAGGAGCGTTCGCCGCGCTCGCGGCGGGAGTTCTCGTGGGGGGCTGCTCGGGAGGCGAGGAGCTTCCGGCCCGCCACGTCGTCGTGATCTCGATCGACACGGCCCGGGCCGACCACTTCGGGTTCCTTGGCAGCGAGACCGTCGAGACCCCGAACCTCGACGCGCTCGCCAAGGAGGGCATCGTCTACAGGGACTACATGACCGTCGTCCCGACTACGCTCGCCTCGCACGTCACGCTCCTGACCGGCAAGTACCCTCACCACCACGGCGTCGCCCGCAACGGGTTCATGGTGAACCCCGACAACGAGATGCTCGCGGAGGTGCTCGCCGCGGAGGGGTTCCGCACGGCGGGTTTCGCGGGGTCGTTCGCGCTCGACAGCAGATTCGACTTCGCCCAGGGCTTCGACCACTTCGACGAGGAGTTCGACGTCCTCGTCGGCGAGGAAGGCGCCGACCAGAACCAGCGCAGCGCCGAGGCCGTGACCGACGCCGTCATCGCCTACCTGGACGAGACCGGCGTCCGTGGCAGGCTCTTCCTCTTCGCGCACTACTTCGATCCCCACAGGCCATACGACGCGCCCGAGCCGTTCGCGAGCATGTACGACACGCTCGGGATCGACGACCTTCCCGCGATCCCCGCGCTCAAGCGGCGCGAGGGGTTCACGCCCGAGGAGATCGAGCGGTACGCGTTCGCCCACGAGCTGCGCTACCGCGCGGAGATAGCGTACACCGACCACCACGTGGGCCGACTCCTCGACGACCTCCGCGAGAGGGGAGTGCTCGACGACGCGATCGTCGTCGTGACGACCGACCACGGAGAGAGCCTGTGGGAGCACGGCGAGGAGTTCGACCACGGCTACGGCGTCTACGACTCGACGATGCGCGCGGTGTGGGTCGTCCGCCTGCCGGGAGGGAAGAGGAGCGACACGCGCGTGAGGGGAGTCGTCGCGAGCATCGACGTGCTCCCGACCGTGCTCGACTTCCTGGGCATAGCGATCCCGGAGGGCGTCGACGGCGAGGTCGTCCCGCTCGGGACGGTGTTCGACCTCGAGCCGCGCCTCAGGTTCGGGCAGGCGACGAAGCCGCGGCGGGGGCTCGAGTCGGACCCGCGCTGGACGAACATCCTGAAAGCGCGTTGCGTGCGCGACCAGAGGCTCAAGTTCATCCAGACGCCGTACCTCGACACCGAGGAGCTGTACGACCTGCCGTCCGATCCGGCCGAGACCCTGAACATCCTCGAGGACTTCCCGCCGAGACTCCTCACGCGAGTCGGGTTCCTCAGCGAGGAGCTCGAGCGGTGGTCGTTCTCGGCCGATCCGCTTCCCTCGCACTTCGAGAGCTCCCAGCGCGACGAGACGATCGAGCGGCTGAGGAGCCTCGGGTATCTGAACTGACGTTCGGGTCTGCACGGACTCCGTCCGTTACGCGAGGAAGCCGCCACGTCCGTGGCGGCTTCGTTCTTGCCCGTCGATTCGCCGGCTCCCGCGCAGGAGCTTCGCCCTACCTGATGTACCCGAGCGCCCGTAGGCGCTCCCGCATCTCCTCATCGATCTCGAGGTTCTGCTCGTCCGAGCGCCGCACCGCCGGCATGGCCTCCATGAGCGCGTTCACCACGCCCGGGTTTGCGGCAGCGAGGTTCTCCTCCCGGCCCGGGTCCGCGCCCAGGTCGTAGAGCCTCTCCGAGCCGTCGCCCGCGATGGTGAGCTCGAGGTCGCCCACCCGTACCTTCGAGTAGCGGACTTCGAGCGGCGACGTGTCGAGCTCGGGATTCAACTTCCGGAGGTGCCTAACGAGCTCGCTGTTGGCTCCGGTGTACTCGGCGAAGCGCGGGCGGTCGTCGGTGGACGCTTCGCCCAGGAGCGATCGGCTGTGGGGCGTGTCCGGCTTCCCCCGGATTCCCGCGGCGTCGAGCGCCGTGGCGTACACGTCGGTGATCATGACCGGGTCGTCGCGCGTGACAGGGCCGGGATGCCCCGGAGCCCGGACGACCAGAGGGATCTCGATGAGCGTGTCGAAGACTCCGAACTGGTGGTCGAGGAACCCGTGGTCGCCGAGGTTCTCGCCGTGGTCCGAGGTCACGATGATGACGGCGTCGTCGTAGAGACCGTGGTCCCTGAGTAGCTGAAGCACCGAGCCGAGGTGCCTGTCGGCGGTATGTACGTCGCCGGCGTACAGCCTGCGCACTCGCTCGAGGTCGACGTTGGACAGGTCGAGGAGCCCGGAGTTCACCTCGTGCGCGAGCCGCGTCTCCACGACGTCGGACCGGGCGATGTCCGAGAGGTGCGCCGCTCTGTACGACTGGGGCGGGTCGTAGGGGAGGTGCGGTTCGAGGAAGTTCACGAACATCAGGAACGGGCGGTCTCCCGAACGGCGCGCGAGCCAGCTCCCGATGTTGGCGACGGTCGCGAGGCCTCCCTGGTCGCTCCGGTTCAGGATACCCGTGCCGCCTCCCGACTCGTCCTCCTTGAGCTCGAACCCCCGCAGCATCCCGGTCAGCTGGTCGGTGAGCCACGGGTTCGAGAAGAACGCCGCCGTTTCGTAGCCGGCGTCGCGCAGGACCTCGGCGACCGTCGGTGCGTCCGAGTCGAACCGCCAGTGGTTGCCCGTGGTGCGGTGCATCGAAGGCAGGAGCCCCGAGACAAGTGACGCGTGGGACGGCACCGTCCACGGCCCCGTCGCCCAGGCGCGGCTGAAGGCGATTCCCTCAGTCGCGAGCCGGTCGAGGTTCGGCGTCGAGCTCACGGCCGAACCGCCCGACGCGCCGAGCCCGGTGTGGTCGAAGCGCACCGTGTCGAGCACGACGATCACGACGTTCGGCCGGTCCGGAGCCCGCGAACATGAGATGGGAAGCAGGAGGGCGCCGAGGATGAGCGCGGCGGCCGCGAGGCTCACCTTCCTGCGGCCAATCGCCCTCCGGGGACGTCCCGGGGATCTCAAGGTGCACCTCCTAACTCGGGGTCCGTCGAGAGACGGGCGATGAGACTGCGCGCGTCCTGCGCGAACTCCGGATCGAGAGCCGCCGCCCGGGTGGCGAGCTCGATCGACGCCTCTCGAGCCACGGGATCCTGCGAGTACAGGACCGCGAGATTCCAGTACGCGTAGGCGTCCTCGGGGTCGATCTCGATCATGCGTCTGAGCGCCCGCACGGCGAGCTCGCCGTCCTGCGAGACGAGCCCGACGCGCGCGAGGTTCTCCCACGCCGGCTTGTGGTCGGGGTCGATGCTCGCCGCCTCGATGAAGCGGGCCTTCGCCCGCTCGACCTGACCGGTCGAGAAGTAGATGTTCCCGAGGTTGTTGTATGCCGCCGCGAGCTGCGGGTTCAGCTCGACCGCGCGGACGAGCGCCTCCTCCGCCTCGCGGTAGCGTCCCAGGCGACCGAGCACGGCGCCGAGGTTCGACCACGCGAGGTCGAACTCCGGGTTCTCGCGGATGGCGAGGCGGAACTGCTCCGCCGCTTCCTCGTAGTCGCCCGCGTCCCGGTGGACCGCCCCCAGGAGGGCGTACTGCTCGGTGAACGTGAAGCTGACGAGCGGGAGGTTCACGAACACGAACGCCGCGACGAGCACGGCGGCCGGTGCGATCCAGCCCTTCGCCTCCTTCGACTTGATCTTCTCCCAGAGCCGGACGAGCGCGACACCGGCGAACACGATCATGACCGGGACGACCGGCAGCCGGTAGCGCGACGTGATGAAGAAGGGGAGGAGAGAGACGAGGTATGTTCCCGCGAAGAGGTAGAGGAGGAGGTACCTCCGCCACGAGCGCGCGGAGAGGTAGACGCCCAGAATCCCGAACGGGACGACCCACAGGAAGAGGACGGGGTCGAACCGGAGGAGCCTGGAGACCTGCCTGAAGTAGTAGAGGTTGTAGTGGTTCGGGATCTCGTAGCCGTTCCAGAAGAGGAGGAACTTCTTTCCGACGAGCCCTAACGCGCGCCCCGGACTCTCCCGCACGAACCGGAGTCCCTCGCCGAACCAGTAGTCGGAGACCTGCGAGGGCGTGAGCTCCCGCCCGAGCCTCTGCTCCGCGAGCTCCTTCGAGCCCTCGTAGAGATCGGTGCGCATCGACTGCTCGACGAGGAACGTCCCCTTCGCCTCCTCGTTGTTCCCGATCCAGAAGTTGACCCCTCCGTTCGACGATGTGAGGACGAAGTCGTCGGCGATGACGTAGTTGCTGACCGTGAAGGGGACGAGCGCGAGAACGACTCCCGCCACGAGGAGAGCGATCGGAGCGAGCGCGCGCGCCGGTCGGGAGGACGGCGACGACCGGGGGCGATCGCCCTCCCGCTCCGGTGCACCGCCGCCCCCAGCGCGCAACACCCACCAGATCCAGAGCGCGGCCGCGGGGACGAAAAGGAGGGCGTTCGGTTTGCCGAGCGCGGCGACGCCAAGCGCGAGACCCGCGAGCGGCAGGAGCCAGGGCGTCCGGTCGCGCTCCCACGTGAGGAGGAGCCTGAGCGAGAGGAGCGCGAAGAAGATCACGAGCGTGATCATCAGGAGCTCGGAGTCGAAGAAGATGAAGGGAACGTAGAGCGCCGCGATGAGGCCGGCGACGACCGCCTGCCTGCGACCGGCGAGCGTCCTCGTGATCGAGAAGACGAGGAGGCACGAACCCGTTCCGATGACGGACTGCAGGACGCGGACCGCGGTGTAGCTGTGGCCGACGATCGCGTAGACGATACCGAGGAAGTACGGATAGAGGGGGCTCGAGTGGAAGAAGACCTCGTCGCCGAGCCACTTGCCGCCCGCGATCTCGAGGGCCCGGAGGTCGTAGACCTTCGGGTCGCCGGTCGCTGCGAGCATGAGCGGGTGACCCCTGAGTTCCAGGATGTAGAGGAACCGCACCACGAGCGCGAGGGCGGCGATGGCGAGGATCCAGGGGAGGAGGTCCCGGGCCCGTCGGCCGGCGGACCGGTCGGTTGCCGCCCGCACGGCGGACGCCGGGTCGGTCGCCCGTTCCCGCTTCTTTCCTTTAGACTTGGACTTCCCGTGCTTCGTCGGCATCGATTCCCGCTCCAGACTACCGTTCCCGATAGCCGCTCCCGCGGCGTCTCCCGGCACCGTTTGACGGCGGTTTGCAGCGAGTGATAGAGTACCAGAGGATGAGGGGCAAGTCACGAGAGGCGATGTGCACGTCGAACGGGAGGACGCATGACGAAACCAGAGCGCACGACCGTCATCGAAATCATGAACGCCGGGGCCGGGCGGGCGCACCTGGCCACCTGCGACGGCGACCAGCCGATGGTGCGGGCGGTCGCGCCGCACGTCGGCGACGACCTCACAATCTGGGTCGCGACGTTTGCCTCGTCGAGGAAGGTGAGCCAGATTGGGGCAAACCCGAAGGTGAGCGTCGCGTTTCTGGATCCCTCGGGGGACGTCAGGACGGCCACGGCGATCGGGGACGCGACGATCGTCGACGACCCTGACGAAAGGAAGAGGCGGTGGGGCCTCTTCGGCTACGACCTGTCGGGTTTCTTCCCGGAGGGTCCGGACTCGAAGGAGTACTGTCTTCTCAAGATCGCGCCTAGGAAGATCGAGTGGCGCGACGGTCCCGGTGCCCTGGATGTGCTCGAGCCGTAGGGCGTCGGATGGACGGAGCACACAGTCTGCGGGACGTAGCAAGAGATTGTAACATTTGACCGTCATTCGTCGCAGTCTACGGCGTTTGTCATTGATTTGAATGATGGTTCGCGGTATACTTGGAACATGGGGACGGCCAGTCCTGACTGGTCACGTGCGCAAGGTTCCACGATGCGGTTCTCGGAGCAGCTGATGATCAGACCACTTCTGGTCCTGCTGGTGTTCGCCCTGTTCGTTCCTGCGGCGGGCGCCGTGCAGGACTGCGATTACTACTCCCTCGACTATGCGGAGGTGTCGAAGCCGATCACCCCGCTCTGGGTCGGCCCGGCGGACACCCTCTACGGTTTCTACCAGAACGGTGTCTGGGCGAGCCCCGACCAGGGCGACACCTGGTCCGAGATCCACCACTTCACGGAGCACAGCCACTGCAACGGGTTCTTCGTCGATTCCCGCGGCACGATCTTCGTCTCGCGACCCGCCTCCGGCACGCTCCAAATGGGGCGGTACGAGGATGGTGGGGGCCGCTTCTGGTCGGAGCCGCTCATGTTCGAGTGCGGCGAGGGCTTCTGGAAGATGTGCGAGGACCGCGACGGGACCCTCTTCATCGGGGAGTACGCGGGCGGGTTCAACGACACCTGCTCGTTCATCTGGCGAAGCACCGATGAGGGCACGACCTGGCAGAAGGTCTACGAGGGCACGAGCCGGCACGTCCATTTCGTCGCTGCCGACCCCTATACGGGGTACATCTACGCGGCGGTCGGCGACGGCGTCCCGCGGGCGAAGCTGATCCGCTCGGTGGACGGAGGGGACACGTGGGAAGCGATCCTCGAGAACGACTTCCTCGCACAGCCGATCTCCGCGGTCTTCACTGAGACCCACCGCCTGTTCGGCTCCGACGTGGGTACCCTCGATCTCCCGAACTCCGTCTTCTGGACCGACGACGACGACACCTTCACGCCGAAGCTCGTCCTCGCCGGGGACGAGAACACGTTCGTGTGGGGCATGGTGAAGAACGCGCAGGGCACCATCTTCGCAGGCACGCTCACGCGCGACCACGGCAACGACGAGCCGGCCATCTACGTGAGCCACGACGCGGGCGCGACGTGGTGCAAGGCGCTGAGCTGGGGCATGGTAACGCTGAACTACAGGGGCGTCTCGTGGATGTCGAACTTCGATGAGGCCGGGTACTGCTACTTCCACGACAACGTCACCGGCAAGACCTACCGATTCAAAGACGGTCCCCACGAGCCGAACCCGGTCGAGGGCAGTTACTACGGGGTCCTCGGCGAGGACGGGAACGTCGTCCTGCGGTGGACGGTCGAGTCACTCGGCGGCATCGACGGCTTCAACGTGTACCGAGCGACGTCGCCCACGGGACCGTTCGAGCTGGTGAACGAGGAGCCGTTGCCGGCGTCTTCGCCGGGCGTGTTCGAGGACGACACCGCCTGGTCCGAGACGACGTTCTGGTACGAGCTCCGCGCGATACTGAGTTGGGGGGAGGAGGTGGTCAGCGGCGATCCCGTGAGCGTGACGACCGGGGGGCGACTGAGGGCGCGGCTGTCCGCGCCGGCGCCGAACCCGTTCGCCTCGAGCACGAGTCTGGAGTTCGACGTCCCGAACCACATCGGTGCGGTCAGGCTCGCAGTCTACGACCTGAGGGGCCGGGTCGTGAGGACGCTCGTCGACGGCGCCGTCAGCACGGGCAGGTATCCCGCGAGCTGGGACGGAAGGGACGAGCGGGGGAGGCAGGTCCCGTCCGGCGTCTACTTCGTCCGGCTCGACGTGGGAGGGGAGGTCGAGGCGAGGAAGCTCCTGCTCGTCAAGTAGCGCGCCGGCCCGGGCGGGGCTCGCCCCGCACGGAGTTGGTCCCGGAGAATCCACCCGTCCGTGAGGGCGGGTGTTGTCGTTTCCGGGGCGGAGGGCTTGGGCGTTCTCCGCGCCGGTGGTATATTGGGCAGCGGACGGCCGGGCGGGAGAGTCCTCGAGGTCGGGAACGAGAAGGGGAGCGCGGATGCGGTTCGGACGGCAGTGCGTGAATCGGGGGGCGGCGTTCGCTCTGACGGCCTCCCTCGCGTGTCTTCTCCTGTCGGGGTGCTCGGGCGACCCCGAGGACGCCGCCATCCGCGAGGCGGGCGGGGACCCGGACGAGTGGAACGACCCCGGCGGCAGGTGGCACGAGGGTGGCTGGAAGGAGGCGACGGCGGAGGGCGGCACCGAGCTGACCGCGATCCAGCGCGCCGCCTTCGACAGGCTCCGGTCGATCGGCTACCTGTCCGGCTCGACCCCGGCGCCCACCGACGTCGGCGTCGTCGTCTACGAGAGCGCCCACACCTACGACGGCCTCAACTTCTACACCTCCGGAGACTTCCCGGGCGCCATCCTCATGGACATGACCGGGCGCACCATCCACAAGTGGCACCTGAAGTACGTCGACGCGTGGAAGGAGCACCCGGGCACGCCGCTCCCCAGGTCGAACAAGACCGCCGGCTACTGGCGGCGCGCGCGCCTGCTCGAGAACGGCGACGTCCTCGCGATCTTTGAGGGTCTCGGGATCATCAAGGTCGACCTCGCCTCCGACCTCGTGTGGTCGAACCTGAACGGGGCGCATCACGATCTCGATGTCGCGGACGACGGCAGCATCTACGTCCTGACGCGCGAGCCGAAGATCGTCCCCAGGGTCCACCCCGAGCTTCCGATCCTCGAGGATGCGATCACGGTGCTCGATCCGGACGGGAATGAGCTCCGGCGCATCTCGGTCCTCGAGGCCTTCGAGAACTCGGAGTACGCGGGCATTCTCGAGGGGATGAAGGAGTCCGGCGACGTCTTTCACACGAACACCGTCGAGATCCTCGACGGGACGCTCGAGGGCAGGCTCCCCGAGTTCCGGGAGGGGAATCTGCTCCTGTGCCTCCGCGAGCTCGACGTCATCGCGGTCGTGGACCCCGTCGAGGAAGAGGTCGTCTGGGCACTCACGGCGAACTGGAAGGCGCCGCACCAGCCGACCGTCCTCCCGAACGGCAACCTCCTCCTGTTCGACAACAAGGGGTACCGAGGGATGTCCCGGGTGGTCGAGTTCGATCCAGAGACCCTGGAGCCAGTCTGGCTCTACCAGGGCGACCCGCCGAACAGCTTCTTCTCGAGGGAGTGCGGCTCCAACCAGCGCCTTCCGAACGGCAACACGCTCATCACGGAATCCGACCGCGGGAAGGCCTTCGAGGTCACGCCCCAGGGGAACGTCGTCTGGAAGTACTTCAATCCGGCGCAGGGGGGCGACGAGGGCGAGTTCATCGCGACCCTCTTCGAGGTCGTCCGTCTCGAGCCCGATTTCCCGCTCGACTGGATGAGGGTCGCGCCCGGGGGAGGAGCCCCGAGCGCACCCGCGCGCGGTAACTGAGCGTTCGCTCACACTTTCCCCGGATTCCCATCAACCCATCGCGTCCTGGCCGTGTCCAAGGCGGTGACCAGCCTAGCGGGGCGGCGTCCCGGCGTACATACCCGCCTCGGCCTTGACGCCGCTCCCGCCAGGTGTTAGCGTGAATCAGGTGCAGTACGCGAGCCGCAGGATGCGGCTCGCTCTCAGTAGTTCCTTCGTTCGGAGAGGAGGTGCGTGATGTCTGAGTCCTTCGCCGCTACGTACGTGAGACCGCACCTCGGGAATCCCGCCTAAGGCAGTTTCTTCCTCGAGACAGCAGTCCTCTGTGAGGACCGCTCGAGCGAGCGGGCCGGTTTCTTCGCGTGCGCGGTCTCGGTTCCCGAGAGCGCCTGCGCGCGGTGACGCGCGCCCGCACGCCGCGGGTTCGTGCGCGCAGGCAGACGATGACCCATAAGAGAGGAAGCATCCAACGATGCACGAACACACTGATCACGTCGAGGGTCCCGAACGGACCGCCGGGGAGGGCGCCGTGACCGGCACCGTCTACCGGAAGGACCGGGGGCTCTACCACGTCAGGGTCGGGAGCGAGATGGTCCGATGCAGCATCTCGAACCGACTCAGGAAGCAGCTCTTCTACCCGGTCTCCGACCCCGCCGGCGGCACGCTCAGGCGGGTGCAGAAGGTGAAGGACATCGACTTCGTCGATCCCATCGCGATTGGCGACCTCGTTGCCTTCGTACCGGCCGGGGACGGAGCGGGGATGATCAAGGACGTGCTGCCGAGGGGACGGGTCCTCGGAAGGAGGATCACGGACCCGAAGCGGCGCGTGCAGAACAGACAGGTGGAGCAGGTCATCGCGGCGAACGTGGACCAGGTGGTCCCCGTGTTCGCCGCTGCGAACCCGAAGCCGAGGTGGCACCTTCTGGACCGCTACCTCGTGACGGCGGAGCGAGCCGGCATCCCCGTGCTCGTCTGCGTCACGAAGCTGGACATCGCCGACCGCGAGCGCACCGAAGCCGACCTGGAGCTCTACGAGAGGGTCGGCTACCGCGTCTCGCGCACGAGCGCGGTGACCGGGGAAGGCGTCGACTCGTTCCGCGAGGACCTCACCGGGAAGACCTCGGTCTTCCTCGGGAAGTCAGGCGTCGGGAAGACCTCGCTCCTGAACAGGCTCCAGCCCGGACTCGGGCTTCTCGTGAAGGAGGTCAGCGGGTCGACCGGCAAGGGGCGGCACGCGACGACGCACCTCGAGATGTTCCCGCTCGACGGGGGAGGAGGAGTCGTCGACACGCCCGGCATGAAGGTCTTCCCGCTCCTTGACGAGGGCGAGGACCTGGCGTCATACTTCCCGGAGATGCGTCCCCGTCTCGGCGACTGCAGGTTCGGCGCCGACTGCTCGCACTCGCACGAGCCCGGCTGCGCGATCAAGGACGCCGTCGAGTCCGGGGAGATCGACCGACGGAGGTACGAGAGCCTGCTCAAGATGAGGTGCTGAACGCCTGTGTCCACAAGGAGGTGAACGCGTGAGAGGTCGAGCGAGGATGTCCCGGAGCGTCCGGGGAGGGGCGAGCCGGCCTACGGCACTCGCGGTCGTGGCGCTGGCCGCACTGCTGGCGACGCCTTCCGCGTGTTCCGCGCGGGAGACCATCGAGCCCTCGGAGGCCGCCGCGAACGTCGGAGAGGAGGTCACCGTCTGCGGACAGGTCGTCGACACCGCGTACCTCGCGCGGAGTTCGAGCCGGCCGACGTTCCTCAACTTCGAGAGGCCGTTCCCGGAGACGCCGTTCACGGTCGTCATCTGGCCGACGGTGAGGGAGAGGTTTGACGAGCCGCCCCACCAGTACTTCCTGGGGAAGACGCTCTGCGTCGACGGCAGGATCACGCTCTACAAGGGGAGGCCCCAGATCGTGATCGACGGGGTCGACCAGATCCGCGTCGAGGCCTCGAACGTCTCGGGCGACGCGAACCTCTCGTACGAGGAGAGGACCCTCGTGATGGCCGTTCTCGGGAACCTTGGATACGATCTCGAGTACGGTTCCGGGCAGTGGACGGAGGATGCGGACGCCGCGGTTCTGGAGTTCCAGAAGGCACGGGGGCTCGATCCCGATCCTGGCGTCGGGGCCGAGACACTCCGGGAGCTGGGCCGCGCAGTCGGGGAGCTGGCCCCGGAGCAGCAGGCCGAGTGCATGCGGCTGTTCCTCTTCGGCCTCGCGCAGCGCGAGGAGTCGGGGTTCGGGGAGTAGGGTTCCCGGTCGCCTTCGGGGAACGCCCCCCCGCCTCGCCTCCACCACACGAAACGAGCCCCGGTGACGTGTCACCGGGGCTCGCCCTCTACCGGAGACTCCGCTCTCCGGGTGAAACACCTACTTGAGCATCACCATTCTTCGCGTCTCGCTCGAACCGCCCACGTCGATGCGGTAGAAGTAGACGCCCGAGGCCACCGTCCTCCCGTCATCGTCACGCCCGTCCCAGGTGATCTCGTGCACGCCCGGCTCGCGCCGGTCCTCGCCCTCGAGGACGCGGATCACGCGGCCGGCCACGTCGTGGACGCGGAGCGTCACGCGCGCCGGCGACGCGAGCTCGTAGCGAATCGTCGTCGACGGATTGAAGGGGTTCGGGAAGTTCCTGTACAGCGTGAACCCGTTCGCCGCCGCGACGCCGTCGTCGATCCCCGTCGAGTCGAGAGCCGCGATCGGATCGAGGCTCACGACGGAGTAGTCCTGCCCCTGTGCCACCGACCCCTTGTGCGATACCGTCACGACGTACTCGCCGGCGGCGGGCGTCGGGATGTCGACCTGCTCGACGTTGTCTCTGAAGTTGTCGCCCCTGGACGCCGCGCTCGCCGGCTGCGTCGGGTCGAGCACGTACGGCTCGAAGACCGTGCCGCTGTCGAGATGCTCGATGCGGAGGTCGAGGTCGTTGACGAGCATCAGGTCGGGCGGGTCGAGCGAGGCTGCCGGCGGCGTCCCCGGAGGGTCGGTCCACGCGATCGTGATCTTGATCGGGTCGACCCCTTCGCTCACGAAGAAGTACTCGTCGGAAGCTCCGTTCTCGAGCCGCGCCTCGACGATCCTCGTCGCCTCGAGCCCGTCACCCTCGATGAGCTCGGCGGCAGCGCGCGTGTTCATGAGACCCCAGCCGCAGCCGTAGTCCGGACCGGGTCCGGGACCGGCCTCGTCGGCGGTCCCGATGAGCAGCGCCTTCATCGTCGCCGCGAGCGGACGCTGCCCGCCGTGCGTCTCCTCGAAGAACCGCACGAGGAGGTTCAGGGAACCGGACAGGTTCGGCGACGACATCGACGTCCCGCTGAACACGTTGTAGTTCGTGGGACCGGTCTCCACGCACGAGAAGAGGCCCACCCCGTTCGCGACGAGGTCGGGCTTGATGCGCCCGTCGTCCGTCGGTCCGAACCCGCTGAACGCGGCCATGCTGACGTCGCCGGGCTCGCTCCAGCCCTGCGAGATGTCCTGCGCCGCGCCGACGGCGATGATGTTCTTCGCGGTCGTGTTCCACGAGATGGAGTCGTAGCCGTCCGCTCCGCCGTCAGGCTCGCGCGTCTCGTTGCTCCACTGCCAGCTGGAGCCCGCCCAGACCCAGTGGCCCCCGCCCGGGCCGGGGCCCGAGTCGGTGCGGTCGTTCCCGGCCGACTTCACGATCGTGTAGTACGGCGCGTTGTATGCGATCTCGTCCCACGCCTGCGCGCCCGAGCCGTAGAACCCGAACCCGTAGTCCTCTACGGGACTGACACCGGTGTTCCCGTACCAGTACCAGTCGCCGTTGTGTCTCCACCCCGCGACCGAACCGTACGAGTGGTTCGAGATCATCATCCCGGCCGCGGCGGCGGTCGCCATCTCCGAGTCGTCGTTGCTCCAGTTGTACGCCGCGAGCGTCCCGTCGGTCGACATGCCCTTCGAGTTCGGGTGCACGCCCGCCGCGATCATCGTTCCGGCCACGTGCGTCGCATGGAAGTGCGGGCTCGAGGCGGCGTCGATCTGCGTCACGCGGCCCCCGAACTCCTGGTGAGCCGCGTAGACCGCGCCCGCGTCCCAGATCCCGAGCTCGCCCAGGGCCGTGCCGGCGCCGGTCAGTTCGTACCCGGCCACCCCGTACGGCCACACGTCGTCCGTGCTGATCGTCCGCGCGGCGATGAGGTTGTCGACCGCGTAGAAGACCGGCAGGCCGCGCTCGTCGATGTACTGAAGCTCGACGCTCCGGCTGTCGTTGAGCCGCTTCTGGGCAGGGTCCTCGCTCCTCGCGAGGATGTAGTAGAGAGCGCCCCGCCCGGCTTCGACCCGCTGCCGGTGCGATTCGCTGAGCCGCTCGAGCTCGAGCGTCCTTGTCTCCGGCCGCGCAACTGCCAGACCTGACAGGGTCGCGATCACAAACAGCGCAAGCACGAGCGCCGGAAGCGCCCTGCCCGCCAGGGTCGTACTATTCACGGATGCCTCCTCCGGGGCACGCCCTCCGAAGTAGACCTGAAGAGAGGAACTCACCACCCCGCACATCGCCCCATTCGCAACGAGCCGCCCGGCGGCGGGCGACTGTCGAATCCTGCTCATCTTTGGTCAGGAGCGAGCCCAGGAGGACCGACCCCGCTCGCCGGCTACACTCAGTACCACCCGGGCTCTCTCTCCGTGACCGCTCCTTTAGATGCAACGGGAATGAACCTGTCGCACCGGAGACTGTCATCATTTTGCCTGCCCCCGTCGCGCCACCGCTTCGTCTGGTCCCTTTGCTATGAGACTCGTCTCCCGCGGCCGTCATTCACAGGCGATGGGGAGCTCGGCGCTGAGGGCCCGCGGGAGCGCCAGTATACTGAGGTGTGGGGCCGGATGCATACCGCTCTAAGACTAAACAGTGTTCATAATCGATGCTTGCCACGATGGGCGATTGGTGGTACTATGACTGAAGGTCACTTGAGACACGTACGGTCTTCGGAGAGGGGGGCCCATGAAGCCGAAGAGCGGCAGACTCCGTATGCTGACCTTGGCAGCACTCCTCGTGCTGGTCGCGGAGCCCAGCGGGGCGGCCGGTCGAGCGAACATCGTCTGCGACCCGGACCCGCTGATCCTCAACGTCGCGTCCTCCAACGGCCAGATCTCGGTCGATTACCTCGGAGGGGGCGGAGGTCTCCTCTACGCATACGCCATCAAGTTCAGCTGGGACGGCGCCGTGGCGAGCACGACGCCCGGTGACGTGACCGAGGGCGCGTTGCTCTCGAGCGCGGGGACGACGTTCTTCAACGCGTACAGCTGGGCGGAGGACGAGATCAAGGTCGACTGCTCTCTCCTGGGACCGATCGACGGCGTCACCGGTCCCGGGACGATGTTCACGGTCGACTTCGACGCTGTGGCCACCGGGCAGACCGCGGTGACCCTGACGCTCGTGGCGTTTCGCGACCGCTACAACACGCCCCTCACGGGATTCTCGGGCGACGACGGTGAGATTCAGGTGGACATCGTGAGTCCGTCGGTGACGAACGTGGCGGTGGCCAACCTGACGCTCGCCCACACGAACGAGTACGCCAAGGACGGGGACGACCTCGAACTGACAGCGACGGTCACGGACGACACGACGCTCACGGTCTCTGACATCAGAGCCGACCTGTCGACGCTTCTGTCTGGGACCGGATCGGCCGTACCGGCGGAGAGCTACGTGGGGAACGTCGCCACTTGGACGGTGGCGCTCCAGAACGTGACGCTGACGGCGGACGGCCTCAAGACCGTCACGGTGACGGCGACCGACGCGCTGTTGAACACGGGTTCCGACAGCGACGACGTGACGGTTGACAACACGCCTCCAGGCACGATTGCCGGGTTCGCCTCGGCGCCGGACCACGAGAAGGCCGAGCTCACCTGGGACGACCCGACGGCGCTCGACGCGAACCTCCGGGGCGTCGTCGTGCGGTACGACGCGTGGGGCGACTACCCGCTCTACGACACGTCCGCACCGTCGTACCCCGCCGACGAGACATCCGGGGACGGCGAGGCGTTCAACGGTCTCGGCGCGGTGACGAGCGGGACACATACGATTGCACCGCGCGACATCTACTACTACGGTGCGTTCGCGTACGACCAGGCCTTGAACTACGGCGCCGCGGGCGGCGGCGGACAGGACCGATCGACGAACTACTGGCTGGGCGACGTGGCGGGCGTGATGGGCGTCTGGGGCTACAACGGCCTCGTCAACGACGCCGACATCGACAAGCTGGGCGGGACCTACGCGGCGACGAGCCCGACTGGCAACGCCGCCGAGTGCGACGTGGGTCCGACCGACGACACTACGGCCACCGGCATCCCGCTCCCCGACGACTTCGTGGAGTTCGAGGATCTGTTGATCTTCGCGATGAACTACAGCGTGGTGAGCCCGAGAGCGGTGCCGTTCCTGCCGGGGCAGTCCACGAGGGCTCTCGCCCTCGAGCTGAACGCCGGCGAGCCCGGAGAGGACGGAACGGTCGAAGTCGGGCTGAGACTCGTTGGCAACGCCGACCAGGTGAAGGGCCTCAAGGCTGTCGTCGCGTTCGATCCGGGCGAGCTCGAGTTCGTCGAGGCGCGGCTGTCCTCCGCGATGTACTCGCCCCTCGCGCCGGTGTTCTTCTGGTACGGCTCCGGCGAGGGCTCCGTCCAGGTGGACCTGGCGGTGCTTGGGGCGGGAGTCACGGTCGGCGGCTCGGGCGAGGTGGCGGTCCTCACGTTTCGCGCTCTCGGCGACGGGTACGAGCTCGTGTTCGAGGACGCCTTCCTGCGGGGCGCCGGCAACGAGAACCTGCACGCGGCGCTCGAAGGGTGCGAGTCGAAGCCCGGGATCCCGGCGGCGTTCCGTCTGGGCCTCAACGCGCCGAATCCTTTCAACCCGAGGACGGCGCTCGCGTACGCCGTGCCCAGCGAGTCACACGTCGCGCTCCGGGTCTACGACGTCTCGGGCCGTCTGGTGAGGACTCTGGTCGATGGAGCCGTCGAGCCCGGCGGCCATGAGGCGATCTGGGACGGACGGAACGAGAAGGGCCACGAGGTGGGAAGCGGCGTCTACTTCTGCGTGATGGAGGCGCAGGGCTTCCGAGGCAGCACGAAGATGATTCTCATGAGGTAGCTTGGGTAGCGCCGGCCGACTGAGCGCCGGCTCGCGCAGCAAGCTCGAAGCGCCACCAGCAGGACCGACCCCCCGGAAGAGGCGGGCTCGGGCCCAGCAGAGACGATCGGCGGGCCGGTGCCCGCCTCGGCGCGTCTGGCGACAGCCCGTTCTCGCTGTGCTATACTCCCACCATCCGAAAACAGGCACGTGCTCACTCCCATGGAGGCAGCCATGGCACGCCGAACCCTACACGGAGTCTTGTGCATGACAGGAGCGCTCTTGATTTCCGCGGGCGCCGCGCTCGCGGAGGAGGTCACCTTCACGCTCGAACCGCCGGAGGGCATGGCGGTCGAGAGCGTCTCGCTCCGAGGCAGCTTCAACGGCTGGGGTGAGACGCCGATGGAGCTCCAGGACGACGGCACCTGGACGACGACTGTCGAGCTCGACGCCGGCGAGCACCAGTACAAGTACTTCATCAACGGGCAGTGGCCGGCGAACATGGAGACCGACCTCGACGGCTACCCGGTCGACCCGACGGCCGACGGCTACGTCGACGACGGACACGGGGGTCTGAACGCCATCCGCATCGTCGGGGGAGGGGCGCCTGCCTCGGAGGAGACGTTCGAGGCGGCGCCCGCCCTCGCCGGGGGCACCGCGAGGATCCACTACCACCGTCCTAGGGGCGGATACGACGGGTGGGGGCTCCACGTGTGGAAGGACTCCGCAGAGGAGGGCGTCACTTGGCCGAGTCCCCTCGAGCCCGCGGGCCGCGACGAGTTCGGGCTCTACTGGGACGTGGCGCTCACGGACGGGGCCACCGAGCTCGGGTTCATCATCCACAAGGGCGACACGAAGGACCCGGGCCCGGACATGTTCCTCCCGGTCGGCGACGGGCGCGAGGTCTGGCTCATCTCCGGGAGCCCCGACATGCACACGAGCGTGCCGGACGTGACGACGCTCGCGCTCGGGGACCTGTCGAAGCTCCGCGGCCACTGGCTCGACCGCCGCACGATCGCGTGGAAGGCGCGGCACGCGGAAGGCAACGTCTACATGCTCCACGCGTCGCCCGACGGCGCCCTCGCGCTCTCCCAGGACGGCGTGACCGGAGGCGAGAGCCTCGTGCTCGAGCGCGCGGGGAACAGGCTCCCGCCGGAGCTCGTCGGTCGATTCCCCCACCTCTCGGGCCACGCGGCGTTCGTCCTCTCCGACGAGGACCTCGCCCGGGTGCCGGAGATTCTGAAGGGCCAGCTGGCGGTCTCGGTCACGGGCGCCGACGGGAAGCTCGCGGACGCAGCGGGTCTGCAGATCCCCGGCGTCCTCGACGACCTCTTCGCGTACGACGGGCCGCTGGGCGTGACGTGGGACGGGCGCGTTCCGACGATCTCGGTCTGGGCGCCGACGGCGAAGATGATGAGGTTGCACCTGTTCGGATCGTCCAGAACGACGGAGCCGGTCGACGTGGTCGACATGGTGAAGACGGACGGCGTCTGGAGCGCCACGGGTGACTCGAGCTGGAACATGCTCTACTACCTCCTCGAGGTGGGCGTCTTCGTGCCGCGGACCGGCAGCGTCGAGTGGAACCTCGTCACCGATCCGTATTCCTACGGCCTCTCCAGAAACAGCGCCAGGAGCCAGGTGGTCAACCTCGACGACCCGTCGCTCAAGCCGCAGGGCTGGGACGACCTCCGGAAGCCGCCCCTCGAGGCGCCCGAGGACATCGTCATCTACGAACTCCACGTCCGGGACTACAGCGCGAGCGACCCGACCGTGCCGGAGATGGTGCGGGGGACGTTTCTCGCGTTCGCGCTCCCGTCGAATGGCGCGACGCACCTACGCGCCCTCGCGGAGGCGGGGCTCACGCACGTGCATCTCCTGCCCTCGTTCGACATCGCGACGGTCGACGAGAACAAGGCCAACTGGCTCAGCCCGGGCGATCTCTCGGTGCATCCCCCGGACTCCGACCAGCAGCAGGCGGCGATCGCCCGCATCAGCGGGAACGATCCATACAACTGGGGCTACGACCCGTTCCACTTCGGTACTCCCGAGGGGAGCTACTCGACCGTCCCGGACGGTCCGATACGGATCAACGAGTTCCGGCAGATGGTGAAGTCCCTCTCCGACATGGGCCTCCGCGTGGTGATGGACGTGGTCTACAACCACACGAACTCGAGCGGCCAGGCGGACAAGTCCGTGTTCGACAAGATCGTCCCTGGCTACTACCACCGCCTGAACCCGGACGGCTTCGTCGAGACGAGCACGTGCTGCCAGAACACCGCCACCGAGCACTACATGATGGAGCGGTTCATGGTCGACGACCTCGTCCACTGGGCCACTGACTACAAGATCGACGGGTTCCGGTTCGACCTCATGGGCCACCACATGAAGAGCAACATGGTCAAGGTCCGCGACGCGCTCCGCGCGCTCACCGTCGAGGAGCACGGAGTCGACGGGAACGCCATCTATCTCTACGGCGAGGGGTGGGACTTCGGCGAGGTGGCCGGAGGCAGGCGGGGCGAGAACGCGGTCCAGTTCAACATGGCAGGGACGGGCATCGGCACGTTCAACGACCGCATCCGCGACGCCGTCCGCGGCGGGAGCCCGTTCGCCGACAGGCGTGACCAGGGATTCGCGACCGGGCTCTACACCGACCCGAACGGGTTCAACGGGAGCGGCAGCGAGGAACTGGGGCGCCTCCTGGGGTACATGAACAGGATCCGGTTCGGGATGACCGGGAACCTCAGAGATTACCTGCTCATCGACCACAACGGCCGCGAGATCCTCGGCGCGCAGTACGAGGGAGTCGGCTACGCCGCCGACCCCCAGGAAGCGATCAACTACGTCTCCGCGCACGACAACGAGACGTTCTTCGACAAGATCCAGTACGCGGCGCCCGCGGACGCGACGCTCGACGACCGCGTCCGCATGCAGAACCTCGCGCTCTCGGTCGTGGCGCTCGGGCAGGGCATTCCGTTCTTCCACGCCGGCTCGGACATGCTCCGCTCGAAGTCGATGGAGGCGGACAGCTACAACTCCGGCGACTGGTTCAACAGGCTGGACTGGAGCTACGAGGCGAACAACTTCGGCGTCGGGCTGCCGTCGGCCGAGAAGAACCGCGACCGGTGGGACATCATCCGTCCGCTCCTGGCGCGCGAGGACATCACACCCGGCAGGGACGAGATCATGCGGACGGTGCACCACTTCCGGGAGCTTCTGAAGATCCGGAAGAGCACGATCCTGTTCCGCCTGAGAACCGCCGAGGACGTGCAGGCGAGAACGCGGTTCTACAACGTCGGACCCGACCAGATCCCGGGGCTCATCGTCATGGGCGTCTCGGACGAGATAGAGAGCCGGCCGATCGACACGAACTACCGTCGGGTCCTCGTGTTCCTGAACGGGACGACCGACGCGATCGTCTACGATAACATCGACTGGAAGGGGACGGCGTTCGAGCTCCATCCCGTCCATCAGGCCTCGCACGACGAGGTGGTGCGGGGCGCCGCGTTCGACGGCGGGGAGGGGGCGTTCACGATCCCCGCGAGGACCGCGGCCGTGTTCGTCCAGCCGAGGTAGGCCGGTCACTTCGGGGCAGCCCGAGGCAGGGCAGCGTCGGAGCTAGTCTCGCCGGTGCGTCCGACAGGGAGTTCCGTCTCGATGAAGAAGAGGACGCGGCGGCTCATCGCGGTCGCCGTCATCGTCACCATCGTAATAGGTTTCTCGGCTCACATGAGGGTCGCGTATCTCGCGACCCTGGTTCTCATGGAGTCGGTGACGCCCGAGACGGACGGGCCGATCGCGTCGCTGAGGCCGGCGCCCGTCGTCGAGGAGGTCAGTTTCGAGGTCGACGGGAAGACTGTCGTCGCGGACCTCTACCGTCCGGCCCGGGACGGGAAGCGCCCGGGGATCGTCCTCAGCCACGGCGTCGCCGCACGGGGACGGAACGACCCGAGGCTCATGAACTTCGCCGACGCGCTCGCTCGGGCGGGTTTCGTCGCGCTCGTGCCGGAGTTCACGAACATGAAGGAGTTCCGGGTCCGACCGACGGACATCGACGAGTTGATCGCGTCGTTCGAGTACCTCTGGCTGTCGCCTCACGTGCGGACGGAACGCATCGGGCTCTTCGGGTTCAGCTATGCGGGCGGCCTCGCGGCGCTCTCGGCCGCCGACCCGAGGATCTCGGACCGCGTGCGGTTCTGTTTCCTTCTGGGCGCGCACTGCGACCTGACGAGCGTCGTGAGGTACGCGACGACCGGCATGTTTCGCGTCGAGGACGAATGGGTCTACCTCGAGCCGCGCGCGACGGGGAAGTGGGCGTTCCTGCTGAACAGCATCGACCTGATCGAAGACGAGGGCGACCGCGAGCTGCTCTCGACGATCGCGGAGAGGAAGTTCGACGACGAGGACGCCGACGTCTCCGATCTCGCTCTGGGGCTGGGCGACGAGGGGAGGGGCGCGTACGAGCTCATGGTCAACACCGACCCGGAGCGGACGTCCGGGCTCGTGGCGGAGATGAGCGAGCGTGTCCGGGAGTACTTCGCCGAGCTCTCGCCGAACGGCCAGCTCAGGGACGTCCGGGCGCACATGATCCTCGTGCACGGCCGGGACGACCACCTGATCCCGTACACCGAGACGCTGGCGCTCGCGGAGCAGCTCCCGCCCGAGGCCTCGGTGAACCTCCAGGTGATCGAGTCGTTCGTTCACGTCGACCTGACGCTCGGCGGCGGAGAGGGCCTGTCGGGCTGGCTCCGGTCCGTCGGAGAGGCGCTGAGGCTCTTCTCCGTGACGTACGACCTCATGGCTCAGGGGTACCTGTAGGTCCGGCGTGGAGACCGAGGGGGCGGCCGGGCGGAGGCCGACCGTAGGGCGGCTCGGAGGCCGAGCAGGGCTCGAGCTGAGGCTGCGCCGGGGCCCCGATGCGGGAGGCCGTCCGGCCCGGCGTCATACCGGACTGAACGTAGGCTCAAGCGGGTTCCCCTTGACAAGAGTTGTGATTGCTGGTAATATCCGATTTGGCAAGTCGCGTCGACCAGACGACGCCGTACGCTCACTGCATCAAAGCCGGCGCCGACCGGAAGGTTGGGGATGGCACTGAAATCTCCTCTCGCGGCGGAGGAATCTGTCGCGCCGTGGATAGCGTCTGACCGCCGCAGGTTCCTCGCGTTCCAGCGCACGCTTCCTGCCGACGGCACCATCGCGTTCCTCCGGGAGCACCACATGAGCGCGCCGTTCGACCGCGACGCGCTCGACCAGCTTCGGAGCTTCTGCGACGGGGGCGACCGCGAGGACGACGCGTTCCTCGACCGGAAGCTCGAGCGGAAGCGCCGGCAGCTCCTCAGGCGCTGCCGGAAGTTCCTGCACTACGTCGGGGAGTACACCGATCACGCGCAGGACTCGCAGGTGAGCGTCCCGCTGATCTGGGAAGAGGAGGCCCCCCGCAAGCTCGACCACGCGGTCTATCTCCTGCACCGCCTCGCAGAGCGCGTCGTGCGCTCCTACGAGGAGTTCGTAGACACGGCACGGGGGCGTCTCAGCCTCTGATTGCAGCCCGCCGATCCCGTCCGCCGACTCCGCTCGCCGGCACGACCCGCGGTTCGCGCCGCTGTGGACCCGTCCCAAGCGTGTTGACTTCGCGTATTCCGCTTGCTAGGCTTTCCGGAGCCGGTTTCGGCCTGCTCCCGGAGACAGCTGGTGCTCAAGAGGAAGCCCAAGAAGAAGAAGCCCCAGCCGGGGCTCGTCATGGTCAAGGACGGCGTGAAGCGCCAGGTGAGCTTCGAGGAGCTGTCGCTCTCGAACACGCTGTCCCTCGAGGCGCTCGTGCGCGTGTTGGCGCGGAACGGGAACCTCGACCCGGCCGAGCTCCTCAAGGAGATGGAGCAGGTCAAAGCCGAGCGGTTCCGGGACGGGGTTCCCCTCCCGGACGACGGCGACACGACACACTAGGAGGCGACCTTCATGCTGTTTCTATCGCTCCTCTTCCCGGAGGCGGCTCACGCCCTGGGCACCACCGGCGCCCAAGGCGAGGGAGCCGGCGGCGGGTCGAGCATGCTCATCATGCTCGTCGCGATCTTCGCGATTTTCTACTTCCTCATGATCAGGCCTGAGTCGAAACGTCGGAAGCAGCGTCAGGAGATGATCGACTCGCTGAAGCGTGGCGACAGGATCGTGACCATCGGCGGCCTCTACGGTGAGGTGCAGGACGTGCACGAAGACCGCGTCGTCATCAAGATCGCAGAGGGGCTCAAGGTCGAGGTGGCGAAGTCGGCGGTGAACGCCGTACGGGAGTAGCGAGGACGGTATGGCGATTCGCGAGGTCGTGCACCACGGCGATCCGATTCTCACCGCGGGCGTCCGGGTGGTCGAGGAGATGACGGACGAGATCCGTGAGCTCATCGACGATCTCATCGACACGATGCGCCGCGGCGAGACGCCGGGAGTGGGATTGGCCGCGCCGCAGCTGGGCGCGCCCCTCGCGGTCGTCGTGGCCGAGCCGCCGCCGGAGTACGAGGGCACTGAGGCCGTCCACAACGGCGCCATCGTGCTCGTGAACCCGGAGATCGTCTACTCCTCCGGTCACGAGGTCATCGAAGAAGGATGCCTCTCCTGTCCCGGGGTGACCGCCGACGTCGAGCGCCCGAGCAGCGTCATCGTCAAGGGACTCGACCGCGACATGAACGAGGTTAAGTTGGAGGTGGAGGGCGCGTTGGCCCGTATCTTCCAACACGAGATCGACCACCTCTACGGCAAGTTCTTCTTCGACTACCTGAACCCGATCAAGAGGCAGCTCGTAAAGGCACGCATCAGAAGAACATAGGCAGCGTATCCGAAGAACATCGGGCCAGGGCAGCCGCCCGCGGTCCCAGTGAGTTGCCGCCAATGCGCATCGTCTTCATGGGGACGCCGGAGTTCGCGGTCCCCTCTCTCAGAAGCCTCCACGCATGCGGACATGAGCTCGCGCTCGTGGTCACGCAGCCCGACCGCGGCGCCGGCCGCGGCCGGAAGGTCACGCCACCCCCGGTCAAGGTCGCGGCCGTCGAGCTGGGACTTCCCGTCGAGCAGTACGAGACCGTCAACACGGACGAGTTCGTCGAGAGGCTCCGCGCGCTCGCGCCCGACCTCCTGGTCGTCGTTGCGTTCGGGCAGATCCTCTCCGAGGAGATCCTCGACGCGCCGTCGAAGGGGGCGGTCAACGTTCACGCGTCGCTCCTGCCGGCGTACCGGGGTGTCGCGCCGATCAACTGGGCGATCGTCCGGGGCGAGACGGAGACCGGCGTGACGACGATGTTCATGGCGAAGAAGGTCGACGCCGGCGAGATCATCCTCGCCCGTCGGACAGACATCGGGGACCGCGAGACGGCGGGCGAACTCTCGAAGCGGCTCTCCGGACTCGGCGCCGAGCTCCTCCTCGAGACGGTCGAGCTCATAAGGAAGGGAGAGGCCCCGCGCGTCGCACAGAGCCCGCCGACCACGAAGTACGCGAGGAAGCTCAGAAAGAAGGACGGGGAGATCGACTGGTCGAGATCTTCCCGGGAGGTCTTCGACCACATCCGCGGGATGACCCCTTGGCCCGGCGCGTACACCTGGTACCGCGGGAAGTCGCTCGCGATCACCCGCGCGGAGCCGGGCGAGGACGCGGCCGCCGGGAAGCGCGGTGAGGCCGGCGAGATCCTGTCGGTCGACGACGGCCGCGGGATCGAGGTGGCCGCGGGCGAGGGCTCGGTCTGGCTCTCGGAGCTCAAGCCCGAGGGCAAGCGAGCCATGGAGGCGGCCGCGTTCGTGCGGGGCTACCGTCCCGGTGTAGGGACCCGGCCGTTCGAGAGGGATTCCAGCGATGAGGAGGACCGGGTTGGCGCTCGGTGAGAAGAAGCTCTTCATCACGATCTCCGCGGGCGGACTCGCGCTCCTCGCGATCTTCATGACGGGCGCCTGGTACCTGATCGCGCCGCGTCTCGGGGAGTTCCACGTCGACCTTCCGGGCGCCGTCGGCGTCGCGGCGGGGCTCGCGTTCTTCGTCGTGGCGCTCGGGCTCGGGCTCGTCGCCGTGTCGGCGGTCACCGGCCAGCGGGTCCTCTTCAGCCAGAGGATCACGTCGACCGTCGTCCGCATCCTCTTCCCGCTCGTCCGTCTAGCGTCGGCGATCCTCGGCATCGACAAGGACCAGGTGAAGCGGTCGTTCATCGAGGTCAACAACGCGCTCGTCGCCGCGGGCCGCGACACGCTCCGGCCCGGGACGCTCCTCCTGCTCCTGCCTCACTGTCTCCAGGCGACGACGTGCCCGCACAAGATCACGGGCGGGCTCATCGAGAACTGCCACGGGTGCGGGAACTGCGTCATCGAGAGCCTCCTCGACGTGGCCCGCCGGAACGGTCTGCCGCTCACCGTCGCGACCGGAGGCACGCTGGCGCGGAGGGTCATAGGCGAGGTCGATCCAGCGGCGATCATCGCCGTCGCGTGCGAGACGGACCTCACGAGCGGGATCACCGACAGCTACCCGCTGCCCGTGCTCGGGATCCTCAACGAGCGGCCGCACGGTCCGTGCCGCGACACGACGGTAGACATGGGGCGCGTCAGGGATGCCATCGCGTTCTTCGCCGAGGCGCTCGGGTGGAAGCCGGACGAACGAGAGCAGCATCCGCGCTCGGCGGGCGCCGACGCGGCGGGCAGCAACGAGTCGGAAGAGAAGGAGAAGGCTTGGACGCGCGCAAGGTAGCACTCCTCAGCCTGGCCGAGTGGGAGTCGGGCGACCAGAAGATCGACGCGATCCTCGACCGCGAGCTCAGGAACGCCGGGCTCGACGAGCGGGACACGGCGCTCGCGAGGAACCTCACGTACGGCGTGCTGCGCTGGAAGGGCCGGCTCGACTGGGTCCTCGACCAGTACGTGAAGGGAGGGCTCAAGCCCCTTCCGATCGCCATCAGGAACGCGCTCCGGCTCGGACTCTATCAGATAGACTACCTGGACAGGATCCCCCCGCGCGCCGCGGTCAACGAATCGGTCAACCTCGCCAAGCGCTACGGGCACAAGGGCACGGCCGGTCTGGTGAACGCGGTCCTCAGGAACATCCTCACGAGCCTCCGGCCCGACTTCCCGGAGATCGATGCCGAGCCAGTCGACCACGTGAGCGTCGTCTACTCGCACCCGCGGGTGCTGGTCGAGCGCTGGTTCTCGCGGTTCGGGGTAGAGAGCACGGTCGTCTCCTGCGAGTACTTCAACGAGGTCCCGCGTCTCGTCGCGAGGGTCAACGCCCTCGCGTGCGACACGCCGGCGCTCGCCGAGGCGCTCAAGGCGGAAGGCAAGGAGACGAGACCCGGACGCTACTTCGACGAGTGCCTCGAGATCCTCGGCGGCGGGGACGTCACGGGGCTCCGCTGCTTCCAGGAGGGGCTCCTCCAGATCCAGGACGAGAGCACGCTGGCGTCCGTCAGGCTCCTCGACCCGAGGCCGGGCGAGGAGATCATCGACATGTGCGCGGCTCCCGGCGGCAAGACGACCTACATCGCGGAGCGCATGCGCGGAGAGGGCACGATTCGCGCGTTCGAGATCTCGAAGAAGAGGGCCGAGATGCTGACTTCGAACGTCCGGCGCCTGGGGATCACGAACTGCGAAGTGCTGTGCGGGGAAGCGACGTCAGAAGTGACGGGACCCGCCGACGGCGTCCTGGTCGACGCGCCCTGCACGGGAACCGGGACGCTCGGGAGGCGCGTCGATTCGAGGTGGAAGTTCGACCTTCTCGCCCGCGACCGCGTGCGCGAGGACGTCGACGAGCTCCGCCGCCTTCACCCGCGGCAGATCTTCGCGAGGCAATCGAGCAGGCAGCTCCGGCTTCTCCTCCAGGCCGCCGATCTCGTGAAGGAGGACGGGAGGATCGTGTACAGCACGTGCACACTCGAGCCCGAGGAGAACGAACAGGTAATCGAACGCTTCCTGAAGAAGCGGCCTGAGTTCGTGCTCGAGGACGCGTCATACTTCGTCCCCGGGATGTTCGTCGACGGCGGGGTCGTGCGGATCCTCCCGCACAGGCACGCGATCGACGGGGCGTTCGCCGCGCGGCTGGTCAGGAAGGGGCGCACGCCCCTCCGGATGATGAAGGCCGAGGAGATCGAAGCGCTCGAGGTCGATCTCGCTCAGGAGGCCACGTGATGGGACGCGAGCACGACCGCGACCTGAACGGGGAGGGGCGCCCGGGTGGGAGCGATCCGCCGGGCGCGTTCGGCAGGACAGCGGTTGCCGCAGCGCGGAGGGCGGGCGTCGTGGTCTCGGCCGCGCTCGCCGCCATCGTCTGCGCGGCGCTCCTCGTGAACTACGTGGTCATGCCGCTCGTCGCGAGGCGCGGCGACCACGTCCCGGCCCCCGAGCTCGTCGGGCTCTCGCTCTTCGAGGCGCGGCGCGCCGCGGACGAAGCGGGGTTCCGGATCAGAGTCGACGCCGAGCGCCCGGACCCGCAGTACCGGGCGGGCGACGTGATCATGCAGACGCCCGCGGGTGGTCTCGATGTCAAGCTGGGGCGCACGCTGGTGCTCGTGGTATCGGCCGGGATCGACAGGCGAACGGTCCCCGCGCTCACCGGCCTGACCGCGAGGCAGGCGCAGATCGAGGCCGAGCTCGCGGGGTTCGCCGTGAGCGAGATCATCCAGGTCCACGCCGACGCCGTAGAACGCGGCCGGGTCATCGGGACCGACCCCGGCGACGGTGCGGTCGCGCCCGCAGGAGGCGCCATCAGGATGCTCGTGAGCCTCGGCCCGAGGGCCGCAGAGCTCGTCATGCCGTCCCTGGTCGGCCGGACCCCCGAGGAGGCACGCCTCGTCGCCGAGGAGCTCGGGCTCACCGTCAGGTCGATCAAGTACGAACGTTCGCGCGGGTTCCTGAGGGACGTCGTCGTCGTTCAGGACCCCGTCGCGGGCTCGAGGGTCGTGGCGGGAGAGGGCGTCACGCTGAGAGTGGGGAAGGGGTAGCGACCGAGCCTGCGCCGTGCCGAGAGCGCGGCGGCTCCGGACATGAGCTCTTCCGAGAGGAGCGACGGGTCACATGAACGAACCCAGGGTCCTGATCTCACCTTCCATCCTCGCGGCCGACTTCGCCAGGCTCGGCGAGGCGATCGCGGTCGTCGAGAAAGCCGGCGCCGACATGATCCACATCGACGTCATGGACGGGCACTTCGTCCCCAATCTCACGCTCGGTCCGGTCATCGTGAAGGCCGTCCGGGGCGTCACGTCGCTCCCCATCGACGCGCACCTGATGGTCACCGATCCCGAGGCGTACGCGTCCGTCTTCATCGACGCGGGGGCCGACTACGTCGTGTTCCACAGCGAGGCGAGCGAGGACCCGGCGACGCTCATCGACAGGATCCACGACCTCGGAGGCAAGGCAGGGCTCGCGGTGAACCCCCCGAACCCCGCCGAGCAGCTGGAGCCCTTCCTCTCCGGGATCGACCTGGCCCTCGTCATGACCGTCAACCCGGGGTTCGCGGGCCAGAGCTTCATCGGCGAGGTCATGCCGAAGCTCAGGACCGTCTCCGACTGGAAGCGTGAGCGCGGGCTCGAGTTCCTGATCGAGGTGGACGGCGGCATCGGTCCCTCGAACGCCGGGACCGTGGTGGAGAACGGGGGGGAGGTCCTGGTGGCCGCGTCGGCCATCTTCAAGGCAGACGACCCCGCAGCTGCTCTCCGCGAGATCAGGGCAGCCGGGGAACGGGCGGTCGTCTGAGGGGCGTCTCTCGGCATTTGAGGGCTTGAGGGCCCCTTAGGCTCTCTGAAGCCGTTCCGGCTCTACGGGGCCTCTGCAGTCGTATCCCCAGTTATCTCGACAACTTCTGACTTCCGTCCTTTACTTACCTTTGCTATAATCGGTACGTCATCTCGGTGGCCGC
>JALGZK010000020.1:0-14414 GCA_025774935.1 bacterium | reverse complement strand
CCGGGCTGGCGCATGCGCATTCGGAGGTGGACTGACCACGGAGCATGTGCGCGGAGGGGCCTCCGGGCGGAACCTCGGACCGAGTCTGTCTCCGGGGTACCCGGAGGGCATCCCGGGCGCGGAAGGGAGGAGCATTGACAATGGCTAAGATCACGCCAACCGTCGTCTGGCTGGCAATGGCGGTCCTGGTCCTTGGGGCGGGGGTCGCTGCCGCGGGCGACATGTTCGATCCGGACGGCGAGTCGATGCTGCCGGCCAGCGTGCCGGAGGGGTCGCTCGACGGCAACATCGCGACGATGTCACCGGATTCGCTCTCGTGCGAGGCGTTCATCACGTTCGAGCTTCTTCCGGGGGGTCCTCCGCCGGGAACGAACTACGACGAGCTGATCTCCGTCGCGGGCGCGGACTTCGGCGAGCGCTTCGACGGGCAGGTCGTGGTCGTGAACGGCGACCACGATGTTCTCACGGAGCTTCCCGTGGGCCCCCTCGCGCTCATGGCCGGTCCGCCGCTGGAGAACCTCGCCGTCGCGTATGACGACAGCTGGCACAGCCAGATCTGCGGAGGGCTCGGTTACCTGCAGTGGCCGAGCTTCTCGGCGCTCGGGGAGGGAGCCATAGCGGTCCTCTTCGACGTCGACCAGTCGATGATCGGGTTCGACGTCATGGGCGGGAACCACGGCAACGCCTGGGTGAACTTCTTCAAGCGGGATGGCACCCACCTCGACACGTTCATTCTGACCGATCTCTACGAGAGGACGGTCGCGTTCCGGAGGATCGGCGGCGCCGCCGACATAGGCGGCATCTCGATCCACAACGACGACCCGGGCGGAGTCGGCTTCGACAACTTCTGCTACAGGATCGAGCCCAGCTCGGGTGAGCCCCCGATCTGCGAGATCGGCGGTCCGTACTGGGGCAACGCGCACGTTCCGATCGAGTTCGACGGCTCCGCTTCGTCCGATCCCGACGGCGAGATCGTGAGCTACGACTGGGACTTCGGCGACGGCGGTGTCGGCTCGGGGCCGAACCCGACCCACCTCTACCAGGACGACGGGTTCTTCATCGTGACCCTTTGCGTCACCGACAACGACGGGAACGTGTCCTGCTGCCAGACGTACACCGTGATCGACTGCTCGCCGGTGGAGTCCCAGTCCTGGGGCGCCATCAAGGGCATCTACCGGTAGGCTCGGGCGCCGGACCGCTCGGAGCGGGACGGCGCGATGTTCATAGCAGATCCGACGGACAACAGGAGGGCGGTCCTGCGGGCCGCCCTTCTGCACGTCCGGGAGCCACGTCTGCGCTGTTGAGCCCTCGAACCCCCAGGACGGGCCCGGCGGAGGCCTCCGGGGACGTCCTTTTCGCTTGCGTGACACCCCGGTCTTTGATATATTCTGAAGGCTCAACCACTTGCAAGCCCGGAGTCCCATCGGCTCCAGGAGTCGAAGAGGCTCTGCCCGGGCATGTGTTTTTGTATGTCCAGCGACCGGAGTCGGTGAGCGCGCATGTTCGACCAGCTTTCGGAGCGATTCCAGAACGCCTTCAGGACGCTGACCGGGCGGGGCAAGCTGACGGAGGCCAACGTCGAGGAGGCCCTCCGCGAGGTTCGGAGAGCGCTCCTCGAGGCGGACGTCAACTTCAAGGTCGCGCGGAGCTTCGTCGAGGACGTGAAGGCGCGCGCGATCGGCGACGAGGTGCTTCGGAGCGTCACTCCGGGGCAGCAGGTGGTGAAGGTCGTGCACGAGGAGCTCGTTCGGCTCCTCGGCGGTGAAGGCGAGCCGTTCCGGATGCCGTCGGCGTCGCCGGCCGTGATCATGGTCGTCGGCCTCCAGGGCTCGGGCAAGACGACCTTCTGCGCGAAGCTCGCGCGGTACCTCCGGAAGCGCGGCAAGAGCCCGCTCCTGGTCGCGGCCGACACGTACAGGCCGGCCGCCCAGGACCAGCTCGAGAAGCTCGCGGCGCAGCTCGGGGTCCCGGCCTACCGCGGGGCGGCGGGGACCGATCCGGTCACGATCTGCGAGGGAGCGGTCGCCGAGGCGCGGTCGGGCGGGGCGGACGTGGCTATCCTGGACACCGCCGGGAGACTCCACGTCGACGAGGAGATGATGGTCGAGCTCGAGCGGATCCGGGAGTCGACTTCGCCGGAGGAAGTGCTGCTCGTCCTCGACAGCATGACCGGGCAGGACGCAGTGAACGTCGCGGGCGAGTTCGTCGAGCGCCTCGACTTCACGGGGGCGGTCCTCTCCAAGCTCGACGGCGACACGCGCGGGGGCGCGGCCGTCTCGCTGCGGGCGGTGACGGGGAAGCCGATCAAGTTCGCGGGCGTGGGCGAGAAGCTCGACGCGCTCGAGACGTTCCACCCGGACCGCATGGCGTCGCGGATCCTCGGCATGGGCGACGTCGTGACGCTCGTCGAGCGGGTGCAGGAGTCGGCCGATCTCGAGCAGGCGGCGAAGCTCGAGGAGAAGCTCCTGAAGCAGAGCTTCACCCTGGAGGACTTCTTCGAGCAGCTCCAGGCCGTGAAGAAGATGGGCCCCCTGGACCAGCTCATGGGGATGATCCCCGGGATGAGCAAGGTCGGGAAGATTGACGTGGACGAGGGCGCGCTCGGCAGGGTCGAGGCGATCATCAACTCGATGACGCCGGAGGAGCGCCGCCACCCGAGCATCCTCGACGGGAGCAGGCGGAAGAGGATCGCACGGGGCAGCGGGACGAGCGTGCAGGACGTGAACCGTCTCCTGAAGCAGTTCGAGACGATGAAGAAGATGATGAAGCAGTTCGGGAAGATGGGGAAGACTGGTAAGGTCCCCATCTCGCCGCCCTTCGGGATGTGAGTCCGGGGCGGACCGAACGAGGCCGCACACGAGACCGGAGACGAAACAGGGAAGAGCGTTCGTAGACCGGAACGAGGAGGAGGATAGCAGGTGGCAGTTAGACTGAGGCTTCAGCGGAAGGGCGCAAAGCACATGGCCTTCTTCCGGATCGTCGCCGCCGATTCGAGGGCGCCGAGGGACGGGCGGTTCATCGAGCAGCTCGGCTACTACGATCCCCTCAAGAATCCGCCCGACATCAAGGTCGACACCGAGAAGGCGATCGGGTGGCTCGGGAAGGGAGCCCAGCCGTCCGAGACGGTGAGGTCCCTGTTCTCCCGCATCGGCATCATGCAGACCTGGCACGAGGTGAAGAAGGGCAAGTCGCTCGATGAGCTCAGGCACATCGAGGACGACGCCCGGAAGCGCCTCGAGGCGCAGGCGTCGATGCAGCGGAGGAAGAAGGAGGAGGCCAAGGCGCGGAAGGCCGAGGAGAAGGCCGAAGAGGCGAAGGCCGAGGAGACGACCGAGGAGCCCGCCGAGACGCCGGCCGAGGAGACCACCGAGGCGACCGCCGAGGAGGCTCCCGAGACGCCGGCTGAGGAGGCTCCCGAGACACCGGTCGAGAAGACCACGGGGGAGGCCGTCGAGGCGGCCGAGCCCGAGGCCGCGCCCGAGGCGCCGGAAGAGCCCGCACCCGCTGACGAAGCACCCGAAGAGGCGGCTGCCGAACCGGCGGCAGAACTGGAGACGGCTGAGGTTCCGGCGGAGGCTTCGGCCGACGAGGGGGCCAAGGAGACAAAGGAGTAGGCGCCCGAAGAGAAGGGTGTCGCCCCCGACCCCGATCCGTACGCATGTGAGACCACGTAAAGGGGGAAAGGCGAAGGAGACAACTCCGTGCCAGAGGCGCCGGCAGAAGCGTCCGGCGGAAACGCCGGCCGGCCCTCCTGACGACCTTCGGGCCGGAGATTGACTACCTAGTCTCCCAGAAAGGTCGAGAAATGTTCGAAGACGAAACCAAGACCGTCGAAAGCACCGGAGGCGTGGACAACATCGAGTCCTCGCTCCAGGAGCTGGTCGAGTACGTGGCGCGCGGACTCGTCACCAGTCCCGATGACGTGCAGGTGACCCAGACGCAGAAGGGCGACATGATCGTCTACGAAGTCAGGGTTGCCGACGAGGACAAGGGTCGCGTCATCGGAAAGAACGGTCGCACCGCCAAGGCGCTCCGCGCGATCATCGGAGCGGCGGCGACCAAGAACGAGAAGAAGGCGACCGTCGAGATCATCGACTAGGAAGCCATCTGGCTTTTTCGGCCGCGGCCGGCCGACCCGGGACTGCCGAATGAAGGAAATCGACAACTGGATCGAGGCCGGCGCCGTCATGCGGCCACACGGCATCAAGGGAGAAGTCGTCGTCGACATCAAGGGCGACCTCCTGGAACTCGTCGTCGACGGGATGGAGGTGCGCACGACGACGCGGCGGGGAGAGGAGAGGATCCTCGTCGTGGAGCAGGCCCGGGAGCACAAGGGCCGGCTCATCGTCTGGTTCGCCGACTTCGACTCGCGAGATGCCGCCGAGAGCTTGAGGGGATACACTCTCTGGCTCTCGAGGGAGCAGGTCGGGGAGCTCGGGGATGACCGCTGGTTCGTTCAGGACATCCTCGGGGTCGACGTCTACACGGAAGAGGGGGAACACCTCGGGCAGCTGGCCGAGGTGATGCACCAGCCGGCGAACGACGTCTACGTGGTGAGAGGAGCGGACGGCGAGATCCTGCTGCCCGCGACGGAAGAAGTGGTGAGGGAAGTGGACGTCGTGGCCGCGAAGATGGTGGTTCACCTGATCGAGGGCCTGAGATAGGGGGCCGGGTGAGGATCGACATTCTCACGCTGTTTCCCGAGATGTTCGAGGGCCCGCTGAGCGAGAGCATACTCCAGAAGGCCCGCGAGCGCGGACTTCTGTCGATCCGGCTCACGAACATCAGGGACCACGCGACCGACGCACACCGAACCGCCGACGACTACCAGTACGGTGGCGGCAGCGGGATGGTGATGAAGCCGGAACCGATCTTTGACGCACTCGATTCCGTCCTCGGGCAGACCGTTCCGGGGGACGCAGGTGGCGAAGCCGGCGGCCGTGGTCCCGCTGTCGTGCTCCTCTCGGCGCGCGGGAGGCTCTTCGACCACGCGCTCGCGGAGGAGCTCTCGGGCTTCGAGCACGTGGTGCTCGTCTGCGGGCGCTACAAGGGAGTCGACGAGCGGGTGACCGCGCTCGCCACGCACGAGGTCTCGATCGGGGACTTCGTCCTGACTGGAGGCGAACTGGCGGCGGCGATCGTGGTCGACGCCGTGGCCAGGCTTGTGCCGGGGGTCCTCGGAGACATGGAGAGCGCCGAGACGGATTCGTTCTACGACGGAGTGCTGGGCCCGCCGGTCTACACGCGCCCCGAGGAGCACAAGGGCGAGCGGGTTCCCGAGGTGCTGCTCTCGGGCAACCACGAGCGGATCAGGCGGTGGAGGAGGAAGGAGTCGCTCCGGGCGACGCTCGAGAGGCGCCCCGACCTTCTCAACGAGACGAAGATGACGGACGAGGATCGAGAGATACTCGATGAGATAGAGGGAGAACGAGAGGACCCGGCGTCGCGGTGAGAGCGGAGCGCGAGGTCCCGGACACCAGGGGAGCAGAGATGAACGAGAAGGTGAAGGAGATCGAGCAGAGGTTCCTGCGGGACGAGGCAGCCGACTTCAGCATCGGCGACACCGTCCGCGTGCACGTCCGCATCCGTGAGGGTGAGAAGGAGCGGACGCAGGCCTTCGAGGGGACGGTCCTCGCGAGGCAGGGGAACGGTCCGAACGAGACGTTCACGGTGCGAAGGGTGACGTCGGGGATCGGCGTGGAGAGGATCTTCCCCGTGAGCTCGCCGAACGTCCAGAGCATCGTCGTGACACGCCGCGGCAAGGCGCGGCGCGCGAAGCTGTACTACCTCAGGAAGAGGACCGGGAAGTCCGCGAAGACGAAGGCGAAGGATATCCAGTAGCCCGAGCCCGGCCGAGACGGCCGGTCGGGCGCCGCTCCCGCGGGAGAGCCCGGGCGATGGCGGAGACCGAGAAGAGGGTCGAGGAGACGGCGGCAGTCGACGCCGCCGACGGTGTCGGTGAGGTGGACATCTCGGTCGAGCGCCGGGCGATCTCGCGCATGAGCGTCAGAGAAGTACGAGAGCATGTCGCCGGAGCTCCACCGGAGCCCGGCGATCCTCTTTGGGGGGAGCTCTCGACCGACCCGCGGAAGGGCGTCCGCGAGATATGCGCGCGCCTCCTCCGCGAGCGCGCTGCGGCCGCCTGGGAGTCGAGCCACCGGGCCGCGATGCGAACCTCGGAAGAGGAGCTCTGGGCCACGGGCGCCAGGCTCGTGGCGGGCGTGGACGAGGCCGGGCGCGGGCCGCTCGCGGGACCCGTGACGGCTGCCGCGGTCATTCTCCCGCGCGACCTCTCGATTCGCGGGATCGAGGACTCGAAGAAGCTGACGCCGGAGAAGCGCGAGGAGCTCTTCGTTCTCATCACGAGCGAGGCCGTCGCGGTCGGAGTCTCGAGCGTCTCCGAGAAGGTCATCGACGAGATCAACATCCTGAAGGCGACGCAGCGGGCGATGCGCGAGGCCGTGGCCGGCCTCGGCGAGATCCCCGATCACGTCTTGGTCGACGGGAACGAAGTTCCCAACCTCGACCTGCCCCAGACCGCGATCCACGGCGGCGACGAGAGCTCGACCGTGATCGCCGCGGCCTCGATCGTCGCCAAGGTGACCAGGGACAGGCTCCTCCTCGAGTACGACGAGCACTACCCCGGGTACGGGTTCGCTCAGCACAAGGGCTACGGGACGCCCGAGCACCTCGCGGCGCTGACGAGGCTCGGGCCCTGCGAGATCCACCGGCGCTCCTTCCGCACGGTGCTCGACGCCGACGGGGGTTTCTCCGAGCACTACCTCTGGTTCCGCTCCGAACTCCTCGACGCCGGGACCGCCGAGGAGCTCGAGGCCATCGCCCTCAGGATAGCCCGTGTGAGAGAGGAGCTCGCCTCCTTCGAGCTCTCGAAGCTGCGGTCTCTCTATAAGCGCTGCTACGTCCGCGCGAAGGTCGGGATGTCCGGCCGGCGGTGGCCCGGCCGGCGGTAGCCCCGGGCGCCGGCAACCCGGGCCGGCGGCGACACACCCCCACGTTTCCCCTTGGGACCACGTCCATGCACACGAGCGGCATCGGCTCGCTCGCCGAGGAGATCGCGGCGTGCTTCCTTCGCATGCGCGGCTACTCGGTGCTCGAGCGCAACTACCGGTTCCTCCGGAAGGAGATCGACGTCGTCGCCGAGAAGGGCGGGCGGCTCGTCTTCGTCGAGGTGAAGTTCCGGGGCTCCGTGGCTCGCGGGCTACCGCGGGAGGCCGTCGATGCGAGGAAGATGCGTCACATCGTCCTGGCCGCGCGCGGCTACCTCTCGGAACGGCGGCGCGAGTCGTCGCCGTGCAGGTTCGACGTCATAGAGGTAAGGCTCGGGAGAGGCGGGACCGCGCTCGTCGTCGAGCACGTGGCGGGGGCGTTCGATGCGGAGGGGAGGTGAAGCCGTGCTCGCGACGGTGTTCTCAGGAGGGGTGTCTGGGATCGAAGGGTACATCGTTCGGGTGGAGGCAGACGTCAGCCGGGGGCTCCCGTCGTTCGCGACGGTGGGTCTCGGCGACAGCGCAGTGCGCGAGGGGCGCGACCGGGTCGCGTCGGCGATCAGGAACTCCGGGCTCACGTTTCCGGCGGAGCGCATCACGGTGAACCTCGCGCCGGCCGACGTCAGGAAGGAGGGTGCGGGGTTCGACCTCCCGATAGCGATCGGGATCCTCGCCGCGACGGGGCAGGTCGACCGCCGGTTGCTCGACCGATACGCCATCGCGGGCGAGCTCGCGCTCGACGGCTCGACGCGCCGGGTGAACGGCATCCTCCCGGTCGCGATCGCGGCGGAGCGCGAGGGGCTCGCGGGCGTGCTGGTTCCGTCCGGGAACGCGCCGGAGGCCGCGGCACTCGACTCGCTCCGCGTCCTTCCCGTCGGGAGCCTGAGGGCCGCTGTGCGTGTGCTCTCGGGCGGCCCGCCGGACGAGAACCCCGGAGACGCGGAGCGACGCGCGACGGGAGACTGCGCGCGCGGACGGCCGCCCGACCTGGCCGAGGTCCGGGGGCAGGCGACCGTGAAGCGCGCCCTCGAGGTGGCGGCGGCCGGCGGGCACAACCTCCTCATGGTCGGACCGCCGGGGGTCGGGAAGACGATGCTCGCGAAGCGGCTTCCCGGGATCCTGCCCTCGTTGACGCGGGGCGAGGCGCTCGTCGCGACGATGGTCTGGAGCGTCGCCGGGTTGCTTCCGCCCGGCGCGGGGCTTCTCCGGCGCCGGCCATTCCGGGCCCCCCACCACACGGTCTCCGAGGGTGCGCTCGTCGGGGGCGGACGCGTCCCGCGGCCGGGAGAGATCAGTCTCGCGCACGCGGGCGTGCTCTGTCTCGACGAGCTGCCGGAGTTCCGGCGGAACGCGCTCGAGGCGCTCCGCCAGCCGCTCGAGGAGGGGAGCGTCACGATTGCGCGGGCGATGTCGACGGTCACGTTCCCCTCGGACTTCATGCTCGTCGCCAGCATGAACCCGTGTCCCTGCGGGAACCTCGGGCATCCGACGAAGCCCTGCCGGTGCACACCCGCGTCGGTGCTGCGCTACCTCTCTCGCGTCTCCGGTCCGCTCATGGACCGGATCGACATCCAGGTTCACGTTCTCCCTCCCTCGGTGGGGGAGCTCGGGGGCGAGACGCCGTCCGCGGGGGAGACGAGCGAGGCCGTGCGTGGCCGCGTCGAGAAGGCGCGGGCAGTCCAGGCCGCGCGGGCGGCCGGAGCCGGCGCCCTGACGAACGCCGGGCTCCCGGTCGGCCGGCTCCCCCGGGTGGCGGCCCTGAGCGGAGCGGGGCGCGCCATCCTCCAGGGAGCCGTCTCGAGGCTCGGGCTCTCCGCGCGTGCCTACCACCGCGTGCTCCGGATCGCCCGGACGATAGCGGACCTGGCCGGCGCCGAGGCACTGGAGGCCTCGCACGTCGCGGAGGCGGTCCAGTACCGGAGTCTCGACCGGACCGGGCCCGCGGGTGTACGATAGGTGGGCTCTCTGATTGCCAACTGGTCAGGATTATGCTATACGTGAAACTGACACAATCTGTCTTGAACCCATAGGTGAGGAGACGGCCGAAATGCGGCGTATCCCCGGGTATTTCGTTGCGTTCTGCCTCGTCGGCGCGTTCGTGCTCGCGACGCCGGCAGACGCGCTGGCCGCCCCGGAGCGGGGGACCGATCCGGAGATCGAGGCCCTCCAGAGCGAGATCGACGCGCGGGGGCAGCACTGGACCGCGAAGCGGAACTGGACCTCCGACCTGACCGACGAGGAGTTCGAGGGGCTCCTCGGGTTGCGGATTCCGCCGGAGGTCGCGCGGAGGTTTGCCGCCCTCGACGAGTCCCAGTTCCCCGTGCGGCGCGACCTTCCGACCTCGTTCGACTGGCGCGACTACGACGGGATGACGGCCGTCAAGCACCAGGGCGGCTGCGGGAGCTGCTGGGACTTCGCCGCGACGGGCGTGCTCGAAGCGGTGGTCAAGATCCACGAGGGGATCGAGTACGACCTCTCGGAGCAGCAGATCCTCTCCTGCGCGACGCCGGGCTACGGGTGCGACGGCGGGTGGATGTCATGGGCCTGGGGCTACGTCCGCGAGTACGGCGCTGTCCTCGAGGGCTGCATGCCGTACCAGGGCGACGACACGCTGCCGTGCACCGACGAACCGTGCGGGAAGGTCGCGGTCACGAGCGAGTGGGTCGACGTCCCGAACAGCGTGGCAGCGCTCAAGACCGCGATCATGACCGCCCCCATCGCCGTCACCTTCCGCGTCTACAGCAGCTTCGGCGACTACGGTTCCGGCTGCTACGAGCATGAGGGCGACGACCCTCCGAACCACGCGGTCGTCTGCCTCGGGTGGGACGACGACCTGTGCGGCGGAGAGGGAGCGTGGCTCTGCAAGAACAGCTGGGGGGAGAACTTCGGCGACCTCGGCGGCTACTTCTGGATCAAGTACGGCACGTGCAACTTCGCCTCGACCGCCCAGCTCCTCTACTACTACGAGGGAACCGAGATCGTCTACAAGGGGCACACGGTCCTCGACGGGCGCGGGCGTCCGGGCTCGGGCGACGGCGACGGACATGCGGACCCTGGTGAGACGGTCTCCTTTCCGGTAACGCTCAAGAACGACCTCCTGGCCCCCGACCGGACGGGAGTCGCCGCGACCCTCACGACCGCCTCGAGCCACGTGACGATCACCCAGGGAACCTCGTCCTTCGGGAACCTGGCCGCGGGCGAGTCCTCGTCGGGGACGCCCCCGTTCGAGTTCACGGTCGACCAGTTCGCGCCGGTCGGCGAGAGCGTCGAGTTCGTCCTCTCGATCACCGCTACGTCCAGATACGCCCGGAGCGACACGTTCTCGATCATCCTCGGGCCGGTGCCGGTGCTTCTCGTTGACGACGACGGCGGCGAGTCGACGCAGTCGTACTTCCAGGGCGCGCTCGAGAACACGGGCTATCCGTTCAACATGTGGATCGAGGAGCTCGACGGCGACGTCCCGCTCGAGGAGCTCGAGCGGTACGCGGTCGTCGTGTGGGACAACGGCTGGGGCGGGAAGCTCGGTGACAACAACCGCTCGGCGCTCGAGTCCTATCTCGACGCAGGCCGTCCGCTCATGATCTCCGGGGAGGACATCGGGTGGTTCATGAACCACGACGGCGACCCGATCCTCATCAACTTCTATGAGGACTACCTCCACGCAGACTATATCGAGGACGACTCCGGGTTCCGGAGTCTCACCGGCGTTCCGGGCGACCCGATCGGCGACGGCCTCTCGTTCACGCTGAACGGCGAGGGGTGCGCCATGAACCAGTTCTATCCGAGCGAGATCGAGCCGAGGAGCGGAGCGGTGCCGGTCTTCGAGTATGCCCCGGGCACCGTGGGCGCCATCAGGATCGACGACCCGCACAGGCTCGTCTACCTCGCTTTCGGTCTCGAAGGGGTCACGAACTCGGCAGACCGCGACACCATCATGCGACGGAGTCTCGAGTGGCTCGCGGGCGGAGCCTGGCCCGACACGGAGCAGCCCGAGGTGACGCTCACCTCACCCGTCGGAGGCGAGGAGCTCCCCGGCGGCGAGACCCACGAGATCACCTGGGAGGCCACGGACAACGCCGGCGTGACCTCGATCGACATCCTGTGCTCGTGGGACAGCGGGGCGACGTTCCCGGACGCCGTGGCGGCGGGTGAGGAGAACGACGGTTCGTTCGCGTGGAGCGTGCCCGACACCTCGAGCACGACCTGCAGGGTTCGCGTGATCGCGCGCGACGCGGCGGGTCTCGCGTGGCACGACGACTCCGACGACTTCGCGACGACGGGCGGGACTGGCATCCCGGACGGCGGCGGGCGGCGGTTCGCGCTCGAGCAGAACGTCCCGAACCCGTTCAATCCCGTGACTCACATCGCGTACTCGATTCCGCGGGCGGCGCACGTCGAGCTCAGGATCTACGACGTGACCGGGAAGGTGGTTCGCAGGCTCGTGGACGCAGAGCTTGCCGCGAACGACTACGTCGCGGTCTGGAACGGCCGCACCGACGAGGGGCAGGCGAGCGCTTCGGGTATCTACTTCTACAGGCTCACCGCGGACGGGCAGGAGCTGGCGAGGAAGATGATCCTCCTGAGATAGACGGCTGGGGCAGGGGGGACGCTGAAGAGGGCAACGACCATGATGGGAATCAGGACCATCCTCGCGGTGCTCGCGGCGCTCGCGCTCGCCGCGGCGCCGGCCGCAGCCGAGGACTACAACTACGCGCTCACGGGATCGGGGAGCTTTCTCGTGAACGGGGCGGCCTACAGCGGCACCTTCCTCTCCGGACTCACCGGCGTCTGGTATCTCTCGGTCGACGATTCGCTCTGGCCCGACGCGGCGGACACGACGGCACGCTTCGACTACATCTGGGAGACGTTCTTCGCCGGCAACTACGACGACACCCCGGGGTCGGAGGCGTGGTTCGGGTACTTCTACGCGGAGCCGCTGCCGGCGGCCCCCGCGTTCGGGTTCGACACGGTCGCTCCGGGCGGGATCGTCGGAGGATCCGCGAGCCTCACGATCATGCTGCGCGACGACGATGCCGACGGCGTGCTCTCGCAGTCCGAGAAGCACGGGAACTGCCAGCTCACGGCGACACTCGCGGTCGACCCCGACCAGGGCACGGGTGTCTTCGAGGACATCTGTGGCTACGGGGCGGCCACGTCGGGGAACTTCCGGTTCGTGAATCCCCCCGGAACGAACGAGATTATGATCTTCGGAGACCTCCACACGTACGAGTGCGAGCAGCCGGTCGAAAGCCACGCGTGGGGGTGGATCAAGGGGCTGTTCCGCTAACTGACTCCGCGCGGCGGGATTCAGGCAAGTGACGAGGGCCCGGGCAGATGCCCGGGCCCTGTTCTTTGCTGCCGGGGCATTCTGGCCTCCGGGCACAAGTGACGGCCGATGGCCCGAGAATTCCCTTGCCTAGGGTGGCGCTTCCCGGTACGGTGGGCGCGAGAGGTCCTGACGATGGCAACCGGGCGGCGTTGCCTCCTTCCGGGAACGAGGGGTCCCATTATGAGACAGCTCATGATCGTGTGTTTCGTGCTGGCGATCACAGGTGCGGCTGGAGCCGACTCGATCGAGATCCTGCAGCCGGCAGACGGCGACTGCTACGCGCCCTGTGCGCCCGACACCATTCGCTGGACGTCTGACGTGCCGTGCTGCGCCGACACGACGCTCGTGCTCTACTGGAGAGCGGACGGCGACACCGCCTGGACGTTCATCGGAGTAGACGTGAACGACGGATCCTACCCGTGGGTCGACGCTCCCTGCGGGCCGGGCGAGTACGAGGTCGGCATCGACTACGCTCCGGAACCGTTCGTCTCGGACGTAGTGACGTTCACCGTCGCGGACTCCTGCGGTGGGGGAGCCGGCGCGCTCGACATCAAGCCGGGCTCGTGTCCGAACCCCTTCAACTTCAAGAGCAACGGTGTCCTCCCGGTGGCGGTCCTCGGCGGCGAGGGATTCGACGTCGCCTCCATCGACCCGTCGTCGATCGGGCTCGAAGGGGTGTCGCCTCTTCGGTGGAGCTATGAGGACGTCGGCGCCCCGGTGGCGGCCGATGCCGACAGCTGCGACTGCAGCGAGGGCGGCCCCGACGGCTACGAAGACCTGACGCTCAAGTTCCGGCGACGAGAACTGGTCGCCGCGATCGGCCCGGCGACGCACGGCGAGGAGATGGTCCTGACACTGACCGGCGCGTTCGCCGACAGCGGGTCATTCCGGTTCCAGGACTGCATCGTCGTCCTGCATCCCGAGAGCGCGGGGGGCCCGACCGAGGAGACGCCGGAGGTCCCTCGACCCGACGGCGAGGATCCGGCGGTGGAGGAACCCGCGTCGTGGGGGATGATCAAGGGGCTCTACCGGTAGCGGAGACGAACGAGCGCGGGGGCCCTCGGGGCTCCCACGATGAAACGAGGGGCGGTCGTGTTCCGACCGCCCCTCGAGCGTCCAGGCGCTGCGACGACGCATCGAACCCGCGCTATCGCAGGAGCACCATCTTCCGTGACTCCGGCCGCCCGGGCACCTCGAGTCTGTAGAAGTAGACTCCCGAGGCGACTTCCCGCCCGTCGTTGTCCCTGCCGTCCCAGCTCACCTCGTGATCGCCCGTCCCTCGCCACGCGTCAACGAGCGTCCTGACCGGTCTCCCCGAGATGTCGTAGACCCTGATCGTTACCCTTCCGGGCTCGCTCACCGAGAACACGATGTGCGTGAGCGGATTGAACGGGTTGGGGTAGTTCTGCCGGAGTTCTGCGGTTCGCGGCTCGAGGTCGTCGCCCTCCTCGATTCCCGTCACGATCGGTTCGCACGCGTGGGGATCGTCGGGGCGGTTGCCGGGGGCGACGAAGTGAAACAGGAAGATGCTGAGGTCGTACAGCGACACTGATCCGTCACAGTCATAGTCCGATCGGGCGTGGTCGGTCCCTACGTCCGCTTCGACGATGACGAAGTCGGCGAGACCCACTTCGCAGTCGCCGCTGACGTCCGGTGTCAGCCAGTCGATCGCAGCTCCCTGACGCCCGTGTCCGTCCGCCCACGGGAGGCTCAACCCCAGGCATTCCACGTCCGTCGTAACCACGCAGCCCCCGGGATGGTCGATGACGTCGAGCCCGGCGTGGATCGGGATGAACGCCTCGCCCGTCGTGCCGGTGAAGACCGTGCTCGGCTCGCACACGCACGTGCCGCAGGCCGAGCTGTAGGCTACGTCCACCGGGACGCCCGCCATGGGGATGCCGTACTGGTCCATGATCACAGCGTGGAGGGAAGTCCCGTCTCCGGCAGGGCAGACGAGGGCCGTGGTTCCCTGGCACACGAGATCCACCCACTCGACGTACGACGTGCGCGGGTCGGGCCCCGTGTTGACGTAGAGCTCCATGTTCGAGAGGTTCGCGACGTGGACTCCTCCCACCGGG
>JALGZK010000009.1 GCA_025774935.1 bacterium | reverse complement strand
TTAGGGGGACGCAGAGGGGTCCGAGGGCCCGGCGCGGTGAACAGCATTCACTCGGGGTTGCCGCTCAGGAATGAGCGGCGACTCGGTCCCTGTGTAACACAGGACTCCGGGTGTCTGCGGCTTCTGGGGAGATGCTCAGGAAGCCAGGAGCTCCCCGCACTTCCGGAAGTGATACCCGGAGATCGCGAGCACGATCGCGGTCGGGAACGCCTTCGGTCGATTAAGGAGGGTCCAGAGCAGGAGCCCCGGATACTCGAAGCGCTCCTTCCCAACGATGCCGAGGTAGTACAGCGAGCGGAAGAAGGCGAGGATGTGCCACCCGCGGAGCCGGGCGCTCGTGCGAGGTGGCCGGTACTCCCGGAGGAAGGTCCTCAGCCTCTTGTAGTAGTTCCGCGGGGAGTAGAGATCCATCAGGATCTGCCGGTATCCCTTCTGCAGGGCTTCGAGGCCCATGACGGGCACCACGTTCGTCGTGCCGTCCGTGTTGTCGCCGGTCATGAGGTTGTTGATCCGCCCCTCGCGCTCGAGCCTCTTGTACAGACTCGTACCCACAGGCGCCTGCAGGAGCCCGACCATCGCGGTCGTGATCCCGCTTCTCTGGATGAACTCGGCCATCCTCTGGAAGACCGCCGGCGTGTCGTGGTCGAATCCGACGATGAACCCTCCCTGCACCTGGAGCCCGGCGCGCTGGATGCGCTTCACGTCCTCGAGCATGTCGCGGTTCTCGTTCTGCTTCTTGTTGCACTCAGTGAGGGCGCCCTCGTCGACGCTCTCGATCCCGACGAATACGGTCTGGAACCCCGCCTTCACCATGAGAGCCATGAGCTCCGGGTCGTCCGCGAGACCGATCGTCACCTGAGTGCCGAACGTCATTCCCCACTTGCCCTTCCGCCACTCGATGAGCGCCGGAAGGAGCTCGGTCCGCAGTAGCTCCTTGTTCCCGATCAGGTTGTCGTCGACGAACCCGACGGTCCCGCGCCAGCCCACGCCGTAGAGGCTGTCGAGTTCGGCGAGGATCTGGTCGGCGGATTTCGTTCGCCAGGCGTGTCCGAAGAGCTCCGTCACACTGCAGAAGTCGCAGTTAAACGGACAGCCACGCGAATACTGGATGTTCCTCGACGAGTACGCTCGCCCGTCGATCAGGTCCCATCGAGGTGGCGGGGTCTGCCGCAGATCGGCGAACTCGTCCGACCTGTAGACACGCTCCGCCCGTCCCTCCGCGAAGTCCGCGAGGAACGAGGGAAGCGTGCGCTCGGCCTCATTCAGAACGAAGTGGTCGACTTCCGGGATATCCCCTTCCGGGCAGGTGAAGAGGGGACCGCCGGCGATGACCGTGAGACCGGCCGCCTTGCAGCGCGAGATGACTCGACGCGCCGCTTCCTTCTGGACGACCATGGCGCTCACGAGGGCACAGTCGGCCCACGCGAGGTCGTCATCGCCCAGCTGCCCAATGTTCAGGTCGACGAGACGGAGGTCCCAGTCGTCTGGAAGCATGGCGGCGACGGTCAGAAGCCCGAGCGGAGGGGAACCGGCTCTCTTGCGGATGAGTCTTAAGGCGTGCTTGAAGCTCCAGAACGTATCCGGGACCTCGGGGTAGATCAGCAGGGCGTTCATGCGGCCTCCCAACAGGTGAGCGGTGGAAGCCGGGCAGGTGCCCCAGGGAACCGATGGTGGGTTCGATTGGACAGATGTCCGGATGGAATCTCAAGTCTTACCCGCGTGACAACGCCAGTCAAGCGCTTCTTCATCAGACGGCGCTCAGGCAGGTACTCCCGGAACGGGGTCCGGGAGCGAGACTGCCCCGGGACGTCACTTCGGAAGGTCCGGTGCCGCCCCGAGCGAAATCGCCTCCGTTCAGCGAAAAAGCGCCTTGATCGCCCCCCACGTCGCCTCGTCCTCGATCGCGGTCTGCTCGCAGGTGCAGTCGACCTCGACGGCCCCGATGAGGCCGCACTCCCAGCCGTCGGGATGGCCCCCCGGGGCGCACGGAGAGGTGCTGCAGAGCGCGTAGTCGCCCGCCTCCCCGTTGCAGAACTTGGGGTCCTCCGAGAAGTTGCCGTCGGAACCGGTCGGATCCGCACACTGCCCCCCGTAATCGCCGCCCTCGTTCCCGAACGCGTTCGTGCAGCTGAAGCTCGGCTGCGAGCCTGTGCTCTCGCAGACGATCCCCCCGGCGCCGGTGTTCATCGCCACGATCACCCGGTCGAAGACGGGCTCCGAGGACCCCGCGACGAAGACCCCTCCGCCCTGGGCCGCCGAGTTCCCGGCCACCGTGCTCCGCGAGATCTCGGGTGACGACGCGCTCACAAGGATGCCGCCGCCGTTGCCCTCGGCGACGTTGCCGGCGACGAGGTTGTCGTGGAACTGTCCCGTGCTTCCGAACTTGAACAGCACGGCGCCGCCCCCCGTCGTCGCGGTGTTGCCGACGAACGTGTTCTCGCGTACATCGGCTGTCGCCGACCACAGGGAGAGCGCTCCGCCGTCGGTCCCGCCGTTTCCGGTGAACTCGTTCCGCTCGATGAGCCCGCCCGCGCTCTGGACCGCCACTGCGCCGCCCGCGAACCCGTGGTTCCCGACGAAGACGTTGTCGAAGACGTGCGGCTCCGATCCGGCGTCGATCAGGATCGCCCCCCCCGGCCCGCAGCACGCCTCGTTGTCGTCGAACAGGTTGTCGTGAACATCGGACGTCGCCCCGGCGGTCACGTACAGCCCGCCTCCCATGCCGCCCGGGTTCGCGGTGAACTTGTTTCCGGCGATCTCGGGCGCGCCGCCCTCTACCAGGATGCCCGCGCCCGCGAAGGCCTCCCCGCCCTTCAGGGTGAAGCCCTCGACGAGTGTGTTCGAGTCGCAGCCCCTGCACGCGATCCCACGTCCGAACTCCTCGGCGCTCACGTCCAGCACGGTGAGAGCGGGCCCGTCGACAGAACGGAGCGCGACGCCGGACTTCATCTCGACCACGGTCGGCGTGCCGCTGATGTCCGGGCTCGCATCGGTGTAGACGCCCGCCGTCACGAGCACGGTGTCGCCCGCCGCGGAAGCGTCGACCGCCGCCTGGATGGTCGGGGCGTCTCCGGAACCGTCCGCGTGAACGACCCACGTGCCTGCCCCCGCTGGACCCGCCGAGATCGCGAGCACCGCGAGAGCCGCCAACACCGCCGCTGCCGCTGCGATGAGGACGGAGCTCGTGCCCCGAGTCCTGGTCCTGACAATAGTGCGCATCTCCTCCCCCCCTCACCCTCGAATCGATCGCCGGCCGAGCGCGGCCGACGCTCTAACGAAGAAGAACCGCCCTCCTGGACTGGCGGACGCCTCCGGCCTCGAGCTCGATGAAGTAGACCCCGCTCGCGACCTCCGTGCCCGCGTCGTCCCTGCCGTCCCACCGCGTGAGGTACTCCCCCGCCGGTTGCTTGCGGTCGAGAACCGTCCGAACGAGGCTCCCGTTCACCGCGTACACCCTGATCTCCACGCGCGCCCGCTCGGGCAGCACGTACCGGAGGTCGGTCTCCTCGCGGAAGGGATTCGGGGCCGGCGGCGCGAACCTGAGCCCCGTGCCGCCCTGACCAGGATCCCAGTTGCCGATCCCGGCGCTCGAGAGGAGCGTGTCGATGACCAGCTTGACCTCCTGCGGGTCGTACTCCCACGACCAGTACCGAACGATGCCGTCCTGGTCGATGACGTAGTCCTGGGGATAGGGCGCCTCGGGATCGGGGACGCGGTACTCCAGATAGACGGACGAGTCCGAGTCCTCCAGACCGAGGAACCTCACCCCGTAGGTGTCCCTGAACTCCTCGAGCTGCGAGAGCGTCCTCGCTATCCCGATGACGACGACGTCCTCGGAGCTGTACCTCTCGTGGATCGAACCGTCTGTCGCTGCAGCCTGCAGCGGACAGATGGGTCACCAACTCGCTCCGAACTCGAGGTAGACCACCTTCCCGCGGAAGTCCGAGAGCGAGTGCATCTGCATGTCGGTCCCGAGGAGTGTGAAGTCGGGGGCCACCGAGCCCATCTGAGGGAACGTCGTGTTGTTCTTGTACACGAACTGGATGGTCGACGGTTCGTCAGGGTCGTTCGAGACGTACTCAATCGTGCTCCTCACCATGTCAGGTCCGGTCGCCGACACGACCACGCTCCGCGACTCGCCGGGGCCCAGCGTGAATCCGCCTGTGCTTGCGGTGATCCCGGCCGGGGTGTTGATCGAGCTGACGGTGAGCGAGCCCGCTCCGTTGTTCCTGACGATCACCGCGCTGTCGCGCGTGGCCGCGTTCACCGCTCCGAAGTCGAGGCGCGCCGGCCACACTTCGATGTCGCCTTCCGGGTCATGTTCCGGAGCGTAGACTCCCATTCCGCGCCAGTCGGCGACGACGATGACAGTGTCGCCGCTCGAGGTAACGCCGACGTCGGCGCCCATCGCGTAGACGAGCGTCGCGTCCCAGCCGGAGCGCTGGATCTTCACGGGGTCACTCACGTCGAAGCGCTCGAGGTATGGATACGAGCCGACCGCGAGGACGTCCCCGACGAGTCCCATGCTGAACGCGTTCCCGAGCGTCGGCGCGATGTCGAGGAGCACGGGGTTCACGGGGTCCGACACGTCGACGGACGCTATGCCTTCAGCGGCGAGCGACAGGAACACCACGTCACCCGACACCTCGACGTCGTTCGCGAGCCCCGGGAGATCGAGCGCGGCCACCTCCGTGTCCGACCCCGAGAGGTGCACGACCGAGAGGCCGAAGCGACCGTTCGCTACGTAGAGGTAGCCCCCCGACTCGACGACGTTCCAGCACGCGTTGTCCTCGAGCACGATCCGGCCGATTGGAGCGAACGTCTCCGCGGGATTCAGATTGAGGATGTCGATACCCTTCTGATGCGCCGCGACGTACAAGCGGTCGCCGACGGGAACGCCGCCCTCGTAGGAGGTGTCGACCCCAGGCGGGTTGTACGAGTCCACCAGGATCGCCGCACCCCCGCCGCTGACGTCGAATACCTGCACTCCCAGGTCGTGAGCGAAGCTGTACGCCAGGTTCCCCTCTACGTGCGACCTCCAGGCCGCGTGGCCCACGGTGCTTCCCCGCGTGATGTTGTCCGGGTCGGAGATGTCGTACGCATGGAACCCGAGCCCGAGCCCGACCGAGGCGTACGCCACGTCGCCCGCCACGTGGAAGTCCATCTGGTGAGCGAACTCATCCTCGTTCCGTCCGAGGAGCCGCAAACCGTCGACGCCGTCCTGTGCGAGGGCGGCGCCGTCCGGGAGCGCGAAGCTCAAGATTGCGAAAAAGGCGGCCAGGGCCGCCAGTAGGCGAGTCATCTACCCCTCCTCCTCCCAGGCGGGGACCACCCCCGCCGTCACACGTCAGCTGTTTAGATTCAGAAGGGGGGTGCGCGGTTCGCGGGAGGTGTCGGGCACGCAGGTCGTCTGGAGCCCGGGACGCGTCCCGGAGGTCAATGAAACGAAGCTGACGCTGCGGAACGGCTACCGGCGCATCGGCTGCGGCTTGAGGTAGGTCAGCGTACGCCAGAGCCACTCGACCGGGCCGAACCTGAACCTCGCGAGCCACACCGTCGAGAACCAGAGCTGGAAGACCCACACCGCGAAGACGATGAGGATCTGTACCGTCCGTTCGACGCTCCCGAAGAGCCCGAATCCGTGTCCGTAGAAGACGGCGGTGCAGATGACGGTCTGCATGATGTAGTTCGTGAACGCCATCCTTCCCGCCGCGGCGAAGAAGTCCCTGAGCCGGCCGAGCACGTCGGACTTCGCCCACAGCATGACGAGTCCGACGAACGCCAGGGCCACGAACAGACTTCCCCAGTAGTTGTACTGCGCGCCTGCGAAGAAGGAGTACTGGATCGTCCAGCCGTCGGCGAACCGGCGCGCCACGCCGAGCCAGATGAGCGGAACACCGACGACGAGACCGACCGCCGCGAGGATCGCGTAGAAGCGGCGCGACCGCTCCGCGGAGAGGACGCCCCACTTGAAGAGCGCCATGCCCACGAGCATGAGCCCGCCCACCCGCCACACGAAGTTCATCCAGAAGACGATCGTGAGGGTCGCGATCATCGACGGCACACGGTGCGACATCTGCTCGACCCACGACCCGCGGTAGGCCGCGAGCTCCGAGGCGACCGAGTCCGCGCCCGGTTGCCAGAAGACCGCGACTCCCTCCCACGCCTCGGGAGGCGCGTACTGCATCGAGACTCCGCCGAGAAGGTAGAGGAGAGACGAGACCGTGAAGACGATCAGACCAACGACGAGGAGCGGAACCGGCTTGAGCCTTCGGAAGAGGAACGCGACGAGCGCGATGAGTGCGTAGGCCGTAAGAATGTCCCCGAACCACAGGAGGAACCCGTGCGCGAGCCCGATGACGAGAAGCCAGAACACGCGGCGGTAGTGCAGACCAGCCGGGCTCCGCCCCCCAGCGTCCAAGCGGGTGGAGAAGAGCACGATCCCGGCACCGAAGAGCATCGAGAAGATGGAGATGAACTTGAGATCGGCGAACAGGTGGCTGAGCGTCCACACCAGTCGGTTCATCCCCGTGAGGTCCCCGTACGCCGTCGGGTTGAGGTAGGCGGCCTCTATCATGGAGAAGCTCTGGATGTTCATGACGAGGATGCCGAGGATCGCGACGCCCCGCAGGACGTCGAGCGAGACGATGCGCTCGGATCCGGTGACGGGGGCGGCCGCCGCTTGTGCTGTGCGCGCGTCGGGCGCGACCGGCGCCTCGGGCGCGTCGGTGCTGGCGGCCGACGGTTCGTCTTCGTAGGGCACGAGAACCTCCACCTCGAGGGGCTGACTCACGGCGTGACTGTTGACCCGGGAAGAGTACAGCGAACGCCGCCGCTCCGCAAACACCGAAGCGCGGCGCGCGGGGATCCACCCGGGCCTGCCTCCTCGAAGAGCGAGCCATCCGCCAGACCGCGCTTGAATACCCGGCCCGCTTCCGGTGTCTTGTCTTGTGGGTCACATCCCCGTTCGCGACCCGCCCACCCCCGCTGCCCCACAGCGGCCGACCTGCCCGAGGCCGGTCCCGGGACACCGACAAGCCTCACAGCTAAGGCGCCACCCCCAGAGCCGCCGGACAAGCGCGTCACGAGGCATCGTCCTCCCGTGTGTGGAGCCGACAGGGCTCCGGGAGGGTGCGATGCTGAACGCCTTCACCGTCGACGTCGAGGACTGGTTCCACGGGATCCCGATCCCCGGCGAGACCAGACGCAGCGCCGAGCGCCGCCTGCGCAGAGGAATGAAAGTCCTGCTCCGGATGCTCGAAGACAGGTCCCTCAGGGGGACCTTCTTTTTCCTCGGGCCTGTCGCCCTCGAGTATCCGCAGCTCCTCAGGGAGCTCGTGAACCTCGGACACGAGATCGGCTGCCACGGCTGGTCGCACGATCTGCTCTACGCGATGGGTCCCGAACGGTTTCGGTGCGAGACCCTCGACGCGAGGGTGCTCCTCGAGGGGATCTCCGGGAGACCGGTCACCTCCTACCGCGCCGCATACTTCTCGATCACCGGGCAGTCGATCTGGGCCCTGAGGGAGCTCGTGCAGCTCGGGTTCCGGTGCGATTCGAGCGTCTTCCCGGTCAGGAACTGGAGGTACGGCATCCCCGGCTTCGAGCCGAGGCCCCGTCTCGTGCCGACGGGCCCGGGCCCGATCTTCGAGTTCCCGCTTCCCGTCGTCGACTACGCCGGCCGCAGCCTGCCCGCCACGGGAGGCGCCTACTTCCGGGTCTACCCCTACTGCGTCACGCGTGCCCACATGACGCGCCTGGAGCGCGCCGGTCTTCCGACGGTCTTCTACATCCATCCGTGGGAGCTCGATCCCGAACACCCGCGCATCGCCTTCGAATGGAGGCCGCATCTGACGCACTACTGGAACCTGAGCTCCTCGCGCGCGAAGCTCGAGCAGCTCCTCTCGGACTTCTCCTTCGCGCCGCTCGGCGAGGTGATGGCGCGCGAGCTCCGGGAGGGCGGGACGTGCGGTCGCGCCGGAGGCTGACGTTCCCCCGGAGGAGCGGGCCGCAACGTGAAGAAGGCCCCGCCTGCTGGCGGGGCCTTCGGAACTGCGGGATGACGTGTGCGCCCGTCTCGTCCTCTATCTCATGAGCACGAGCTTGGCCGACTTCGCGTCGGCGCCCGACGCGAGGCGGAGGAAGTAGACGCCCGACGCGAGCGGCCGCCCGCGCCCGTCCGTCCCGTCCCACGCGCTCTCGTGCACGCCGGCCGGGAGCGTCCCGTCGAGGAGCACGCGCACCTTTCTGCCGGTGACGTCGTAGACCGCGATGCTGACCCGCTCTTCAGAGGGAAGCGAGAACTCGATCGTCGTCCGCCCGATTCCCGGACGGAGCGGGTTGGGGAACGCCCTGAGACGGCGCCCCTCCCCGACCTCGGTCGGGTCTTCGGACCCGCCCGGCACCGACGTCGACTCGCCCCACGACAGCACGATGAACCCCATCTGCGGAATCGTGATCTCCGCCGACTGCACGAACCCGTCCTGTGGGATCGCGTCGGGCACGATCGTGCCGGGGTTCGTGAGGCCGTTGCCCTCGTATTCGCTCGCCTGGCTGTTCAGGACCTCGAACCAGTTGCCGCCCTGCGGGAGACCGATCCGATAGCTCCCGTAGTTGCCGTTCCAGAAGCTCGCTATCACGACGAGGACGTTCCCCGAGTCGTCGTAGCGCTGCCACGCGATGACGTCCCCGCTCTCGTTCACGTGGAAGACCTGGTGGCCAGCGTCGGCCCTGAGAGCCGGGCTCAGACGCCGGAGGGTGATGAGATCGCGGTAGTACTCGAAGATACCCGCGTAAGTCGTCTTCTTCGACCAGTCGATGCGGTTCGCGGGATCGGTCCCGAAGTCGGAATCCTCGAGCCACTCGGTGCCCTGGAGCATCGCGGGCACTCCGGGCGCTCCCATGACGACGCCCTGCGCGAGCTTCGAGCGCCCCTTCGCGAAGATGTCGTCGTGCGGGAACGTGGTGTCGATCGTCTTCACGATCCGCTGTCCGCCGCTCGAGGGCCACGCCTCGTCGTGGAGCTCGAGGTAGTTCGTGGCGTACCTGTTCTCGAGATACGTCCCGCTGCCGTTCACGATGTTCTGGATCTTCCACATGTCGGCCGAGCCGAAGGCGGCGCCGTAGACGACCTCGCGGAGGCGGTCGGTGAAGTTGTCGTGGTACTGCGAGTCGAACCCTGCGCCCCCGAGCGAGGTCGGACGCGTGACCCACGAGTTGTCGGGCAGCTGTTCAGCGATCATCGGCTTGTCGACCGAGCGGTTGTCGACCTCGTCGTTCAGGCGCTGCATCAGGCTCCAGCCCGATGCCTCCTGCGGGGCGATGTTCATGTAGCTCGTCGCGTCCATCCGGAAGCCGTCGAACCTGAGTTCCTCGAGCCAGTAGTGGGCGCTGTCGGCGAAATAACCGCGCACCGCCGCCCGGTCGAAGTCCGCCTGGCTCCCCCACGGGGTCTCGACGGCGGGATCGTCGAAGTAGATCTGCGTCCCGTCGTAGAACCACATGAAGTTGTCGGTGAACGAGAAATGATTCCAGACGATGTCGAGGAGGACCGCGATGCCGTGCGCGTGGAGCTGGTCGATCATCCACTTGAGATCGTCGGGCGTGCCGTACTTCCCCTCGGGCGCCCACTGCGAGACCGGGTTGTAGCCCGCGGAGTAGTCGCCGGGGAACTCGTTGATCGGGTTCAGCATGACGGCGTTCACGCCGAGGTCGGCGAGGTGCTGCGCCCGATCGCCGACGTCGACGTAGCGCGACGGGAACGGAGTCGAGCCGTGGGGGTCGTTCCGTCCCGCGAACGTCCCGACGTGCAGCTGATAGATCACCATCTCACCGAGTTCGGGAGCGTCGAAGTCGCCCACCTGCCAGACGTACGCGAAGGGATCCTGGATGACCGCGTTGTAGTTGTCGCCGGCAAGGAGCGCCTTGCCGCGCGCGTCGGTGACCCAGTGGGTGTTCTGGAAGTAGAACTTGTACTCCTGCCCGGGGGACGCGTTCGGGACGTACAGGATGAAGTGCTCGCCGACCTTGTCCATCGGATCGCTCGTGCTCCACCCGTTGAACTGCCCGCGCACGTGGCACGCGGTCCGGTCAGGCGACCAGACCTTGAAGACTGTCCCGCCATCAGGATGCGGCGTTGCGCCGATCGGTGCGTGCTCGAGCGTGTCGTAGTCGATCTCGAAGCCGCCGTCCGCGGGCACGCCCGACGACATCCCGGTCCGACTCAGGTAGTCGGTGTCCGTGCCGTCGGTGATCTCGAGGTAGTACGAGAGCGTCGAGGAGGCAGTCGCCGGAACGTCCGCCGTCCAGACGTCGTACGGCCCTCGCGCGTCGGTGAGGAGGGCGGTGACCCACGTCGTGCTCCCGTCGTCCGCGTGCAGGCGCGCGGACGTGATGTCGTTCGAGTAGGTCTGGAACCGGACCTCGAACGACTCGCCGTCCAGGGGACAGAGCGGCCTTCGGTCGAGCGACGGGAAGTGCGACACGCCGTTCCACTCGACGCTGTTGTCGGGTCCGGCGGCCCACGCTCCGAGGGCGAATACCCCCGTGAGGAGCACGATCGTCAGTGATGTCGCGGCACGATGCATGGATGTCTCTCCTCGAGCGGCGGTCGGGACGAACGCGCCGTCCACCGACGCCTGCGCCCGCGGGACTCGTCAGACTCCTGTGCCTACCTCAGGCGGACCATCTTCCCGGTGCCCTCGAACCCGCCCGCCGTGAGCCTGAAGAAGTAGACCCCGGATGACACCCTCTTCCCGCGGTCGTCGTTCCCGTCCCAGTGCGCGACGTGGCGTCCCGCCGGGACCGGTCCGTCCACGAGCGTCCGGACGAGCCTGCCGGCGGCACTGTAGATCCGAAGGCTCGTCGCCCCTTCAGGAGACGGCAGCCCGAATGCGATGCTCGTCTCGTGACGCGACGGGTTCGGGAAGCTCGGGCCGGCGAACGCCACACGCGGGATCACGTCCTCCGGCACTCCCGTCCCGCACTCGAAGAACTCGGCCGTGTGCGTCGCGTCCGTCCACGGCGTGTAGTCGACCGGCCCTGTGAACCATGACGATTCGGCGCAGTTGTCACCCCAGTAGTTGTACTCCGCGGCGATCGTCGCCGCGCCGGTGTTGAAGATCGTGAAGGAGCCATGATCCAGGAAGTCGTTCGCGCCGGCGAGACCGATGCCGACGTACGGTCCTGGATCCCCGGACGTGAAGATGTGCGCGAGCGAATTCCCCTGGAACGTGTTCGAGTTGAGGATCGGCGCCGACGTGTCGGAGCACGTGAGGCCGGTCTGGCTGCCGGCGAACAAGCTCCGGACGATGAGCGGCGAACCGCCGCCGTGGGTACTGACTCCGGCGTTCGTCATGTTCGCGAACTCGCAGTCCTCGACGGACAGGTCGCATCCGAAGAGGTCGAGTCCTGTGGCGATGGCGCCGCCTCCGTCGAGCCTGAACCCCTTGAACACTGTCTCAGCGCCGATTCCGATCGCTGTGACGGCCGCTGTCATCGACGTCGTTGCCGCTCCCCGCATGCCGATCACAGGCACCTGGTCCTTGAGCTCGATGGGGAGGGTGTACTCGCCCGGATAGACGATGACGACATCGTTGGGATCCGCCGCGAAGATCGCGATCGGCAGGGTCCGGAACGGATTCGTGTACGAGCCGTTCTGCGCCCCCGAGTTCGTCTGATCGACGAAGACGGCGTCTCCCGAGACGCCGATGCCGGCGGCCGGGGCGCTCGGCTCGCTCAGATTGCCCGCCGCGTCCTCCGCGATGAGACTGTACCAGTAGGAGGTGCCCGGCGCGCAGGTGGAGTCCGTGCAGGTCCCTGCGGTCGCAACCTCGAGCGTGTCGGGTTCCGCGAACGAGGGCTCGATGCATCTCAGAACGTGGTAACCGATGACGTCCACCTCGGGGTTCTCCGGCCACTTGAGCGTGATCACTCCGCCGCCGCCAAGCGCCTCGAGGTCGACAGGCGCCGAGGGCGCGACATCCGGGAGCGGCACCGCGGAGACCGTGGCGCTCGGGTCTCCCGCCTGGCCCGCGAGGTCGACGGCCGAGACGCGGTAGTAGTGCTCGACGCCGCTCGGCAGGGGACCGTCCACGTAGGCGGTGTCCACGACCGACGCCGATACCGTTCCGGCCCCGAAGAGGTCGGTCGTGTCGCGCTCGACGACGTAGCGATCGAGATCCGCGACCGGTACCGAGTTCCACTTCAGGGAGACCGAGAGCTCCTCGCCGACAGCCGTTACGTTCTGCGGGATGGGCGGCGGCTGGTCCTCGAAGTCGAAGGTCATCACGGTCCCGGAAGTGCTGATATTGGTGAACGACAGGCCCGAGGGGCTCCCGTCCCACCAGTGCGTGTTCGGGTGTGTGTACGGCGTGCAGTCCGTGAACTGAGGGGCGGCGTAGAGATCGGTGCCGTCTCCGTTGTTCGCGTCGTGCTCGAGGTCCCAGCGGCCGTCCGCCTGGACGAGCGTGACAAGGTAGTGCAACTCCGGCGTCTGCTGCTGGTTGCTGTTGTTGCCGTCGGTGTCGATGTGCCAGATGGCGATGCCATCGTCGGTCAGATTGGCGTCACGGTCGACACGCTGCCGATTCTCGATGAGGTAGTACTCGTTCGATAGCGTCGGGTGATTGAACTTGTAGATGACGTTGCTGTCCGAGGCGACGGGGAGGTCGCTCTGAAGCTGGGTCGGCTCGGTCACGTCACCCCAACCCGCGATGTACTTCATGTAGGCGCACGGCTCGACCGGGTTCGTGCCGAAGCCGCCTCCTGACATGAGGCAGTACACGCCGACCCCGGAGGAGTCGCCGTCGTAGTCGTAGAGGTCTGGCCAGCCCATCAGCATGTGACCGTTCTCGTGACAGAATGTTCCGAGGGCGAGGGTGTTCCCGAGGTTCGTAATCTGATAGCGCTGTGTGCACACCCCGTCTGCGCAGTACTCCATCCAGCCGGCGTGCGGCCAGAGCCCCTGGGCCCAGTTGTTCCAGATGCCGCCGGCGTAGAAGCAGTTCAGCGCGTCGATGATGCCATTGTCGTCGGCGTCGTAGAGGCTGAAGTCGAAGCCGCTGTTATTGAGATCGACCAGCGCCTCGTGGATGAGCTCGCGCGCCCGCTGGCCGTAGGGAGCGAGCGGGTCCGTATAGTATGCCTTCGATCGGCTGGCGCGGAAGTAGTGGTCCGGGACGAAGTTCGTGTACTCCAGGTTCTCGTCGGAGACTTCGAAGAAGTAGTCGCGGACCGAGCCGTGGTTCCCGTAGCCCGTGTAGCCCGGGAGATTGCAGTAATCCTCGATCGCAGATGACGCGATGGTCGCGGGGTCGTCGTCGAAATCGATGATGAGTGTGATGCCCTGCACGGCCCCCGCCGTGGGCCGACCTGCCGCGCGCGCGCGCGGCGCGAACGGCCCCTCGAATGCGCGCTGCTCGAAGCCCTCTCGCGACGTGCGCGCCTGGTCTCTCCTCGCGTCGTCGGAGATCCGTATGTGCTTCTCAAGACCCGCGGGCGGGGACTCCGCTGCCGGAACGCCCGTCGAGACGAGCGACGCCCCGTCCGCCGAGAGCCGGGCGTACGAGTGCATCCCGCTCTCGGGGTCGCGCGTCACAGTGTAGCCGTCGAGCGTCTCGCCGACGGCGTAGAACTCGTCGCCCCAGACCCGGACGTCGACGAACGAACCGTCGGGCTGCCGGATGGAGACGACCTCGCCATTGTACGGACGTCCGCTCGCCGGGATCGCCGCAATCATCAGAATCGCTGCTGTGAGCCACAGAGCCGTCCTCACCACACCCCTCCTCTGAGCAGTCATTCAGTTCCCCTCTTTCGCGCACGGGTCCGAGGCGCGTCCGGTCACGTGCTCGTGAACATATATCTTCGCATCCTATACAAGTTTAGCACGATTCACACGGATTATCAAGTCCAAGGGGTGATCCAATCGCTTGCCCCAGATGCGCGAGCCGTCGTCTCCTCATGGATCGCCCCTCGCGCAGGCAATCGGGCCCCTATCCCCCTAGTGCACCCGGCTACCCGACACGTGACGTGACGTCCAGATGGCACCGCCACTTCGACGGTGCTTCGCACCAAGGGCAACCGGGATGCTCTATTCTTGACTGATGGCGAAAAGTACCATATAATCACTGAGAATATCTCCCGGATGAGGAACAACGCGCCCTCCGGAGGTGCAGCATGAGGCCTTCCGTGCCGGCAGCATTCGTGTGCCTGGGGTTCGCCGCAATCGCCGGCGCAGCGACCATCCACGTCCCCTCCCAGCAACCGACCATCCAGGCGGGCATCGACGCCGCAGCAGCCGGCGACACCGTCGTCGTCGCGTGCGGCACCTACTACGAACACGACATCGACATGAAGTCCGGGGTCACGCTCACGAGCGAGACGGGGGAGCCGGAGTGCGTCACGGTCGACGGGGAGCACGCGGGTGAGCCGGTCTTCATGTGCTGGAGCCTCGACGCCGCGACGAACATCCGGGGCATCACCATCACCGGCGGCTCGCATCTCGACAATCCGGGCGTGGGCGGCGGGGGGATGGTCTGCCAGTTCTCGTTCCTGAAGATCACCGACGTCACGTTCGTGGACAACAGCGGGACGCTCGGTGGTGCGCTCTTCTGCGCGAACTCAGCCCCGATGCTCTCCGACGTCAAGTTCCATAGCAACACCGCCGTAGAGGGAGGCGCTGTGTGCTGCGACTCCTCCTCCCCGTCGTTTGAGCGTGTGAGCTTCATCGGGAACACGTCGGACAACGACGGAGGAGCGATGCTGTGCAAGGGCCACTCCGATCCGTCGCTCATGGACGTCGTCTTCACCGCCAACATGGCGGGCGACTCCGGGGGCGCTCTCGCGTGCAGAACGTACTCGGAGCCATCGCTGACGTACGTCACGTTCGGAGGGAACTCTGCGAGCGTCTACGGGGGTGGCATGTTCTGCGAGGACTTCTCCTCCCCCATGATCGTGGGCGCGACGTTCGCGGAGAACTCCGCCGTTGCAGGCGGGGCGCTCTATTGCAGGACGGACTCGAGCCCGTTCATCATGCACAGCATCATCGCGTTCAGCACTGCGGGCGAGGCCATCGACTGCGACGCTTCCTCTGCCCCAACCGTCACGTGCTCGGACGTCTACGGGAACGCAGGCGGGGACTGGGTCGGGTGCATTGCGGCATACGAGGGCGTCGGCGGGAACATCAGCGAGGACCCGCTCTTCTGTGGAGCGCACAACCCGGCGCAGCCATACACGCTCGAGGCGGGGTCATCCTGCCTGCCTGGCGGCACGCCTCACTGCGGACAGATCGGAGCGTGGGGACCCGGCTGCTCCGAATCGGGCACCGGGGAGCAGACGAACGAGACGAGCTGGGGCGTCCTGAAGGGGATGTTCAGGTAGCGCACGGCGGCCGAGACCGTTCCGAGGCACGAAAAAGCAGGGCCAGACCGGTGACCCGGAATGGCCCTGCTCTGTGTTTCGATCGAAGTGGCTGGCCGCTACTCCTGGATGATCGTGACGTTCTCCGCGGCGGGGCCCTTCTCGCCCTGGACGATATCGAACTGCACGTGATCGCCCTCGTTCAGGGTCTTGAAATCGCCACCACTCTGGATAGCCGAGAAGTGAACGAAGACGTCCTTGGACTCGTCGTCGGGCGTGATGAACCCGAAGCCCTTGCTGTCATTGAACCACTTCACTCTGCCTGTCGTACTCACTGTATCTCTACCTCTCTTGTTCCGCCGGTGAACGGCTCTCCCGTTCTGTCCGGTCTGGTACTGCCGGGGGACGCGCATTCGTCCCTTCCGGCTTCTACTGAACAGGGCATGACCGCCCCCGCAGCCCTCGCCACCACCGATCGCCGGAGGCTCCTCACCGCCTGACCCTCGTTGCGTCCTAGTCGCGCAAAAGGGACCGGCTCGTGCGCCAGGCCCCTCTTCAGAGTCTACGGATATGTCACCATACCGACGTGGCTGCGACTGCTGGGCATAAGTATAGCCCATTCCGGTGAGATGTCAAGGGCAATCGTGCGGCCCCCGAACCCGTCTCGAACGGCCTCAGGCGGCCTTCACGGCGCCTCGCGAGGCCGTTCGCCCACCTGCCGGGCGGGGCTACTCGTTCCCCGCGCGGTACCGGTCCTTGACAACACCCCAGGACGAAGCCTCGACAGGCGTGTCCTTGGTCATGAGGACCTTGCCGGCGCCTCCTCCGGGAGACGTGAAGTCGAAGGTCCCGCGCATCTGCGTGTCGGAGACCGTCGCCTGGAAGGTGAAGGCTCCGAAGTCGAGCGGAGGTATCACGTTCCCTGACCCGGAGGCGAGGTTCCCCGTGATCGTCCCCACGCCGCCGCCCACGCTGCCGGCGGTGAAGGTGAAGTCGAGGGTGCTGCGTCCGGGCTCCCCCGAGATCGTGCCCTCGGCACTCCCGGGCATGAGCCCGAGTCCCAGGTCCGACAGATCGATGATGCCGTTCGCGGTCATGGTCGATCCGTCGATGTAGATCGTCCAGGACAAGTCGCCGGAGAAGCCCACGTAGATCGTGTCCTCCCAAGTCCCGAGCCAGCTACCGGCCAGGTCGGGCAACCTCTCGCCGCCTGCTGCGTAGGCTGCTTCTCCGTGGCCGGTGCCGCCGGCCGGTCCCGTGACGGCGATGCCTCCCGCGATGACGAAGATCGCGGCCACTGCCACGGGCAACCATCTGAATCGCTGGTGCACGCATCCCTCCCTGGTGCGACGCGCGGAGCGTAGCCTCGCTCCGCTGGCTGCTGCCTCTGTCTGTTGCGAGACATTCTTGCCTCACGGGCGGTGCCTGCGTCAAGTGGAACCTGATGTTCCGTGAACGTATGAAGAAGCCCCGCCCATCCGGGCCAGGCTTCGCGAAACTCGACTCTCTTCTCGAACCTATCTGATGACGGTGACCTTGCTCGTGCGCACCTCTTCGCCGCGCCTCATCATGAGAAGGTAGACTCCGCTCGCGACGGGCTGGCCGATGTCGTCGCGTCCGTCCCATGTCACGAGTCCCTGCGCTGCCGTCGCCTCCAGACCGGATCGGACGACGCGGCCGCCGGCATCGTAGAGGTCGAAGACGACTTCGCCGGCGCCGGATGCCGAGTACTCAAACCACGTCCCGACGGCCGTGGGGTTCGGCCGGGCAGCGCCGAGGAAGAGAATCGAGACCTCTCCCTCTCCCTCTCCCTCTCCCTCTCCCTCGCCCTCAGGGACCCCGACCATAGGCGTCCCGAGGGTCCCGTCGCCGTTGACGTTCTGCGCGAAGATGTCGCCAGCGTCGTCGCGGGTGTCCTGCCACGCGAGGATCACGTGGCTCGCGGTGCTCCGTCCGATGTCGAGGCGCGACTTGCCGCTCGGTGTCGACGCAACGTCGAACTGGGAGATGTCGATCGACCCCAACGCGTCGAGGCGCGCTCCGTAGAGCCGGTCCTGCCCGAAGCCCGGGGCCTGCGCCCAGAACACGAACGCGCCGGTCCCCTGCGTCACGCACCGGACGAGACCGGTCTCGTCGGAACCGACCGGCACGACCACGGCGCCAGAGTCGGTCCACTGGCGGGTGCCCGTTGCGTTGAACTTCTGCCCGTAGACGCCGTGCTGGGACTGGGACGAGTTCTGTTCCCGCCAGAAGACGAACGTCTCGCCCGTCGAAGGGTTGAACGCGGCCGACGGCGAGACGCGCACGCGCGTGGCGTTCGTCGACGTCGCCGAACCATTGTGCGGGAACGCATCGCTCCCGTCCGCGAGTATGTGCTGCGCGTAGCACTGGAGCTGCGAGCTCGTGTCGTACCAGCTGAAGACAGCGCCGCCGGACCCGTCCGGCACGAACTCGGGGTAGTTCCCGAACTGGAGCGAGCCGCTGTCGAAGACCGCGACCGGGCTGCCACCGCCCCAGAGGGACGCGCCGGCGGAATCCAGCTTCTGCGCCCGGAGCTGCTTCGGCTGCCAGAACTCGGGCCCGATCTGGTGGACGATGGAGAGGATGACATCGGTGCCCGCGTCGTGCAGGTCGCTCGCGGTGTAGGTGCCCTCGGGCGGCGTGAGCACGACGTCGGAGAGCCACACCGGGGCTCCGGTCGTGTCGAGCTTCATCAGACGCGCGTCCGAGTCCTGGGTCCAGGTGACCACGACGCCGCCGTCGCTCGTACCTGCGATCTTCGGCGACGCGACGAAGCTGCCGGTGTTCGTGAGCTGGACGCCCATCGTTCCCCAGAGGAGCATCCCTGTCGGCGAGACCTTCGACGCCGTGATCTGCTCACCCGTCCCGCGGTCGTCGCGGAACGTGAGCAGCGCGTTTCCTTCGACGTCGACGTCGAGGCCGTAGTCCTGCGTCCAGCTGAAACCGCGGTCGGCGACGAGGACCCCGTTGTGCGCGAGGAGCTCGTTGCCCCCGGCGTCCAGCTTCTGCAGGCGCACGTCGAACCCGTTCCCGAGGCCGTCGAACCAGCTGATGTAGCAGCCGCCGTCGGCCGTCGGGGCCACCTTGGGCTGCACCTGGTCGAGCGCTGCGTCCGTGATTGCGAGGTTCGCGGCGGGATCCGACGACCACTGGGCGTGAGTGACGGTGGCGAGCGCGAGGAGGAGGAGAAGACAGGCGGTTGACAGTGTCCGCATGATCGAGGCCCCCTTCGGGTCGGTGGGACTGCGGTACGCGAGCCGGCGAGCTCAGTGAAGCCACGAGACGGTCGGTCCGGCATCCCGGACCGCGTCCTTCTCTTGCCATCATACCAAATCTGCTGGACGCACTGGAGCCCCGTCTTCGCGTCGCCCCCACGGAGGGAACCTGCCTGAGAGCTGAGGAGGATCCCGGGATCCTGCGGACATTGACGAACGCCCTGAACTGTGATAAAGTGGATGAAATGACTCGAAACTCCCCACGCCCGCGGGCCTCGTGGAGCAGCACTTGAGTCCGTCCTTCACACGTGCCGGCATTCGGAAGACCACCGCGGTCGCGGTCCTTGCTCTCGCCGTCTGTGCCTGCCTTCCGGTGCACGTCGACGCCCGTCCGACCGTCGAGGTCGTCACCGATACGCCGCAGGGCGTCTCGCTCAGGTTCGAAGCGGACTTCGACGCAGACGAAGTCCCCGTCGGTCCCCTCTCGACGCTCGTCCGAGTACCGGACACCGGGAGGATCGTCACCGAGATCACACCTCCCGACGTTGCCGCGTGCGTAACAGTCTCCGAACCCGCCATCCTCCGGGACCTCCGAGTCGTCCAGATCACGTTCTCGCCCTCGTTGCTGTGGCCGATGCTCGCGGACGGCGCGCTCTCCGTCGAGGTCGAACTCCGCGCGCTCGACGGGCCCGGGCTGAACGAGAAGCACCACCGCCGCGGTCAGGTCTCCCCCGCCTTCCGTCGTCTGTACGAGAGCACGGTGGTCAACTACGACGACGCGGACGGCGACGCGGCGCCACCGGCTGCCTCGCTCCGCCGGGACGGGGAATCGATCCCCTTCGGCGGGCGCTACCTCATCATCGTGTGGGACCTGTACGAGGAGTACATCGAGCCTCTGGCGGAGTGGAAGCACACGAAGGGCATTCAGACGAAGGTCGTGAGGTTGAGCGACGTCGGCTCGACTCCGGACGACATCAGGAACTACGTCCTCGATGCGTACAACACCTGGGAGGTCCCGCCGGAGTACGTCCTCCTGGTCGGCGACACCGAACAGATTCCCGTCCACTACGGGCTCACTCACACGGACAACTACTACGCGACGCTCGAGGGCAGCGACTACCTCGCCGACGTCATGGTCGGCCGCATCACGGCGGATTCGCCGGGCCACTGCACCACGCAGGTGGCGAAGATCCTGGGCTACGAGCGCACGCCCGTCGAGGACGATCCGGCGTGGCCTACGTCGGCGACCCTCATGATCGCCGACGACTTCGACGACGGTGACTGGATCTACTACGCGAACACGTGGTTCGTATACGACCTGATGCAGTCCGCGGAGTTCGCTCCCGTCGACACGCTCTTCAGGCGGAACCCCGTCTCGACACAGGACGTCTACAACTCAGTGAACGAGGGAAGGGGCTTCCTGAACTTCAGGGGGCAGGCCCTCTTCAACTGGAATCCCCCCTTCGACATCAACCCCAACGCCACGACCAGCGGCTGGCGCCTGCCGGTCGTCGTGTCGGCGACCTGCGGGACCGGCGTGTTCGACGTCGACGGATACGTCTGCGAGACCTGGGTGCGGGCAGGCTCGGCGACGGACCCCGCAGGGGGCGTCGCCTTCTTCGGCAGCAACACGATCATAGGCGCCAGCCAGGCGCTCTCGCTCAGGCGCGGGTACGTTGACGAGGGGTTCATGGCGAACGCCTTCGGGCCTGACGCACTCACGCTGGGTGAAGCGTGTCTCGCGGGCAAGCTCAACCTCTTCATGCACGACGAGAACCACCAGGAGTACCAGGCCTGGAACCTCCTCGGGGATCCAGAGCTCAATCTCTGGACCGGGACGCCCTCTCACCTGACGGTCTACCACGACGAGGGTGCGTCGACGGGGCCGTCGGACCTGGGGGTCACGGTCCTCAAGGACGGTGCGCCGGTGGAGGACGCTCTCGTCGCCTGTGTCATGGGGAGCGACGTCTACTCGTGGCAGTACACCGACGCCCTCGGCGCGGCCGTCCTGCCCATCTCTCCCTCGTCGCCCGGCGATCTCTCGGTCACCGTGACGGCAAGGAACGCACTGCCCTACGAGGGCACTGTCGTCGTTCTGCCGAGCGGCCCGTTCGTCACACACTCGGAGACCGCGATCGACGACTCGGCCGGCGGAAACGGGGACGGCCTCCTGAGCCCCGGTGAGACCGCGCTCGTCTCGGTTGCGCTCACGAACATCGGGAACGAGCCCGCCCCCTCGCTCACGGCTACGTTCAGAACGGACGAGGTCCACACGACGCTCGTCGACAGCCTCGCCTACTTCGGTGACATCTCCCCCGACGCGACCGTGTGGGGGCAGGACGAGTTCGAGTTGACCGTCTCGGCAGACTGCCAGGGAGACCATGTCGTGCCCTTCGCGCTCTCGCTCGCGTACGGCGGTACGACGAGGGTCGTGCATCCGCCGGCGATCGAGATCGCAGCCGGACACCTCTCCCCCGCATCGGTGGAAGTGGTCGACGACCCGCCCGGAGGCGACGGCGACGGAGTGGCGGAAGCGGGCGAGACCGTCTCCCTCGTCGTCACGCTCGCCAACGACGGCGAGTGCGCACTCGAGTCCATCGAGGGCACGCTCGCGAGCTCGGACGAGTACGTCGCGGTGACATCTGGATACTCAGCGTTCACCGACGCGGGTGCGGGGTCGACGTGCGACAACGCGAGTCTCCCGTTCGCCGTGTCCGTCTCCCCGATCGCCCCGAACGGCCACGTCGCTTCGTTCTCACTCGCGCTGGAAGCGGACGGACACTCCTACCAGTACGCCACGACCGCCGACGTCGAGCTCACGCTCTCCGGCCCCTCGTCGTCGGGCCCGACGGGACCGGACGGGTACGGGTACTTCGCCTACGACCAGGGGGACTCGGAGTACGGACCGGCCCCGACGTTCGAATGGTCCGACATCGCGCCCCCGGGGCCCGGCACCCTCGTGACCGAGATCACCGACGAGGACGCGGCGACGACGACCCTCTTCTTCTTCTTCGACTTCCCCTACTACGGGACCACCTACAACGAGATCTCGGTCTGCTCGAACGGTTTCGCGGCTATGGGGTACACCGACTACCGTTTCGGAGACAACTCGCCGATCCCGGACCCGCACGGGCCGGCCCGGATGATCGCGCCGTTCTGGGACGACCTCGATCCGTCGGCTGGCGGGGAGATCTACCGGTTCCTCGACGCGGCGAACCACCGTTACGTCGTCCAGTTCGACGAGGTCAGGCACTGGGACAGCCTGGCGACGGAGACGTTCCAGGTGATGCTGCTGAACCCGGAGTACTACCCCACCCCCACGGGCGACGGGATGATCCTTGTCCAGTACCAGGACGTGTCGGACCCGGGCGCGTGCACGGTCGGGATCGAGAACCCGGCGCAGACCGGCGGGATCCAGTGGGTCTACGACGGTACCTACGCCTCAGGAGCGCCGACGATCGACGACGGCACGGCGATCCTCTTCACGACGATCGCGCCGGAGGACCCCGACATTCCCTGGCTCGTCCTGGAAAGCGTCGTCCTGGATGACGCGGGGGGCGGGAACGGCGACGGGCTGCCGCAGCCCGGCGAGACGGTCTCGGTCACCCTGACCCTGGACAACCAGGGCGGGGATGCGGCCGAGGGCGTGTCGGTCGTTCTGACCTCGAGCGGGAGCGAGCTGACGGTCGTCGACAGCACGTCGGCGTTCCCGGACGTTCCCGCGGGCGCTTCCGCTCAGAACACGATCGACCCGCTCACGTTCATGGTGTCAGAGGCCGTCTCCGACACCGTCGCGACGCTCTGGGCGAACGTGACGGCGAACGCCGGCGGGTACGCGACCGCCGCGCGCATCGACGTTCACATAGACCTGACGGGGACGGGAATCGAAGACGGAGAGCCGGCGGCGATCTTCAGGTTCCACCCGGCGCGCCCGAACCCGTTCTCGGGCGACACGAGGATGACGCTCTCGCTGCCCGCTCCGGAGAACGTGACGGTCAGAATCTACAGCGCAGCGGGCCGCCTCGTGCGGACGCTCGTCGACGCCGAGCTGCTGGCGGGCGAGCACGCGATCCGGTGGGACGGCGCTCACGGGAGGGGAAGCCGCGTGGCCAGCGGCGTCTACTTCGTGAGGGTCGAGGCGGGAGCGAACGTCGCCTCGAGGAAGGTCGTGTTCCTGCGGTAGCGCTCCGATCCACACTGACGACAGAGGCGGACGTGCCGTGGTCGCGCGGAAGACGACGGCTCATTCGCCTCTCTTCTCGTCGGGCCGGGTTGCCTGGAACACATGGACGCCGGATCGAGTGGCCGCTACGTAAGCGTAGACACCGGCCACGGCAACATCGACGGAGGTGCCTGGTGCGCTGGAGGTCGAGAGCGTCGCCGGGTTCGAGGCATCCGCGACGTCCACGACCTGCACGCCTTCAGAACCCTCCGCCAGATAGACCCGTTGGCCGTCGATGGCGACACCGTACGCGTAGTGCGACACGGGGTGGTTCCCCACGATGACGGGAGTCGTCGGATCGCGAACGTCGATTACCTGGAGTCCGGCGGCCTCGTCCGCCACGTAGACGAGGTCGCCGTCGAGCGCGACGCGAACCGCGAGCCCCGGAGTATCTAGGTTGGCAGCAAGGAACGGCTCCGTCGGTTCGCTCACATCGACGATCTGCAATCCCGAATCGAAGTTCGCAACGTAGGCGTATCCGCCGGCGACCGCCACACCGTATGCATCCCCCGGCGTTTCGTAGACTGCAGCGAGTTCGGGTCTCGCGGGGTTGGAGACATCGAGGATCCAGAGACCGGAGTCAAAGTCGGCCACGTAGGCGTAGTGCCCGTAGATGTCTATGACGCGGGCTGATCCATCGGTGTCGTACTCCGCAACGAACGCAGGCATCGTGGGATCGCTCACATCCAGCACCAGCACTCCTGAACGACCGTCCGCGACGAAGACGAAGTCGCCGGCAGCGGTCGCGCCCATCGCAGTGCCCGGCGTGTCGTAGCTCGACACGTGCGCAGGAGTCGCCGGATCGGTCACGTCAAGCACGTGAAGCCCGGAGCTCCCATCCGCAACGAAAGCAAGTCCTCCAGCAACGGCTACCGCCCTGGCGCTGCCCGGCGTGTCGAACCCGCCGATGAGATTCAGCTCCACGGCGGACGGGCCGGCCATCCCACTGGTGGGATCCTCTGCCGGATGGCACTGAGACGCTCCAGCGGGAGCAAGGAGCGCGGACATGAGAACCGCCGCAGTCGCGAAGCCTCGCACCAACGTTTTCTTCATCACCGTCTCCCTCCCTGTTCCGAATCGAACCGTCAAGATTCCGGCCGACGTGATTCTTTGGATGCAGAACGAGACAACAGGAATCAGGCATCTCGGGCGCGGAGTACGCCTGACACCCGAGCAACACTCAATCCGCACTTGACATCATCGGAGACAAGTGCTCAACTGCCAGCACGCACTCGCATCTACGACGAATCAGTCCCTCGGGAGGAGTCAGGGAAGGAGACCCTCCAGAGGGCGTAATGCACGGATCGATGACGTCCCGGGACAAGCGATTCCCGGGACAGGGCCAGTACGGAGGTAAAGGAAATGACTCGGCGCAGAACGATGAGGTACACGGTGACCGTGGGCGCTGTCGCACTCGGAGTCTGCTTGTTCGGCTATCTGGGCTGGGAGACGACCGTCCCCTCGGCGAACGCCGCCGGCGGCGTTGTCTCCGAGCGCACCGGGACCGCCCCCGATCGGTACGTCTACTACCCGGGCACGGAGGAGCTCGGGGCCGAGGAAATCCGTCTCATCGCGCTCGGGACGGGCATGCCCGCTGCACGACGCGGCCAGGCGGCCACGTGCTGGCTCGTGGAACTCGGAAACGGCGACAAGTTCCTGTTCGACATCGGAACCGGTGCGAACGCGAACCTTTCCGCGCTCATGATCCCCTTCGACTTCACGAAGAAGGTTTTCCTGACGCACCTCCACACAGACCACTGGGGCGACCTTCCGGGGCTCTGGGCCGGCGGATGGACCTCCGGCCGCACGGCTCCGCTCGAGATATGGGGTCCGAGCGGGGCCACGAAGGAGATGGGCACGGCCTACGCGGTCGAGCACTTCCTCAAGGCGTACAACTGGGACCGGATGACGCGTCTTGCGAACCTGGCGTCCGCGCCCGGCAAGATCACCGTACACGAGTTCGACTACACCGCCGAGAACGAGATCGTCTATCAGGAGAACGGCGTCACGATCCGCTCGTTCCCCGCGATTCACGCCGGCGACGGCGCGGTCAGCTTTGCGCTCGAGTGGAAGGGCATGAAGCTCGTGATCGGCGGAGACTCGATGCCGAACACGTGGTACCGGAAGTACGCGACGAACGCCGACGTGGCCATCCACGAGGCGTTCATGACGCCCGAGCTTCTGGTGGAGTTCTACAACCAGTCGCCGACGACTGCACTCGGCGTCGGCACCTACGTGCACACGGCGCCCCAGGCCTTCGGCAAGATCATGAGCGAGGTCAAGCCGAAGCTCGCGATCGCTTACCACTTCTTCAACGAGGCCGGTACGCACGACATCATGCTGGAGGCGATCCGCGAGACCTACGATGGTCCGCTCTCCCTCGCCGAGGACATGCTCGTCTGGAACATCACGAAGGACGGCATCACGGAGCGCACGGCTGTCTCTCCGGAGGACGCGTGGGGCGTCAAGGGCCCCAACCCGCCCCCCGACCCGGACAGGACGGTACCCGATCAGCTATCGGAGGAGATGCTCGCGGGCCGATGGGACGTGAGCGAGGTCATGGCGGAGATGATCCAGGAGTTCAAGGCTAAGCACGGCCTTCAGTAGTCTAGGGAACCTCTCCCCGATTGCGACAGAGGTGGAGTGACGAGAGCCCGGCCGAGAAGGTCGGGCTCTTGTCTGTATGAGACCGGCTGCTGGACGTCGCTCGAATCTGAACCTCCCCCGCGTCCCGAGCGCGGGCGCGACCTCTGTCTTCTTGACTGCTAGTCGACCACTGTGTAGCATGGAGGTGCGGAGCGCGGGATTCGCTCCGCGCAGTGCAGGCCTCGGAGCCATCCCGGAGGCAGGGACGGAACCCCGAGCACTGGTCTCACTCAGGGAGCTCCTTCCTGAAGAGGAGGTGCCGAACCATGCGGGCGAACGATCGAAGACGCACCGCCGTCGCCGCGAGTGCGCTCGCGGCACTGATGATCACCCTCCTGCCCCTCCTACTGTACGGCGCGGACGACAGCATCCAGCCCGACACTGCGGCGTCCGCCGCGCCCCGCGGGCGGCCGGTTCAGACGGAGAAGGCGCCGTATCTCATCTGGCCCGGGAACCCCGCCGAGATGCAGGTCCTCTGGCAGCTCGACGGACCGGACACCTGCGAGATCGAGTGGGGGCTCGACACGACGTACGCGCTCGGAAGCGCCGAGACCACCGAGTACGGGACCGACCACCAGCACACCTTCACGATTCCGGGCCTCGTGCCCGGGACTTACTACTACTACCGCGTCATCGCACCGGACGCGCAGCACGTGGGTACCTTCACCGCGGCGCCCGACCCCTCGGCGACCGCGGTCAAGTTCCTGGCGTACGGCGACACGCGCACCTACCCCGCCGACCACGACCAGGTGGCGTCGGCGATGATCTCGACTTTCACGGACGATCCGGCCTACCAGTCGATCGTCGCCGTGGTGGGTGACCTAGTCTCGGACGGCGACCTGGAAGGTGACTGGCGGGACGAGTTCTTCGACCCGGCGTACTCCGGCATCCAGGAGTTCCTCCGAAGCGTTCCGTACCACTCGGCCATGGGAAACCACGAGGAGTCCGGAGTGCTGTTCATGAAGTACTTCCCGTACCCGTACGTGAGCGGACGGTACTGGTCGTACGACTACGGCCCGGCCCACTTCGTCGTGGTCGATCAGTATACGAGCTACGCTCCGGGCTCGGCCCAGCTTCTGTGGATCGAGAGCGACCTCGCCGCGTCGACCAAGCTCTGGAAGTTCATTCAGCTGCACGAACCCGGCTGGAGCGCCGGTGGCCACAGCAACGAGATCCCCGTTCAGAACTACATCCAGCCCCTCTGCGAGCAGTACGGCGTGTCGATCATCTTCGGGGGGCACAACCACTACTACGCGCGAGCGGAAGTAAACGGTGTCCAGCACGTCACCACCGGCGGAGGGGGCGCGCCGCTCTACTCCCCCATCCCGAGCTACCCGTACGTGGTCACGACCGCCGAGGTGCACCACTACTGCAAGATCAGCATCGACGGCTACGGCCTCGATTTCGAAGCAGTGACCCCCGAGGGCGACATCATCGACTCGTTCTCGCTGGAGTTCCCGACGCTCGACTTCGTGTCGACGGACCAGTACGCCGACGAGATCGACTACCTCGGTGAGGCCGTCTACCACACGGTGCTCGAGAACATCGGCGTCGCGACCAGCACGGTCACCGTTGACGTCGCTCAGGAGGTTCTCCCGGAAGGCGTCGATCCGTCGGAGTGGACGGCGCGGTTCCGCGGGCCGGACATGATCTGGCACACGGAGCCGGCGGAGTACATCCTGGGCGTCGGCGAGCAGGCGGAGTTCGAGATCGAGTGCGCCGACGTCATCGGGACGGTCCAGGGCATGGCCCTGACCACGCTCACGGCCTCGGGGCAGGACGCCCGGACGATCACGTCGAACTCGTTCGCGACCTTCGTGGACCTTCCCTCGATCCTGCTCGTCGACGACGACGACGGTGGGACCTACGAGACTCACATGGCGACGGCCGTCGTGGAGAACGGCTACGCCGTGAGGATCTGGGACGGTGACGCGCTCGGCAGGCCGAGTCAGGGCCAGCTCGCGTCGTACTGGGCCGTCCTCTGGACTACGGCGGACGGGGACGCCCTCTACGTCACCGACGAGGACGAAGAGAACCTGATGGACTACCTCGACGGGGGCGGGAACCTCTTCCTCGCCAGCATGGACTACCTGAGCTCGCGAGCCTCGGCGAACACGTTCACGACGGACTACCTCCACGTGAACTCGTGGAGCAACAACAACGGCGCCTTCAGCGTGACGGGGGTCTCGGGCGATCCGATCGGCGACGGGATGGTCCTCCCGCTGCTGGGAGGTCCGTTCCCGTCCGGGAACACTGACAGCATGGAGTCAGCGGCGCCGGCCGACACGGTCTTCTACGCCGCGAACGGCGGGAAGGCCGTCAAGGTAGACGAGAGCGGACACAGGCTCGTCTTCCAGTGCTTCCCGTTCGAGCTCGTCAAGACGGACCAGCCGGACCCCAACAACCAGATGACGCTGATGGGGAGAGTGCTCGACTGGTTCGGCGAGGAGACGGGAATCCCGGACGGGGACGATCCGCTCGGCCGGCTCGCCCTGAAGCAGAACTTCCCGAATCCGTTCAACCCGAAGACGACGATCGAGTTCGCCGTCCCCGCCGGCACGGAGCACGTGAGGCTCTCGATCTACAGCGTGAACGGACGGCTCGTGAGGACGCTCATCGACGAGGCCGTCGGGGCGGGGCAGCATGTGGTCGTGTGGGACGGAGCTGACGAGAACGGAGCAGATCTTGGCTCTGGCATCTACTTCGCGCGCCTAGCGACCGGCGGCGAGAACGTCTTCCGGAAGATGACGCTTCTGAAGTGAGAGCGCGATGTGCTCTGGACGGTCAGAGCTTCTCAGGGCTGCCCGCGGAGAACGAATCAGCGGGCAGTCTCAACCCCCGCGAATGCCCCTTCGACCAGGTAGATGTTCCCGGTGTCGGTGTCTCGAGTGTAGACCACGCTCTCACCGTCGGGCGTGAACCCGCCGTTGTGGACGTGCCACTCACCGTCGCCCGCGGTGAGGGCGATCGGCTCGCCGACCGCTCGCGGCAGCCCGTCTTCGCCCGGCTCAAGCCGCAGCAGGTGCAGGTTCATGTTGTAGTGGCTGGTAGCGGAGCAGTAGGTGAGCGCGCTCCCGTCGTCGGCCACGGCCAGCTCGATGTGCGGCTCGTCAAGAACCAGCGCGTCCTGCCCGGTCTCCAGATCGAAGGCCCGGATCTGCGTGGCCTGTTCCGCAGCCGGCGTGTAGATCACGCGCCTGCTGTCGCGATACCACCCGAAGTCGCTTACTCCTTCCATCACCATGCGCGGACGACTCCCGTCCGGGTCAAGCAGCCACAGCGAACTTGCTCCGCCCGATAGCGAGAGGACGCCAATCGTGCTCCCGTCGGGGCTCCACCGGGGCAGCCCTGTGTCTTCGCCGTCGAAGAGTGGTCGGAGCGCACCTCCGACCGCGTCCACCGCCGACAACACGGAGCTGCTGGGATACCCCGCACTGAAGATGATCGTCTTCCCGTCCGGTGACCAGCACGGGTAGCTATCGTAGCCCTCACGGTCCGTGACCTGGAGTTCTCTGCCGGATTCGAGGTCGAGGACCCATATGTCGTTGTTCCCGGTGCGGTCCGAGTGATACGCGACGCGATCTCCCTGAGGAGCAACGCGCGCACAGAAGTTCGTCCCCGTGTTGAATGTCAGTCGCCGTGCATCCCCGCTGTCGATCTGCTGGAGATACAGATCGGTCTGGTGTCTGAAGTCGTTGACCAGGATGCGTCCGTCGCGTCCAACGCACGCAGCCGTGAAACTGGATGTCCCCGATGTCAGCCGGCGAAGGGCTCCCGAGTCGACGTCGACCGACAAGAGGTTGACGCCATGGTCCCCCGTGGGAGACAGGAACACGATGCTCCGACTGTCGGGGGACCAGTCGGTCGTCATGAACCAGAAGTCGTCTCCAGGGAGAATCCTCCGTTCCTCGCCGCCGTCGGCGGGAACAGTCCACAGCGACCGCCCTTCCCCGGTCATGCGGAAGAACGCTATCTGCCGCCCGTCCGGCGACCAGGAGGCGCCTCCGTCGCTGGCGTCAACCCGTTGGGTAAGCCGAGTCTCCCGGCCGGTGGCGAGGTCGATCGTCCACAACGAGCTCAGTCCGTCGTGCATCCGGGCGAACACGAGCCGCTCGCCATCCGGCGACCACGCTGAAGGCCCCAGAGGTCTGACCCAGCCGCCCATGTTGTCCAGCCGCTCAAAGCCGACGCCGGTGAGGCGGCGGATCGCACCGCCCAGCGGGGGGACCAGATACAGCGCTCCCCGCCCATTCTCCTGACCTGAAAGAAAGGCAATCCAGCGATTGTCGGGGGACCACACCGGGCTCTCGTCATCGTAAGGGCTCTCCACGAGACGCACCGGATCGCCTCCGGCGGTCGCCCGGATGAAGATGTCTGCCGGGCCATTCGCCGAATGAGAGTACGCAAAGAAGTTCCCGTCCGGCGACCAATTGGCGTCACCCGCCATGCCCACCGTGCCGGTCAGCGGGCGGATGCTTGTGCCGGTCGCACCTCCGGGCGCCCCGGAGGTGCGGTTCGACACCGTCACATAGAGCGCAATCGCGGCGACGACTGCCACTGCGGCGGGTACGAGCCACACGAGCTTGCGGCGGCCGAGACCGGGTCGTGCCGCTGGTGTCATCGCGCTCCCCGACACGCCGGACGCAGGCTCCACCTCCCCCGAGTCCACCTCTTTCTGCAGACCCTCCAGCGCGTTGCCGACGTCGCGCGCCGTCTGGAAGCGCTTGTCCGGGTTCTTCTCTAGGCAACGCTGGATGATCCGTCCGAGATGTCGGGGCAACGGCTTGAGCGACGTGACCGACGGTGGTGTCTCCCGGAGTATCGCGGACATCGTGGAGATCGGTGTGTCGCCGGTGAACGGACGCTTCCCGGTGGCCGCCTCGTAAAGCAGGATGCCAAGGGAGAAGATGTCCGATCGGCGGTCGAGCTCCTTGCCCTCGGCCTGCTCGGGTGACATGTACGCCACCGTCCCGAGAACGCGCCCATCCTGTGTGGAGTCCTGGGCGGCCATGGTCTCCGCGTCGGCGCCGTCTTCTGCGACCGTGAGCAGTTTCGAGAGGCCGAAGTCGAGGACCTTGAGGTGACCGGCGTCGTCGATCATCACATTGCCGGGTTTGAGATCACGATGGATGACGCCTTGTTCGTGGGCGGCATGCACGGCATCCGCCAGGGGAATGCCGATCTCGAAGAGCTGGTCGAGCGTCACGCCGTCCTTTGGGATGACCTCGTGAAGCGTCTTGCCCCGCACTATCTCCATCGTGAGGAAGTGCGTGCCTTCGGCCTCCTCGATCGAGTGGATCGTCACGATGTGGGGGTGCTGGAGGCTGGCCACAGCCTTGGCCTCCCGTTCGAAGCGCTGTCGTCGCTCCGGGTCGGCAGCCATCTCCGAAGGCAGGACCTTCAACGCGACCTCGCGTCCGAGCTTCGTGTCTCGGGCACTGTAGACCTCGCCCATTCCGCCCTTCCCGATGCGGTGGAGGATCTCGTAGTGAAGCAGCTTCTTCTTCATTCGCTTAGCCTCGATGTGAACGGGTGCTATGAATCCGGTCTCGCACTGGAGACAGCTCCACTGCCCCCGGTCTTACCCCCGCGTGCTCTGCACGATCTCCTCGACATAGGGAAGGAGAATCGAAGCGCTTCTTAGCTGCACGTGTCCTACCGACTCCATCACGATCATCTCTTCGGAGTAGCGGTCTCCGAGTACATTGTCGCCGATATGCCGCTCCAGAACATAGTCGACATCCTCGCGCTCATCTGAGCTGAATACGCACCGAACGTGCTGCACACGCTCCGTTACTGTCCGGAAGAGCTCAAAGAACTCATCATCGCCGTAGACGGCGATGAGCTCCTGGGCGAACGTCCGCAGTGCGTCCGTGTCCTTGCCAAACTTGCCGAGCGCACGGACCAGGTAGTCGTGAAGGTGGAGCCAGGTGTCCAGGTCTTCTGCAGCCGCCGCCACCGCCCGGGCCACATTCAGGATGTCAGTCGGATCGTCCGTCAATCTGGAGAGCGGGCCGCTCACGAACCCGGCGCCCGGTCTGACCTGCAGACCCCCCAGGATGAGACCGTCGGGACGGACTCGTTCGCCCTCCTCCGACGCAACGATCCGGAGCATCTGATCCGCGCCGGACGAGTGACCCACCAGCACCTGGATCCGCGGCCGGACTCGCCGACCCACTTCTTTCAACAGGATCGCTACAAGCAGGTTGTGATCGGTGAAGTGGAGCGGAGGCCTCACGCGGGCCTCCTGCCCGAAACCGTAGAGGGAAGGGGCGACGGCCCGGAACGGCGTCTGCCGGAGGATCTCTCCGAATTGATCCTGGTCGCCACCGATACCGTGCAGGAAGAAGACCAGCACATCAGAGTTGCGCTCGTTGTCAAGATATGTCATCGAGTCGCCGATCATGCGCGGGATCTGTGTGGACAACTGCCGCACATGCTCGGTCGTGATCACCATGCGGTGCTCAGCAGGCGACTGGGAATTCACCGAAATGCGGACTGACCGCGATGGCTCGTCCGTGTACATCCCCGCTTGGAGATCCTCAAGCTCGTTGCGAACGTCCGCCGCCGTCTGCATTCGTCTCTCGGCCTTCTTCTCCAGACAGCGTCGAACCACGCGGGCCAGATCCGCGGGGAGATCCGGGCGGACCTCGGTCAGTGGGGCGAAGTCGCCGCGGAGTATGGTCGAGATGAGGCCGGCGGTGCTGTCGGCGCGGAAGGGTCTCTTGCCGGTTGCCAGCTCGTAGAGCACCACGCCGATCGAGAACACGTCTGCGCGCGCATCCACAATGCGCCCTTCCAACTGCTCGGGCGGCATGTAGGCGACGGTCCCCACGACCTCACCCACCCCGGTCAGTGCGTCGAGGGTCGCGTCAGCATCGATGTCCGACTCCACCTGTCTCAGGCCGGCCACGCCGAAGTCGAGTACGCGGATTCTGCCGGACGCGTCCAACATGACGTTTGAGGGTTTGAGATCGCGATGAATCACGCCCTTGTCGTGGGCGAACGCAATCGCGTCGGCGAGCGGAATCCCGATCTCAAGTAACCGGTCGAGGGAGAGCCCTCCCTCGACGATGCTTGACGCGAGGGTCTCGCCTTCCAGCAACTCCATCGCAATGAAGTGCACATGGTTCTCTGTGTGGAATCCGTACACGGCCGCGATGTGGGGATGATTGAGGGAGGCGAGCACCTTGGCTTCACGCTCGAAACGACTCAGGCGACTGGAATCGCTGGACCAGGCCTCGGGAAGGAGCTTGAGGGCCACATCACGATCCAGCTGCTGATCACGGGCGCGGTACACCTCGCCCATGCCGCCGGCGCCGATCTTCTCGATGATCTCGTAGTGGGCGAGGGTCCTGCAGATCATGGGCGGTCGCTCCTTCGGATCGATCCGGCTCGCGAATGGCATTCGTGATTCTATCCGAAACAGCCCTCGTCTGCCAGGTTTCGGACGCGTACGCCTCAGGCGGAAGCGGAGATGACGCCGGACATCACCGACGCCGATGTCACCGGAAGTTCTTCAGGAGGACCACTGACCAAGTGTGGTTCCGCCTTATCGCAGCGACGGTCTTCCCGTCCGGCGCCCACGCGAAGTCGTCTATGTACTTGTCCTCGAAGTGCGTCAGCTGCCGGGGTGGGCCGCCGTCGAGAGGCCGAGACCAGATGTTGCCGACTCCCCCTTTGACATCGACATAATCAAGGGCATCACCATCAGGGGACCATCGAAGAGACGATCGATATGCGCTGGTATCGAGACCGAGCGTTCGTACCGGTTCCCCTCCTTCGATTCGGAGGATCCCCGTCAACGTCTCATCCGTGCTCTCGTCGCCGACCTGAACGGCTACCATCTCCCCGTCGGGAGAGATGGCCGGGGACGTTCTCGCCAGGATCATCTCGCTGAGCAGTTCGGGCTCTCCCCCCTCGATCGGCACCCTGTAGAGCGCGTCTCCATCGGGAGTGTCGCCGAGGTAGAGCACCCAGCGTCCTTCGGGATGACACTGCGGTAGGCGTTCGCCCTCACCGAAGGTCAGCTGAACCGGGTCTCCTCCATCGAGACCGATCCTCCAGATGTGTCTCTCAGATGGGGGGCGGCTGTTGAAGACGACATACCGGCCGTCGGAGGAGACCGAGGGATGCGTGTCCGCACCGCCAAACGTGAGCTGCGTCGCTTTCCCCCCGCCCACTCCCGTGATCCACAGATCGACGGACTGCCCGGACCGGACCCCGTAGACGATCCTGCCGTCGCGGGTCCAGGAGACCCCCCTGCTGTGGACCCTCAGGTCCCCGGACGTAATCTGCTGCGGCTCGCCGGACTCCCCGACGGACGTGACCCACAGCGTCTGTTGCCTCTCCATCACCTGAGTGACCAGCGACTGGCCATCGGCCGCCAGGCTGACAGCGCTGTAGGAGTTCAGATCGTTGGTGATCCTCCGCGCTGTCCCTTCCGGATATGGCTGCTCCCACAGCTGAAATGACTCGGTGACGACGAGTCCGCTTCCGTCGGGAAGCCACGCCGGATTGTCAATATGTCCCCAGGTCCTCGAGGAGATCGTCCGCTCGGTTCCACCTTCGGAAGGCACCACGACGAGGCTGTACTCGTCACCGTCGGCGCGCGTAAGGGCTGCCACGGCGACGACACTGCCGTCCGGAGACCAGGCCGGAGCCCGATGATACTCATCCGGACTGGTGCGGCTCGCTATCACGTGCTCGTTTCTGCCGTCCGCATCCGCCACCACCAGCATGTATCTCTGGACTCCCTCGGTGCGCAGGAAGACGAACTGGCTCCCGTCCGGCGAGAACGAGATCCTCCCATCCACGTCCTCGAGAACCCGTGTGGAGGGGCCGCCCAGCACGGGCACGCGATACAGCGTGCCGGGGTCCGCGTCGCCCACCCGGCTGACGTAGTAGATGAGATCTCCGTCGGGAGAGAAGCTCGGACCCCAGATACCGGCGCCGGAGGTGGGGACGATCTGGACGCTGCGCGCCGTGCCCGTCTGCAGGAGCCACAGGCTGTCTCTTCCTCCATCGTCCTGCACGTAGACCACATACTTGCCATCGGGGGAGACGGCCGGGTTCCAGGGACCTCCCTGCTTGCTCGTCAGCCGCGTCATCTCCATCTGCTGGAAGGGAGCGGTCGTGCCGGGTTCCCCCGCGCCGAGGCCTACGAGCCCGTAGACCCCGTAGCTCACACCGACGACGGCCACCGCGAGCACCGCGATTCCAAGGACGAGACGTCGTCCCCGGAATCCGCCCGCGCCGACAGACGCCCCAGGCCTCTCGAGCAGGATCTCGCCGGACTCGATCTCCTCCTTTAATCCCTCTAGGTCATTCCTCAGATCAACGGCGGTCTGGTATCGGCGGTCGGGGTCCTTGGCCAGACACCGCTTCACGATCCTGCCGAGATGTCGCGGCAGGGACGCCTTGAGCTCAGTTACGGCGGTGGGCGTGTCCCTGAGAATAGATGAGACTGTCGATATGGGAGTGTCGCCCTTGAACGGGCGTTGTCCTGTGGCCATTTCGTAGAGGATGATCCCGAGCGAGAAGACGTCGGACCGTGGGTCGACCGCCTTCCCCTCAGCCTGCTCCGGTGACATGTAGGCCACCGTTCCGAGAATCTTGCCCTCTGCTGTCTGCTCGTGGCCTGCAAGCCGCGTCGCGGCGGCATCGTCCGTGGCCGCCCCCCTTAGTTTCGCCAGTCCGAAGTCCAGCACCTTGACGCGGCCGTCGTCGCTCAGCATGACGTTGTCCGGCTTCAGGTCCCGGTGCGTGATTCCCCTCTTGTGGGCTGCGCTGACGGCGTCGGTCAAGGCGACGGCCCGATCGAGGAACTGCGCCAGTTCGGAGCCGCCCTTCGGGATCAACTCCGAGAGGGTCTTGCCTTCAACCAGCTCCATCGTGATGAAGTGCACGCCGTCCGCTTCCTCGACCGAGTGGATCGTCACGATGTTCGGGTGGTTGAGAGCCGCGACCGCCCTCGCCTCGCGCTCGAAGCGCGCGCGCCGTTCGGGGTCCGCAGCCATCTCCGGAGGTAGGATCTTCAACGCGACCGTGCGCCCGAGCTTGGTGTCCTCGGCAGCGTAGACGTCCCCCATCCCGCCCTTCCCGATGCGGTGGAGGATCTCGTAGTGGAGGAGTCTCTTCTCCATTCACTTGGCCTCGATGTGAACGAGCGGTCCTGAGTGAATACGGTTGCTGGGCAGGTTGGCGACTCACACGTGCCGTCGAACTCGCTGGGGCTGGATGACGCGCAGTATCGCGAATCGCCTCGACCGAGGGTGTCAAGATCGGCCGGCGTCCCTGGCTCGTCCTTCTCCTCTATAGATGCCTCGCCCAGCCAACCGTTCCGAATGGCCCTAAAGACCCTTGGGGCGGGCCCGAGGACGTCTGTAATCCTGCCCGAAGGTGGGCAATCCCGTCGTTCGACGGACTGCTGCCTGGCCCTTCGAAGCCTATGTGGATAGGGAAGGCAAACCGGAGCAGAGATGAGGTGGACGGCCCCGGCGGACGTCAGTCGGACACGGGAGCTCTCGCACGATCCTCGTTCAGAGTCGGTGACCTGAACAGACTGACGACCGTGATGGGTGACGCGCGGGTGCGCGCCAGTTGCGAGTATGCAGGGAAGCGGGGGCGGCGTCAAGCTCGTTCTCTTTCCACGAGAGGCCAGACTGAGGAAGAACCCGTTGTCGTCGTCGTTCATCAGAAGGTGATATCCACGTAGCATACGTAGGAAGTACATGGCCGCGTGCCTGGTCCCGGTCGGGGCAGGCCTTGACCACCAGAGCGGCAGCCCGGGGCTGGCCAGAGACTATCTCGGTGAGCGCGAACAGCAAGGAGGAGCGCAATGAGAACAGCTGCCAGACTCGCAACGACCGCTGCCATGGCCGTCGTGGCCTTCGCGGGGGCCATCGACTCAGCGGTCGCACAGGAGCCTTGCCCGTGCCAGCTTCCTGATAACGGCGCCGGGACGGTGACGATGCCGCCGAACTGCCTCGACGGGTACCGAGGCGATCTGGAGATCGTGAACGGGCTCACCAACGCCACGATCGAGATCGACGCGACTCTGTTCGATGTGGGCAACGTGCTCGAGATCATCGGAGGCGGACTCGGCGGGACGCAGTCGACCTTCGACGCGATGCTCCTGCTGGAGATGTCCGGGACCGGTAACCTGGGTGGATTCAGTCGCATGCTCCACATGCCGGTGTCCGGTGTCGCAGAGTGGGGGCCGCGGGTCCTGAACGATGCCGTGCAGCCGTACGCGGGTGAGCTCGTGGAGCTTGAGGGAGAGATACTCAACGACCCTGACTTCGATCTGCTCCAGTTCCGTACGGGCTCCGACCTCAGCCTCCCGGCGTCCGGAACGACCACTCTCACGCGCCTGGGGGGACCAGGAACCGACTTCCAGGTCGACAGCTTCTTCGACCTGTCGTACCAGATCGAGTTCGTGGGTGCGTTGGGGAGTGTCCTGCAAGACCAGGTAGGGACGACAACAGGAAGGGACGCGACGCTCCAGGTGTGCTGGAGCGCATCGATCGTCGAGGGGACCACCTGGGGAACGATCAAGGCGCTCTATAGGTGATCGTCGCAGGGATCGAGCGCCCCGTCCTCGCCGCCCTGACGTGCCAGTGCGTAACAAGAAACCCGTCCCTGAGGGGCGGGTTTCTTCGTTGTTCCTGAGCTCCGGGGATGCGACCTACTTCGACATGTGCTCCCCTATCATCGCCAGCTCCTTCTCCAGCTGCCCGATGTCGGCGAGGCGTCCATCCACGAAGGAACTCCACCCGACGGTATGCTTGGCCAGGAAGGACGCTTCCTTGATCTCCTCGTCCGTGGCTCCGTACAGCTTCGCGACCGCCGCGTGGAACGTGACGCAGAAGCGACAGTGCACCGCCGACGCGACAGCGACGCCCATGAGCTCCCTGTACTTGGGCGGGATCTCAGACTCCCCCAGAATGAACTTCTGTATCAGCGCCCAGCTGTGCTCCAGTGCCACCGGGTCGTAGTCGAGCTCCTTCAGAAACGTGGGAACAACACCGAGGGCCTTCTCGACCTCCTGGAACACCTCCGCTGACGTTGCCACCGTTGATGTTGCCACTCTATCCTCCTCCTCTGTGATCTGCGGTCCCGCGAACACTCCGTCGCGAGAACCGCAAGTCAACCTCGGGCGCCTGCGGGGCGTGCACCCACATTCGGACTCACTCCCTACTCACTATCAGATGCGTCGGCGAAGGAAGTGATCCGAGCGGTCCAGAGCGATCGGCGGTCGGCTGAAGAGCCAGCCTGTTGTCAAGGGCATCACCTGAGACGGCGCTGGCCTCTCCCCCGAAGAGGGAAGCGACCAGCGCCGCTATGACCGTGCCGCTCAGCATGATCCCCCGGGCGGCTGGGAATCCGTGATCTCAACCCCATCCGCGGCCACGGGTCAGCCGCACAGAGCGAGAGTCGCTGGCTGCGAGGCCTCCCAGCACCCGGCAAGGCCGCCGACCGCTAGAACGCTCCCGCGCCGAACTCGATCACGTAGCCGATGTCGTCGAAGCTCCACGCACCGGCGCCGACGTATCGAATGCCCGCGCGGAGCCCCCAGAAGTCGGTCCCGAGGTGTCTCAGGAACCGGAGCGGCGTGCTCCCGATGTTCGCCCGGAACTTGAGTCCGGTCTCGCTGGCGAAATACGTGGCCCGGTGCCCGCTGTCGTCTTTGTCCCACTTGGCGCCGGCGGCGAAGTAGCCGGAGACCCACCGCGACGCCGACGTCGTGTACATGCCCTGCCACGTGATGTCCCGCAGGCGATAGTCCGAGAGGATCACGCGCTGGACGAGCCATCCCCCCGTCACCTTCACTTCCAGGTTCTTGATGATGAAGAACGGGAACACGAAGGAGACACCGTGATCGCCGTCGTAGCGGTACGCGACCGAGAGCGACCGTCGCGCGCTCCCGTCGTAGAGCCAGTCGGTGACCTCTTTGAACTGGACGTCCTCGTCCACCTCCGGCCAGTCGGGATTCCCCTTGTTCTCGATGAACGGGTAGAGATGCTCGTCGTGCTCGGCCATCTCGGGCCGCGGAAACTCGCGCAGCTCGTAGACAGCGTGGTCACTGCTCTCGTACCACTCGTTCCCGTGATGCGCCGCAAGGAGCGGGCTGTCCTCGGGAAGCGGGGGAAAGACCCGGGTGTCGGGCCTCCGCACCTTGGCCATCCAGCTCTCGAAACCGCCCGACGCCAGCATGCCGCTTCTGATCACGTCGCGTACCCCCCACGCGTCGTTGATCCGCTCGCTGACGTCATAGCCCGGGGTGTAGTAACCGTCGCCGTTCTTGTCGGTGCAGCTCGCGTGCTTCCCCTCCTCCACTAGGATGGTCATCGGGAACACGGTGTGGACGTCCGAAGTGAGCGTGTTGTCGTACCAGAGGACGCCATGCGCCTTGGCATTCACGCGCATTACCGCGAACCCGAACTTGCAGTTCTCGCAATCGCGGTCGCCAATCCCGATCTTCATCTCGACCGATTCGACGTCGTGCGCGTGGCCGCCGAACCCCTCTTCGCCGGAGTAGTAGAAGAAGAAGTCCAGCTCCACGGCGGACGCGTTCTCGAGGTCAACGAGCGCAGCCCCGCGGTCGTCTCCGGCCGGGACGTACGGCGGCGCCTCGTTGTCGTCGCGCGCGTACACCTTGCGCAGGCGGTAGTAGACCACCGGCGCGTCGGGTGCGTCCTCGAACGGAAAGGGCTCGGGGAGACGGATGTCCTCTCCCGTCCTGTCGTCGAGGAGCGGTTCGTCGGGCGAGAACCAGAGAATGGGGGCACAGTAGGCGGCGAGTCTATCGACCGTCAGCGTGGAGTCCATCCCGTACCAGACCACACCCGGGACGTCCGCAATCTCGCAACACGGGTCGGCGATCCGAGCGACGCGCGACGCCTGCGCGTGCGCGGTGTCGTCGCCCAGGGGAATGGCGGGCTGGAGCAGACACAAGACGACGACAAGGGCTGCGGGAAGCTGGGTAGGACGGGCGGGGGGAGTCACGGCCATGTGATTGCCTCTCTGCGAATCGCGGACGACGTGCTCACGGAGGTGAGACTGCGGGGACGGCACCCCGAAGCTACCGCATCAGAGAGGGTGGGTCAACTTCACACGGGAGGCCTGCCGTCCTCTGTATGGCGCCCGTGCTGGAGGTGGCTCGCAGAGCTGGGCAGTCTCCCCCGAAGGTGGCGTCGCAGCGCTCTCCTCTCGAGCCAGGACATCTCGGAATCACGAGCCGCCACGTGATCTGCGGCCATGCTGGACGGCCACATCACACAGAAGGGACCCCACGGGTCCCACCCGACCCTCGGCAGGCAACCCGAGGGAGGAAACGTCATCTAAACAGCTGGTGAGGGGGGAGTTGCATGCTCCGGTCAACCGGTCGTGAGCCTCCTGCAAAGGAAGGTCCAGCAATGAAGATGACCAGTGTAGCTCTGGTTGCGGCGGCTCTTGTGTTCACTGCCTTCTCGGCGACCGCCGTGACGCATAACGTCACTGTTGGCCCCGGCGGACTGTTCACGTTCTCGCCCGCGGACGTCACTGTAGCTGTGGGTGACACGGTACACTGGGTATGGGACAGCGGTGGGCACAACGTCGTCTCGGGCGTTCCGGGATCGCCCACACCCTACTTCTCCTCTGGCCCCCCAGATCTCGCGGGAACCACCTTCGATGTGGTGTTCGACGCTGCATTCCTCATCGCGAATCCGGTTCCTGGAGGGGTCTACGACTACTTCTGCCAGCCGCACGGCTCTCTCTTCGGCATGGTGGGTTCCGTTGGCGTCGGAATCGACACCAGGGCGCCGGACGAGGCGGTGTCCTGGGGACGCATCAAGGAACTCTACCGCTGATCGGGAGCGGACTCGACCGACTTCAAGCATCCGTACGATGAGAAAGGCCCGCTCCCGCGGGCCTTCTCAAGTTGGTGTCACCTGTCAGGACGTCTCTCTCCTCACCGCCTCCTGCGAGCGGTGCTGACGAGCGTGCGAGTGTCAAGTCGCGGGGAGACTAGAATCTCTTCGTGTAGACATGGCAGTAGGACTGACGCCCCGTGCGAGCGTAGTAGTCCTGGTGGTAGCCTTCGGCCTCCCAGAACTGCCCCGCGGGGAGCACCTTCGTCACGACGTCGTACCCCTTGTCCCTGAGGATGCCGATGAGCCTCTCTGCCGTCTCTTTCTCCTCGTCGTTCCGGTAGAAGACCGCCGACAGGTACTGCTCGCCGATGTCGGGACCCTGACCGCCTGCCTGCGTCGGGTCGTGGATCTCGAAGAAGTAGCGGGCGAGTTCCTCGTAGGTGACCTTCTCAGGATCGTACTCGACCTCGACGGTCTCCATGTGGCCCGTGATGCCGGAGATCACTTCCTCGTACGTGGGGTTCTCTGTCGAACCGCCCATGTAGCCAGAGGCGGCGGAGATCACTCCCTCCTGACCTTCGAAGAGGTGCTCGACTCCCCAGAAGCACCCTCCGGCGAAGTACGCGCGTGCTGTGTCCACAGTCTCCTCATCGGGCACGAAGACGAGGGAGATCGAGTTCACGCAGTGTCGGACGTTCTTGTCCGTCAGCATCTCCCCCTCGAACACGTGCCCCAGGTGAGCGCCGCAGTCGGCGCAGAGGATCTCGGTCCTCATCCCGTCCGCGTCCGTCTCATGCCTCACCGCGCCCTCAATCTCGTCGTCGAAGCTCGGCCATCCGCAGGACGTCGCGAACTTATGGCTCGACCGATAGAGCGGCGCGTCGCAGCGCCTGCAGTGATAGGTGCCCTTCTCGAAATGGTCGTAGTACTCCCCGGAGAAGGGAAACTCCGTCCCCTTGTCGACGATCACCGCCTCCTCTTCAGGCGTGAGTTCGCGATACTCCTTGGTGCTCATGCCGGTCTCCTCTCCCGCCCAGACGAGCCCGAAGACCAGCGGCATGGCCAACAAGGCGATTGCCGCCACGAGCTTCCGCATAGTCCCCTCCCTGCCCAGACCAGCCTACGTGCCTGCTGTTTGGACGCACGTGAGGTGGGTGGGATTCGAGGTGCGGTGTCCGCTGATAGGACCCCACAAGGAGCCCATATCTGCGGACACCTTGTGAGGTGACAGTCCCTCAGCACCTCAGCTGGAACCACACTGAGGAGCGGCTCCTGGATGCGGAGACGATCCGCAAGCAAGCCACTGCGGCTTGACTCCCGAGTTCTGTCCCCTCGGCAGGCAGAGGATGTTGAGCTTCCTCTCGCTCCGAGCGTGATTGGGACGCCATCACCTGAGCGCCACTGGGCGAGTGAGCCGCACGACAGGCCGGAGAGGCTGCCGGCGGGTCATTCTCGACACGCCGGCTCGTCTGTGGTATACTCGGCGCACCAGCGGGTGCTGTCTCTGTGCCTGTCGGTGACAGCCGAGCTTGTGCCCGCCGAACTCGAGCGGTGCTGCGCGCTGGCGTGGCAGGGAATTCGTGCCATGGGATCCAACTGCAGGACGGAGGGCACATGAGAAGCCTCGCTCTTTTCCTGGCCGTTCTCCTCATCGTGGTGCCTGGCTTGGCTCTGGCACTGACAGTGGGTGGTGCCGAGCCCGCGTCTCCGGGAGGGGAGGCAATACCCACAGATGCGCCCAGAGAGGAGTACATCGAGGGTTGGAACGACGGCCAACCCTACGAACCGTGGGGGCAATACGCGGCCGAGTGTTTCGGGTTTGCGTACGTTCCCAGTACGAGCTTTGCCTTCGAGAGGATCGAGTTCTACGCTGGCGGAGTCGGCGGTTCCGTGGCCGTCTCGCTGCTCGAAGACGATGGCAGCGGCGCGCCGACCGGGCCGGTCCTCGCGACCGTGTCGTATACGGAGTCGGCGACACACGGTTGGCAGGGGGAGAACCTGGTTCCGGCCGTCTACGTCACGGAGGGAACGCTCTACTACATCAAGTACCAGGTGGTGGTGGGCGCCGACATGGCGACGGCTGCATCCGGAGTCATCATCCCTCACGACTGGTCCTTTGACTGCGTGACCTGGGACGGACCCGGCTCCTACTTCCGCTGGATGGCCAGGATCTATGGCAGCCCGCAGACCTCGATCGAGAGCATGACCTGGAGCACGATCAAGGGCCTCTTCCGGTAGATTGAGCGGTCTGCAGTAGGATCTCGAGTAGCGGATGTGACGGCGCGGGTCGCTCAATGCGACCCGCGTCGTCTCTTCTCAGATCTGGCGTCCCTAATGCGTGCTAGTTCGAAACACCTCGATCAGTGGCTTGAGGATATGGATGCGCTCAGGCAGGCGCTCATGAGGGCGGCCTGAGAGCGGAAGTACCGCTCCCAGGCCGCGATCGCCGTGCTACTCCGTTCTCCCCGAGGGGATTCGAACCCGTCACGTGCGTCCAGTACCTGCGGCTTGACGTCCGAAGGAAGCACCACCCCACTCCGTGATAGAGCGACGCCCCCCACCGGCGCGGTCTCCGAACCACCGATGCCCGGCGATTCGAGCGCGCCGGCAAGGGGCGCCTTGTCAGCGACTATCGCGTTCCTCCGCGGACTTAGGAGCCGGCCTCGTCGTCCTCGACTCTCCAGCCGCGCAGTCCGTACCAGCCGGTGTCTTCCTCATCTCCCCACCAGCCGTCGTCCTCGCGATCGTCCTTGCTGTCCTCTTCGTCCTCGTCGTCGTCCGCCCAGCTCGGGTGCCTGGGCGGCTTACGACGCTTCAGTTGCCTGGCCTCCTCCCGATCGCGACGATGGTCTCTCTTGCTGCGTCGCTCCCTGGTTCTGTCGAGATTCACGACGAGAGTCTGTCCCCTGAAGTCCATACTATCCAGGAAGCTCGCCGCTTCTCTCGCCTCCTCTTCCTTCATGCTGACGAAAGCGTAGCACTGGCCAGGACTGCTGCTGTGGTCGATCACGAATCTGATCGACCGCACCTCGCCGAACGGAGCGAACAGGGCCTCGACGTCTGCCTCGCTCGATTCGAACGGCAGGTTGCCGACATAGATGGTTGTGGCCATCGCGTCAGTGCCTCCGCCAGGAGCGGAGCTCCGCCCGCTCCCCTGCCCGGCAGGAGGCGGGTCGCCGACGTCCCTGCCGCCCGCACGTCGCGCCTCCTCCACGCCAGGACGGACAACCCGCTACCAACACAACGCTACTGTCAAAGAACCACCCAGTCCCGGCTTCGGTTCAGATGTAACCGAGATGCGCCGGGCGCTTCTTCGAGTCCTCCTCTTCCACACACAGGCCCAACTGCACAAACCCGCGGCAGGGTTCTCGCTCTCGGAGTCGCGGAGAACATGGCCAGTAGCCGCCTCTCGCCACTCCTCCACACCGATTATACCACTTCGGAATCCAGTGCTGTCGAACAGGAAATGCGTGTCCGCGGAAGCGGGGACGGCCGCCTGCAGGCTACTCTGTGGACCCGCGGAAGGGGCAGAAGGACCGCGTTTGGGGCCGTCGGCGACTCGGGCAACAGGTGCCTGTTCATGCGGGCCTGCGAGCCGCCAGCGAAGTGGCTTACCGCGACTCCCAGGGCATTGTCTCGAGCCACTGCCTGAGTTGTCCGGCGGTCGAGAACTTCTTGAGGATGAGTGAGCGCTTGAGGCCGCAGCAGATGCGTTTCACCTCCGGGGGCTGGCGCGAGTAGCGCTCCTTCCCGCCGACGGCATCGTAGAAGATCCGAACGAGATCGCATACGTCGTCCTGGATGTTCTGACGTGTGGGTGCTCGCCACCTGTAGAGATCGACGAGCTTCACATCGAAGCCCACGCCGGCGCGCTTGACGATGATGTTCTCGGTGTGGAGGTCGCCGTGGTACTCGCGAAGATGATGGATGCTCTCCATCCCGTTGGCGAGCGCGTGGAGCAGGTGCATCGCCTGGAACGGGTCGAGACGCTGGCCCGGCTGTCGCTTGAGGAACTCACTCAGGAGCTCCCCTTCGACATACTCGGAGACGAGGAACGTCACGGGGATGCCGCGGTAGCTGATCGTCTCCTGCGTGTGATACTGGATGAGGATCGGACAGTGGCGGAGACGGTGGAGTTTCTTCGCGTAGTATGCGAGCGTTCGGTTGCTCGGGTTGCGCTGCGGGAAGAAGAACTTCGCCGCCCGTTCGATCCCCGTGTTCAGCTCGCAGACCAGGAGGACCTCGCCCTCCCACCCAGACCCGAGCGAGGAAACAACCTCATACTTCCCGGCCAGTACGTCACCTTCCTCGAAGTCGAAGGTGTCGATCACGAACCGCCTCTGTGCGGCCATCTCGCATGCTCCTGGTTCGGACGTCGGACGCTCGGTCTTCCACAGTTCTGACCGCCAGCCGCCAAGGTACCCGCCGGGGCCACCCCACACCATTCTAGCGCGTTCGTTTGTCCTCTGGGAAGCACTGCGCGCTGGCGATCCCGCAGGCTTACTTCAGCATGTCGCTGATCGCCGCGCTCATAGAGGCTGGGAACGCCACGATCACGACCCGCTTGAACGCCAGAAGCACGTCCGCGCGCCATGGGCACTTCTGGATCAGCGTCAGCAGTCCGCCGACGACGACCAGGGACAGCACGTAGATAGCGACGACGCGCTTCACGTACTCCATGACGTGACCCTTCATGGCTCCCCGGTAGAAGTTGTAGTAGACGAAGAGAGCGATGAACGCCACTGACACCGCTCCCAGGGCGAGGACGTTCCCCAGAGGAAGTATCTGCCCCAGGACCCAGGTTTCCTCAGTGAAAGCAACGGGCACCGCCAGCACGGAAGCTCCGACGATGATCTGCATGACGTCGCGCGGGCGGAGTTCCCACATGAGCGGGCTCACGGCGTAGCTGATCACCTTGCCGGCACCGTCCACCACGGGGACGATCTTGTGGAGATAGCCGCCGATACGCTTGACGGTAAAGCCCTGTCGCGTGCTCTTCTCCACGCGGACTCCTCCTCTCCGACTGACGCGTCGCCGGCCGCCGCCAGGCTATGGCTTGAGAAGCGTACTCCCTTCCAAACACGCCCGTCCACATCGAATCCGGCAGGGCTCCTCCCCCCGCGGAATGCCCGCCATCACCGGCGGACACCGGTGTTCTTGGCGCCCCCCAATCCTGATTGCTCGAAGCTGGAACCGCATGCGGCTTCGCCGCGTGCCCAGCCTTCCGGTGTACTGCCCGCGGCAGAGCAGACTCCCTCCGTCCCCGCGCGGGTCGTCGTTGGGACCCAGCCAGCCTAACGCGGTGCGGCGGTTGATCCTCGACGCAGCAGCCAGATGGACGCGCGCGGTGGGCCATCGGATGAGGGTGGCCCTGACCGACGCGGCCGAGCCTTCAGCCGCAACGCGAAGGAAAGAGAGTCCGCCGGTTCCTACCCCGAGCTCGTCGAGGTCCCACTCGAACTGGAGCGTCTCAGCAGGAAGGTGTCTACCCAGCGGAGTTCCAGAGCCCTGAATAGGTTCAAGTCCTTCGGCGGAATCAGAGCGACGTTGTGAGGTATTGAAGAGCGGATGGCGTCCACCGACTCCAGGCATCCGCCGGGCACTGCAGAAGGGGCTCGTTCGAGACGAACGAGCCCTTCTTGCTGCAGAGCGAACCCCACTCCGAATCGACGGCGGCCCGGGCACAGCGGGGCGCGACCCTGGGGCGGCCGATCCGCAGGAGACTGCTACATGGGAGGAAGCAAGACGGCATCAATGACGTGGACAACACCGTTCGATGCATCGATGTCCGTCGCCACGATCACTGAGTCGTTGACCATGGCGCTGCCGTCCTTGAGGCTCACCGCGACGCCCACGCCCGCAAGCGTCTCGAGGCTCTGGCTCTTAAGAACGGCGTCCGAGAACACTCGTCCACTCACCACGTGATACGTGAGGATCTTCTGGAGCTTCTCGATGTTCTCTTTCTCGAGCAGCGACTCGACGGTGCCCTCGGGGAGCTTCGCGAAGGCCTCGTCGGTCGGAGCGAAGACCGTGAGAGGTCCCTCCCCCATGAGCACGTCGGCCAGGCCAGCAGCCTTCACGGCTGCCAGGAGAGTGCCGAACGTCCCGGCACCTTCCGCGACTTCCGCAATTGTATCGGAGGTCGGGAGGATCACCTTGTCGATCACGTGGATCACACCGTTGCTCGCCATGACATCGGCCTTGATCACCTTCGCGCCGTCGACCATGACGGTCCCGTCGGCCACCTTGATGTCGACGCGCTGACCGTTGAGCGTCTCCGCCGCATCGAGTTCGACCACCTTCTTGGCCTGAACACTTCCGGGGACCACGTGATACGTCAGCACCGCGACCAGCTGATCGCGGTTTTCGGGCTTGAGCAGGCTCTCGACGGTGCCCTCCGGAAGCTTCGCGAAGGCATCATCCGTCGGGGCGAACACCGTGAACGGTCCCTCGCCCTTAAGCGCCTCGACCAGTCCGGCCTCCGTCAGCGCCGTGGCAAGAGTGCCGAAGCTGCCGGCCTTCACTGCCGTGTCGACGATGTCGTCCATCGCCTTCGCACCCTCGTGAGCCTTGTGATCATGGTCTTTGCCGCAGTCGGCGAAAGCGATCGGAGCAGCAACGACGACGAGAGCCGAGATAACGACGATGAGGCTCAGAATCCGCTTCATGGTTCTTCTCCTTTCTTTCCCTCACATTTACGGACCACCTGGGTCCCGCCCCAGGACAGCCCAGCGAACACGCGATTTTGGATGCCGCGGCTCATCCGGGGATTCGTGCCGACTGACAGCCGCCGCGATCGGCGTTCCCTTGCAGGGGCTCGCTATGGTTCCGGGGCGCCCGCACGGGTGCCTCCGGAGCTGTTCGCGAGCCTCAGGGAGGCTCGGATGCCAAGCCAAGTATGACGGAGCAGCAGTGCCGAGACCGACCACACGGCACCCGGGGTACCGGCCGCCGGCGTCCGAGGTGTTGATGCCGATGCCTTGAACGGAGAAACTCTATCTCCTCAGGGGGTACAATGTCAAGGGCGAGTCGGGTCACACGCTCCGGCTTCTCAGAAGGTGAACTTGGCGTCCCTAGTGTCTGAGACCTGGAACCCGCTCGCTCGGCGGCTTCGGCGCGTTGCCGATTTGTGACCGCGCGGGCACCCGCCAACTCCCCGGCTGAAGCAGGATACCCTTCTTCGTCAGGGTCCCACGGTCCGCTTCGAGTCTTTGGAAGGCGTGCTGGACCACGTGAAACCAGCCCTGGCCGCGTCGCAGGCCCCGTTGCGCAATGTAACTGGAATCCCCAGGGTGAACCTTCGGGCCGTCAACGCACGGGAAAGGGGGAAACGCCGAGCCTGGCACACCGCATGCATCGGTCGGTGGGCGGGGTGAGCCCCAGCGAGGAGGAGAGGAATGAGACCTCCTGTCGCCGCCTTCACCGGGATTCTATGTGCACTGCTGCTGAATGGCTGCTCATCTGTGATGCTGGAGTACCGACACCCAGGTGGAGGAGTCGAAGACACGGATGTCGGCGCAACGGAGCATCCACCGCTGAAGATCCCTCCCGGCCACCTGCCGCCGCCAGGATCCTGCCGCATCTGGTTTCCCGGGAGACCTCCGGGACAACAGCCCCAACCGGGGGATTGCGAGTCGCTCGCGTTCGACGTCCCACCGGGCGCGTGGTTGCTCCACCGGCCCGCCGACGATGCGCGTTACGTCGACGTCTCTGTGTACGACAACCATCGGCCAGATGTGATCCTCGAGATACGAGTCTTCGAGGCAGCGACCGGCGCATTCGTCAGGTTCCGCGCGTAGTGCGGACGCGGCGGTCGGGTGTGCACCGAACTCCGAAGCCTCCGATCAATCCTCAGATCCAGCGGGACAGGCAGCGTCTGGAGGAGGCCGCTGCGACGTCTCTGTCGGAGCGGGGCGCCATGCCCGTCGAACCCGACGTGTGCGGAGTATCCATCGGAGACAGGTCAACGGGGGCCCACAGCGGGGCCCCCGTTGATCCGGCGTCCCTAATGCTCGGGAGTTGGAACCGGCTCCTCACATGGCTTCGGCTGGTGACTTGCCTCGGAACTGGTTGTGGGCGGCAGAGCTTACGTTCACAGTGCATGCGCGGTAGCGGCTGCATTCGCTAGCTGGCCAGCTACGTCGCGCGATCAGTCCCGCACGAGTCATCTGGCTCACCGCAACAACACCATCCTCTCCGTCGCCACCGCACCGTCGACCTCCAGCCGAACGAAGTACACGCCGGATGCGACCCATTCCCCGGAACTGGCTCTCCCGTCCCAATCGACCGAGAGGAACCCGCGATCTCCCGTCGCGGGGTCCAACCCCCGGACGAGCCGGCCAGCCACGTCATGCACCGAGAGCCGGGCTGATCGCCACCGCTCGGGGAGCGTGTAACCGATGGTCGTTCGCGCCGTGGCAGGATTGGGCATCACGTGTCGGATCCCGAACGTGACCGTTCCGGGGACGACAACTGACGCGTGTATGTCTGTCGCGAGGACCTCTTCGCCGGAAGGCATGAGCGCGCGCAGCTCGTACCAGAACGTCCCGCCAGACGACGCGGTCTCGTCGACGTAGCTGCCGAGTGCAGCAGCAGGCAGCGGCTCCGGCGTGATACAGCTGTAGGGACCGTCCTCAGAGAGCGACCGGTGGATCATGAGACCGACGCCACCGGAGCAGCTCGGGAGCGACCACCTGAGCAGCACAGCGTCATCCTCAGGCACGAGCGTGGCATAGAAGACAGTCTCAACGGGCGTGGTGCCCGGGCTCCTGATGCCCAAGCTGTGACGCTCGCCACCCGCGACGGCCACGAAGTCCGCGTTCAGTGCGGGGACATCGGACTGGCCGTGCTCGTTCCTCCCCCACGCTACGACCGTCCCGTCGGACTTGAGCCCCAGACTGTGATCATAGCCCGCCGCGATCGCCACGAAGTTGGTGTTCGGCACAGGAACATCGCACTGGCCGTACTCATTCATCCCCCACGCTACGATCGTCCCGTCGGACTTGAGCCCCAGGCTGTGACGAACCCTCCCCGCGACCGCCACGAAGTCGGCGTTCGGCGCGGGGACGTCGCACTGGCCCTCGAAGTTGGACCCCCAGGCCGCGATCGTCCCGTCGGACCTGAGGCCCAGGCTGTGCCAAAGGCCCCCAGCGACCGCCATGAAGTCGGCGTTCGGCGCGGGAACATCGCACTGGCCGCCCTCATTGTTCCCCCAGGCTACGATCGTCCCGTCGGACTTGACGCCCAGGCTGTGCCAGCTCCCCCCCGCGACCGCCGTGAAGTCGGCGTTCGGCACGGGGACATCGCACTGGCCATGCTCATTGTGCCCCCAGGCTACGATCGTCCCGTCGGATCTGAGACCCAAGCTGTGATGCTGGCCCCCCGCAACCGCAACGAAGCCGGCGTTCGGCGCGGGGATGTCGCACTCGCCGCTGACATTGGGCCCCCAAACCATGATCGTCCCGTCGGATCTCAGACCCAGGCTGTGATTCCGGCCCCCCGCAACCGCAGCGAAGTCGGCGTCCGGCGCGGGAACATGGCACAGTCCGTAGTAGTCTTCCCCCCAGGCCACGACCGACCCGTCGGACTTATGGCCCAGACTGTGACGATCGCCCGCCACGACCGTCACGAAGTCGGCGTTTGGCGCGGGGACGTCGCACTGGCCGAAGCCGTTGCTCCCCCACCCTACGATCGTCCCGTCGGACGTGAGCCCCAGACTGTATCTCCCGCCCCCGGCAACCGCGACGAAGCCGTCGTTCGGCGCGGGGACATCGCACTGGCCATCGTAGTTGGCCCCCCAAGCCACGATCGTCCCGTCGGACTTGAGACCCAGACTGTGACCCCAGAAGATCGTCGGGTACGCCAGAGAGCCGCCCCCCGCGACGGCAACGAAGTCGGCGTTCGGCGCGGGGATCTCGCACTCCCCATCGTCGTTGCGTCCCCAAGCTACGATCGTCCCGTCGGACTTGAGCCCAAGGCTGTGCCACGCGCCTCCCGCGATTGCCACGAAATCAGCATTCGGCGCGGGGACGTCGCACTGGCCGAGGCCGTTGCTCCCCCAGGCTACGATCGTCCCGTCGGACTTGAGGCCCAGGCTGTGGGAATAGCCACCCGCGACCTCCACGAAGTCGGCGTTCGGCGCTGGGACGTCGCACTGGCCCTGGGAGTTGGCCCCCCAGGCCAGGATTGTCCCGTCAGACTTGAGACCCATGCTGTGATCATGGCCCGCCGCGATCGCTACGAAGTCGGCGTTCGGTGCAGGGACATCGCACTGACCGCTTCCATTGCTCCCCCAGACCACGATCGTCCCGTCAGACTTGAGGGCAAGGCTGTGAGAGGAGCCCGCCGCGACCCCCGCGAGATCCTCCAGCGCCGACGGTTCTACAATGACCTGACCGCCCCATCCCACGATGAACCCGGTCGACTGGCCATGGGCGACCCCGGTTACGAGTACCAGGGCGGCCAGGCATACGAATCCCCACACTGCTAGCATCTGCTTCATGATGCTCGTCCCCCTTTCACGGCAGGACAGCAAGCCGAGGTTCTCCTCGTGGGAGCGCGTAGCCGACAGCAATGCGTCAACCGTTCGGGGGAAGGGCACCCTCCCACGCCATAACCAACCACGCCGCGCCGCGCGGCATCAGCACTCACAGGGGATCTCCGCACCGACGCGATCGTCTCGCGCGATCTCGGCGGAGGCGGCAGGAAACCGGTAGATCCTTCGTAGTGCGTGCAGGAACATATCATATCACTTTGTTGAGCGAGCGTCAATCATCCCATGCGGACAAGCTTCCATGACGGAGGAGCGCGACCACCGCTGACAGAGGCTGGGTCGTTCACCGTAGACAGGTACACATGAGTGATCGGGAAGTTGGCGGGAATCCCCCTGACCTTCTCCAATCGCCGAGTCGGCCCCGCCGTGCGGGTCCGAGAATGAGGTCCGGGGAGGAGGCATGCCGGCCTGCGCTGAGGTCTGCCGCACCCGGCAGGTCTCAGCATGCCGGCGTCCCCAACGGGATTGCCCGCGCCCTCCGGGCGCGATCCTGCCAAGGACGGCCGCTTCGCGGCCTTCATTCGCACGCGCGCTGGACAGCGCGCACAGCAGTCGAACCCGACGGAACGCAGTATCCATCGGATACGAAGCACAAGAAGCCCACCCTCTCGGGTGGGCTTCTTGTGCTTGGCGTCCCCAACGGGATTCGAACCCGTGTTGCCGCCGTGAAAGGGCGGTGTCCTAAACCTGGCTAGACGATGGGGACGCTATGTCGCTTTCGCGTGAGGTCGGGGAGACCCCAAACGCGGTGTGAGCTACTCGGCCCACTCCGGCATCGCGCGCATGTAGTGGTCGGCCCTCTTCATGGCCTCTTCCTCGGAGATGTCCGGAAGCCACGACTTGAGCCACGACGCGATACCCTTCTGGATGTCCTCGCGATTCTTGACGTTGCCTTCGTCGTCGGTGCAGTGCTGGCAGAACTTCTCGGCCATCACCTTGATGTCGGGCATGTCGAGCGGGATGCCGCACGAGTGACAGAACTGACCCATGATGCTCCTCCGATCCCCCTGCGAGCCGGGCCGCCGCGCGACGCGGCGTGCATTCCGGCGTCCCTTGAACGCCAGTGGTGGGCCGTGCTGGGGTCGAACCAGCGACTCCCTGCTTAAAAGGCAGGTGCTCTACCAGCTGAGCTAACGGCCCAACCAGAGCTGGTTCACCGTTTGCCCATCAGCACATTCTGGAGCGCGGCCAGTCCTGTGCCGCACTCGACGCACTTCCCCATGGTGTTGAGCGCGCTCTCGAGCGCGCCGACCATCATCGGAAGGTCGCGCTCGCGGATGCCGCCCATGTGCCCGATGCGGATGACCTTGCCGGAGAGTCGATTCTGGCCGCCGGCGACTCTGACCCCGAACTCGTCGTCGAGGGTACGAACGAGCCGGTTCCCGTCGACGTCATCCGGGCAGACCGCGACCGTTACCCCGTTCACGGGGAACTCCGGCAGCACCTCGAACCCGAGGGCCTCGACGGCCGCACGCATCGCGGCTCCCATCCTGGCGTGCCGCGCGTAGACGTTGTCCCAGCCCTCGTCCTCCATCATCGCGAGTGCGACCTCGAGACCGTGCACGAGCGAGACCGCCGTCGTGAACGGTGTCTGACCCTTCTTCTGGAGTCGCTTCCACGTCTTCGTGAAGTCGAAGTAGTACGTCGGGAGATCGGAGTCCGACACCAGGCCCCATGCGCGACCGTTCAGCGCCACGAACGCGAGACCGGGCGGGGTCATGAGCGCCTTTTGCGTCCCGGCGACGATGACGTCGATCCCCCACTCGTCCATTCGGATCTCGTGGACTCCCACGCTCGACGTCGCGTCGATGACGACGATCGCGTCGTGGTCGTGCGCGGCCTTCGCGAGCGACTTGATGTCGTTCAGCGCTCCGGTCGAGGTCTCACTGTGGATGATGAAGACCGCCTTCGCGTCCGGGTGATTGTCGAGCGACTTCCCGAGCTCCTCGGGGGTCACGCTCTTCCCCCACTCGAGCACCAGCTCGACGACCTCCACACCGTAGGCCTTGCATATCTCGACCCACCGCTCCCCGAAGTTACCGTTGTTCACGCAGATCGCCTTGTCGCCCCGCGACAGCAGGTTCGCGACGGCCGCCTCCATCATTCCGGTCCCCGAGCACGTGAAGAGGAGCGCGTCGTGATGCGTCTGGAGGAGCCTCCCGAACTCGTCCTGGACGTGCCGCACCTTCTCGGAGAACTCCGGCGACCGGTGATGGAGCACCTGCTTCCCCACGGCCGAAAGCACGGCGCCGGGGATCTTCGTCGGTCCCGGCGTGAAGAGCTTCGACTTCATCAGAGCCTCCCGGTGGTTGCGTCGCTCGTGTGCACGTTCGTCTTCTGCCACGCGTCTCAGCCCGGCTACTTGAGCCCGGCAGTCTGTTCGACCCAGCTCCAGACGGGACGCAGACCCTCACCGGTCATCGCGGAGAAGAACTCGACCGGCGTCTCGTCCGGGACCTCGAGTGTGTTCCTGATCATCCGGAGGGTCGCGTCTCGCTTGCCCTTCGGTATCTTATCAGCCTTCGTCGCCGCAATCAATGTCCGGACACCGAGGTGCCTGAGCCACTCCTGCATCTGGACATCCTGCGCCGTCGGAACGTGCCGCGCGTCGACGAGGTGTACGACTCCCGCGAGCTCCTCGCGTCCTTCCACGTACGACTCCACGAGCTTCCCCCACTTCTCCTTCATGGCCTTCGGGACCTTGGCGAACCCGTAGCCCGGGAGGTCGACGAACAGGAGCTTCTCGTTAATCGAGTAGATGTTGAGCTCGCGCGTCTTGCCCGGCTTCCCGGAGGTCCTGGCGAGGTTCTTCCTGCCGAGCAGCTTGTTCATGAGCGACGACTTCCCGACGTTCGACCGTCCGGCGAACGCGATCTCCGGGAGTCCGTCGCCCGGGAGCTGCTTCGTGCTCGCGGCGCCGAGAACGAACTCGGCCGTCTTGACCTTCATGATCCCCCCAGAGGCGAGCCCGGCGCGCTTCGCCCGCACGTGCGCGGCGTGGCCTGAGTCGTGCGAAGAAGAGGGGCCCCGCAGTCCGCCCGCAAGGCCCCTCTCTCATGCTCTGTTGCCGGTTCTAGTATGGTCCTGCAGCCGGCGGGAGCGGGGACTCCGGACGAGACTTGTCCATCCGTTCCTCCGGTTTGAGCGTAGGAGCGGTCCAGTCGTCGAACGCGAGCTCGAAGACCTCGTCGAGCCTGTCGACCATCTGGATCTTGAGGTCGCGGCTGACCTTCTTCGGAAGCTCCGCCACGTCCTTCTCGTTCTTCTTCGGGATGATGAGCGTCGTCAGCCGCGCGCGGTGCGCGGCGACCGCCTTCTCGTTCAGCCCGCCGATCGGCAGGATCTTCCCGCCGAGCGTGATCTCTCCCGTCATCGCGACGTCGGGCCTCGTCGGCTTCCCCGTGAGGGCGGAGACCAGCGCCGTCGCCATCGCGATGCCGGCCGAGGGGCCGTCCTTCGGGATCGCGCCCTCGGGCACGTGGATGTGGATGTCGATGTTCTCGAGGACGTCCTCGTCGATGCCGAGCTCGCGCGCGTGCGCCTTCGAGTAGGAGAACGCCGCCTTCGCCGACTCCTGCATGACCTCGCCGAGCTTGCCGGTGAGCGTCAGGTTGCCGTCGCCCTTCATCGTCAGGACCTCGACCGTGAGGATCTCGCCGCCCACGCTCGTCCACGCGAGCCCGGTCGCGACGCCGACCCGGTGGTCGGTCTCGACCTCCTGCGAAATGAACCTCGGCATGCCGAGGAACCGTCTCACGCTCTTCCCCGTGACGGTCTTCGTGACCTTCTTCTTCGCGGCGTGCTCTCTAGCTATCTTCCGACAGATATTCGCGATCTCGCGCTCGAGGTTCCTGACACCTGCCTCGCGCGTGTAGTCCTCGATGATGCGCACCACGGCGGAGTCGACGAACTTGACGCCGATCTTGTCGAGCCCGTTCGCTTCGAGCTGCTTCGGGACGAGGAACTTCTTCGCGATCTGCATCTTCTCGTGACGGAGGTACCCGGGCAGCCGGATGGTCTCCATCCTGTCCTCGAGCGCCGGCGGGATCGTGTGGAGCACGTTCGCGGTCGTGATGAACATGACGTCCGAGAGGTCGAAGTCGACGTCGAGGTAGTGGTCGTTGAACGTGCAGTTCTGCTCGGGGTCGAGGACCTCGAGGAGCGCCGACGCCGGGTCGCCCCGGAAGTCGGAGCTCATCTTGTCGACCTCGTCGAGGAGGAAGACGGGGTTCCTGGAACCTGCCTTCCTGAGCCCCTGGATTATCCGGCCGGGCATCGACCCGATGTACGTGCGCCGGTGGCCGCGGATCTCGGCCTCGTCGCGCACGCCGCCCAAGGACACGCGGACGAACTCGCGATCGAGCGCCCTCGCGACCGAGCGTCCGAGCGACGTCTTCCCCACGCCAGGAGGACCGACGAAGCACAGGATCGGGCCTTTGACCTTCTCGGTCAGCTGGAGGACGGCGAGGTACTCGAGCACACGTTCCTTCGGCTTCTTGAGCCCGTAGTGATCGTCCTCGAGGATCTGCTCGACCTCGGCGATGTCCTCGCGGTCCTTCGTCCTCGTCTCCCACGGCATCGACGTCATCCACTCGATGTACGTGCGGACGACGGTGGCCTCAGGGGACATCGGCGACATCTTCTTGAGACGATCGAGCTCGTTCAGGGCCTTCTTCTCGGCCTCCTCGCTCATGTGAGCGTCCTCGATCGCCTTCTGAAGCTCCGCGACTTCCGGAGCCCCGTCGCCTTCGTGGCCGAGCTCCTCCTGGATCGCCTTCATCTGCTGGTGGAGGTAGAACTCCTTCTGGCTCTTCTGGAGCTGCTCGCGCACCTGGCTCTCGATCTTGCGCTCGAGCCGCAGGATCTCGAGCTCGGCCGAGAGGGCGCGCGCGAGGATGCGGAGCCTGGTCGTGACGTCGGAGGCCTCGAGGACGCGCTGCTTCTCCTCGATCTTCCCGCCGAGATGCGTCGCGACGGTGTCCGCGAACCGCGAGACGTCCTCCATGTTCACCACGGAGACGAGGACCTCCTGCGGGATCTTCCTCGACAGCTGGACGTACTCCTCGAACTGCCCGGCGACGCTCCGCATGAGCGCCTCGGTCTCGACCGTCCGGTCGAGCTCGTCGTCCCGGAGCTCCACCCGCGCCATCAGGTAGTTCTCGTTCTTCATGAACCGCTTGACGGCCGCGCGCGAGAGGCCCTCGACAAGAACCTTCATCGTCCCGTCGGGGAGCCTCAGGAGCTGGAGGACCCTGACCACGGTCCCGACCCTGTGAAGGTCGTCGGGACTCGGGTCCTGCGTCTCGACCTCGCGCTGGGTGACGACGAACATGATCTTGTCGCCGTGCATGATCTCCTCGAGCGCGTTCACCGAGCGGGGACGTCCCACGAGCAGCGGGACGATCATGCGCGGGAAGAGAACGAGGTCACGGAGCGGCACGATCGGCAGCTTGTCGCTGAACTCCAGAGTCTCATCGTCGTGCTCGATCTGAAGCATCGTGTCTCCTGGAATGCGGTCCGTGGCCCGCCCGGAACGGGCGGGAGGGCGTCTGGGCCCGCGTTCTCGGTCGTCTATCGTCGTTTCACAGGGCCGTCGGGGCCCTAGAGTACCGTCTCCGGGTCCAACATAACCCCGCCCCGAAGCCCCGCAAGGCCCCGCGGGGGTCGCGAAACCCCCTCGAACGGGTGCTACTCCTCCTGCTTCCGCTCGATCACCTGGTCGATAAGGCCGTACTCCACGCCCTCCTCGCCGGACATGAAGTAGTTCCGGTCGGAGTCCTCGAGGATCCTCTCGGGCGACTGACCGGTGTGCTTGGCGAGGATGGCGGTCAGCTTGTCCTTCAGCCTCAGGATCTCCTTCGCGTAGATCTCGATGTCGCTCGCCTGGCCCTCGCTCCCGCCGGCCGGCTGGTGGATCATGATCCGCGAGTGCGGGAGCGCCGAGCGCTTGCCCTTCGTCCCGGCCGCGAGGAGGACGGCGGCCATGCTCGCCGCCTGCCCCATGCAGATGGTGTGGATGTCCGGCCTGATGTACTGCATCGTGTCGTAGATGGCGAGGCCCGACGCCACGTACCCGCCGGGGCTGTTGATGTAGAGGTAGACGTCCCGCTCGGGGTCCTGAGCCTCGAGGAAGAGCAACTCCGCGATGACGATGTTGGCGACCTTGTCGTCGATCGGCATGCCGATGAAGACGATGTTGTCACGAAGCAGCCTCGAGAAGATGTCGTAGGAGCGCTCTCCGTACCGCGTCTGCTCGATCACGAACGGGGTCAGTCCCATTGCGTTCCGCCCTCCGATTCCGGCATCCGTTTGGGCCCGCACTGGTGAAGCCCGTACGGGCGTGTGTCGCTAGTCTGTCTTCTCAGCGTCGTCCTTCGCCGCGGCCTCCGCCGCCTGTGCCTCCGCCTCTTCCCTCGCCTTCGCGACGTCGAACGGTTCGGTCGTCACCTTCGAGAACCCCACGATGAGCTCGTGCACCTTGCCGAGCCAGATGTCGTTCTCGATCTCCGAGAGCGACTCGCTCCCCTCGAGGTCCTTGAGGAGCTCCGCGGGCTCGCGCCCGTGCTGCTCCGCGATGAGGGCGATCCGCTGTTCGATGTCCTGCCGCGTCACCTCGATCCCGTGCTCCTTCGAGAGCACGCCGAGGATGAGACCGGCCTTGAGCTGATGCTCGACGACCGGTCTGTACACCCGGTCGAACGCATCGCGGTTCGTATCGTCGGCGCCGCCGTTGCCGCCGTCCCCGCCCTGTGCCTCTTCCTTCCGGCCCTGCGCGAACCGCTCGTGCATCCGGTCGAGCCGTTCTGTGATGAGGCACTCCGGGAGCTCGAACGGGTTGCCCTCGATGAGCTTCCCGACGATCTCCTCCTCGAGACGCCTCCTGGCCCAGGCCTTCGCCTCGGCCTCGAGCTGGTTCCTGATGCCGACCCTGAGGTCGAGGACCGTCGCGAAGTTGCCCGCCTTCTTGGCGAGCTCGTCGCTGAGCGGCGGGACGCGCTTCTCCTTCACCTCGGTGACCCTGAGCCTGAGCGTGATCGTCTTCCCCGCGAGCTCTTCCGCGCCATAGTCGGCCGGGTACGTCACGGGAACGGTCTTCTCCTCGCCCGCCGACGCGCCGAGGATGGCCTCCTCGAGCTCCTGTGGGATACGGCCCGACCCGACCTCGGCCGGGAACCCCTCCTGCTTCGTGTCGGGCACCGGCTCCCCGTTCTCGTCGAGCCTCTCGAAGTCGACGATCGCGTAGTCGCCGGGAACGGAAGGACGCGTGACGCCGACGAGGTCCGCCTGCCCCTCGCGGATCTCCTCGAGCGCCTTCTCGACGTCCTCGTTCGTGACGATCGGGACCTTCTCGGTGAACTCGAGCCCCTTGTAGTCCTTGAGCTCGATCTCCGGGCGGACCTCGACGGTCACGGTCACCTGGTAGCTCCCGTCGCTCGGGCTGGCGCTCCCCATCTCGACGGTCGGGTCGCAGATCGGCGCGATCCCCGTCTCCTTCACCGCGGCGAAGTACGCGTCCGGGATGAGGGACTCGAGCGCTTCGATCTTCACCTGCTCGCCGTACTTCCGCTCGAGCATGTCACGCGGGACCTTGCCCTTGCGGAAGCCCGGCGCCTCGGCCTTCGCCGCCAGCTCCTCGAAGAGCTCGTCCGCCTTCTTCCCCACCTCGTCCTCGGGCAGGTCGATGGTCAGACGTCTTTTCCAGTTGTCAAGTTCTTCCAGTCGGACGTTCAAGTGATTCTCCTTGTGACTTGCAGGAACCATGCCCGGAACTGCATAACTCCCTGTACACGGGCTCGTTCCGGCGCTTCTGGTGCGAGAGGGGGGACTCGAACCCCCACAGGTCTCCCTACTGGAACCTAAATCCAGCGCGTCTACCAGTTCCGCCACTCTCGCGGTGTCAGGCCCTCGACGCGTGGGCGATCACCGCTCCCGCGATGATCGAGTTCCGCTTCGTGTCCGGGCCGTCGGCTCTGGAAGGCATCACGATCGGGACCCTGGCCCCTATCAGGACGCCCGCGTTCTGGACCCCTTCGGTCATGAAGTAGAGGGCCTTGTAGAAGACGTTGCCCACGTCGATGTCGGCGAAGGTCACGAGGTCCGCCTTCCCCGCGACGGGACTGACGATCCCCTTCCGCTCCGCGGCCAGCTCGCTCACGGCGTTGTCGAACCCGAACGGGCCGTCGACCACGCACCCCGTAATCTGTCCGCGGTCGTTCATCTTGGCAAGCGCCGCGGCGTCGATCGAGTGCGGCATGGCCGGGTTGACCTGCTCGAGCGCGCCGACGACTGCGACCTTCGGGTTCTCCCACCCGAGCTTGTGCATGGCGTCGACGGCGTTCCTTATGATGGCGGCCTTCTTCTCGAGGTCCGGCGCGAGGACGATGCCGCCGTCGGACATCGCGAGGATCCTGCCGAACGACGGGGTCCACACGAGCGCGATGTGGCTCATGAGCTTCCCCGCGCGGATGCCGGTCTCCTTGTCGAGCGCGGCCTTCATGAGGTCGGCGGTCTGCACCTTCCCCTTCATGAGGAAGTCGACCTTGCCCTCGCGCACGAGCTCGACGGCGATCCGCGTCGACTCGATGTCGTCCGCGGCCTCCACGGTCTCCCAACCCGACACGTCCACCCCCGCGTCCTTCGCGGCCCCCTGGATGAGATCGGGCACGCCGATCAGGACGGGCTTCACGAGGCCGATCTGCCACGCGTCGTACGCCGCTTCGAGCGCGTTCGCGTCCCACGCCGCGGCGACCCCCAAGCGTGCCTTCCCCTTCTCGTGTCCGTAGGTGAGCGCCTTGTGCTTCAGCTCGTCGAAGCTCCTCGGCCCAATCCCGTTGTCGCCCATCGTGACTCCTTTCGAATGCTGCTCCGATGGCCGCGGTCTGCCGCGGCGTCCGACCGCCGGCGCCTCAGCCGGACGGATAGCTCCGGGACTCTTCCTCTCCCGTCAGGACCTCGAGCGCTCCCATCGCGAGGGACTCGAGCTCGTTCTCGCCCGGGAGCACGATGACGTCGGCGATGAACGAGACGCGTCCGGTGACGAGCCCGACGAGTAGCTCCGAGTGCGCGAGCGACCCGGTGAGGACGATCGACTCGACGTCGCCCGACAGCGTTGCGGCCATCGCGGCTATCTCCTTCGCGATCTGGTACGCCATCGCCTCGATGACCTCGCGCGCCTTCACGTCTCCCCCGGCGGCGCTCGCCTCGACCTCCCTGAAGTCGTTCGTGCCGAGGAGCGAGAGGAGCCCGCCCTCTTTGATGACGATCTTCACCATGCGGTCCGGCGCGACGTCGTTCTCCGCCATCCAGTTCAGCATCTCGACGAGAGGGAGCGCGCCCGTCCGCTCCGGCGAGAACGGACCGCCCGAAGCCGCGTTGTTGACGTCGATCATCTTCCCGCGCCTCAGAGGCGCGATCGAGATCCCGCTCCCGAGGTGCGCGAGGATGAGGTTCATCGAGTCGAGCGGCCGCCCGAGCTTCTTTGCGGCCTTCTTCGCCGTCGCCTTGGTGTTGAGCGCGTGCCCGAGGCTCTTCCGCTCGATCTCCGCGTGTCCGGAGTACCGCGCGAGCGGCTCGAACTCATCGACCGAGACCGGGTCGGTGATGAACGGCGTCCCTCCGAGGTCCTTCGCGAGCGCGTCCGCGAGGAGCGGCCCCAGGTTCGACGCGTGCTGGCCCTGGTAGCCCACGCGGGCGTCCTCTAGCATGAGGTCGTTCACGACGTACGTGCCGCTCGGGATCGAGCGGAGGAGCCCGCCGCGACCGGCGATCGCGTCGAACGGCCGGCCGAGCTGGCCGCCGTCCTCGAGCGCCTTCTCGATCGCGAGCCGGCGGAAGTCGAGCTGGTCAGGGATGGTCTCGAACTCCGCGAAGTCAGCGGGCGCGTGCTCGACGTTCGCCTCGAACACGCGCTCCTCGCCCTCGTAGACGGCGATCTTCGTCGTCATGCCGCCCGGGTTCACGGCGAGGATCCTGGGAGACGCGCTCACGGCGTACCTACCTCCTGCGCGACACGCTCTTCGCACCGCGTTGAACGGAACATGATAGCACAGCCGGGAAGGTTCTCGAAGGGCGGCGCTCGCGGCGATGACGTGCCCTCGGCGAGCCGCCGGGCGCGCCGCTCCGGGGATTACTCGATGTATCCCAGCGCCCGCAGCCGCTCCTCCATCGCCGGGTCGATCGTGGTCTCGTCGACATCCTCGGAAAGCCTGAGGGACTGCAGAGCCGTGAGGGTCCTGTCAAGAAGGGAAGAGAGGCTGTCGACGACGTCGGGCCTCTCGCCGGCGAGGTCGTCCTGCTCGAGCGGGTCCGCCACCGGATCGAAGAGCATACTGAGCCTCTCGGATGCGAACCTCGCCCGGATCAGCTTCCAGTCGTCCACCCTGAGGGCTCGGCCGTCGTGCCCGCCGGCGTCGAGCTCCGCGAGGACCGGCAGGTCGGGCCCCGTCGTTGCGCCCGCAGAGATGGCCGGCCAGAGGTCGACCCCGGTGAGGAGGGCTGTCTCCACGTCGACGTCGTCCCAGGCCGGTGCGGGCCCGGCGTCGCCGCCCACGGCCCGGAGGAGCGTCGGCATGAGGTCGACGTGACGGACCGTCCGGTCGACGACCATCCCCTCCCCGAGCACGTCGGGATGCCAGAGCACGAGCGGCACGTGAATGAGCTCCTCGTACAGCGACTGCCCGTGTCCCCAGCCCCTGTGGTCGTAGAACTCGTCGCCATGGTCGGCGGTCAGGACTATCAGGAGATCGTCGAGGAGCCCGCGGTCGCCGAGCGCTGCGAGGAGGAGTCCCAGCTCCCGGTCGAAGTAGGCGATCGACCCGTCGTACTGGGCGAGCATGTTCTGCCTCTCGCGCTCCGGGATCGCCTCGCCCTCAGCGAACGGGAGCATCATCGTCATCCGGCCCGGGTACTCGGTGACCTTCGGGCCTTCGTACTCCGGATCGAACATGTCGTCGTAGGGCGGAGGTGGGGCGTACGGGTAGTGCGGGTCCATGTAGTGGACGAACGCGAAGAACGGCGCGTCGGGGTTCATGTCGATCCACTCGAGGAGCGCGGCGTTGAGTTCGTCGGCTCCTCCCCCTTCGTACGGAAGCGCGCCGTGCCTCTTCGACACGAGCTCGTCGGCCGTCTCGATGAAAGTGTGGACCCAGTGAAGGCGCGGCGCGTCCCATCCGAGCACGCGCGCAACGTGGTTGACCACGCTCTTGGCGCCTGCGGTCGGGGCCTCCGTGTAGAAGAAGTCGGTGCCGCGCCCGAACCCGAAGACCGGCGAGACGATCGGGTTCGCGGAGAAGATCGCCGTTGAGTAGCCCGCGTCGCGCATCCCCTCCATCAGCGTGGGGTAGGCGTCGGGAAGGACGTGGGAGAGCAGGTGCATGCCGTGCGTCGAGGGGAAGAGCGAGGTGACGACGGACGCGGAGGCCTCCTTCGTCCGGCAGCCCTGCGAGTACGCGTGCGCGAAGAGGACACCCTCCGCCGCCAGGCTGTCGATCGTCTCCGAGGTGTCGCGCTCGTACCCGTAGCAGCCGAGGTGGTCGGCGCGCATCGAGTCGACGAAGAGGAAGAGGACGCTCGGCCCCCCCGCGCCGCGGTCGACCGGAGGAGCCTGGTACTCGCCGGCGGTCCGCGTGAGAGGAGCGCCCACAGCGACGAAGAGGACGAGCGCGACGGCGAGGACCGCGAGCGGGGAAGCGAGGCCGAACCTCCGCGGGACGGCCCCGAGACGCCGGCGCCACGTCCGGTAGATCAGAACCCAGAGCGCCCCGCAACCGGCCGTGATGAGACCGGTGACGACCAGCGAGCGAGCGGAGAGGTGCGTCGGGAGGAGGTGGATGTTGACGTAGCCTGCGACAATCACGAGGACGATCAGGCTCACGAGGAGCGAGCCGTGGAATGCCCGCCTCCTGTCCTCGCGGTCCGCCGCGCCCCTCACGGCGCAGGCGACCCACGAGACGAGACCGACGGCCGCGCCCGCCGAGGCCCACACGATCATATAGAGGGCGACGAAGTCGACAAGATCGGAGAGCGCGCTGTCGGCCGAGCGCACGGCCGCCACGACCACGGCCTCGAGGAAACCCGCCACACCTCCGGCCGCCGCTCCGAAGAGGACGAGATAGAGGAACGTCGAGACGCTCCGAGCTGCAGAGCATCGGGCCCCGGAGCCTCGAGCCGCGGAACCAGTGCGTGAGATGCCACGGCCGTCGGTCACTCGCGTCCCTCCGTTCCCGGCGGGAGTCCGCCGACCGGATACCGAGGGGCCACCTGCCGGAAGAGGTGTGTCCTCAGCAGGTGGCCCTCGGGTTCGTTCGTTCGGTGCCCGGCACTACTTGAGCACGTGGATGTTCTTCTTCTCGCAGATGTCCTTGAGCTCCTTGGGCCAGACGGTGACGCTCACCTCGCCCAGGTGCGCCGTGCGGAGGAAGTACATGTACGTCCGCGACTGGCCGATGCCACCGCCGATCGAGAGCGGGATCTCGTCGTTCAGGATCATCTGGTGGTACGGGAGCTCGAGGAAGTCGAGCTGTCCTGAGAGCTCGAGCTGCGTCTTCAGGATGTCCTTCGTCACGCGGATCCCCATCGACGTCAGCTCGTGACGCCGCTTCGTGACGGGGTTCCAGACGAGGATGTCGCCGTTCAGACCGTGTGCCGGCTTCCCCTTCTCGGTGACCGTCTCGGTGACCCAGTCGTCGTAGTCGGCCGCGCGCATCTCGTGCGGGTAGCCGTCGTCGAGGACCCAGCCGATGCCTACGATGAAGATCGCCGGGTGGTCCTGGAGGATGGCGGTCTCGCGCTGCTTCCGCGGGAGGTCGGGGTACATCTCCAGGATCTCCTCCGCGTGGAAGAACTCGAGCTCCTCGGGGAAGTCCGGGTACTTGTCGGACTTGAGCTCCGGGAAGAGCTCCTGCGCGTGCTTGCCGGCTCCTCTGAGGACCTTCCAGATCTTCCGGACGGTGTCCTTGAGATAGTCGAGCGTGCGGTCCTCGTCGCTGATGACCTTCTCCCAGTCCCACTGGTCGACGTACGAGCTGTGGTCGTGGTCGAGGAAGTAGTCCTTCCTGACCGCGAGCATGTCGGTGTTGATCCCCTCACCGACCTTGCAGTCGAACTGCTTCAGCGCGTAGCGCTTCCACTTTGTGGCCGCCTGGACGACCTGCGCCTGGATCGGCTTGTCGAGGCCGAGGCCGGCGGGGAACTCGACCGGAGTCCTGGAACCGTCGCGGTCGAGGTAGTCGTTCATGCCGCTCTCGCGGTCCACGATGAGCGGGACCCGCACCATCTGGATGTTGAGCTCCTTTGCGAGACCGTCCTCGATGTACCGCTTGATCTCGTAGAGGGCCTTCATCCTGTTCATCGGCGTCTGGAGCGCCACGTAGTCGCTCGGGAGGATCTTCTCCACCTCGGCGTACGTGCTGATGCCCGGACCCGCCAGGTCCGCCTTCTTGTCGGCAATCGTCATCCCGTTCTCTCCTGATGCTCGGTTGATCCCGATTTCGCCTTGCCGGCGCCAACATACGCGCGCTCAGCCCCGCGCGCAACCCATCGTTCATTCCTAAGGCGTCGCGACGATGTCTCCGGTCGTCCGGCGCGACTCCTCGTGAGCCTCTATGACCTTCGCGAGTCTCTTCACACCTTCGACGATGTTCTCCTTCGTCGGGAACGAGAAGTTCAGACGCATGCAGTTGCGGCCGCTCCCGTCGCAGTGAAACGCGGACCCGATGACGAAGGCGACATTCTGCTCGATCGCCTCGTAGAAGAGCTCGTCGGCGTCGATGTGCTCGGGCAGGCAGACCCAGAGGAAGAGCCCGCCGTCGGGACGTGTCCAGTGGAGGCCCGGCAGGTCGGGCATGTAGTCGTCGAGCGCCTTCAGCATGATCTCGCGCTTCTCGCGGTAGATCCCCTTCACCTTCTCGATCGCCATGCCCAGCAGCCCGCGTGAAGCGAACTCCGCCACGATCGCCTGCGTGAAGGCGGGCGTACAGAGGTCCGTCGACTGCTTGGCGATGACCAGCTTCTGTATCACGGACTCGTCCGCGATGACCCACCCGAGCCTCATCCCCGGGAAGAGGATCTTCGAGAACGTGTGCAGCCCGATCACCTGCCCGGATCCGTCGAGCGCGAAGATCGACCGGACAGGCTCGCCTTCGTACCTGAGCTCCTTGTACGGGCTGTCCTCGGCGATGAGGACGTCGTAGTGCCGTGCCAGCTCGATGAGCTTGAGCCGCCGCTCCTCGCTCATCGTGATGCCCGCGGGGTTCTGGAAGTCCGGCACCACGTAGATGAGCTTCGGCTTCTCGCCACGCTTCCTCAGTCTCTCGAGCTCGCGCTCCACGAGGTCCATCCGCATCCCATCCTCGTCGAGCGGGACGCCGATCATGTCGGCACCGTAGCTGTTGAAGGCGCCGAGTCCGCCGACGTACGTCGGGAGTCCCACGATCACGGGGTCGCCGCGGTCGACGAAGATCTTCGCCAGGAGGTCGAGTCCCTGCTGCGACGCGACCGTGACGAGTATGTTCTCCGGCGAGAGCTTGATCCCGTCCTCGCGTTCGTGGTGCGCGATGAGTTCATCCTTGAGCTTGGGGTCACCCTCCGTCGGGCTGTACTGGAGCGCCTGGGCCCCGTTCGTCGCCAGAACTTCCGCTGCGATCTCTGCCACCTCATCCACCGCGAACGTGCTCGGGTCCGGAAGGCCGCCCGCGAACGATATGACCTCGGGGCGCCTGGTGAGCTTGAGAAGCTCCCGGATGACGGACTTCTTCATGCCCTTCGCGCTGAGTGAGAAGACCTCGTGAAGATCGCTGATCATGCTGCCTCCCGGTGAACGCTCTTCCATGAGACCTTGGCCGACTGATGAGGATATCAGGCGTCAGCCTGAGGTGTCAAGGTACAGCTTGGGGGTCCTGGACCGGTCTCCCGTGGTCAGCGGCGGCGTCAGAGCGGCCCGCCGGAGCGTGTCTACCGCCGACTGATGAGGCGGGCCGTCGGGGCCAAATCCACGAAGCTCGCGTCGTTCCAACCTGAGGCCACTCATTGAATTACCGCTCATCCACCGCCCGAGACCCGGTGGATTCCGGTGGGATTATTCGCTTGACCGTAATCCCGACCACCGATATCTTTGAGGAAAGGCTTGCGCACTCCGCTGTCCTTGGAGGGCGGTCAAGTCAAAGTGGACTGGACCCGGACCGCCGTCGTCGGTTCGCCTGAACCGATGTAGAGCGGACGCCGGACCGGCGAAAGGACCGCTGAGGCATGTTGACGAAGGAGGAGCTGGGGCGGCGGCTCCGAATGGCGCGATTCGAGCGGGGCATGACGCTGAAGGACGTGGCCGCCCGCTGCGGGATGTCGGCCACGCACATCTCCGAGGTGGAGAGGGGCAAGACCTCCCCGACCGTTGGAGCGCTCCAGCGGATCTCGCGGGCTCTGGGTGTCAAGTCATCGTCTTTAGTCCGGGAGACCAGGGTCCCGCTGTCCAAGTTCACGCGGTTCCTTGAGCGAACGAAGATCTTCGTGGCGGACCGGGACGGCAAGCCGCTCGAGATCGAAATCCTGAGTCCCGGAATTCCCGGCGGCCTCATGCAGCTACTGAGGAGGACCAGCGCGCCCGGGGAGACTGTGACCACTCCGCGGGTGATCGGCGAGGTCGTTCTCCTCTGCACGAAGGGGATGGTGCGGATTACCTCGGAGGGCGGTGAGTCGTTCGTTCTTCGAGAAGGCGACACCCTACAGAGAACGATGGACGACGGGTACACGGAGACGAACATCGGCGAGGACGCAGCAGAGGTGATGGCGATCTTCGTGTCTCCCAGTCTCTTGACGATCTAGGCAACGGGGGGCGGCCGGAGGCTGAGCCAGGCATGCCGGGGCGGGAGGAGGTTGCGCAGATGCCGACGAAGGACGAAGTCGGACGCAGGGTCCGGATGGCGCGCTTCCGGAGGAACATGACCCTCAAGGAGGTCGCGCAGAGATCCGGCATGTCCGCAACGCACATCTCGGAGATCGAGCGCGGCAAGACCTCCCCCACGATCGGCGCGCTCCAGAGGATCGCCGCCGCGCTGAACGAGCGTTCCGCGCACTTCGTCGAGGAGCGCGACACACCTCTCGCCGTCCTCACAAAGAGGCGGGAGCGAGCGGGGGTCTTCTTCTGCGATGTCGAAGGACACGTCCACGAGACCGAGCGGGTCAACAACGACCCCCCCTGGGCGACCCTCCGACTCTTCCGCTCGGTCAGCGGCCCGGGCGATCGGGCCGAGCGATCCCCGAAAGCGGGTGAGGTCGTGATCCTCACGGTTCGCGGCATGATCAGGATCACCGTCGGGGATGAGTCGTACGTCCTGCGCGAGGGTGACACGGTCCAGTTCCCGCTCGAGAACGGGTACGTCATCGAGACCCTCGGCGAGGAAGAGAGCGAGGCCCTCGGGATCGGAGTATACCCCGCGCGGAGCGCCTGGTAGATCTCGACGAGCATCTACCGGGGCACCCGTCGTCCACGTACAGAAGCGTCCCCGAGTCCGCCGCTCGAGACGGGGCCCCATGAACAACCCATCCGACTGCTCACACCCGCTCTCAGGAGCGGGTGTCTTCCTTTCCGGGACCAGCGGACACGCACCTCGGCAGCAGGAACTGCCGTCCCTCGTTGCCGGTGGCGTGGTTTTCCGATTCGGCTCCGGCGACGGGGGAACTGCGAGAGAGCCAACCGTATACCGGGGACTACGTTACGGCCGCGTGGGCGGCTACGCTGACGCCGTATTCCGGTCGGATATTTGACTTGACCGGAATGACCTTCCACGTTATCTGTATGGGAAGTCACAGACAGCGATAACCAACGCGCAATCCGGACGATTCTGGGCGAGTGAACATTCAGTCAGCACCGGTCGTCCTGTGTCGCATGAGGGAAACCGAGCGAGGGTTCGTCTGAGCCGCTCGTCGGAAAGGAATCCGAAACCGATGCTGACGAAGAGGGAACTGGGGCGGCGGCTGAGGCGAACCCGCTTCGAGAGGGGCCTGACCCTGAAGGACGTCGCGGCCCGCTGTGGCATGTCGGCCACGCACATCTCGGAGGTCGAGCGGGGCAAGACCTCCCCGACGATCGGCGCACTCCAGCGCATCGCGAAGGCGCTCGGCCAGGAGCCATCGTTCTTCGTCCGCGAGGACTCCGTTCCGAAGGTGGTGGTCACGAGAGCGAAGGAACGAGCCGATCTGTTCCTTTCGGACAAGGAAGGAAGGCCGTTGGCGGTGAACGTCCTGAGCCCCGGACTGTCGGGAGGAGCCCTGCAGATCTTCGAGAGGTCTGTCGCTCCCGGTGCCAGAATCTCGGTCGATCCGAGGATCGGCGAGATGGTGGTCCTCTGCCTCCAGGGCATGGTCAGAATCACAGCCGGCAGCGGCGAGTCGCACGTCCTGCGCGAGGGCGACACCATTCACCTTCGCCTCGACAGCGGGTACGCAAGCGAGAACGTGGGCGAGGACGCCGCCGAGATCGTGGCGTTCGTCGCGTCGCCCAGACCATTCACGATCTAGGCAGGGACAGAGCTGGGGCCGGTTCGTATCGGCCGCTTCATGCAGGAGGAATCCGTCACCGATGCTGACGAAGAAGGAACTCGGGCGCCGACTGAGGAGCACCCGCTTCGAGCGAGGTCTGACCCTGAAGGACGTCGCGGCGCGCTGCGGCATGTCGGCGACGCACATATCCGAGGTGGAGCGGGGCAAGACCTCCCCGACGATCGGCGCGCTCCAGCGCATCGCGAAGGCGCTCGGCCAGGACCCCTCGTACTTCGTCCGCGAGGACTCCGTCAAGAAAGTGAACGTCACGAGGGGCCCCAAGCGCGAGCAGCTCTTCGGCGCGGACAAGGAAGGCGTCCCGGTCGCCACGGGGGTCTTGAGCCCTGGCCTGCCCGGGGGCACCTTGCAGATCTTCGCGACGACCGTACCTCCGGGCATGAAGACGGCGCTCCACCCGCGGATCGGCGAACTCGTGGTCCACTGCCTAAGGGGCATGCTCCGCGTGACCGCGGGGACCGGAGAGTCGCACGTCCTGCGCGAGGGCGACACCATTCAGATGAGGCTCGACGGCGGGTACACGCGCGAGAACGTCGGGGAGGACGAGGCCGAGCTTCTGGCCTTCCTCGCCTTGCCCCGCCCGATCACGGTATAGGGACGACCGGACGGACGCGGCAGTCTCGACAGCGCCGAGTAGGGAGACACGGAACCGATGCTGACGAAACGGGAACTCGGGCGAAGACTCAGACGTACACGGTTCGAACGAGGTCTGACCCTGAAGGACGTCGCGGCGCGCTGCGGCATGTCGGCGACGCACATCTCTGAGGTGGAGCGGGGCAAGACCTCGCCCACGATCGGCGCCCTGCAGCGCATCTCGAAGGCCCTCGGCGAGGAACCGTCGTACTTCGTGCGCGAGGACTTCCTCCCGAAGTTCGCGGTTTCGAGGGCGGCGGAGCGAGGCGACTTCTTCGCCGCGGACAAGGAAGGAAGGCCGCTGACGGCGGGAGTCCTGAGCCCCGGGCTCCCGGGCGGCACACTGCAGATCTTCGGGACGCACATCGCGCCGGGAGAGAAGATCAACGTCCATCCCATGATCGGCGAGATCGCTGTCATCTGCATGCTCGGCATGGTCAGAATCACCGCCGGCAGCGGCGAGTCGCATGTTCTACGTGAGGGCGACACCATCCAGATGAGGCTTGACGAGGGGTACGAGCGGGAGAACGTGGGCGAGGACGACGCGGAGCTCCTGGCGTTCATCGTTTCGCCGCGCCCGTTCACGATCTGATCCGGGACGGTGCGCGGCCCCGGGAGGGGTGCCGCGCGAGGGGAGGGGAGACAGGCAATGCTGACGAAAGAGGAACTGGGGCGCAGGCTTCGACTCGCTCGGTTCGAGCGGGGCATGACCCTGAAGGAGGTCGCGGCCCGGTGCGGGATGTCGGCCACGCACATCTCCGAGGTGGAGCGAGGGAAGACCTCCCCCACCATCGGGGCCCTTCAGAGGATCTCGGAGGCCCTCGGAGAGAGATCATCGCAGTTCGTTCGCGAGGAGAGGCTGCCGGGTGTGGTCGTGACGCGGGGCGGCGAGCGCTGCAAGTTCTATGTGGCGGACCAGGACGGCAAGCCCATAGAGAGCGAGATCGTGAGCCCGGGAGTGGCCGGTGGGAGCATGCAGGTATTCAGCTGGGCGGCCGCACCGGGGGAGCTGACAGTCGGCTACCCCATGATCGGCGAGGTCGTTCTGCTGTGCACGAAGGGGATGCTGCGGATAACGGCCGGCACGAACGAATCGCATGTGCTCCGGGAGGGTGACACGATCCAGATGCGCCTGGACGACGGCTACGCCGGCGTGAACATCGGGGAGGACGACGCGGAGCTTCTGGCCATCCTCGTGTCGCCGACCCTCTTCACGGTCTAGGCCGCGCCGCCGGGCCACGAGCCCGCGGCGGCGACAGACTGCGGGACGTAGAAACCAGGAGGCTGCCATGCCGACGAAAGAGGAAGTCGGGCGCAGAGTCCGGATGTCGAGATTCCGTCGCAAGCTGACACTCAAGGACGTCGCGAGACGGTCCGGCATGTCCGCGACTCACATCTCGGAGATCGAGCGCGGCAAGACCTCCCCCACCATCGGCGCGCTCCAACGCATCGCTTCCGCTCTCGAGGAGCGTCCGGCGCACTTCGTGGAGGAGCGCGACGCCCCCCTCACCGTCCTCACGCGCAAGGAGGACCGAGCCAAGGTCTTCATCTGCGACAAGGACGGCAGGGTCATCAACCTCGAGCAGATGAACGCCGAGCCACCCTGGGCGGCGCTTCGGGTGTTCCGGGCGACGGGCAAGCCGGGCGACCGCTCGGAGCGAGCGCCGGAGCCCGGGGAGCTCGTACTCCTCACACTTCGCGGGATGGTGAAGGTCACCGTAGCGGGCGAGCAGGAGTACGTTCTCCGTGAGGGCGACACGATCCAGTTCCAGCTCGCCAACGGCTACGCCGTCGAGACCCTCGGCGAGGAGCCGAGCGAGGTCATAGGGATCGGGGCGGCCCCGTCCCGGGAGAGCTGGTAGCCGCGTTCGTTCTCGTGCACCATTACTGAGGTCGTTCACTGTAATTCTGCTGCTCTGTCAGGCCGGGCCCGGCGCGCTGTGTCGGGCCCGTTTCCTGGCCTCCCAGGACTGGAAACGGCAGATTCTCCCCGCCCGGCCCCAACGGCCGTGCTTGAGGTCGGCCCGCCCCCCTGAATCCTTCCTTGACTGACCCCATCTCAATATGTAATACTTGAGAAGTGGCACAAGTTGTGCATATTGTCACTCGGACAATGCCCTGACTGTGGGGGTTCCGGGCGAGGGCGTTCCATTCGGCCGGCGAACCACACGATCCGAAGGGAGGCGTCGATATGCTCAAGACGCCATTGCTTCCGAGAGACGAGTCTGGATCGGTGCTCACGGCTGCCGTGCTCATAGCGTTCATCATGCTGATCACGGTGGCCGCGGTTTGTCAGTTCGGGGCACAGGACGCATCGCTTGCGAAGGCGACGACCGAGAAGTCCCGGGCGCTCTACGCAGCGGAGGCGGGTCTGGCCCGCGGCCTGGGATGGCTCGAGGCACAGCCCTCCCCTCCCGCCGGTGTGGCCGATGTCCACCCGTTCGGGGCGCACCCTGACACGCTGGAGGGCGGCAGCACGTACGCCGTGACAATACGACCGCACGCGAGTAACGGAGCAGGGACGATGAAGAGGTACACCATCATCTCGAGCGGCACGGTGGGAGCCAGGACGAGGACCCTGAGCCGCGAGGTGATGACCCAGTCGTTCGCGCAGTACATCTACTTCACCGAGGACGAACACCTCCCCAACTCCTCGACCCCGGTGTGGTTCTGCTCGGCCGACTACATCGACGGGACGGCCCACACCAACGGGCAGCTCAACATCTTCGGCGACCCCACGTTCGGGGGCCACGTGTCGAGCGCGCACGGCGGACCCGACGATCCCGATCCGAACAACGATCCGTCGTTCCTGTACTACAACGGGAGCTTCTGGAACCACCTGGAGTCGGCGGAGCCCTCCAACGCGCCCTACGACGAGCCGGCGTTCGAAGATGGCTACGAGCTCGGGGCGTCAGCCATCGAGCTCCCGCAGTACCTCGACGACCTCCAGGCGATCGCCACGGACGGCGGCGTCTACCTGAGCGGGAGCTACCAAATCAAGCTGGCCCGGGAGGTCCACGGCGAACCGATGGTCGGCTACGTGAGCTACCGGCAGCCCGGCGGTCGGTGGACCGACGTCGAGATCTCGTCCTTCAACGGCGTACTCTACGTGACGGGCGACGTGCAGATCCAGGGCGTGCTCGACGGGACCCTCACCGTCGCATCGGGCGGCGACACCTACGTCCTGGGCGACGTCGTCTACCACGACGCCGACCCGGTCGAGGGCCCCAACGATGGCTGCGACGACGTCCTCGGACTCGTTTCGCAGGAGAACGTCATCATCGACAACAACACCGCCAACTCGAACGGCGTGAACATCCACGCGCACGTCATGGCGCTCGGGACGTCGTTCACGGCGGAGAACTACAACAGCGGGAGCCCGAGGGGAACGCTCACCGTGCACGGCGGCATCATCCAGCAGTTCAGGGGAGCCGTGGGGACGGGCACGATCCAGGGCGACCAGGTCGTCATCAGGACGGGGTACGCGAAGAACTACCACTACGATCAGCGGTTCAGCTCGATGCAGCCGCCGGGTTACTTCCTGACCGGCATGTACGAGAAGCTCTCGTGGAGAGAGATCGAGGCGGCCTAGACCGTGAAGGGCGGAACGACCATGAAAGCGATTGCGGCCATGCGAGGCCAGGGCGGGTTCACCCTAACGGAACTCATCGTGTCGATCGGCGTGACGCTCGTGGTGATCCTCGCGGGTGTCGTCACGTATCTCGGGACGATCCACTCGTGGGAGGGCACCGCCAGCCTCACGCGCATCCAGCGGGAGGCCTCTTTCGCGATGGAGGTCATGGTGCGCGACATCCGCGATGCGAGCAGCTGCGACATCAGCGCTGCCGGAGACTCACTGACCGTCTACTTCTGGACGGGAACGGTCGACTCAGTGATCGCGGTCTACTACCTCGACGACCAGGACCGCCTGATAGACATGGACGGGACCGTCCTCGTGACAGAGGTCGACTCCCTGGGATTCTCGGCTGCGGGCTCGACCGTGAACATCGACGTGCTTCTCAAGGACGAGATGGAGACACCTGAGGCATCGCAGGACGACCAGGCGGTGCTCATCTCATCGACGGTGGCCTGCAGGAACTAGTGGCGTGGAGACGGAGGAAGAGACGATGCGGACCTGTCTTGCCGGAACCGGAGCTTCAGCCCAGCGCGGGAGGCGCCCGAAGCGGCGTCGCATACTGCCGCGCCTCGGCGGCCGCGGCGGCGATGCGGGCGCCACGATCATGGAGGTCCTGATCTCCGTGATCATCCTCGGCATCGTGATCGTCCCGATCTTCGACGCCCTCGTATTCGGAAGGGTCCTCGCCGCGCGGCGGGGAGAGAGCAGAATGGCCCTGCGGCTCGTCGAGCGCAAGGTGGAACAGCTGATGGCGGCGGGCTACGGCTCGGCCGGCAGCGACGCCGACATCACGAGTGTGAATCTGAGCACTGGCACCCATCCCAACGACCCGAGCATCGTCGTGAACACCAGGGGAGACACCGACGGCAGCAACGACGTCATCGGGAGTCTCACCTGGGCCGTGACCGACGTCTCGTGGACAAGCCCCGGTGATGATGTCAATGCGAAGAGGGTGGAAGTCAGGATTGCCTGGCCCGCGTCGGCGCCGCGGGACAGCGTGACCGTCACGACCCTGATCGGAGCATAGTCCGACAGGTCGGGTTGCGCCAAACAGGCATTCTGACCGTACGACCACACATCGGGGGGGCTTCCTGATTCCCACAGGTTGCCCCGAGTCCTGACTCCGGATGAATCCGGGGTCGGAGGTCATGTATTGGGGGAACTGCCATGTATGCGCGACCGGACGTCACGAACAGAGTGGCGGCGCCGCTCCGGAACGCCCGCGGTGCCGTATTGCCCTTGATCGCCTTCGTCGTGGTGGTCATCCTGATCCTCACGCTGTCGATCTTCCAGTTCGCCTGGCAGGATCAGAGCCTGGTGTACGCCGAGCAGTGTCGGGAGCAGGCGCTCTTCCTGGCCGAGGCGGGCCTGGCCGTGGGCGAGTCCTGGCTCGAGGCTCAGGCGCCGCCGCCGGGTGACGCGGGGCTCATCTACCCCTTCGGAGACATCCCCGAGGCGCTGGCCACGGGCAGCTACCTGGTGTCCATCCTTCCGGACTCCACAACGCTGAACAGCGCCCGCCGCGTCTTCACGGTCACGTCGATCGGGATCGTGGACGGGCGTGAGCGCTGGCTCGAGACCGACGTGGCCCTCGGACCAATCTCGCTCTTCCTCTATCTGACCGACACCGAGCACGAGCCGGGTTCCGGCAACCCGCTCTGGTTCTGCACCTACGACGTGATCGACGGCCCGCTCTTCACGAACGACCAGATCAGTATCTTCGGTGACCCGCAGTTCCTCGACTTCGTGGGGAGCGCCTACGGCGGGCCGAACGACGGAAACCAGAACCACGACGCGTCCTTCCTCTACTACAACGGCGACGACCACAACCACATCGAGTCGACGCTGGGCCAGAACGCGCCGTTCGACAACCCTCTGTTCGCGGAGGGGTTCCAGCTGGGGTGCAACGAGATCGAATACCCGACCCACCCGGCCATTGTCGATCTCAAGGGCATGGCGATGGACGGGGGCATCTTCAAGAGCGGCAACTACGAGGTGATGTTCGGCCGTCCGGACGAGGTCACGGGCGAACCGATGTACGGCTACGTGAGCTACCGGAAGAACGAGGAGTGGACCGACGTCGAGATCTCGAGCCTCGAGGAACCGGTCCTGTACGTCAACGGGTCGATCAGCGTGTCGGGCGTCCTCGACGGCGTGATGACCGTCGTCTCGAGCGGCTCGATGTACATCATCGACGACGTGGTCTATCGCGACAGCGGTCCCGACGGCCCCTCGCCCGACTGCGACGACCTCCTCGGCCTCGTGGCGGGCACCGATCTGAACATCTCCAACACGGTGCCGAATCAGAGCGACTGCGTGGTCCACGCGGCCGCCATCTCCATCAACAACTGCTTCCGCGTCGAGAACTGGGCCACCGGGGACCCGCGTGGCTATCTGACGTTCTACGGGAGCATGGCGCAGGACTTCCGCGGACCGGTCGGCACCGGCTACTGGGACGGCCAGCAGTTCGTCGTCCAGACCGGCTACATGAAGGACTACCACTACGACCCGAGGCTCTTCGAGATCGCCCCGCCCGGGTTCATCGAGTTCTTCCAGGGCGGCTTCGCTACGAGGCTGAACTGGAGGGAGGTGACTCCGTCCCTGCCCGCGTAGGCGGAGGACCGCCCGTCCGTTCTTCAAGCGACGTTATCGATGAAGGACACAGCAGACCAGGGGGAGAGAGCAAGAGAGGAGTGAACGCAGCATGCGCGACAGCAGGGGTTTCACCCTCATCGAGCTGGTGGTCGTCGTCGGCATCGTAGGTGTTCTCGCCACGGTGGCGATCCCCATGTACGGAGGAACGACCGAACGCGCCAACACGACCGAGGCTGACGCGGCTCTCGGCACGATTCGTACCGCGATGCGGCTGTACTATGCGGAGCATGGTACGTACGAGAACGCCAGCTTCACAGACGGAGCCCAGGTCACGAACGCCGGCATCCTGAAGATCACCGACTTCGGACTCCTGGGTCGGTGCTTCAGTTCGGAGTGCTACACGTTCGATGGCGACCCTACGGCCGTCGGCTTCCGCATCAGGTGCGACGGTGCGAACAGCACCGCCCCGAACGCGAGCGAGGTGGCCGGCGTCGTTCGGACGATCAACCAGGACGGTGACCTACTGTAGGAGCGGCAACGCATGCGGGCGTGGCCCAGTCCAACGCCTCCGCGACATCGAAGAGCCCCCGCGTGAGCGGGGGCTCTCTCGTGAATCTCCTTGCGCCGCCTGCTTCGGCCGAGGCTGATCCCGGCGGTCCTCGCGTCCCCCGGCTCAGCCGAGGAGCGCCATGTACCACCCGAGCGCAGCGTCGCCCCAGATCGTGGCCAGGATCGCTCCGAGAGCGATGAACGGGCCGAACGGGATCGTCCGGTCCCACTCCTTCCCCTTGCCGGACATGGCGATTACCCCGGCGATGGCTCCCAGGAAGAACGCAACGAAGAGGAGCAAGAGCACGGCCTCCCACCCGACGAATGCGCCGAGCATCGCCGCGAGCTTGATGTCGCCCCCCCCCATGCTCTCCTTCCGGAAGACCGCGGCCCCGAGGACGGCAATGAGATAGAGCGACCCTCCCCCGACGGCGGCCCCGACCAGAGACTCGGGGAACGTCGTGAGCCCGAGGAGCGGCGCCACGACGAGCCCGACGGCTATCCCCGGAAGTGTCACGCGGTCCGGGATGATCCTGTGGTCGAGGTCGATGAACGAGATCACCAGGAGCACGTACGCGAGGCCCCAGTAGACGAAGAACTCACGACCGAAGCCGTACCGTGTGTACAGGAGCACGGGCAGTAGCCCGGCCAGTGCCTCGACGACCGCGTACCTCGGCGAGATCCTGACCCCGCAGTCCCTGCACCTCCCCTTAAGGAGAAGGTAGCTCAGGATCGGGACGTTGTCGCGGGGCCGGACTCTCTCGCCGCACTCCGGACACGAGGACGCCGGCCGGACAATCGACTGCCCGACCGGCATCCGGAGGATGATCACGTTGAGGAAGCTCCCGAACAGAGCCCCCACTAGAAACAGGCCGACTGAGATCACCTACTGCTCCTCGAGCCTCTCGTCCATGTGCGTCTCGACCCGCTCGCTGTAGCGCTTCAGAGCCTCGGGGCCCATGATGCGCGGCGTCAGGAAGAGCATGATCTCGGTCTTCTTCTCGACGGTCTCCGTCTTCTTGAACAGGTAGCCGAGGAGCGGGATATCGCCGAGGAGCGGGACCTTGAAGTAGTTCTCCACGACGTCCGTCCGGAGCAGTCCGCCGATGACGACAGTCTGACCGTCCTTGACCATAACGGTCGTCGTCGCTGTGCGCGTCTTCGTGTCGACGGCGTCATCCGGGAAGTACTGCGACGGCTCGGCACCGCTCACGAGCGGCTCGATCGTCATAGTCACGAACTGGTCGTTGTTGAGGTGCGGAAGGACCTTGAGCGTGACGCCGATGTCGCCGTAGATCGGCTCCACCTGAGACGATGCCCCTGACTCGCGGAAGGTGGTCTTCCTGGCGAGGGCGATGTGCTCGGTGATGCCGATGTAGGCTTCCTTGTTGTCGAGCGTGAGGACGCTCGGCGTGGCCAGTATCTCGGCTACGCCCTCGTGCACCATCGCGCTCAGTCTGGCCGTGAAGTCCTGGACTTCCTGGAAGGAGTCGAACATCCCGAGCGTCAGATCGAACACGTTCTCCTCGGCAGTGTCGAAGCTCGACCCGTACGAGGCGTCGGTGCTTCCGGCGCTGAAGTCGACGTAGTCCCACTCGACTCCAAGCTGCAGCCCATCGTTCTCGTGCACCTCGACGATCTTCGCCTCGATCAGGATCTGACCGGACGGCTCATCGAGGTCCCTCGCGAGCGCCTGGAGCGTCGTGATGTTCTCCGGGATGTCCGAGATGACGAGCGCGTTCGTTCTGACGTCGACGACGATGCTCCCGACCTCTGTCAGGACCGCCTCGAGCGTCGGCGCCAACTCGTTCGCGTCGGCGAAGTTCGTCTTCACGACCTCCGTGACCGTGGTCACGGGGGGTCCCTCGGGGGCGTCCATGATCACGTAGATGTTGGTGCCCTTCTGGCGCGTGTACCAGAGCCCGTTGGCTCTCATGATGGCCGCGAGGGCATCCTCCACCAGCACGTCCTCGAGGTAGACGTTGATGCGCTTGCCCACCAGGTCGGCCCCGATCAGGAAGTTGATTCCCGACTTCTGGGTCATGACCTTGAGGACGTTGCCGAGCGTGACGTCCTGGAGGTTGAGCGAGATCCTCTGGGCTCGCCCAACATCCACCGCCCCCCCTGTCTCCTGCCCCCACGCCACGGCAGCGGTGCCGAGCAGAAGGACGGTCACCAGAACGATGAGACCGGCCGCCCCCGCTCGCGACGCATTCGTGCGCTTCACAAACATCACGAACCTCCTTACTTGACGGTCAGGACGAACTGCCTTGACCTGTACGAAAGGGTTACACTCTCTCTACCCACTTCGACGACCCGCGCGCCCTTCACCTCGTCACCTCTGCGGTACGCGTTGCCGTCGATCAGTGCCACCGGGTTGGCGTCGTCCCACACGATTCCCTCGAACGACATCTCGGGCAGGACGATCTCCACCTCGCGCGGGGCCGAAGGCGTGCTGCTGCGGCGCGTCGGCTCCGCGACGAGGGGGACGGTCGGGTCCCTGAGGTCAGCGTGCTCGTACTCCGTCGGCCGGCAGGCCCGAGCAATCCTGGCGATCGTGATGAGGTACTGCGGCCGTGAATCCAGGACGCCGGCGGCCTCCACCCCGCCAGTCGCGCCTGCTGCTTCGGCGCTCCCTCCGCCGCCTCCGCCGGGCGCCAGGAACTTGAGTCCGAGCACCATGACCAGCACGGCGGCAGCGATGACGAGCACGAGTCTCTTCTTGTTTCCTGGTGCCTTCTTCATGGTCCACCTGTCGATGGCGCGAGTCGGTCCGTCCGCTCCCCGCGTCTACTTCTCCCAGGAGACGGCCCCCACGAGGAGGGTCACGTCGTTTCCCTTGGACCGCGGTGCGCGCGAGCTGAGATCGATCTCCTTGACGATCAGACAGCGGCTTGAGCCGTTCACGAGACCGATGAACTCGCCGACCTCGTGGTAGTCGCCCCTCACGCTGAGCTCGATCGGGTACTCCGTCATGTGGTCCGAGACCTCCTTCGATCGAAGGAGTCCGGCGTCGCCCACGACCTCCAGGCCCGTCTCACGCGCCAGCTCCTCGAGCTCCGAGATGACGGTCATGCGCTGGTCGCCCTGCATGAGCCCCTCGCGGAAGTTGGAGACGACGACGTTCGATCTGGTGAGGACGATGTAGTCCTGCAGCATCGTCTTCTCGGCGACGAGCGCGTCCCTCCGCTCCCAGATCGGCTTCAGGACGAACAGGTACGAGAGAGAGACCGCGAGAACGTAGACGGCAATCGCCACGGCGGCGAGTCTCCAGGCCGATCTGCGGGCGCCTGCGTTGCTTCGCGGATGGAGCGCGCGCGCAAACCAGTCCACGACCCGCTCGCGGGATCCCCAGGCCGCGGCGTTCACGGGCACGCAACCGTCTCCATCGACCGGTCCGTCCGTCTCACCGTTCCGGCGGTGCACAGCGTCGTCTATCGCCTGAAGGAACCCCATCGACTCTCCGCTCCCCGCTCTCCTGCGCTCTGCTAACGATAGGGACACGTGATCTCGAAGCCGATCACGTCGGTCCCTCCGATGGTCTGTATGCCCGTCTCGACGAACTTCGCCTGGGCGATGTAGTCCTTGAGCTCGGCCTGCCCCTCGAGCCTCCGCGCGAACCTGCGGATGAGATCTCCGCCCCCCTCGACACCGGCCGCCGTCATGCCCTCGATGACGATGCCCCGGAACCTCGCCTTGGCCTTGCTGCGACCGGACGAGCTCTGCCCGGCCTTGCCCGGAGACATCACCCTCACCCCGGTCAGCCACACGCTGTCGGGCACCGCCGCAGCGACGCCCCGCCAGAGCGGGACGAAGTCCTCTTTCTGCTCGACGAGTCCGCCGATGTCGATGAGGTTGGGCTTCATCTCCTCGACCATTGCCTGCACCTGTCCTGCGCTGGGCGGAGCGGCCGGGGACACTGTGTCGATGCTGTTCCGGAGCGTCGCGACGTCGCTCGCGTAGACGTCGATCGTCTTCGTCCCTCCGATCGAGAACACGACCACCGCGAGGATCGTCAGCACGTAGGCGAGAGCCGAAAACCCAAGGAGAGAGAAGACGACGTTCTTGTGCCTCTGTGGTACCAGCCGGTGCCTGATGAGATTGATGTCGTACATCGTCAGTTGCCGTCCCTCTGCATGGCCAGCGCGGCCGCCAGCGACATGGCGGGCTCCAGCTCACGCACCGCGTTCCGGTCGAACTTCTCGTCGCTCACCTTCACGCGCCTCAGCGGGCTCCACCGCTTGACGCTGATCCCGGTCGCATCCGAGATGCTCTCGGGCAGACCCGGAAGCTGCGAGCATCCCCCGCAGATGAAGATGGCGTCGACGTTGCTGCCGTGTTCCCTCGTCTGGTAGTAGACGAGGGAGCGCCGCACCTCGGAGACCAACCGACGCGTGGCGTCCTCGATGGCGCCGACGATCGCCGGGAGGCGGCGCGAATCCGACAGCTTCACACTCTCCGCTTCTGCCATGGAGATACCGAGGCTGGATGCGATTGCCTCCGTGAACGAACTGCCCGCGATCTCGATGTCTCGCACGAAGGGCGCGGCCCCCCGCTTCGTCACCCCGATGCTGCTGCTCCTCGACCCTATGTCGATGACGGCGACGGTCTCCGGGAGCCCCTCTTCGAGGAGCAGGGCCTCCAGGAGGACGAGAGCGTCGACCCCGACGATCCTGGGCTCGAGCCCGCTCTCCTCGACGAGCTTCGTCCTGGCGTCGACGTTCTCCTTCCTGACGGCGACGAAGAGGACCTCGGTCATCTCCTCGTCTTCTGAGAGCTCCGTGAGAACCGTGTGATCCACGTAGGCGTCGTCGATGTCGAACGCGATGACCTGGCTGCCTTCGTAGAAGACCGCCCCCTCGAGCTCCGCGGTCGAGAGCTTCGGGAATCTGAAGCTCCTCACCGCGACGTGCGAACCGCAGACCGACGTCGCGACTCGCCTCGTGCACACGCCGCCCGTCTCGAGGACGGAACGGATCGCCTGAGTGTACCCGGCGACCGGGTCGTCCCCTTCGACGGACGCGAACGCGATGCTCTCGAGCTCGAAGTCCGGCCGCGTCCCCGAGAGCTCTACGAGCTTCACGGAACGCGATCCGAGATCGAGTCCTATGAGCCTCTTCGACTCTGAGCTCAGCAAGCTGCTGTTCCCCCAGTTGATCCCTCGGGAACGAGGCCCGGAGTCGGTCCTCGCGTCACTCCCTCGGGATGCACCCGGTAACAGTCGTCCCACTCCGCACCCTCCGATGCGCGGGTCGAGCCCGCGCCGCGACAGGCGGCGTCTACCAGTTGTTGGTGATCTCGCCGTCCTGGTCGATCGTCATCACGATGCCGGCGACAACGGCCGCGCTCGGCGCCGTGCTGTTCGCACCGTCGCACTCGATGGTGTACGCGTTCGCGGTCGGTGCGCCGTCGAACGTGTAGCACTCTGTGCTGAAGTACTTCCCCAGGAGGTCGAAGTCGTTCACCGCGAGGAGACCCCCTGTCGTCACCCGAGCTCCGTCCGTGAAGCTGGCGTTCACGAAGGTCCCATGCTCCGCGTAGTAGACGCGCATCGAGCTTCGAACGAGCCCGAGCGCCGCTGCGGCTTCCGTCCCCCTCGATCGCTGCGGCATGATCTGGTACATCGGTATCGCGACGGCGGCGAGCACGCCGACGACGATCACAACGATCATGAGTTCGACGAGGGTGAAGCCTCCCCTGTTCCTCGGGGTCATCTGGCCCACCTCCAGTGTTCGGTCCACCTTCCGCATCTTCCCCGCGGGAGCTGCCCGCCGAACCCGACCGGCGGAAGGTGTCTCGGTCTGCCCGTTGTCAATCCCGGTTCTCTGCGTGCCGGCAGTGAGTCCTGCCGACCACGAAACAGCGTTCGCAATCTCTCCTCGCTTGCCTCCGTTCCCCCTCACCGCCTTCCGAGCCCCGCCCGTACCCCGCCGTCGATGCTGCCGTTGCCGTCGATGGTGTAGACGAGCCTCGCGACTTCACTCCCGTACGGAGCCGAGCTTCGGGAGCCGTCGCAGACGATCACGAACCCGTCCTGGCCCGGCGTCCCCTCGAAGGAGAAGCACTCGTGGCTGTAGTACCGACCCAGGAGCTCCTCACGCCTGAGCCCGAGGCTTCCTGCCGACGTGGGGCCCTCCTCATCCGGAGTCCCCTCAACCGGAACGGGCGCCCCGTCCGTGAAGCTCGGGTGCCCGAAGGTCGCGTTCTCCTCGCGGTATGCGAGCATCGCGTCGCGGATGAGAACGAGCTTCGCGATGGCCTCTGTCTCCTTCGACTTCTCCGGCACGACCTGATAGAGCGGAATGGCGACCGAAGCGAGAAGGCCGATCACGATCAGTACAATCATGAGCTCGGCGACGGTGAAACCTCTGGTGTTCTCTCCCGGAATCGCATCCATCTTTCGAGGCTTCCTCGTCCCTGCCACCATCTGCCGCCTCTCACGGAACCGCGCGTCTCCGACAAGTCGCGCGCCATCAGGCCAGCGCCGAACCACCACCGTAGCAATCCCGCCTGCCCCACCTCCGGGCTGTCGGGGACGGCGCCAGGAGGCGCCGCCCCCGCGTGTGGACATAGTTGCTACGAGATGTCGCCGTCCTGGTTGATCGTCCGGACGATGCTCGCCACCTCGCTCGCGTTCGGAGCAGCGCTAAGAGCGCCGTCGCACTCAATGCTGAATGCGGCAGCCGTAGGAGCGCCGTTGAACGTGTAGCATGCAGAGCTGAAGTATCGGCCCATCAGATCGCTGTCACTCACATCCAGAACACTGCCGTTCGTGACCTGAGCGCCGTCCGTAAAGCTAGCGTTGACGTACGTGCCGTGCTCGGCGTAGTACACACGCATCGCACCACGGATAGTGCCGAGAGCCGCGACGGCCTCCGACGCCTTGGCGCGCTCAGTCGCGCCCTGGTACATCGGGATGGCCACAGCAGCAAGGATGCCGACGATGATGACTACGATCATCAGCTCGACGAGGGTGAAACCCTTGTTCCCGCGCATATCTTTTCCACCTCCTCTCTTGCTCAAATCTCCCCCTTACCCGCGATCTACTGTATCCCTGTCGCCATCTGGAAGATGGGCAGGTAGATCGCAAGGACAACAACCGTCACGATGGCGCCGAGCCCCACGATCAACGCGGGCTCGATCATCGACGTCAGCGCGCTGATCGCCGAGTCGACCTCGCGCGTGTAGAACTCGGACACCTTTGTGAGCATCTGAGGCAGGTTCCCTGATCCCTCTCCGGCCGCGACCATGCTCACGACCATCTTCGGAAAGACCGGGGACTCCGCGAGCTTCTCGGAGATCGTGGATCCGTTGACCACGCCGACGCTCACCTTCTGAACCTCTTCCTTGATGATGTCGTTCCCTGAGGTCTCTCCGACGATCTCGAGAGCCGCGATGACCGTCACGCCGTTCTCGAGGAGTGTTCCGAGGGTTCTCGAGAACCGCGCGACCGCGGCCTTGAGAATCAGCTTCCCGAACATCGGGAGCCTCAGGAGGATCTCGTCGAGCTTCCGCTTGCCGGAGGCGGTGTCCTTCCACTTCCAGAAGGCGTACCCACCGCCCGCGATCAGGATGAGCTCGAACACGAGGTTCCTGCCGACGAACCGTGAGATCGCGATGAGCACCTTCGTGAGCTGCGGCAGATCGAGCGCGAAGCTCTCGAAGATGCTCTCGAACTGCGGGATGAGAAAGAGCATGATTCCCGCGACGGCGACGATGAAGAAGCCAGCGATGAACAGGGGATACGCTGACGCTGACCTGATCTTCCTCGCGAGGGCGTCCCTCGCCTCGAGGTAGTCGGCCAGCCGCGCCAGGACCTTCGGGAGGGCGCCGGACTCCTCGCCCGCTCTCACCATCGAGACGAAGAGCATCGAGAAGACCGCGTCGTGCTTCCCAAGGGCCTGCGAGAGCGTCGAGCCTGCCTCGATGTCGGCGGTGACCTGCGCGAGGATGTGGCCCAGGGTCTCGTTCTCGATCTGGTCGCCGATGCCATCGAGCGACTCGAGGACCGGCAGTCCGGCTTCGAGCATCGTCGCGAGCTGGCGGCAGAGGATCGCGAGATCCCGAACCTTGACCTTGCCTCGCGCGGCCCTTGAGGGCTTGCTCGCCGCCGCTGCCGGCGTCACGGACAGGACGACCAGGTTTTCCTTCCGGAGGAGCGAGACGAGACCGACCTCGCTGTCCGCGTACCGGGTGCCGTTGACCGTCTTGCCGTTTGGTGACTTTGCCGTGTATACGAAGTCGGGCATGTTCCATGTCCTCTTGGTGTCGGGTCGGTTCGCTCTAGTTCCTCAGTCCCACCGCGAGGTCGGGCCTGCTGCGCCCGAGCTCGCGAAGGATTCCCTTCACGTCGTTCGTGACTGCGATGGCCAGCTCGGCCGTGATCCTGTTGTCGCCGACGAGTGTGAGGAGCGACGCGTTCAGGCTGTGCATGCCATCCTTTGCGCCGGTCTCGATGGCCGACCGGAGCTGCTGCAGGTTGTTCTCCCTGACCAGGTTCCGGACGGCCGAGGTCGCCACCATCAGCTCTGTAGCAAGACAACGGCCTACTCCACACGCTTCCGGAAGAAGCTTCTGAACGAGCACGCCCTGGAGGCACATCGAGATCTGCGTTCGCACACCCTGCTGCTCGTGCGGCGGGAAGATGTCGATGATCCGGCTGATGGCCTGCGGCGCGTCGCTCGTGTGAACCGTCGAGAGCACGAGGTGTCCGGTCTCCGCGAGCGTCAGTGCGGTGCGGACGGTCTCGAGGTCACGGATCTCGCCGATGCAGATGACGTCGGGGTCCTGCCGGAGGACCTGGCGGACGGCGTGCGGGAACGACGTCGCGTCCCTGCCGATCTCTCGCTGGTTCACGAGCGAGAACTTGTGCGTGTGCAGATACTCGATCGGGTCCTCGACCGAGAGGATGTGTACGTTGTGAGTCGTGTTGATGTAGTCGATCATCGAAGCGAGCGTCGTCGACTTCCCCGAGCCCGTGGGACCGCTGACGAGGACGAGCCCCGAGAGCTTCTCACAGAACTCCCGCATGATGAGCGGCACGCCGAGCTCCTCCATCTGCGGGATGTCCCACGGCAGATGCCTGATCGCCGCGGAGACGCTACCGCGCTGCAGGAAGACGTTCACCCGGAACCTGCCCAAACCCTCCACACTGAACGACGTATCGAGACCCTTCTCGGCCTCGAACTTCGCGATCCTCCGCTCGTCGAGGATCGCGTAGGAGTACTCCCGGCTCGTCGCCGGATCGAGCGGCGGGTGGTCGACGGCGACGAGCGTGCCGTCGATCCGGTACTGCGGCGGCACGCCGGCCGTGATGTGGAGGTCAGACGCCCTCCGCTCGACCATCTCGTCCAACAGCTTCTTCATTTCCGGCTTCATTGTTCGCTCCAGTCGTCCGCCCCGCCCCGGCGGTTCTACGCCGCGACGCTGAGCACTTCGTCTATCGTCGTGAGTCCTTCGCTGACCTTCTCCATCCCGTTCTGAGCAAGCGGCTTCATGCCATCGGCGATCGCCTGGTCCCTGATCCCCGCTCCGAGCGTCCCGGAGAGCACCGAGTCCTTCACCGCGCGCGTGATCGGGAAGATCTCGTAGATCGCCATCCTCCCGCGGTAACCAGTCTGTCCGCAATCCGAGCAGCCCTTGCCGTGATAGAAGGTCACTTCGCCAGCGTCGGGCAGCCACTCCCGGAACCGAGCGAGCAGCCCGGGTGTCGGCTGGTACGGCTCGCGGCAGTTCTCGCAAATCTTCCGAACGAGGCGCTGCGCGATGGCGAGGTTCAGGGAGGCGCAGAGGAGGTACGGCTCGACCCCCATGTTGAGGAGCCGGTCGACCGTCGAGGTCGCGTCGTTCGTGTGCAGCGTGCTGAAGACGAGATGTCCCGTCTGGGCCGCCTTGATCCCGATCGAAGCGGTCTCGAGGTCGCGGATCTCGCCAACGAGGATCACGTCCGGGTCCTGTCGCAGGAAGGAACGGAGCGCCGCCGCGAAGTCCAGCCCGATCTCCGGCCGCGCGCGCACCTGGTTGATCCCCGCCAACTCGTACTCGACCGGATCCTCGACAGTCATGATGTTCTTGTCCGGCGTGTTGATGTACGTCAGCGCCGAGTAGAGCGTCGTCGTCTTACCGCTCCCGGTGGGACCCGTGAGGAGCACCATGCCGTGCGGCTCCGCGATCGCCTTCTTGATGATCGAGAGGGAACGGTCGTCGAAGCCGAGGTCCGCGAAGTCGGTCATGAGGTTCGTCTTGTCGAGGAGACGCATGACGACCTTCTCGCCGTAGATCGTCGGGATGACCGAGACACGCATGTCGACGACCTTGGCCATGATCCGGACCCTGCAGCTTCCGTCCTGGGGAAGCCTCCGCTCAGCGATGTTGAGACCGGAGAGGATCTTGATCCTGGAGACGATCGCCCACTGCATCCGCTTCGGCGGCGGGAGGATCTCCCTGAGTCGACCGTCGACCCTGATTCTCACGGCCAGCCCCTTCTCGCGCGGCTCGATGTGGATGTCGCTCGCGCCTTCCTCGATCGCCTGGAGCATGATCAGGTTGACGAGCCTGATGACCGGCGCGTCGTTCGGCTCGATCGAGAGCTGCTCGGTGTCCGCGTCGGCCCGTCCGTCGCCCTCGACCTCGACGTCGAGGATGCTCTGGATGCTCTCCTCGATGTCGATCTCCTCGCCGTAGTACCGATCGATGATCGCGAGGATCTCCTCGGGGGCGGCGGCGGCCGGCTTGATCTCGTAGCCCGTGTTCGCCGTGACCGTGTCCGTCGCGATGACGTCGTAGGGATCGCTCATCGCGACGAGGAGCGTGTCCTCTTCCCTGCCGATCGCAACGAGGCAGAAGCGCCTCGCCATCTCCCGCGGGATCAGGCGGACAACGTGGCAATCGATGTCGAGGTCCGACAGAGCGAGCCTCGCACCGGCATCTGGCTCCATTTGACTCACGTCTAAGTCCTTGTGCCGTGACGAGTTCAAGCGGCGGATTACATCCGCTGAAAGGGAAGATGCAAGGCACATGCCAGTATGAACAGAGCGGATGTGAGGGACGTAACTACATACAGGTGGGTAAGTTAACTCAGATCATCGAGGCGAAACGGCACGGCCCCCGCTGAGACAGTCCCGGGGCCTTTCGCATCCTGCAAAACGTCCGGTTCGGGGGGTGTTCCTGGTGTCTCTTCGAGGCCGCCCGCCTCGGCCCGAGCGCTCACGAACGCCCGTACGAGGACGGTGTCGAACTGGGTTCCCGCGGCGTCCTCGAGGACGTCGAGGGCCTCACTGACCGTGAGCGCCTCGCGGTATGGACGACGGGACGTGAGGGCGTCGAAGGCGTCGGCGACGCCGAGGATGCGCGCGCCGAGCGGGATCTCGCTCCCCGTGACCCCGTCCGGATACCCGCTGCCGTCGAACCGCTCGTGGTGGTGGCGGACGATCTTGATGACCTCCGCCAGCTCCTCGATCGGCTCGAGGATCTTCTCCGCGAGGACCGGGTGCTGCTGGACGAGGTCCCACTCGGCCGCGTCGAGCTTGCCCGGCTTGTTGAGCACATTCTCCCTGATGCCGATCTTCCCGATGTCGTGGAGGAAGCCGGCGAGCCAGATGTTCTCCACCTCGTGCTCCGAGAGCTTGAGATACCTCGCGATCCTCACGGACTCCTCCGCCACGCGCGTGGAGTGACCCTGCGTGTACTCGTCCTTGGCTTCCAGTGCCTGGGCGAGTGCCTTGATGCTGGAGAGGAAGAGCCTGCGGAGTTCCTGATTAGCGTCGTAGAGCTGCTTCGTGCGCTCCTGGACCTTCTGCTCGAGGATGCGCTGGTACTCGCGATTCTCTTCGACGAGCCTCTTCTTCTCGACGGCGCGCTGAACGGTGAGCGTCAGCTGCGCGAGGTTCAGGGGCTTCGAGAGGTGATCGTACGCGCCGAGCCTCATGGCTTCCAGCGCGTTGTCCATGTCGGGAGCGCCGGTGATCATGATCACAGCGACGTCCTCGCTCATGAGCCTGATCTGTCTCAGGAGGTCGACCCCGTCCATCCCGGGCATGTGGATGTCGGTGAGCACGCACTCGTAGTCGCCCTGCGAGAGCCTCGAGAGAGCCTCGTCGGCATCGCCCGCGCCTTCGCACAGGTATCCCTCGTCCGTGAGGATCCTGCACACGATCTCCCGGATGGAGGACTCGTCGTCGACGACCAGCACTCTGCCCTTCGGCTCGTTCAGCTCCTCAGACATCGCCTTGCCCCCTGTCCCACTCGCACAACGCAGCGCACCGGAGCGGATCGCACTTGGCGAGCCGATGCGCGCACGGGGAAGCCGCGGCCGCCCGAACGGTCGCAGCGGGGCCACAGCCTCTCTTCGCGGGGCACCGCTCGGGGCGCCCGCAGTGCCTCAGGAAGCAAGTTCCGTACCCGCGATTGACCGTCGTCATCCGATTGCCCGCGTGGATCGCCAGGATGCGGTCCGCAAACAGAGAGAGGGGCAGGCCGGCTGCCTGCCCCTCAATGCGTATCCGATTGTCCGGCCGTGACTAGCGCCCGATGTCCTCGATGTCGACCTCGCGCCAGTCCCGAACGGCCCGGTCCCACCGGTAGCACTTCACCGTGTCGACGAACTCGTCGTCCGAGAGGACGTACTCCACGGACACCTCGCTCCCGATCCTCTTCGAGAACGACGTCTTCTGATCGATGACGAGCGGTTTCTTCGTTCTCTCGAGCATCATCTTACCCGAGGCTCCGTCGAAGACAACGGTCTCGACGGTCATCCTGCTCTCCGGATACTCGTCGACCGTGTGCTCGATGAAGCCGAAGAGCTTCTCGATCCGGTCGACCAGGGTCTCCCACTTCCTCTGATGCATCGGTTCCCCCGTCGGGTCGCAGGCCCGACGACCGGTCCGTCCCACCGCTCGCCCTGAGTCCGCGGGCGCCGTTTCACCCTCACACGATTATACCCGAGCCGCGCACTCCCGCGAAGAGCCGAACGCCGCTCACCCGCTGCGCCCTGGTCCCGGGGCATCGATCTGTGGCGCTCGAAGGTCCGTTCTGGTAGGCTCGTCCCAGCGAACGACATGTGGCGGGCAGAAGAGAGGCAGGACGAGTGGGCACGACGGACATCAAGAGGATCCTGGTCACGGGATCGGAGGGGCAGATCGGCTCGGAGCTCGTCGGCGACCTCCGCGAGCGCTACGGAGCCGACAACGTGGTCGCGTCCGACCTGAGGGCGCCGGCCGCCGAGGAGGAAGGTCAGGCAGGACCGTTCGAGATCGCCGACGTCACCGACCGGCAGAGGCTCGCGGAGATCCTGCGGAGGCACCGGATCGACACGGTGGTCCACATGGCGGCAATCCTCTCAGCGAAGGGCGAGAGGGAACCCGCTCTCGCGTGGAACGTGAACGTGACCGGCCTCATCAACGTCCTCGAGCTGGCGCGGGAGCTGGACCTGAACCGTGTTCTCTGTCCGAGTTCGATCGCCGTGTTCGGGGCAGGGTGCCCAAGCGAGAACACGCCGCAGGAGACGGTCCTCCTCCCCTCGACCATGTACGGCATCACCAAGGTCGCGGGCGAGCTCCTGTGCGACTACTACGTCGACCACTTCGGAGTCGACGCAAGAGGACTCCGCTACCCGGGCATCGTGTCGGCCGAGACGCTTCCGGGAGGCGGGACGACGGACTACGCGGTCGAGATCTACTACGCGGCCGTAGAGGGGAAGCAGTTCCGCTGCTACGTGGGCGAGGACACGAGGCTCCCGATGATGTACATGCCCGACTGCATCAAGGGGACCGTCCAGCTCCTCGAGGCCGACTTCGACTCGCTCGAGCACCACGGCAACTTCAACCTGGCGTCGATGAGCTTCAGCGCCGGAGAACTTGCCGAGTCGATACGGCGCCGCATTCCCGAATTCGACATCGTCTACGAGCCGGACTACCGGCAGGCGATCGCCGACTCCTGGCCGTCGTCGATCGACGACTCGGCGGCGCGCAGGGAGTGGGGATGGAGCCCCTCGTACGACCTCGGTGCGATGACCGAGGACATGCTCGACCGGCTCTCGAGACGTCACGCCGAGGGACGGCTCTACAAGGGGCAGCCCGCCTGAGGCGCTCAGCTCCACGCGGACAGCTCCAACGGGCAACGAACGAGGGGCCGCGGAGAACGCGGCCCCTCTCTCTCTTCGTATCCCGCTACGCCCAACGCCCGCGGGCTACATCCCGTACTTCTCGACGATCCCCTTCTTGTCGAGACCGAGGATGCCGTACTTCTCCCCGACCTTCTTGAAGGCGGCGACGCACTTGTCGATGTGCTCGTTCTCGTGCGCGGCCGAGAGCTGCACTCGGATCCGCGCGGCTCCCGCGGGAACGACCGGGAAGAAGAACCCGATCACGTAGATTCCCTCGGCGTACATGTCGCGCGACATGTCGTTCGCGAGCTTCGCGTTGTAGAGCATCACCGGCACGATCGGCGTCACGCCCTCTCGGACGTTCAGCCCCGCCTCGGTGATCCCTTTCCGGAAGCGCTTCGTGTTCTCCTCGAGCTTGTCCCTCCGCTCGGTCGTCTTCGAGAGGATGTCGATCACGCGGATCGTCGCTGCGACGATGACCGGCGAGAGCGAGTTCGAGAAGAGGTACGGTCTCGCCTTCTGCCTGCAGAGCTCGACGAGCTCCTTCCGACCGGAGACGCACCCGCCGGAGGCGCCTCCCAGGGCCTTCCCGAACGTCGTCGTGATGAGGTCTACCTTGTCCATGATGCCGAAATGCTCGTGCACGCCCCTCCCCGTCTTCCCGATGAACCCGGAAGCGTGTGAGTCGTCGACCAGGATCATCGCGTCGTACTCCTCGGCGAGGTCGCACATCTCGTCGAGCGGACACAGGTCGCCGTCCATCGAGAAGACCCCGTCGGTGACGATGAGACGGTGGCGCTTGTCCTGATGGAGCTCGAGCTTCTTCCTGAGGTGCTTCATGTCCATGTGCTTGAACGTGTCGTACTCCGCCGAGCAGAGCCGGATGCCGTCGACGAGCGACGCATGGATGAGCCGGTCGGCGATGATGACGTCCTCAGCCTCCAGGATCGCTTCGAAGACACCTGCGTTCGCGTCCATGCACGACGGGAAGAGGAGCGTGTCCTCCATCCCGAGGAACGCGGACACCTTGTCCTGGAGGTCGCGGTGAATGTCCTGGGTCCCGCAGATGAACCTGACCGAGCTCATCCCGTAGCCCCGCTCCTCGAGGCCGTCGTGCGCGGCCTTGATCACTTCAGGATGACTCGAGAGACCGAGGTAGTTGTTCGCGCAGAAGTTCAGGACCTTCTCGTGCGACGCTCCCTCTGGATACTCGACCTCGATCTCCGCGTCCTGCGGCGACCAGATGAACCGCTTCTCCTTGTAGAGCCCCTTCTCCTTGATCGCGTCGATGCTCTCGGCGAACATCCGACGCCTCGTGTCGGAATAGGCCATGTGAACCTGCTCCCTCTCTCGTCCGTATCCGGTGCGGCGCTAGCTCTTGTGCTTCTCGACGATCCCGACGATCGAGTTCACCGTGTCGAACGCCTCGGGGGTCGCGTCGGCGTCGGGAATGCTGATGTCGTACTTCTTCTCGAGGAACGCCTTCAGCGAGACCATCGAGAAGCTGTCTACGAGGCCCGAGGAGATGAGCGGCGTGTCGAACGTCACCTCCATGTCGTCCTCCTCGACGTACTCGTCGATCACGTACTCGAGAACAACGTCCTTGATCTCGTCCATGTCGTCCTTCCTTCCGCGCCCCGACGGACAGGAGGCCCGCCCCCGTCGGTCCGCTCCGTTCCCCTCTAGTCGTGCTCGAGCGTCGAGAGGTCGCCGACCTCTTCGCCCCACTCGAGGGCCCGAAGATACCGCCTCAGGATCTTCCCGGAGCGTGTCTTCGGGAGCTTCTCCACGTACTCGATCTCCTGCGGCATCGCCAGGGGCGAGAGCCGCTTCCTGATGAAGTTCATGATGCTGAGCTCGAGGTCACCGGAAGGCTCGAAACCCGGGTTCAGGGTCACCACGGCCTTCACGACCTCCATGTTCACAGCATCCGGCTTGCCGATGGCGGCGGCCTCCGCGATCGCCTCGTGCTCCACGAGCGCCGACTCGATCTCGAAGGGACCCACGAGGTGCCCGCCGGTGTTGATGACGTCGTCGTCCCTCCCCACGAACCAGAAGTAACCGTCGGCGTCGATGCTGGAGCGGTCGCCCGAGACGTACCACAGATCCTCGTTCGTTCGGAGCTCGTCGGGCGTCGCGTCGTCCGCGGCGCCCACGAACTTGCTCCGGTAGACGTCGTCCTGGCCCCTGTACTCGCGGAACATCGCGGGCCACCCGGGCCGGAACGCGATGAGCCCCACCTTCCCGGGCTCCCCGATCGGCTCGTGGGTCCGGAGGTCGAGGAGAGCCGCGGTGATCCCGGGGAACGCCTTCCCCATCGATCCCGGTTTGACCTTCATCCCGGGGAAGTTCGTGATCATGATCGAGCCGGTCTCCGTCTGCCAGTAGGTGTCGAGGAACGGCAGGCCGTACGCCTTTTCGCTCCAGACGACGGCCTCGGCGTTCAGGGGCTCGCCGACCGAAGTGAGGTGGCGGAGCGAGGACAGGTCGAATCTCGCCGCGACCTCCTCTCCGTCGCGCATGAGCGAGCGGATGGCGGTCGGGGCGGAGTACCATACGGTGACCCGGTTGTCCTGGATGAACTGGTACCACCTCGACGAGGTGAAGCCGGAGTCGAGCACGCACTGCGTGATGCCGAGCGCCCACGGTCCGATGATCCCATAGCTCGTCCCCGTGACCCAGCCCGGGTCGGCCGTGCACCAGTAGACGTCGTCGTCCCGGAGGTCGAGGACCCACGACGTCGTGAGCACCTGTCCCCAGATCGAGTCGTGCACGTGCTGCGCGCCCTTCGGCTGACCCGTCGTGCCGGACGTGTAGTGGAGGACGGAGCGAGTCTCCGGGCCAGCCGCGTGAGACTCAAACTCCTCGACTCGCAGTGCCGCCTCGACGTCGAAGAAGACCTCGCCGTCCTTGAGCTTCGACTCGTCACCCGCGACGACGATGACCTTCTCGAGCGAAGGGAGCCGCTCCTGGATCTTCCGGACCTTGCGGACGTGCTTCTGCGTCGTCAGGATAGCGCGCGTGCCGGCGCTCGCGAGGCGCACCTCGAGCGACTCGTCGCCGAACGCGCAGAAGAGCGGCTGAACGATGCCGCCCATCTTGAGGACGCCAAGGAACGAGAAGTAGAGGCTCGGGATCTTGTCCATGAAGACGCAGACCCTGTCGCCGGGTTCGATGCCCTGCCCGACGAGGAAGTCGGCGAAGCCGTTCGAGTACACGCGAAGGTCGTCGAACGTGTAGGTCGCCTTCCTGTCCCCGAACCCCTCCCAGATGAGCGCGATCTTGCCGGCACCATCGCGCGCGCAGACGCGGTCCGAGCAGATGGCGCCGATGTTAAGGAGGTCTCCTTCCTCCCAGCCGAGGATCTCTCTCGCAATCCCCCAGTCGAAACCCTTCAGTCTCTCGTCGTAAGAACCGATGTTGCTCAATGCCGTTCCTTTCGATGTTCTCCGGGTCCCGCTCACGCGTCCTCCCGCGCCGCGCCCCGCGCGTCCTCGAGGACGACCACCGCAACGGCGCTCCTTCTCGAGTGGGCCACCGAGAGCCGCGACGAGGCCGCGCCCCTCCCCCGAGCGCGCTCGAGCGCCGCTCCCGTCATACGGAGCCCGAGCTCGCCCGACTCCTCCCGCCGAACCTCGACGTCCTTCCACGAGAGCCCCTGGGACAGTCCCGCTCCCAAGGCCTTCATGACGGCTTCCTTGGCCGCGAACCTGGCCGCGTAGCTCTCCCAGGGCCGCGCCCGCGACGACGAGTAGCTGATCTCATCGGGAAGGAACAGCTCCTGGATGAGGTCGTCGGTCAGCCGCGCGCGGAAATCCTCGAGATCGACGATGTCGACTCCCACTCCGACGATCAAGACGCGCCTCCACCGCCTCCGTCAGGAGCCTGATTCCGATCGGGTCCAGGTATTCTACCGCGGCCGGGGCGGCGCGGTCAACGGCGCGGGCGGGAGTCCCCTCCGGACGCGCCCAGGACCCCGGGCGTTCCCACGGCCGCGAGGGCGCCGGGGCGGTAGATGGCCTTGATGAGCCCCCAGCTCGCCCGCTCTTCCGTGACGCCGACCGAGCAGTCGGATGGCCAGGACGGCATGTTGGGCGCTCCCGGCGAGGGGATCGTCATGAACCAGTCCTCAGCGCTCGACACGTTCCCGTCGATCCCGCCGGGGCACCTCCCGAGGGAGTTCCCCTGCGGGACACCCGCGGCGAACGCAGGATCCTCGCACGAGGTCCAGGTGATGGGGACCGGGTCGGACACGCCGGCCCAGTTCACGCCGTCGACGACCGTGTCGCAGTCGATCGCGGCCGTCGTGTCGTCCCCGGTGGCGATGAGGATGCCGTCCCCCCCGTTCGCGAGCGCGATGTCGACGTCGGAACCCGCGCAGTGCCGGAGGTTCGGGACGTCGGGGTTGTCGTTGTCGTCCGACGGGTGGACGAACTCCCAGTCGGCGTGGGTGAGGTCCGGCTC
>JALGZK010000008.1 GCA_025774935.1 bacterium | reverse complement strand
CGACGCCACGCTCTGGCTGGGCGACAACCTCCTCATTGGAGGCGAGAACGAGGCGAGCGTCTCGTGGGGGTTCATGGTCGTGCGCCCCACGATCACGCTCGATGGAGAGACGGTTGTGCAGAACAGGCAGTTCGCGTTCTGAGTTCACATACGCAACCTCGCCGGCGGAATGCGGCGATCGGGGTGTTCGACGGACGCCCCACGCGATCGGACTCCATGGGATGCCTCCCCGCCCACAAGAGGGGGTGAGCATAGATGCGCGCGGCCACATCACTGCTCCTGGTGGTCGCTCTCGGGCTTCCGGTGGGCGGTTCCGCCCACGCGGCCCGCGCAGGATTCGATGTCAATCCAGACGCGTCGCGGCTGACGCTTGTCGGATCGTCCGCGGATCAGGAGCTCCTCGATGAATCGGGTCTCTTCGGTGTTCGGGGGGACATCGATGGACTTGTCGAGGGGCTCCGGTCCCGGCCGAGTGCCGACACGCTCTGGATCTTCGACGCGGACTTCGAGGACCTCATCGGCGACAATGCCGGCTGGCAGTCCTTCGACAGGAGCGGGACCCTCGGGCACGAGAACCACTGGCACAAGGACACGATCCGCATCAACGGATTCCCCTACCTGGGCGACAGCACGTGGTGGTGTGGGAAGTATGACATCTGCTGGCGGCAGCCGCGGGGGTACGGGAACGATTGGTACCAGGTTCTGTCGCGTGAATTCCCCCTGTCGGAGTGGAGCGTGCCTGAGGACGACGTCTCGCTCGAGTGGGACCAGCGGCTCGCGATGGAGCATGACTACGATTACGGCTACGTCGATTTCTCCACTGATGGAGGAGGAACCTGGAACACAGTCGCGACGTACAGCAACCCCGGGTTCGTCGGCAAGCCGGGCTTCCCGCAGGACTGGGACTCGCCTACCTACGGACATCCCTTGCTCGACCTCGGTACATACGCGGGTCAGGACATCGAACTACGATACCGTTTCGAGTCGGACGAAGCCTACTCGTCTCAGGACGAGTTCGACGATCCGCCACACCCCGTTCGGGACGGGGCCTGGCAGCTCGACAACATCGAATGGAGGGTGAACGACGCGACCGTTTGGCTCGACGACTGCGAATCTCCGGGCGACAACGGGTGGGTGCACGACGACATCCCGGCAACAGGGCAGACGGGCGTCACGTTCTGGCGGGGTCTCTACGGCGTCGACTTCGAGACCGGCCGGGATCAATACTGCGATGAGCAGTCCGGCTGGATGTACGTGGCCATCGACCCGAACACGGGCACGATGGTCGATCACGAGTTCGCCTGGCTCCAGAGTCCCCCGATCGATGTCGAGGGTGCGACCAAGCTCGTCGGGAAGTGGGACGCCTGGGTCGACTTCCCGCGGGAGTCGAACGACATCTTCGACACGGAGATCCTGTCGAACGACGACGGTTGCCCACAAGGAGGCGGCTGGGATCCGGATCCGGGTTGGTGGTACGGGGGGCCCTTCTGGTACACGGGGACGGAGGACTGGGATGCGTACGCCGGGAACGCCTGGCTGTTCGTAAGGTGGATGGTCCAGAACGACGAGCCACCGGAGCCCGGGTACGACCACATGGGCGGCCTCTTCCTGAACAGACAGAGGGTCGGAGTCCCCACCGGTGACGTCGGCACGCTCTTCGAACGCGACATCTGGCGCTCGTTCAACGACTGGTTCGAGGACGATCTTCCTGAGGCGTTCGAGGACAGCGCCCTCATCAGGGTCACCGATGAGGACGGGGTCTCAACGGTCCTCCTTCTGTCCTCGAACGACGATGGGACGAGCTGGAGCTCCTACGCGTGCCACCGCGAGGACCCGGAGAGCTCCTGGTGGGTCACTCCGCCTCCGGCGGCGGAGATGATCCCGGGTAGCGAGATCCGCTACTACTACGAGGCGACCGACGGGCTCGGAAACGTCGCTGTCCATCCGAAAGAAGCTCCCGCGCAGTGGTTCGAGATGTCGATCCTGCCGATCACCGGAAGCACCTCGTCCCCGGGTATCCTCCTCGTCGACAAGCACGGTCGGCTGACGCCCGGCGAGGACCGGAAGTACCGTCACACGAGCGAGTACTATTACCTCGAGGCGCTCGAGGTCCTCGGGTACGAATGCGACGTCTACGATGTAGAGGTTCCATCCGGAAGCACCTCCAAGTCTGATGGTCCCGACACCTCAGGAATGAAGTACTACGATACGCAGGTCTGGTTCACGAGCGACGTGCGGAGATACGCGGTGAATCCGGTCGACCAGCTCCGCCTGTCACAGTGGTTGTCCGAGGCCGGGAGCGGCGCAGAACGGAACCTGCTCCTGACGGGCAACAACTCCAGCGAGGAACTGGATGACGGGGGCGACAGTCTAGGGTTCCTCGCGAGCTGGCTCGCGACCGACCTCGTTACTGGCGACCTGGGGGACACTCTTCCCGCGCTCCGCGACTCCGCGGGTGGCTTCGACTTCATGACGCACGACGACGGACGTTGCATCCTCCGCGGTGGCTGCCCGGAGATGAATGACTTCGACGTCGTCCAGCCGATAGGGGAGATCCCCGGCGTGGAAGTCGTCGCCGCGTACGTCAAGGAAGACCGATCGGTCCACCCGGCAGGTGTCGCGTACACGCACGATGGGCTCGGCTACCACACTGTGAATCTCGGGTTCGGTGTCGAGTTCATGATGGACGAGCCCGGGGCCAGCGTTCCAATAGGCCATTACGCAACGGGAATCGACGACCGAGTCGATCTCATGGCGAACATAATGGAGTACTTCGGGAAGGCGCCGGGCGGGTCGGGCACGGGGGTGGATGAGCCGAACACGCTTGCCAACAGACTCGCTCGCGCCTACCCGAACCCGTTCAATCCCTCGACGACCATCGAGTACAGCGTTGCGGCCGAGGGTCGCGTGACGCTCCGCATCTATGATCTCTCCGGTCGCGTCGTGCGGACCCTCGTAGATGAGCCCATCGACGCGGGCCGGCACGTCGTCGTTTGGGACGGCCTGAACGACGCGGGAGATCGCACGGCGAGCGGCGTCTACTTCGTGCGGATGGAGACGGGCAAGTTCTCGTCGGTACGGAAGGTGGTTCTTCTCAAGTAGGAGCCGCGAGCTCGACGCGACGACGCAGGAGTGATTGACCATGGAGACCTACGGAGTGGAGACGACGCCCGCTTCGCCGCGGAGATGGGCACGGAACGCTGCCTGTCTCCTCATTCTCGCCGCGCTGACTCTCACCGCTGCGTCAGTTGCCGAGGCGAGGCGGGCAGAGCGGATGGGCGAAGCCCCCGCGGCACCCGCGAAGCGGGCGGCTACAGCCCCGGCGTGTCGGGAGGATTCCCCCGAGACCCTGTGGTTCTTCGATGCCGACTTCGAGGATCTCACTGGCGACAACGCCGGGTGGCAGTCTCACGACATGAGTTGGGACCCAGGCCAGACGAACTACTGGCACAAGGACACGATTCGGATAAACGGGTTCGCGCACTTGGGCGACAGCACGTGGTGGTGTGGTACTTACAACAGCTGGTGGCGGCAGCCGCGGGGATACGGCAACAACTGGCGGCAGCATCTCGTCCGCGAGTTCCCGCTGTCGGACTGGAGCGGATCCGGAGACGAGGTCTATTTCGAATGGGACCAGCGCTTCGCAATGGAGAATGACTACGACTACGGGTACGTCGACTTCTCGAGAGACTACGGTGCCTCGTGGACGACGCTCGGCGTCTTCGCGAACAATGGGTTCGCCGGGAAGCCTGGGCACTCACAGGACTGGGACAGCCCTTCTCACGGACACAGGACGCTGCACCTTCCCCCTGAGTTCGCAGGCAACAACATGCTGGTTCGCTTCCGCTTCGAGTCCGATGGGGCGTACTCGTCGCAGGATCAGTACAACAACCCTCCCTCCAACTCCTGTCTGGACGGCGCGTGGCAGCTCGACAACTTCCTGATTCACGTGAATGGCGAGGACGTGTGGTACGACGATTGCGAATCGTCGGGAGACAACGGGTGGGTGCACGAGGACGTTCTGCCCGCCGGGCAGGCGGGTGTGACACTCGAGAGGACGTATGAGCCTGCAACGCTCCTTGGCCACACGTGCGGCGCGGGGAGCGGCTGGATGATGGCGGCGGTGGACGAGGTGACCGGTCGGATGGTCGACGGTCAGCACTCCCTCCTGATCTCGCCGCCGTTCAGCGTGTCCGAGGCGGTTCGCGTTGTGAGTCAGTGTGACCTGTGGCTCGATCTGCCTCGAGGATCGGAGGATGTGCTCTGGTGGACCGTTGCGCAGAGCGACATGAGCGCGGGACTCAGTCAACACGCCTTCTTCGGAGGGCTCACGGGATGGACGTCCTGGGACCACCACCGCTCCCACTCCGATCGCCCGAGGTGGGTCACGATGTCGATGGAGTGGACGCCGGTCAAGGACTGGAACGCTCTGGCGTGGTCGCTCTACAACGATGATCCCATGCCGGTCGAGGATCATACGGCAGGCGCGTTCATCGACCGCGTGCGCGTCGGGGCCGCCGGGATCGACCGGAGAACAAGGTGGTCTTACCCGAGAAGCAAATGGTACGAGGACGAGTTCAGCGGATCGGGGAGCTCGCAGACGACCGTGACGATCGTGGACATCGACGGCATCACGTCCGCCCGCACGGTTGCGACGGCGGATGGGGGCCAAACCTGGTACTCGGAGAGCATCGACAGCGGGTACTACGACGTGTGGTATGTCGACATGCCTCATGAAGTTCTTATTCCCGGGAGCGAGATTCACTACTACTTCGAGGTCACCGACGGCCACTGGAACGTGTCGACCCTCCCGGAAGGGGCGCCGGATGCGACGTTCGAGTTCTCGTTGCTCCCGATTCACGGGGGCAACGCGAATCCTGGAATCCTGATAGTCGACAAGCGTCAGACGCCGATCCCTGGTGACGATCGGCGCTACGGCCACTCGAGCGACGAATACGTGATGGAAGCACTGGACATCCTCGGCTACGAGTACGACGTGTACGATGCCCACGTTCCTGAGCACAGCCCGAGCCCCGTGACAGGACCCATCGAAACCGGAGCATACGAGAATTATGACCTCCACATCTGGATCACGGGTGACGCGCGGAAGAACACGTTCACCGAAGAGGATCAGATCAACCTGCAGTCGTGGCTCGCGGAGTCCACACCCGAAGAGCCCCGCTGTCTCCTTATCAGCGGCAACGACATCGCGTTCGACCTCATCGAGGAGGGGAACGACGTCACGGGCTTCCTCGCAGACTGGCTCGGGGCGACATACGACGATCGGCACGCGGGTGCGTACCATGCTGCGGACCCGGACACGAGCATCCGGCTGCGCGACGCGGGTCTTGGGTTTCTGACGTACGACGACGGTGAGTGCTGGCTGAGGACGGCGTGTCCGGAGATGCAGCTCGTCGATGTCGTCGGCGCTCTACCAGGCAATGGCTCGGACAGGATTCTCGAGTACCTGAACGGGCTGGGTGAGGTACGTCCCGCAGGAGTCGCGAGGATTGACAGCGTCCTCGGCCATCGGTCCGTCTACCTGCCGTTCGACATCGCCCTCGTGAACGAAGGGCTGAACGGCTTCGATGGTCACTACGTGAGCGGGATCGAGAACCGGGTCGATCTGATCGCGAACATCATGGAGTTCTTCGAGAGAGAGTCCGCGGGATCGGGCACGGGCGTGTCGGGCGGAGGAGATCTCGCGACACGTCTCGGCAGGGCGGTTCCGAACCCCTTCAGAGCCGGGACGGCGTTTAGGTACGCCCTGGCCGCGCCGGGGCGGTTGAGGATTCGTGTCTGCGATCTCAACGGGCGTGTCGTGAGGACGCTCGTTGATGACGACGTCGACGCCGGGGAGCACCGTCTCAGCTGGGACGGGACGACCGACTCGGGCCAACGCGCCGCGAGCGGCGTCTACTTCCTGTGGATGGAGACGGGCGACGGTTTCCGCGACACTCGGAAGACCGTGCTCTTGAAGTAGGCGCACGGATCCGCCGCGGGCCGCTCTCGCCGTCGCTGCAGGGAGCTTCGGTCAGGTCGACACGAGGCTATGATGAAACACCTCACGACAAGAACCACCGTCCTCCTTCTTCTGTGTGGCGCCCTGGTCGTCACATGTCAGGCGACTGCCGATACCATCCTGGTCGATCTGGGGGGAGGAGGAGACTACTTCTCCATAAAGCCCGCGGTCGAAGCCGCTGCCTCCGGAGACACCATCCTCATCGCGCCGGGGTACTACGAGGGCGCGGCCAATCGCGACATGAATCTCTCCGACAAAAACCTCGTCATCCGGGGGATTGCGGGGGCAGAGGCGACGACGGTCTGGTGCTCGCGACAGGCCAGGGGATTCCGGGTTGTCGGAGGGCAGGACTCGACGTGCGTCTTCGAGGGGATCACGATCGGCTACGGAAAGGCCTCTGACGGAGGTGCGCTGTGGTGCGAGGACACATCGCCGCGGTTCATCGACTGCATCTTCCGCAGCTGCTACGCGGTCGCCCACGGGGAGATGTCAGGAGGAATCGCGTACATCGATGGCGGGTCGCCCAGCTTCCAGGGTTGCCTCTTCAAGCTGAGTCATGCGGGGGATGAGTGGAGCTGGGGTGACGGCTTCGGTGGAGCCGTGTACTGCGTGGACTCGTCTCCCACGTTCTCGGGGTGCACATTCTGGGCCTGCGACACCCAGGGGGGAGGTGGCGGCGCAGTCTACTCCCTCAACTCGATGCCGGTCTTCACGGACTGCCTGTTCGAGGACAATGGCGGGCGCCAGGACCCGTCCGATCCGATGGGCGACGGTGGCGGGGTTCTTCTCTCGGGTGGTGGAGCGACCTTCACTGACGTGACGTTCCTAGGCAACTATGACTACCGCGGCGGCGCGGTTCGCTGCGAGTCTGCTGCCGCCACGTTCACCGACGTGCGGTTCTTCGACAACAGGGGGAGCATCGAGGGCGGCGCGGTCAGCTGCGTCGGGGGCGGGCCCTACGACTTCGAGCGAGTCGTCTTCGACTGGAACGTGAACACCTACGACGGGGGAGGTGGCATCGCGGTCCGGGAGGCCACGGTCGTCGTCGATGAGTGCACCTTCGTCAGGAACCGATCCCCGCTTGGCTCGTCGATCGCCTGCCTTACGTGGGGCGATGTCGACGTTTCGAGGACGATCATGGTCTTCGGGATCGACGACGAACCGGTGTACTGCACGAGCGGGTCGGTGCCCACGATCACGCAGAGCTGCGTATTCGGCAACTCCGGGAGTGACAGCCTCTGTGGGGACTATTCCGACAACGTCTTCGAGAACCCGCAGTTCTGCGACCTGGGAGCCGCCGACTACACGCTCTACAGCCACTCTGTCTGTCTTCCCCCGGGCAACCCGTGGGGGGTCCAGATGGGAGCGCTCGGTGAAGGGTGTCTCTACCCGGGACCCCTCGAGGCCCCGAGCGACGTGGTCGTGTCGGGGGACGACAGGGCTGCCTTCCTCAGCTGGTACGCCGTCAGCGATCCGATCTTCGGTCACTACCGCGTCGAGAGGGACACCTCGGTGGCGTTCGGGGAGTTCACGTCGCCGTTCGACACCATCGCCACAGAGTTCATCGACAGCCCGCTCGAGAACGGCCGCGAGTACTTCTACCGCGTCATCGCGGTTGACACGCTCGGGGGGTGGAGCGCACCGAGCGACACGGTCTCGGTCGTGGTGAATCCGACGGCCCCGGCAGTACCGGAAGAGGTGCTGACGACATCCGGAGACGAGACCGTTCTCCTCTCGTGGCAGGCGAGCGCGGAGTCTGATCTCGATCACTACCGTGTCTACCGGGACACCCTGCCCGGAGTGGCCGAAGAGGACCTGCACGCCTCTGTGGCAGTTCCTGCGTACGTCGATGCCTCGCTCGTGAACTACGATCCGTACTACTACCGCGTCGCTGCAGTCGACACAGGCGGCCTCGTCAGCGACCTCTCGAACGAAGTCCTCGGTGTTCCACATCTGCTCCCGCCGGCAGTGTCAGGTTTCGAGGCTCTCCCCGGGGATGGGTCCGCGTTTCTCTCCTGGTCGCCGGTCGTCCCGGCGTGCCAGGAGTACTACAACGTCTACCGCGACACCGTCTCACACATGCACTCAGCCGTCGCGTTCCAGGAGGGTTTCGAGACATACGGTGGGTGGTCGTCGAGCAGGCAGGAACGGCGATCAGGGTGACCGAGTCCGCGGCATCCGCCGGAGTGCGGAGCCTAGCGGTGTCCGACTCCTCGGCGGGTTACGCGAGGTTCTTCCACTCGCCCGACGACACCGTGAGCGTACGTCCATGGATCGAGTGGAGCCTCCGCCCGGGAGACATCGGGACGGAAACGAACCTCCTCCAGTGCGAGATCATAGGCGAGGCCGGCATGGGATACCCGGCGGGTGTCCTTGAGGTTCGTGATGAGATTCTCTTCCACTGGGTGCGCGGCAGCGGGCCGCAGATGATCGGGCCGTGTGAGTCGGGAGCCTGGCACGGCGTCCAGTGGCGGCTCGACTGCGAGGCGGATACCTATGCTGTCTGGCTCGACGGCGAACGAGTGGTCACGGGTGTCGCATTCTACACGGACGCAAGGTACCTCGACACCATCCAGTTCCGAACCAGGCGCAGCGAGCATGCCAGGGTGTGGCTGGATGAGGTCCGATGGAGAGAGCGAGTGGATGCGATCGCCGCGACTTCGGACACCACGTACACTGACGCGCCACTCGAACACGGGCAGACGTACTACTACGCCGTATCGGTGGTCGATACGTTCGGGGTCGAGGGAGCCCCGAGCGAGGTTATCCCGGTCGCGACGGAGTGGACGGGGGTCGTCGAAGGGGATGGAGTGTTGCGCAACGGCCTCTTCTCCGTCTACCCGAACCCGTTCAATCCCACGACGACGATCAGGTACAGCGTGGCCTCCGAAGGTCCGGTCTCTCTTCGCGTGTTCGATATCGCCGGCCGTGTCGTGAGGACCCTCGCTCTGAAGAGCGTGGCCCCGGGCGAGCACGAAGTAGTCTGGGACGGCACGACCGACTCGGGGGGACGTGCTGCCAGCGGTGTCTACTTCCTTCGCATGGAGACTGCCGACGGAGCGCAGTTCGATCGCAAGGCCGTTCTCCTCAAGTAGAGGAGCCGCAGCGTCAGCACGGAATCTGCTATCATAGAGGGGGCTCGGGAGAGTCCCCTCACCCGTTGGACGCTGCGTCGAGGAGCAGCCGATGACACCACAGGTCGCCCGCAACGACATCGAACGCTGGATCCTCTCCGAGCTCGCGCCCTCGCGCTCAACGACGGCCGAGCTCGCGTACGAGCGCATGGAATCTCAGTCCGACGAGTGCTTGGCCGTCATCTATCAGCCTCTCGACTACCGGAATCGCGGCCACTGGCACGACACCGCAGTGTGCAGCGCCTTCGCTCACGCGGTTCGCGGTGCCGGTACGGTTCTCGATGTCGGGCCGGGGGACGGCTGGCCCTCCCTCCGGATCGCGGACCGGTTCGAGAAGGTGATCGGCATCGACCCATCGCCACGACGTGTGCGCGTCCAGCGTGAGAACGCGGCACGGCTCGGGATCCCGAACGTCGAGTACCTCGAGATGGACGCCCTCGCGATGACCTTCGACGACGGGAGCTTTGGAGGTGTGACCGCCGCGTCCTCGATCGAGCAGACGGGCGACCCGAGGATGGCCCTCGCCGAGGTCCTCCGCGTTCTCAAGCCGGGCGGGTCGCTCGCGATGGACTTCGAGAACTTCGAGCGGTACTTCCCGGATGGCGACGGAGACGAGGAGCTCTGGTCCGACACGAAGAAGGGCGAACCGGTCGTCTTCTACCAGGTCCGCACGAAGTTCCCGCCGCGGGAGACGCGCTACGCGTTCTTCTTCGACCCCCTTCGGATCCGTGATGACGCTCAACTCGCGCGGATCCTCGGTTCGCTTGAAGAGGATTCGCAGCGTCTCGAGAACCTCGGCCACGGAGACTCCGCGCCACAGCGACCGCCCGAACTGGATCTGGCGTTCTTCCAGAGCCTCGAGCCGTTCGTTCGGGAGACGAAGTACTTCGAGCTCGAGCACCTCACGACGCCGGGTCTCGACGCGCTTCTCAGGGAGACAGGGTTCGTCGACGTTCGACACACTGACGTCCGGTTTCCAGATGTCCGGGGCTTCTTCGACGCGGTAGCGGAAGAGGGGAGCCTCGAGGAGTTCGCCGACACGTTCGTGGAGGTGAGCGAGCGGTTCGGGATCGAAGCCGTGGAGAACGCCGGCCCGCCGACGAAGCCGGGCGGGTTCGCCGTCGCGATAAAGCCCCCGCGAGCAGCGGGGGAGTGAGGAGTGGCGCGTGACTGATGACAAAGTCTACTCGGGCGCGTTCTGGGAACATCTCATCGACAACGCGATCGAGAACGGCCTGCCGGAGAAGTGGCAGAAGTCGATCTTCGATGGCGAACAGCCGATGGCGGATCGGTTTGTCGAACTGCTCCCCGAGGGAGCACGGGTGCTCGACTTCGGGTGCGGGCTCGGCCGGAACGCGCTCCCGCTCGCACGACTCGGGTTCGCCGTCGTCGCGTGTGACGTCGCAGAGGCAGGCCCTCGTTTCACGCGCGAGCGCGCGGGGGAGGAGGGGCTCGAGGTGGAGGTCGCCGCCTGTGGAGGCGACTCCGTCGATCTTCCCGATCGGAGCGTCGACGGCATCCTCGCGTGGAGCGTGCTCGATCACATAACGCTCGCGGACGCCACGGGTAACTCTTCCGAGTTCGCGAGGATCGCGAAGCCGGGCGCGCTCCTTCTCGTCTCGATCGACGAGGACAAGAGCAAGGACCCCGAGTCCGTGGCAGAGGTCCTTCCCGACGGGACACACCGATACACGGGCGGGAAGCGCGAGGGAATGCTCTTCAGACCCTACACGAACGAGGAGCTCTTGGGGCTCTTCGGCGATGGCTGGGAGCGAGTCGTCTTCGAGGGAAAGGACGCTACGGTCCACCGCAGAGGGCTGTTTCGCAGGGCCGAGTAGCCCGAACCCGGGCCGACTCCGGGGCATCCAATACCGTGCGCTTGTCATGAGCGCTGTCTGGAGTCATACTGGAGGCAGGAACTCAGGAGGCCGAATGCCCATCTTCGAGTACAGATGCGAGGACTGCTGCACGGAGTTCGAGGAGCTCGAGTCCTTCGACGAACGTGACGTGCCCCACGAGTGCCCGTCGTGCGGGTCGAAGAACTCGGCGCGCCAGATGTCGGTCTTCTCATCGCCGGGAGGGCCTGGCTCCTCGTGTTCGGCGACATCTTGCACCACCTGCGCGCCCGCCGCGAGGTCTACCTGAGGTCTATAGCGGCCGCCCGGTCGGGCGGGCGAACGAGCGAAAGTGAGAGCGGCGCAGCGATGCGCCGCCTCTGTGTGTGAAGACCCGGGGTTATCCCACCCCGGGCCTTCGTCCGGTCGCCCCGCTCAGGGCGTTCGGGCCGCCGGTGCGGCCGTGGTCGTTCCCGCGCAGCCACGATGACCGCGTTCGCTACTCGAGCGTGATCACGACATGCTCGTCGTCATCATCGTCGTGGACCTCGAGGATCTTGCCGTCGAAGTCCTCGTGTGCGGCCATCTCGAGGATCTTGTCGAGATCGAGATCGCCGAGCTCGGGGATGCCGGGTACGCCGTTCATCGTGAACCCGTCCGCTCCGGCTTCGACGCGCGATGCGGCCAGCGCAGCCTCCTTCATCGCTGCATCCAGCTGATCCCGGGCCTCCGCGAGCGCCTCCTCGATCGTGGCCTCTATCTCGGGGTGCGACCCGTTCCCGAGCCTCTCCTCGAGACGCTCCCTGAGCCTCTCGGTCTTCTCCTCGATCCGCTCCTGCAGCCTCTCGGCCTTCTCCTGGGCGCGCTCCGCCCTGGCCTGAGCCCGCTCCGCATGTCTCGCGGCGTTCCGATGGTATTTCCCGCTGCCAAGGTGCGGCGCGAGCTTGAACCCGAACTTGAGAAGGGAGAGGGGGATCTTGACGTCGACGTTCCTGTCGCCGTCCTTGGTGGCCTTCACGTGAAGCCATCTCTTTCGGAGCTCGCGCTCGCTAGGACGCGTCTCCGTCTTCTCGAGGGCCTCGATGAGCTTGACAGCGTCGGTCGCGCTGATCTTCCCGTCCTCGACCATCTTCAGGATGCGCAGCTTCTCCTCGTCCATGAAGTGTCTCCTTGCGTCTTTGGCACCGAGCTCCGGAGCGAACGGTCGCGGCGGCTCGGGCGGTGCGATGGGTCTTGGTGCTCTCGGTGGCCGGGGTGCTCTGGGCGCCCTCGGTGGCCTGGGCGGCCGTACCGCGCTCGGCCGGACGGTCTCGCGCGCGGACGGCCGGGGACGGGCCGCGGCCTGACGAACAGGCACGGCGTCCTCAGGCCAGATGTCACTCGTCGGGCAGACCGCGCTGCTATGCGGTCGCCTCATCCAGTTTCCGTACGAACTCGTCTGCATCGATCTCTCCCGATTCGAGCTTCGCGAGAAGCTCCTCCTTGATCGTCTCAGGGACCTCGGGCGCCGGTGTGAAGCCGAGCGTCCGTACGACGTCGTCGAGCCTGGCCCGAACGGTGGGGTAGGAGATCCCGAGCTCTCTCTCGATCTCCTTCAGGTTGCCGCGGGACTTGAGGAAGATCTTGATGAGCTCCGTCTGCTCCTTCGAGAGGATGCAGAACGGGCAGGTCTCGAAGCGGCCCCGGATCGTGATGTCGCAGGCGGGGCACTCGAGCTCCCGTATCACCATCTCACCCCCGCAGGTCGGGCAGGTTCCTGGGTGCCTGTGCAGCATTCTCACCTCCTTGTGGCCCTCACGTCAGCATTGTTAATCATCACATTGATGATTATAAAGACACACCTTGATAATGTCAAGTTGAATCTTGATTCTGATGGTATTTTCTTAGGTGGAGTTGCCAGACGCGGCTCAGAGGTGTATTTGGCGGCTTTCAGTGCGGTTTCGGGGCGTCCCAGGGCCTCAGAACGTCCCTCCAGCGACGGGTCTCCTCGGCCTCCTGGGCCTCCGGAGAGTCCGGGAAGTAGCGCTTCAGGAGCTCTCTGTGCCCGGTTGAGAGGAGGACGGCGAGGCAGCTCCCCAGGATGAGGACGAGGCCGGCGCCGGTCAGGGTGCAGATGACTGCGACCATGAGGGCCTGGACGGCGATCCCGACTGTGTAGCCAACGTTGTCGAGCACCAGGAGCCCGGCCTTCCTCAGGAGGGTCTTGAGGCCGCGGTCTCCCGTGGCGATGAGTGGATGAAGGTGAATGTGCATGAGGAGAAAGAACGTGGCGATCCAGACGAGCGCGGCGGCGAGGAACATGCCGGGGAGGGAAGCCCATCCGCCGAGGTGGCTGTAGAAGTCGATGGCGACCCACAGGAGGAATCCGCTCAGAAGGGTGAGTCCGCCCACCCTGGACGCTGGGAGGAGGTCGCGCCTGAAGCCGAGGAAGAAGTCGCGGACGCTGACCTCCTCGCGGTTGGCGATCCTCCGGGCGATCTCGAAGAGGCCGGCCGTCGCCGCGGGTGCCGTCACGATCGGCACGAGGAGAACGAGCCAGAGGAGGTTCGCGACGATCAGGAGACCCAGGTGGTCGTAGCAGTTCCAGAGGAACCGCCTGAACGCGGGGCCGAGGATGTCGGCGGTGCGCAGCCGGGAGGGGGAGCGGTTCCCGCCGTCCGTCTGTTCAGTCGTCGGTCTGTGAGGCAAGGCGTGGCTCTCCGTGGTTGGGTGTGGCGCGGTGAGCTCGATGATAGGGGGCCGGGTCGCCGTGGGCAAGGGGAACACGCCCCCGGACGCCGCCTCTCCTGTTGCATCATCGTGAGGAACTCCTTAAGGTGGCTGAACCGAAGCGAACCTGGCGTCAGGGCATAGGCCGAGCTCCCACATACCTGGAGGAAGACACATGGGCAGGACGACTCGGAGAGCGCTCGCGGTGGCCGGTGTCGTGGCGTTGGCGGCGCTTCTCGCGCCGCAGCCGGTCCAAGCCGACCCGATGGAGAGGGTCCTCAACGGCCACGGGTTCATGCCGACTGGGCACCTCCCCGACCCGTTTCTCGCGACGTACGTTCGAAGCTCTACGGGAGGCGCCGTCTTCGAACTCCCGCTCCTGAACATCGACATCGGTGGTGATGAGGTCGATCTGTTCGAGGGCAACGTCCTGTATCTCACGCAGGGGTTCGAGTATCAGCAGCAGGTGATGGAGTGGCTGGCAATCCGGTTCGGAGCCTTCGGGCTGGGGCGCGGCGGGATCGAGGGCTCGTCCATCCTGGCGCAGGGCGTCTCGTGGGGGGTCGGCGGTTCGGCGGGAGCGTCTGCCCGGCTCTGGCGCTGGGACAAGGCCCAGATCTCGGCAACGGCCGATGTGAGCGGCGGCAGCCTCTGGACCATCAACCTCATCGACTTCGTGGACGACCTCGTCGAGAACGGCTGGACTGAAGACAGCTCGATCGCCGACGAAACGACGATCAGCTATCCGCGAGCGGGACTCAACGGGGCGTGGGCGCCGAAGCCCTGGCTGGGTCTCACCGGCTACCTCGAACTGGGGTGGATGGAGGCGTGGGGAAAGGTGTCGGGCGTGTCCAACGCCGTATCGGGCGGGGTGACCGCGGGCATCGACTTCGCCGCGATCGGGGGTGCGCCCGTCGGTCTCCTCTTTTCGTACGAGGTGGACCCCTTCCTGCTGGCGGGGGACGACCACAGTCTGGAGCTGTCGAGCGTCGGGGTAGGGGTCTTCTACACAGGGAGGGAGGATCTCGGCCTGGGGCTCGAGGCCACAGCCATCCACGCGCCGCAGGGCTACAACGACGAGATGATGACGATCTACGAGTTCTCGACGGTCATGCACTTCTTCTTCTAGAACCGGAGGTGTGACGGGGGGCAGAGGTCTGCCCCGGTGAGCGTTACCTGAGGAGCAGCACCTTCCGTGTGAGGGCGACGCCCTCACTCTCGGCGCGGAAGAAGTAGATTCCAGACGCGACGCGGCGGCCGCGGTCGTCCCTTCCGTCCCACGCGATCGCGTGGCGGCCCGCCGTCCTGACTTCCTCATCAAGAACGACGCGAACGAGTCGGCCCGCGACGTCGAAGACGCGCACGGACACGCGCGCCCGCGTCGGTAGCTCGAACGCGAGCGTCGTCCGTCCGCGGAACGGGTTCGGCACGGCCGGCCCCAGCGCGAACCGCGTGGGGAGTCCCGCCACTCCGGTGCTGATCGACCCCGCGTCCGAGGGCTCGCTTTCGTTTCCGCCTATGTCCCACGCGGTCACACGGTACCAGCAATCGGCGAACGGCGGGTCGTCCCCGAACGACTCGGTCGTCACGAACGCGAGCGGCTCGCCGAGCTCGAAGTCCGGGACGGTGTCCCGGTAGACGGCATAGCGCTCGAGATCCCCTTCCTCGTTCGGATCCCAGTTGAGGACGAGCGTGCCGCCCTCACCCCCGCCGACGAAGAGATTCGCGGGCCTGGCCGGCGCGACGTTGTCGTACGAGTACCCGCTATCGGGCTGCGAATCGAAGTACACGACCGGCTGGCTCGTTCTCGCCCTGACGGCGAACACGGACCAGCAGATTCCTCCGGAGGCCGTCGAATCGCAGAGCGTCTCGGCGACGAAGTTGTACTCGGGCTCTCCCGCCGCGGGGATGCTCTCGAGGAAGTCCCACTCTCCGATGGGCGCGCGGCCGCCACGCGCTCCGTCGGGCCGCCGGTAGAGCGCGTAGCTCGTCGTGTAGAGGCTGTCGCCCGCCGCGTCGTGAGACGACCGATACCAGCTCACCCTGATGTAGCCGCCCTCGTCGTTCCCGACGTCCCGGATCCCGGTGATGAAGGGCTCCTCGGCATAGGCGGCCCCGAACGCCCCGATCAGCCCGCACCCCGACGCGTCGACGCACGGGGAGTCCGGCAGGAGACGGAAGTCACCGCCGTGCGCGTCGACGAACAGCGGGTCTACCGAGAGGTTCCCCGAGAAGGGGGCCTGGTCGGCGATGCAGCCCGCCCAGTCGCCGCCGGCGTTCCCGAATATGTCGGTGCACGATACGACCGGCACGCTCGACCCGACGCACGCGACTGCTTCGCCCTCGATTCCGAACGCGATGATCGTGTTCACGATCTCGGGGGAGGAGTCCTCGCAGTAGAACGCCCCGCCCGACGGCGCTCCGTTCTCGGCAAACGTGCTGGAGGTCACTTCGACGTCGGCCCCCTTGCAGACGATCGCCCCCCCGTACGACCCGGGGAGCGTGTCGACGACGTTCCCGACGAAGAGGCACCCGTCGAGGACCGGGGTCGCAGAGACGCAGTAGAGGCCCGCGCCGGTGTGCGCGGTGTTCCGCTCGAACGAGCACGAGACAACCGAGGCGTCTGCCAGGTCGGTGAGATACACGCCTCCGCCCGACCCCTCGGTCAGGTTCTCCGCGAAGCTGCAGTCGGTGAGCTCCGCTGGTGACGACGCGCAGAAGAGCCCGCCGCCGAAGATGGTCGCGTAGTTCCGGGTGAACGTGCAGTCCTCGAGCACCGGGATGGAGTTGACCGACTCGAGCCCGCCGCCGGCCGCCCCGAACGCCGAGTTGCTGTCGAAAACACATCCGACGAACTGCGGCTGAGCCGTCGCGCGGCACGTCACGCCGCCCCCGCTTCCGGAGAAGACGACGTTCCCGTAGAACGTGCAGTCGGTGACGATCGGCGAGGCCCCGTCCGCGCGGAGCCCTGCCCCGGCCCCGTTCGACTCGTTCGCCGTGAACGTGCAGCCCGTGACCGAGACGTTCGACCATCCCGAGCAGTGCATGCCGCCGCCTCCGAAGAACCCGTCGTTCCCGGTGAACGTGCAGTCCTCGAAGGTCCCGTACGTGACGCTGTCGCACCAGACGCCGCCCGCCCCGTTGGTCGAGTTCCCGACGAACGAGCAGCCGGACACCTCGACCGTGGAGTAGGCGCTGAAGAGGCCGCCACCGTAGTCGGCGTAGTTGTCTGTCAGCGTGCACCCCGTCATCTGGAGGACGCACGCCCGGACGTGGACCGCCCCGCCGTACCCCAGGTCGATCTCGGCGTGGTTGCCGGTGAAGTCGGTGTTCAGGAACGTGAGGCCCGAGGACTCCCCGTAGACGGCACCGCCGCCGTATCTCCGGCTCCCCGCGTCCGCGTCGTTCGCGTCGAAGAGCGAGTACCGGACGATCGGGAACGAGGAGACGGAGCAGAGGCCTCCGCCGACCTCCGCCGCATTCGAGAGGAGGGCGCAGTCGTGGATCCTTGGCGAAGCGCCCCCGCGAACGAAGATGGCGGCCCCGCTGTCGGCGACCGCGTTCGTGACGGTGAAGCCGCCGACGAGCGACGTGGTGTCCTCGCCGGAGTGGAAGAAGAAGCCGCGATGGGGCTCCCCGGGGGTCCCTCCGCAGTCGATGAAGGTGCTGTCCCGACCGATCGAGGAGAGGAGGACGAGGTTCTTCCCCGTGAAATCGATGTCACGGTTCCCTGGGCCGGAATAGACCCCCGGGGCGACGAGAAGCGTGTCGCCCGTGCTCGCGGCGTCGATGCCTTCCTGGATCGTGAGGTGGTCGCCCGCGCCCGCGTGGTCGACGTGCACGACAGCCCCCGACGCTGTCAGAGCGACGAAGACCAGCACGAAAGCAAGGCACACCGGTCCAAGACGGCTCACAGATGGTCCTCCAGACGGAAGACGGAGTGCTGCCCCCTCATAGAATATCAATTGTAGCAAGTTTTCTCGGGTATGTCAATGATGGCGCAGAAACGCCCCAACCGGGGGATACTGCGGGTCGGGTGGTGTGCCTGCCGAGACGGTTCGGCGGCCGGGGGACCTCACCGGTAGAGTGACTTGATGGAGCCCCACGTGGCCTCGAGCCCTTCGTCGGCCCCGGTCGAAGGCGGGCACGCCGCGCCCCACATGCCGACGTCGCCGCAGCCGGGGTTATTCTCCGCCGCGCACGGGGAGTCCGCGTGGAGCGAGTAGTAGAACCCGGGGTTCTCATTACCACAGAAGAGGGGGTCGAGGGAGATGTTCCCGTTCGTGCCTAGCTGGTCGCTGATCGGGTAGATCCAGTCGCCGCCCTCGTTCCCGTAGACGTCGGAGCAGATGAACCACGCAAAGCCGTCGACCGCAGGGCCGTTCAGCGAGAACGCGACGATGCAGTTCTCGAGGACCGCCGCCGCGTTCTGGACCGAGCACCACATCGCGCCGCCGTCGACGCCGCTGTTGGCGACGAGCGTGCACCTCTCGAGAACAGGCGTCGACCAGTAGCAGTAGATCGCCCCCGCGGATTGTGCGCTGTTGGCGGAGATGAGGCACCGCCAGAAGTGGGGCGCGGACCAGTAGAGGTGGACCGCCCCTCCGGTGGTCGTGGCCACGTTGCCCGAGAACTCGCAGGCGGAGACGGCGGGGAAGGACTGCTCGCAGTAGACCGCGCCCCCCGCACCGGCGTTGTTCTCAATGAACCTGCAGCCAACGAACGCCGGGTCGGAAGAGACGAGGGTCGCGGCACCGCCACGGGCGACGGCACGGCAGTGCGCGAAGTAGCAGTCCTCGACCATCGAGTAGCAGCGGCGCATGAACAGCGCGCCCCCGGAGTCCGCCTCGCAGTGGGCGAACACGCAGGACTCGAAGGTCGGGGAGGAGTCCGTGCAGAGCACCGCGCCTCCCACGGCCGACGACGAGTTCTCGATGGTGAACCCGCGGACGAGGGCGGCTGCCGTCTCGCCGTCCTCGAAGACGAACGCGCGGTCGAGCTCCCCGCAGTCGATCCTCGTGAAAATCGGTCCCGCCGGGCCGATCAGCGAGATGTCCTTCCCTCCGAAGCTGATGGCACGATTGGACGGCCCGGTGTAGACCCCGTCCATGACGAGCACCGTGTCCCCGGGACTCGCGGAGTCGACGCCTTCCTGGATGGTCTCGAAGTCGCCTCCGCCCGACCAGTCGACTGTCACGGTGGCGGCGTCCGCCGGGGCGCAGGTCGCGAGGGTCGCGGCGAGGAGCACTGGCATCGTGAGGATCGTGAGGGGCGCGGTTCTGAAGGCTCGCTCCATGGCTGGCACCTCCTCTGGCTGGGGGGCCCTCATTATAGCACCCCGGGCTGGTCTCGGGGAGAGTTCTCACGGGGCCCGCAGGAGTCGAGGATGGCGAGGTCGCGAATTTCCGTTTGCCGAGGGATGCGGGATGGTGTAGACTTGCCGGACTGAGCGTCCCCCCGGCCCGGACCGGCCATGCGGGGGGCTTCGTCGTACCGGAGCGGGGACACGGGCGGGACGCGCCATCACCCGGAGACACGTGAGCACGATGAAACTGCGCGGCGGCTACAACGTTCATCTCGCAGGCAGGCCCACCAATGAAGTCAGGGACCTGCCCGCTCCCGAGCGCCTCTACCTTCCGCTCCGAAGCCGTCGCTTCACGTTCAGCGAGATCGACGTCACCGACGGACAGAAGGTCGCGTGCGGTGACGAGATCGCGAAGGACCCCGGGAACTTCAACGTCCCGCTCCTCGCACCGTACGCCGGGACCGTGCGCCTCGATGCGCTCGAGGGTCACGTCGTACTCGAGGACCTCGATCCCGCCGCGGGATGCTCGGTGCGCGAACACGATGAGTCTGCCGAGCGCTCGAGGTACGACCCCGCGGTCTCCGAGTGGAAGAGGAGGATGCTGCTCGAGCTGGGTGCATGGCAGTTCTTCGCTGACGCGCACACGGGCACTCCCCTCGATCCGTCGGGGACGCCGGGCGCGATCCTCGTCACGACCGTTCACCTCGATCCCCACGTCGCACGGGGCGACGTCCTGCTGCGCGGGAGACTCGACGAGTTCGCTCGAGGACTCGAGCACCTGCAGAGCTTCCTCGAGTACCAGCCCATCTACGTCGCGATGTCCGACATCAGGACCGACTTCGCGAGTGAGGTCAGGGAGAAGCTCCGCGGACACGCTTTCGTGAACCTGGTCGCCGTGCCGCGCCGCTATCCGTACGGACACCCAGTGGCCCTTGCCAGGCACCTCGGGCTCACGCCGAGCCTCGAGAATCCCGTCTGGGCCCTGACGACCGCAGGCGTTCTCGCCGTGGACCGGGTCCTCACGACAGGTACGCCGGCGGTGGAGAGGATTGTCGCCGTCGGCGGTCCGGCCATCGACGCGCCGACGCACGTGCGCACCGTCGTCGGTCAGCCGATCCACGACCTCATCGGCGGCCACGTCACGGAGAAGCCCGTGCGGGTCGTGAACGGCGGCATCATGACCGGCGGGACGGTCGGCCCCGAGCAGAAGGGGCTCTGCGCGGAGTCTACCGGCCTGACGGTGCTCGTCGAGAGCACGACGCGGCCGTTCCTTGGGTGGATTCGTCCCGGCTGGGGGAGCCGGTCGTACTCGAAGACGTTCGCGAGCGAGGTTCGGCCCGCGTTTCCCGAGAAGATCAACACCGCGCTCCGGGGCGAGCTCCGACCGTGCATCTCCTGCGGACAGTGCGTAGATGTCTGTCCCGCCGGGATCATGCCGAACGTCATCCACAAGTACATCTACGCCCACGACATCGAGAGCACCATCGACACCCGCGTCGACCTCTGCTTCGAGTGCGGTCTCTGCTCGTACATCTGTCCATCGAAGATCGACCTCAGGCAGCAGTTCATCGACGCGAAGAAGGAGATCCAGGCGGAGCTAGAGGCACTCCTCGAGGAGGTGGAAGAGTGAGGCTCGTGGCCAACCTTCTCGATCGCGCGAGGCCTCTCTTCGACGAGGGCGGCAGGCTGAACTTCTTCAAGCCGGTCTTCGACGCGGGCGACGCGTTCTTCTTCTCGCCCGCGACGGCCACCGCGGTCGCTCCGCACGCACGCGACCCGCTCGACGTCAAGCGGTACATGACGACGGTGATCATCGCGCTCGTCCCGGCCACGCTCGCGTCGATCTACTTCTTCGGCCTCCGGATGATCCCGGTCTTCATCGTCTCGTACGCCGCGGGCGGAGCCGTCGAGGTTCTGTTCGCGACGGTCCGCAAGGAGGAGGTCAACGAGGGCTTCCTCGTCACCGGACTCATCTTCCCGCTCGTGCTCCCGCCGGCGCTGCCGCTCTGGATGGTCGCCGTCGGCTGCGCGTTCGGCGTTCTCATCGGGAAGGAGCTCTTCGGCGGGACCGGCCGGAACCTCTTCAACGCGGCGCTCGTCGGGAGGGTCTTCCTCGGACTGGCGTACCCGAAGGCGATGTCCGGCGCGTGGGTCGAGCCCGGCACCGGGCTCCTCGGCCGCGCGACCGAGCTCTCGGTCGACGCGGTGGCTTCCGCGACGCCGCTCGCGCTCGCGAAGGCCGGCGAGTTCACCGCCACTACCGACCTGTTCTTCGGAAGCGTGCTCGGAAGCGCGGGGGAGACCTCGGCGCTCGCGATCATCCTCGGCGGGGTCTTCCTGGTCGGTGTGGGCGTCGCGAGCTGGCGGACGACCGTCTCGTTCCTCGGGTCGTTCGCGGTGCTCTCGCTCGTGCTGCACGGCGGCGACGTCGGGACGGTCGGGTGGCACATGCTCGCGGGCGGAGTCCTCTTCGGCGCGTTCTTCATGGCGACGGACCCCGTGACGAGTCCGATGACGAGCGCGGGCAAGTGGATCTACGGGATCGTCATCGGAGTCGCGACGGCGCTCATCAGGAATCTCACCGGCTACGTCGAGGGAGTCACGTTCGCGATACTCCTCGGGAACATCTTCGCGCCGGTCCTGGACGAGACATTCATCGCCGCGAGCGTGAGGAGACTGCGTGAACAAAAAGCATAGCCTATACGCGGTCATCTACGCGCTCCTGCTCGGGCTCGTCTGCGCCGCCATGCTCACGGGCGTGGACAGGTTCACCGCCGACAGGAAGGCGGCGAACGCGCAGGCCGAGGAGGTCAGAAACGTGCTCGGCGTGCTCGGCGTCCCGTTCGACGCGGCGGCCCGGTCGGCCGAGCTCCTCGAGGTCTACGAGGCGAACGTCACGACGCTCACGCGCGGCGAGCGTGAGTTCTACGTCTACGACCACCCGGAGGAAGGAACGCTGAACGCGACGCGCTTCGACGGGCCCGGGCTCTGGGGGCCAGTCGAGGGGTTCATCTGCCTCCGCGACGACATGAACACCATCTACGCGATCACGTTCTACCGGCACGAGGAGACGCCGGGGCTCGGGGGCGACATCTCGACGCCCGGCTTCCAGGATCAGTTCCGCGGGAAGGTGATCTCGACCCCCGCGGGCAGCGGGGTCGCCATCGTCGGCGACGGGGCAGACGGCCCGAACGAGGTCGACGCGATCTCCGGCGCGACGATGACGAGCGACAAGGTCGAAGCGATGCTGAACGAGACGATCGACGACATTCTCGCGAGCGGCGAGGGGAGCTGACGAAGTGGCGACGAACGAGCCGATCGCCTGCACGACCTGCGCGCTTCCCGGCGGCCCCTGCGGCGGCAAGGGAATCGCGACGCTGAAGGACGGCGTCTGGGCGCAGAACCCGATCTCGATCCAGATCCTCGGGATCTGCTCGGCCCTCGCCGTCACGAACCGGCTCGAGAACTCGCTCGTCATGGGCGTCGCGCTCATCTTCGTGTGCGTGGGCTCGAACCTGTTCGTCTCGCTCCTCAGGAACGTGACGCCGAGGCGCATCCGAATGATCGCCGAGGTCGCCATCATCGCCACGTTCGTGATCGTCTTCGACCAGATCCTGAAGGCGTACTACTGGGAGATGTCGAAGCAGCTCGGACCGTACGTCGGTCTCATCATCACCAACTGCATCGTCATGGGACGCGCGGAGGCGTTCGCGCTCCAGAACCGGCCGGTCGTCTCGATCGTCGACGGCGTCGCGAACGGGATCGGCTACGCCATCGTGCTCGCGCTCATCGGCTTCTTCCGGGAGCTCGTCGGCGCCGGCACGGTCTTCGGGCACGTCGTCATGCCCGAGTGGTACGTTCCGAACCAGCTCGCGATCCTGGCGCCCGGCGCGTTCGTCGCTCTCGGGTTCCTGATCGCGCTCTTCAACGCACTCTCCGGCGCGAACGAGGAGGATGAGGGGACTCAGCCATGAGCGAGCTCTCGCCGTTCGTCATCCTGATCGCGGCCATATTCACGAACAACATCCTGCTCGCGAACTTCCTGGGGATGTGTTCGTTTCTCGCCGTCTCGAAGCAGATCGAGACCGCGGCCGGGCTGGGCGCTGCCGTCATCTTCGTCATGACGGCCACGACGGCGATCAACTACGGCATCTACCACCACGTGCTCGTTCCGTTCGGGCTCACGTATCTCTCGTTCATCGTCTTCATCGCGGTCATCGCCGCGTTCGTACAGTTCGTGGAGATGTTCGTCGAGCGGTTCAGCCTCGGGCTCTACCACGCTCTCGGCATCTTCCTCCCGCTCATCACGGTGAACTGCGCGATTCTGGGTGTTTCGCTCTTCATGATCATTCGCGAGTACACGTTCTGGCAGTCGATTGCGTTCGGCTTCGGCGGCGGAATAGGGTGGACGCTCGCAATCGTCCTGATCGCGGGGCTCAGGCAGAAGATGCGCTACTCAGACGTGCCCGTTCCGTTCCGGGGCGTCGCGATCGCGATGATCATCACGGGCGTGATGGCGATGGCTTTCATGGGCTTCGCAGGAATGGTGAGGATCCAGTAGGGGAACGATGGTCTTCCTTCTTCCGATACTCGTCTTCGGCGGACTCCTGGTCGGGCTCACGATCGCCCTGACAGTGGCGGAGCGCGTCCTCATCAACTACGGCGTCTGCAAGCTCGACATCAACGCCGGCGACCGTGAGTTCGAGGTCGACGGCGGGCAGACGCTGCTGTCGGCACTGAACGAGGTCAAGGTCTTCATACCCTCGGCGTGCGGTGGGCGAGGGTCGTGCGGGCACTGTAAGGTCACGGTTCTCGCGGGCGGCGGACCGGTCCTCCCGACCGAGACCCCGTTCCTCACGCGCGTTCAGGTGCGGCAGGGCGTGCGCCTCGCGTGTCAGGTGAAGATCCGCGAGGACATCAGGATCAAGGTCCCGGAAGAGATCCTGAACGTCAAGATGTTCTCTGCGAACGTCTCGAGAACGCAGGCGCTCACGCACGACATCGTCGAGGTCAACTTCAGACTGAACGAGCCCGCCGAGATCGAGCAGCGCCCCGGCCAGTACGTCCAGCTTCAGGCTCCCTCTCCCGAGGGACCGGTCTACCGCGCGTACTCGATCAGCTCGCCCTCGTACGAGATGAACGACGTCGAGCTCATCGTGAGGCTCGTCCCGGGCGGCATCGGCTCGACGTACTGCCACAACCTCTCGGTCGATGACCCCGTGATCTTCACCGGCCCGTACGGCGAGTTCCGACTGAACGAGGACCCGGAGGTCGAGATCATCTGCGTCGGCGGCGGCTGCGGCATGGCGCCGATGAAGAACATCATCTACACCGTCTACGACCGCTGGCCCGACAGGAAGCTGTGGCTCTTCTTCGGCGCGCGGACGACGCAGGACGTCTTCTACCTCGACGAGTTCAAGGAGCTCGCTGGTAAGCACCCGAACTTCAAGGTCATCTACGCGCTCTCCGACCCCCTGGGCGAGGACGAGGAGTGGGACGGGGAGACCGGGTTCATCCACCTGTCGGTCGACAAGCACATCGACAAGAACGGGGAGAACCGGCAGGCGTTCCTGTGCGGACCTCCTCCGATGATCGAGGCCGTGATGAAGGTCCTCGATGACAAGGGTCTCAAGGGCAAAGACATCTTCTACGACGAGTTCTAGAGGAGGGTCTGATGTCGGTCACGACCGTTGCCTGCGTCCTGAGGCGAGCGTCCGACTTCGAGTGCCTGCTGATGGACTACTACCTGAGCCTCGCGGAGCAGACGCACCGCGAGGGAGTCAGGCTCCTCACGGACTACATGGCGCGGCACCGGCGGCGCCTGCAGCAGGCGCTGTCGAGGTTCCCCGGCGACACGTACAAGCGAATCTCGGTGCTCCCCATCCGATACGAGCCGGTCTCCTCGGAGTGCGATCGCTTCGCGGGACGGACGCTCGATCCCGACGCCACGGCAGAGGACGTGCTCGACATCGCGATCGAGCTCGACGAGTGCCTGATCTCGATCTACAAGCAGGTGGCGCAGCAGGACATCGATCCCGACGTGAAGGATCTCTTCGACAGTCTCGTTCGCATGGAAGAGCGCGACGAGATCCAGCTCAAGAAGATCAAGGCGCTGGACTACTTCTGATCCCGGGCGGAAGGGGAGGGAATGGAGCTCGAGCGGATCTACGCACCCGTGCGCGAGGACCTCGACACGGTGGAGTCGGTTCTCCACGAGTGCCTGACTGCCACCGCCGACACATCGATGAGCGAGGTCGGACGCTACGTACTCGAGTCGGGCGGCAAGCGGGTCCGGCCGGCGCTCGTGCTCCTCTCTGCGAAGGCGTCGGGCGGTGCGAGCCCGGCGTCCTGCGGCGAGCACATGGTCGACCTCGCGTGCGCCGTCGAGCTCATCCACATGGCGTCGCTCCTCCACGACGACGTCGTCGACAACGCCCGCCTCCGCCACCACAACCCAACGATCAACATGAAGTGGGGGGACGACGTCTCGATCGCGCTCGGCGACTACCTTTACTCCGTCGCGTTCGAGCTCATCTCCCGGTGTGACGATTCGAGCATTGTCCGCTGCATGAGCGCGGCGACCAAGTCGATGTGCGAGGGACAGCTCCTGCAGATCTGGGAGCGAAAGAACCTCGAGCTCTCGATGGAGCGCTACGTCCACATCGTCGAAAAGAAGACGGCCGCGCTCTTCGCCGCGTCCGCGCAGGTTGGCGCGTCGCTCGGAAGCGAGGACGAGCAGTTCCGCGGTGGCCTCGGCGACTACGGGTTGAGCCTCGGGGTCTCATTCCAGATCGTCGACGACTACCTCGATCTCATCGGCGACGAGGTGCGGATGGGGAAGGAGCCCGGGCAGGACATCGCGGCAGGAGAGGCGACCCTGCCGATCCTCGTTCTCTGGGAGTTCGTCCCTGAGGACGAGCGACAGGCGCTCGCGGCCCTCTTGGACTCGCGGTCCGGAGAGGATGCGCTCGGGGTCATCCGGGAGAAGCTCCTCTCCTCGGGCGCCGCCCGGAAGACGCAGGACACCGCCATAGCCTACGTGGAGTCCGCGAAGAAGAGCCTGGACGTGCTCGCGGAGTCGCAGTACAAGGTGAGCCTCCTCGGGCTCGCGGACTTCGTGCTCGAGAGAGGCTTCGCGACGTCCGGGCTGACGTAGCGGCCCCGCGGCCTCAGGCCCGATGAGAGCGGCACTGACCCGCACGGGCCGCGAGGACCCTCCCGCCATGAGGCGTGATCCCTTCGACAATCCCCGGTTCTTCCGGCCTTCGGTGGCCGACGTGGTCCTCATCGCCGTGGTGCTCGTCCTGGCCACGGCGGCGATCATCCGGGTCGGACGGGCCCAGAGCAGGGAGGCCGCCGGTCCCGCCGTAGCGAAGGTCTACGAGGGCGAGGCTCTCGTAGAGACCATCGGTCTCGATGTCGACCGCGTCGTCGAGCTGCCGGGCTCATCAGTGAGGCTCGAGGTCAAAGAGGGCGCGATCCGGGTTCTCGCCTCGGACTGCCCCCAGCAGATCTGCGTCAACGGCGGGTGGATCCGGCGTCCCAGGCAGGTGATCGCCTGCGTTCCCAACAAGACCCTGGTCACGATCGAGTCGGAGGAACCCCCGTTCCTCGACGCCATCGTGCGGTGAGGACGGGCCCCGGCGCGGGAGTGGGATGGAACAGCACACCGACACGAAGACACGCAGGCTCGCGCTCCTGGTGGCCGTGGCGTGCGTGCTCCAGATCGCGGAGTCGCTTCTCCCGCATCCCATCCCCGGCTTGCGGCTGGGTCTCGCCAACACGCTCACGTTGATCGCACTCGTCACGTACGGGTTCGGCTACGCTCTCCAGATCACGATCCTCCGGACCATCCTGAGCTCGTTCATCATCGGGACGTTCATGGCGCCCGGGTTCATCCTGAGCTTCTCTGCCGGGATCGCGAGCACACTCGTGATGGGCGCGGTCTACTGGGTCGTCCTCTCCCTTCCCCGGACCCGGCTGTCGATCGTGAGCGTGAGCGTCGTCGGGGCGATCGCCCACAACACCGTCCAGCTCCTCCTGGCCTACATCCTTCTCGTGAGACATCCGGGCATCTTCATCTTCTACCCGTGGCTCGTGATCGGCGCCGTCGTCACGGGCTGGGTGACCGGCATCGTCGCGGGTAACGTCTGCCTTCGGATCCGGGACGCCCACGCGGAGGAGGCGGGGACGGTCCACGCGACCGGAGACATCGGGTCCTTCTCCCCGAGGGACTACGCGCCGGGCGAGTCCGTCCTGCACCGCACGCCGTCCGTCGTCAAGGTCGCCGCTATCGTCGTCCTCGCGATCGTGGTCCTCGTCTTCACGGAGACCCGCCTCTACATCGGGATCCTCATCGCACTCCTCGCCCTGGGTGCCGTCTCCGGCGCGTCCCCCGTGTACTTACTGTCAAGGATGAGGCGGTACCTCTTCCTGCTCGCGGTCGCGTTTCTCCTGCCGGTCCTCTTCAACGACGGCGCGGAGGTGATTGTCAGAATTGGTGCTGTCCGGATCACGCGGGAAGGGATCCTCACGGGAGCGCTCTATGCCACGAGGATACTCTTGCTCATGATGGCAAGTGCGCTCTGGGTGCGAACGACCTCTCCGGCGGACATGACACATGGAGTAACAAAACTCTTGTCACCGCTGAGGGTTTTTGGTATTCCCGTCCACGATGTAGCGGCGGTCCTCTCAGAGGCGTGGCTCGCGATTCCGACATTCTGGGAGACCGTTGTTGACACGTTTCGTGTGCGGAACCTGAAGAAGCTCCGGGGCGTCCGTGACTTCGTTCCCCTTCTCACGGACCTCATCGCCGCGCTGTACCTCGAGTCTGCCGGGGCGGATGCCCGGGTAGCCGGGGGCGGCGGTAGCGCGGATCGCTCAACGCAGCACAAGTGAACTGGAGCACGGCTTTCAGCCGGGGAAGGAGGTGGATCGGACCGGAAGCAGTGCGGATCGATTGTTTCGACCAAGACGGACACAGCAGGGAGGTAAAGGTATGAGGCCAATCCTGATCCTGGTCACTGCCTGCATGTTCGTATTCATGTGTGCAGGGCTTGTGAACGCTCAGGAGACGACCGTCGGCGGAACTGTCAAGTTCTTCCTCTACGACTCGAGCGACGGTGAGATCACGTACGACGACGAGACGACGAGTTCCAAGAACGGCGCGTCGGCCGGTCTGAGCCAGGTGATCCTCAACTTCTACAGGGAGATCGCCGACGACTGGGCCGTCGAGGCGCAGCCGGAGATCCGGTTCTCGGCAGGCGCTACGCCGAGACTCGGCTCCGAGGAGATCACGAGGAGCCCGTCGAGCGAGGCGCACGTCGAGATTCTCAGGGCCGCGGTGATCTGGTACATGCCGGCGGACTACGAGATGAAGGCGGGCTACCTGAAGCCGCTGTTCTGCTGGGACTACGGCTACGAGCTCTTCTGGGACGAGCAGTACAACGCGTACGTCGTTTCGGCTAACTCGTGGCTCGGCTCCTGGCACGATGTGGGAGTGGAGTTCTACAAGAACTTCGAGGGCGAGGGCTACGCGATCCCGGCGTATCTCTACCTTACGAACGGCCCCACGTCCGATGTCAGCGGTCAGACGGACGACGCGTGGACCTTCATGTTCCACACGGCGCCGGAGCTGATGAACGGCAACCTGAAGTTCCTGGGCTCGTTCGGCTACGGGGAGTACGACGACGACGGCAACAACATGACCCGTTACGCCCTCGGTGTGGACTACACCATGGCGGCGTTCAACGTCCGCGGCGAGTACCTGGGCGGGACCTACGAGAAGCTGGTCAGCGACGACGTGGACGGGGAGCCTTCGGGCTGGTACGTGAAGGCGTTCTACGATGTCACGCCGACGTGGGAGCTGATGGGCGGCTATTCGGTTACCGACATGAACTGGGCCGGGTTTTTCTTTGCCGGCGCCGAGATGGACGAGAACTACACGCAGTGGACGCTGGGCGCGAACTGGCGACCGGCGGACGGCGTCAGCGTGATGTTCGCCTACGACTCCATCGACGCCGAGCGGACGGATCCGAGCGGCGACAGATACCCGCCCGGAGACGAGACCGCCCTCAAGTACGGCCGCATCAACGTCGGTGTGAGGGCGACGTTCTAGCGACTAGTGTGATGTCGCCGACAGATGTACGAAGACCGAAGGCCCCGGGTCCTCTGGACTCGGGGCCTTTGATTTGCCTTGATGTGCGAGTCTGCTAGAATGTGTCACGCGATCCGGTTCCCGCCGGTACCGCTCAACCACGACAAGGCCCAAAGCCGGGGAATCCCCGTGAGACGACCAGCCCGAGCCGCTGTTGCCGCGATAGTGCTTGCTCCCCTGAGTGTCACGGTGCTCACGTCGTGCACGTCAGGCGTTGGCGAGGGAGCCCCGGCGGAAGTATTCGAGAAGACCCGCTTCATGATGGGGACCTACGTCACAATCCACGCGCGAGGTCCGGAGGAGAGCGCGGTCGCCGCCCTCAACGCCGCGCTCGACCGGATGGAGGAGGTCGACGACAAGTTCAACATCCTGAACCCCGAGAGCCCCCTCCACGCGTTCAACCACAATGGAATCCCCGTGACCGACACGGAGATTCTCGGCATCGTCGGTCCTGCGCTCGAGATGTCTCGCTCGACCGACGGGGCGTTCGACGTAAGCATCTCACCCCTGATCGAGCTGTGGGGTTTCTACGATGAGGCCCCGGAGCTCCCCGAGCGCCAGGAGGTCGAGGAGTGTCTGGAAAGAGTCGGGTACGAGTACCTGACTCTCGAAGAAGGCTCGCTCACGAAGACCCGGGAAGATGTCAGGATCGACCTCGGCGGGATCGCCAAGGGCTACGCGGTCGGCGAGGGTGTGCGGGTGCTCGAGGAGATGGGGGTGACCGAGGCTCTCATCGATGCCGGGGGCGACATCTACGCCCTGGGGGTGCGCGACGGGGGCCCCTGGAAGGTCGGCATCAGGGCCACGCGGGGGGAGGGCCTTCTCGGATACCTCGAGGTCGAGGACACGGCAGTGATGGGCTCCGGCGATTACGAGCGGTTCTTCATCCACGAGGGGAAGCGCTACCATCACATCTTCGATCCCAGGACGGGGTACCCGGCTGAAGAGCTGTCCGGCATCACCGTCATATCTCCCGACCCGACGATGGCCGACGCCTGGGCCACGGCGTTGTTCGTGATGGGACCTCAGAGGGGCCTGCAATTCGCCGAGCAGCTTGCTGATCTAGAGGTTATAATGGTGACGGTATCTGGCGAGGTGCTCCACACGAGCGGGATGGGGACCGAACTCAAGTCCCCGCCCGGAGACCACTAGGAGGTGCAGCAGGATGACGAAGCGAGGAACCGCTGCCGCCATCGCGTTCACGATCGCGGCTGTCGCGCTGTCGGGCTTTGCCCACGCGAAATCCGTCGCCACCGTCGAGGAGGCACTGGCGTTGACGTTCGGCGAAGGAGTGACCATCACGCCGGAAGTGTACGAACTCACGGCCGAAATGCTCATCAGTCTGGAGGAGCAGCACAAGCACACCCTCCTCACTGCAGACGAGAAGAAGTCGTGGGGGTGCCCTCTCGCTGAGGACTACGAGGAGGCGATGGCGGAGCTCAAGGAACTCGAGTACCAGCCGACCACGAGCTTCGAATTCTTCCACGCCTCGAAGGACGGCGAGAATCTCGGCAGCGCAGTGATCGTCGACGCCCCCGGGAAGTGGGGAATGGTCGACTACCTGGTCGGGGTCGACCTCGAGGGCGCGGTCACGCGCGTGGAGATCCTCGCGCATGATGAGCGACGCGGCAAGGGAATCGAGCGTCGCGCCTTCCTGACTCAGTTCGAGGGGATGACCTCCTCGATCGAGGTCATGGAGAACATCACCGCCGTCAGCGGCGCGACGATCTCGTCTCGAAGCGCGTGTGCGGCCGTGACGAAAGCGGTCGTCCTGTGCGAGGAGTTCTGTCTCAAGGACACTCCGGAAGAGACCGAGGCTCCCACGGAGACAGCGCCGCCACCGGAGGCGGACGCTCCGTCGCAGACAGGCGCCGCGGAGGAGTCTCAGCCGCCGGCCGAGAGCACCGGCGAGTAGCCGGTCCGTGACACACGGCGGCTCCCCCTTCCGGCGGAGCCGCTGATGTTCTTAGATTCACCGAGTAGACGGCCGACCTCGATGCTACAATGGCGACGGTTCAGATGATGTGCTCTACACGAGCGGGGTGGGGGCCGAGCCAGGTCCCCGCCGGGAAACCACCAGGAGGTGCTGCAGGATGACGAAGCGAGGAATCGTTGCAGCTGCCGCGCTCGCCTTCGCAGTGGTCGTGGCTTCGGGCGTCTCTCACGCGAAGACCGTCGCCACGGTCGAGGAAGCCCTGGCGCTCACGTTCGGGGAGGGCGTGACGATCACACCCAAGGAGTACGAGCTCTCGGCCGAGACTCTTCTCAGGCTCGAGGAGGAGCACAGGCACGTCCTCCTCACGACGGCCGAGAAGGAAGCGTGGGGCTGCCCCCTGGCCGAGGACTACGAGGAGACGATGGTCGCGCTTGAGGCGGCCGAGTACCAACCGACCACTGTCTTCCTGTTCTTCCACGCCTCGAAGGACGGCGAGGACCTGGGGACCGCGGTCGTCGTCGACGCCCCCGGGAAGTGGGGCATGGTCGACTACCTGGTCGGCTTGGATTCCGAAGGCGCGGTCACGCACGTGGAGATTCTCAAGCACGGCGAGCGACGTGGCAAGGGGATCGAACGCCAGACGTTCCTCACCCAGTTCGAAGGGATGACGGCTGAGACCGAGGTCGAGATCGGGGAGAACGTCACCGCGGTGAGCGGCGCGACGGTCTCGTCCCGGAGCGCGTGTGCGGCAGTGACGAAGGCGGTCGTTCTGTGCAAGGAGTTCTGCCTGAAGGACGCTCCCATGGAGGAGGTGGAGCCGGCGGAAGAGACGCCGGCGGAGACCGATGCTCCCGTCGACACCGAGCCTCCGGTCGAGGACACCGCGGAGTAGCAGCTCCCGGACGTACGACGGCTCCCCCTTTCGGAGGAGCCGATTGCTCGCGATTCCCACGGGCGTCTACCTTCGGGTCAGGCGCCCGTGTCCACGAGGTGCATCCTGAGCCAGTCCTTCGCTTCGGGAAGCCCCAGCGCTACGCCGAGAAGCTCAGTGAAGTAGAACACGGGGAACCCCCCGTCCTGCCGCGACTCGAGGTTCACCTGGCAGAGCGGGCAGCCGGTCACGATCGCGTCGGCGCCCGCCTCCCGCGCTGCGTCGACGATGCGCCCGACGAGATCACGGACCACGTCGTCGCGCGTCAACGAGAGCGAGGCACCGCAGCACTCCGTCGCGAACGACCACGGCACGGACTCGTATCCTGCGCGGGCGAGAATCCTCTCCATCGCCTGCGGGTTCTCCATGTCGTCGCCTGGGTTGATGTTCCGCGGCCGGTTGATGAGGCAGCCGTAGTAGCACGCGACCTTCGAGACGCCGGGGACGATCCGGGTCACGTCACCGGACCCGTCGCCGGGCTCGGCCCCATCGTCGGCGGGCCTGGCCAGGCCTCGGACCGCCGTCACCTCATCGACGATCTGCAGGAGATGATGGACCGGGAGGTCCTCGCGGAACTCGAAGCCGAGTTCGCTCTCGAGCTTCCGTCTCTCGTCCGGGTCGTCTCTGAGCACCTGCCACGCGTGCGCGGTGCGCGAGTAGCACGCGGCGCACGGGATCGCCATCTCGAGCCCCTCGCGGTGCGCGAGTGAGATGTTTCTCGCCGAGAGCGCCAGGTCGACGTCACGGTCGAGCGCGTGCGCTGATGACGCGCCGCAGCAGTTCCAGTCGGCGGGCTCGTCGAGCCTGATCCCGAGCGCCTCGCAGACCGACCGGCACGACCGGTCGTACTCGACGGCCGAGGAGGTGAGGGAGCAGCCGGGGTAATAGCAGTATCGGTTCATCGCTCGCCGGCCCCCTTCCTCGCGTTCGCCCTCGCCTTGAAGATCGACCGCACCTCCGGGATGCCGGACGCCCTGTGGGGCAGGAGCGGCAGCTTCCCCTTCCGGAACATCTGATAGCCGAGATCGATGTCCTTGAGGAACTTCCGCGTACGCATCTTGAGCGCGCCGATCAGGAAGAGCTCGTGCTGGCGGCCGAGGTACTGGATCTGCTTGAGGAACAGCCGGTGGAACACCGGGATGTCGCCAGTTCCCTCGGCAGCGCTCCCGCGCCCTGCCGTCACCGCCCTCAGCTCGTCGATGACCTCGTTCGTCGAGATCTTGTTCGGGCATCGCGCGCCGCAGGTCCCGCACCCGGCGCACAGCCAGAGGAGTGGGCTCTTCCGCGCCTCGTCGGCGAGGCCGAGGGACAGGAGCCGGAGGAAGTCGCTGGGAGTGGTCCCGCTCGCGACGGCCACGGGGCACCCGCCACCGCACCGCTGGCACTGGTAGCAGGAGAGAACCGGCTGGCCGCTCGACTCGATCACGGCGGAGCAGAGCTCGCCGCCAGCGGTTCCGGCCTGTGTCGTGTCTATGATGGTCGCCGTCGTCTTCGTCGCCATTACAGTTCCCCGACCATCGTGCTGATCTGTCGAGACGTCAGGTTCTTGAGCTCACACGCCTTGTTGAGACACGTCGCCACGCACGCTCCGCATCCCTCGCACAGGCTCTCGTCGACCTCGGCAACGTTCCGCTCCTCGTCGAGGGTTCTCGCTCCGTAGGGGCACGCCGCGACGCACATGCCGCACGCGGCGCACCGTTCCTCGTCGACGATCGCGACCTGCGCCTCGGACTTGAGCTGCCGCGACGCGAGGAGGGCAAGCGCCTTCGAGGCGGCGCATCCCGCCTGCGACACCGCGTCCGGGATGTCTTTCGGCGCCTGCGCGCAGCCCGCCAGGAAGATGCCGCGCCGCTGCGTCTCGACGGGGCGGAGCTTCACGTGCGCCTCGGCGAAGAACCCGCTCTCGCTCGTGGCGACGTTGAGAGTCTCGGCGACCTGCGCGGCGCCCTCGCTCGGCACGATGGCCGTCGCGAGGACCACCATGTCCGCCGGTATCTCGATGGTCTGTCCGGACAGCGTGTCGACACCGGAGACCATCACCTTCCCGTTCTGCCGGTAGAGACGCGACACGCGTCCCCGGAAGTAGATCGTGTTCGTCTCCTCGATGCCCCGCTGGATGAACTCCTCGTAGCCCTTTCCGCCCGCGCGGATGTCCATGTAGAAGACGTAGGCCTGGCCGTCGTGGACCTTGTGCTTGTAGAGCATCGCCTGCTTGCCCGTGTACATGCAGCAGATGCGCGAGCAGTACGGTACCCCGTTCTCCGGGTCCCGCGACCCGCAGCACTGGATGAAGACGATCTGCTTCGGGATCTTCCCGTCCGAGGGGCGTCGGATCTCGCCGAGGGTCGGACCGCTGGCGGAGTTCAGGCGCTCGAACTGGAGCCCGTCGATGACGTCCGGTATCTCGCCGCCGCCGAACTCGGGGAACTCCTTCTGGTCGTAGAGGTCGTACCCCGTCGCGACGACGATCGCCCCGACGTCGATCTCCTCGAAGCGGTCCTCCTGCTCGTAGTCGATCGCGCCGATCTCGCAGACCTTCTTGCAGACCCCGCACTTCCCGTTCAGGAGGTACATGCAGTGCTCGGCGTCGATCACGGGCTGGTTCGGAACGGCCTGAGGCGAGTTGACGTAGATCGCCTTCCTGTTCTCGAGCCCCCGGCTGAACTCCGAGCTCGTCTTCGCGGGGCACTTCTCGATGCAGAGCCCGCAGCCCGTGCACGTGTCGCGGTCGACGAACGCCGCCTTCGTCCGGACCTTGACGTGGAAGTTGCCGACGTTGCCGGTCACCTCGTCGACGTTCGAGTAGGTCATGAGCCTGATGTTCTCGTGTTGGGCGACCTCGACCATCCTAGGCGTCATGATGCACTGCGAGCAGTCGAGTGTCGGGAACGTCTCGGAGAGCTGCGCCATGTGTCCGCCGATCGAGGGCTCCTTCTCGACGAGGACAACCTCGCACCCGCCGTTGGCGATGTCGAGCGCGGCCTGCATCCCGCTGATGCCGGCGCCGATCACGAGAGCCCGCTGGACGACCGGCGCCGTCCCGGCCGTGAGCGGCTCGTTCTGCTTCGTCTTCTCGACCATCGCGGCAATGAGCTTGATAGCCTTGTCCGTCGCGGCGTCCTTCTCGAGCTGGTGGACCCACGAGCACTGCTCGCGGACGTTCACGATCTCGAGCTGGTACTCGTTCAGCCCGGCGCGCTGGGCGGCCTTCCTGAAGGTGCCCTCGTGCATGCTGGGGGAGCAGGCGGCCATGACCACGCCGTCGAGCTCGTGCTCGCGGATGGCGTTGATGACCATCTCCTGGCCCGGCTGCGAACAGAAGTACTTGTAGTACTCCGTGTGCGCCACGCCGGGTATCTTAGCGGTCTCCTCGAGGACCCGGTCGAGGTCGAGGACCCCCGCGATGTTGGAGCCGCACCAGCAGCAGAATACCCCTATGCGATTCATCGAGCCTTCCCGTCCGATGTCGTCTCTCGGAACCTCACCTCGTCAGTGCCGTCCTCTCTCGCCAAGCTGCGACACCATCGAGCCGATCTGCCGCGTCGTCAGGTTCTTGAGCTCGCACGCCTTGTTCATGCACGCCGCCACGCACGCGCCGCATCCCTGGCAGAGGAGCTCGTCGACCTCGGCGACGCTCCTCTCCTCGTCGAGCGTCCTCGCGTCGTACGGGCACGCCGTCTCGCACATCCCGCACGCCGCGCACCGCTCCTCGTTCACCTCCGCGATCGCTGCCTCGGAGGTGAGCTCGCCTGCGGCGAGGAGGCTCAACACCTTGGCCGCCGCGCATCCCGCCTGCGCGACCGCATCGGGGATGTCCTTCGGGCCCTGGCTGCAGCCGGCGAGGAAGATGCCCGCCGTCGTGGTCTCGACGGGGTGGAGCTTCGGGTGCGACTCCCTGATGAACCCGTCGGTCGAGCGCGACAGCTTCATCGTCTGCGCGATCTCGTCTGCGTCCCGTCGCGGAACGAGCCCCGCGGCGAGGACGACGAGATCCGCCTCGACCTCGACCGGCTCGCCCGCGAGCGTGTCCTCCGCCCGGACGACGAGCCTGTCTTTCCGCCGGTAGATCTCCGAGGCGCTCCCGCGCCGGTAGTCGACGCCCATCTTCCGGACGCGGTCGTAGAACTCCTCGTAGCCCTTCCCGAACGCGCGGATGTCCATGTAGAAGACGGTCGCCGTCGCTCCCGGGATCTTCTCCTTGACCAGGAACGCCTGCTTCGCGGTCGACATGCAGCAGATCCTCGAGCAGTGCTCGTTCCCGACCGACTCGTCGCGCGAGCCCACGCACTGGAGGAAGACGACGTCCTTCGGGCTCTTCCCGTTGAGCAGGATCTCGCCGCCCGTCGGACCAGACGACGAGCACAGCCGCTCCATCTCGAGCCCGGTGATGACGTTCTCGTAGCGCCCGTAGCCGAGCTCGGGCTTCAGGTTCGGGTCGAACTCGTCGAACCCCGTCGCCACGACCGCGGCCCCGACGTCGAACTCGAGGACCTCGTCCGTCTGCTCGTAGTCGACAGCCTCGATCTCGCAGACCTTCTTGCAGACGCCGCACTTCCCCTCCGTGAGGAACAGGCAGTTCCCCGCGTCGATGACCGGCGTGCTCGGAACGGCCTGCGGCGAGTTCACGTAGATGGCCTTCCTCTCGACGAGGTTCATCTCGAACTCCGAAGACACCTTGACTGGGCACTTCTCGATGCAGACGCCGCAGCTCGTGCACTTGTCGCGGTCCACGTACGCGGCCAATCGCCTGATCTTCACGTGGAAGTTCCCGACGCTCCCCGACATCTCCTCCACGTTCGAGTACGTGAGGAGGTTGATGCGCTCGTGCTGCGCGACGTCGACCATCTTCGGCGTCATGATGCACTGCGAGCAGTCGAGGGTCGGGAACGTCTCCGACAGCTGCGCCATGTGTCCGCCGATCGACGGTTCCTTCTCAACGAGGATCACCTCGCAGCCCCCGTTGGCGATGTCGAGCGCGGTCTGGACGCCGCTGATCCCGGCCCCGATGACGAGTGCCCGCTTTACGACCGGAGCGCGGCCGGGGGAGAGGGGCTTGTCCTGCCGCGTCTTCTCGACCATGGCGGCGATGAGCGCGATCGCCTTCTCGGTCGCCGCCTCGTGTTCGTCCTGGTGCACCCACGCGACCTGCTCGCGCGTGTTGACGATCTCCACCTGATACCGATTGAGCCCGGCCCGCTCCGCCGCCTTCCGGAACGTACCCTCGTGCATGCTCGGAGAACAGGCCGCGATGACCACTCCCGTGAGCTCGTGCTCCCGGATGGCGTCCTCGATCATATTCTGGCCGGGCTGCGAGCAGAAGTAGCGGTAGCACTCCGCGTGGACGACCCCGGGCATCTTCGAAGCAGCTTCGTTCACCCGGTCGAGATCCACGACCCCGCCGATGTTCGACCCGCACCAGCAACAGAACACTCCGATTCTCGTCATCCGTTCAGCGCGCCAGGGGCGGCGTCACTCGCTCGGATCGCGCTCCCCGGCGACTCCTTCCTTCTCAGCCGGCACTTCTTTCGCCGCCGGTCGCTCGGGCGCCTCGGGCGCGGCGGCCTCGGGCTCCTCGGCGGGCGGTTCCTCCGTCGCCGGCTCTGGGGCCACTGGCTCGGTTGCCGCGCGTCCGGCGAAGAGGTCCTGGAGGAAGCCATCGACGTCGGTCTCGTGCTGCTCGAGCCCGCACAGCTCCTTGTCGGCGCCCAGCGCGAGCGCCAGGAGTTCCGTGAAGTAGAACGTGTGGATCTGGTTTCTCGAGACGAGGTCTCCGCCGAAGAACTCGAAGTTGAAGTTGCACATCGGGCAGCTCGTGACGATCGCGTTGGCGCCTTCGGCGACGGCCGACCCGAGGATCTTCGTGACGCACGTTGTCGTGTGCTCGGGGTCTTTGAGCGAGAGGTACGACCCGCAGCACTCGAGGTGGTGGGGGTACGGGACGACCTCGGCGCCGAGTGCCTCGAACAGCCTCTCGAGGACGGAGGGGTTCTCCGGATCCTCGAACCCGACTTCTTTGAACGGGCGCATGAGGAGGCAGCCGTAGAACACCGCGACCTTGAGACCCGTAAGCGGACGCTTCACCTGCTCGGCGAGCGCCTCGAAGCTCACGTCGTCCTTGAGCATCTCCAGGAGGTGGACCACCTGGACCTTGCCGTCGTAGTCGGACTCGATGAAGTCGTTCAGGATCTCCTGTCGGTCGGACGCGGCGTTGAACGCGTAGTTCGCCCGCTTCAGGGAGTTGTAGCAGAAGACGCACAGGGTCATGAGCCTCCCGCCCTCCTTGTGCACCTCCGCGAGGTTCCTGATCGGCGCCAGGTGCTGCATCACGTTCGTGCGGTCGAGCTTGAACGCGGAGCCGCAGCAGACCCACCTCTCCATCTCCTCGAGCTCGATGCCGAGGAGGTCGCAGGTCGTGCGCGCGGACGTGTCGAAGTCGCGCGCCTTGTCTGGCAGTGTGCAGCCGGGGTAGTAGAAGGTCCTCATTTCGTGTACTTCCTCATTCCCGCCACGAGCGCCTGCTGCGGGATCCTCGAGAGCATGTCTTTCGGAAGGGACTCGGGCGGCACCATGTCGGGCTCTTCTCTCGGGCGCAGGAACATCACGCGCAGCGCCTCCATGATCCGCGATATGTCGATGCCCTTGGGGCAACGGAGGTCGCACGTCAGGCACGCCGCGCAGAGCCAGTAGGAGTTGAGCTTCATGAGGTCATCCTCCTGGCCGAACCACGCGAGCCGGACAATGGCGTGCGGGGGAGCGTCCATCACGGCGGCGCTCGGACAGCCTGCCGAGCACTTCCCGCACTGATAGCAGGTGAAGAGGTCCTGCCCCGAGAGCTCCTTCAGCCTCTCGTGGAAGGTCCTCGTGAAGTCCCCGCGTTCAAGAACCAGTTTCATCGCATTCCTCTCGGCCGCTCGCCGGATGGCCTTCGGCTATCCGAGCTTGCCGGCGTAGTCGGGGAGGAGCATGGGAGAGACTGCCTCGCTCCCGATCCCCGCCTTCTCGAGCTCGGCTGCGTACTCGCTCAGATGCTCGAGCGTCAGCCTGCCCGGCTGCGTCTCCTTGCTCTTCCTTGCCGCGTTCAGTCCGGCGCGGCGTCCGTAGACCAGGATGTCCAGGAGCGAGTTCCCCATCAGCCGGTTGGTGCCGTGGATGCCCCCGGTGACCTCTCCGGCGAGGTAGAGGTTCTCCCTCTCGGCCTCGGCTTCCGCGTTGATCGCGACGCCGCCGTTCTGGTAGTGGAGCGTCGGGTAGATGAGCATCGGGAGCTTGCTGATGTCGATGTCGTGCCGCATGAACTGCCTGTACTTGGCGGGGAAATCGTTCTGCATGGTCCCCGCGCCTCGCAGGACCTCGACCATCGGAGAGTCGAGCCAGCACCCCTTGCGCCCCGTGGGCGTCACGACGCCCTTCCCGCGTTCCTCGCACTCGCGGATGATCGCCGCCGACTCCACGTCGCGCGTCTCGAGCGGATAGACGAACTGCTCACCCTCGACGTTGACGACCTGCGCGCCGGCGCCCCGCACCTTCTCCGTGATGAGGAGGCCGACGTTCTGTTCCGGGAAGACCGCTCCCGTGGGATGGAACTGCGTCGCCTCCAGGAACTTGAGCGCCGCTCCCGCGCGGTAGGCGAGGACGATGCCGTCGGCCGTGGCGCCGTAGTGGTTCGTCGTGGGGAATCCCTGGATGTGGAGCCTGCCGAACCCGCCTGTCGCGATGATGGTGGTCTTCGCGCGCACGACGATGTACTGCTCGGTCTCCATGTTGTAGAGCACCGCTCCCGCCACTCCGCCTGCGTCGCCCAGGATGAGCTCGACCGCCGGGGAGAACTCGAGCACGCGGATCTCGTCCGGGTGGTTCTTGACCTCGTCCCGGAGCGTCCGCATGATCTCGGCTCCGGTCATGTCGCCCGCCGAGTGCATGCGCTTGCGCGACGTCCCGCCGCCGTGCAGCGTCTGCATCGTGCCGTCCTCTTCCTCCTTGTCGAAGAGGACGCCGAGATCCTCGAGCCACCCGATGATCGACGGCGCGTCGCTGACGAGCGTGCGTACCAGCTCGCGGTCGTTCGTGAAGTGCCCTCCGCCGAGGATGTCGAGGAAGTGCAGCACCGGCGAGTCGCTCGCCTTGTCGGCCGCCTGGATGCCTCCCTCGGCCATCATCGTGTTCGCGTCCCCGAGCCTGAGCTTCGTGGCGACCGTGACGTTCACCCCCTCCGCGGCCGCCGTGAGAGCCGCCGCGGCGCCCGCCCCACCGCCTCCGATCACGAGGACGTCGGTGTCGACGTCGACGGTGCCGAGCTCCACGTCCTCGGGCCGGATCATCGGTCGCGCCTCGAGGAGATCCGCGAGCTCGTTCGGGACGATCGTGCCCTTCCCGGCCCCGACCCTGACCTCCCGCTTCGTCCCGTCCCTGTAGTCCGGGTGGTACTTCTTCAGGATGGCCTCGATGTCGTCCTGGCCGAGACGGGGGAAGTGCTTCCCCTCCTTCGCCTCGGCGATCCTGGCCGGGCGCGTCTCCACGACCTTCCTGACCGACTCCATCATCTCCCTGGAATACGGCACGTCACGTCTCCTTATGCTTCCTCGAAGTCACGGCCCTCGTAGGCCTTCACGAGGTCCTTCTCGTCCATCCCGACCAGCTCGTCGAGTTCCGAGTCGTATTTCCCTTCCTCGATCTCGCGGACGCGCTCAGCGACGTGCTCGGCCCTCTTCATGCCGTACCTCGCGTAGAGCCTCCGGCAGAGGATGGCCACGTTGTAGTGCATGAGCTCGGCGGGACACCGAGACACACAGAGCCCGCACATGATGCACTCGAACGAGAGCCGGGACACTTCCTTCACGTCTCCCCGGAGCGCCGCTTGGATGTAGTACATGACCTCGAGGTCCTGCGGGCACGCCCGCGTGCAGACCTCGCAGCAGAGGCACCTGGCGATCTCGGGGTAGTGCTTGAGTACCTCTTCGACCGTCGGCTCGGCCAGATCGAGGTCGTAGATCGCCTTGTTCGCCGGATAGAACGGGATCTGCGTGAGGTGCATCCCCGGCTCGATCAGCGTCTGGCACGCGAGCCCCACCTTGATCCGGTAGTCGTCGCCCGTCCGGTAGACGGTCGCGCACGCCCCGCACGCGCCGCCCCGGCACCCGCAGCCGCGGATGAACCGGTAGCCCGCGTACTCGGTCGCCTTCATGATGGTCAGCGCGTCGGGCACCCGGTACTCCTTGCCCATCACGAAGATGCTGACCATGCCGTCGTCGCCGGCCTCTGTGACGTCCTTCTCTTTCAGTTCTGTTGCCATCGCGATTCTCCAGGAGAAGCCCGGCGCGCCTAGCGCGGCTCGAGCTCGTCCTCACGGAAGACTGCATGCGGCAGTTCGTCGGCCGTATCGGCGCCGGCCCTGTAGTCGAAGACGTCCTGAACCCTCCTGCCCACCGCGGAGAAGATCTTCCCCACGGGGATCTTCTGAGGGCAGGCCTCGGTGCACTGACCGCAGGAGACGCAGGACGTCACCATGTGGTTCATCCTCGTCAGGTGGAAGACCAGCGTGTCGGGCGGCATCTTGACGACGCCGTACTGGTCGGCTCGCCTCCCGAACGCGTCGGGCGTCACCTCGAACGTGGCCGTCTGGAACACGCACTCGCGGCAGTAGCAGATCGGGCACTCGGCCCGGCAGTTGTAGCACCTGCGGCAGTGCTGGACGAGGTGCATGAAGTCCTCGACCGAGTGGACCACCTCGTCCCAGTGTGCCTCCATCTCGGCGTGGCGCGACTTCTGACCCTCGGTGAACTTCTCCCGCACGGCTTCGTCGACCTCCGCCGCTTCCTCCATCTCGAGCTTCGAGAGCACCCGCTCGCCGGCCTCCGACGTGGCCTCGACGACGACCGTTCCTTCCGGCGCTCCGACGAGGAGAAGGCGGATGTCGCTCATGGGATGCGCGAGCGACTCGCAGAACGTGCAGCACTCGCGGACCTCGTGTCCTTCGAGGCGCTCTCCTCCGTGGAACGGCGCGTAGAACGCCGCGACCTCCTCGCGGTGGTCCGGGTGCTCCTCGCGGAGGCGCTTGTAGTCCTCGAGCGTGAGGGTCCCCGGGCAGTCGGACGTGATCAGGAGCATGCTCTCCCGATGCGCCTGCATGAGCTTCGAGAGCTCGATGATCGCCCGGGCCTCGCACGGACGCACGAAGACGGCGGTCTTGTTCTCGCCGTTCTTCGGCGTGGAGAGACCCGCCTCCCGTCCCTTGTTGCCGTTGATGTACGGCACGAGCGGCGCGGGGTCCTTGAGGGCGTCCACGTCGGCGACGAGCGTCGCGTAGACCGCCTCGCCCGTCTCGTCGTGCTGCGGGATGAAGACCCGGTCCACCCCTCCCGTCGAGATCATGAGCCTCGCGAGGCGCCCCAGCGCCTCCTCCATCCCGTGCCCGTTCGAATCCAGCTTCAGTCTCTTCTTCATTGGTCTCTACTTGTTCCAGTTGGTCGTGAGAACGTTGGGGCCGTGCGACTTGAGTGCCTCGACCATCTCGCTCACCGTGGCGGCGAACGCGCCTCCCTCGCTCGCGGAGATCCAGCGGAGCCACACCCTCTCTTCGTCGTACCCGACCGACTTCAGGATCTCCTTCAGGATCGTGACGCGCCTGCGCGCCTTGTAGTTCCCAGTCTGGTAGTGGCAGTCGCCGGGATGGCATCCGCCGATCAGGACCCCGTCGAACCCGCCCGTGATCGCGCGGAGCACGTAGATCGGATCGATCGCGCCGCTGCACATGAGCCGCACGATCTTCACGTTCGGCGGGTACTGGATCCTCGAGGTCCCCGCCAGGTCCGCGGCGGCGTACGTGCACCAGTTGCACACGAACGCAATGATCTTGGGCTCGAAGGGCCCTGCGCCCTGGCTCGTGGTCGGGGTGCCGTCTTCCGTCGGTGTCTTCCCTTCTACCGTCGCTTCCACCTCTGCTCCTTTCGGGGAGGGGAGTGGCGCCGCGTTACTCCGACGCCTCCGCCTCCGTTCCCGCCTGCGCGCCGACGGGTTCAAGCATGTGCATGATCTGTGTCTGTCTGTACAGGTGCTGGACGGTCGCCTTGTTCGGGCAGATGCCCGCGCAGGCGCCGCAGCCCTGGCACAGGATGTCGTTCACGGTGGCCTTCCCGCTCTCGGGGTCGAGCTGCCTCGCCTCGTACGGGCACATCCCGACGCAGAGCGCACAGCCTGAGCAGCGGGCGAGGTTGACCTCGACGATCTCGGCCTTCGACTCGACCTTGTCCTTCGAGAGGATCGTCGCGGCCCGCGCCGAGGCGCCGAGGCTCTGCGTCACACACTCGTTCGTGAAGCGAGGCGAGTGGGCGAGACCCGCGAGGAAGAGCCCCTCGGACGTGAAGTCGACGGGGCGGATCTTCGCGTGCGCCTCGAGGAAGAACCCGTCCCGCGTGAGCGGTACGCGGAGGACCTTGCTGAGCTCCTCGCTGTCGGGTCTCGGGGCGAGGCCGGTGGAGAGGACGACCGCGTCCGGGCCGAGCTCGACCTCGCGCCGGGATATCCGGTCGTAGACCTTGAGCTTGAGACCGTCCGGGCCTGTCGTCACCTCCGGCTTCCGGTCGACGTCGTACCGCAGAAAGAGGACGCCTGCCTCCCTGGCTTCGCGGTAGAGCTCCTCGCGGACCCCGTACGTCCTGATGTCGCGGTAGATGATGTGGACGGTGGCGTCGGGGTTCCTCCGCTTGAGCTCCATCGCGTTCTGGATGGCCTGCGTGCAGCAGATCCTGCTGCAGTAGAGGTTCGGTTCCTCGCGGGAGCCGACGCACTGGATCATGGCGACGCTCTTGATGTCCGGCGCGGGCTCGTCCTCGCCGCCCAGCAGGCTCTCGAACTCGAGCTGCGTCATGATCCGCTCGTCGGTGCCGTATCCGTACTCCACGGGCTCGCGTTCGACGGCGCCGGTCGCGACGACGGCCGCGCCGCAGCTAATCTCGTGCTCCTCTCCCGTCTCGCGGTTGCAGACCTCGGCGTAGAAGTTCCCGACGACCCCGGAGAAGAGGATCACCTCCGAGTTCAGGTGGAGCGTGACGTTCGAGTTGGCCCGCACGGCGGCCTCGAGGTCCTCGAGGTATGTCGGGGAGTAGAGGTTCCAGACCGGGCGTCGGTGCTTGAGGTAGTTACCTCCGAGCTTCCCTTCCTTCTCGACGAGGTCGACCTCGTAGCCCTGCTCGGCGAGGCTCAGCGCGGCGTTCATCCCGCTCACGCCGCCCCCGATGACGAGCCCGCGGTGGACGACCGGCGAGTATTCGAGGCTCACGGGGCGCGCGCCCCGGACCTTGCTCACCATCATCTCCACGAGTTCCTTCGCCTTCTGCGTCGCCAGCTCGGGCTCCTGCATGTGGACCCAGGAGCAGTGTTCCCGGATCGAAGCGAGCTCGAAGTAGTAGCGGTTGAGACCCGCTTCGCGGATGGTGTCGGCGAAGAGGTACTCGTGAGTCCTCGGCGTGCACGACGCGACCACCACGCGGTTCAGCTTGTGCTCGGCGACGGTCTCCTTGATGACCTCGAGCGAGTCCTGCGAGCACGAGTAGACGAACTCGGACGCGTGGACGACGTTCCCGAGGGTCGCGGAGTAGGCGACCACGTCCGGGACGTTGACCGTTCCCGCGATGTTGATCCCGCAGCGGCAGATGAACACGCCGATGCGCGGCACGGCCTTCGCGACGTCGAGCTGCTTCGGGTACTTCTTCTTCCTGGCGAGCGTCCCGCGCGCCTCCGCGAGTAGCCTCGCGGCGCCCGAGGCGGCGCAGCTCCCCTCGACGACGGCCTCCGGGATGTATCGGGGCTCGGTGAAGGCGCCGCCCGTGAAGATGCCGGCGGCCGACCCGGCGGTCGCCCCGGCGCCCTGCCCGGCCGTCCCGTCGCCGTTCCCACCGCCGTTCCCACCACCGCTTCCCGGCACCTGGTACGTGTGTCCCTCGCAGAACCCGTGCTCGTTGAGCGTGATGTTGAGGCTCTCGGCGAGACCGGCGTTGCTCTCGTGCGCGACGAGGCCAGCGGCGAGGACGACGAGGTCGAACTCCTCCTCAGCGATCTCGCCGGTCTCCTCGTCCACGTGCCGGACCACGAGGTTCTTCGTGGCCGGCTTCTCGTAGAGCTTCGCTACGCTGCTCCTCTTGAAGACGATGCCGTGGTCGTTCCTGGCGCCCTCGAAGTACCGCTCGAACTCCTTGCCCTGCGTTCGCATGTCTATGTAGAAGATGGTGGGCTCGACGTTCGAGTCGTGCTCGCGCGCGATGACCGCCTCCTTGATGGAGGCCATGCAGCAGATCGACGAGCAGTACGGCTTCCCTTCCTCGTTCGTGTCGCGCGAGCCGACGCACTGGAGGAACGCGACCTTCCTCGGATGCGCGCCGTCCGAGGGGCGCCGGATCTCGCCCTCGCACGGACCCGATGCGCTCAGGATCCGCTCGAACTGGAGGTTCGTGAGGACGTTCTCGTAGCGCCCGTAGCCGAGCGCGCCCTTCTGGGACGCGTCGTACGAGTCGTACCCCGGCGTCACGATTACCGCGCCGACGTTCAGGGTCTCCTCGCGGTCCTCCTGGTCGTAGTCGATCGCGCCGACGTTGCAGATCTTCTCGCACGCGCCGCACGCGCCTGTCACGAAGTGGACGCAGTTCTCGCGGTCGATCACCGGGACCTTCGGGATCTGCTGCGAGTAGTTCAGGCGGATGTTCCCGACGGGAACGAGCCTCTCGTCGTAGGTCGAGAGGTTCTCGCTGGTCCTGCCGGCGTACAGATCGGCGATCTTGATCTTGTTCGTCGGACAGACGAACGCGCAGGCGCCGCAGCTCATGCAGACGAGCGACTTCTTGTCGTACGGCGGGGCGACCCGGCGGCCGTGCCCGCGCCCGACCATCGAGAGCGCCTCGGTGTCCATGAGGTCGCGGCAGGTCCGCACGCAGAGCCCGCAGAGAATGCAGTCGTCGTCGTCCGACGGGAGGCGCGTGGTCTCGACGCCGTACTCCGCGGCGAGCTCCTGGAGTGCCGGCACTTCCGGGCAGCGGGCGAGGAGGAGCTCGATCGTCATCTTCCTCGACGAGACGACGCGCTCAGAGCTCGTGGAGATGTCGGCGGGGGCCTCGATGGCGTAGTGGCACGCCGGCACGAGCCTGCTGCCCCGCTCGGTCTTGAGCTCCACGACGCAGATGCGGCAGGCGCCCGCCGGCTCGAGCCCGCCGTAGTGGCAGAGCGTGGGGATCGTCACGCCGGCCGACGTGGCCGCCGCGAGGATCGTCGTCCCGAGCTCCACCTCCATGGGCACGCCGTCGAGCGTGATCCGCACCGCGTTCACGCACACGTCATGCTCTGAGCATCTGGTTTCTTCGTGTTCCTTCACGTCGCTCGGTCGCTCCTGCTAGTCGATTCGGATGGCGTCCGAAGGACACACCTCGAAGCACGTGCGGCACCTGGTGCACGCGTCCTGCTCGATCGTCGGGGGAGCCTCGCCGGCCTCGAGGACCGCGTTCACCGGACAGACCTTCGCGCACGCCCCGCAGACCGTGCACTTGTCGGGGACCACGTGGAAGCTGATCAGGGCCTCGCACTCCCCGGCGGGGCACCGGTGCTCCTTGATGTGCGCGTCGTACTCGTCTTGGAAGTACCTCAGCGTCGAGAGCACGGGGTTGGGCGCCGTCGCCCCGAGACCGCAGAGCGACGTGTCCTTCACGTAGACCGCGAGCTCCTCGAGGAGCCTGACGTCCTCCTCCGTGCCTTTCCCCGACGTGATCTTCTCAAGGAGGTCGTACATCCTCCGCGTTCCCTCCCGACACGGCGTGCACTTCCCGCACGACTCGTCCATCGTGAAGTTCAGGAAGAACTTCGCGAGGTTGACCATGCACGTTCTGTCGTCGACGACGATCATCCCGCCCGAGCCCATCATCGACCCGGCCTCGGTGAGCTGCTCGTAGTCGACCCTGAGGTCGAACTGTTCCTTCGGCAGGCAGCCGCCGGACGGCCCGCCGGTCTGCACGGCCTTGAGCTCGGCCCCCTCGCGCTCGGGTCCTCCTCCGATGTCGTGGATGATGTCGTTCAGGCTCATGCCCATCGGGACCTCGACCAGCCCCGTGTTCTTGATCGTGCCCGTGACGCAGAAGACAGCCGTGCCCTTGCTGTTCTCCGAGCCGACCTCGGCGAACCACTCCGCCCCGTTCAGGATGATCGGAGCGACGGCCGACCAGGTCTTCACGTTGTTGATGACCGTCGGCGCTCCCTTGTACCCGCACTGCGCGGGGTAGGGGGGACGCGGCCTCGGCTCTCCGACCCTGCCCTCGGCGGAGGCGATGAGCGCGGTCTCCTCGCCGCAGACGAACGCGCCCGCTCCGATGCGGAGCGAGACGTCGAAGCTGAAGTCCGAGCCGAGGATGTTCTCTCCCAGGAACCCGTACTCGCGGGCCTGGACGATCGCGTTCCTCAGGGTCTGCACCGCGAGCGGGTACTCGGCCCTGACGTAGATGATGCCCTTGGAGGCCCCGACGGCGAACGCGCCGATGGCCAGGCCCTCGAGGACGGCGTGGGGATCGCTCTCGAGGACCGACCGGTCCATGAACGCACCGGGGTCGCCCTCGTCCGCGTTCACGAAGACGTATTTCTCGTCCCCGGCCGCCTCTCTCGCGAACGCCCACTTCCGGCCCGTCGGGAACCCGGCGCCGCCTCGTCCCCTGAGGCCCGAGTCGGTCACGGTCTTGATGACACCCGCCGGGTCGTTCTCCGTGAGCACCTTGACGAGCGCGGCGTAGCCGTCCCTCGCCAGGGCCTCTTCGATGCTGAAGGGGTCGATGAGGCCGCAGTTCCGAGTGATGATCTTCCGCTGAGGCGTGTAGAAAGGGACTTCCGATATGTCCGGGATTCGCGACGGCGTGCCTCGCCGGGTGCGGTAGACCGTCCCGTCGGTTCGGAGCTCCTCGCGCTCCTGCCAGACGGCGTCCGCGTCCTCGAACGAACTGAAGTCGTCGGCCACCGCGGCGTCCATGATGGCCTCGAGCCCAGCCTTCGTGACGTTCCCGAAGGTCAGGTGGAAGTCCGGGGAGACCACGTCGACCATCGGCTCGGTGACGCAGCTTCCCCGGCATCCCAGCCTCGTCAGGGCGAGACCGTTCCCGTTCGCCTTCACGCGCTCGGCGGCAACGTCGTAGAGGGCGCCCGCCCCCGCCGCGAGCCCGCACGAGGCCATGCCGATCCGGATCGTGAGCCCTCGGCCCCAGTACCGCTCCGCGGCCTCCCTCGCGACGCGCTCGAACTCCGCCTGTGTGTTGATGCGTGCCATGCGCTAGAACCTGTTGAGTATCTTCTCGAGCCCGCGCACCATCACGAACCCGAAGGTCTCTTCGTCGATGCGGACGGCCGGCGCGAGAGCGCAGCAGCCGATGCACCTCACGGTCTGGAGTGTGAACTTGCCATCGGCCGTGGTCTCGCCGCTCTGGATCTGGAGGATGTCCTCGAGCCTCGACTGGAGGAGGCCCGAGCCCTTCACGTGACATGCGGTTCCCATGCAGACCGAGATCGTGTGCTCGCCCCTGGGCTCCAGCGAGAACGCGTCGTAGAACGTCGCGACCGAGATCATCCTCGCCAGGGGGATCCCGGTCTTGTCCGAGAGGTACTTGAGGACGTGCTCGGGAAGGTAGCGGGAGTACTCGCTCACGTCCTGGAGGACCGAGAGGAGGTTGCCCTCGACGTCCTCCTCCTCACGGAGGAGCCGGTCGATGAAATCTCTCTCGTCCGCCGTGGTCTCCGGCTCGTAGAGGGCGCCCTCGGCGGGGGGACGGACCACGTACCGCGACGGGCAGCCCGTCACGCAGTCACCGCACCCGGTGCACTTCTCCTCGTCGACCGACTTCGCCTTCCGGACGATCTCGACGTTGTAGTTGCCGGGAACGCCGTCGATGTTCTTCACATCAGCGTAGGTGACGAGCTCGATGTTGAGGTGGCGACCGCAGTCCACGAGCTTGGGGCTCATGACGCACATCGCGCAGTCGTTGGTGGGGAAGGTCTTGTCGAGCTTCGACATGAGGCCGCCGATCGCGGGCTCGCTGTCGAGAAGGTAGACGTAGTAGCCGCCATCGGCGAGATCCAGCGCCGCCTGCATGCCGGAGATGCCGGAGCCGACGACGAGGACGGAGCCGATCTTGTTGCTCACGCCCGCGACGAGCGGTTCGTTCCTCTCGGGGACATACGGATCGGGATGAGGGCTGTCGGTCTCCATGAGGTCTCCGGTGAGCGGGTCCTTCCGATGCCTTAAGATGCTCCCGCGGGGCGGCGGTTGCCGCGGAAGTGGGGTCCGCCCGGAACAGAACGTCTCGACACGACGCTCTGCCCGCTCGTGAGTCGGTCACGCTGCGGTCGGGGTCGTGCCGACAGGATGCCGGCTGTGAGTGGATCCGTCGTGAGACGCCGAACGGGAAATACGCAAGGGCGCCGCCGCTCACCTTCCGGGAACGACGGTCCCATCTGCACTTCCGTGTCTCTGGCTTGGTCGGGGCGAGAGCGGCGGGGAGCTCCGGTTTCTGCTCAACGTGCAGGCGCGCGTGGCTTCGGGAGGCGCGCAACACCCCTGAGGAAGGACAGCTACCTTCCGTAGACTACAGGATAGGCGCGCGTGTGCGGCAAGTCAAGCGGCGGCCGGGAGGCGGCTCTCCTCCGGTATCAGGAGGGCCGCAGGAGGGATCAGAGCCCGATCTCGGCTCTCCCTTCTTGACGAATGACCGCCACAGGGAGTACAATGAACTGCGGTCAGAAACTCCGCCGACACCCGTCTCTCGGCGCAGCCGCGGCGGACGGCGGGATGCCGTGTCCGCGGGAGGGAGGCACTATGCGAGCCGCTACCGCTGTGCTCCTCGGCGCCTTCTGTCTTGCGCTTCCCGCCACCTCGCCCGCGACGACGCACACCGTCGACTGGTCGGGCGGGGGCGACTACCTCACCATTCAGGCCGGGCTCGATGCCGCGGCGCCGGGGGACACCATCCTCGTAGCGCCGGGCACCTACACAGGCGGCGAGAACCGCAACCTCACATTCGGGGGAAAGGAGCTCCTCCTCCGGGCCATGTCCGAAGGCGGTGCCGTCGTCATCGACTGCGAGATCTCCGGGCGAGGCTTCGACTTCTCGAACGGCGAGGGGCCGGGCACGGTCGCAGACGGCTTCGACATCGTGAACGGGTTCAGATCGGAAGGGGGAGGCATCACGTGCATCGGGTCGTCCCCGACGGTCAGGAACTGCCGCATCTCCTCGTGCGAGGCGCACGCCGGGGGAGGTGTCAACATCGTAGATTCTTCGTTCCCGGTTTTCGAGGACTGCGTCATCACCAACTGCTGGTCTGAGTACCTGGGCGGCGGCCTCCGCGTCGCCTACGACTCGTCCCCGGAACTGACGCGGGTCATCTTCTTCGGGAACGAGAGCTACTACGGTGGCGGGATGATCTCCGGGACCGGCTGCGACCCGACGCTCACCGACTGCGTGTTCGATGACAACACCGCCGAGATGGGCGCCGGTATCCTCTTCGATGGTGGCGCCGCTGAGCTCGAGAGCACGCTCTTCCTGAGGAACCACGCGACGGAGCTGGGCGGCGGCGTCAGCACCGACGTCGGCGCCTCGCCTACGTTCTCGCACTGCACGTTCTTCGGGAACACGGCGGATCACGCGGGAGGCGGGTGCGACAACGGGACCCCGGCGGTGTTCCAGAACTGCACGTTCGTGAGGAACGCCGCTCTGCTCGGAGGCGGCCTCTTCATCCGCGGGCCGTCGGGGAGCGCCGAGATCACGAACACGATCGTCGCCTTCAGCACCGAAGGGAAGGGAGTCCACTGCGCCGCTTCTGCTGGAATCCCGACGATCACGCGCTCGGACATCTTCGGAAACGCCGGCGGCGATGATCTGTGCGGTGTCTACTACGACAATCTCTTCGTCGACCCGATGTTCTGCAGCCTCCCGATGGGGGACGTGACTGTAGACGGCGCGTCGCAGTGCCTCCCCGAGAACAACATATGGGGCGAGCTTATCGGTGCGCGCGGCTTCGGCTGCGCCACGACCTGGATCGCGACGGACTCCTCGTGGGGAGTGATCAAGTCCATGTACCGGTAACCGACGGTGCTCGAGGTCGGGCTCGCTTGCCGGCGACAGTCGCACGACACATGAAGAGGGCCGCGGCATCATCGCCACGGCCCTCTCGCGTCTCACACGTCGCGCCCGACTCGTCGCGGGACGCCCCATCGAACGCCCCGTCTACTCCACCAGAGCGTCCAGCACGTCGTTCGTCATCTCCAGCTGGTAGAGGTCCTCGAGCCCGCCCTCGTCGATGCTGATAAAGCGGTGCAGGCCCAGAGTTCTCGTTGCCTGAGACATCATCATGTCGCAGAAGGAGCTCTTCTTCCTGTAGAAGACGATCGCCGCCTTCTCCCTCTCGACGTCGATCGTCTCGCAGGCGTAGTCGATCGCGGCCGAGAGCCCGCCGAGCTCGTCGATGAGACCGACCTCGAGCGCCTGGGTGCCGGTGTAGACCCTGCCCTCCGCGAGCTCGCGAAGCTCGTCCACCTCCATGCCCCGACCCTCGGCGACGCTCTTGAGGAAGTCCTCGTAGAACCAGTCGATGACCTCGCGCGCCATCTCGAGCTCTTCCTCCGTCATTCCCCGCATGAGTGACCACTGGTCCGAGTGCTCGCCGCGCTTGAAGGTCTCGCTCGTCGCGTCGATCTTGTTGTAGAGCTCCTCGAGGATCGGCTTCATCGCGACGACGCCGATGCTCCCCGTGATCGTCGGCGGCTGGGCGAAGATCCTGTCGCCCTCGACGGAGATTCCGTAGCCGCCCGAACCGGCGACGTCTGCCATGGAGACGATGAACGGCTTCTTCTCGGCGAGCTTCTTCGTCTCCCGTCGGATCTCGTCGGTCGCGAGACCGCCGCCCCCGCCGCTGTCGACCCTGAAGATCACGGCCTTGACGCGCGAGTCCTTCCGCGCGCGCCGGAGCGTCTTGACCATCGTCTGGGAGCCGATCGACTGGTCGCCGGACATCGGATCGGTCCCGCCCTTGCCAGTGTGGATGCTGCCGTAGGCGCCGATCACCGCGACCACCGGGCCGTAGTTCCAGTCGTACGTCTTGTGCTTCCACTTCCCGACGTCGACGACGTCGATCTTCTCGGGATCGTCGGGGATCTCCCCGCCTATGAGCTCCCTCGCCGCGGTCTTGGCGTCCTCGTAGTGCCCCAGCCGGTCGACGAGCCCGGCCTCCAGCGCCTGTGGCGCGGTGAGCATGCGGCCGTCGCTCAGTCCGGCGGCCTCCGTGAGGCTCATGCCCCGTCCCTCGGTGAGCCCCGAGAGGACGACCGCGTAGTTCGCGTCGACGAGCGACTGGACCTCCTCGCGCTGCTCGTCGGTCAGCGGACCCGCCCCTATCGAGTGGAAGGTGCTCTTGTACTTCCCCGCGGACATGAAGTCCCAGTCGATCCCGAGCTTCCCGGTCGACTCGGTGAACCGCTGGACGTTCACGTAGTTCCCGATACCCTCGAGTCCCGAGATCGGGTTCAGGACGATCTGATCGGCGACGGTGGCGAGGTAGTACTCCTGCGTGCCCACGAAGTACTCGAAGTACGCGACGATCTTCTTCCCCTTGACGTCGCGGGCCCACTCGAGCTCATCGCGGATGTCCTGGATGAGTCCCGAGGGTCCTCCGAGGAACGGGCGCCCGACGTCCCCGATCCTGACGACGATGCACTCCACCCCGCTCTCGTTGGCAGCCGTCCTGATGTTCCTGACGATGCGCTGAGCGCTGCTCCTCGGCTCACCGAAGAAACTCCATCCAGGAGCGACGTCGGCGAGCTGGCCTGCGATCTTGATCTCCGCGATCTGGCCCGTGGGCTTGATGACGGTTCGCATGCGCTCGGCCGTGACGAGCGCCTCGTAGGTGCTGATGTGATCGGTGGCGCCCGTGAAGCTCTTGCTGTTGTACCCGGCTCCGAAGTGCAGACCGTTCAGCCAGAGCCCGACGCTCCAGTCGTCCTGGCGCTCGCCGTCGATCTTGTGGTCGAGGACCGAGGCCCTGAGGACGAGGCCGTTCATGATCTCGGTCTCGATGCCGCCGGAGTAGACGGCGTCGTCGAACCCGTTGTCCCGGGGCACGCTCATGTCGGCCATGATCGTGAGGCGGTTCCCGAAGGGCCGGATGGCGATGCCTGAGACGTAGGACGTCGTCGTCTCGCACTCGCAGCCGCGGACGCCCCCGGCGGAACCGGTCATGCTGGTCGGGAGCGTCGGCTCGGACAGGTTCCTCGCGGCGAACCCGAGCGACAGGCCGTTGAACGGGCGGTACATGAACCCGACGTCCCACGTGCCCGACTTCGCGTAGTCTCCGTATCGCTGGCGGAACCACCGGTAGTCGAACCCGAGTCCCCACTTCCGGGCCTCTCCGAACCCGAGCCCGAGCGTGTAGGTGTCGACCATCTTGCCGGTCAGACGGTAGCCGTTGCTCTCCGAGTCGCCGTACGGCTCCCACATGTACTGCCTGTTCCAGGCGAACCCGAAGCCGCCGCCCTTGAACGCGAACGCCGCGCCCTCGCTGTTGCCGCCGGCCGTCGACAGCGAGCCGTAGCCGCTGGTCTCCCCGTACAGAGCGAGCCCCGCCGGGTTCAGGAAGATCGCCGTCGCGTCGTCGTTGAGCGCGACCGAGCTCGCGCCCCGGAGCCACGTGTTGCCGAGGACGTCCGCCTGCGCGGTTCCCGGCAGAAGAAGCGCCGTCGCCACGGCCGCCGTGAGTATCGCCGCGAGCACTCTCATGAGACCTGCCCCCTTTGCCTTCCGTCGACCGTCCGGGCGACCCCTCCTACACTCACGCGGACGAACGCATCCCCACGAGAGGGGACGCGGTCCGCCCGCGCGACGGGACCGTTCTCTGACGGCCATCTCTGGATGTATGTGTTTCTCCGCGCCTCGTCGGCGCCTCAGCTAGTAGACGTACAGCCTGAAGTCGACCTGGAGGTCGCGCCCGTCCTCGAGCGCGTGCGCCGCGTCGATCCTGAAGTCGCCGAGTCCCGGGAAATCCCACCTGAACCCGATACCGAGATCGTACAGGATCTCGCTCGAGTCGAAACCCGTCGATCCGTTCCACGCTTCGCCGAGATCACCGTAGTAGATGACCTCGAACTCCTCCCAGACGTGCACGCCGTACTCGACTCTACCCCAGAACACGTTCTTGCCGGAGAACTCCTTGTCACCGTATCCGGCCATGTTCTCCATGCCGCCGAGGTAGAACATCTCCTGCGACGGGTAGTCGGTGCCGCTGCCGAGTCCCCACCACGCCTTGAGCGTCAGGGTCTGGGTCTCGGTGATGCGCCAGTAAGGCATGACGTCGAAGTCGATCCTCCGGAAGTCGTAGTCCCCGCCCGACCTCTCGCCGGAGTACGTGTAGTACCCGCGGAGGCGCCACCCCGAGTACTCGAACTCGTCCCGCGTGTCGTACTCGAACGACCCGACCCAGCTCTTCATCTTGCCCTCGAACTCGCGCTGCCCGTTCTCGATGCCCACCGTGAGAGGCGGGTTCTCGCGCCAGTCCTCGTCGTTCCGGAAGAGCGACCAGACGCTCTGCGCCGTGTCGAGCGACGAGAGGTTCTCGCTCTTGAACTCGAGACGGAACCTGAGCTGGGGCGTCACGACGTAGTTCACGAAGAAGTTCCCGCCCTCCGACGTGAAGTAGTCGCGAAGGTCGCGGCGGGCGAACATGGCGCGGAGGTTGTTGTCGAGGTCCTGGACCCGCTCCGCGTCCTGCCGCGACGTGTTGGTCTTGTCGTAGAAGCCGACCCCGAACGACAGGCTGTTCTGGTCGATGAGGGGCTGCTCGAACTCGAGCTGGTACATGCTGCCGCTCCGCGCCGACGGCCAGCCCCAGAGCGCGAGGACCCGGGGGTGGAGGTGCATGTCGGACCGGTAGCGGAGGCCGAGGTAGAAGTTTATCCCGTCGACGCGGTTGTAGTAGTACCTGCCGGCGGGGCCGATACATCCCCCGTCGTCCAGGCAGAAGCTCGTGAAGTCGGACGCGTCGACCTCGAGGAACGCGTCTGGGATCTCGTGCGCGAACACGTGGGTGGAGGCTGCAGTGACGACGATCAGGACGAGAAGCGCGACTCTCCGGGCAGACATGGAAACCCTCCGCAAGCAGCAGGAAGCGGCCGTCGGCGACGCTCGCAGTTGCAGAGCTCACCAATAGGACGACCGGGAAGGGGAGACGGGTTTCGCCTAGTTCCGATGGACGATGGTATCAGTGTAAGTGTCGGCCGTGCAACGCCGAAGATAGAGGGACTCGATCTCGGGGAGCGACAGAAAGACGTCCCCAGCGAGCGCGTCGGTCAGAGCCGCGAGCTGCTCCCCGGGCGTGCGCTCGTCGTCGGGTGAGAAGAGGTACTCTATGTAGAGGTTCGCACCGTCACCCGTGAGGCCGATGATGCGGCGCGGGGAGATCGACGTGGATGCGTCCGGGAGTTCGTCGAGCTTCTGCTTGAGCTTCTCCTCGATCTCGAGGTCGACGGTCCGTCTCGTGAGGTCGGTGTAGCAGATCCTGTCGAGTTCGAGCGCCTCGCAGAGCTCTCCCGGCCCGTCCTCCCATACGTTTCCGCCGGCCGAGTGGTAGAGCGCGAGGAAGCTGTCGCTGACTCCGAGCAGGTAGGCGGGGCTCGAATCGGAGACGTACGGCGTGCGCCTCATCTCGCCCTCCCAGTCCGACGGCATGAGCCAGAGACGGTAGAACGAGAAATAGTGGAAGCCCTTCGGGTGGAAGAACCGCGTCGCGGTGTCCTCGACCATCACGTAGAACCCCGCGCTCTCTCCCGTCCAGCCGATCGGCGTCCCGCCCGTGTCGGTCTCTACGACGTGCCACCCGGCGGGGAGCGCGCCCTCCACCTTCTCGACGAACGCCGAGAGGTCCGAGAATATGTCGTCCTGGCTGACGGGAGGCTCTTCCGCGAGAAGACACGTTGCCGAAACTGCGAGGATCACTGCCGTTGCGGTGACGACTGCTGATTTCGTTAGGACCATAACCCCTGCTGCCAATCGATGGACTGAGCATCCCCCGCGCGGTCGCTCTCGATCGCTGCCGGATCCCGCGGCCTTCCGCGCCTCACGGTCGCCTACCGCGACCTCTTCTTCGGCACGGCCAACTGGCCGCAGCCGGCGGCGATGTCGCTGCCGCGGCTGACTCTCCTCACCACCGTCGGGCAACGAGTCCTCAGGAGCGCGAGGAACCGCTCAACTGTCTTATCAGAGGGGGGTGCGTACGCTGACTTCTCAGTCTCATTATAGCAGATGAGGTTGACCTTGCAAGGCAGTTTGCGGGCAAGGTCCGCCAGCATCCCGGCCATTTCGGGGGAATCGTTGATGTCCTTGAGGAGCAGGTATTCGAGGGTTACGTGCCGTCCCGTGGTGCGCGCGTAGTCGCCGAGGGCGTCCATGAGCTCGTTCAGGGAGTACCGTTCGGCGATCGGCATGATCTGGGAGCGGAGGCGCTGCTTCGGGGAGTTGAGGGAGACCGCGAGGTTGAGCTGGAGGTCCTCCTGGGCCAGCCTGCGGATGCCGGGGACGATCCCCGCCGTCGAGACGGTCATCTTCCGCGCGCCGATCCCGAGCCCCCACGGCGCGTTGGCGATCCGGATCGCCTTCAGGGTCTCGTCGTAGTTGTCGAGCGGCTCGCCCATGCCCATGAACACGAGGTTCGACACGCGTTCGGGGTCGACGCTGCGCCGCAGGGCGAGGATCTGCTCGACGATCTCTCCGGCGGTCAGGTTCCTGACGAACCCCATCGCGCCCGTCGCGCAGAAGCTGCATCCGAATCGGCACCCGATCTGGGTCGAGATGCACCCGGTCGTCCGGCCCGAGTCCCTGAGGATGACGGCCTCGACGGCCGAGCCGTCGCCGTACTCGAGCAGGAACTTCTCGGTGCCGTCGATCGCGGACGACTCCCGGCGCACGACCTCCGCTCCGGCGAGCTTGAAGTCCCCTGCGAGCTTCTCCCTGAGCGTCAGCGGGAGGTCGGTCATCTCGTCGAACGTCCGAACGCCACGCTGGAAGACCCACGCCGCCACCTGGTCGGCGCGGTACCTCGGCTCGCCGAGCTTCGCGAGGACCTTTTCGATCTCGTCGAGGGTGAGTCCCCGCAGATCGATCGGCCCGTCGCGTCGCGCGTCCTTCGCAGGCTTCGTCACGCGTGCTCTCCCATCCTGAACGACGTCGGAGCGTCCGGTTCCATTGTAGCCGGTCGGACCGCTCGGAGGAAGACGCGTTCCGCGAGCCTCCGGGCTTGACTGCGGGAGGGCGCGGTGCTAGCACTGTCGGTGGGTGAGGGGTCGTGGTTCGAAGGACCTTCTTTCGGACGGCCCTCCACCGAACGAACTTCGGAGAATGGCCCTCCATCGAACCTCCGGGAGCCGCGCGTGACGGGACCGCTACCATGACGCAGGCGATCGAGGCCTTCCGCGAACTCGGAGATCCGACTCGCCTCCAGGTCTTCGTCGTGCTTCTCGGCGGGCGGCGCAACGTCACCGAGATCGTCTCCCAGCTGGGGCTCTCGCAGCCGCAGGTCTCCTACCATCTGAGGAGGCTCCGCGAGGCCGGGCTCGCCGTCGAGGAGAGGGAGGGCCGCTGGGTCTACTACCAGGCGAACTGGGAGACGGAAGACCCGTCGGTCCGGGAGCTCCTCGACCTGACCGCGCGTTGGACGGGGCTCGTGGTGACGCCCCGGGAGATGCCGCCGAGGGCATCCGGAGCCTCGCGGCGCCCGGGGACCGCCTCCGGGCCACCCGCACCTTCCTCGCGGAAACCAACCCCACGCGCTCCTCGCGGGTCAGAAGAAGAGGAGCGCCCGGTCGTCGAGCGGCCGCCGGCCGACGATGACATGGACGACTTCCTGCTCTGACGGGACGCGACTTAGGGGGAGTGGTGCCCGACCGGACGAGGAAGCTCGCCGACATGACGTGGCAGGAGGTCCGGACCTGGCTCGAGGGTTCGGACGCCCTCATCTTGCCGATCGGGACCTGCGAGCAGCACGGCCCCCATCTTCCACTCTCAACGGACACGCTCATCGCCGAGGCCTTCGCAGCGGGAATCGCGAGGGAGACCGGCATCCCGCTCGCCCCGACCCTCGAGTACGGCGTGAACCTCCCGTGCGACCGGTTCGTTCCAGGCACGGCCGGGTTCTCCTTCGACGGGCTGCGCGAGGGGCTAGGGTCCCTACTGGCCGACTGGTCGAGATACGGGTTCCGCCGGTTCTTCCTCGTGACCGCACACGGGTGCGCCACAGACGGCTACGGGTTCGCCCACCACGAGGCCATCAAGCAGGCCGCCCTCCCGCTCCTCGAAGCGAATGTTTGCGAGGTCTTCGTCGTCTTCCCATATTGGGTGGAAACGGGGGACCTTCTCACTCATCAGACAGGGGTAGAGCACGCGGGCGAGGTCGAAACGTCCCTCGCTCTGCATCTGTTCCCCGAACGAGTGAGGAAGGAGCGGATTCCGGAGAGCGGTGCGGAAGAGCAGGAAGAGCGGTTCAGGGCCTATCCGGAGGGTGTGGGGACGGGACCGCCGGCAGACGGCTGGACCGGCGCAGAGGGGCATCCGGGGGCGGCCACGGCCGCGAAGGGCGCCGCGATCTTCGAGCGGTGTCTGGAATCGATGACGCGGTTTGTCAAGGGTACTATGGGGGAGGGCAGTTCGTGACCGGGCATCATTTATGCAGTTCAGTCGCCCGGGGTTGGATATTGACGGATTTGCCCCTGAATGGTAGAATGACGTTGGAAGGCTCCCCGGCCTTCCCACCGGATACCCCCCTAGTACCAGCGTCACTCGCCGCCGGGCGAGTATCTATGACGCGAACTCCCGGCGGCACAGATTCGAATCGTGGAGGATGACCCGAGAGGGCAGGCCACAAGGAGGGACCCCGATGATGAAGAGGCGCACCCTTGCTCTGCTTGTGGTCCTCGTGCTGGGCTTGGTCTTGCTGACGGCAACGACGAGTTCGGCGAGGAGCGCATACCGGAATTCCTGGAACGGCTCTGGCGCATGCGGCCAGGTCGCGCTCAGGGACGACGGTGACGAAGGCGACGACGATCGCTGGGGCCACAACAACCCTGGGGGCGACGAGGACGAAGGCGACGTCCCTGAGCCTCCCGAGGAAGACGGCGAGGGCGAAGGAGACGGGAACGTCACGGGACGGAAGCTGAGGCTCGCGTCGATGTACGCGCAGCTCCGCTTCGCGTTCACGCACCTGAAGTACATTCTCGCCACTCTGTACTAGCAGCCGGCGCAGGGGCGTCGGGAGCCGAAGCGTTTCATCCCTGCTACGCGAGGCCGACAAGTGGCTGAACGACGACCGGACGATAAGCCCGAACGCGAGATGCTCGAGGCGTTTCGCCGAGCAATGGAGTCGCGGAGCGCGCGGGAAGCCGCGCTGACCGCGATCCGACTCGGCGACGTCTATCTCGAGTCCGACAGCTACACGGACGCGCTCGGGTACTTCAGCCGCGCCGCCGGCGAAGAGCTGGGTTCCACGCTCTCCGACGACGAGGTAGCGGGGCTCTGCGTCCGGATCGCGAAGTGCCACCTGGGGCTCGGCAACTACGTCAAGGCGAGAGCACACTGCGCGAAGCTCGACGATCTGGAGCTCGAGGACGAGGAAGCGACGTCGTGGGCCGAGGCGAACGTCGTCCTCGCGAGGATCGAGATCGAGAGCGGGCGCTACGAAGAAGCGCTGCGCGCGGCTCAGAAGGCGTACGACGCACTCAGGACCAGTCCCGACAGCCATCTTCTGGCTGAGGCAGGCAAGATGCTCGGCATCGCGAACGCCGAGATCGGGAACACCGAGGCCGCCAGGGACTACTTCACCGACTATCTCGTCTCCCAGAAGAGGCTCGCGAGCGAGTCAGGCCTCGCTGCGGCCTACAACAACCTCGGCATTCTCGCCAAGCGTACCGGCGACCTGAACGGCGCCCTCGAGTACCTCGAGAGCGCGCTCGAGCTCGACCGGAAGCAGGGGCGTTCGATGGCGATCGCCGATCGCCTGACGAACGTGGGCATCACGCTCTACCGCCTGTCTCGATGGGCGGAAGCGGAGGAGATGCTCACCGAGGCCAAGGAGACGTACTCGCGGATCGGCGCCGTCCGAGGACTCGTCGCCGCGAAGACCGCGCTCGGGAACGTGTACCGCGTACGCCGCGAAACGGGCCGGGCGCGCGAGCTCTTCGAGAACGCGCTCCGCGTGGCGAGGGAGAAGGGGTATCTCAGGGCTGAGGCGCTCGCGCTCGAGTACATCGGCGAGCTGGAGATGGACCAGGGCGAGTACGAGCAGGCTCTCGCGACGCTGGACAGGGCGCTCGGCTGCGCGTACCGCCTCGCCTCGAACGGCGACGTCGTCGGGGAGGTCCTCCGGAGGCGCGCCGAGGCGCTCCTCACGCTCGGCAGGATCGAGGACGCCGAGCGCGACTGCTCGGACGGCGTGAAGCTCTCCCGCGAGCTGGGCGACAGGCTCGAGGAGGGGGCGTTCCTGAGGGTCCTCGCGAGCATCTGCTACGCCAAGGGCGAGCGGACCGCCGCCGAGGTCCTCGTGAACCGCGCCGAGGACATGCTTCGCAGGACCGGCGAGTCGTTCCAGACCGCCAAGACCGCGTTCGCCGACGCCGTCGGCATGCGCGACTCGTCGCCTCCGGGCGACCTCCCCGTGGACAGGATCGAGGCGCGGTTCTCCGCCGCCGAGGCCATCTTCACGAGGATCGGCGCCGGCGACTGGGTGGCTCGCTGCGAGCTCGAGCGCGGCAAGGCACTCCAGCGTGGCGGCCAGCTCGACCGGGCGAGGACGTGGCTCGACCGGGCGCGCCTCAAGATGGAGGTGAGCCACGACAGCGAGGGCCTCGCCGAGATCGACGCCATCCTGAAGGAGCTCGACGCGGAGCTCGAGGAGGCCGGCGTCTCGCGCCAGGGACGCTACTCCACGATCGCCGAGGGGTACCGGTTCCTCGAGACGACCGAGCCGAAGCCGGAGGACCTGAACGAGTTCGCGAACGAGATCGCGGCGTCGGTCCCGGCCAACCGCCTGGTCCTCTACTCGCTCACGGAGGAGACCGGTCCCGCCGTCGCCACGTCGGTCGACCGCACGGGACGCGGGGTGGCCGAGGTCACCCGCTTCGTGCGCACGACCGTCGGGAACCGCGGACACACGAGGCCGCTCATCGTGAGCGACCCGCGCTCCGCGGACGCCTACTTCGCGCCGGGCGTCGGCGCCGTGGCCCTCATTCCCGCCGAGATCAGCGGTGCGCGCGGCACGACTTATCTGCTCTACGCCGACCGGATGAAGTCCGAGCGGCCCGCGCCGTTCACGCAGAGTGACGTCGAGTTCGTCGCCGCAGCGTCGCGGATGCTCGGCCTCGCGTTCTCCAGGGTCGGCGAGTCGGTCGCGTGGAGGGAGAACGGGGAGCTCGCACAGGAGCTCGGCGACTCGCCGAACCACGCGGGCCTCATCACCCGCGACGCGGAGATGCTGCGCATCCTCTCGAGCATCGACCGCCTAAAGGACAGCCACGTCCCGATCGTCATCCGCGGCGAGTCCGGGACCGGTAAGGAACTCATCGCGCGCGCCGTCCACGTCGACGGCCGCAGCCGGACGGGGAAGTTCGTCGCGCTGAACGCGGGTGCGATCCCTCCGAACCTGCAGGAGAGCGAGCTCTTCGGTCATGTGAAGGGCGCGTTCACCGACGCGGACCGCGACCGCGAGGGCCTCGTGCAGGCCGCGGCCGGCGGAACGCTCTTCCTCGACGAGATCGGCGAGATGAGCCAGCAGCTCCAGGTGAAGCTCCTCCGGTTCCTCCAGAACGGCGAGTACCGCCGGGTGGGGGAGAGCGTCACGAGGACGAGCGACGCGCGCGTCATCTCCGCGAGCAACAAGGACCTGGCGGAGGAGGTCAAGGCCGGGCGGTTCAGGCGCGACCTCTTCTACCGCCTCTGCGCGGTCGTGATCCAGGTGCCGCCTCTCCGCGACCGCCCGGACGACGTCCCGGTCCTCATGGAGCACTTCCGCGAGCTCTACGCGAAGCGCGAGGGGAAGCACATCCCCGGGTTCAGCCGCGAGGTCCGCGAGATCTTCCAGCGGTACGACTGGCGCGGGAACAACGTGAGGGAGCTCGAGAACGAAGTGCGGCGCGGCGTCGCGCTGGCCGCCGACGGGGAGATGATCGGGATCGACAAGATCAGCCCGGAGCTCCGGAACCGCTATGAGATCACCCTGGGCGACGAAGAGCCGCACCGCCGCTCGCTCAAGAACGAGGTCGAGGCGCTCGAGAAGAGCCGCATCCTGGAAGCGCTCTCCCGGACCGGCTGGAACAAGCAGGCGGCGGCCGACGTCCTCGGTCTCTCGAGGACCGGCCTCCACGCGAAGATGAAGAAGTACGGTCTCGGGTAGGGGCGGAGACCCCGGCCCGGCGCCGGCTGCGCCGAGTTCACACCAGATCCCACCACGCGGCCCCGGGCTTGACCGGGGCGTTTTCGTGTCCGCGGGGCGCCTCCAGCGCAGCCCCGCGGCGCCCCGACCCTCCCCTCGTCAGGCCTTCCAGCGCGTCCAAAACCAGACGAGGCGTCAAAATCTCGACGGTTCCACAACTCCCTATACATGAGCAAGTTACGGTGGCTGTCCACATGGGCACCTCAATTACCGTCGAATCTTTGCCATGAGGCCCGGTCACGAACCTGAGTGAATCTCGGGCCACCTCTGTAACCTGCTGTAGGTGTGGCAGTTAGAACTGAGCGATTTTCGAGTGGCTGAGGACTCATTCACCCGTTTCTGGCACGACCTATGCGGTAGAGGGGGGTGTAGTTGACAACTAAATATGGAAGGGAGAGGCGGCCAGGGTGTTAACAAAGCAGGGGGGGCGAGTCCGGTCGCTCTTTGGTTCGCTTCTCTCTTCCGGACTCTAGGGCTCCTCGAGCAGTACAGGGGAGATGACATAGAGGTAGCAGTTATGCCGAGCGCGGCGAGAGTGAGAATAAAGGTAATGGTCGTGATCCTGCTCATCGGTATCGCATCGCCCGTGCTCGGCTGAGAACTCCACAGCTCGATCAGCACCGGAGCTGTAACCAACATAGACAGAGGATTCGAATACGGTCAGCGCCCACCGAAAGGCGCGCACACAAGCAGCACCACAACGCGGTTCTCCGCGGGCTCCATCCTAAGCAGCAACTCTGGTCAGCGTCTTGCTTCTCACCTTTCTGGGGATGGAGCTGGCCCACAACGGCCGGCAGGAACGCAGATGATTCTCCCGCAACTGCCCTGCCGGCCGGTCCTCATCCAGAAACGACACTTCCCAGTCCCCACCAGCTGAACGCCCCGGCACGATCCCCTTCGGGACATCCATGCGCTCGACCACGGAAGCGATCTCGTCGGCGATCGACCACCGCGCCGAACTGCGCCGCGTTGCGATCGGCTTCAGATCCGCCATGCCGGAGCTCTCCGGTTCCGCCGGGGCGCCGGCGTTCGAGCGCGGGATCACGAGGGACAACTTCGTTCTCAGGCTTCCGTTCTTCCTCGCGGAGGCCCTTCCGTTCGAGGGCGCTCTCGACGCCGCGAGGACCATGGCACTCGGGAACGCGTTCGGCGCGGCCCACTTCCTCGCGCAGGACGACGAGATGGACGGCGACGCTCGGCCCTCGCCGTCGGACTGCTGTCTCTCCGACCGCTCGCTGATCCTCTTCATGCTCGAGTACGGGAGGCTCTTCCGCGGGGACGGCTCGTTCGCCTTCTCCTTCGTCGAGCCGCTCGTGGGGTATCTGCGCGAGTATTTCGCCAGCCTCGAGTGGCGGAAGGAGGTCCTCGAGTCACCGGAGGGGCGGGACGCGGTCTCGGGGGGCGCGCTTCCCGCGACGCTCGAGATGCTCGGCCGTGGGATGTCGCCGCTCAAGGTGTGCCCCGCTGCGGTCGCCGCGCTGTCCGGGAGGAACGACGCGCTTCCCGCGATGGAGAGCGTGATCGACAGGTTCCACACCGCCTACCAGCTCGCGGACGACCTCGAGGATCTCGAGGCCGACCTGGAGGCGGGACGGTGGTCCGTACCGTCGTGGCTGCTCGCCGCCGCGGCGCGCCTCGAAGAACCGCCGCCCGCGAGCCGGGTGGGGGACGTCCTCCTCTCGCAGGCGGGAGCGGCGACGCTCGCGCTCGTCGCCGGCGAGATCGACCGTCACTACGCGATGGCGGCCGAGGCGGCGCTGGCCTTCGGGGCCGAGGGGCTCGCCTCCCACCTCGAGCGTCGGCGGGACGAGTCGAGGGAGAGGCTCGGATGGGTCACGCGACGCGTATCGGTGACCGCGGCCGCTTCGGGGAACGCCGCGCCGGCCGTGCCCACCCGAGACGCACGCGTTCCTCCCGAGCTCGCCCGGAAGGTCCACGCGTTCGAGGTCCGCAGTCGGGGTCTCGTGCTGGACGTCGACTCGGGGCTCTTCTTCGAGGCCGACGCCGCGGTCCTGGACGTTGTCGAGTGGCTCCGAGCCGGCTCTGATCCCGGCGGGCTCGGCGTGCTCAACATGAACGCGGGGAAGAACGTCGTGGGCGAGGTCCTGGGTGAGCTCCGGGCGCTCGCGCGCCCGGAGCCGTGGCCGAAGGGGAGCGGTCCGGGGGACCTCAGGTCTCCGTGCGACGCCTGGGCCGCGGCCGGAGCCTCGTCCGGTCTGACCGCCGTCGCCCTCGGCCTCACCGACAGCTGCAACCTGAGCTGCGACTACTGCTACCTCTCGTCGGGGGGACGCGTGCGCGAGGGCAGGCCCGGAGCCCGCGACGGTTCGAGCATGTCTAGGACGACTGCGTTCCGCGCCGTCGACCTCCTTCTCTCCGAGTCGGCGGGCGAGGCCCGCGTCTCGATCGTGTTCTTCGGCGGGGAGCCGCTCCTCGAGCCCGCGCTCATCGGAGAGATCGTCGACTACGCGAGGCGGCGCGCGGGAGCCGAGGGCCGCTCCGTCTCCTTCCACATGACGACGAACGGGACGCTCCTTACGCCGGAGAACGCTTCGTTCCTTCACGGAAGTGGCGTGCGCGCTCTTGTGAGCGTCGACGGGGGTGCCGCGGAGCACGACGCCCATCGCGTCTTCCGTGACGGCACCGGATCGTACGACACGATCGTCCGCAACCTGAGGGAGCTCCCTGTAGGGATGAGAGTCGGCGCCCGGGCGACGGTCACGCCGGACTCGCGGCCGCTCGCGGAGATCGCGGAGCACCTTCGCGGTCTCGGGTTGTACGTCGTCCACTTCGCTCCAGTGAGCGGCGCCGCGATGAGCCGGGAGTTCGCTGACCGACTCGCGCTGGAGTTCGAGGAGCTCGCGGAGGGAGAGCTCGCTGCCGTCGCGCGTGGGGACCGGCCGTCGACGGGCAACTTCACCGAGACGGTACTCGCACTCGAGACCGGTGCGCGCCGGCGGACGCCCTGCGGCGCGGGGACGAGGTACGTCTCGGTCGATCCCTCCGGCGCCCTCTCGTTCTGCCACCGGTTCGCCGGAAACCCGGGGTTCGCGGTGGGGGACGTGGAGCGCGGTCTGGACCGCGAGAGGGTCGGCAACATCCTCCGCAGGTTCCGAGATGCAGTGAACGTATGCGCCGGCTGTTGGGCCGTCCACCTCTGCGGCGGCCCCTGCGTGCACGACCTCGAGGCGGCCGGCGCGGACGCCGCCGGGCCGGATGCCGTCGGACCGGACGCGGTCGGCCCGGACTCCCCGCGGTGCAGGCTCAAGCGGAGGATCTTCGAGCTCTCGATGTGGATCTACGCGTCGCTTCCGGACGAGCAGCGGAGCGCGCTCGCGGCGGCGGCCAGAGGAAGCGCCAGGCCGGAGATCGCGACAGGGCGCGAGTCGCGGACGTCACGTGCGCGGAGGTGACAGGGAACCGGGGTGGAGAACGTGGAGGGGAGGTGGGGAACGTGAAGCACCTGAGGCTTGCGAACGGCAGGGGTCCGGGGGGCGGGCCGACTGCCGGCCGCTCCAAGCGCGACCTGTGCCTGGTCGACTACTCGGGATGTGCGGTGTCGGACACCTGCTGGTTGCTGGACTTCGAGAGCGATTGCGTCAGTCACGACGGGTGCATCGTCGACACGACGTGAGTTCGGCGGGGGACGATGAGTGGAAGGAGGTGGTGCGGTTGAAGCATCTCAGGCTCGCGAACGGGGGGCGGGAGACGGGAACGACGCAGATGGCGAGCGTCCCGTTCGCCTGCTACATCTTCATCGACTGGGGCGACTGCGACAGCATCGATCAGTGCGCGTTCGACTTCGCGGACTGCAGCCACGACGACATCTGTCTGATCGACTACTAGGTCGGCACGGACGGCAGGAGAGGGGCGGGACGCATGAGACATCTCGAGCAGGTGAACGGGGTCGCGCGGCGCGGCGCCGGGCGGACCGGGGGCACGGAGATCTGCCGCGTCTTCATCGACTGGGGAGGATGCAGCGCGGTCGACTACTGCGGGTCCGACGTCACCGGGTGCGCTTCCGACGACCTCTGTCACCTCGACTACTGAGTCCGCCCCTCGGCGCCGGCGGAGGAGGGAGAACCATGAGACGCGCGAGACTGGTTCAGGCGGTCCTGGCGGTCGCGGTCGCCGCGGGGGCGGCGGGCGGTGCGCCCGTGGGGAGTGCCGCGGCGGCCTCGTCCTTACGGCTCCCGCCGTGCGAGCTCGTGCGGGAGACGCCCCTCGGGCTGCCCGCCCGCGGGGTCACCGTCGTCACGCTGGGGCGGTTCGCCTCGGACGGCGTCGATCTCCTCGTCGTCAGGCGCTGCAGGCAGGAACCGAGCGATCTAGTGCTCGTGGGCGCGGACGGCGTCGAGATCTGGCGCAGGGAATTCGCAACACGCGCGGTGGTCGACGTCGCAGATCTCGACGCGGACGGGCGCGCGGAGATCCTGGCCGCGGTCGGGGACGAGCTCCTCGTTCTCGACGGTGCGAGCGGGAACGTGATGTCCGAGCAACGGTTGCCCGGGGTCGCCGGCGAGATCGCCGTCGGGCTCCTGGACGGCGACGGCGTCCCGGACGTCGTGTGTACGGTCGGGGAGGAGCGGAACGAGACGCTGGTCGCGCTGTCCGGCGCGGGGATGCGCGACGGCGCCGGGGCCGGCGTCATCGGGTCTCTCGAGCTCTGGACGAACGAGGCGGCGGCCGCCGAGGGCCGGTTCGACAACGGCTTCAGCCGCCCGGTGCTCGAGGACGTCGACGGTGACGGTCTCGACGAGGTGCTCGTCGTCGAGAACATGAACGTCCTCGCGTGCTTCGCCCCCTCGGGCGAGCCGCTCTGGCGGACGGTCCTCGGCGAGAAGGGGACGCTCGTCCCCGAAGGCGCCGCGAGCAGCGATCCGGTGGTCGCCGATCTTCTCGGCGACGGCGCTCGCGAAGTGGCGGTCGGGTGCTTCGCAGGGGCGGTCGTGCTTCTCGATGGAGCGACCGGGGAGATGCTCGCGCGCACGGTGCCGTTCGGCGCGGAGTCCCACGCAGCGCACGTCGCCCGGAACGACGTGCCCTGCGGCATGAAGGAGGTGCTCGCGCGGACGGGAGAGCCGGTCATCGCCATGGCCGACGCCGACCTCCGGGACGGGCCCGGGCGAGAGCTCGTCTTCGGATGCAGCGACGGGTTCCTGTACGCGTGGAACCCGCGCACCGGGAGCGAGCTCTGGCGGCTCGACGTGGACGGCAAGATCGTCGAGCGGTGCGTTCCCGTCGGACTGCCGCGGTACGGGAGCGGCGGGGGGGCGGCCTCGGCGCTCGTCGCGTACGTGAAGGACCGCGTCTTCGTGGTCGACGGCGCGGACGGGACCGTGGTCGACGTGCTGGGCCTGCCCGGTGCGGGAGGCTCGGGCGGCGTGGCGGTCGTCGATCTCGACGGCGACGGGCGGTTGGAGATCGTGGTCGCGTCTCTCCGGGAGGGCCGGGTGGGCGTCTGGTCGACGGGGTTGACCGTCCGCACGGCCGGGGAGGGCTCGTGAGCCGCAGCGCCGACGCGGTCAGGCTCGAGGACGTCCGCAAGGTCTACCGCAAGAGCGGGCGCCCCGCCGAAGCGCTGGCGCCCTTCTCTCTATCCGTCGGTGCGGGTGAGACCTCGGCGCTCGTCGGACCGAACGGCGCCGGTAAGACCACCGCGCTCAAAATCGTCGCGACGCTCGTGGAGCCGACCGAGGGTCTCGCGATGGTGGCGGGGCACAACGTCGTCTCGGAGTCCCTGCACGTTCGCAGGATGATCGGCGTCTCCCTCGGCACCAAGCGGTCGTTCTACTGGCGGCTCACGGCGCGCCACAACCTCGCTTTCTTCGCGACTCTCGAAAACGTCCCGAGAAAGAGGATCGCGCTCGCGATCGAGAGCGTGGCCGACGAGCTCGGACTCGTCGCGTGCCTCGGCGTGCCCACGAGGAGGCTGTCGCGGGGAGCGCTCGCCCGGCTGTCGGTCGCGCGGGCGATGATCGCTCGGCCCCGGATCCTCGTTCTCGACGAACCGTTCGCGTCGGTCGACGCGCATGGCCGGACGCTCCTCCGGCGCGCGTTCGCACGATGGGCAGCGCGCGGCGGCACGGTCCTCCTCGCGACGCACGATCTCGCCGAGGCTTCCAGCTGCGACAGCGTCGTCCGCATCGGCAGCGGGATGCGGTCGTGAGCGCCGCCGGGCACGGCGACGCGCTCGCCCTCTGGAGAGGTTCCACCCTCGCGGCCGTCCTCCGCGTCGCGTGGGCGTTCGTCGTCAGGAGCGCTGCGACCTACGCGAGCTACCGGGCGAAGCTCTCGCTCGGGCTCGCGTCGCTCGTCCTCTCGCTCGTCACTTTCTCGTTCGTGGGCCGCGTCGTCGACGCCGCCGGCAGCGGGTTCCTCGACCGGTACGGGACGAGCTACACGTCGTTCGTGATCGTCGGCGTCATCGTCCACGGCATCGCCGCCGCCGGGCTGTCGTCGTTCCGCGCGACCGTGAGAAGGGAGCAGCTTCAGGGTACGCTCGAGCTCCTCGTGACGTCGCGCGTCCCGGTCCCGGCGCTCCTGGTTCTGTCGGGGCTCGGCGAACTCGCGATCGCAGGCGCGGGAGGAGCGGCGCTTCTGGCTCTCGCCTCGGCCGTTCTCGATGTTCGGCTCTGCCTCTCGCTGGCCGCGGTGGCGGCCGTCGTGCTCTACGCGGCGGCGATGTGCGGCTTCGGGCTCGTCTCAGCGGGAGTCATCCTTGTCTCCAAGGAAGGCGAGCCCGTCTCGTGGGTGTTCGGCGCGGCGGCCGGCCTCCTGGGCGGCGTCTACTTCCCAGTCGACATCCTCCCGCCGTGGCTCCGGGGGCTCTCCGCCCTCATTCCCACCACGCACGCCCTCCGCGTCGCCCGCGCCGGTCTCTCCGGATACCACGACCCGGCGTCCCTCGTCCGTCCGCTCGTCCTCCTCGGTCTCACGGCATCGGCCGCGCTCGTGGCCGGGCTCCTCACGCTCGGGTGGGGATATCGCCACGCGAGGCGCGCGGGCACGCTCGGCGAGTACTGACGCCCGCGACACCCGCGCCCGGCTTCGCTCCTCCTTCCGGCTTTGCTCTTGCTCTCGGCTCGCCGCGTGGTGTCTAATGAAGAGAACGCCCGTTCAGTCAGGGGACCCGCGGCCGCGGGTCTCCGCCGCCACGGAGCCGCGTGCATGCCCGCGAAGAGGTCGAGCTACCTTCCGATCACCTCCATCGTCGTTGGCATCATCATGGTCGCCCTCGTCGTCGGCTTCACGTCCTTCCGCGACATCGAGCGGGGGAGGCGGCAGGTCGAGGACGTCCTCAGCCGGCAGGCGCGCCTCGCGATCGGGTCGCTCGGGGGCGCCTTCCGGGCGAGCCTCCTGGCGCCCGACTGGGACCGCACGCGGCTCGACCTCATGCTCCAGCAGGCGGCGGAGCACGAGGAGATCGCGCACATCGGCATCGTCGACGTGGACGGAACGATCGTCTCGCACAGCGATCCCGAGCGGGTCGGCACCATCTGGGCGGGTCGCGAGGTCCTCCTGGCCGCGCCCGAGGACCGGCGGATGGCGAGCATCGTGTCCGAGGAAGACGGGCGAAACGTCCACGAGTACGCGTCCCTCCTCCGCGCTCTCCCGAGGCGCGGCCCGAGGTTCCGTCCGCCGTCCCTCTTCCGGATCCAGGCCGAGGAGATCATCCACGAGCGTCTGAGGAGCCTCCTCAGCACGCCGGTCCCGCCTGGCGCCCCGGTCGACCTGTTCATGGTCGTCGGTCTCGACGCGTCCGAGCTCGAGGCCGCGTTCCTCGCATCGAGGAACCACACGTTCATGATGTCGGGCATCCTCCTTCTGGTCGGCGGGATCGCGATCTATTTCCTGTTCCTGATGGCGCACTACCGTTCGGTGCGGACCGCGCTGGCGAACATGCGCTCGTACACGACGAACGTGATCGAGAGCATGGGAAGCGGGCTCGTCTCGGTGGACTCCGACGCGCGCGTAGTGACGGTGAACACCCGAGCGAGGTCCCTGCTCGGGCTCGCCCGCGACGACGTCGAGGGGAAGGCGTTCGACGAGGTCGTGACGTTCGACGCGGACGGCGACCGCGCCGGCGTCCACGGCGTGATGGGCGGCGCCGACGACACGTTCGAGACCGAGGCGAGGATCGGCGGCCGGGGCGACGCGATCCCAGTGGCGCTCGCCGCGTCGTCGCTCACCGACGAGGACGGTGAGAGGTCGGGGACCGTCGTCCTCTTCCAGGACCTGCGGGAGATGGAGGCCCTGAAGGAGGAGGTCGAGCGCGAGCGGCACCTGGCCTCGCTCGGCCGTCTGGCGGCCGGCGTCGCGCACGAGGTCCGCAACCCCCTGAGCTCCCTCAAGGGGTTCGCGCAGTTCCTGCGCAGCAAGTTCACGCCCGGCTCGCAGGAAGAGCGATACGCCGACATCATGATCGAGGAGGTCGAGCGCCTCGACCGCGTCGTCCAAGAGCTCCTCGACTTCGCGAAGCCCGTCGCGCCCGACCGGAGACCATCCGACGTCAACGACGTCGTCGGGGAGGTGATCTCTCTCGTCTCCGAGGACGCGCAGTTCCGGAAGGTCGAACTCGCCGCGGCGCTCGGGAGCGAGCTTCCCGACGCCCTCGTCGACCCCGGGCAGATCAAGCAGGCGGTCCTGAACGTCATCCTGAACGCGATCGAGGCGATGTCGGGCGGGGGCAGGCTCTCGGTCGAGACAAAGATCGCGGGTGGCGAGGTAGCGGTTTCCGTCTCCGACACCGGCGCGGGGATGACCGACGAGGAGCTCGGCAAGCTGTACGACCCGTTCTTCACGACGAAGCCGGAAGGGACGGGGCTCGGTCTCACGATCGTCTCGAGGATCGTCGAGAGGAACGGGGGGCACATCTCCGTGTCGAGCGCGAAGGGCGAGGGCACGACGTTCACGATCCGGCTCCCCTCCGCGGGAGCCCCGAAGGAGGCCTGATGGAAGCCGGACGGCTCCGGATACTCGTCGTCGACGACCAGTCGAGCGTGCGCCAGCTCCTGACGGCCGTGCTCGAGGAGGACGGGCACGAGATCGAGACGGCTCCCGACGGCGAGTCCGCGGTCGAGAAGCTCAGGTCCGGCTACCACGACCTGGTGATCATGGACATCCGGATGCCCGGGATCGACGGAGTCCAGGCGCTCGAGCAGATGGTCGAGCTCGCGCCCCAGACCGGGGTCGTGATGATGACGGCGTACGCGTCGGTCGAGACGGCGGTGAAGACGCTCAAGCTCGGGGCGTTCGACTACATCACCAAGCCCATAGACATCGACGAGGTGCGCCGTGTGATCGCGAGGTTCGCCGAGGCGTCGGCGGCCCCGGACGAGAGCGCGGAGGAGGAAGCGGAGCCGTCGAGGGGCGTCATCGGCGCGAGCGAAGGGTTCCGCGAGGTCATCGAGGTCGCGCACCGCGTCGCGGACAGCGACGCGAGCGTCCTCCTTCTCGGCGAGAGCGGGACGGGCAAGGAGGTCGTCGCGCAGGAGATCCACCGTTCCGGGAACCGAGCGCGCAAGCCGTTCGTCGCGGTCAACTGCTCCGCGATCCCCGAGGGGCTCCTCGAGAGCGAGCTCTTCGGTCACGAGCGCGGCGCGTTCACTGGCGCGGTCCGCCAGAAGAAGGGACGGTTCGAGCTCGCCTCCGGCGGGACGGTCTTTCTCGACGAGATCGGGGACATGTCGTCGGCGCTCCAGGCGAAGCTCCTCCGGTTCCTGCAGGACCACACGTTCCAGCACGTCGGCGGAGGGAACGACATCACCGTCGACGTCCGCGTTGTCGCCGCGACCAACAAGGACCTCGAGGCTGAGGTCGCCGAGGGCCGGTTCCGAGAGGACCTGTTCTTCAGGCTGAACGTCGTGTCGATAACGATTCCGCCCCTCCGCGACCGCTCCGAGGACGTCCCGCTTCTGGTAGAGCACTTCCTCAGGCTCCACTCGCAGGGCACGAAGCCCAAGAAGATGTCACCGAAGGCCATGCGCCTGGCCCTCAACTACGACTGGCCGGGCAACGTCCGCGAGCTCGAGAACGCCATCCAGCGCGCGATCGTCCTCTCCCGCGGCGAGACCGTCTTCCCCGAGCATCTTCCTGCGAAGGTTCGGGCGGCGGGAGGGGAGGGCGACGCCGACAGCATCGGGGAGGGCAAGACCATCCGCGAGGTCGAGCGCGACATCATCGTGAAGACCCTCAAACAGACCGAAGGCAACCGCACGCGCGCGGCCGAGATCCTCGGGATCGCCAGGCGGACCCTCCAGAACAAGATCAAGGAGTACGGGATCGATCTCTAGCGAGGCCAGCGCGGGGTGTGAAGAATCTGCGCACCGCTGGTGGTCTCTGGGAACGACCTGCGCACCGGCGGCCGCGTCCGAGGACGACCGGCGGCCCCCGGCGGCACCGCACGCTCGCGTAAGGTGAAGTCCGGACGCTCGTTGTCGCTCTCGCAAGAAACCGGAACGGGCGCGACCGAAGCTGGCATACCGGTTGCTCGAATGGGGGGTGTGCGAACGACGGAACGAGTTCACCGAATCGAAGACAGAAGACGTCCATCAGACAGAGTGTGAGAAGGGTCGGGCAGGAGTAGGGAGACGGGGGACCCGACCACCAGTAAGGGAGAAGGTCATGAGAACGAAGAGCATCCTCATCGCGGTCGTGCTGACCGTAGCGATCACCGGGCTCGTCGCGGCCCCTGCCGTCGCCCAGCGCGTCGTCGAGAAGCGCATGTGCGTCGTCGACGGCAAGGGCGGTTACGGCAAGGGTGGTTGCGGCAAGGGCATGATGCCCGAGTTCACGGCCGAGCAGAAGGAGCAGATCGGCGCCATCAAGGAGAAGTACGAAGCGCAGAGGGTCGCCCTCGCGAACAGAGCGAAGGCGATGAACATCGAGATGACGGAGCTCCTCACCGCGGACGAGCCCGACTTCAAGGCCATCGAGAAGAAGATCGACGACTTCGCGAAGGTCCACACCGACAGGGTCAAACTCCGCCTGAAGCAGCACCAGGAGATCCGCGGGCTCCTCGACAAGGACCAGAAGACCATCTTCGACGCCGGTCTCTGCATGAAGCTCTGCGATCTCGTGGCTGGCGGCAAGGGCCACGGCAAGGGACACGGCGGCTGCGGCGGCATGATGGGCGGCCGGATGGGTTGCGGCACCGGCGGCAAGGGCGGCTGCGGCATGGGCGGCGGCATGATGGGCCACAGGATGATGGGCAAGATGGGCTGCGGCATGGGCGGCATGATGGGCGAGCCCGGCACGAGGCACATCATCGAGATGCACATCGACGATGAGATGGACATGGATCACGAAGAAGACCACGACGACGAGGAACACGGCTCCATCGACATCCACGAGATTCACCCCGGCGTCGACCCGAATTCGATGTAAGGATCGGACCCCCTGGCGCCTGGAGCCGCCGTTGGCACCGCGGTGACTCCGGGCGCCCTTTGAGGTGATCGAGCAGGATCACGACGATTCGCCCTCCCTCGGTAGGCGGGCGGCCCAGCGACCGGCGGGCCGTCCGCTTTCCACTTGTCGGAACGCCACCGTCCTCCATATACTGCCCGCGAACGCCGCGGGCGCCGTCGCGGCAGGCGCTGCGACCGCCAGGCACGACACCTGTCATGCTGAGGACGGAGGACGCCATGCTGGAACGGCTCTTCAAGCTCACCGAGAACCGGACGACCGTCCGGACCGAACTCCTCGCGGGCGCGACGACGTTCATGGCGATGGCCTACATCATCTTCGTGAACCCCGGACTCCTGTCGGCGCCAGGGGGCGCGGCGATGGACTTCCGCTCCGTCATGGCCGCGACGTGCGTCGCCTCCGCGATCGCGACCATACTCATGGCGTTCCTCGCGAACTACCCGATCGCGCTCGCTCCGGGGATGGGGCTGAACGCCTACTTCAGCTTCACCATCTGCGGCGCGATGGGCGTCCCGTGGCAGGTCGCGCTCGGGATCGTGTTCATCTCGGGGGTCGTCTTCACCGTCCTCACGGTCGTGCGCGTGCGGGAGATGATCGTGACGGCGATCCCGCAGCCCCTGAAGTACGCGACCGCTGCGGGGATCGGCGTCTTCATCGCGTTCCTCGGGCTCAAGGACTCCGGGATCATCCAGGCGGATCCGGGCTCGTACCTGGCGCTCGGGAACCTGAGGGAGCCCCCGGTCCTGCTGGCGCTCTTCGGCCTCCTCGTGACGTCGGCGCTCATGGCGGCGAAGGTGCGGGGCGCGATCTTCTGGGGGATCCTCGTCACGGGGGCCGCCGGGCTCGCGACCGGGCTCATCCGGTTCACAGGGGTCCTGGCGCTCCCGAGCATGGAGCCCACGTTCCTGAAGATGCGGCCGCTCGCGGCTCTCAGGGTCGAGTATCTGGCGCCGATCTTCGTGCTCCTGTTCTTCGACATGTTCGACACGGTGGGCACGCTCATCGGGGTCGGCGAGCGCGCCGGGTTCATGAAGGAAGGGAAGCTCCCCAGGGTGAACCAGGCGCTCGCGACCGATTCGATCGGGACGATGGTCGGCGCCGCCGTCGGGACGTCGACGACGACGAGCTACGTCGAGAGCGTCGCGGGCGTCGTGGCCGGAGGCCGGACGGGTCTCGCGAACCTCGCGACCGCCGCGCTCTTCCTGGTCGCGCTCTTCTTCTCGCCGCTGGCGGAGATGTTCGGCGGGGGCCACGCGAGCGCGACGGGCGCGCTCCTCCACCCGGTCACCGCGCCCGCGCTCATCGTCGTCGGCTGCCTCATGATGAAGTGCGTGACGAGGATCGACTGGGACGACTACTCGGACGCGATCCCCGCGTTCCTCACGATCATCGTGATGCCGCTCACCTCCAGCATCGCCCACGGGCTCGCGATCGGGTTCATCGGCTACGCGGTCATCAAAGCCGTCTCCGGTAAGGCCCGCTCGGTCCACTGGCTGGTCTATGTCCTTGCAGGGCTCTTCGTACTGAGGTACATTTTCCTGTAGAGGCAATCGGACACTGACGCGCCCGCACCGCCCTTCGGGGGGGACGGGCGCATCGTTCCAGCCCCCTGAATCGACCCCACACACGCCCGGGAGCCGCGACCGTGCCGGCCGCACTCGTTCAACTCCAGACGACCATCGACGGCCCCAAGAGGGCACGCGAGCTCGTCCGCGCCGCCGTCGAGGCCAGGCTCGCCGCCTGCGGGCAGATCACGGGGCCAATTGAGAGCACCTACTGGTGGAAGGACTCGATCGACACGTCGGTCGAGTGGCTCTGCATGTTCAAGACGCGAACCGACCTCGTGGAGAGGCTCAGGGACTTCCTCGTGGAGAACCACCCCTACGACGTGCCGGAGATCGTGGTGCTCGAGATCGCGGGGACAACGGATGAATATGGGAAGTGGATCGAGGATGAAGCGAGCGGATAGGACACACGCGCGCGCAGTCGCCGTTGCGGTCGCCGCGCTGGCGATCGCGGCCTCCTTCGCGCCGGACGCGGACGCCGCCCCGCGCACCGGGAGGGCGGGGGCCGAGATGTCGGGCGACTTCCCGCGTCTCACGTTCCCGATCGGCAGCGGGTACTCCGACCAGGACAACCCGCCGGAGTGGCCGGAGGGTTCGTCGAAGAGCATCGACACCGGGTGGGGGTTCGGGTTCGGAGTGCTGTTCGGGTTCTCCGACAACATCGCGATCGAGGCCCACATGGCGCAGAGCAACCACTCCGCCGGCGGGACGGACTGGGACACCGACATCTTCTGGGCGGGGGGCCGCTTCATCTTCCTCCACGAGGACCGGTGGCAGCCGTACATCGGGATCGGCGGGGCCAAGCTCTCCCTCGAGACAGACGATCCGACCGACTCGGACCTCTTCGTCAGGCTCTCCGGGATTGGCCCCTTCTTCTACGGGGGCGTCGACTACGTACTGTCGAACCGGTGGGTCATCGAGTTCAGGGCCGAGTACGCGATGGTGAAGTTCGACGAGGCCAACATCGGACTCGCGGCCGTCGATCTGGAGGACTCGATCGACGGGAGCGTCCTGACCCTAGCGCTGAGCTTCGCGTACCGCATCCCGATGCTGTAGGAAGAAGGACGACCGGCCCGGGGCGACGCCCGGGCCGAACTGCGTCAGGCGCGACCGCGGACGCAACCATCGGGCACACTGGTGAATCACAGAGAGGAGAGCAGCATGTTCGTCGGGAAGGTGAAGTGGTTGAAGGGGTTCGAGTTCGACGGGTGGGACGGCGAGGGACGCGAGATCAAGTTCGACGCGAGCGTCAAGGGGGGCGGCGAGGGTAAGGGGTACCGGCCGGCCGAGCTCCCGATCGTGGCGCTCGCGGCCTGCGCCGGAATGAACGTCATCGAGATCCTCCAGAAGATGCGGCAGGAGGTGCTCGCGTTCGAGGTGAACGCCGAGGCGAGGCCGATCAAGGACACGCCGTCCGGGTACGACGGCATCCACATCGAGTACGTCATCACCGGGAAGAACATCGACCGCGGCAAGGCCGAGAAGGCCGCGAAGCTCTCGGAGGAGAAGTACTGCACGCTCGGGAACGTCCTCTCGAAGGCGACCACGATCACGCACGAGATCAAGATCATCGACGAGTAGCGCGCTCGGGCGCCGTCACACACAGGGAGACGTCATGAAGGACCGACTGGAACAGGTCGTCAAGAAGTTCGCCTCGCAGTGCGACTACCTCGAGGCGCACGTCGAGGAGACCGAGGAGTCCAGGGTCACGTTCAGCGGCCCCAGGCTCGAGGACCTCGGGAGGAAGGTCGACTTCGGGGGGAACGTACGGGCTCTCTACAAGGGCGGATGGGGGTTCGCGTCGTTCAACAGCCTCGACCGCATCGAGGAGTTCGCGCAGAACGCGATCGACCAGGCGAAGCTCGTGGGCGCGGAGACGAGCGAGCTCGCGCCGGTCGATCCCGTGCGGGACGACGTCCTCCTCGATCTCAAGAACGACCCGCGCGAGGTTCCGCTCGAGAAGAAGGTCGAGATCCTGAAGGCCTACAACGAGCAGGCGCTCGGGTACGACGAGCGCATCGTGAGCACGTCGACCCGTTACTTCGACCGGAACCGCAAGTTCTGGTTCGCGAACTCGGAGGGGAGCCTCGTCTACCAGGAGAGGATCGACCTCGGAGGGGTGGTGGCGCCGATCGCCGCGAAGGACGGCGACTCTCAGTACTTCGGTGTTCCGTTCGGGTCGAGCGACGACTTCGGCGTCGCCCTCGGCCTCGAGGGCAAGATCGACGAGGTCGCCGAGATCACGCTCGGGAAGCTCGACGCCCCGAAGGTGAAGGGCGGCGAGTACACCGTCATCCTCGACCCGAGGCTCGGCGGGACGTTCATCCACGAGGCCTTCGGCCACCTCTCGGAGGGCGACAACGTCTACGAGGACAAGAACCTCCAGGAGGTCATGACGCTCGGCCGCCAGTTCGGGCGGCCGATCCTGAACGTCTACGACTCCGGACTCGACAAGGGGCTCCGCGGCTACCTCGTCTACGACGACGAGGGCGTCCCGACGGAGAAGACCTACCTCATCCGCGAGGGCGCGCTCGTGGGGCGTCTCCACTCCCGCGAGACCGCGGGGAAGATGGGGGAGCAGCCGACCGGGAACGCGCGCGCGATCGACTACCGGTTCGAGCCGGTCTGCCGCATGCGGAACACGTGCATCGAGAACGGGACGTGCAGCTTCGAGGACATGCTCGCGGACATCGAGCTCGGCGTCTACGCGATCTCCGCGCAGGGCGGACAGACGAACGGCGAGATGTTCACGTTCACCGCGGCGAACGCCTACATGATCAGGGACGGGAAGATCGCCGAGATGGTTCGGGACGTGACGCTCACCGGGAACGTCTTCGTCACGCTGGAGAACATCGACATGATCGCGAATGACCGGCGGCCGCACGACGGCCCGGGCGGCTGCGGCAAGGCGGGGCAGTTCCCGCTCCAGACGAGCCACGAGTCGCCCCACGTCAGAATCCAGAACGTCGTGATCGGAGGTGAGTAACGTGAGGGAGATCATCGAGAAGGCGATGGCGAAGGGCGCCTCGGGCTGCGAGGTCTTCTTCCTGAACTCGCTCCGCACGTCGGTCGACTTCGAGACCGGGAGGCTCAAGGGGGTCTCGCGCACGGAGGAGAGAGGGGCCGCGCTCAGGCTCGTGAAGGACGGGAAGGTCGGGCTCGCGACGAGCACGAAGCTCGAGGACACCGACCGCATCGTCGACGACGCGATCGCGACGTCGGCGCACGGCGAGAAGGCCGCGTTCGACTTCGCGGGCGCGGCGGAGCTCCCGGACGTCTGCGCCGCGAGCGGAGAGGTGAGGGAGTTCGACATCGACACCGCGATCTCGCAGACCGAGGCCGAGATCGCGCAGATACTCGACTACGAGGGCGAGATCAACGCCGAGGGCGGCACGTTCCTCGACCTTCAGGAGATCCGGGTCGCGACGTCTGCGGGGTTCGACGCGACGTACAAGCGCACGCTCTACAAGCACTACCTGGGCGGCCGGCTCATCGAGGGAACGAACATGCTCGACGGCGGCGGCTACTACGGTTCGACGGTCGTCGACGCCAAGCCGGAGGCGCTGGTCCACGACGTCATCCAGCAGTTCAAGCTCGGGCGCAAGAACGTCGAAACGAAGACGGGATCGACGACGGTCATGTTCACGCCGCGGGCCGTGGCCGACGTGTTCATGACGCTCTACCTCGGCGTCTCCGGCTCGATCGTCGACCGGGGGATCTCGCCGCTCCAGGGCAAGATCGGCGAGACCGTCTTCGACGAGCGCGTGACGATCATGGACGACGGCCTCCTCGCGAGTGGCTACGAGACGGCGCCGTTCGACGACGAGGGCGTGCCGATGCAGACGACCGTCGTGGTCGAGAACGGCGTCCTCAGGAACTTCCTCACCGACCTCCGGACGGCGAAGAAGCTCGACCTCCCGAGGACCGGCAACGCGCTCCGCGCGAAGAGGCTCGTCCTCACGAAGGACCTGGGCAAGGTCCCGGCTCCCGAGGTCACGAACTGGGTCATGGCGGGAGGGGAGAAGCCGCACGAGGAGCTCGTGGCGGGCATCCACGACGGCGTCATCGTCGACCGCATCATGGGCATCCTCATGAGCAACCTCACCGCGGGCGACTTCGCCGGGAACGTCGCGTACGGCCTCAAGGTCGATGGCGGGAAGGTCACCGGTCGCGTGAAGGACACGATGGTCTCGGGGAACATCTACAAGCTCCTCAGGGACAACCTCCTCGAGATCTCGAGCGACGTCGAGCTCGTCGGGCGGTTGGGGTTCTTCGGGAGCCACTACTTCCCGTACCTCCTGATGAAGGACGTGCCGATCGCGACGAAGGGGTAAGCGAGGTTCCCCGCGGCGGCGCGGGGTGCAGGATAGAGCGAGTCGAGGGGCCGCTTCGTGCCGATGCGGCCCCTTTTGCGTGGACGGAGTCCTCGGAGGCCGCGCCGGCATGCGAGGCGGCGCGAACTCGCCCTTGAACTCGGACGGCACAGTGGTAACGTGGTGCGAAACGACCGAACAGTTACTGCGGGAGACCCACGAGGAGGTCACGATGAGAAGAACGCTCACGGCGCTCGCGCTCGTCATCGCCGCGGCGCTCCTGACGTCGTGCTCAGCGCTCGCGAAGGACTACACGATACCCCGCGTCGACCTCAGCGTCGACGTGCAGATGGACGGGAGCCTCCACTTCATGGAGAGGCGCACGTTCGACTTCGACGGGGACTTCACGTTCGCCTTCTACAAGGTGGAGAAGGCGAGGGTCGCCGGAGGCGGCAGGGTCGACATCACGGACTTCGTCATCGGCGAGGGGGACACGCCGTACAGGCTCGGCACCCGCCGCGAGCTGGACGACGACAGGCCGCCCGGAACCTACTGGGTCGACTACGACTACGAGGGGGACTCCGTCTACGGGAAGTGGTTCTACCGCGCCGACGACGAGGAGCGGACGTTCGTCATCCACTACTTCGTCCACGACGCGGTCACGGTGTACGACGACCACGCCCAGCTCTACTGGAAGCTCATCGGGGACGACTGGGACAAAGGCGTCCGGCAGGTCACCGGTACGATCCGCCTCCCGCCGGGCGCGGACAGGGACGCCGTCCGCGCGTGGCTCCACACGGAGCTCACGAGCGAGTACGAGATCGTCGACGCTCAGACGATCACGTTCCGCGTCGACAACCTGAGGCCGCGCAAGTTCGTCGAGATGCGCGTCCTCTTCCCGCCGGAGCTCGTGCCGGCGTCCGGCGTCCGCGCGAGCGGTGAGATCTGGGACCGGGCGTTCAGCGAGGAGTCGGAGTGGGTCGAGGACGCGAACCGGAGGCGGAGGGAGGCCCGACAGCAGTACGCGCGCCTGCAGCAGCGGAAGCGAGCCGGCGGCTGGTTCGCCGGCGTCCTCGCGGTCCTCGCGTTCGGCGTGTGGGCATTCCTCTTCTCGCGGTTCGGGAAGGAGCACGACGCACCGTTCGAGGGTGACTACTTCCGCGAGCTTCCGTCCGAGCGCCCGCCCGCCGAGGTCGGCTACCTCGTCCGCTCCGGGTTCGTGAACGCCGACGACATGGTGGCGACGCTCATGGACCTCGCGCGCCGCGGGTACCTCAAGATCCAGGAGGTCCACAACGAGGACCGCGGGCTCCTCGACAAGCTCGGCGGCAAGCCCGAGTACGATTACCTGCTCGAGTGGACGAACAAGGACCTGGAGGGCGTGGACCCGCACGAGGCGAGCCTCCTCATCTTCATGTTCTCGTCGGAGGCCGTCGTCGGCGACACGCTCTCGCTCGACGCGTTCAAGAAGGACGCGCAGAAGCACTCGAGCGCGTTCCGCCGCTGGTTCGAGAAGTGGAAGAAGCGCGTCAAGCGCTCGGCGGAAGCCGAGGGACTTCTCGAGAAGAAGAGCTCGATGATGGCGATCGTCGGGCTCGTCGTCGGGATCCTGTTCGCGGGGCTCTCGATCGCGACGGTCATCATCACTCAGAGCCTCTGGGGAATAGGCGCGTTCGGCGTCTCGATCCTGACCATCGTCCTCTCGTCGCTCATCAAGCGGCGGAGCCCGGAGGCCGCGCTCGAGTTCAAGCAGTGGAAGGCGCTCAAGAAGTACCTCCTCCACTTCTCGCAACTCGAGGAGGCGCCGCCCGGCGCGCTCGCCCTCTGGGAGCACTTCCTGGTGTACGCCGTCACGCTCGGTGTCGCCAAGGAGGTCCTGAAGCAGCTCGAGAAGTTCATTCCGCAGATGGAGGCCGCCGCCGGGCGTCCGTTCGCGGCGGCATGGTACGCGGGCTCGGCCGCGCGGATGAGCGAGGGGCTCGGCGGCATCGCGGGGCTGTCCGAGGGAATGACGAGCATGGTCGCGGTCGCCGGGAGCACGATGAGCACGGCGAGCGGCACCGGCGGTGGCGGCACTGGCGGAGGTGGAGGTGGGGGCGGCGGTGGGGGAGGCGGTGCCGGCTAGGCCGCGATGGCGGGACGGGCGAGACACATGGCCGAACGACCCGAGTACACCGAGATCGAGCACACGGCGGACGTGGGGATGGAGCTCACCGCCCGCGACGAGCGCTCGGCGTTCGAGAAGGCCGCCGCGTGCATGTTCGACCTCGTGTGCGACCTCGACACGGTAGGCGACACGTGGCGCGAAATGGTCCGGGTCGAGGCGCGCGCCGATGACCTCCAGAACATGATGGTGCGATGGCTCTCGGAGCTCCTCTATCTCTTCGAGACGGAGCGCGTCCTCATGTCTTCGTTCGACATCGTCGGCATGGACGAGGGCGTGATCCGCGCGCACGTCGCCGGCGAAGCGTTCGATCCCGGGAGGCACGCGGTCAAGGCCGAGCTCAAGGCCCCGACCTACCACGACCTCAGGATCGAGGAGGACGGCGCGGTCTGGTCCGTGCGAGTCATCTTCGACACGTAGCGCGCCGCACAGAACGAGCGCGGGACCGAGGGGGTGAGACGGGTGGCGGGAGAGAGCCGGATGGCCGGAAGCCACGAGATGCGTCGCGTCTCCGACTGCGTCTGGGAGATCCCGAAGACGCGAGGGATGCGCGTACCAGGCCGCGTCTACGCCGACGACCGACTGATGCGGCACATCGCGAAGGAGAAGGCCGTCGACCAGGTCGCGAATGTCGCGCACCTTCAGGGCATCGTCGGCGCGTCGCTCGCGATGCCCGACATCCACTGGGGGTACGGGTTCCCGATCGGCGGCGTCGCGGCGACCGATCCAGCGAAGGGCGGCGTCATCTCCCCGGGCGGCGTCGGCTACGACATCAACTGCGGCGTCCGCGTCGTCGCCTCTAAGCTCACGCACGGGGACGTCCGCGACAGGATCCCCGCTCTCGTGAAGCAGCTCTACCGCGACGTCCCGTGCGGGCTCGGCTCGCACGGCGCCATCGGGAAGCTCGGGCGGAAGGACCTCGACGACCTCATGGTCGAGGGCGCGGCGTGGGCCGTGAAGAAGGGGTTCGGGACCGACGCCGACCTCGACCACACCGAGGAAGGCGGCAGGCTCCGGATGGCGGACCCCTCGAAGGTCGGGAAGCGCGCGATCCAGCGCGGGCTCGACCAGGTCGGGACGCTCGGGTCCGGGAACCACTTCCTCGAGATCGACGTCATCGACGAGATCTACGACGACTACACCGCGAGCGCGTTCGGGCTCGAGAAGGGAGGCGTCGCGTTTCAGATCCACTCGGGCTCGCGCGGGTTCGGGTACCAGATCTGCGACGACTACCTCGAGGTGATGCAGAAGGCCGTGCGGAAGTACGCGATCGAGCTTCCCGACCGGCAGCTCGCCTGCGCCCCGGTCGAGTCGCCCGAGGGGAAGCGCTACCTCGCGGCGATGGCGTGCGCCGCGAACTACGCGTGGGCGAACCGCCAGGTCATGATGGCGCTCACGAAGCGGGCGGTCGCTAAGGTGCTCAAGTCGAGCGAGAGCGCTCTCGGCCTCCGGCTCCTCTACGACGTGTGCCACAACATCGCGAAGCTCGAGACGCACACCCGGGAGGGGCGCGAGGTCACGCTCTGCGTCCACCGGAAGGGGGCGACGCGCGCATTCCCGGCGGGACATGCGGACGTCCCCGACGCGTATCGCGCTGTCGGGCAGCCGGTGCTCGTCCCCGGCGACATGGGGACGTGCTCGTACGTCTGCGTGGGCACGGGTGCTGCGATGCGCGAGACGTTCGGGAGCACGTGCCACGGCGCCGGCCGCGTCATGTCGCGTGCAAAGGCGAAGAGAGCGGCGGCGGGGAGGAACCTCGAGCAGGAGATGTCCGAGCGCGGGGTCTTCGTCATGGCCGAGGGCAAGCGCACGCTCGCCGAGGAGATGCCCGAGGCGTACAAGGACGTGACCGAGGTGGTCGACGTCATGGAGAGGGCGGGGATCGCGAAGAGGGTCGTCCGCCTGAGGCCGCTCGGCGTGGTGAAGGGCTAGCGCGCGGCGGCCGGGCGCTGACCGCCGCACGGAGCAACGATGAAGAACCGCGAGATCGCAGCCATCTTCGACTCGCTCGCCGACATCCTCGAGATCCGCGGCGACAACGCGTTCCGAGTGAGCTCGTACCGGCGCTCGTCGCGCATCATCGGCGACCTCGCGGTCGATGTCGCCGACCTCGTCGAGTCCGGCGAGATCCTAGACATCTCCGGGATCGGGAAGGGGACGGCGGGGCAGATCGAGGAGTACCTCCGGACCGGGAAGATCAAGCGGTACGAGGAGGAGAGGAAGACCATTCCGAAGGGGCTCATCGAGCTCCTCCAGGTCCCAGGCCTCGGGCCCAAGACGATCGGGCTCCTCTGGAAGGAGCTCAAGGTCAAGTCGATGAACGGCCTCAAGCGCGCGCTCCGCGGCCGGAAGATCCTCGACCTCCCCGGGATGGGCGCGAAGAAGGTCGAGAAGATCGAAGCCGGGGTGCGCGCGTACGAGTCGCGCTCGGGGCGCCTCACGCTCGGCGCGATCCTCCCGACCGCCGAGGAGATCGTCGAGGCGCTCAAGGAGGCGACCGGGGTCGCGGACGTGAGCCTCGCCGGGTCGGTCCGGCGCTACCGCGAGACGATCGGCGACATCGACGTCCTCGCGTTCAGCAAGAGACCGAAGGCGGTCATCGAGGCGTTCACCTCGCTTCCCGGCGTCGAGGAGGTGCTCGCCGCCGGCTCGACGAAGGCGAGCGTCCGGGTCGGAGGCGCGATGCAGGTCGACCTGCGCGTCGTGCCGCCGGACTCCGCGGGCGCCGCGCTCATGTACTTCACTGGCTCGAAGGCGCACAACGTCCGGCTCCGCGGGCTCGCGCAGGAGAAGGGCCTCAAGCTCAACGAGTACGGGCTCTTCAAAGGAGATCGCCGAGTCGCTGGGAGCTCGGAGGAGGCTGTGATGAAGAGGCTCGGGCTCCAGTTCATCCCGCCCGAGCTTCGCGAGGACAGGGGAGAGGTCGAGGCCGCGCTCGAGAAGGACCTCCCGGACCTCGTCGAGACGAAGCACATAAGGGGCGACCTCCACGTCCACTCGAACTGGAGCGACGGCTACTCGACGATCGAGGAGGTCGCGCGCGCGGCGAAGGCCGAGGGCTACAAGTACGTCTCGATCAACGACCACACCCGCTCGCTCGGCATCGCGCACGGGCTGTCGATCGAGCGCATCCGGAAGCAGGCCAGGGAGATCGCGGCTGTCAACAGGAAGGTGAAGGGCATCACGGTGCTGTCGGGGACCGAGGTCGACATCCTGTCGGACGGGACGCTCGACTTCCCGGACGGCGTCCTCGAGAAGCTCGACGTCGTCGTGGCGTCGGTCCACAGCGGGTTCACGCAGACGCGCGACAGGATCACCGGGAGGATCGTCTCCGCGATGGAGAACCCGCACGTCGACATCATCGGCCATCCGACCGGTCGCCTTCTCGGCACGCGGCCCGCGTACGAGGTCGACATGGAGCGGGTGATGGAGGTCGCCGCCGAGACGGGGACCGCGCTCGAGATCAACGCCTACCACGAGCGGCTCGACCTGAACGACGTGAACTCCCGCCGCGCGGCGGAGATGGGCGTCGCGGTCGCGATCGGGACCGACTCCCACCACGTCGACCAGCTCTGGATGATGGAGCTCGGCGTACGGACGGCGCGTCGCGGCTGGCTCACGAAGAAGAACGTCCTGAACTGCCTGACGCTCGCGGCGCTCAGGAAGTGGCTCGGGCAGAGCTAGGGCGGCGCGATGCCGCGAGGGTATGAGAAAGGGGACGCCGGTCGGCGTCCCCTTTTTCGTTCCTGTGTCCCGCCTCACGAGCGGCCCGCGACCTACATCGACCGGAGGATCGCGATCCGCTCCTCGACCGGCGGGTGCGTCGAGAAGAGCTTGTTCATGGCGCGCTTCTCGTCCTTGAGCGGGTTCTCTATATAGAGGTGCGCGGTGGCCTTGTTGGCGACCTCGAGCGGCTCCGGGTCAGCGGAGATCTTCTCAAGTGCGCTCGCGAGTCCCTCGGGGTACCGTGTCAGCCGCGCCCCGTTCGCGTCGGCCAGAAACTCCCGCCGCCGCGAGATCGCAAGCTTGATCACTTGGGCGATCAGGGGGGAGAGGATCGCGAGCACGAGCGCGACGACGAGGATGATCGCCCCCGCCTGTCCCGACTCGCGGCTCCTGGACCTGCGGCCCCAGATGAAGCTCCGGAACATCCAGTCGCTCACGAGCGCGACGGTCCCGACGAGGATGACCGTAATCGTCATAAGGAGCGTGTCGCGGTCGGCGATGTGCGACATCTCGTGTCCGATGACGCCCTCGAGCTCGACCCTGTTGAGCTTCTGGAGGAGTCCGGTCGTGACGGCTATCGCCGAGTGCTCGGGGTCCCTGCCGGTCGCGAATGCGTTCGGCGCGGTGTCGTCGATGATGTAGAGCTTGGGTTCGGGGATCCCGGCCGCGATCGCGAGTCCCTGGACGGTGTTGTGGAGGTGGGGGTACTCCGTGTGCTCGACGGGACGCGCGCGGCTGATGGCGAGCACCATCTTGTCGCTGTTGTACCAGCTCGTGAGCGCGCCCACGCACGCGATCACGCCCGCGAAGACGGCGCCGCCCCAGCCCCAGCCCGTGTACTCCCCGAAGATCCAGCCGAGGAAGATGACGAAAAGGACGAAGAACCCGACGAGGAAGCCGGACTTCACCTGGTTCGCGGTGATCTGTTCCCACATGGATGCTGCCCCTGTACGCTCGCTACGACCGGTACCCGCCGTACGGGCCGCGCCACTCCGAGAACGCGAGCATGTAGAGCGCTACGATGTTGACGATCGGGATGAGCATCACGAGGCTCAACGCCGGCGCGAAGCCCGCCTTCTGGAAGATCTTCCAGAAGGGGATGACGACGACGATCAAGAGGATGAACCCCATGCCGAACGTGAGGAACTCCATTCCATCTCCTTCCCGCCACTAGAGGAACATCGTCGTGAGTCCGGCGATGATCAGGAGAGCTCCGGGGAGCCAGAGGTTCGGCGGTCTGCCTTCCTCGAGGAGCTTCTTTCTTCCCCAGAAGAGCGCGAGTCCCGCGAACAGGTAGACGAGCCCCAGCAACACCTTCACCACTACGTAAGCGGCAATCATCTCTAATCTCCGTCGGAGGTCCTCGGCTAGAACTCGACCTTGACGGGCTCGCGGTCGGCCTCGGGGACTTCGAAGTACTCGCGCTCCTTGAACCCGAACATGTTCGCCACGACGTTCGTCGGGAACTTCTCCCGCATGTTGTCGTACTTGAGGACGGTGTCGTTGTAGGCCTGCCTCGCGTACGCGATCTTGCTCTCGGTACCGGCGAGCTCCTCCTGGAGCATCATGAAGTTCTCGTTCGCCTTGAGCTCGGGGTAGTTCTCCGCGACGGCGAAGAGGGTCTTGAGCGCGCCGGTGAGCATGTTGTTGGCCTCGGCCTGGTCCTTGACCCCCGTCGCGTTCATGACGGCGGACCTCGCCTCGGTCACCTTCGTGAACACTTCCTTCTCGTGCTCCATGTAGCCCTTGACGGTCTCGACCAGGTTCGGGATGAGATCCGTCCGACGCTTGAGCTGGACGTCGATCTGGGACCACGCGTTCTCGATGCGGTTCCTGAGAACGACGAGCCTGTTATACGCCGAGATCAACCAGATGACGATCACGGCGACGATGATGAGAAACAACCACATGGCCTGCTCCCTTCCTCTTGTAGGGCTCCCGTCGCGCGCCCTCTCGGCGCGCTCCCTGTCTATAGTATGCGGTTACTCGGGTTGTATTCGGAGGCGCCTGCGACTCCCGCTCATGTATAGGCGTTCCGTGGGCGGGACGTCAACGGGATTCCTCGGGAAGTCGTGGGGGAGAGGTTCGCACTAGAGCCTCGCGCGCCTCAGGCGGAGCGAGTTCACTACGACCGACACGGACGAGAACGCCATCGCCGCAGCGGCGAAGACCGGACGGAGGAGGATGCCGAAGGCGGGGTAGAGCACGCCCGCGGCGATCGGGATGCCGATCGAGTTGTAGAAGAACGCCCAGAAGAGGTTCTGGCGGATCGTCGCGATGGTCCTCCGCGATAGCCTGATGGCCCTGACGACGCCCATCAGATCCGCGCGCATGAGGGTGATGTCGGACGCCTCGATGGCGACGTCGGTGCCGGTCCCGATAGCGATCCCGACGTCGGCCTGCGCGAGCGCGGGCGCGTCGTTGATGCCGTCGCCCACCATGCCGACGAGCTTCCCCTCGCCCTGGAGCTTCACGACCTCGAGAGCCTTCCCCTCGGGGAGGACCTCGGCGATCACACGGTCGACGCCGACCTCGTCACCGATAGCGCGGGCGATCCTCTCGCGGTCGCCGGTGATCATGACGACCTCGATCCCCATCCCGCGGAGCTCGCTCACGGCCTCGCGCGCCTCGTCCCGGAGCGTGTCCGCGACGCCGATGACGCCGAGGAACTTCCCTCCCGACGCGACGAGGAGAGGTGTCTTCCCCCCGGCCGCGAGCGACTGCGCGCTCTCGAGTGCGACGTCCGCGCCACCCTCGCGCAGGAGCTCCTCGTTCCCGACGAGGACGGTCGAGCCCAGGACCTCGGCCCTGATCCCCTTCCCGGGCGTCGCCTCGAACCCGGACACCTCCGGGACCTCGATCCCGCGATCGGCGGCCAGCGCGACTACCGCCTGGGCGACCGGGTGCTCCGAGCCACGCTCGGCCGCCGCGGCCAGACGCACGAGCTCGAGTTCGTCGACCCCGTTGGCGGGAACGACGTCGGTCGCCGCCATCTCTCCTCGCGTGAGCGTGCCGGTCTTGTCGAGGACGATCGTCTCGAGCTTGTGCGCGGTCTCGAGGATCTCGCCGCCCTTGATGAGGACGCCCATCTCCGCCCCGCGTCCCGTGCCGACCATGATCGCGGTCGGCGTCGCGAGCCCCATCGCGCACGGACACGCGATGATGAGGACCGCGACGAACGCGAGGAGCGCCGCGACGAGCGCGGGCTCTGTTCCCCAGATCACCCAGACCACGAACGTCACGAGGGCGACTCCGATCACGGTCGGGACGAAGATGCTCGCGACCTTGTCGGCCAGGCGCTGGATCGGCGCCTTCGAGCCCTGCGCGTCCTCCACCATCTGGATGATGTGGGCGAGGACCGTCTCCTTCCCGGTGCGGGTCGCGCGGAACTCGAAGCTGCCTGTCCTGTTCAGCGTCGCGCCGATGACCTCGTCTCCGACGTGCTTGTCGACGGGAACGCTCTCGCCGGTGAGCATCGACTCGTCGAGCGCGGACGCGCCCTTCGTGATGACGCCGTCGACCGGGACCTTCTCGCCCGGACGGACGAGCACCGTGTCACCCGGGACGACGTCCCCGACCGGGACCTCCACCTCGCCTCCGTCTCGCACGACCGTCGCGGTCCTGGGAGCGAGGTCGGCGAGCCTGCGGATCGCCTGCGACGCCCTCCCGCGGGCGCGGCGCTCGAGGAAGCGCCCGAGGAGGATGAGCGTGATGATCATCGTGCTCGTGTCGAAGTAGACGTGGAGGTCCGCGCCCCTCTCTCCGAAGAGCCCCGGCGCGAACGTCAGGAGCGTGCTGTACGCGTACGCCGCGGTCGTGCCGACCGCGACGAGGGTGTTCATGTCTGCGGTGCGGTGCCTGGTCGCCGCCCAGAACCCTCTGAAGAACCTGAGACCGGCCCAGAACATGACGGGGGTCGTGAGGGCGAAGAGGAGGACGAACCTGACACGCGTCGGGATCGCCGTCACGAACGGGAAGAGATGCGGCATGCTCCCGACGAAGACGAGCACCGAGAGGACGGCGGCGACGATGAGGTCGCGCCTGAGCGTGGCGAGCTCGCGCTCCTCGCGCTCCGCGCGCGAGTCGGCCCAGCCTTCCTCGGTCTCCTTCGGGATGATCCGGTAGTCGCCCGCCGCGGCGGCCGCTTCGGTCACGTCGTCCATCGTGACGGTGCCGGGGAAGTAGTCGACGGTGACGCCCGCGGTCGCGAGGTTCACGTTCGCGGTCACGACGCCGGGGAGGAGGTAGAGCTTGTCCTCGATCCGCTTCACGCACGACGCACAGAAGATCCCCTCGACCTCCGCCTCGAGGCGGTCGAGCCCGACGCCATAGCCGGCGTCCCGGATCGACGCGGCCACCGCGGCGGCCCCGGTCGTCCCGGGGTCGAACGCGACCCGCGCGCTGTTGGTGGCGAGGTTCACGTTCGCCGACGCGACGCCCGGCACGGCCGAGATCGCCTTCTCGACCCGGCGCACGCACGCCGCGCACGTCATCCCCGTCACGGGGATCGTGAGCTCGATCGCCCCGCCTGGGGTCTCTTCCTTATGTACGTCTTCGGGTGTCATCTTCTTCTTTGGATGCCGCGACGGTGAAACGTCGCACGGTCTCCGGCCGTCGGCCGACCGTCCTTGACGGTCCGGGGCGGCAGCCCGTAGTATGCAGGCAAGCCGCTTACACGCATCCTACACGGAAACCACACCATGACGAAGACATTTTCCGTCCGGACGAGGTCGAGGACGACCTTCGTCGACATCACCGCGGAGGTCCGGAGCATCGTGGCCGATCTCGGCGTCGAGGACGGCGCGATCGTCGTCTACTGCCCGCACACGACGGCCGCGATCACGATCAACGAGAGCGCCGACCCCGACGTCGTGCGCGACGTCATCGGCAAGCTCAGCGAGCTCGTCCCCGAGTCCCCGGCGTTCTTCCACGCCGAGGGGAACTCCGACGCGCACATTAAGTCCTCACTCATCGGGTGCTCGGAGACCGTGCTCGTCCGGGACGGCGACCTCGTGCTCGGGACCTGGCAGGGGATCTTCTTCTGCGAGTTCGACGGCCCCCGCTCGCGGCAGGTCGTCGTCGGCGCGCTCTGAACCGGTTGCCGCACCGCGGGCGTCCCATGAGTACGACCGGGGACAACGACAGGCATCCGCCGGGCGGCCGGCGGGGAAGGAGGTCAGGTTCGATGAGGACTCTCACGTGTGTGGCAGCAGCCGCGCTCGTCGTCCTAGCGGCGGGGCTCGCGCTCGCCGACGAGGTCACGGACGCGATCGGGCAGGCCGGCTCGGCCTACGCGGCCAATGACTACAAGGAGGCGAGCGCCCAGCTTCAAACCGCGCTCATCGGCGTCAACCAGAGGCTCATCGATCTCCTCCTTCAGGAGTTCCCAGATCCGCCCGACGGGTGGACGGCGGACGAGGCGGAGGGGATGGACGCCTCGCTCATCGGGGCGAGCATGTTCGCCGGGCTCGTGATGTCGAGGGTCTACCATCCGCCGAACGAGTCGAGCATCGAGATGACGGTAGCCGCGAACTCGCCGGCGCTCGCGATGCTCCGCGCGTTCGTCGGGAACCCGATGCTCGCGGCGATGTCCGGCGAGTCCGGGATGAGTCAGGTCACCGCCTGCGGCTACGACGCCGTCGAGCAGGAGGACGCCGAGAACAACTCGTTCGACCTCCACATCCTCGCGGGGAACGCGACCCTGATCAGCCTCTCCGGGCGCGTCGCCGAGGACATGGATCACATCCGCACGCTCGCCGAGGCGACCGACTGCAAGGGATTCGTCGAGGTCGTGGAGTAGCGCGGCGTTCGACCGACCACCAACGAGACCGGGCGGGGCCGCGAGGCTCCGCCCGGTCTTCGTCACGCGTGCCGATGTCCTCTAGGGCGCGTCCCCGTCCTCGTCCTGGTGCCTCCGGCCCGTTCCCTTCCAGATGAGCCAACCTCCCCAGATTGCGAGCGCGACCGTGCAGGCGAGACCAGCTTCCGGGCCGTAGCTCCCGCCGGTGATGCGGGACGCGGGCTCGACCTCGATCACGTCGAGGATGCCGTAGATCGGGAGTCCGCTCACCGGCATCGAGTAGAGGTACCCGAGCGAGAAGTTCCACGCGAAGTGGAACCCGACGGGCATCCAGAGCGACCCCGTCCTGAAGTAGAGGACGCACAGGACGACGCCGATGATGATCGTGTTGAAGATCCCGAACGGGTCCGCCCCCGGGTTCGCGCCGTGGAGGACCGCGAAGATGATAGAGGAGACGATGGTGGCGCTGACCCTCCCGGAACGCGTCGCGAGCGTCTGGAGGATGTAGCCGCGGAACATGATCTCCTCGTAGAGGCCGACGATGACGAACGCGACGATGGCGCCGAGGAGATAGGCCACGATCGGGGTCGTCTCGGCGGCGGGTCTCGCGAACCCTCTGACGACGATCTGTCCCGTGACGAGCGAGAACGAGAAGATGACCCCGAGGATCAGGAACGCGAGGACGCCACCCTTTGCGAAGTCGGAGAGCCACCCGCGCCGCCGGTAAAGCCCGAGGGCCGTGAGCGGTTTGCGGTCGACGATCCACATGAACGCCAGCGTGTAGAGGATCGTGTAGAACCCCGTCACGACCGCGATCGGGAAGAGGTACGGCGCGATGAGCTCGACGATCGACTCCATGTCCATGAGGGGAGTCACGTCATCGAATAGCGGGATCTCCACGACCCCGAGCCCGACGAGCGTGCCGGCGACGACCGCGACCACCATCGAGAACGCGACTCCGACGACGAAGTACCCCACGATGTAGAGGATGGCCTTGAGGTACGGGTTCATCCCCGAGCGCCTCTGCGGCGGCGCCGGCGGGACCGGGTACGCGTGGGCGTGTGTCCGGAGGATCTCGTCGGCGTCCGGCGAGTGCTCCGGCGGGTCGGGTTCGGGACGACGCGGGACGTCGGGCTGGTTCAAGAGACCTCCGTGAAGGCGCCGCGCGCGACGCGCTTCCATCTCAAAAGCAGCGGCCGCCACGGCAGTGGCGACCACATGATACCCGCGCGCCGGGCCGGTCGGCAAGCGTCCGGTTGCGGGGGCTCTACTAACGGAACAGGCCCTTGATGGCGCCCCAGGTTTGCTCCTCGCTTCGTTTGGATCCGTAGTACACGTCGTCCCGCCACTCGACGATCTCCCACAGCGTAGCCCCTCCCGCTCCTTGCTCGTCCGGGTCGACTCGGAGGAGGAACCGCTGGTCACTGGTCGCGAGGAGAATGAGATCGTCTCCCGTGATGGGGATGTAGACTCGAAGATCGGATGAGACGAGGTACTCGTACGTGTCGTCCGAAGGGTCCTCGGGGTCCGTGCCCGGATCGTGGGTCACGTCCTCGTTCGTCAGAGCCAGGATGATGCGATCAACGTCGGTTCCGGGCCCGAACATGTTGCCGTGGATCGTGTACTCATCGCTCCAGCCCCATGTCTCGGGAAGGGGGTTCTGTGGGTCGTTCTGGTCCTCCTCAGCGGTGTGGAAGACGAAGTCACCCGCAAGGCAGTCCAGGTACGCCGCAGCGTCCATGCTCACGTACGCCAGCCGGAGCTTCTCGATGACGCCACCCGGAGTCGTCCGGTCCGGGTACTCGGGCGGCACGTTGTAGCCGTGCAGGAAGATGTGCTTGAGGCCCCCCCAGGATGTCTCGGCGCGCGGGTTCCGCGAGAACTCGTGCACCTCCTGCCACTCGACGACCTCCCAGAGCTCCCGTCCGCCCGCTGACGCCTCGTCGTCGATCTGGATCAGGAAGATCGCGCCGACGCCCGCGTGGAACATGATCCGATCCCCGGTCTCCACCGTGAGGTCGACGTTCATGCTGTACTGCCAAGCACTAGGGTCTTCGGGGACCGGCCCCGGAATCTCGATCGGGTCGCCGACCTGAGTGAGTACGAGGCTCACGCTCTCGACGGGACTCTCGTGCCCGAACATGTTCTCGTGGATCACCTGCTCTTCCTGTCGGCCCCAGTACTCGGGGAGCGTCGGATCGGCCCCGCACGCTTCCTCGCTCAGGAAGAAGATGAACTCATCGGCGAGGCCGTCGAGGTACACGTCCGCGTCCATTTTCTCGTAGGCCTCGACGAGCCTCGCGAGCGTGTTCTCGGGTGTCGTTCGCTCCGTGTACTCGAATTCGTCCGGGCCGCTCGTCGAGCTGCAGGAGAGGAGGGGCGCGACGAGGGCAAGGAGTACCAGCCTTCGGAGGGCGTGTTTCATCGTTCCTCCCACGGGTGCGGGGTCCCGAGCGAGGTCAGAGGGGACTGAATCCGCAGAATACGGATGCACTGCATTATCGCACACTGGGTGCCGTTCGTCAATTGAGCGGGCAGCGCGGGCCCGGCCTCCGGCCAGGTCTGTGGACGAAGTTGACATCGCCCGCCGGCCGATTGGACGGGCCCGGCGAATCTGGATTCGAGAGCGGCTCCAAGTCCTCACACGCGCTCGAGTTGGAGGACGGCGCCTGCCCCGGGGCGGTCGACGGGCCGACTGGCACGTCGCTTGTTATAGATAGGGGCAAGCGCTGGCGTTCTGGCCGGGACGGGGTTAGGAGCTGGGCGGGGCTGGCCCGAAAAGGGGCGGGCCTGCTTCCGCCCAGCACCAACCGAATCCCCGCGGACGGGCGCGTCCCGCCCGTGAGAGCGTCGCGCGGGGATCCGGCAGCATCGCCCCGCAGGCATCCCTCGCCCCTCCCGCCTCCGACAATCGTCCTTGCGGCTCCGGAAAGCGTTGAGTAAACTCACGCGTGGGACGTCTTTACATAAGGACGCCTCGTCTCGCATGAGGGGGTGGCCGGCCTGTCTCGTTGTCCGGCGGCCGCGTCCCGTGCTCTGGAGCACGCACACCTGGAAGGAACCGCGAGAGGCACCGCGAGCAGGGCTTCTCTCGAGGAGGACCTGATGAAGCGCACGATCATCACACTGCTGGGCATCACGCTGCTCCTTCTGCCGGCGGCCGTCCGCGCCGAGGACGGAAGCACCGGTCTCGCGTTTCTGAAGCTCGGCGTCGGCGCCCGTCCCATCGGTCTGGGCGACGCGTACGTCGGGGTGAGCGGCGACGTGTCGAGCATCTACTGGAACCCGGCCGGGCTCGCGCAGGTCGAGCACATCGACCTGATGTTCCAGCACAGCGAGTGGTTCCAGGGCATCCGCTACGAGTTCCTGGGCGGGGCGCAGCGCTTCGAGCACCAGGCGTTCGGCATCGGCCTCACGGGTCTCTACATGGACGACCTCGAGAGGCGCGAGGGCCCGACCTCTGAGCCGATCGGGCACTTCGGCGTCTTCGACTTCGCGCTCACCGGCTCGTACGCCCGCACGCTGACCGACTACCTCGACGTCGGCGCGAGTGTCAAGTACCTGCACGAGAAGATCGACAACGAGACCGCGTCGGGGTTCGCCGTCGACCTGGGAGCGACCTACCGCGTTCCGTCCCTCGAGCGGCTGAGCATCGGCGCCGTCGTGCAGAACCTCGGCACGCAGATGAAGTACCTCGAGGACAAGTTCGACATCCCGCTCAACTTCAGGACCGGACTCGCGTATTCCATCCCGGCGGAGCAGCTCAAGGGCGAGTTCCTCGCTGTGACCGACCTCGTCGTCCCGGGCGACGGGAAGACGAAGCTCCACATCGGTCTCGAGTACATGTACGCGCGGGTGTTCGCGCTCAGGTTCGGCTACCGCACGGGCTGGGACAACCAGAACGTGTCGGTCGGCCTCGGCGCGAACGTCGAGAGCTTCCGGCTGGACTACGCCTACACGCCGTTCTACTCCGACCTCGGAGACACCCACCGCTTCTCACTGGCGTACGCATTTTAGGGAGAGCTTCTGGGGAGGGAGACACGAGCCGCGCGTGGGCGCGGCCCCGTGACCTCGTTCAGGACGCGTCCGTGAACGACACCTCGGGCGGTCTGGACACCGCCTCCGACGGCTCGCTCTCGACGAGCGCGCTTTCGGACCAGCGGAGCATCCGGAACCCGCCGTCTGAGAGCTCGACGACGGAGCGGTTCCACATCCAGTCGCCGACGACGATCGCGTCGCCCGATTCCGACTGCCAGTGGACCTGGCGGTGCACGTGGCCGACGACGGCGGCGTCGAAGCCCTCGGCGAGCTTCGACTCGAGGAAGTCCTTCATGGGTGCGAGCGCCACGACGATGCGCTCGTCGGTGATCTCGGAGAGGTTGGACGCCCACCGCGCGATCGCGGCGCCGACGCGGGGCGGGACGAGCGTGAACGAAGCGATCGAGACGGGGTTCCTGATGACCGCCTTGAGCATGCGGTAGCCCAGGTCGCCGGACGGAAGCCCGTCGCCGTGGGCCATGAACAAGCGTCTTCCAAAGTGCGTCTGAGTTATTGGGTCACGGTGAACCGTGGCTCCCGTCATCGCCTCGAACTTCCGACCGGCCCAGTAGTCGTGGTTGCCCCCCAGAAAGCGGACCGTGGTGCCGGACCGGGACAATTCCGAAAGAGCCTCGACAACGCTCCGATGCCCGCCCGGTGTCACGCCCGGATACTCGAACCAGAAGTCGAAGAGGTCGCCGAGCAGATAGAGGAAGGACGCCCGCCCGCGGAGGTGAGTGAGGAGATCGAGGAGGTCACGCTCCTTCGCGGCCTCGAGGGGCTCGGATTCGATGCCCAGATGGGCGTCGGCGAGGAAGTAGACGGGACCTTCGGTCATCCGGTCGAATCTCCCGTAATCGGAGGCAAGAGAGGGTGAAACCCCCGGGTCACAAGGCGTGTCGAAAGGCACCGGGTCAACGCGGAAAGGGTAGAGAGACGACGCTCGGAAGGGTGGGGGGAGACCCGAGAAAAGGCCCTATACTTGGGCCCGAAATCCGCTTGACCCGGTGAATCGTTGCTCATAGAGTTGCATCTTATCGTTTGGGTTCGACCGGGCGCATCGGGACCCTGCTTGACCCCGAAGTCTGCCCGGGAGCACAGCGCAGCCAGGCCACCACCCTCCCACAAGGGCGTAAGTATAGGTCCGGTCTGCCTCTGCGGCAAGCGAAACCCCGGCAGTCGAGGAGGAACGAAGCGATGCCGAGCCTTTGGGACGATGTCAAGAGTGCGATCGTCGAGGGGTACATGCACGCCTCGGATAAGGCCGAGGAGCTCACGGTCATCGGGAAGGCCAAGATCGAGATCCTCCGCCTGAACCGCCAGATCGCCAACACGATGAGCGAGATCGGCGGGAGGACCTTCGATTTCTTCGAGAAGGGCGAGCAGGAAGCCGTCCCGACCGACGAGGAGATCCGCGGGAACGTGGAGCAGATCCAGGCCCTCCGGCTCGACATCGAGAAGTGGGAGAAGGAGATCGAGGAGGCCAAGGCCGAGAGGGAGGCCAAGGCGTCCGTCAAGGACGGCCCGGTCGAGTGACCGAGGGCTCGTCAAGAATGAACCCTCTTGAATAATTGAGCGTCTAATCAGTATAACTACTGAGGGGTGGGGTTGAGGTGTGGAGTGGTCCTTCGGGACCAAGGCAAGCCGGTCAGTAAGGAGCAGTGGAGATGAGAAGCTCGGCAGGTTGGATAGGAGGAGCAGTCGTCCTCATACTTGCCGGAGTGATCCTCGGCGTTCTTATCACGGCCAACTACGGATGGCAGCCGCCGTCGATCGCGCAGGACGCGCCGACCGGGAGCGAGACTGAGCCCGGGCGCGTTGCGGTGGTGTCGTCTCCGATCGCGGCGGGGTTCGAGAGCCCGTTCGTCAGTGTGGCGGAGGAGGTGTTGCCGGCGGTGGTGAGCGTCGACGTCAAGCAGACGGTGACTCGCTCGTCGCAGGACCCGTTCGCGGAGATGTTCCGCGAGTTCTTCGGCGACCGCTGGTACCGCGAGCGCTACGGCGATCCGGACGAGCGGCGCGAGTTCGAGATCCCGAGCTCGGGTTCCGGGTTTATCTTCGACGAACGCGGGTACGTGCTGACGAACAACCACGTCGTGCAGCAAGCGGACGAGATCGAGATCACGCTCGACGACGGGAGGTCGTTCGAGGGCGAAGTCGTCGGACAGGATCCCTCGACCGACGTGGCCGTGATCAGGATCGAGGGCGACGACCTGCCGACGGTGCGGCTCGGAGACTCGGACGCGCTCCGGGTCGGCGACTGGGCCATCGCGGTCGGGAACCCGCTTCAGCTCAAGGGGACGGTCACCGTCGGCGTAGTGAGCGCGATGGGCAGGACCGACCTCAACATCAGGGGCGGTGCGCCGCTCTATCAGAACTTCATCCAGACGGACGCGTCGATCAACTACGGGAACAGCGGCGGTCCTCTGGTCAACATCAAGGGTGAGGTCATCGGCGTGAACAGCGCCATCAACCCGTCGGCCGACGGGATCGGGTTCGCGATCCCCGTGAACCTCGCGCGCCACGTTGCGGAGGCGCTCATCAGCGAGGGCAAGGTCGTCCGCGGGTACCTCGGGGTCATCCCCCAGGAGATCACGCCCGACCTCGCGGAGGCGCGGGACCTCGGAGACATCGAAGGGGTCCTGATCGCGAGTGTCGAGAGCGGGACGCCCGCCGATGAGGCGGGGCTCGAGCCGGGCGACGTCCTGGTCGAGTTCGACGGGGTGAAGGTGACCGACGTCTCCCAGTTCAGGATGGCCGTCGCGGCCGTCGCTCCGGGCGAAGAGATCGACATGGAAGTCGTCCGGGAGGGGAGAGAGCGGACGCTCTACGCGACGCTCCAGGAGCGGCCCGACGCGCTCGCGGCGCGTTCGGTCCCCGAAGAGGAGCCCGAGGAAGAGGCAACGCGCTGGCTCGGGATCGAGGTCGTCTCGCTAGACGATCCCGCGGTGCGCGAGATGACTCGTGAGTTCGACATCGAGGCCGAGAGCGGGGTCCTCGTCGTCGACATCGAAATGGGAAGCCCTGCCGCCGACGCAGGTTTGCTCGTCGGCGACGTGATAGTCAGTATCAGCGACCGGGAAGTTAGTAGCCTCCGGGACTTCCGGCGGATCAGGGACGACCTCGAGGATCACGACAGGGCGATAGCGTTCATGGTCCAGCGAGGCGCCTACACTTACTTCGTGGCGATCCGGCCGGAATAACAAGGTGGGGGGATGCGCTCGGTTCCGATGCAGCCGGCGGAACGGGCTGGGCGGCAGTACCCCCGGAGGGTGGTGAGTAGAGATGTCGTACTACGGCAGTGGAGCAGAAGAAGACAAGAGCCTGGAGAGGTACCTCCGCGAGATCTCGCGGACCCCGCTTCTGACTCGTGAACAGGAGCAGGAGCTGGGGCGAAGGATCCTCCGAGGCGACCAGAAGGCGCGCGACGCGCTGATCACGGCGAACCTCAGGTTCGTCGTGAGCGTGGCCAAGGTCTACGCCCGGAAGACGGGCGCCCCGATCATGGACATCATCAACCAGGGGAACCTCGGTCTCATCGAGGCCGCGAAGCGGTTCGATTCGGAGCGCGGCCGCAAGTTCATCACGTACGCCGTCTGGTGGATCAGGCACGCGATCCTCAAGGGGATGGCCGAGCAGTCCGGGGCCATGAGGCTCCCGCTCAACAAGGCGGGCGCCGTGCGGAGGATGTGGAGGACGGTAGAGCGGATCCGTCAGCAGACGGGACACGAGCCGACGGACAAGGAACTCGCGGCGGCGATGAAGCTCAAGGTCCGTGAGATCGAGGAGCTCAGGAAGCTCTCGGTCGGGAGCCTCTCGCTCGACGCGCCGCTCTCCAGCGACCAGGACATCGAGCTCGGCGACATGGTGCCCGACCCTGCGGTCGAGAGCGCCCTCGACGGGCTGCACTACGAGTCGCTCGCGATCGAGCTCGGATCGGCTCTCGGCGAGCTGACCGACCGCGAGAGCAACATCCTCGAGCACTACTTCGGGCTGGGCGGCAAGAGGAAGTGCACCCTCGAGGAGATCGGGCAGATGATGGGCCTGACCCGCGAGCGGATCAGGCAGATCAAGGAAGAGGCCCTCGGGAAGCTCCGGGACGCCCCCGGCCTCGAGGAACTCCGCACGTACCTGAACTAGACCGAGCCCGACCGGCCGGAGCCGGGCCGGGACAGGCTGGACCGCAGTCAGGAATCGGATCGAGCTGGCGCCCATCGACCTCGTGGCCGGTGGGCGTCTCTACGGGTGGCGGAAGCGTCTCAGAGGCCCTTTCGAATGACCTTGACTGCGCTTTACACGTTTTCCTAGTATCTTGTGTCCAAGGTTTAGAGCCCTGACAACGTTCGCGCTCTAGCGCGGTGGAGTGACCGGACGAAATGACTCGACGCCCCAAGAAGCATCGTCTTCTGGTGTTTGGCTGTATGGCCGCCGCCCTGGCGGCTCTGTTTGTCGGAGGTTGCTCCGACGACGGTCAGCGTGCTGTCACCACTACAAGAGTCTACAAGGAACTCTCGAACGGCGTCACCGTCATCACCGCCGAGAACAGGGCGGGCGCGGTCGTGTCGGCGCAGGCGTGGGTCGCGAACGGCGCAGTCCACGACGCGGTCGACGAAGCCGGCCTGGCCTCGCTAGTGGCGCGTATGATCTTCGACGAGACTCCGACCTACGGGCCCGGCGAGATAACGAGGCGGATCGAAGCCGTCGGCGGAGGGATCAGCATCACGCCCTCCCAGGACTACGCGACGTTCACCGTGACGCTTCCCTCAGAGCACACCGACCTCGCCCTCGAGGTTCTCGCCGACGGTCTTCTGAACCCAGTCTTCACACCCGAGCGCGTCGACCGCGTGAGGAAGCAGGTCCTCTCCGAGATCGAGAGTCAGGAGGACCGCCCGATCGATCGCGTGAACTGGGTCTTCCTGGAGCAGATGCTCGGCGAGCACCCTTACGCGCGCCTCCCGCAGGGGAGAGCGGAGACCGTGTCGTCGTTCACGCCGGAGGAGCTCGCCGCGCGTCACGCCGAGCGGTACGTCGGGGAGAACATCCTCATCGTCGTCGCGGGTGACGCCAATCCCGAGCAGACGGCGCAGCGCGTGGAACGTCTCTTCGCCGACGTTCCCGCCGGCGAGCCTGCGCAGCCGGCCGTGGCGGAACCGGCGTGGCCGACCGACGACGTCAGGCTCGTCGAGAAGGCGGACGTGCACCGCGCCTATCAGCTCGTGGGGTTCCCGGCGCCCGGCATCCACGACCCAGGCAGCGTCGAGATGGACGTGCTGCTGACGGTCCTCGGCCTCGGGCGGAGCGACCGGCTCGAGCGCGAGCTCATGGTGGAGCGGAGGCTGGTGAGCGGCGTCTCCGCGGGCTGGTACACGCGGAGGCAGGGAAGCCCGATGTTCGTGGTGATGGAGCTATCGCCCGAGAACGTGGGCGAGGCGGCCGACGCGACCGTCGAGATCTTCCGCGGCCTGGCCGCGAACCCGGTCGACCAGGAGGAGCTCGAGAAGGCGAAGGCGTTCTACGAGTCCCAGCTCCTGTTCATGAGAGAGACCGCGGAGGGCCTCGCGGGGTTCTACGGATACTGGACGTCGGTGAGCGGACGCGCAGAGTACGCCGACGAGTACATAGACAGGATCGCGGACGTGACCACCGAGGACGTGCAGCAGCTCGCGGCCACGTATTTCGCGGAGACGAGCCACGCGGCCGTGGCGGTCGTGCCGGAGTGGATGGACTAGCGAGGACGCCCTGAAGGAGAGCGGGCGTCCCTGTTCTTGCAGCCGGCTTCCCAAATCCGGACCGCACGAAGGGAGTGACGATGCAGATGGCGCTGCGACACAGGACGGTTACAGCGGTCGGGCTTGTGGTGCTCGTGTGCGCGTCCGCGTCCGTCGCAGGCGTCAAGACTCACGACCTTCCGCACGACCTGACCCTCGTCACCGCACCGCACTCGTGGAACCGCATCGTCGCCGTCACCATGGCCATCGACGCGGGCTCCAAATACGATCCCCCCGGCCGCCGCGGACTCGCCAGCGTCACCGCCGAGATGCTCTCTCGCGGCACCGAGACCATGACCGGCCTCGAGATCTCCGAGGAGGTCGACGGGCTCGGGATGCGGCTCACGGTCCACACGAACCCCGACTACATCATCGTCTCCGTCGCGGCCGCGGACAAGCAGTTCGACGCCGCCGTCGACATCCTCGCCGACGTCGTCACGAACCCGGCCTTCGACTCCAAGCCCCTCCTCGAAGTCCAGGGGATGATCCACGACAAGCTCATCGCCGAGAAGGACGACGTCTTCGCGACGACCTTCTTCAAGCTCAACGAGGCACTCTACAAGGGACACCCCTACGGTCATCGCGAGGTCGGCACTCCCGACGGGATCGACGCGATCACGCGCCAGGACGTCGTGTCGTTCCACGAGGAGCGCTATCACGGCGGGAACTCGGTCGTTGCCGTCGTCGGGAACTTCGACCGGGAGCACGCGGTCGACAAGATAACCGACGCGTTCGCGGACTACCCGGGCGGGCACGCGAAGCAGAAGACCTTCGGCCGCGTCGAGAGGGACGAGCCGATGGAGATCGAGTACTACCGCGCGGGCAAGACCGGCTTCGTCACCGTCGGGTTCCTCGGGCCCGAGATGTTCGACGACGCCTACGTCGCCTTCGAGGTTCTCGCGGCCGTCCTCGGGAACGGAACTTCCTCGCGCGTCTACCAGGCGCTCGGTCCGGACGGCGCCGCCATCTCCGACATCGCCGGGGCGTCCGCTTCCGGGAGGTTCGAGCAGAGCCCGATCGTCATCTACGCGCAGAGCGAGGACATCGACGAGGCGATCGACATCATCGGGGGCGTCGTCCAGGACGTGCACGACGAGCCCGTCCCCGTCGAGGAGCTCGACCGGGCCAAGGCCCGCCTCAAGGGCATGGTCACGATGAAGGAGCAGACCAACCTGCAGAAGTCAGCCCGTCTCGCCGTCGGCACGCTGGCCGGCTTCGAGACGGACTTCCTGGAGGAGTTCTTCGAGGAGATGGAGACGATCGACGGGAAGGACGTCATGAAGATCGCGAGGAAGTACCTCGTGAATCCCGTCAAGGTCGTCCAGCGCCCCGGCAAAGAGGCCAAGAGGCGCTCCAGGAGAGGCGGAATCTAGTTCCCAAACTCCCCGTTGCGTGCTGGCGCAATGCGGGAGTTCGTTGTATCATCCATCCCCGACCGCGGCATCGAGTGTTTCGGCCCCGTCACGCTCGTCGCGGGGGAACCGCTGTCGGAGGAATCCCTGTTGGCACAGTCTGCTCGCCCGATGAGGCCCGCACGCGCGGCGGCGTTCGCGTTTCCCGCCCTCCTCGCGCTCGCCCTCGCGGCGACGCTCCTCATCCCGGTCGCGCTCCCGTGCGGCGCCGCGCACGCAGCGCCCACGATCACCGCCGTCCGTCACTGGACCGCTCCCGACGCGTCGAGGATCGTGATCGACCTCTCGGACGCGGGCACGTACTCCACGAGCGTGCGCACCGGGCACGACCGCATCGTGGTCCTGGTCGTCGACGGGAGCATCGGGGAGACGCCGCGTTCGACCGAAGTCGGTGACGGCGTGGTCGCGCAGGTCAGGCTGAACCAGCTCAAGTCGGGCGCCCAGGTCGTGGTCGACCTGCCGAAGGCGCGGCCGCACAACGTCTTCTACCTGAAGCCCTACCTCGACAAGCCCTACCGCATCGTGATCGACGTCTTCCGCGAGGAGCCGTCCCGGGAGAAGCCCGCGCCGGCCCCGCCGACCACGCCGTCCGGGAGCTCCGGCGGACTCACCATCCAGGAGACCGCGAACGCGGCGACGGCCGAGGCCGCCGTCCGGCGCGCCTCGCGGCCGCGGGTCGTCGTCATCGACCCCGGCCACGGCGGCGAGGACTCGGGCACGGTGGGGAACGGGAAGCTCCGCGAGAAGGACGTCGTCCTCGACATCTCGAAGAAGCTCAAGGCGGAGCTCGAGAGACGCGACGGGTACGAGGTCCACCTCACGCGGACGGGCGACTACTTCGTGAGCCTCAGGAAGCGGAAGACGTTCGCGGGCAAGCACAACGGCGACATCTTCATCAGCGTCCACGCCAACAGCGCGCCCAACAGGAAGGCCGACGGATCCGAGGTCTTCTTCGTCTCGCCCCGCGGCGCGAGCGACCAGGCGGCGCGGGAGCTGGCTAGCCGGGAGAACGCGGCTGACCTCGTCGGGGGCGTCTCGCCCGAAGCCGACGAGGACGTCCTCTCGATCCTGGTCGACCTGAAGATGACCGACAGCGTGCACAAGTCGAACGACCTGGCGTCGCTCGTGTCGCGCGAGCTCTGCAAGGAAGAGCCGTCGTCGTGCCACGTGAAGCAGGCGGGGTTCGTCGTGCTCAAGAACCTCCAGATGCCGTCGGTCCTGGTCGAGGTCGGGTTCCTCACGAACTCGGGCGACGTGAAGAAGCTCAAGAAGTCCGACTACCGGACCCGCTACGCGCACCGACTCGCCAACGCGGTCGACTCCTACTTCGACCGGTACGTGCCGGCCCCTCAGCCGGGCGTCGCGGCGGGGACGCACAAGGTCGCTCCCGGCGAGACCCTCTGGAGCATCGCCCGGCGTTACGGGCTTAGCGTCGAGCAGCTCAGGGAGTACAATGGTCTCATCGAGGGCGCGACGATCCACGTCGACCAGGTCCTCGTCGTGCAGGGGTAGCAGCCGCGCCGGGCAGCGGTCGTGCGGGGCCGGCGGGCTGCGGGGAGACCGTCAGACGTGAACCTCCGGTCCAGCATCGTCAACAACATCAACCTCAAGGTGGCGGCCGTCATCATCGCCGTCATCCTCTACACGTTCGCGAAGGGCGAGCAGACCGCCGACCGCCGTTTCTCGATCCCGCTCA
>JALGZK010000007.1 GCA_025774935.1 bacterium | reverse complement strand
AGATCGAAGTCGTGCGTTCCGACTCCGAGCCCGTCCATGGAGATGCACTGGGTCGTCTCCCCGCCCGGCGACCAGTCGTAGGCCGCCATCCCCTCGGGGCCGCAGAGCGTGTAGCCCGTCTCGCCCAGGCACATCGCCGTGTCCGGGTCGGCCGTAATGAGACAGGTGGGCAGATCGAACACCTCGAAGGTGAACGAGCAGGTGCTCTGGCACCCGTTCCCGTCCGTGACGGTGAGGTCGAAGTCGTGCGTCCCGACACCCAGTCCGTCCATCGAGATGCACTGGGTCGTCTCCCCGCCCGGCGACCAGTCGTATCCGGCCATCCCGTCCGGGCCGCAGAGCGTGTACCCCGTCTCGCCCAGGCACATCGCCGTGTCGGGATCCGCCGTGATGAGGCAGGTCGGGAGATCGTAGACCTCGAAGGAGTACGAGCAGGTCTTCTGACAGCCGTTGCCGTCGGTGATCGTCAGGTCGAAGTCGTGCGTCCCGGCGCCGAGGCCGTCCATCGAGATGCACTGCGTCGTCTCCCCGCCTGGCGACCACAGGTACGACGCCATGCCCGAGGGGCCGCAGAGTGTGTAGCCGGTGGCCCCGAGGCACATCGCCGGACCGGGTTCAGCCCGGATCATGCACTCGGGAGTCGGGTACACCTCGAACGAGAACGAGCAGGTGCTCTGGCAGCCGTTGTCGTCGGTGACCGTCAGGTCGAAGTCGTGCGTGCCCGCGGTCAGTCCGTCCATCGAGATGCAGCGGGTCGTGTCCCCGCCGGGCGACCACAGGTAGCCCGCCATGCCATCCGGCCCGCAGAGCGTGTATCCCGTTGCCCCGGAACACATGGCCGTGTCGGGGTCGGCCGTGATGAGGCACGTCGGCAGCTCGTTCACCAGGAGCTCGAAGTCACAGGTGTCGCTGCAGCAGCCCGTCACCGCATCGTAGACCATCAGATAGTAGGTCCCCGCCTCGTCCACGACGATGCAGGAGTCTCCCGCAATCGGACCGCTCGGACCCGACCACTCGTAGATGTAGTCCACACCTACCGGAGGTGTCGGCCCGCACAGTGTCGCGACGTCGTCGCCGCAGATCGCAGAGGGACCAGTGATCCCGCACTCCGGAGTCCGGAGAATGGGGAACGGCGACAGCCCGAAGTCCTTGAGCTCCGACGTGAACGAGGGTGACGACCTCGTCTTGAACATGAGCGTAGAGGTCGAGCTGCACAGATCATCGTTGTCAAAGCCGATCGCCGTGAGGTCGATCGCCATCTCGACGAACTGAAGCGCGATCACGACGGTGTCGGGTTCCCCGCCAGGACTCGTCGCGCCCCAGGGTGGTGCTTCGAGAAGGGAGTCGTTCGTACAGATGAAGTACTGCCCTGGTCCGGGGAACCACTCTACCCACTCGTAGGTGTCGGGCGCCGTCTCGGTCCAGCGACGGGCCTCCACATCCGGGACCGATCCACCGACCTCATAGACCACGCTCAGGATGAAGTCGACCCCGGCCGTCCTGCCCTCGTCCGGGCCGAGGCCGGTGATCTCGTCGTCCCCGTCGCTGTCCAGGTCGGACTGGACGAGTCCCGCCGAGTTCCACTCGAAGTCGAAGTAGCTCGCCCCGCTGGTCGAGCGTGTCAGCCCTCCGAGGATCAGCCACACGTGCGCGGTGTCGCCCGCTCCGATCACCCGCACGTGCGAGTAGAGCTCCGTCAGGTCGTTCTTCTGAGGACCGCTGCCGTCGCCGACGTCCCAGCCCCCGTCGCCGATAAGGTAGTCGGCGGGGTCGAGACTGAAGAAGTTCTTGTTCGATCCGGCGAAGGTACTCGGATCGACGTTGTTGCCGGCCCAGTTGGTGTCCTGGAGGAAGAGAGCCGGCTCGTGAATGGGTACGCCCACGCCCGAGTCGTCCAGCACGCCGTCGAAGCTTGCGCCCTGAGCCCAGTCGTCGGCGCTCGGACCCGAGTAGAACTGCGCCGCGATCTGGAAGCCGTTCTCCCCCGGGCCGGTCGCAGCAACGCCGCACACGCCGACGGCGTGCGCAGCCCCGCCCGTGCCCGTGACATCGAAGGTCGGCGTGGCAATCAGCGCCAACGCCATCAGACCGGCGAGAGCCCACACCGGAAGCCGTCGGGGTTCGTTCGCAATGAGTCTCATCGTTCCACCTCCTCCATCGGTACCGCTCCTCGGCGTTCGGGCGACCACATCCGGACGACGTCGGGAGAACCCCATCCCCACGACGGAAACCGGCCGGGCACCCTGGCCGAACAGGTAGATGCGTGTGTTAGAAGTCTTGCCACGCCAGATACCCTGTGCAGTTGTCACAGTAGCACACTATTCACAATGTGTCAAGATACATCGTAGGAGGTCCCAATGTCAGCCTCCGGGCCCTGACGGAGCTGTGAAGAACCTGCGCGGACGGCGGGGGCGAATCGCCGGAGACTGGGAAGTTCCTGCGCGCCAGGGTCGAAACGGAAGGACTCCCGGAGCTCGCGGCGGGCGCAAGTTGTTGTATAATTGGATGTTGCGGGGCTCGCTCGCACGACCTCAGCGGCGAGGGCCTGGGCATGCGGCTTGCTCGATCAGTCATCGGAAACCGGCGCTTCGGGAAGGTATTGACGGAGGGAGCACGATGACCGTGCAGGGCCCGACAAGAGGAATCGAGTTGCTTCGCGCGGGAGTGGCACTTCTGGTCGCTCTCAGCGTCACCGTGCCGGGCACCGTCTCTGCCAGCGAGAGAGGCCCGGGCGACTACCCGATCGTCGATACCGGCCAGGTCCTCTGTTACGACGACACCGACGAGATCCCTCCCCCGTCAGAGGGATCGCCCTACCACGGCCAGGACGCCCAGTACGAAGGGAACCAGCCGAGCTACGTCGACAACGGGGACGGAACCGTCACCGATCTCGTGACGGGCCTCATGTGGCAGCAGGATCACGGTGTCACCTACACTTTCGACGAGGCGGTCGCGAACGCGCCGAGCTTCGAGCTCGCCGGCTACGACGACTGGCGGCTCCCGACCATCAAGGAGCTCTACTCCCTCATCGACTTCAGCGGCATCGACCCGAGCGGCTGGAGCGGGAACGACCCGTCCGAGCTCACGCCGTTCATCGACACGGACTTCTTCGGATTCGAGTACGGGGACCCGGAAGCGCGGCGGATCATCGACGCCCAGTACTGGTCGAGCACCGAGTACGACGGGACGACGATCGCCGGCGCCGAGACCGCGTTCGGCGTGAACTTCGCGGACGGGCGAATCAAGGGATACCCGTCGGAGCCCATAGGCCCACCAGGTCAGCAGTTCGAGAAGGAGAGCTACGTCCGCCACGTGCGCGGGAACATGAGCTACGGGATCAACAGCTTCGTCGACAACGCCGACGGGACGATCACCGACACGGCCACCGGACTCACGTGGATGCAGGACGACAGCGGGGTCGGTTACGACTGGGAGGACGCGCTCGAGTACGCCGAGGGCCTGTCGTACGCGGGGCACAGCGACTGGCGCCTGCCGAATGCGAAGGAGCTCCAGAGCATCGTCGACTACACCCGTGGACCGCAGTCGACCGGCACGGCGTCCCTCGACCCGCTCTTCAGTGTCACGCCGATCACCGACGAGGGAGGGGGAACGAACTACCCGTTTTACTGGTCGAGCACGACCCACGCGAACTGGCAGTCCCCGTCCGGCGGGTGGGGCGCCTACGTATCATTCGGTGAGGCCCTCGGCTTCATGCCGCCGTCGGGAGAGCTCATGGACGTACACGGTGCTGGCGCACAACGGAGCGACCCCAAGAGCGGAGACCCGACGAACTGGCCGGAGGGACACGGTCCACAGGGAGACGTCATCCGGATCTACAACTACGTCCGCTGCGTCCGGGACTCGGGCGCGAGCGGCGTCGACGGGGAGTCTCACTCGTCCGCATCGTTCAGGTCCAGCCCGAACCCGTTCAGCGACCGCACCGAGCTGTCGTTCGTCCTGCCGGAGAGTGGCGGAAACGCGGTGTGCGTGATCTACAGTCCGAGCGGCAGGACGGTGAGGACGCTCGAGGAGCCCCCGGACGACTCCGGCACTGTCCGCTTCGAGTGGGACGGGAGGTCGGACTCGGGCCGTCGTGTGGCGGCGGGAGTCTACTTCGCGAGGCTCATGACACCCGCGTCGACAGAGCGGACGCGACTCGTGATGCTCCGGTGACGCGATACGATGATCTTCCCGAATCAGGATGCCCGGGCCTTGTGGCCCGGGCATTCTGTCGTCAGCTGCGCTGGGGTCACCGGCGGTCGCGGGGCCCGTTCTACTCCAACCTCGCCTCGGTCAGCCTGTGCACGATCCCGAACGCGACGAGGTCGTCGACGAGCTCCGCTCCCCCCGCGTACGTGTTCGAGAAGTGGACGACCACGGTGCTGATCTCGGGGATGACGTGGAGGTATTGTGAGCCGTATCCCGCCGCGTGGTACATCCCGGCGGGCCACTCCATCCCCACCGCGTCCTCGGCGAGGGTCCACCACATGTACCCGTACCCGATCCCGGGGTAGTCCTCCCAGTCGGAGTACTTGCGCGTGCTCTCCCTGACCCACTCGGCGGGGATTACCTCGCGCCCTTCCCACTCCCCTTCCTGCAGGAACAGCTGACCGTACCGGCCGAGGTCTCTCGCCGACATGCGGAACGCGTACCGCGGGTGCACCGTGCTGCCGCGGCCGTACGTGAAGGTCACGTGGTCGGGCTCGAAGTGCTCCATCCCGATCGGTCGCCCGATCCGACGATCGAACGCCTCTCCTATCGCCTCCCCGGTCTCGCGGATGAAGATCGTTCCCAGCACGTTGAAGTCCCAGTTGTTGTAGTACCAGAACGTCCCCGGGTCGTGGCTTCCTCGCTCCGGCCGTCGCTCGGCCATCTCCGGTGTCTCGCCCAGCGCGGGAATGTACACGCCCGACCGCGCCTGCAGGAGGTGCACCAGCTGCGCCGACTCCTCGGTCTCCGTGAGCGGTGGCGAGTCGACGATCCCGAGTTCGCCGAGCGTCGCTTCGCGCGACATGACGCCCTCGTGGATGTAGGGTCGTCGTCCCGTACTCGTACACGAGCTTGCCGTCCGTCGCGACGAGGAACGCCGCGCTACCGGCGCGCCGGAGCATCGCCGCCACCGTATCAAGCCCTGCGGCGGACCAGCCGAGCGCCTCGGGGTCGGCCGCGTGTTCCCACGTCGTCGCGTCGATGTACTCGGCTGGTCCGTCGTCCCACACGATCGCGCCCCAGAAGCCGTCGCTCGGCGGAACCGCGTTCCAGCTCTTGTAGGCGTGTGAGTCGTCCGCGCGGAACCTGAGCGCGTACCTTCCGGCCGGGAGCACGAACGACTCGTCGATCTTCCGGTTCTTTCCGGAGCCTCCGGCATCCTCGGTCTCGGGCCAGTTCATGAACCAGACACGCCCTCCCGTGTCCGTGTCTTCGATCCACGCGAAGTCGTACATCCCCCCACGGCCGCCCTCTCCGACCGCGTAGACCCTGAGCCGTCTCGGGGCGTCGAGCGTGAACGCCTCACTCTTGAGGTCGTCGTTCCCGACGTTCTCGACGAGTGCGACGACCGGAAGGTCGACCGTCGGGACGAACGGCTCCGACCATGCATCGTCCGCCGCCCCGCACAGCTCCTCCGGGGTCCGGACGCCCAGCTCGCCGATTGCCGCCACGTAGGCGGCGGCACCTAGCTCGCGCTCCAGGAGCTCGCGCTCGAGCGGGTCGGTGGACGACGCGAGCGTCTCGCTCAGCGAACCGAGCGGTGCGTTCCAGTCGAGGTGAACCGGGTCGCCGTCAGGCGCGAAGACGAGGTGCCTAAGGAAGAGCGATGCGGCCGGCGAGACGAGCACGTCGCCCCTCATGCCGATCCCCGCGGTCGTGCGGCTGAGCGCGTCGGTGTTCGCGAGGAGGACGAACGTGATCTCCTCTTCAGGCACCTTGACGATGAGCGTCGAGGCGCAGTCCCAGTAGCCGTAGTGCCAGAGGAGCTTCTTCCCCCCGAACCGCTGAACGAACCATCCGAATCCGTAGGGAAGTGTGTCGCCGTCCGCGGAGACGGTCGGCTCGAACGCGAGGTCCTGGGTGTCGCGCCCGACGAGGAGGTTCCAGTCGAGGGCGGCGTCGTAACGAGCGAGGTCGACCACCGAGCTCAGGATCCCCGCCGCCGCGCTGTTGTTGGGGCTGTATCGTCCGGGCACCGGTTCGAGGTCTGCGTTCAGGGAGTACGGCCGGGCTATCCGCGACTGCGCGTCCTCGTACCGCTCCTGGCTCGCCCAGAAGGCGGCGAAGCTCTCGAGAGACGCGTCGTCCACCGGCAGCGGGGGGACGCGACGGAAGTCGTAGAGGCTCGTGTCGACGACCGATCCCACGAGCGTCTCGAAGACGCCGATCGTCGTCATGATGTGCGGGTCGTCCTCACGGATGTCGCCGAACTCGTACTCGGTGCCGTCGGGAGCAAGGACCGCTCTCGGTTCTACTCGCGACTCGCGGAAGTTGAGGAATCCGTCGACCATCGCCCGCTCGAGCGGGCCGAATGTGGTGTCGGTGAGACCGAGCGGGTCGAGGATACGCTCCGTCGCGAGCGCCCTGAACGACGCACCCGCGACCGATTCCAGCACGTGGTCGAGTTCCGAGTAGCGGTCGCCGCTGTAGTGGTAGCGGGTCCCCGGCCAGTACGCGGACGTGTGCGAGAAGAGGTGCTTCACCCGAATCGTGCCGGGACTCGCGTACTCGATGCCGTGGTCCGCGACAGGCTCGTCGAGATCGAGCTGACCACTCTCGACGAGCTCGAGGAGCAGCGTCGACGCGAACGGTTTGGTGAGGGACGCGAGGCAGTACGGCGTGTTCGGTGCTGCCGGGATCCCCTGCTCGATGTCGGCGAGCCCGAAGCCCTTCGCCCACACGAGCTCCTGGTCCCGCACGACGGCGGCCGACATCCCCGCGATGTGGAGGTTCCCGCGGAGCATTTCTAATGAAGAGCCGAGGGCGTCGAGCCCCTCCACGTCAGCCCGGCTGAGCCCTGACGCTCGGAACTCCGTGAGCGACGGGGTCTCCGCGACCGCGGCCTCGTACTCCGAGGTGACGGTCGACACGTCGGGCGGCGTTCTCGAGCATCCCGCGACGACAGCAACGGCGACCGCGACGACACAAGCCGCGACGACGAGGGACTTCCTGCCTCCTGCTTCCATCCGTTCACTGGGCATCGGGACCCCCCTAACGGGAGAGCTCCGCCGTCAGGGACGCAGCTCTCCGGTATTCAGAGGCAGGGCGTGCCCTCGGCGGACGCGCCCATCCGTGTGTCGGTCGTCCAGTCTATCCTGACCCTTGGGGGGGGCCGCGGGTTGAAGGAGCCGGCCCCATGCACGAGCTCTCCCCACGAGCTTGACACTCGGCACTCCCGCGGTTAGCCTGCGGCGAAACCCGTTCACAGCTTGAACCCAGAGAAGGGGGCCCCGATGCCCCGCACCGTCGACATCAGCAAGGTCCGGAACGTCGGCCTTACGGCGCACATCGACGCCGGCAAGACCACGGTGACCGAGCGCATCCTGTATTTCGCAGGAAGGACCCACCGGCTGGGCGAGGTCCACGACGGCCAGGCCACCATGGACTGGATGGCGCAGGAGCAGGAACGGGGCATCACGATCACGTCCGCCGCCACGACCGCCCTCTGGAAGGACCACCGGATCAACATCATCGACACCCCCGGACACGTCGACTTCACGGCGGAGGTCGAGCGGTCGCTCCGCGTGCTCGACGGGACCGTGGCTCTCTTCTGCGCGGTCGGGGGCGTTCAGCCGCAGTCCGAGACGGTCTGGAGGCAGGCGGAGAAGTACCGCGTGCCGCGCATCGCGTTCATCAACAAGATGGACAGAACCGGCGCTGACTTTGACCGTGTCGTCGAGGCGATCAGGGCCGAGCTAGGCGCCAACGCGGTTCCGGTGGTGCTTCCCATCGGACAGGAGGACGAGTTCGAGGGAATCATAGACCTCGTCGACATGAAGGCCGTCTACTTCGACGAGAGGGGCAGGGAGATCGTCATACGCGAGGAACCCATCCCTGACGCTCTGCTCGAGAACGCACGCGCCGCCGAGGCCGTCATGATCGAGCGGATCAGCGAGCAGGATGACCCTCTCATGGAGAAGTTCCTCGAGGGCGAGACTCCCGGCCGCGACGAGTGCGTCGCCGCCATGCGGGCAGCCACGATCGCCGGGGACATCATCCCCGTCCTGTGCGGGGCGGCCTTCAAGAACAAGGGCGTGAGGCGTCTCATGGACGCAATCATCGACTACCTACCCTCCCCCATCGACCTCCCGCCGATCATCGGGACGCAGAAAGAGAGCAACGCGGAGATAGTGCGTCACCCGAAGGACGACTCCCCGCTCGCGGCGCTCGCGTTCAAGATCCAGGCGGACAAACACATGGGGAAGCTCACGTACGTGCGCGTCTACTCCGGCGTGCTCAAGTCCGGCGAGACAGTCTTCAACTCCACGCGGGACAAGAAGCAGAGGATCGGTCGGCTCTTCCAGATGCACGCGGACGACCGCCAGGCGATCGAGACCCTGCACGCGGGCGAGGTCGGCGCCGTCGTGGGCCTTGGCGACGCGCGGACAGGCGACACGATCACGAGCGAGAAGCACCCGATCATCCTCGAGTCGATCGAGTTCCCGACGCCCGTAATCGGCATGGCCGTCACGCCGGAGAGCCGCACAGACCGCGACAACCTCTCGAAGGCGCTCGTCCGGCTCGCGGAGGAGGACCCGACGTTCACGGTCGCTTCGAACGAGGAGACGGGTGACGTCGTGATCTCAGGCATGGGAGAGCTCCACCTCGAGATCATCGTCGACCGCCTGAAGCGCGAGTTCAACGTTAACACCCAGGTCGGGAAGCCCCAGGTCGCCTACCGAGAGACCATCGTCGGCACGGTCGACCACGAGTACAAGCTCGTGAAGCAGACCGGAGGGCACGGGCAGTACGCGCACGTGAAGATGCGCATCTCGCCGGCGGAGCCTGGTTCGGGCCTCCACTTCAGGGACAGCGTGACCGGCGGCCGTATTCCGCGCGAGTACATCCCGGCGGTCGAGCGCGGCGTCATCGACGCGATGGCCGAGGGGCCGTACGCCGGGTACGCGATGGTCGACGTGTTCGTCGACCTACTGGACGGGTCCTCGCACGAGGTCGACTCGTCGGAGATGGCGTTTCGAAACTGCGCGGCACGGGGGTTCCGCGAGGCATGCAGGAAGGCGGGGCTCGAACTCCTCGAACCCGTAATGTGCGTCGAGGTCACGGCGTCCGAGGACCACACCGGCGCCGTCACGGCGAGCCTGTGCGGGAAGCGCGGGCAGATCGCCGACATGGAGTCGCGCGGGAAGACGACCATCATCCGCGCGCGCGTGCCGCTCGCAGAGATGTTCGGGTACTCGTCGGAGCTCCGCAACATCACGAGTGGTCGTGGCGAGTTCACCATGCAGTTCGAGCACTACGAGGCCGTGCCGTTCGCGCTCGCCGAGGAGATCGTGCAGGCGCGGAAGGAAGCGAAGGACCGAACGGCGTGATTTCCCCCTACGGATCCGTGACCTCGAGGACCAGCTTCCGTGTCACGAAGTTGGCGATGAGCCACTCATCGGGGTTCCCCTTGGTCGACTCCCCCTTGGTCAGCATCACCTGAAGCTCGAGTTCGGTGTTCTGTGCAGCGTCCCCCGGGCGGAGCCTCATGGGAAGCGCCGTCACCGCCGCTCCCGGATACTCGGGCACCTTGTCACCCACGATCCGACAGGATAGCGGCAGGCTGACGTCCCATCCCGGGGCGAACTTCCCGAAGGAGTTGGTCGCAATCCGCGACGGGTCCACGTAGAGCCACGCGTTTCGGACCGGGGGGGGCGCGTCGTCGTCCGCGGAACGCCCGAGTACGGTGATCACCGTGCGGATCTGCCCCCGCGGCACGCTGAGGAGGAACCGTCCGTCCTCCTGGAGTAGCGACTCGCGAGTCTTGCCGTCCAGGATGTCAACGATTGTCCTCGACTCGTCTCCCCACGGACCGGTATCCGCGTGGCAGACGGCGCACGAAGGGCTCTTGCCGGCGATCCCCACCGCCGGCGGGTAGGCGACGGCGGCGGTCGCCGCTACCAGAACGGCGCCGAACGACGCGACGATCAAGACGCGCTTCATCTTGCCCTCCTCGCTCAGGGGGAGCGCGCGGCTCCCGCCGGTCTCCAGGCGCGGACGTCACCGATACGAGGGACGTTGTGGCGGGGGCGCGCGATCGCCCCGCAACACGGTGCTTCGCTCCGGACGCATCCGGCGCCTGTCAATGACCCGATCGCTGCCGGCAGAACTGACTTGCGGGGATACGTCGAGGATAGATACTGATGCTCGTTCAGTCAAGTGGAACTCGTGGCGCTGGCTGGAGTGCACGTCCGCCCCAGGGACGGACCCATTGCGCGCAAGGCGGAACCGCCGGGGCCGCTGCGGTGCAGCGGCCCCGGTGCGACTCAGTCACATTCTGCGAGGGATTCTCAGGCCGCCTTTGAGGCGAGGGTCTTGGCGCTCGATCGCGCCAGGACGAGCAGGACGACGAGAACAACATCGACGGCCATGTGAATCCACCAGAAGATGGCCAGTGATCCGAGCTGGAGGTACGAGCCGAGCTGCGCGAGGATGCCGAGAGAGAACCTCATGATGGCGATGTTGATGACGAGGACGTGCTTCTCCGGCTCCTTCGACGCGATGAAGAAGAGCACGCCTAGACAGATCATGACGGCCCCGAACGCGTGCACGTAGGGAATGAACCCGGGGAGGTACTCCAGGTTGAAGATGCTGGCCACCGCCGGGGACCCGAAGAGCGCCGGGATCCCGCGGAAGACGACCTCGACTGTCGCCGCAAGGACGAGTGTAAAGCGAGCGAACCGGGCCATCGCTACCTCCATTCCGCGCCGTCGCGGCGTTGCGACGTTGCGCTTCAGCCCCCAGTTGGTGGTGCTGACTTCCTTCCGGTCGTGTTGGTGAGCGCCTTGGATGCGCTCAGGGGATACACGCGCTGCTCGGCGTGGTCCTTCTGGAAGATCGACAGCTTGAAGAACACGTAGGACAGAATCCCCGAGTGGAAGGTCCAAGCCCAGGGGTTCCTCGCGCACCTGTAGCCGGCGATGAGCCTCCGCCACCTCCTGAACATCCTCCGTCTCGAGTAGAACGACCTGTTGACGCGCTGGAATGTCTCGGCCACCTGCTCCGGGGTGACGTGCTTCGGCGTGATGACCAGGTGGTCTCCCTCGTAGTGCGCGAGGTTCTCGTCGATGATCCTCCCCTCCTCGAGAACGGTCTGATGGAATGGCGTCCCGGGGATCGGTATCGAGATGGAGAGCAGGATGACGCTCGGCTCGATCTCATCCAGCTGCGCGGGAAGATCTCTGTAGTACTCCGGAGTATCCTCGTCGAGGGCGAGTATGAGTCCCGTCATCGTCATGATGCCGTGGTGCTTGAGTTTGACGAACAGCTCCTTGTACTCCTCCACCTTGTTGTGCTTCTTGTGCACCGACGCGAGACTCGGTTCGCTCAGCGACTCGAGTCCGATGAACGCCATCGTGCAGTTCGCTCGCGCCAGGAGATCGACGAACTCGTCGTCGTGGAGGCAGTCGAAGCTGAACTGAGTACCTAGCGCCCAGAGCTTGAGCTTCGCGATCTCCGCCAGGAGCTCCTTGGCGTACCCGATGTCTCCACCCAGGTTGTTGTCGTAGAGCATCGCGATCTTCCGCTTGTGGAACGGGAGCCTCGAGGTCGCGGTAAGGTCGTGGATGACGTCGCCGATGGGCCGCATGCGGTAGGGGGCGCGCTCGATCGTGAGCTGGCAGAAACTGCACGTGTAGGGACACCCTCGTGTGGCCTCGGTGACGACCGGAACGTCGAAGTCGGATTCGACGAGGTCGTATCGAGGCGGGGGGATGCCATCGAGGGGCGGCGCGAAGGGGGCGTCGTATCGCTTCTTGAGCCGCCCCGCCACCATGTCCTCGACCACTTCCGGCCAGACGCGCTCGGCCTCGCCGACGACGACCGAGTCGACGTGAGGCAGCACCTGTTCGGGAAACGTCGAGGCGTACTTCCCCCCCGCTACAACGGTCTTCCCGAGCTTCCGGAACCTCGCGGCCACGTCGTAAGCGTGAGGCGCGCAGAAGTCCATGAAGCTCAGGGCGACAAAGTCGGCGTCCGTATCGTAGTCGATGGGGCGGATCATCTCGTGGAGGAGCTCGACCTCTACGACGGGCGGCGTCAGGCCCGCGAGGAGTGCGCCGGCGAGAGGCGGCGCGGGCGACCGCGCGAAGTACGCCTCCTGATCTCCGAGGTTCTGGAAGAGAACGATGATCTGGAGCTTGGGCTTGCCCATGGTGCGGCCTCCCCTCTTCCTCGCTACTGCTTCCCGTCGTCAGGCGAGGGTTCGTCCTCGCCTCTGAGCTCGCGCGCGATCTTCCGCATCGCACGCTCGACGATCGGGTGGGCCAGACCGCGCAGAACGCTCAGGGCTCTTCCCTGCGCCGTCAGGTAGACGTCCCCGACGTTCCTCTCGACCGCCCTCACGACTCCCGCGGCGACCCGGTCAGGCGGCGCGAACGGCCCGGGCGGTCGCCGCGCGCCTCCGACCACCTTCTCGTGCTCGAAGAACTCCGTGTCGGTGTACCCCGGGTAGGCGATCATCACGCGAATCCCGCTTCCGTCGAGTTCCGCACGGAGGCTCTGGCTCACGGCCGCGACGGCGGCCTTGCTCGCGCAGTACGCGGAGAGGTAGGGCACGCCGTAGAGCGCCGCGACCGAGGCGACGTTCACGATGACGCCGCTCTCGCGGGTCCTCATGAACGGGACGACCTCCTGGATGCAGCGGACCGCCCCGAGGAGGTTCACGGACAGAAGCTCTTGGAAGTCGTCGATCGAGACGAGCTCCGTCTCGCCGTAGAGCCCGACCCCGGCGTTGTTGACGAGGACGTCGACCGCGGCCGTCCGCTCGACCGTGCCCCCTACGAGCCACGAGACGTCTGCCTCCCGGGTGACGTCGCACTCGACCGGCACGACGGGTGGAGCGTCGGGGAACCTCTCGGCAGCCTCGCGCACGAGTTCTTCGAGCCTGTCAGCCCTCCTCGCCGCGGCCGTGACCGCCGCCCGCTTCCCGGCGAAGGCCAGCGCGAGCGCGCGCCCGATGCCGGACGAAGCACCCGTCACGATCACGCTCTTCCCCTCAATGCGCAACCTTCGCCTCCAACTCCTCGTAGAGCTTCTCGATGAGAGCAGCGTGTATCTCCCCGATCGTCTGCCGGCGGGTCTTGAGCGTCGGCGTGAGCATCCGGTTCTCCTGAGTGAACGGGTCAGGCAGGAGCGAGAAGGCGACCACTCGCTCGAACGACGCCGCGTCGGCGTTCGCGCGTTCGATCTCTGCGTTCAGGAGCTCCATGACGGCGTAGTGCTCGATGAGCGTCTCGTACGATGTCCAGGTGATGCCTTGCTTCAGGGCGTGCCGCTCGATCTCTTCACGGTCGGGAACGACGAGAGCGACGATCGCCTTCCGGTTGTCCCCGAACACGACGACCTGCTCGATGTACGGACTGCGCGCGATTCTCTCCTCCACCGACGTCGGACAGACGTTCTTGCCGTAGGACGTGACGATGATCTCCTTGTCCCTTCCCGTCACCACGAGGTTGCCGACGTCGTCGATCCTCCCGAGGTCGCCCGTGTGCAGCCACCCGTCGCTGTCGAGGACCTCCGCGGTCTCCTCCGGCTTGTTCAGATAGCCCTTCATTACGTTCGGCCCGCGGACCATGATCTCGCTGTTGTCGGCGATCATCACCTCGACGCCATCGAGCGGTCTCCCCACCGTTCCCAGTCTGTGGTTCTCGAGGTCGCCGCAAGAGACGACGGGCGACGCCTCGGTCAGCCCGTAACCCTCCACGATCCCGAAGCCGAGGACGCTCAGGACCTTCCCGGTCCGCCTGTCGAGCGGCGCCCCGCCGGAGACGACGAGACGCAGCCTCCCCCCGGCGATGTTCCGGAAGCGCGAGGCGACGAGAGCGTCGTACATCCGGCAGCGCACGCTGAGCCAGACCGGCACTCGCTGCCCGCGGTACAGCCGATTGGCGCGCGCGTTGAGGAGCGAGAACGCCCGGTGAACCATCCCACGACGGACCCACGGTCCTCCCTCGACCCTCGCCCGGACCATCTCGTACGCCTTCTCGAGAACGCGGGGGACGGCGATGAGCACCGTCGGCCGAACTGCTCCGACGTCCTCGACGACCGTCTCGCGTCTATCGGCGTAGGCAACCGTGCCCCCGGCGAAGAGGAAGACGTAGTGGCCGCAGGTCCGCTCGAACATGTGCGCCAGAGGGAGATAAGAGACGGTGGTGTCGTCGGAACTGATCCGCCCCCTCGCGATGAGCGCGTTGACGTTCGAGACGATGTTGCCGTGCGTCAGCTCGACACCTTTCGGCACTCCCCGCGTCCCGGACGTGTAGACGATCGTTGCGACGTCGGAGGCCGCGACGTCGTCCGCAGCGCCACGCCGGGCGGACGCGGAGTCCGTCGCGTTGCGAGTGCCGGACGAGCCGAAGCGGATTCCCCAGTCGTCGAGGAAGATCACCTCCTCGAGGCCGGGAGTCTCGTCGCGGATGCTGCCCACCTTGCTGAAGAGGTCCGGATCACCTACGAAGAGCATCCGCATGCCGGAGTCGTTCACGATGTACTTGAGCCGGTCGGGCGGGAGTGTGTTGTAGACGGGGACGACGATCGCGCCGAGTGTGAGAGCGGCCAGGTCCGCGACGATCCACTGCGGGCGGTTCGGGGAGAAGATGCCGACGGCATCGCCCTTCCGGATTCCGAAGGCCGCGATCCTCTCGGCCGCCAGCTTGACTGCTCCCGTGAGATCGGCGTAGGAAACGCCAACGTACGCACCCCCGCTTCTGTACATGAGGGCCGTCCGCTTGGGGTGGGCCGCCGCGGTTCTGAAGACCGCTCCGTGTATGGTGTCCGTCGCGCTACTCAAGACCCCATGACCTCCCGAGCTCTCTGAACTCGCGCAGGTAGCGATCGAGGTGTCCCTCCGTCGTCTCGAGGAGGTTGCGCAGAGGCGCCATGTCGACGTCGACTTTCTCTCCCGACGGCAACCGGAGCGTGATCGCCGGGCGCTCCACGACCGTTCCCAGCCGAAGCGGCGGTGAGTCCCAGCCTCCCGCTGCGCTGGCGATCGCCTCAGCCGAGGAGGAGGGCACCGTGAAGGCGAGCTCGAACTCGCCGTGCGGGCCGGCGAGCATCATCCACGGCGGCGCTCCCGTGCGCTCGCAGACCCTGAGCGCCTCGTCGCAGAGGATCGAGGCCCAGTCGCAGTCGATCTCGAACCCGTGGCCGTTCAGTCGCGTCAGCTGGTCGAGAGTTGTCAGGACACCGTCACTCGTATCCATGCACGCCGTCGCGACTCCTCTGAGCGCCCGCCCGGCTTCGATCATGGCGATCGGACGGTATTCATCCTCCGGGAAGAGCTCGCCGTCGAACCCCCCGAGCCGCACGAGCCCGAACGCGTTGCCGGAGCCCGCCCGTCCCGTGAGGAAGACCGAGTCCCCGGGCTGGAGTCCGCGCCTCGTGATCGCCTCCGTCCGCGGGACGATCCCGACTGCGCAGCCCGTGAGCGAGACGGTCGGCGTCGCATTCGAGTCCCCGCCCAGGATGAAGACGCCCAGCGAGCGACAGGCGTCCTCCATCCCGCGCGCCGTTCCCTCGACGAGGCTCTCCTCCCCTCCCGCCGGAGCGGAGACCGACACGACGACCCCGAGCGGGTCGGCGCCCACGGCCGCAAGATCGGAGAGGGAAGCCATCACCGTCACCCAGCCCATGGTGTACGGCTCGAGGTAGAGCCCGGTCAGGATCTCCTCGGCAACCGTGTCGATCGTGATCGCGAGGTAGTGCTCGGGCGCGGCCTGAAGCTCGAGCAGCTCCGCGTCGCTCTCGTGCGGGGCGTTCGCCTGCCGCGGCTCGCGAGAGAGCCTCCTGGTCCAGGCGTCGATCGCGACGTTCTCGAGTATGTCGTCCATGCGGGTCATCGGCATGTCCTGGTCATCGGTCGGTTCCGCGGGCCCTCGGCGTTCGTCGGCGGCGGAGGCCGGTCACGAGCAGCACCGTATCCTCCCGGGGACGACGTGGAACTCGGCGCGACGGGTCTCGGTGACTTCCCCGTCCGTCTCGAGAGCGAAGGTGCGATCGCCCTCCACGGACACCCTCTGTCCCGTCCACGACCTCGTCTTCGGCCGCCCGCGGAAGCGCCTTCGCCTGAGCGCCGCGAGCGTGGCCAGCGCCTGGAACCGGGTGAGCCGCTCGCAGAGGTTGACCCCGAGGTTTCCGTCGTCCGGCTCGATGGGCATGTCGTAGCAGAACGAGCCGGCGAAGTGTGGGTTCTTGATCACGCCGAGGTTCGAGACCGAGAATGTCCCAAGGTCCTCTCCGTCGATCGCCATGCGGCAGCCGACGTCCCGGTAGGTCGCGAGCGTCCGCAGCACCGACGCCGCGATGGCGGCGTCTACCGAGAGCCTGCGCGCGGCCCGGGTGAGGCCGGTGGGGGCGTTGAACGCCGCGTTGGCCTCGGCCGTCATGCCGAGACTCGCGTTGATGATAGCGTAGCGTGTTCCTTGGTGACCATCGTCGTCTTCCGTATCGATGCGGATGACATCGTGCGGCCTGGCCGCGGCGCAGTCAAGTCGGACGGGTACGCCCGCCACGAACGCGTCGGACCGGAACGGTTTGTGGAAGTCGTTGCTCGACCCGAGACCCACCGCGCCGAGCGTGACCTCCTCGCCGTCCCCGAGCGCCATGATCGCGTTCACGAGCATGTTCACCGTCCCGTCTCCTCCCGCTGCGACGACAGTGTGCTCGCCCCTGGACACTCCCTCGCGCAGAGTCGCCGCAACCCCCTCGGGCGAGTCGATCCCCTTGACCTCGAAGCCGCCCACGAGCTTCTCGATCTCAGGCACGACCCTCTGCCACCGCCGGGCGGCACGGCCGTAGCTGGCGTGCGTGTTCACGAATACTATCACAGAGTTCCGATCGGTCTTCTCTCGGGCCTAGACCTGACCTCGCTCGGGACGCATCTTGAGAACCAGCTCGAACAGCACGTAGAACACCACGAGGAACGGTGTCCACTCCTGTCTCCCCGCCGCGACCATAGCGAGGCAGTAGAGGACGAGCGCGCGGACGCCGCTTGCGATGGGGCCGCCGGTCTCGCTCTCGTTCCTCGTGTGGTGCATCGCGATCTGAGCGCGGACGTGGAGCACGAGTCCCGCGACGTACATGACGAGGCTCCACGGGTTCGCTCCCACGAACGCCAGCACGAGCCCGGCGAAGGCGGCCGCTGTCGCTGCCGTCACGTCCCCGTACACTGCGGCCGGCCGCCAGCCGAAGACGACCGGGAAGGTGCGGTACCCCGTCTCGCGGTCCGCGGAGATGTCCTTGAAGTAACCCATCACGACGAAGTTCATGTACCCGAAGAAGACGGAGAGGACGGCGAACGTGAACGCCGGACCATCCTCTCCCGGGATGGCCAACCGGTACTGCCTGTCGACGAGCCTCCCCATGATCGGGAGGATCGCGACGATCCACGAGTTCCACGGCGGTCCGCCCCACCACGTGCGCTTGAAGTAGGTGTAGGTGAGTAGCCCCGCCACCGCCGCGAACCCGAGGACGAGGATCACCGGGTTCAGGTACGCGAGCACCAGGACGACCGCCGTCAGTCCCACGAGACTCACCGTGAGGATCTGACGTCGAGTCACGATGCCTCTCACGAGCGGCCGGTACGGCGCGGACACCGAATCGGTGTCGGTCTGGAAGCAGTCGGTCAGCGCCTGACCGAGTCCGTACGAGAGGAAGAGCGGAACGAAGGCGAGGACGACGCGTCCCGTGGCCGGGTCGGGGATGAACGAGAGACCGACGAGCCCGGCCGCGCCGGAGACAAAGAGAAGGTAGGGTCGCATCGTGACGACGTAGGCACGGATGAAGCCGGGAGTCCAGACGGGATGGGCGGAACTCGGCATGTCAGATGATCCCCAGTCTCCGACCGACGACGCCGAACTTCTCGAGTGCCGTCTCCAGTTCCTGAGTGTTCAGGCTCGCCATCACGCTGACGCGGATGAGCGATGAGTCCGGGGGCACGGCCGGCGCCACGACCGGGTTGACGATGACGCCCTCGTCCTCCAGGCCGCCGGCCATCTGGAACGTCTTCGAGTCCTCCCCGATGAGGACCGGGATGATCGGAGTGACGGTCTCTTCGAGCCGGAACCCGAGCTCCGAGAGCCCCTCCTTCACGAACGCCGTGTTCTCTCGGAGGCGCGCGAGGAGCTCCGGTTCGTCCTCCAGAACGTCGAGGCACGCGAGGACCGTCGCCATGGACGACGGCGGCGGGCTCGCCGAGAAGATGAACGGGCGAGACCTGAGCTTGAGGAACGTGACGACATCCGACCTTGCTCCTACGAACCCGCCGATCGTTCCGAGCGACTTGCTGAACGTGCCGCAGATCAGATCGACCTCGCCCTCCATCCCGAAGTGCTCCAGCGTGCCCCGCCCGCTCGGGCCGATCGCCCCGGTGCCGTGAGCGTCGTCGACCATCACCCTGGCGTCGTACTCGTCGGCGAGCTTCTTGACTCCTGGAAGGTTCGCGAGGGTTCCCTTCATGCTGAACACGCCGTCGGTAACGATGAGCTTGTCCTGCTCGGGCTCGCATGACGCTAGTTTCTCCTCGAGATCGCTCATGTCGTTGTGCCGATAGACTCTGACCTCGGCGCCCGTCAGGCGGCAGCCCTCGACGATGCTCGCGTGGTTGAACTCGTCACTCAGGACGACGTCTCCCTCTCCCGTCAGCGCCGTTATGGTGCCCATCATCGTCATGAAGCCGGTGCTGAAGACGACAGCGTCCTCGGTTCCCTTGAACTCAGCGAGCCGCTTCTCGAGCCGCGCGTGAAGGCCAGTCGTGCCCGTGAGCACGCGTGAGCTGCATGCACCCGTGCCGTACTCGCGAACGGCGAGAGCCGTCGCCTCGACCACCCGGGGGTGAGTGGCCAGACCGAGGTAGTTGTTGGAACCCAGCATGATGAGCTTCTTGCCGCCCATCGAGACGACGGGCGAAGCGGCGGGATCGAACTCTCGCAGGTAGAAGAACTCGCGCCTCTCTTTCAACGACTCTATCCAGCGGCTGAACTCGTCGCACTTGTCGAAGAGAGCCATCGGCGTGCTCCTCTGATACGGCCTCCGGGCCTGCGTCGCTGTCGAGCATAGCTCAGCCCGCGGTGCCGTTCAAGGCGGGACCGTCCTTCGGCTGCTGCGAAGCGTCCCGGCGGTGTCAGAGGCGCCTGCGCGGGGGGTGAAGGTCTGCTCCGTCGGCCGCGCCGGCGTTCCGTGACGAACGACGAGGCCGCCTGGGTACGGCGGCCTCGTTTCAATTCGTCGGAAGGGTGGCCCTCGGGCGTCAGCGCACGAGCACGACGCGCGCCGTCTCGCGCGTTCCCTCGTAGTCGAGCGTGATCCAGTAGACACCGCTCGCGGCACGGACCCCGCTGTCGTCGCGGCCGTCCCACGAGAGGTCGCGCGAGCCCGTCAGAGTCTCGTCCTCGACGAGCGTGCGAACCAGGCGGCCGCGCACGTCGTAGAGCCGGACCGTCGCCTTCCCCGCGTAGCCCATCGGAAGCTCCAGGTGGATCGACGCGGTATCGGAGACCGGGTTCTGCGGCAGCGTGAGCATCTGCGGCCGCGCTGCCTCGGGGCCTCCCCCGTTCACCCCTGTCCCGTCGAAGGGACCCTCGAGGTAGGTGTAGTCGATGATCGAGTAGACCCCGGGCGAGGGCGCGCGCTCGAAGACGCCGAGGCCCGCGGCGGACGCGAGCACGAGGTACTGGTCGGCGCCCGCGGGCACGTTCCCCTCAACTGCGAGGAAGTCCGCCGCCACGCAGTCGATGGCGACCGGATCCGTGGCAAGCAGGATGCTGTTCGGTGCCCCGTTCCCGAACGACGGCCACGGCGTGGGAGGACCGAAGAGGTGCTCCCAGTTGCCGAAGAGGAGGTCGTTGAGGATGAGCACGTTCTTGCCGCCGAAGTGCTCGTTCAGCCAGATGTCGACGAGTGGGCTGTAGTCCGGAGACCAGTACGGGCTCGAGGTGAAGACGTAGTTGTGAGCGTAGTCGCACCGGTTGAACGAGCCGAAGTGGTTCTTGAACGTGAGGGTCAGACCGGCGTAGTCGTGGACCTTTGAGATCGGCATGTTGATCAGGTAGTCCGCCTCCGCGAGGCACCTCGCAATCCGGCGGTTGCTGATTCCCGGTCCCGAGGGCGGGTTGAATACGATCGCATCCGTGCTGCTGAACGACACGCCGTTCGTCACCCATCCCTCGAAGTTGACGCCGGGGTAGTCGCAACCGTCGATGAACCGTTGGGGGATGAGCCCCGAGTGGTAGATGGTGTTCGTGACGTCGAAGACGGTGATGTCCGAGGGCGCGAACCCGTAGTCGATGAGCCCGCCGAGAAGGGCGTTCACAGGCTCGATGACGGCGTCGATGTCGTCGCCCGGAGGGAGACTCGTCACGTTGTTGAAGTTCACCTTGATGGCGAGCCTCTGCCCGGGCTCGAAGTCCGGGATGAGCACCTGCCAGGCGCTGTGAACGCTCTGGGTTCCGGTCAGCGTGAGGAGGCCCTCGGTCACCATGGCGGTGACCACGTCCTGGTCGATGTAGTCGCCGTACCAGTCCGTCCCGTAGTCCCAGAATGTCGCGTCCGTATCGCGGACGTGAACGACCCGGCCCGGGAGATTCGCTGCCCTCCCCGACCAGGCGGGGACGCGCTCCGCCTGAGCCGAGAGCGCCGATGCGGAGATCTCGGCGTCGAGCATCCTGAGCGCGGGGACTCCGAGGAAGATGAAGGCCAGGGCGGCGACCGCGATGCCGGCGATCCAGAGCGCCGGCCGGCGCCACCGCTCCGAGGTTATGAATCCCGCGAACGGGACGCCGAGGAACATCCACGACGTGGACGCGGCAGCACGCTGGCAGGGGTAGACGAGCCGTGACGGCCTACGTCCGGATCGGACCACCAGCCAGGCCAGAGCCGCGAGTCCGATCATGATCGACCACCCAAAAGCCCCGTACCGACCCGCGAATCGGCGGTTTTCGCGCGCGAGCATGGTGCCACCTCCGAGGTAGGCCTCCCCGAACGGGAGGATCTGAGCATCATCCGGCCTCTATCATTGTACGACACGCGAACGCACCCGGGGGTAAAGGGACTTCCGACGCCCTGGCGGCCGGGAAAGGCCTTGCTGCAGGGGCTTTTCCGCGAAGCGCCCCAGATGAATGAGGCGCGCCGTAAGGTCGTCTCTCCACGTGACTTGACGAACGGGTGGACGCGTGCTATCTTCAGCTGGCACATTCAGAACCACTCGTAGTTCGCCGACGCAGTGGCCCACGTGCCCGTTGATTAGACGCTCCGCTCGAGACTGCAGGTCAGCCGACGGGGCGTCGGCGCACTAGGGGGAGAGCGCGGGAAGCGCCGCGACGAAGCGTCAGAGGGAGGTCGCGTGTACCTCGGGATCGACATCGGCTCCATCAGCCTCAACCTGGTGCTGCTCGACGACGACCTGAACGTCGTGAGCGAACGGTACGTACGCACTCTAGGGAAGCCTACGAAGGCCGCCCTCGAGGCTCTCGGGGAGCTCTCCTCTACCGTCCCGCTCGACCGGATCAAGGGCGTGGCGCTGACCGGCGCCGGCACGGCGATCCTCGGCGAGCTCTACGGGATCGAGCCCCTGAACGAGATCGTCGCCCACGCGACCGCCACCGCCACCCTCCATCCCGACGTCCGCACGATCCTCGAGATCGGCGGCGAGGACTCGAAGATCATCCTTCTCGAGAAGGACCCGGAGTCCGGGCGCGTCCACACGCGCGACTTCGCGATGAACTCGCTCTGTGCGGCGGGGACCGGGTCGTTCCTCGACCAGCAGGCCTCGCGACTCGGCATCAGCATCGAGGAGGAGTGGGGCGAGCTGGCTCTAAAGAGCGTTCACGTCCCGCGGATCGCGGGGCGCTGCTCCGTCTTCGCGAAGAGCGACATGATCCACCTCCAGCAGGAAGGGACCCCGGACTACGACATCGTCGCGGGCCTCTGCTTCGCGATGGCGAGGAACCTGGTCGCCGTCGTCGGGAAGGGAAAGGAGCTCCTCCCCCGCATCGCGTTCCAGGGCGGCGTGGCGGCCAACGCCGGAATGGTCAGGGCGTTCACCGAGATCCTGGAGCTCGGCGACGGCGAGCTCGTCATCCCCGAGCACTACGCCTCGATGGGAGCGATCGGAGCGGTTCTCGCCAGGAAGGAACGCGGGGAGCTCGGGACGATCGACTCGCTCGAGCCGATCCGCGAATACCTCGGCGCCGAGCACCACGCGGGCGGCGCGACTCACAAGATGCTCGTAGACGACGGGTACGAGATCCGCACGGAGCCCGATCCGTTCCCGGAGGGCGAGGGTCCGGTCGACGTCTTCGTCGGCGTCGACGTCGGTTCGATCTCGACGAACGTGGTCGCCGTCGACTCCGAGGGCCGCGTCCTCGGGCGCGAGTACTACATGACCGGCGGGCGTCCGCTCGCCGCGGTGACCGAGTCGCTCTACAGGGTCGGGACCTCGCTCGAGGAGCGCGGCGGGAAGGGACGCGTGCGCGTCCGCGGCTGCGCCACGACCGGGTCGGGTCGATACCTCACGGGCGACTTCATCGGCGCCGACGTCGTCAAGAACGAGATCACAGCGCACGCCACGGGCGGCGCGTTCACGAGACCGGACGTCGATACGATCTTCGACATCGGCGGCCAGGACTCGAAGTACATCAGCCTCCGGAACGGTGCGGTCGTAGACTTCACGATGAACAAGGTCTGCGCGGCGGGGACCGGCTCGTTCATCGAAGAGCAGTCCGAACGGCTCGGCGTTGGACTCAAGACCGGCGAGTTCGGCAGGCTTGCGCTCGCGGCCGGCGAGCCGCCCGTCATGGGCGACCGATGCACGGTCTTCATGGAGACCGACGTCAACCGCAAGAGGCACCACGGCACCGCCGTCGACGACCTCTGCTCGGGGCTGTGCTATTCGATCATCCAGAACTACCTGAACCGCGTCGTCTCGGGACGACCGATCGGCGACGTCATCCTCTTCCAGGGCGGAACGGCGTACAACAGGGGCATCAAGGCGGCGATGGAGAGCCTCCTCGGCAAAGAGATCACAATCCCGCCGCATCACGATGTCATGGGCGCGATCGGCATGGCGCTCATCGCCCGCGACTGGTACGACGAGACCGGCGAGGAGACGGGGTTCAAGGGGTTTGACCTCAGGGGAGTGAACTACGAGTTCGACGCGTTCGTATGCCACGACTGCCCGAACGACTGCGAGATCCGTGTCGTGACGGTCGAAGGCGACGGTGGCGAGCGCGTGCTCCGCTACGGCGACCGCTGCGGCAAGTACGACGAGTCGGAGACGAAGGCGGGAGGCGACCTTCCGCGCCCGTTCACGGACCGCCTGAAGTACTTGAGGACCGCCTACTCGAAGGGCAGGCCGGGCGACCCCATCGGGAAGACGATCGGGATCCCGCAGATGACACACACGTGGGAGTTCCTTCCGATGTGGAAGGCGCTCTTCACGGAGGCCGGGTTCGACGTCGTCACATCGAGCGCGACGAACCGCTCGCTCATCCAGGACGGAATCGAGGAAGTGGCGGCCGAGACCTGCTTCCCCATCAAGGTCTCGCACGGCCACATCCGCGACCTCGTCGAGAAGGACGTCGACCACATCTTCCTGCCGACGATCGTCGACATGCCGAACGAGAAGGAACCGACGACGAACTCGTTCACGTGCCCGTACGTTCAGGCGGTCCCCTTCATGGCGAAGGCCGCGATGGAGGACGTCGACTGGGAGTCGAAGCTCGTGCTCCCGATCCTCCACATGTCGCGGGGAGAGCGTGCGGTGCGCCACGACCTCGAGACGATGCTCCTCAAGCTCGGTGTCCCGCGGGACCGGGCGAACCACGCGATCAGCGAGGCGTTCGCCGCACAGGAGCGGTTCAACGCCATGCTCCAGGAGCGTGGAGCGGAGCTCCTCGCGCAGCTCGACGACGACGAGCTTGCGCTCGTGATCGTCAGCCGCTCGTACAACGGGTGCGATCCGGGCCTGAACATGAACATCCCCGAGAAGCTCCGGAACCTGGGAGTGCTCTCAATCCCGCTGGACATGCTCCCGATCGGGAGCGAGGACGTGACGGACGACTACCCGCACATGTACTGGAAGTACGGGCAGCGGATCCTCGCGGGTGTCAGGATCATCGAACGCGACCCGCGCCTCTACCCGGTCTACATCACGAACTTCGGGTGCGGACCGGACTCGTTCATCATGAAGTACGTGGAGCGCGAGCTCGGGAAGAAGCCCTGCCTCACGCTGGAGGTCGACGAGCACTCCGCCGACGTCGGCGCGATCACCCGCTGCGAGGCGTTCCTCGACAGCCTCGCGGGAGTGCGGAAGAGCGGGGTGGCGGAGGAACCGAGGCTACTACCCGCCGGCGAACGCACCCAGCCCGCGTCCCAGACGAAGCGTACCGTCTTCATCCCCCACATGGACGACCACGGCCACGTGGTGGCCGCCGCCATGCGGGCGCACGGCGTCGACGCGCGCCAGATGCCCATCAGCGACGAGGAGAGCCGCACGCTCGGCCGCGCTCACACGTCCGGGAAGGAGTGTTATCCGTGCGTCATCACGACGGGTGACTTCCTGAGGCACATCAACTCGCCGGACTTCGACCGCGACGCGACGGCGTTCCTCATGCCGACGGCGTTCGGTCCCTGTCGGTTCGGCCAGTACTGCAGGTTCCAGCGTCTCGTCCTCGACGACCTCGGCTACGACGACATCCCGCTCGTGCTTCTCGACCAGACGAAGGAGTACCACAAGACCACCGCCGACCTCGGACGGAACTTCCGGAGCCTGGCGTGGCGTGGCATCGTCTTCGTCGACTCGATCCAGAAGCTCCTCCGCGAGACGCGCCCGTACGAGGTTCACTCGGGCGATACGGACGCGGTCTACCAGAAGTACCTGGGTCTCGCGCAGGACGTCATCGAGACCAAGGGCGATCTCGAGGCGCTCGCGCGTGAGGCGCGGCGGGAGTTCGAGGCGGTCGAGGTCGACCGCTCCGAGCGACGGCCGCTCATCGGCATCGTCGGCGAGATCTTCGTTCGCTCGAACGAGTACGTGAACAACTCGGTGATCAGGAAGATCGAGGCGCTCGGAGGAGAGGCCGTGGCGCCGCCGTTCGAGGAGTGGCTCAACTACATCAACTGGAGCCGCAAGCGCGAGGCTCGGGAAGACGGAGACTGGAAGCTCCTCGCGAAGGAGAGGGTCACGCAGTTCGTGCAGGAGCGCGACAAGCAGAAGATCCTGAAGGAGTTCGAGGGGGCCGTCCGGCGCTTCCACGATGAGGCCCCGACGAACGACGTCATCCACGCCGCTCGCGACTACCTCGTTCCGGAGGTGCGCGGAGGCGAGATGGTCCTCTCCGTAGGAAGGGCCATGGAGTACATCCACGCGAACTGCGATGGCCTCGTGAACCTCCACCCCTTCAACTGCATGCCCGGCGCGGTCGTGAACGCGCTCCTCACGAAGGTCCAGAAGGACGAGAACATCCCCGTTCTCAAGATCGCCTACGACGGGCTCGAGCAGTCGACCGAGATGGTCAGGCTCGAGGCGTTCGTTCACCAGTGCCGGGAGCGGATGGAGTCGCGCCTCCGGGGAGAGCGTCCGGAGCGGGCGGAGCCCTCAGAGGTGGCGGCCGCCGCCCGTTGACGCGGTAGCTTCACGCCCAGTCACATCCAAGGAACACCCCCCAACAAAGAGGAACGGGCGGCCCGCTGCGCGGCGCGGACCACCCGTCGAGGCGCGTGTCGACGCTGGTTATTAGCCTCCCCGAGGTCCCTTCATCCCTCCTCGTCCACCACCCCCTCCGCGCATCTGCGCGGCCTGGGCCTCGACCTTCTCCCGTACCTCTTCCTCGATCTCGCGGTACAGCTCCATCTGCTCGGACGTAAGCGCCGCCTCGAGCTGCGTGTTCGTCACCAGCCTGATCGCTTCAAGCTCAGTCCGAGCCGCCATCATCGCTTCGTGGCTGTGCTCCTGCCTCGTGGCGTCCATGACGACGTCGCGTTCCTCTTCGGCCGCCTGGAGTATGGCCCGGACCGCGGGCTCTTGATGTGACGCGAGGTCGAGCTCGCTCAGGATCTCGTCGACCGACGGAAACGGCGGAGGTCCCGCGCCGGGACCGTGCCCGCGCTCGCCCCCGCCGCCGTCAGTCGAACGACACCCCGTGAGAAGAAACGCGACCAGGAGAGCCACGATCTTCATTGTGGCCGCACTCCTCCCGGTCGCCATCGGAACCTCCTCGTGTTGCGGGTCGTGATCCTGCTCGGGCGTCGCCATCCACGGTGCTCACCCTCATATCGAGCAACCGACGTGCCACGGCGGGAGGTCGCACGTCCGGTGGCGGGCGTTCTCGCAACCGGCTACGAGCCGTGTACTTGGAGGTGCGCCGCGTCGTCACCCATGGACGTGACCCCGTGCGGCTGGGCATAATGTTCCCGATTCGGGGGTCTCTGAACTCGACAGGTGCGCAGGATTTTCACACCTCGCTCGACCCCGCGCGCACTCCTATGCGTAGTCGTACACCCAGCGCTGCAACCATCGCGAGACCGTCCGGGTCACACTGTTCGAGACTGACGGGACGCCCGCGCGGGCGCGAAACGGAACAGCAGAAGGGAGAACGACATGCGATTCGGTCGGATGATGATCGTCCGCAGAAGGAGGCTCGCACCGGTCTTTGGGCTCGGGTTTGCCGTAGCGATGCTGCTCGTCCCGGGAGTCGCCCTTGGCCAGGCGATGCGCGTCCCCGACGAGCTTCCGGCGGCCGACCGCGAGACGGTGACCGCAATCATCGACTCCGTCACTGCCGCCCTGAACAAGACCTACGTGTTCGAGGACGTCGCCCTGGAGATGGAGACGCACGTCCGGAGGCAGCTCAGAGACGGCGAGTACGACGATTTCGGGAACCTCATGGACTTCACCCGGGCGCTCACAGAGGACCTTCAGGAGGTCAGCGGTGACCGGCACCTCGGCGTCCGCTACACGGATCCTGACTTCATGGAGATGCTGCTCGCTGAGGACGAGGACCACGAGCTCGAGAGACAGAACGAGCTGGAACGACTGAAGAAGGTCAACTTCCAGTTCCGGAAGATCGAGATCATGTCCGGGAACGTTGGCTACCTCAAGTTCAATGCGTTCGTCGACGCCTCGTTCTCGGGTTTCACGGCGACGGCCGCGATGAACTTCCTCGCCCACACCGACGCGATCATCATCGACCTCCGCGAGAACGGCGGTGGCAGTCCCTCGATCATCCAGTACATGACGGCTTACTTCGTCGACGACGTCACGCACCTGAACAGCTTCTACTACCGAGACGCCGACACCATCGAGCAGTTCTGGTCGGCGCCGTACGTACAGGGCCCGAAGATGGTCGACACCGACCTCTACGTTCTGACCAGCAGCTACACGTTCTCGGGCGCCGAGGAGTTCACCTACAACCTGAAGAACATGGAGCGTGCGACCATAGTCGGCGAGACAACGGGCGGCGGCGCGCACCCGGTGAAGCAGAGGCTCTTTCCGAGTCTGAGCACGGGCATGCGGATCCCATACGCGCGTGCAGTCAATCCGATCTCGGGTACGAACTGGGAGGGAACGGGGATCGAGCCTCACGTCGAGGTTCCCGCAAGCGAGGCGCTCGACACGGCGTACATGCTCGCGCTGGAGAAGCTCAGCAGCGAGACCGAGGACGAGGACGAGCTGGCCGCACTCGACTGGACCATCGCGGGGCTCAAGGCCAAACTCGAGCCGTTCGTGATGGACGACGCGACGCTCGCGAGTTACGCGGGAACCTACGACCCGCGGAAGCTCTGGATCGAGGACGGGAAGCTCTTCTATAAGAGGGGCGACAATCCGGGCATGCAGGCGATCCCGATGGCAGATCGGCTCTTCCGCTTCGAGGAGATCGAGTACTTCAGGTTGGAGGTCGTGCTGGACGACTCCGGCAGCCCCACGAAGCTCATCGGTCATTACGAGGGCGGGCGAACGGACGAGTCGCCAAGGACCGGGGACTGACCGACTGACGGAGCCTGAGAGCATGCACTGAGGCCGCTGCATCAGCAGCGGCCTCAGTCACTCTCGGATGCCCAGGCCGCTCGTCCGCGGCCCCCGGGCGTCTCCTATTCCGGCGCCTGGGCGGGTGCCCGCTTCACGGAGAGCCGGTTCGTCACCCCCCGCGCCAGGCTGTATGGAACGAGAGCCAGCAGGATGCCTACGGTGACCGCCCACCCGGGCCTGATCGCCTGGTAGAGAACGTACTGCAGCATCCCATCGATCAGGATCGCGGCGACGAGGACCTTCGAGACGTGCTTCAGCCCCTCGGCGAGCGCCGCCCGGCGGTCGCCGCCTCCGAAGATCAGGAGCCAGAGGTACGGCGTCGCGCCGGTGCGCGCGTCGTTCTTCCCGGCGCGGACACCCAGCAGGATCGCCACGGTCGGTTGCAGTATGAATCGGAGAGCGCCCTTCCCGCTCACGGCCTGCTGGAGATACTCGACGATGGAGTCCACGGTGAGGCCCCCGAACGTCCGTGCCGCTAGCCCTTGTAGACCGGCGACAGCCAGTGCCTGTACCGGTCGTTCCTGCCGTGCACGACGTCGTCGTAGACCTTCTGGAGCTTCGCCGTCACCGGGCCCACTCCGCCCTCCCCGATCTGACGTCGATCGACGGACCCGACCCCGACGATCTTCGCTCCCGTGCCGCAGAAGAAGACCTCGTCGGCGTGGTACAGCTCCGTCCTGTCGATCGACCGCTCGACCACGTCGATCCCGATCTCGTCGCGCGCGAGCGTCATGACGTCGGCGCGAGTGATCCCCTCGAGGATGTTCGCGGTGACCGGTGGTGTGATGAGCGCGTCGCCACGCTTGATGTACAGGTTCATCACGGAGCCTTCGCTCACGTTGCCGTTCTGGTTCAGGAAGATCGCGTCGTCGAAGCCGGCGCGCTTCGCTTCGGTGATCGCGAGCGACGAATTCACGTATGCGCCGTTGATCTTGCCACGCGCTGGGATTGCGTTGTCATCGGTGCGGCGCCAGGTCGATACCATCACGTCGATCGCGTGACTCGGATCGTGGTAGTGCCCCATCGCGATGTTGTACACGGCCAGCTGCTGTTCCTCGTTCATCCCGGGCCCCACTCGCAAGGCGGAGCAGTAGACGATCGGCCGAACATAGACGTCCTGCCTGAACTGGTTCTGCCGGACGACGTCCTTGCAGATCTCGCAGATGTCGGAGACTGAGTGCCCCGGATCCATCATGAGGATCCGGCAGTTCGTGACCAGCCGCTCGACGTGGTCGCTCAGGCGAACGAGGTACATCTCGTCGCGCTCGGCGTCCCAGTATCCCCGGATTCCCTCGAAGACGCCCGTGCCGTAGTTGAAGGTGTGCGTCAGGATGTGTACCTTCGCCTCCTCGAAGGGCACTACCCGCCCCTCGAAGTACGCGTAGTCCGCCGTGGTTCCGGCATCGGGTCCGTCGTCCTTCGCCATCTCGGTCCCCCTGTCCGCGTCCGGCGGCGCTTCCATCTCGAGTGTCTTCTCGTCTGTCATCGGGCCCTCCTGACTCGAGTCGAGGAATCGCTCTTCCCCGAGGTCCCGCGGGACCCCCGTGGCGAACCCCGCTGGGGGACGACCGGGAGACCACGGGCAGAGCGTGTTGGAGTCCTTCGGTGATCTGAACGAGGCGGTCAGGCGAGACGACCGCCGGAAGATTCTACCCCCGGCGCCGCGCCCGGTCAAGTCGCAGTCCGGGAGCGTTGGGGGACTCGGCGGTTCCCGCCGGCCGGTCGGTATGGTATCGTATGTCCACAACGCCGTCGTGCAACTCGAGAACCAACGGAGCCCGCCTGTGAACCCACGTGTCAGGATCATCGCTCTCGCCGTCGTGTCGACTCTCGTCGCCTCCTTGCTCATTCCCGGCTGCTCTCGCGAGGACCGCCCGCCGAACGTGCTCCTCATCTGCATGGACACGCTCCGGCACGATCGGGTGGGGTACATCGGATACCCGCGTCCTACGAGCCCCCTCGTCGACCGGCTCGCGGCCGAGGGGGTCGTCTTCACGACCGCCTACAGCACCTCCGGCTGGACGCTCCCGTCGATGGCCACGATCCTGACCGGCGAGTACCCCAAGGATCATGGTGCTACGGACTTCCACCTGTCGATCGACCCGAGGCTCCCGACCCTCGCCTCGATCCTGCGCGACCGCGGGTACGATACCCGGGCGTTCACGAGCAACCTCCTCCTCACGTCGAAGTACGGGTTCGCGGCGGGCTTCAACAGGTTCAACGACTCCGTGCTCCAACTCGGCCCGGCCCACGACACGGCGACCGCGGCGGACATCTCCGATCTCGCGATCGGGGACCTCGACCGCCTCGAGGAACCGTTCTTCATGTGGGTGCACTACTTCGACCCGCACTACAAGTACCTCCCGCACGCCCCGTGGGCGTCCTTCGGGGACAGCGACAGCGACCGCTACGACCAAGAGATTGCGCACGCGGACCGTCACATCGGCAGATTGCTCGACGAGCTGGCTGCGCGCGGAATGGAAGAGCGCACGATCGTCATCTTCACATCAGATCACGGGGAGGAGTTCGGCGAGCACGGCGGCGAGTACCACCGCACGACCCACGAGGAGGTGGTCCGGGTCCCGCTCGTCATTGCGGCCCCGTCCCTCGAGCCGGGCGAGAGCGAAGTCATCGCGGAGCAGATCGACTTCCTCCCGACCATCCTCGCCATGCTCGGCATGGAGGGTGCGATCGAGGGACTCCCGGGGAAGGACCTCTTCGCCGAGAGCCCGCGAACTGGTCCGATCTTCATCGAGACCGACCGTCCGCCGCGGTGGCATCAGCGAACCGTCATCGACGGGAACATGAAGCTCATCTCGATATCGGAACGAGACGTGGAGTCCCTCCCCCTCATCAGCCGGAAGGTCCTCTCGCCGACCACGAACGTCGCAACCGGCACCTACCTCTTCGACCTCGACGCCGACCCCGGAGAGACCACCGACCTTTTCAAGGAAGGCCACCCCGAGGTTGAGCGGCTCCGCGGACTCCTCGCGTCGTACATCGCCGGTGACGGCGCCGAACCGGGCGCGGTCGAGCTGGACGAGGCGACGCGGGAGCAGCTGCGGGCGCTGGGCTATATCCAGTAGCAGCTACGCCGCGCGTCTCGCCGCTCTCACGTGAAGAGGCCGCCGCATCCGCGACGGCCTCTTCACGTGAACGTGCGCTCCCTCGCAGCGGGAGAGGCTCAACCTCCCCCGTCGTCCTCCCCGCGCACGTGCACATCCCTCTGCGGGAACGGGATCGTGATGCCCTCGCGGTCGAACCGCATCTTCACCTCGCGCGTCACGTCCCACTTGACCTCCCAATAGTCGTCTGTCTTCACCCACGGCCGCACGATGAGCTCGACCGAGGACTCGCCGAGCGCGTCGACTTTCACGAGAGGCTTCGGGTCGTCGAGGATCCTGTCGTGGTCGTTGAGCACTGACTTCAGTATCTCCTCCGCCTTCGGGATGTCGTCCGAGTAGGAGATCCCGAATTTCAGATCGACGCGGCGAGTTCGCTGATACGTGAGGTTCTTGATGACGTCGCGCCAGATCATGTTGTTGGGCACGACAAGCGTCTGGTTGTCGAATGTGAGAATCGTCGTGTTGACCATCGTCATCCTCGTGACCTTGCCGAAAGCCCCGCCGGCTTCGACGAGGTCGCCGACATCGTAGGGCCGATACGCGAGGATCATTGCACCCGACGCGAAGTTCGACAGCGTGTCCTGAAGGGCGAAGCCGAGAACGAAGCCGACGATACCGAGACCAGCGAGGAACGGAGTGATGTGCACACCGATCATACCGAGGGCCACCAGGAAGCCGACGACGAGTACGCCCCATCCGGTAGCGGTCACGAGGCTCTCCTGTAGGAGATGCGAGAGACGCCTCTGCGGAGACGAAACGACTCGCCTCGCGATCTTGCGGGCGAGTTTCGCGGCGAGCCTGAAGAGGAAGAGGACGATCAGGAAGAGGATGATCTTGAAGAAGATCCGGGGGCCACTCAACCGGAACCACTCACCCGCACTTGCGAACCAGGTCCGCGCGAGTCCAGAGGCCACGCCGAAGTCGAGGACATCCGCCGTGAGCTCGCCAGTTGCCTCGATTATGAGTTGTCGATACGTCGTGGTGTCGAGCTCCAGCCGTTTCAGCAGCTCCACGGTCCCCGAGAGGTCCCGCATGATCGCGTCCCGTCGTCCCTCCGCCGCGTGCAGTGAGCTCAGGAGATCCTGGGACTCGGGGGTCCGCCTGAGACGGCTCTGAAGCGACCGCACCTCCTCGACGGCGAGACCGACGCGTTCGGCTATCACCCCGGCCCGTCGCATGAGATGCTCGCTGAGGTAGTCCCGCTCGGCAGAGGTATCGAGGCCCAGCTCCTCCATGTGGTCGATGATATCGACGTAGGTCCCGAGGAGCCCATCGAGCCACGTGGTGTTCTCGGCGATCCGCTGCTCGAGAGCCGGGAGCGCGTCCGGCGGTGTGGTCGCCCGTTCGGCCCTCCGTTCGGCTATGATCTCCTCGAGTTCATTGATGCGGCTCCTGACGACCTCGGGGACGCCCTTGAGAAATGCCCCGAGGTCGCCTCGGAGAACCGTGGTGTCGAGGCCGAGCTCCTCCTGCTCGGCGACGTTCGAGATGAGCGAACTGAGGTATTCGAGAGCGTCCCGTCTCGCGCGGTTCACCTGTCGCCCGATGACGATCCGCTCCTCCCCCTCCGCCTCGGCGAGCCTCTGCGCCAGCTCGTTGACCTCGGCAACCGCGTTGTCGATGCCCAAACGGAGCGAGTCCGCTTCGGCGACGAGTTTCGCAGCCCTTGCGTCCTCTGCCGGGGTCCCCTGTCCCGCGGCCGTCGCAAGAGGAGCCAATGCCGACGCCGACGCAAGGAGAGCCAGCAGCAACCACTTCCCGTTCCGTGTCACGGTGTGCCTCCCGGGGCGTCAATGTGTGATGGTCCGCCGCGATGGTTTGCGACTGCTATCTGGGCTAGGTCAGGACGAGGGCTCCCGTTCACCATGCCCCTCACCCACAGCGGAGTCCGGGGTGGAGTCAGGCTGTGCGGACGTCGGTCCCGGAGTCTCCCCGGTCAGCTTCTCCCAGCCCCCTTGGACGACCCTGTAGAGCACCGGCATAGTGAAGACACCGATCACGGTTGCCGCCAGCATCCCGCCGAAGACGGCCGTGCCGAGCACGCGTCGGCTGTTCGCGCCCGCCCCGCTCGCGATCACGAGAGGGAAGACACCGAGGATGAACGAGAACGCCGTCATCAGGATCGCGCGGAACCTGAGGTCGGCGGCCTCGACCGCGGCGTCGATGACAGACAATCCCTCCTCGTGGCGCTGCTTCGCGAACTCCGCGATCAGGATCGCGGTCTTCGCTGAGAGGCCGATCAGGAGCACGATCCCGATCTGCGTGTAGACGTCGTTCGCGAACCCCCGCATCGCGGTCGCGACCATCGCTCCGAAGATCGCCACCGGGATGCCGATGATGATCGCCATCGGCACCGCCCAGCTCTCGTACTGCGCCGCGAGGAAGAGGTACGCGAAGACGAAGGCGAGGATGAAGATGAAGGCGACCTGGGCGCCGGCCTCGATCTCCTGGTAGGTCATGCCGGTCCACTCGTAGCTCATCGACTGCGGGAGGGTCCGGTCGGATATGGCCTCCATTGCCGCGATCGACTGCCCGCTCGAGTACCCCGGCGCGGGGTTCCCGATGATCTTCGCCGTCGGGTAGAGGTTGTAGCGGAAGACGGTCTGTGGACCGGCGACCTCCTCGACCGCGAGGAGGGTGCCCAAGGGCACCATGTTCCCCTGGGCGTCCCGCACCTGGAGACGACCGATGTCCTCGACCTTGTTCCTGTACTCCTGCTCCGCCTGCGCGACCACCCGGTAGATCCGCCCGAACGCGGTGAAGTCGTTCACGTACATCGAGCCGAGATACGCCTCGAGCGTGCTGAAGATCGTCTCGAGCGAGACCCCGAGTTTCTTCGCCTTCACCCGGTCTATCTCGAGGTAGAGCTGCGGGACCGTCGCGCGGAAGCTCGAGCTCACCCGCGTCAGGACGGGATCCTCGTTCCCCTGCCGGGCGAGGTCGTCCGCCGCCTGCTGAAGCGCGACCAGGCCGACTCCCCCGCGGTCCTGAAGCTGGTAGGTGAACCCGCCGGTCATTCCAAGTCCCATGATCGCGGGCGGGATGAACGCGAAGCAGAGACCCTCCTGGATCTGCGCGAGCTCTCCGTTGACGTGCCCGAGGATCACGCCGAGCTGCGTCGCCCGGTCGTTCCGGTCGCCCCACGGTTCCAGAGACACGAACGAGGCACCCATGTTCGACGCCACGATCCCGTCGATCATCGAGTAGCCGCCGATCGTAACGTAGTCGGAGACGCCGGGCGTGCCCTCGAGGATCTCGCCGATCCTGTCCATCACCTCGCTCGTGCGCTCGAGCGTCGCGCCGTCCGGGAGCTGCGCGCTGACGAGGAAGATGCCCTGATCCTCGTCGGGGATGAACCCCGCGGGGATGCTCCCGAAGAGGATCACCACGAGCACCAAGAGCGCCCCGAAGAGCACCAGCGGGAGCCCGAAGCGCGTCACGGACCTCCGGACGGTCCCCGCGTAGCGGCCCCGCACCCGCTCGAACCCGGCGTTGAACTTGGCGAAGAAGCCCCTCTGCTCGGGTGTCGGGCGCAGCAGGATGCCCGCGAGGGCAGGCGCGAGACTGAGCGCACACACAGAGGAGAGCACGGTCGCGCCCGAGATCGTGAGAGCGAACTGGCTGTAGAGCCGGCCGGTGATCCCACTCATCATCGCCGTGGGCACGAAGACCGCGAGGAGCACCGCCGTCGTCGCGATGACGGGGCCGGTGACCTCCTTCATCGTCCTGGCGGCCGCCTCCTTCGACGTCATCCCCTTGTTGTCGTCCAGAAGTCGGACGGTGTTCTCGACGACGACGATCGAGTCGTCGACCACGATCCCGATCGCGAGCACGAGTCCGAAGAGCGAGAGCGTGTTGATCGAGACGCCAAGGACGCCCATGATCCCGAATGTCCCGCAGAGCGACACCAGGATCGCGAGCGACGGGATGACGGTCGCCCGGAAGTCCTGGAGGAAGATGTAGACCGAGAGGATGACGAGGATCATCGCGATCAGGAGGGTCGTGAGGACCTCCTTAATCGAGGACGAGATGAAGAGCGTCGTGTCGTAGGGGATCGTGTACTCAAGGCCCTCGGGGAAGTCCCTGGCGAGGCGGTCCATCTCGGCGGTGACCCCGCTCGCCACGTCGAGTGCGTTCGCGCCCGGAAGCTGGTAGATGGCCATCGCGATCGACGGCGCGCCATTCAGCTCGACATACCAGTTGTACGCCTCCGCCCCGAGCTCGACACGGGCCACGTCGTTCACCCTGAGCGCGCGCCCCTCCTGGTCCGTCTTGAGGACGATGTTCCCAAACTCCTCCGGAGTCGAGAGCCTCCCGAGCGTGCGGACGACGTACTGGAACTCCTGCCCCGGCGGACTCGGCGGCGCGCCGATCTGCCCAGCTGCGACCTGCACGTTCTGCTCGCGGATCGCGCTCACGACGTCCGACGTCGTGAGCCCCCGTATCCGGAGAAGCTCGGGGTCGAGCCAGACCCGCATGCCGAAGTCCTTGGCGCCGAGAACAGCGACGTCGCCGACGCCGGAGACGCGGCCGAGGACGTCCTTGATGCGCGTCGTGATGTAGTTGCTCATGTAGATCTCGTCGTATCGCCCGTCGGGCGAGACGAGATTCACCATGAAGACGATGCTGGTTGACTTCTTCTTGATGACGAGACCCCGACGCTTCACGTCCTCCGGGAGCCGGGCCTCCGCGATCGCCACGCGGTTCTGGACGAGCACCGTCGCCATGTCGACGTCGGTGCCGATCTCGAACGTGACGGTGAGCTCCATCGTCCCGTCGTCCGAGCTCTTCGAGGACATGTAGATCATGTCCTCGACGCCGTTGACCTGTTCCTCGATCGGCGCGGCGACGGTCTCCGCGATGACGTCGGCGCTCGCGCCTGGATACGAGGCGTTCACGACGACGGTCGGCGGCGTGATGTCGGGAGTCTGTTCGACAGGGAGTCCGGGGATCGAGAGCACGCCGACGAGCGCGATCAGGATCGCGATCACGGCGGCGAAGATGGGGCGCTGTACGAACATGTTCTTCATGGCGTGGTGTGCTCTCCCTGCCTCGGTCCGCGCTCAACTCGGAGGTCGCTACATCTCCCCGGAGTCGTCCGCCTGCGCTTCCTCCGGCGTCACCGGAAGACCGGGCCGCGCTCGCTGGAGACCGTTGACGATGTAGGTCTCGTACGGCGAGATACCGTCCTCGATGACGCGCATCCCATCGTAGAGCGCCCCGATCTTGACGGGGCGGTTCTCGACGACGTTGCCCTCGCCGACGACGAGCAGGTACTTGCCCGCCAAGTCGGTGCCGATCGCGCGCTCCTCCGCGAGGACGGCGCTCATCTGAGTCGTGCCCGGTACGCGCACGCTGACGAACATGCCGGGGACGAAGAGGTGGTTCCTGTTGGGCAGCTCCCCGCGCACGAGGACCGTCCCGGTCGCGGAGTCGATCTGGTTGTCGATCCAGTCGATCACGCCCTCGTGGGGGTACCCGTCTTCTCCCGCTCGGGCGACGAAGACCGGGTGCACGCCCAGTCCGCGCCCCTCGAACTCGTACTCCCTCCCCAGAAGCCGGAGGAGCTTCGTCTCGCTGACGTCGAAGTACACCTGAATCGGGGTCCAGTCGACGACGGTGGTGAGGAGCGTCCTCTGAAGTCCGCCGACGAGGTCCCCGACGTCCATCATGCTCCTCCCGGCGCGGCCCTCGATCGGAGAGCGGACCCAGCAGTAGCCGAGATTGAGCTCGGCGGTCAATAGCGCGGCCTTCGCCTGGAGTAGACCCGCCTCCGCCCTCGCGTGGCCCGCCGTCTTCGCGGTCACCTCCTGCTGACTCACCGCGTCGGTCTGCGCGGCCTCGAGCACACGCTCGAGATCTGAGGCGGCCTGCTCGAGCTCGGCCTCGGCGGCGGCCAGCCGCGCAGCGGCTTCGTCACGGGCGGCTTCGTAGGGCTCGGGATCTATCACGAAGAGGAGGTCGCCCTCCTCCACGCCGCTCCCCTCCTGGAACTCGATGCTCTCGAGGAATCCCTCCACCCTTGCGCGTATCTCCACCGACCGGACGGCTTCGGTGCGCCCCGTGAAGTCGTCGTAGGGCGTGACGTCCCGGACGACCGGCTTGTCAACGGTCACCAGAGGCGGCGTCATCTGCTGCGCCTGCTCTCCCCCGCACCCGGCGAGGAGCGCGACGGCAATGACCAAGCCGATCGCCGCGCGAGCGCGAACGTGATGTCTCTCAAACGGGATCATTGTCCGGCTTCCCCTTCGTCTGGTTCTTCGTCCGGTTCTTCGGTCTCGGCGTCCTCTTCCTCGGGGTCAGACGGCGCCCCCCAACCTCCGCCGAGCGCTCTGTAGATGCGCACCAGGTTCACGGTCACGAGGCCCTCGCTCTCCGCGAGCGAGTCTTCCTGCCGGAACCGTGAACGCTCCAGGTCGAGCACCGTCTGGAAGTCGGTGAGTCCTGTGCGGTAGAGCGTCCTTGCCAGCTCCGCCGAGGCCTGTGCGGCTTCGACCGACCGGACGAGCGCCTCCTGCCGTTGCCTCTCCTGAGCGTAGGCGACGATCGAGTCCTCGAAGTCCCCGAGCGCCTCGAGAACCGTCTTCTCGTAGAACGCGAGCGCCTGCTCGGTCCTCGCGTCCTCTACCTTGACCTGGTTGCGGACGCGGCCTCCGTCGAAGATGTTCCACCGGAAGACGGCGCCCAGACTCCACACCAACGTGCCGCCCGTGAGGAGATCTGTTCCCGACTCGTAGATTCCCTCCCAGCCGATCGAGCCGGGTAGGCGGAACGCCGGGTAGAGCTCCGCCGTCGCGACGCCGATCCGCGCCGTCTGTGCCGCGAGCTCACGCTCCGCGGCGCGGATGTCCGGGCGCTGTCTGAGGACGTCGGCCGGGATCCCGACGAGCACGGTGTCGGGAACGACCGGGATCGGGAGAGGCGCGGCGAGCTCACCCCTGAGCGCGCCCGGCGGCTCGCCCAGGAGAATGGACATGCGGTGGATGGCCTGCGCGATCGACGTCCGGAAGATCGGGATCGTCGACTCCGTCGTCGCGACGTTGAGTTCCGCCTGCCGGACGTCGAGCGAGGGGACGAGTCCCGCGCGGTATCGGTCCTCGACCAGCTTGAGGGTCTGTCGCTGAGCCTCGGCATTCGCCATCGCGTAGCGCAGACGTTCCTGCTGAGTCCGGAGGTTGATGTACTCTATGGCGAGCTCGGCGTACAGGAGCACCATGACGTCGCGATACGTCTCGACCGAGGCGGCGAACGATGCGTCGGCCGACTCGATCTGCCGCGCGATCCTGCCCCAGAAGTCGAGCTCCCACGACGCCTCGAGCCCCGTGGCGTAGTAGTCGTCGACTCTGTTGTCGGGGTCAGAAGCGAAGTCCTCGCTGAGCTGCTCGCGCTGGTAGGACCCGTAACCGTCGACATTGGGCCACCGTCCGCCGGTCGCAATCCCGTAGCGAGCCTGGGCCTCACGGACGCGCGCGGCCGCCATCGCGAGATCGCGGTTCCCCTCTGTCGAGCGGAGGATGAGTGTGTTCAGGACCGGGTCGTCGAGTGTGGTCCACCAGGTCTGGAGGTCGGCCTCCCCTTCCTCGAGACCCTCGGCGAGCTCCTGGCTCCAGACGTCTGGCACGTCGGGCTCGGGCGGCTCGTAGTCCGGACCGACTCGCATGCAGCCCGGGACCTGAGCGAGGACGACCGCGAGGCACAGGAAGAAGGCTGCCGAGCGCCGGATCGCGGCAAGGCGACGTGGTCCGTGCGGACGGCTCCACCGGAGTGGGCTGTGGCCGCTCGAAGTGGGCTTCTGGGTACTGAGACGGAGATCCCGCAAGTCCGGCGCCTCGGGAGGATCCAACCCCATGGTGTCGGGTGAACATCTAACCATCATACACGAGTGCCATGGCCAAGGCCACACCGATGTCCCGGGCGGGAGGCTCTGTCGCGCCACGGGCTCCTCGCGACCTCGTTGCCGGCACGTTGACACGGCTCCGGGAGTGCTGTACCTTCGGCCGCACGCTGGCTCGGCGCGCATTCCCGTGAACCGAGGTCTCGCCAATGCCTCCAAGTAAGCCCAAGAAGGGCGTGGTGGCTCTGCTCGTGTCCCTGCTTCTCCTCTACGGGCTGTATCCGCTCATCAGAGCGGCGGTGCCCGGAGGGGTCTTCATCAACCTGTTCCTCTCGGTGATGTTCTTCGCGGGCGTCTACTCGGCCGGCGCGCGCAAGCGCGGCATGGTCGTGATGCTCTTCCTCGGAGGACCGGCACTCATACTGACCTGGGCGTTCCATCTTCGACCTTCGGTCGCGCTCGGCGCTATCGGGGTGGGCTTCGCCATGGCCTTCGTCGCTTACATGATCTTCCTCCTCTTGAACACGATCCGCAGGGCTCAGACTGTGACCTCGGACGTCGTCTTCGGCGCGGCCTCCGTGTACCTGCTCATCGGGCTCTTCTGGGCGTTCGCGTACATACTCATCGTCGCGTTCGTTCCCGGTGCGTTCCATGCTCCCCACGTCGAGCGCCTCGTCCAAGAAGGCACCCTCCAGATGTCGGGGATCTCCGTCTTCCTCTACTACAGCATCGTGACGCTGACGACGCTTGGATACGGGGACATCGTGCCGGTGGCGCCGATCGCGCAGACGCTGTCTTCACTCGAGGCCATCATCGGACAGCTCTATCTCGCGATCCTCCTGGGGCGCGTGGTCGGCCTGCACGTGGCCCACTCGACCGCAGGTACCGGGCCAGGTTATCCCTCTGACGTCTCCGATGAGGAGGAATGTACCCAGTGACGACGACGTGAGCGACGAAGGCGCCGAAACGACACTCGTCACCTGAATCGACAGAGAGAGAGGCACACGTGAGGATGCGAACAGCAAGGAGGAAGAGCGGAATGAGAACTACGCAGCGCAGCAAGACCGCCGCGTGGATCACGCTCGTCGCGCTCGTCTCGGCGACGACACTCACGACCACCGGCTGCAGCTATTTCGTGCCGAGCACCAAGGCGAACGTGGCCCCGTTCGCGGACCAGACGATCGCGATGTCGGGGGAGGTCGACTCGAGCCTCGCCGAGGGCCGGATCGTCTACACCCGCCACCTGGCCAAGGGGCCTGAGGTCAAGCGTTACAGAGAGCTCCTGGGCGAGTTCCAGGGAGTCGTGAAAGGCATCGTTGCCTACTCGTTCCAAGCGGTGACCGTCGCCGAGTCCGGACTGCCTGACACGCTCAAGTCGGCTGAGATGGCCAAGTTCCTGGAGGGACTCAGGGACCACGTGGAGGAGTACCCGAGCGCGCGTTTCAGTCTCTCCGCGGCCAGCCTCGACACGCTGATCGAGGACGTGCGAGACGCGGAGGACTTGGTCGGGGCGCTTCGCGCCGCGCAGCCGTTGGCAGACGACGCCGGGCATGCAGCCATGGCGATCGTCGACGATCTCCAGGATGCGCTCGTCGCCGCACAAGACGAGATGATGGAGGCGATCTACGGGAGACACGGGACGATGCTGACGTACGGGGATTCGTTCAAGCGGCAGCAGAACTTCGTGCTCAACGGCCTCATCCTCGTCGACGAGTACTGGAAGACCGGCGACGAGTCTGCGATCGCCGCGCTGAGGGACAGCATTCCCTACTTCTTCGAGGGCATGCCTCCCACCCCCCAGCTGACCGTGAGGGACATCGTCGAGGTCGAGGAGCGTCTCTACGGACGGCTCGAGAAGATGGACCGTCTCCGGCAGTCGCTGGTGTGGGACGTCGACATGTACTACAACCAGGTGACCGAGATCGACACGATCGTCGAGACGAGCGTGAAGGCCCTCAGGACCGCCCGTCTCGCGATTCATGTGTGGGTCAAGACGCACCGGAAGCTCTCCGCGGGCATCACGACCCCGGCCATGTTCGACATGTTCCAGATCACGAAGTCGCTCGTGGGGTCGGTCCTCTAGGGGGGAGACCGGCGCGCGGCACCGCGCATCTCTCACAAGCACTGAACGCACCGAGGCCGCTGCACATGCAGCGGCCTCGGCTCTTCTGGTGATGGTCGTGTCCTGCGTCAGGCGCGATGTCGCCCTCCTGTGTTCTCGCGCCCACGGGATCAGCGAGATCAGAGGAGCGACGGACCGGACCCTATGTTCCGCGCGATCCCGCCGATCTGCCGTGAGCGCGTCAGCGCGACGGGCGCCTGGCTCCTCGCCACCCTCCCGGAACACCCGCCCGACGGAGAGGATCTGACGTCGGCAAAGAGCCAGGGACCACGTCATTCCCAGTGCGAAGGAGAGCCTGGGAGAGGGTTTCGTCGAGAACCTGCACTGGAGCCAGGGCTGGAGGTCGGGCCCCAGCCGAACTTCGAGACGAAACCTAGCGTCAACCGCAACCCGCGTCAGCCGCAACCCGGCTCGAGCTCCTATTCTCGAGCTCAGGCTGTCAATCGGTTGCAACGCTCCGGCTTATGCCCTGTGAGCCCTTCTTGTCGGCTCCAACAAATGCCGGAGCGCTGCAGCCCCTTCAACCGCAAGGTCCGTGCCAGAACGGGACTTCTGAGGACCCGTGAGTGGCCGAGCAGTCACCGTGCAACCGATTGCTTACAAAGCACTTACGTCATCACCAGCCGGCGCGCGGTCACACAACTGAGTGCGTTCAGGACGGACCCGCGACAGGCCTCACCGGGCCGCTTCGACGCCGTGCTGCCTATCTTCTCTAGATACTTGGAGTTAGACGGACGTCGAGAACACGACAGGGGGTCGGGTTCTCGACGGCGCAGCGGAGGACTTCAGAGCCCCGCTGATCGATCGGCGAGGTGACGCTCGTGGACGTGCGGAGGCCGGGCGCCAGCGACGCCCGGCCTATCGCTCCACCACTTTTGCCCTCCCGGCCACTGGGGCAGGTGCCACAGCCGGCCGGTGTTGCGTCATTCCATTCCGTACTTCCTGAGCTTCGTGTAGAGCCCCGTCCTCGACAGACCGAGCCGCTTCGCAGCTCCGCGCTTGCTGTGCCCGGTCGTCTCGAGCGCTTCGCGGATGCGGTTCCGCTCGAGGGCCTCTACCTCTTCCCTGAGCGAGAGAGGATGCGTCCCGAGCCGGCCTGACCGGCGGAGGATCTCCTCGCGCCTCGCCGCGAGTTCCGGCCGGATCTCGTCGAGCCCGATCGTCCCGCCATCGTCGCACAGCGCCACGCCCCGTCGCACCTCGTTCTCGAGCTCGCGCACGTTGTTGCCGCGCCAATCGTGACGAAGGAAGAGCTCCCTGACCTCACGGCTGAACCCCGCGACCCGCTTCCCCTCCAGCCTCGAGTAGAGCTCGAGGAAATGCTCCATGAGAAGCGGAATGTCGTGCGGCCGCTCGCGGAGCGGCGGAACCTCGATGACGAACCCACTGAGGCGGTAGAAGAGATCGCGCCGGAACCGCTCTGCAGCCACCTCCCCGCGCAGATCACGGTTGCTCGCGGAGATAATCCTGGCGTCGCTCGTCCTGAGCGTGCTCTCTCCGACGCGCCGATACTCCCCGCTCTGGAGGAACCTCAGGAGCTTCACCTGAAGCTCGAGGCTCATCTCACCGATCTCGTCGAGGAAGAGCGTTCCCCGCTCCGCGACTCCGACGAGACCCTCGCGATCCCGGACGGCGTCGGTGAACGCTCCCCTCGCATGACCGAAGAGCTCGCTCTCCTGCAGATTCGGCACGACCGCGCCGGAGTTGAGCGCGACGAACCGTCCGGTTCCGCTCCGCCCTCCGTCGTGGATCATCCGCGCCACGATGTCCTTCCCAACCCCAGACTCGCCGAGGATGAGCACCGGAATCGTGCTCTCCCGGAGCCTCGCGACGTTCGCGAGGATCGAGAGCATCCGGGGATCGCGCGTGACGAAGTCGTCCTTGACGAGGTCGTGTCCGTCGTCCTCCTCATCGCGGTCGGCGTGGTCTGTCGCAGCAGCGGCTACCCCCGCGCTGACGAGATCGAGCATCGAGGACGCGGCCGCGATGAACTCCACGTCCGCCGTGCTGAACGCGGGGACACCATCACCGGCGAGGCGGTCGACGTACAGCAGTGATCTCGCGTCGCCCTCACCGACAGACTCGGCAGGAACGAGCGCAAGCCCCGCTATGCCAGGCGGAACCACTCCCTCGGACGTCCCGGCTCCGGCAACAACCGGCGCGAGTGAAGCACGTCCCTCGATGACCGAACGGACGAGACGCCGGACTTCCGCCAGACGCCGCCCACTGCGGTCGACCGACGTCGACACCCGGACCCTCCCGTTCCCAAGAAGCGTCAGGAGTAGCAGCCGGTCGGCCGAGAGGGCCTCCGCCACCCTCGCTGCGAGAGAGTGAAGTGAGCTCACGTCGGCCCCGGACGTCTGAAGCAGTCTGTATGCTTCGGCGATGATCGAGTATCTGCTGGAAGCGGTCGCGGTCGCGGCGGCGAGCTCGCTGTCGAGTTCCCTGTGGAGTGCGTCGAGCTCGATGAGTCCCGCACGGTCGCCCGCTTTCTCGAACTCGGGCCTCGCCTGCTCGAGCCACGACCGGGCGCGACTGGCACGGCCGGCCCGCCGCAGCGCCTTCGCGCGCTCCAGGCGACACCTTGCTGCCCAGTGGGCCGCGCCGATCCTGAGGAAGAGCTCCTCCGCCGTCGCGATCCTGGCCTCGATCGTGTCGAGCGGCAGCGGCACTCCGTGGAGGGCGCGGGCAAGCCCTACGCCGTCCGAGAACGCGGCCTTGGCGAGCTCGAACGACTCTCCAGTCCGGCGAAGGGTGTCCTCCGCCCGCCTGACGAGGACTCGCGCCTCGTCGGCGTCCCCCCGCTCGTACGACACCTCCGCCAGCACGCGCAGTGTCGCCCCTCCCTCGAGCCGGTCGCCGAGCTTCCTGCAGAGCGCGAGCGCCCTCGTCCCGTCTCGCTCCGCCTCGTCGAGTCGACCGAGACCGAGCAGGACCTCCGCCCGCCTCCTCAGGACTTCAGCGACCACGTCGCTGCTCGAAGAGAGCCGGTACGCGCACGCGAGCGCCTGGTCGAGCAGGTCGAGCGCCGCATCGTACTCGCCGCGATCGAACGAGAGCTCCCCCAGGAACTCGAGCGCCAGGGCTTCCGCACGGCGATATCCGGCCTCCCTACTCTTCTCGAGGACACTCTCGAACAGGCTTCTCGCTCTCCCCCACTCACGCCGGACACGGCAGATGTTCCCGAGCGCCGACTCCACGGACACGACGTCCCTCGCCGCTCCGAGTCCGGAGTAGATCTCGAGTGCCCGGATGAGGTGCTGTTCCGCCTCAGTCCATCTCGACATCCTGAAGAGAGCGATGCCGAGGTTGTTCAGACGACGAGCTATCGACGCGGGCCGCCCGAGTCTCTCGTCGATCTCGAGCGCACGCCTGAAGTAGTCGATGGCCGACGCGAGGTCGCCGGAGCGCTTCGCGAGGATGCCGAGGTTGTTGTATGCGCCCGAGACCCCGGCGTCGTTGCCGAGCCTCCGGTTCGTGACGAGACACTCGATGAAGCAGTCGCGCGCGGCACCGCTGTCGCCCAGTTCGGCGTGTGCCGTCCCCATCGCTTTGCTCGCCTCCGCGAGGAGTTCGCTCTCTTCTCCACCGCGAAGGAGATCGTAGGCGGCGCGCGCGGCTTCGAGTGCCTCGCCGAAGCGTCCGCCCTTCGTCTCGACCCTCGAGAGGACGACGTACGCTTCCGCTTTCGCGGACGCATCGTCGTCGTCGAGGTCGAGACCCTCCACGTCCTGTATGTACCTCCTGGCCTGGCCGTGGTCGCCGAGCCCCAGATGGCACCTCGCGATGCTCGCGAGGAGCCCGGCTACCTCAGCTCCTGTCAGCTCCGTTCTGAGCTCGTCTCGTTCGGCCTCATTGAAGCAGCCGATCGCGTCGGAGTAGCTGTCCGATTCCAGATAGACGTGGCCCAGCTGGATGGCCGACAGAGCCCTTTCACGCGCGGGACGCGACGCGTCGGGTCGCCGACGTGTCTCGCGCGCGTTGCGCTCAGGCTCGATGTTCGGTCTTTGTCCAGCCACTGTTGCCCCCCGTAGCGAGGTTCGGAATCAGATCAGCATCAACGAACGCCGAGAGCGAACGTCCAGGTACTGAGGAGTATCCTCAGCTGGACACGGAAGAAGTCCTCGGTCCACAGGAACTCCCTGCCCTGAGGATCGGGGCTCTTCACGCTCCCGTCGTCTCCGGCGCCGAACTCGTTCAGCGGGGGATCGGTGGGCACCGCCTTGTCCCAGTTGTCGTCGTCCCCGAGGCCTTCCTCGGGATCGATGTCGTCCGGGTCCCCGCCGACCGGGCCGTCGTCATCGGCCCAGGGCAGCGCGGTGCTGTGCGGCGCGTCCGACCGGCACACTGCGGTGTTCGACACCAGCAGCACACCGAGCGCAACGACCACAAGCAGGGTGAGCAAACGCCTCGCGTTCATGACAGCCCTCCTTGCTGAGGGGGTTCTCGCGTGCGAATCGCTGTCTTCGGCTGTCGCTCGGGTTCGTCGATGACGTAGTAAGGTACTGCGGACGTCCATCGGCGGGGTGTTCGCGGCAGAGGGGGTCTCGCGTACTGAGAGGTCCAATAACAGGATACAACCACGGGGCCGCTCTGTCAAGGAATCGCTCAGGGCACGCCTCGGGGCTCCCCCTGCGGCCGGATTAGTCCGCTCGCGACTGCCGCCGGAACAGGCGCACACGCCTGAGCTTACGGAGAATCACAGCGCAGAGGAGGACGACGAGCGCGGCGGCGACGACTGGAACGATGACGGCGAGAACGCTCGTAATGACTGAGCCCCCGAGCTCACCGGTCGACACAGCCGGATTCGCCAGCCCCCCGGTGGTGGCCGACGAGCCGACGCGGAGAGTCGCCGTCGCGACCTGTACGGTTCCGGCGACTCCCCCTCCGATGATGACGGCGAGGGTCCACCGGAGGAGCGGCGAGACTTCCTGGACAACTGAGGCGGCGACGATCGTCCCCGCGACCACCGCGACGGGCGTCGCGATCGTGTCGAGGAGGTTGTCGAGCCACGGTATGTAGTATGCGGCGATCTCGAGCGCCGTGGCGACGGCAAACGCGATGAGGGCGGGAGTCGTGCCGATCCACTCGAAGCCCGGCGTGAGGTCGAGGTGACCGCTCGCTGAGGCGATGCTCACTACGAGGAAGGGCACGAAGACACGGAAGCCGCAGGCCGCCGCGAGCGCGAGACCTATGAGGACGCTCAGCAGAATCTCCATCGAATCGAACCTCCCGGAGGACGTGGCAGTCCTCACCGGTGACCGGTGACGATTGTAGCACGGTGCCGGTGCCGCGGACAGAACCCGAAACTGCATAACTGAGCAGGTTCACTCACGTCTGGCTTGCGTGGCCGTTCACCTGCAGCATCGGTTTGGATGAGCCCGCATCAGAATGTACTGATCGCCGAATCCGGCAGTTCCGTGTCCCGCCACGAAGGGACCCTGAGCCGGACGGACAAGACCCCACTCGCCAAGGGAACGACGCAGGTGATGCGCCGCGGCGCACGACGCCGCGCCCGTAGGGGGTGACGGGAACACCCGCCGCCGTGACACGCGCACACCCGCGCGAGTTGCGGAGTGCACCGCGCGGGGGCCCGCTGCCCCTGTGTTCGAGAGACCGTCTTCCTCACGAAAGGGAGGTGACGAGATGAGATGGATCGTTGTCGCTTTGGCCGTCATGAGCCTAGCGCTCGCCGCGGGCAGCGCACTCGGTCACGACGGGGGATGCTCCCGCCACCTGACCGGCTGCGTTCACGTTCATAACACCGGAACCACCGTCACGTGCAGTCAGCCAGGGACGTCGTGCACTCCCCCTGGCGGTGGGATAGGGACCTGCAAAGAGGTAACGGGCGGCGGGATCGTCCCGTGGAGAGACTGCAAGTGCATCAAGGGTGCCGGTGGCGGAGGGGGCAGTGGGCCCCACATGACTGCCGCCGGATGGCACGCCGTGACCGCTGAGCCTCCTGAGATCTTTCCGGGGGGCGTGAACCTGTTCGTGTTCGCGGAAAGCTCGTCCGTTGACGCCATGACATTCGTCTACGAGGACGGCACCGTCATCGACAGCGCGTCCCCGGCGGGAGCCACCGGGCAGATCATGATCCAGTGGGACAACGTGCCGCCGCCACTCACAGGCCACGTCGTCGATTTCATGCTCAGCTTCCCGTCGTTCGACCTCTTCGGGACGCCCACGGGACCGAACACTTGGGTCCTTGAGCCCGGCCCCCCCGTGAATGTCCTCCTCGACTTCCACGACGACGCGAACTACATAATGAGCATGGACCCTCTTCAGATCGTGTCCGCGAACGACCTCTTCGCGCCGCGGCTCGCCTGGGTGGAGTTCGCCATCCGCGAGGGCGAGCGCGGCCCCTGGACCTGCTGGCTCACGGAGAACGAGGAGATCGCTGGAGTCACGCCGGTCGAAACAGAGAGCTGGGGTACGATCAAGGGGATCTATCGATAGCGGCGCTCTGCCGGTAGCGCTCCACATGCACAATTGGCACCACTCGAAGACGCCCACCGACCCGAGAGGATCGGTGGGCGTTCTCTTGTGTGCTGCGTATGTTCGCGCCCGCCGACTACGGCTGCGGAGTTCCCTGCCCACGCGTCGGCGGCTCGGACCGCTGGGGCGCCACCTTCTCCTTCAGAAGCTCGGCGATACCACCGATGCTCCCGAGCACGCCCGAGGTCTCGAGCGGCAGGAAGATCTTCGTCGCCTTCCCGTCGGCGATCGCCTGGAGAGCCTCGAGGTACTTGATCGCGATGAGGTCGTTCGTAGGACGCCCGTCGTGGATCGCGTTGTAGACCGTCTGGATCGCTTCGCCCTCGCCCTTCGCGACCGTGAGCTTCTGGTACTTGTCGGCGTCCGCGACCTTCTTGATCGCCTCGGCCTCGCCCTCGGCCTTCAGGATCGCCGACTGCTTGTGGCCTTCGGCCTCGAGGATCATCGCGCGACGGTCGCGCTCCGCCTTCATCTGACGGTGCATCGCGTCAATCACTTCCTGCGGCGGTTCGATCCTCTGAAGCTCGACGCGGGTCACCTTCGTTCCCCACTTGTCGGTCGCGTCGTCAAGCACGTCTCTGAGCTTCGTGTTGATCATCTCGCGCGAGGTGAGCGACTCGTCGAGCGCCAGGTCGCCAATCAGATTCCTGAGGTTTGTCTGAGCGAGCTTCGTGGCTGCGAGGTAGAAACTCGCCACGTTGTAGGTGACCTTCACGGGATCGGTCACCTCGTAGTACACGACCGCGTCGACCTCGACGACCACGTTGTCCTTCGTGATCACGCCCTGCGGCGGAACGTCAACGACCTGCTCCCGCATGTCGACCTTGATCATCTTCTCCATGAACGGGATGATGATCGAGAGGCCGCTGTCCGCGGTCCGCTGGTACCGTCCCAGCCGCTCGATGAGGGCCTTCTGCCAGGGCCTCACGATCTTGAGGCCTCTGGCCGCGATGATGAGCACGAGGACGACGACTGCAGCGTAGAGCCCTATCATGATTGCTCCTCCTTGAGCTGTCTCACGACGACGTGCGTGCCCTCGAGCCTGACCACTTCGACACGCGCACCCTCAGGCACCGCCTCGGCTTCATGGGCATCGGCTCGCCACTCTTCCTTGTCGATCCTGACGCGTCCGGTGTTCCCGACGTCGTCGATCGCCTCGAGCACGACGCCCCGCTTGCCTATGAGCCGGTCGGCGCCGATTCCGGGGGGCTGCTTCTTCGAGAACCGTTCCGCGAACCGCCTCGACCCCGCGAAGAGCGCCGCCGAGACGACCACGAACGCTCCCCACTGCCAGACCGGGTCGAGCCCGAGTAGCGCGAGAACTCCTGCGACTGCTGCGCCCACACCGAACCACAGAATGAAGAAGCCCGCCGTGAAGATCTCTACAATGATGAAGATCGCGGCGAGCGCGAACCAGATCCACCAGTAGTTCTCGAGCATGGTATCACCTCCCGTAGATGATACACCTGTGCGGCGGCGTTATTCGTCAGGCGTTGGAGCCCCGGGGGAACTGGCCGAGACGATACACGCCGGCCCCAACCGAGTCAACCACCGACTCGGGCGCGGTCGCTCCTGATCTGTGCTGGGAGCGCAAAGAGAAGCGGGGAGCAGTGCTCCCCGCTCTCTCGAGTGCCGCGACTTCAGAACTCGCTCAGCGATACAGCGCCTTGATCGCTCCCCAGTGGAGGCGCTGGACGGGCGTCTCGCCGTCGAACCACTCGTAGAGTCGCGCGATGATCTCGTTGAAGTCCTCGTCGCCGGCCGCGGAGATCTCGACGCCAGACCAGACAGCCTGGAACGTGTCCGTCTCGTAGTAGGTCAGAACTCCCTCAGCCGAGGCGAATTCCCCCTCGTAGTCGAGACCCATCCCGGCCCCCCTGCTCACGGGCACCCCGCGGTCCGTGTAGAACGGGTTATTGATGAAGACCGTGTTGGCGACGATGATGACCACCAGGCCCACGAGGATCCAATTGGCGCGGCCGTAGAGCGTTGCCACCTCGGACCGCTCTCCGTCGTGGGGCTCGCCCTTCCGCATCGGCGGCGTCGGCCCGTCGAAGTCCTGGAAGACGAGATCAAGACCGAGGTAGTTGAGCGGGAACCCGTAGCAGGGGTTGGAGGCGCCGTCCATGTCCCCGTGCGAGCCGTACATGTAATCCTGACCGACCAGGAGGAGGTTGCCGCCGCTGTCGAGGTAGTTCATGAGGACGACCTCGTCGGCAGGGTCGATGTTGCTCGGGATCTCCCACCAGTTCTCGCTCGTGAGAACGACGACCACCGGATAGTTCGCGTACGTCACGTCCGGCGGGAAGTTGATCGTTCCGCCGGTCGCCTCGACGGCGCAGGTCGCGACGGACGCCGCGCCCGCGGCAGTGAACGCGTCCGCGTAGCGCGAGGTGAGATCGGCGAATCCTGGGTTCGCGTCGATGTCGATCGCGATGAGCACATCCGCGACGACGAGCGGTTCCTGGTCGTCCGGGAGGTCCGGAACCGCCTCCCTGAGGCTCTGCCTGGCGATCGCCATCACCGGCGACGACACCAGGAGGGCAATGCACAAGAGCACGATCGCTCTCTTCATGAGCTCCTCCCTTTCAAAGGGCCTGAAGCAGCTTCTGTCCGAACCGGCGAGATCACACACTCCCGAATACCACAGACGACGGACGAGCGCAAGTGTCGTCTGTGTGCCAGATGAGTCGGGGTCCGGACGATGTGCCCGGACCCCGAGATTGCCTCAAGCGTGGACCGTGGCACCCGTCAGGGCGCGCAGGTAGGAACCGTCGCGTTCGCCATCGCGCTTCCTGCCGGGATGGCGGGGGCGAGGATCGCGACCCTGCCGCTCGAGTAGACGAAGCTGTCGCCGCAGTTCACCGGGAGACAGCACGGCGTGGTGCAGCCGGCCTCCGCGAACTCCACCGCCGCGTCGGCGTAGGCGTACTCCCGATTGAACGCGTGCGTCGGGACGACCACCGCTGGCTTGAGCTTCTCCATCGTGTAGAGGTTGCCCTCGCGGAGCCGATCGGGGTCGTGCGCGTGACAGCCCGTGACGTTCACGAACGCCAGGTCGAGCTCGTCCACGAACGGGTCGAGGTAGTCGATCTCGGCGAAATACCCGTCGCGCTCGCCCTCGGCCCACCCGGCGTGGTCGCCGGCGTGATAGAGGACGATGCCGTCGACCGAGACCAGGAACCCGACGCCGCCGTCGTTCGCCTCGATCGTCCTTACCTCGACGTCGCCGAACGTGGCCTGCTCACGGGGACCAATGAACTGATACTCCGGACCCTCGTATCCGTCCGTGCGGTACGGCTCCGTGAGCTCGGGACGGAACCCGTAGACGTACTCGATCTTCCCGACGGAGTCGGCCCAATCGAAGATCCGAGGATCGAAGTGGTCGCCGTGGCCGTGGGTGACGAAGACGACAACGTTCTGGCCGTCGAGTTCAGACGCCACGATGTGGCCGTTCGAGAGCGAGGCGGACGCTGGTGCGTCGTCGTCCTTCCAGTAGTCGAAGACCATGAAGTGGTCTCTCGTCTTGACGGCGAACCCGCAGTGACCAAGATACCACATCACCGCCTCGCCGTCCGCGACACGCTGGTCGAGGAGCTCGGGGCGACCGTAGTTCTCCTCAAGGCCTTCGGCCCGAGCGCCCGCCGCGATGAGCGCGTCCGCCGCGTCCTTGTGCCCGTAGCGTGCCGCGTACTCGATCGGAGTCATTCCGTAGGCATCGACAGCGTTCACGTCGGCGGAGAACTCGACGGCCAGCGCGATGAGGTCGGTCCGGCCGCTGACGGCGGCGGTGTGCAGGATCGAGCGCTCCCAGTCACCCGCCGGCCTGTTGACATCGGCGCCGGCGCTGATCAGGAGTCGCGCGATCTCGATGTCACCGTTCAGGAACGCGCGCGCGAGCGGCGTGCCGCCCCAGTCGTCCACAGGGTCGGGATCGGCGCCGAGCTCGAGAAGCCGCGCCGTCGCTTCCTGGTGACTGCGGAGCACTGCCCAGGTGACGGCAGTCCTTCCGAACCCGCAGCCTGCGTTCACGTCGGCCCCGTTCTCGACGAGGATGTCGATGATCTCGACGTTGCCGCCCTCGGCGGCGGTATGGATCGCCATCCACTCGTGGTTGTTCCGCGCGTCCGGAGGCACGCCCGCCTCGAGGAAGTAGCGGACGAGATCGGGCTTTCCGGCGGCGGCCGCGAACATGAGCGCGCTCGAGCCCTCGTGTACGCGGTCGTAGATGTCCGCTCCGTGAGCGACGAGAAGCTCGATCGCGTCGAGTCCGCCGTTCACAGCGGCTCCGCTCAGGATCGGCGTGTAGCCGGCGCTGTTTCTTGCGTTCGGATCGGCGCCGTTCTCGAGGAGGACCGTCATGGTAGCGACGTCGCCGTTGTAGGCGGCGCCGTGGAGCGGGGTGCTGCTGCCAGCCGTCAAGGCGCTGACGTCGGCGCCGCGTTCGATCAGGAACGCGGTGATCTCGGGCTGCTCGTTGTAGGCGGCGAAATGCAGGGGCGTGAGGCCGTTGACGTCGGCGTGGTCGATGGCGGCGCCCTTCTTGACGAGGTACTCGGCGAGCTCCATGTGTCCGAAGATCGCCGCGACATCGAGCGGCGTGCTCCCCTCGTTGTCGCCGATGTCGATGGGGGCTCCCGCCTTGAGCGCGGCCTTGACCACTTCGAGATGGCCCTCACGGGCCGCGATGTGGAGGACCGTCTCGTTCCTTACGTCCTTCTCGAGCGCGAGCTCCGGATTCTCCTTCAGGAGTTCCTTCACTCGCGCATCATCTCCTTCGGCGGCCGCGTCGTGGATCTCGCTCGCCGTGACAGGCAGGGCGATCGCCAGAACGACTGCCACCGCGAGGATGAGCATCGTTCTCACAGGGCTCCTCCCGCGCTAGATGGCCCATGAACATACGGGACCCGCACCCTGCCGGAGGCGGGGCCCAAGAGCGCCTGAATATGGGGGGCATGTCCAGCCGCGCTCGTCTTCACCCCTCTTGGACAGGTCGCGGGAGGGTTCGGTTGAACGTCCCGTCGGCGGGAGGATGCCCCGCCAGAGGCGGGCAGCGGGGGTCAAGAAGAAGACTCCCGCGGTGTCGCGGGAGCCTCCTAACGTGTGTGAGCTTCGGTGGAGCCAGCTCTAGCGCATGCCTGTGATCTCGTAGTTCACATACCCGGCTTCGTCGCTCTTCGCGCCCAGGAACCTGGACCCGAGCTTGTAGACCTTCGCAGAGAACTCGCTCCCATCGTCGAACGTGGTGAAGAGCCTCCCCTCCTTGATCTCGTAGGGGTTGCCCGAAATGTCCGAACCGCCGTGCATGGCGGCGAACCCCGCGTCCTCTCCCCTCCAGCGGATCCCGTCCAGCGTGAAGAGGGAGCCCGTGACCTGACCCGTCACGTTGTTCCTGATGGTGACGAGCTTCCCGACGAGGAGGTCCTTGAGCTCCTCGGTCGTCAGAGCTCTCCCGCCCTCCGCCTCGACGCTCGCGACGGTGACCGCCCCTTCCTTCCCGCTCGCCTCGTCCTCGGCGCTCGGCGTGTACCAGATCGGAGACGACCACGCTCGCTCCTGAATCGTCGAGGGTTCGGGCGGGGCTACACCGAGCCGCATGGCGTCGTAGGTCGTGTACCTCGGCGTCGGGATCTGCAGTACGCGCGCGTAGTAGAACGAGCGGACGGTCGGGTCGAAGCCCTCGTCTCGCCAGATTCCCCTGAGCTCGGCGTCGCCGATCGAGTTGTCGTAGGAGGCGCCGGCCAGGTTCACCGTGCTTCCAACCTCGGGCATGAGGCCGGTGTTCAGGTTCACGACGCGGCCGTCGGAGACCGCGGCGTCGTGGACCATCTCGAACGTCTGACCCCGGTATGTCCAGCCCTTGACGATCTGGATCCGGTCGAGGTTCGCCCCGTTCGGGTCCTTCACGGCCCACAGGAGGAAGGCGGGACCCCGCTCAAGCGCATCGGTCAGGGGCAGGTCGCCGCCCATCGTGACGCCCTTGTCGTAGCCGATCGACAGGAAGTCGGGGTGGTTCACGTCCTTGAACGTATAGTCCCAGCCGCCGAAGAGCCTGACCTGCATCCGCGGTCCGGAGGTCGCGAAGCACTCCTTCCGAGCGAGCGCGTCGTAGATCGCCTCGCGCGTGTTCTCCTCTGCCCAGACGGCTGCCAGGCCGGACGCGCCCCAGCTCCTTCTCAATGGCGCGAGCGCGTCGTCCTCGAGGATGCGCGCCTCGGGGGTGCCGTCCTCCCGGCCGATCTTCCCGAAGTAGTTGAACTCCTCGACGGGCGCACCTGCGTTGTGCGTGTCGGAGGAGCCCATCATGCCGAACTTGTACGGGTTAGCGCCGGTCGCTTCCTCGAAGACGAGTCCTGACTTGTACGCGTCCCGCACGTAGCTTCCCTTCGCCGGCCCCGTCGCTCCGATGTCGGACATCTTGAGCAGGAAGTCGGAGATCTCGAACCCGGCGAACTCGTCGGTGTCGGAGAGCAGAGGATGCGTCTCGGAGGTGCCCTTGATCTGCGTCATCTCGACGATCGGCTCGTTCCTCATGCGCTGCTCGGCGTACGCGCGGTCGATCGGCTTCCCGTACGAGTCGACGAGCGGGAACATGAGACCGTCGGAGAGGTTCGAGTTGTGAGGGATCGCGAGAAGCGTCGCGCCTTCGGTGCGCTGCGCGTCCATCCAGTTCCAGAGATCCTCCGGCTTCTCGGACGCCATCGACGAGTACGGCAGGTCCGGGACGTCCCTGTCGCGGAAGATGATGTTCCGGTGGAGATTCTGCCAGCCGTCGGGCCCGTTCGAGGTCCACTCGTAGGCGATGAACGTCGTGAAGTCGCCGGGCTCGTAGTGCTCGTCGGCGATGTCCTGGATCTCCTGCCACATGGTTCTGGAGACGTCCTCGTCGGCGAATTCCTCAATCGGCGGAATCTCACCGGTGATGCTCGCCACGACCTGGAAGAGCGCCTGCTGCTGTGCGGTCGGATCGTCGCCCAGGATGTCCACCGCCAGCGGATGCTCCGAGAGCGGGTTGTTCGGGTCGAGCATACCCGGCAGGACGCCCATGTACTCTGAGTGATCTGTGACGGCGTAGAAGTCGAGCGGCCCCGAAAGGAGCTTCACCTTCACGCCGCTCGTGTGGTCGATCTCTCCGCCCTTCGCGTAGATGTAAGCGTCGTCGGGCGTGACCCGAACGCCTGCCGTGAACGCGTCGGGCGACCAGCTCGTATGCACGTGAAGGTCGCCGAAGTACGCGTTCTTGAGCGGGTTCGGCTCCTGGGCCATCGCGCCACCGACCCCGACGCTCACCAGCAACGCGCACGCGACGGCGATCGCGACGCCGGCGCGGATTCGCTTCGTGCTCATGTCTCTCCCCCTTGCCTCGGCCGGGCGCGCTCGATCGGGACCCGTCACATGACGCGCTGTTCGTCGAGCAGCTGCACACCGGCCAGCTTCCAGTAGTTCCCTGAAGGTACCAGGATCAGCTCCGCCCTGTACGTGTTCAGGCGGTAGTGGACGTGGCCCCAGTGACGGACGGAGCCGTAGACGTCCCAGTCGGCTATCAGTTGGATGCCGCCACCGTCGCGCGGTGTCATCGACTCGATCGATTTCACGTCGAGCCTGTCGATCATCGTGGTCGCGCCCTCTGCCTCTTCCATCTGCATCGCGTCGCGGTTCTCGAGGTAGACATCGCTCAGGAGATCTCCGACGACGCCGAGCGCCAGCCGGTCGTAGGCGGCCTCCTCGTTCTCGTAGGAGAACGCGCGGTACGTGTTCAGGAGAAGACCGTGCAGGATCGGCGACACCTCTTCCTCCGAGGGAAGCCCCCCCGAAGGGAACCACTCCGCGGCGGCGGCGCGCGGAACAGTGTACCCGACGACCGACCCCGCTATCAAGGCAAGCGCGCAGAGCATGGCGCCGCGCTTCCGCGTCGACGAGAGAAGCCCCAGCGCGAGGGCCCCGACGAGGAGGACTGGGAGCCGGAGGCGGTCGATGCCCGCGAGACTCGCGCGGATCCCGCCTCCCCCGCTGGCGCCGCTCCCGGCGGCGGGGATGACGGTCGATGGCTCGTTCGCCCGAAGGACGACCCGATGCACCTGCCCGTCCGCCAGCTCGACCCGCACGAGAGCGTCGGTGAGAAGGGTCGAGAGCCCGTCCACGCCGATTTCGTGTCCGGCCAGCCCGTCCTCGCCGGCGACGGCGGTCCACCGCTCGACGACGGCGTTCCCGATGACGGCGCGGCTCGGGTCGGACGTGGCCCTCATGCCGGGTGGGAGGAGTGGAGCGAGCGGGAGGGGGTTGCCCTGGTAGAGCGGGACTTTCCACGTGACGTCGACCTGTCCGCCGTCCCGTTCGATGAGCTCGAGGAACGCCGGATGGACGTTGTGCGCGCGAACCGCGGGCGCGGCCAGGAGCAGCGCGGCGAGAAGCAGGAGTGCCGCGTTCCTCGTCATCGCGTCTCCTCTCCGCTCTCGCCGGCAACGCGGTAGGGCATGTCCTCGACGAGGATCGTGTAGCGCGAGCTGATCTCGGCGTAGGCCGCCCTGTTCACCATCTGACGCCTGTCGGCGAGGAGGTCAGTCACGACGCGCTGGCGAACCTCGTCGAGTCCCGGGAGCCTGGGTTCCACCCTCTCGTGAAGGTACACGAGATGAAGACCGAACCCCGACCCGACTGGGCCGTGCCACTCCCCCGTCTCAAGGTCCGGAAGCGCGGCGGCGAAACCCCGACCGAACTCCCACGCGGCGCTCTCGTACGTCTGGCGCGGGTAGTAGCTCTGCAACATGAACCGGTCGCCGAGCGAGGCGGTCTCGTCCTGATCGACGGACGGATCGACGCCGCGCGCGCGGACGTCGGCCAGCGCGGCCTCCGCATCAGCAAAGGCCCGGTCGCCCCGGAGATCGGGACTGAAGTACACGTGCGTGAAGCTCACCGTCGCCGGAGCGCGGTAGCGCTCGGCGTTCGCATCGAAGTAGGTCACGACCTCCTCGTCGGAGGGTTCGTTCATCTCCGCGAGGTCCTTGAAGAGGAAGTCCATCTTCTGCGCGAGCCGGCGCCGAATCACCGTGTCGTGCTGGTCGAGCCCCATCCCTAGCGCCTCGCGGTAGAGCACCTCCTCGCGGATGAAGTCCCCGAGCAGACGCTCGAGCTCGTCGGCTGTCGGCTCGCGGCCCATGAGGCGGTTCCAGTTCGTGCGGAGGAACTCGATGTCGGCAGAGGTGATCTCGACGAGATGCGGGTCCCTGCGGGACGTCTCCGCCTCCAGGTTAAGGAGAGCGTGGAGGCCGAAGACGACCAGCCCGAGCACGAAGAAGTGAAGGAGCGGGCTCCGGAGCCATCGCCGGAGCTTCCCGGCGCCTTCTGCTGTACCGGCCATGAATGCTGCCTCGTGTGTGTGTCGATCCGGTGGGAACGGCGTCGCGTGCGCTCGAAGATGCTACCGCGGCTCCGCTCGGTGGTCAAGAACGAAGCCTCACGGGGCTTCCAGATGCGCCCATCCGGTGGTACTCTCCGTCGCGAGTAGGCCTTACGGCGCGTCCGCCCGGACCGTACCCGGCGGGCCGGCATCAGAACAGAGGACTCGATACCGACCGCAACAGGAGGAGAACCATGGCGCACCACCACGACGTGCTCCAGGCAGTCGGCGGTACGCCGCTCGTGGAGTTGAACAGAGTGACGGAGGGCATCGCCGCGACGGTCCTCGTGAAGCTCGAGTTCTTCAATCCCGGCGGGAGCGTGAAGGACCGGATGGCGATCTACATGGTGGAGGAGGCGGAGAGGACGGGGAAGCTCAAGCCCGGCGGGACGATCGTCGAGAACACGTCTGGGAACACGGGGATTGCGCTCGCGCTCTACGCGGCGGTCAAGGGCTACTCGCTCCGCGTCACAATCCCGGACAAGATGAGCGACGAGAAGGTGAACCTCTTGAGGGCCCTCGGCGCCGACGTGACGATCTGCCCGACGGCCGTTCCTGCGGCCTCGCCCGAGAGCTACTACGAGACGGCGAAACGACTCGCGGCCGAGACCCCGGACTCGTTCATGCCGAACCAGTACCACAACCTCGCCAACGTCGACGCGCACTACTCCACCACGGGTCCAGAGATCTGGGAGCAGACCGAAGGACGCATCGACGTCCTCGTCGCGGGCGCGGGAACGGGCGGAACGGTCTCGGGGGCCGGGAAGTTCCTGAAGGAGAAGAATCCGGACGTCCGCGTGATCGGCGTCGACCCGGAGGGTTCCGTCTACTACGACTGGTTCAAGCGCGGTGAGCTCGTGGAGCCGCACGTATACATGGTGGAGGGCATCGGCGAGGACATGCTCTGTGAGACGATGCAGTTCGAGCACGTCGACGACATGCTCCAGGTCGGCGACCGGGAGTCGTTCCTGATGGCGAGGAGGCTCGCGCGCGAGGAGGGAATCTTCGCGGGCGGGTCGAGCGGCTCGGCGGTCCACGCGGCGCTCGAGGTCGCACGCGACCTTCCCGCCGGGAAGACCGTCGTGGTCATACTTCCCGATTCGGGATACAACTACCTGAGCAGGATCTACAACGACGACTGGATGAAGGAGAAGGGCTTTCTATAGAGGGGCGACATGAGATTCGAGACGAAGACAGTACACGTCGGCGAGGACCCGGACTTCCGTGACGGAGGCTCCGGGGACGTCGTCGTGCCGATACACCTCTCCTCGACGTTCGCGCGCAGCAAAGTCGACGAGCCTACGGCCGGGTACGAGTACTCGCGGTCGGGGAACCCGACGCGCGACGCGCTCGAGGCCCGCTTCGCCGCGCTCGAGAACGCGAAGTACGGGCTGGCGTTCTCCTCGGGCATGGCCGCCGAGGCGACCCTCTGCTTCTCCGTCCTCAAGCCCGGCGACCACGTCGTCGCGTTCGACGACCTCTACGGAGGGACGCGGCGGCTCTTCGACCGCGTGCTCGCTCCGAACGCCGGCATCGAGTTCACCTACGTCGACGCCAGGGACTGCGAGAACATCCGCTGCGGGCTCAAGGAGAACACCAAGCTCGTGTTCCTCGAGTCGCCGACGAACCCGATCATGCGCCTCTGCGACATGCGCGAGGCCTCGGACATCGCGCGAGAGCGGGGCATCATCACTGCCGTCGACAACACGTTCATGAGCCCGTACTTCCAGAACCCGCTCGACCTCGGAGCGGACGTCGTCCTACACAGCACGTCGAAGTACATGAACGGTCACAGCGACTCGATCGGCGGCGCCATCATGGTCAACGACGAGGAGCTATTCCGGGCGATCAAGTTCAACCAGAACGCCGTGGGTGCCGTCCTCTCCCCCTTTGACAGCTACATGGTCTTGCGCGGGACGAAGACGCTCGCCGTCAGGATGCGCGCGCACGCCGAGAACGCGCAGAAGATCGCGGAGTATCTCGAGCCGCATCCGAAGATCGACTGCGTCCACTACCCCGGGCTCCCGAGCCACCCGCAGCACGAACTCGCGAAGAGCCAGATGTCGGGGTTCGGCGGGATGCTGTCGTTCGAGATCGCGGGCGGGCTCGAGGCGGCGCGGACGTTCCTCGAGAATCTGGAGGTCTTCGCCCTCGCCGAGAGCCTCGGAGGGGTCGAGTCCCTCATCGAGCACCCGGCACTCATGACGCATGCGTCGATCCCGAGAGAGGAGCGGGAGAAGGTCGGGCTGGGCGACGGGCTCGTCAGGATCTCGGCCGGGATCGAGCATCCGGACGACCTCATCGAGGATCTGGAGAGCGCTCTCGCGCACGTCGGCTAAGAGAGGGCGCGCCGCCTTGGGGCCGCGACATCAAGAGAGGCCGCTGCGGCAGCAGCGGCCTCTTCACATTCATCAGTCGCTTGAGATCAGCGGATGCGGTTCCTCTGCGCGTCGAACTTCGAACCGAATCCAAGATTGAACGTGCTTTCCCACTGCTGGTTGAAGCCGAAGTCCAGCCGGATCATCTCCACCCACGGGAAGAGGACCCGCAGCCCGACTCCGACTCCGGTCTTCTCACGCTCCCACGTGAACTCCTCGGGCGTACTCCAGGCGATCCCGCTGTCGAGGAAGAGCGCCCCCTGAAGTCCCGCGCTGAAGGCCCAGCCGAAGGCCTTGACTTCTCTGAGGGGGATGATGTCGAGGCGCTGCTCCACGGTCAGGATGAGCTGGTTCTTGCCGAAGAGCTTCATGCCGAGACCGTCCGCTGTGTAGCCGCGGATGCTGTTCGCGCCACCCAGGTTGTACTGCATGTACTCCGGGATGTCCACGCCGACGGTCCCGGACTGGAGGGTGGTGAGCAGGCCGACTGCGAGAGGATTCCCCCAGAGCAACGGCTGATACCGCCTGATATCGATGGTGCCGGTCCAGTACTCGGCCGGCGTGTCCATGATGCCCTTCGACACCATGACCTCGATGCCGGAGTGCCAGCCGACGTGAGGGTCGCTGTAGACGTCGCGCGAATCATAGTAGGTCGAGAGGGCCGATCGAATCATCTCGTCGCGGTTGTCGGCGGAGAGCGTGCGCCCGTCCTTGTCGCTCCCGACGCTGAAGTACCCGAGCATCCCCTCGATCCGTCCGTTCTTCCCAAGGTAGCCACCGATCCACGGTGTGAACTCGTCGACGGTCTCCTGGAAGTCGTAGTAGGTGTTGTCGCGAATCGTGTGCTTGAGGGACGCGTCAAGATAGACGCGCTGGCCCGCGATCCATGGATGTCTGAACCCGAAGGAGTAGACGTTCGTCCCGCCGAAGAGCACGGACCCCGACAGCTTGATGGTGCGCCCCAGGAAGTTCCCGGCGAACACCGCGGGGCCGATGGACCAGCCGTCGGTCTCGGAGTAGGCGAAGGTGACGAAGGGGATGAAGCCCGGCATCTCCCGCACCATGTACTCGAGCGCGATACCGCCCTCGTGTTCCTTCTCAACGACCACTACGGAGCTGAAGACACCCACGTTCTTCAGACGCCCGATGTCCTCCGAGAGGATCTTGGGATCGAGAGGCTCCCCGACCTCGAGCTCGATCTCCCGCCAGATGTAGTGCTCCTTCGTCTTCTCGTTGCCCGAGATTGTGATCTTGGTGATGGTCATCCCCGCGTACTTCGCCTCGGAGTCATCCCCGTTCTGCGCGACCGAGGACAGAGGAGCAGAGAGAAGGAGGAACAAGGAGAGGAGGATCGGTGTGAGACGCACGCTCCGATGTCCTTTCGATGCTCATCTGTGGTTGAAGAAGAAACGGGCGCGCGGTCATGACCGGGCGCCCGTCAGATGGCTTCTCGAATCGCCGTCCTGCGGCCCGTCCCGCTAGAACGCGAAAATGAGTCCTGCGGACAGCATGCCCTGCGAGATGGCCTGGCCGCCAAGGGAACAACCGTACCAGCCGCACCACATCGACGATGTGACGAAGTTCAGCATCCAGTCCGCCTGGAGTCTGAGACCGATCCGCTCGCTCAGGAAGACCTTGGTCCCCACGCCGAGGGTAGACGAGAACAGCCACTCGTCTCCGGCGGCGACGTTCTTCGGACTCAGCTGTGTCGCCCCCAGTGTCACCGTCCCGAAGAAGTCGGCGTTCCCCTTGTGCTGGAATTCGTAGAGCCCGCCGACTTGGTAGTAATTGACGGCGATGTCCGCGAGCGTCTCTCTTTCGACTCCTGACTTCAAGTACAGGTCTGTGTCCTGTCGGATGTACTTCAGCTCGAGCTGAGCGCCGGGTCTCAGCGTGATGTCGACGAGAACACCCCAGCCGCCAGACGCGTCGAGAATGAAGTCACCTTCGTACGTCCGAATCGTGCCACCCCAAATCCATCCATAGAGAGGCGTGATCTCGAACTTCGTCTCGTTCGCGCTGACGGTCCCTGAGCCGCCGGACATGCGCCTCTGCGCCAGCGCGGGCGTCGAACAGCAGAGGAACACGAGCGCGACCGCGAGGCATACCCTCCATTTCATATTCGTCCTCCGTTTCCCGATTCCGGCCCCGCGAGGGGCGCGCGTTCATGTGATCCCGTTGCTACTGCTGCGACGGCGGCGGGTAGTTCACCATGATGAGCATGATCGCCTCGTTGATCTTCTGCTCTCGCTGCTGGGGCGAGTTGGATTCGGTCACGTAGTCGCTCACGATCCCGCGCCAGACGAGCTCTCCGTCGGCGACGTCGACCATGTCGAGGACGATGGTGCCCTGGTTGTAGTAGTAGACGTCGACGTCCCTTCCGTAGTAGCCGCCGTACCCGCTTCCGTACCCGTACCAGCCGCCGTAGGAGCGGTAGCCCCAGTCGGTGACGTCGACCTTCTCCTCGATACCGGCGTAATAGGCAAGCAGGAGATCGGGGTCCTGGTTATCTTCCGTGAGCCCCTTCTCCGCCAGCTGCGTGTTGACCGCCATCTTGATTCTCTTGTCCGTCATGTCGCCCGGCTGCACCTGACGCCCGCTGCCGTCGGTGGCAGTCGCTCGCTCCATCCACGCGTAGGTCTTGAACTTCGAGAAGTCGGCCGTCGGATCGTAGTCGTAGTTCGACTGAATCGACGAGCAGCCGACCGCCAGCGCAACGATGAGGCCGAGAATGGCGACGCGCTTCAGCGCTCGCATGTGGAGACTCCTCTCTTCGCGCGGCCTGGGAACCGCGACGGTCTTGGGGTGGTCTTTTCGATCGCCTATGCGCGCGGCCGAACGCTCTCGTCCGGCCCTAGAACCTGAATCCGACTCCCAGCAGGAACCCGCTCTCCGTGAGGTCGAGTGTCCTCGCGTCAACCCCCGCGCCCTCGCTCGACCAGTCGATGCTGACTGTACGATAGCCGAGATTGAGATCGATCATCTTCGTCAGCCTGTACCCGGTGATGAGGTGGAAGCCCGACGTGAAGTCGGAACCCATGCCGAACCCCCCGATCTCGATCCGGGCCGACGCGTACCACTTGTTCGTGATGTCCGTATGCAGACGCACTCCGACGAGGGGGTCGGTCCATGATCCTCCCGCGTCCGGCGTCTCCGTCGTGTCGCCGTAGGCGAACGTGAGCTCTGGGTTCCAGTCGGTGAAGCGCGCACCGAGCAGGAGTTCGATCGATCCGACGTCGGTCTGCTGGACGCGGTACGTGCCGAGGATGTCGACGACGGTGAGTCCGAGCTTCACGTCCAGCGTGCCCGGTCCCTCGTTCGGGTACACGACGTCACGCTGCACCTGCTTGGTCTGCACGTACATCACATCGAAGATGCCGCCCCAGTCGTTCTTCTTGACCTCGAAGTGGAGCGCCCCGGCGAAGCTCAGGTTGTCCCAGATGTCGCTGAAGCCGATGTCGATCGGGACCTTGAGAGGCACGACGTTGCCGTCGTACTCCCTCCAGCCGACCTGTGCCTCCCCCTTGAGACTCACCATCCAGAGGTACGGCGTGACCATGAACTGCCAGCCGGTCTCCGCCTGCTGCTTCATCAGATCGTCGGCCTGGCCGCGGGCCACACCCGAGCACATCACAAGCAGAATGAGCGCTACGACGATGGGAAGCTGCCTCGGACCTCTCATTTCGGTCTCCTGATCTGGGTCGCGCGAACGCGCACTGGCCGGAGTCGTGAGGATACCGGACCGCGCCGGCTCGAAATGCTGCGAGTGATTGTCGCTTGCCGGCGGGCAGGAGTCAAGGCGGAAATGGCCGTTCCGGGCCCCTCAGGACGTCCCCGGGGCGTTTCTCCTGTATTCGCATCCGACGGTCAGAACGCCTCGCCGATTCGGAAGTAGAAGACTCCGCCGTCGATGCCGACCGCGTAGTCGATGCCGACGTTGGTGGCGTAATCCTCGGATGCCATGTACCGGATTCCGAGGCCCGCGCTCGGGAGGCCGTTCCCCCAGTCCATGTCCGAGATCGAGGGCGCCACGCCGCCGGTCCCCGCGAACGCCACCACACCCCACTTCCTGTGGAATCTCCACCGGTACTCGAGCTGGGTGCAGAGAAGGAAGTTGTCCTGATACGTGCCGGCCGAGTAGCCGCGGAGGTCGCTCCTCTCGCCGTAGTAGCTGAGGTCGAAGATCGGCACGTCGCCCTTCGCGACTCTGGTGTGGAGCCGGTAGGCAACCACGTGTCCGGACTTCCTCCCCCAGTAGTAGTTGTAGGAGCCCTCGTAGATCTGGTACCTCTTGTCGCTCCCGAGCCACTCCGCGTTGAACGTGATCGACGTGTCGAGGAAGTGCCCGCCCTGCGGGTTCAGGTGGTTGTCGCGGCTGTCGTACTCGACGATGAACCCGAGACCTGAACTCTGCGTCTCCCACGTCGGGTTCGGACGGTCCCACCAGCCCGGAGGGTCCGTCTCGTCGATCCTGATCTCGCTCTCGATCCTGGCGAGCCTGTAGAGGACGCCGAGGTAGGCATGCTCGCTCACTCGGAGGTGATACTCCGGGACGAAGAAGAGCCCGCTCTGGTTCAGTGGGAGGTACCTGTCCGCCTCTCCAGGCTCCTGCCCGACGCCGTAGAAGTCATAGTTGAGGCTGAAGTAGCCCAGGAGGCCGCTGAGTCTGTGCCGGTTCCCGGCGAAGTAGGTTTCCTGCAGGACACCCGTCCCCCAAGTCTTCGAGCTCGTGTAGAACCCCGCGATCGTTGTGGTCGACGGGGACGCGTCGGGGGCGAGCTGGTAGAGGAACATCCCGGCGAGGCCGAGCCCCGCCCCGACCGTGGGGTTCGCGATCGGGATCGGCATAAAGACGAAGTCGCGCCCGCTCGACGTGACCTCCAGGATGTCCTTTGCCGTATCGACCTCCTCGCTGTCGGACTCCCCGGCCAGGACCGGGGTCGACGCCAGGCACAGAGCGCCGACGAGGACCGCGAGGCCAAGGACGCGAGGCGCGCAGGCGAGTCCTGCTGCGTTCGAACGTACTCCGGCCATGCGGTTCCTCCGGCGGGGTTGGGTGGATTCTACGCGCGCCCGTTCGGGGTGTCAACGCGGGCGGAGCCGCTCCGCGAAGCCACACGATGGGGCTCGGGGGCGACCGTGGCGGACGCCCCCGACTGCCCGTCTGATCAGCCTCGCACGCACCCGCGTCGAGGCCGTGTCAGAGACCCGTGCGAAGCCTGGACGCCCGGGTCTGCGTGGCGCGCCATGTGGTTTCTAGGCGGCCACCGCCTTCCCTGCCGCTCTCGCCTTCATGGCGACGCCGATGAGGAAGGCGCCGATCAGGACCGCGAAGAGACCGATCAGCCACGCGAACGCGAGCACGCCACCCGCTGGCCAGGCGATCACGATGATCCCGAGAAGCACGGTGATGATCCCGCCGACGACGTGCATCCACTCGCCGGCGACCTCCGTCCGGAGGCGGAGAGCCCCGACGATTCGGAAGACGCCAACGATGATCGCCCACAGCCCGAGGAGGCGAACGAAGAAGACGGCCGTCATGAGCGGGTTCGTGAACATGACGATCCCGATAAGGATTCCGACGAGCCCCTGGATGAACACTGCCCACCAGTTCGGGTTCCCCTTTCGCCCGCCAAACGCGGCGACCACCGCGAAGATGCCCTCCACGAACACGAAGATCCCGAAGAGCCACACGAGGAACCCCGTGCCCGCCAGAGGCCTCGTCCAGATGACCAGACCAAACAGGATCGCCAGGATCCCTCGGATGAGGTAGGCCCACCAGTTCCTTGAGATGAGATCGAGCATCTGAGACCCCCTTGCCTGACTGACGGGCTGCCGCTGCCTCAGTCCTCTCGCCGATCCTGAGCCCGAAGTTCCAACGTGTCCACGCCGGCGAGGAGCCGCGTCTCCCTTCTAGTCCTCGTAGGCCGCGCGCAGGTTCTCGACGTTCTCGTTCATCACAGCGAGGAAGTCACCTTCCTCCGGCCTGTTGCCACACGGATCGAAGACCGTGCTGCCCACGCCCGCCGCCGCGAGCTTCGCTACCGAGGCCTCGAGCGGCTCGCCTTCCCAGATCATCCACTCCGCCGGATGACTCTGGAGGAGCTCCTCGAACTCGAGCCACTGCGGGGCGTCGGGGACCACGTCGGGCTCCCAGTGCACGCTCACGGCGTTGAGGCCGTAGCGCCTCGTGAAGTACTGATAGACGGGGTGGGACATCACGAGAGGGAGTTCCTCGATCGACGCGGTGATTTCCGAGATCGCGTCGTCGATCGCTTGGAGGTCGGCCTTCAGCTCCTCGAAGTTCGCGTCGAGCTCCTTCGCCAGGGCGGGGCGCCGCTTCGACAGCGCTTCCTCGACCGCCCCGGCCTGGAGCACCGCCAGCCGGAAGTCAAGCCACGTCGTGAATGCGAGCGTCCCCTCGTGCGAGTGCTCGCCGGTCGGACCGTGGCTGTGCGTCACGATGTCGTCCAGCTCGATGAGAACGTCGGCGAACCCGGCGGCCGTGTCGACCAGGCGGAACTGCGAGAGCGCGGTCTTCTCGACCCAGTCGGCGTATCCTGCCCCGTTCAGCAGGATCACGTCCGCGCCCTGGTAGCCGGCGATCGTGTTCGCGTCGGGCATCCAGTAGGCCGGATCGACGTCGGGCGGCGCGGGGAAGGTGACCTTCACGTGGTCGCCGCCGATTCGTTCCGCGAAGTATGCGAGCGGGTAGCTGACCGTGTAGACGGTCAAGGGGTCATCGGCGGCAGCGTGCGGCGCGTGAGCGACGAGCAGGCCGGCGACGACAGCGCCCGCGATGAGGAGAGTCGAGAGACGTGTCACCGCCGACATGGTTCTCCCCCTTTCCATGCGCGCGCCCTCGCGACGCCGTCCCCACGCTCCTACCGAATGAAGAGCATGCGAACCAAAGCGTGGTCGTAACGCGCGACCGCGGCCGCGAGAGCACCGATGAGGACAGCGCTCGACACCACGATGATGCCGATTTCCGCCGCCAGAAGCCGCGTGATGGTAGCACGCCCGCATCCGATTCTGAAGATCGTGTCGATCTCGCGCCTCCTGAGCCTGAGCGAGAGCGCGAAGACGAGGATCATCGCGAGCACGGTCGCGAGACCAACCACGAGGATGACGGCGTCTAGGACGTTCTTGATCCGGAAGATGTTGGTGAGAAGACCGTCGATCACTTCCTTCGGCACGATGATTTGATGGACTGCTTCCGGCGTGAGATAGCGCCCGCGGAGGATCGTGCCGGACTTCTCGTCGACGGGAACCGCGATGACCGCCGTGATCGGCGCGGCCGCTTCGTCGCCGTGGAAGTGGAACGAGTCGAGGTTCTCCTGGGTGATCTCGGTGAACTCGAAGACCTTCGGGCTTCCGACGACGTTCCCCTCCTCCTCAGTGAGGATGAGCTGCTGGTCCTCGACCGTCGTGAGGTCCTGATGCCCGTGAACGAGGCCCTGCATGATCCACGCGGTCTTGAGGTCGACGAAGATGCCGAGGTCGTCCGACGTGTGCGTCCTCTCGAGAACACCGACGATGTTCATCCTGAGCGGGTAGACGCCCGCGAGATCGAAGACCGTCTCCGGAGACGACACGACACCGTCGCCGACCCCGACACCGAGCCGCTGCGCGGCGGTCGCCCCGAGGACGCAGTCCCCGAGAACGGCGATCATCCGGCCGTCCGCAACGTCGAGCCCGCGGAAGTCGAAGTAGTCGACGGTCGTGCCGACGATCGGGTGCCCCCGCGCGCGGAACCTGACGTATACGGGAATGGGAAGCGCGAGGCTCGTCTCCGCCACGTCCTGTGCCGCCCCCATGGTGATGATCTCGGGCACCTCGTCCCCGAAGTACAGGGAGTTCATCACGAGGTCGAGCGAGCTACCCTTCGCTCCGATCACGAGTGGAGTGGTCACGGCACGCGACAGGAGCTGCTTCTCGCTCTCGTCGAGCAGCAGCTCGAGAGCGATCGGGAGGAACGCGACCAGGGTGATACAGGCGACGAGCGTCCAGTACTTCGCGCGGTTGAACCGCACGTACTGCCACGCGAGGTAGAGGTTGTCGATCATGCGTCCCCCCACGCGTGGAAGTCCTTGAAGTCAGCGACGCGGTCGAACCTGTCGAGGAGTTCGTGGTCGTGCGTGACCGCGAGGAGCGTCGCCTCGTGATGGTCGACGCTCCGAAAGAGCAGGTCGAGGATGTGCGTCTTGTTGACCGGGTCGAGGTTGCCGGTGGCCTCGTCGGCGAGGATGAGCCTCGGACGCGGGAGGAGTGCGCGGCAGATGGCGGCGCGCTGCTTCTCGCCCTGGGAGAGCTCGCTCGGGTGCCGCTGGACGAGGTCGCTGATCCCCATCTCCCCCGCGAGCGCCGTGGCGCGCGCGCGGACGTCGCGGTCGAGGGCGAGGGCGCTCGTGATGCGGTATGGGAGGAGGATGTTGTCCGTCACCGTGAGGTAGTCGAGAAGCTCGAAGTCTTGGAACACGAATCCGATCGTCGTTATGCGGAAGTCCCGGCGCTCGGTGTCGCCGAGGGCGCTGACCTCCGTTCCGGCGACCGTGATCGTCCCCGCCACGGGCGAGAGGATGCCGGCAAGGAGGTTCAGGAGAGTCGTCTTGCCCGACCCCGAGGGTCCGATGACGGCGACCTTCTCCCCTCTCTCGACTCCGAACTCGGGCATCGTGAGGTGGAACTCACCGCCTTCGTATTTGAACTCGAGTCCCCGGACGGAGATCATGGCGCTCCCCCCGAACCCGTGGCCCTGATCTCCGGCACGGTCACACGCCCCGCTGCGGAGTCCGGAGGCGCGGGCTGTGCGTAGAGGTCTATCCTCGACTCCTCGATGAGGTCGAGTCCTGTGATCTTCCAGGCACCTCCCACTGGCTCGACGGCGAGGACGGCGTCGTACTGGTTCTTCCTCCCGTGGATGTGCCCCCAGTGCCCCACGGTCCCGAACGCCGTCCACGTAGACTCGAACGCGAGCGCGCCGCGCCGTTCCGGGTGATCGGTGACGTCGAGCTTGACGATCTCGACGTCCTTCACCTTCGCCTTCGCCCCTCCCGCACGCTGGACCTCGAACGACTGCCGGTTCTGAAGGTACACGTCCGCCAAGAGGTCCCCGCTCACGCTCGCCGAGAGCTTGTCGTAGACGTCCTCCTCCTCGCGGAAGTCGAACGCACGGTAGACGTTCCGAAGGAGGCTCTCGAGGATCACGGCCCGCTCCTCCGGCGCGATCCTCGCCGCGAGGCTCCCCGGCCTCCCGACCGGGACCCTTGCGACCGGATACAGCGCCGCCCCTGCGACGACGAGCGCACAGGCCGCGGCGATCAACGCGCGGGTGGGACCTCCGGATGCCCGTGCCTTCGCGAACTGCCACCCGACGGACACCAGTCCCACGAGGCACAGGACCGACAGAATCGGGATCGAGCCCACGGCGAGGGTGTCGGCCACGCTCACCTCGGTCACCGTGGGGATCCGGTATGTCTTGAGGTAGTTCACCCACTCGTGGACCGGGTACTCGGGCGTCACGAAACCGGGGAACGGTCCCGCCGGATCGATCGCATTCACCGGAACCTGCTGGATCTGGTCGGTGAACATGTCCCAGTCGACGGTCACGTTCTGCGGGATGCCGTCTGTGAGGTACGTCAGGATGACGCCCACGATCGCGCCCGGAATCTCCACGCGCTCCTGGCCCTGAAGGAACTTGATGCCCTGGAGCGAGACCGTCACGTATTCCATGCGGTCGAGGATCGGGTCGACGGACTCGCCGTCGATGAGGACGGGGTTCCTGGTCGTGAGGAACTCGCCGATCTTCTGCTTGACCGGTGCGAGCTCGTCGACCTCGATGTATCCGTCGCCTCGGAGACCAAGGTCGATCCAGTTCTCCATCTCCCTCACGCGGACGAGGATCTCGTGCCTGACTTCGTAGGGCTCGATGTAGAGGAACCCCATGAGCCCGGTCTTGTGCTTGCGCTTGAGCGCCGGGTTCTCGAACGTCGAGTACCAGGGATCGTCCCAGTCGAGGAGGAGCCTCTCCCCCGCCACGAGATAGCGGTAGTCGGTGATCGGGACGTTCTTGTGATAGGCGATGAAGCCCATCGTGACCCTCGGCATGCCGTCGGCGTCGAGAGGCGGCACGAACACGAGCTCGCCGGGAGGGCGGCCGTCGAAGTGGTAGAGGAGCTCGACGTAGAGCACACGCGGGTCGTCAGGCGGCTGGCTGAGAGGCGCCCCCGTGAGGGGGTTCTTCATGAACTTGAACGGGCCCCTCCGGTCGATCCTCACCCTCGGCTCGATGAGCTCCAGCTCCGCCCGGAGCTTCTTCCCGGTCTCCGTGACCACCTGGAAGTCCTCGGTCGAGAAGAGGCGCAGCCGCTCGGCGTCGGATCGCCGCGTGACTCCGGCGTCACGGAGGAGTTCGGCCGGAAGCAACCTCTCGAAGACGAGCAGGTCTCCGACGTACACCTCGAGGACGACCTTGACGTGGTCGTCGAGCACGTAGATCTCCGCGATGTTCGGCGCGCTCTCGGAGCCCGTGAGATTGATCCAGTCCGCGCGTGCGGGACACGCCGCTGCGAGAGCGGAGAGAAGGAAGACTGAGAGGAGTCGTCGCAAGGAACCTCCCGTTCGGCTCACGGGTTCCGGGTCCTTCGGAGATCGCGGGTGACCATTCTAGCAGAGAGGCGCGGGCGATTCAGCCGGAAGCGGACACTCAGAACGCCTCGCCGATCCTCGCGTACCAGCCGTCCGTGTCCCGACCGACCGCGTAGTCGACCCCGACAGTGATCCGGCGCTCTTCCGAGATTGTGAATCGGAGTCCGGTACCGACGCTAGGCAGGAGCTCGTCGGCACGGAACTCACCGACAGCGGGCGCGATGCCCCCCACGCCCGCGAAGACGACGGCGCCGAAACGACCCGCGAGTGGGAAGCGGCCCTCAGCCTGCACCGCATACATCACATGATCGCGGTACTGCCCCATCACGTAGCCGCGAAGATCGCTGCCGGCTCCGAAGCGACTCAGATCGAAGTAGGGAACCTGGCCGGCCGTGGCGCGTGTCATGGCGCGAAGCGCGAGCACGCGCACTCCGCTGAACTCGATGTACGTGTTGTACTGAATCTTGTAGATCTCGTAGTCGGTATCGCTTCCGATCGCCGCTCTGTTGACGTAGGCGGACGCCTCCAGGTGTGTTCCGGTGCGGGGATTCAGCTCGTTGTCGCGGCTGTCGTAGACGAGCTCGCCGCCGAGTGCGGAGCTCCGGACCTTCTCCTGTTCGTCGGGAATCGTGAGTGGGCCGCGCTCCTGAGACGTGTCCATGTAGATGTAGCGGTACCCGATCCCGGCGTAGAAGTGCTCTGTCACGCGACGGAGGTAGTTCGGCTCGACCGCGTAGCCCTTTTCGTTGATCGCGATCGACTCCCCCTCGCTGCCCGCCTCGTAGCCGATACCGAAGTAGTCGGTGTTCAGGGAGTATCCCCCCGCGAGGGCGTTGAGACGATGCTTCCCCTCTCCGAAGTACGTCATCTGACGGAGCGCCACGATCCAGCTGTCATTGAATGTGTAGTATGCGCCGAGAGAGGTGCTCGACGGACGGGAGACGGGATCGAGCTGGTAGAAGAGCGCCGCAGCGAGCCCCAGGCCAGAGCCGATCGTGGGGTTCGAGATGAAGAGGGGTACGATGAACGACTCCCGCGTCATGAGGTCGGTGACGAGGGCCCCGACCCTCTCGGTGAAGTCGTCCGCCTCGCTATCCTCGGCACGGGCGCGCTCCGCAGGGATGAGCAGCGCCGCGGCGACAGCGGCACAGACAGCCAACCGCGCGACTCGGGTCGAGCGAGTGTGGGGATTCCCGCGTCGCCCGACTGCCGAGGAGCGGGAGCCGGGCGTCCTGAAATCGGTCATCTGCCGGTCCTGCTACGCACCTTCGCGGTGGACGTGAACGGCCAGGCGCCGGTCACTCTCCGTACGGGATCACCAGCGGCCCTTCCGTCGCCTTCATCACGTTCGAGACTGGAAGTCCCTGATTGAGAAGCTGGAGCATGACGTTCATGTACTTCGCGACGTGATGGTAGTAGTTCTTGTAGCTCGGGCAGAGGTAGTTCAGCCCGGGCTCTCCGGTCGGCGTCGTCGTGAACCTGTGCTTCGGGCACTCTCCGTTGCAGGCGAAGAGGACGTCGCAGCTCCTGCAGTAGTCGGGGAGCGCGGCCTCCTTCGCGGCGCCGAACGTCGCCTGCCGCTCGGAATCGATCAGCGCCTTCGGGTCGTCGCCGAGAACGTTGCCCAGGCGATACTCCGGGTACATGAAGTGGTCGCACGAGTAGACATCGCCGTTGTGCTCGATGATCGTCGAGCGGCCGCACTGCTTCTCGAAGAAGCAGCTTCCCGGAGCGAGACCTGCCCAGTTCGCGAGCGTCCACTCGAAGAGCATCACGAACATCGTGCCGACGTCGTGCCGAACCCACTCGTCGAAGATCTCGACGAGGAACTCGCCGTACGCGTCACGGTCGACCGTCCAGGGCGTGACGGCCGGATCGACCTCGTTCCCGTCGAGCGCGGGTGGCAGGCCGAGCTCGAGCCCAAGCCGGCGCGACTCGGTTCCGGGAACGCGCTCCACGATGGGGATGAACTGGATGAACTCCGCTCCCGCCTCCTTGAAGAAGCGGTAGATCTCGAGGCCCCTCTTCTGATGGGCGCGGGCGACGCACGCGAGGATGTTGTACTCGACGCCATGTTTCTGGAGGAGATGGAGGCCGCGCATCACGCGGTCGAACGTCGGCTCCCCGCCGCGGTCGACGCGGTAGTTGTTGTGGACGTCCTCGGGACCGTCGAGGGAGAGCCCGACGAGGAACTCGTGCTTCGCCAGAAACTCGCACCACTCATCGGTGAGGAGCGTGCCGTTCGTCTGGAGGGAGTTCCGGACGTCCTTGCCGGCCGCGTACTTCTTCTCGAACCTGACTGCCTCGCGGAAGAAGTCGACGCCGAGGAGGGTCGGCTCCCCACCCTGCCAGGCGAAGGGGATGACGGGAGAGTCCTGGCGCTCGATGTTCTTCCGGATGAACGCCTCGAGCACATCACGAGGCATCCGGTACTTCTCCCCCTCCGGGAAGAGCGCTTCCTTCTCGAGATAGAAGCAGTACTCGCAGTTGAGGTTGCACGCGGGACCCGTCGGCTTCGCCATGATGGAGAAGCCCTGCGGGAGTTCACCCGCTCGCCTCGCCTTCGGTTCGGTGGTCGCCACGACGCTCCTTCAACCTGGCTCGATTCAAGAACTGGCCCGGAGGACCCCGTCGCGCGATTCGGCGAGGCTCTCCGGGCCTTGAAGGTCGCTTCGAAGACTACCTCGAGTACCCGAGCCCCAGGTAGAGCGTCCAGTACGACTGGGACGGTGTGTTCCCGGACTCGAACGCGTAGTTGTACCGCGCTCCCACCACGAGGTCGGAGTAGAAGCTGACGGGGATCTTGACTCCGACATCGGGCGAGACCCCGAAGTGCCAGTTGCTATCCTCGATGGCGATCACGCCGATTTCGAGCGTCTGCTTGATCCAGTAGGTCCCGGCGCCGATCCCAACGTAGGGGATTGTCTCATCCGACGAGACGTGGGCGTCCTTGAAGTAGTAGTGGTAGTTCACGAGGATCGGCATCGAGTACATGATCCGGTGCTGGTGGCCGGTCACTGCGCCGGAGTCGAACTCGATCGTGCCGTCCGTCGGCATGTTGAACGTGCTCCAGTCCCACGAGATTCCCCACGAGGTGTTCTCGCTGATCATCCGCCGCCCGTGGAAACCGAACCCACGGAAGCTCGAGTCCGAGATCCACTCCCTCGTGTCCGATGTCGGGATCGAGATGTCGTACGTGATCACGCCCGTGTAGTCCCTGTTGAACTGGGCGTACGCTCCGGATGCGAGGACCGCGAGGAGCGCTATTGCTACAATGGTTCTCACTGTGTGCATCCTCCCCGATTCAGTCGATCAGCCACATCCGGTTACGGAGCCTCCGTACCCAGGTACGGAGACTGGTCGAACGCCTGGTTGATTCCGTCGGTGATCCGCTGCTGCTGGTTGCTCCCCTCGTCGATGATGCCGTTCAGGGCCCCGGACCAGAGGACGGGGATCTCGTCCTCGATGGGAGGCTGGAGGAAGTCGAGCATGTCCATGATGACCGTGCCGGTCGTGAACTCGTAGACGGAGCCGCCGCAGTAGTAGCACGGGGGATAGTACCATCCGTACCCGGGACCCCAGCCCCATCCGGGATAACCGGGGTACCAGCCCCAGTATCCCCACCACGGGTACCCGACCCAGGCGGCCCAGTCCTGGTCCGTGATCGAGACGAGCACAGCCAGATCGGGAGCGGGCGCCTCCGGGTCGGTGACCCTGACGTAGTTCAGGGCCGCCAGATTCTCTTCGACTAGTTCGAGAATGAGGTCGTCGTAGTTCCTGTCCGGCGGATCGTCCTCCTCGGGGTCGTACCCGAGGTACGCGATAGAGTCCGGCATCGCGTACGTGGTGAACTGGCTGTAGTCCAGACCGGGCGTGTACAGCGTGACGACCACATCGAAGTCCTCGATCGTGTTGAAGCCCGAGTCCAGACTGCACGAGGTAAGCCCGAAGAGCGCTCCCGTGACAAGAAGCGCGGCCAGGCACCACGCCAGCAGCCGGTGCTTCGGTTTGCCCGTAGTCTCCATTCCTCTTCCCTCCGTGATCCGATCTCTCGTGCTGCCCGCAGGTCACCGAGTGGCCGCAGGCCGCGGAGTGTGTGTCCCCCGATTCTCAGACGGGGCAGTATATCACCGGTCGGGAGAACCGTCAACGACGTCGTCTGCGGCCTGGAGCCGCTCCGTGCGCTCGTATCCCGGTGTTGCCCCGAGTCCCGCGGAGCAGGTAGAATGCCAAGATGGTCCGTGCCCCAAAGCAGGGATTCGAGGCGGGAGAAGAGAGATGAGGATCCGCTCGTTCGTACTCATCGTCATCGCGGTCGCAATCGCCGCGCCGCCGGCGCAGGCATTCGGGGCCGAGAACAGTGTTAGGTTCGGCTACGTGTTCATGGCCGACTGGCTCAACTGGCGGTCGGTCGACGACGGGTTGAACGACGCCGTGGGGCCTTTGGAGAACGGCTCGGAGTTCAGGAGAGTGCGCCTCTGGGCGCAGGGGACGCTGAGCGGCCGTGTCCTGCTGGACGTCAGCTTCGACATAAAGAGCGGAGAGGCGATTCTCAGAAACGCGTTCGCCGAGTTCATAGACATCCCGTACGTCGGCCGCTTCAGAGTGGGCCACACGAGGGAACCGTTCAGCATCGAGGAGATGACGACCAGCCGGTACGTCTCCTTCATGGAGTTCGCTTGCCCGACGGCGCTCGCACCCGGGCGCAACATCGGCTTCCTGTTCCACAACGATCTCCTGGACCACAAGATGGCTTGGGCGGCTGGTCTCTACCAGGCGGCGGATCAGTACGGGGACAGCATCGGTGCGGGGACGAGCAACCTCACCGTGAGGGTCACTGGACTCCCGTTCCACGACGAGGACGACCATCGTTATCTCCACCTCGGGGCGGCCTACAGCTTCCGTGAGCCGGTCGATGCCGCCGTCAGGTACGAGAGCAAACCCGAGCTCAACCTCGCGCCGTGGTATGTCGACACGGGCGATCCAGACTCGGGTGACGAGGAGTATGTGAAGGCGACGAGTAACTCGCTCCTCGGCTTAGAGATAGCTGGGAGCTTCGGTTCCAGCCACTTCCAGACAGAGTTTATGCGGTCGAAGGTGACGTCGCCCACAGGTACCACGGACATCGGAAGCAAGGTGAATCCGTACTTCTGGGGATGGTACATCCAGATCGGGCACTTTTTCACGGGTGAGCATCGTACCTACGACAACTGGAACGGCGCGTTCAATCCTGTCGTCCCGAGCACCAACTTCCTCAAGTACGAAGGAGCAGGTGCGATCGAGCTCGTCGGACGCTACTCGACGCTCGACCTCACTGATGCGAACAACGTCGATGGCGCCCTGAGCGTGATCGCGTTCGCGGGGAACTGGTACATGGCACCTCACGTCCGCGTCACCATCGAATACTCCCTGAGCAAGCTCGAGAAGGCCGGCGGCGCGAGGGGCGTCGCGTTCAGGTTTCAGGCAGACTTCTAAGGAGTCCGAGACAGATGAGCGAGTCGGCCCGGGTAGACCCGGGCCGACTCGTATTGTGGCGGTGTGCGCGATGCGACGGTGGTCACGCCGCGCCGCGGGCCGCGGTCAGAACCGGATGATGAGCCCCGCGTTGACGCTCCCCTGATGCATTCCCTCGTCATGGATGTTGTAGCAGGCGTTCCCCGGATCGCAGAAGTAGTTGCCGCTCGGAAGGCTGGTCGACTCGATCCGCGCCTCGACCCTGAGTCCGAACCTGTCGCTGAAGAAGTACTTCCCGCCCACTCCCAGGTTCCCGGAGAAGTGCCAGTTGGCGTCGCGATCGTCGGTCGGGACGAGGTGCGTCGCACCGAGACCGATCACGACGAACGGACGGAACGAGCCGTCGGCGATGAACTCGTAGAGACCGCCCACGTGCCAGTACTCGATCGCGAGGTCGAACGGGTTCGTGTCCGGACTGCCGTCGTTGTGTTTGAGTGTCACCTCTCCGTCCTGCCGGCTGAACATGAACTCGACGTACGCGCCCGGCTTGACCGCCATGTCGAACATGACCCCGTAGTTCCCCGAAGCCTCGACCACGAAGTCGCCCGCGTCGGTCTTGAGCGTCCCTCCCCAGCGGTATCCATAGAACGGGGTGAGCTCGAACTTCTGGGCCAGCACCGGCGACGAGCACAGCAGCAGAACTGCAAGGACCAACAACGTTCCTCTTCGCATTCCGTCCTCCGATCGTCGGTGGTGTTCTCAAGCGACCAACCCTTACCAGACGCGGCGACCGCGCTCAAGTGGATTCGGGCGACCGGCGGACGCGGGGGCGTGTTGGGGGCGGGAAAGAGATGGGCCCGGAGATCGGGTGTCTCCGGGCCCCGAGCGTGAGGGTCCGCAGGTTCGGAGGAGACGTGTCCTAGAGCCTGACGACCTTGGTCGTGTGCCCGTGCGAGTCCCTCACGAGGTACACGCCCGCGGCGACGCTTCTCCCTCTTCCGTCCACCCCATCCCACTTCACGGTGAGCGTCCCGCGCGCGTTCCCTGCCGGGAGCTCGCGCACGAGTCTCCCGGTCACGTCGTAGATACAGATCTTCCCGTCGACGCCGCGCTCCGCGACCCAGTGGATCTCGGTCGACGAGCTGAAAGGGTTCGGCGTCGCGATGATCGCAGGTCGCGCGATCTCGTCGCCTTCAGGAACGCCCGACTCGACGAGCGACTGGAGGCAGTATATGACCTGCTCCTCGAGCAGCACGATCTCCGCAAGGTAGCCCGCCACGACGGAGAGGTGAGGCTCGGCCACCGCCGGATTGCCGCCCGAGTTCCAGATCGCCACCAGCATGTTGTAGTACTCCATGTAGGCAAGCTCGCCCCAGAGAGTGAGCTCGTCGGCGAGAGCCGCGATAGCGTCCGCCTCGGGCGTCCCCTCCGTCTCGTAGAACGCGCGCGCCGCGTCCCAGGATATCTGGTGCCAGAAGAGCCCGTCGACGAAGTGGATCGCAAGCGCGTCGAGCGTCGCATCGAGGTCGCCGCCCATCTGTGCGGCGAGCTCCCAGAACCGTGCCTCGAACGTGCCTTGGTTCATGTCGGACTGAGCCGTTGCGAACGCGTTCGCGCCGAGCGCGGGGGTCCAGCCGGGCGGCCATCCGTAGAGCGTCGCGTCGTCGTAGGCCTCCGGGTCGCCTTCCAGTCGCCTGGCGCTCTTCTGGGCCGCCTGGAGGACCATCATGTCGTGCGGCTGCATGGGACCCACGGGCGCGTACGATATCAGCACTCGAGGCGTCCCGAGCGTGAGCTCGACAGCCGATCGAAACTCCTCCACGCTCACGACGACGTCGGCCCCCCGGAGCTCGCCACCGGGGATCGGCGGCTGCATCGGAAACTCGATCCCGACGCCAGGGTCGTTGATGACGACCGAGGAGTCCGTGTATCCGGTCACGACCACGGCGTGGCCGCTGTGGGCGTCGAGCACCCTCAGGATGTCGTAGTCCACCTGCGGGAGGTAGTACGGGTCGACCCCGGTCTCGAAGGGGATTCCCGCGTCGATCCGTTGACGGAGGGCGAACATGTAGAGAATCCAGGAGGCGCTCGTGCCGGCGTCCGTCTCGAGGTTCCTGATCTCACCGGCGAACTCGTAGTCGCTCCACGTCTGGCAGCTCAGGACCCCGCCGTGCATGTAGAACTTGTCGTCTATGTAGACGGGCGAGTGCGCGCACCCCGCGAACTCGACCGCCTCGTACACCGTGTTCTCCGCGCCGTAGTAGTTGAAGAGCATAGCGAGCGCGGCGTAGTTGCAGTAGCCGTTCACTACCTGCGAGACCCACGGCACGTCGTCCAGAAGCGTCACGCTGAGCGTGTCCGTGTTGTCGGCCTCGTTCACCTCGATGATCGACTCGTCCGCGTCGACGAGAAGATGGAGCGTGTGACTGCCTCCCGCGCCGGGCCACTGCACGGAGAAGACCTGTGTCTCCCCGGCGGCGAGGTGCTCGATGACGATGTCCTCGCCGATCTGGATGCCGAAGTCGGGACCGCCGAGGAAGAACCTCACGACGATATCGTACAGATCGACCGAGCCCGAGTTCGAGACTGCGCCCACGACCTCAAACCCGCGCTCGACCGTGTAGTCGCTCTCGAGCCGGAGGCTCGCGGCTGTCAGGTTCTCGCCGAGGTAGACCTCCTGCACGCCCGGCAGTCTCCGCTCGGCCATCGGCCGGTCGGGGGCGTCTTCCTCCTGGCTGCTCCTCCACGGCGAGGCCGCGCGCCCGGGGAGCGGGCTCATCGGGGTCGTTATCCGGATGGGCTCGCTGCGCCCCTCGTCGGTGCCCGCGCAGTCGCCGGCCTCGACGAGGACCGATGCGGCGAGCAGAAGGAACATCACTCCAGCTATCGTCCTCCACCTCATGGTGCTACCTCCGTTGTGCCGCGCGCGGTTGTGTTCACGGTGCGGGGCGCGCTCTCCGCGCGCCCGCGGTACAGCTTCCCATGCGGTTATCCCATCAGGAAGCCCTTGCGATGTGAGACATCGAGGACCTTCCGACAGTTCGAGCAGAAGTACATGTACCGCTTCCCCGCCACCCCCGGAATCCTCTGGAACCAGACCTGGCGGACCTCTGTCTCGCAGTGCGGGCAGATCGGGGCCACGTCGTTTCGCTCGTGCATGTGGATCATCGCGTCCCCCAATCTCAAGAAGCGCGCAGTACCAACGCAGCGATCGTGCACACGAGCGCGAGGTTCATGGAGATCAGGAACCAGTAGAAGAGAGGGCCCGCTCGCCCGCTCTCCTCGATGGTGAGAGCGCGGTACTGGGTAACGTACTTGGGGATGAGGAGCCTAATGAAGATCCAGTTCACCGGCAGCCCGCGCCGTGCCACTGCACAGGCGATCGCGACCATGGAGGCCACTCCGGACACCAAGGCGATGACCGCGGTCGTCACGAGAACGGCGACGAGTGGCGTCATGACACTCTCTCCTTCCTGCACTCGACGAGCCCGACGATAGCGGTCATGGCTCCGACCCCCGCGAGCAGGCCGAACGCGAACCCCGCAAGGAAGCTCCAGGGTCTGTCGAGCGTCGTCCATCCGAAGTGCGGCGCGACCGACATCACGGCGCCTGCACTTGCCGCCAGTGCGGCTCCGACGCCGATCTTCCGCTGAGGATCCAGCCGTGCGAGCATGGTGCGTCTCCTTCTCGGTGCGCGGGCGCTGACCGGGCGCGAGGCTACCTGGCGGACCGTTCCAGTCTCTCGAGGCGCTCGACGACCTCATCGTGCCTCTTCTTCTGGTCGATCGCGAGCTTCACGACCTGGAAGAGAATGGGAACAGCGAGCACGATGAGCAGAACGATACCGGCGTTTCCGATGTGCATGGCAGCCTTCTTTCTCCAGTTGCTCCCGCACTAGTTGATACAGCTGTCAGGCAAGTCTATTCGCTCGAGCTACTGGCGAACGCCGTCCGGCCTCGCGGCCCAGTTGATGAGCGGCATCATGTCCATGTGGCTCTCGTCCCCGGGCAGTGACTCCGCTCGGACGAACTGACGCTCGGCGACCCTGTAGACCCCGAAGACGATGAGGGAGCAGAGCACCCACACCGTCACCGAGCCCCCGGGAACCGCCAGGCCCAGGTGCCGTATGGCGATACCCCAGAACGCGCCGAACTCCGTCAGAGAGACCTCGTTCACCACGGGCGCGAAGAACTGCCACATGTGAAGCACGAGCAGCCCGATCATGCTCCCCCAGAAGGCGCCCTTGCGGATCCTCTCGCTGACCGCCGCGCGGAGCGTACGCAGATAGAGAGCGAACGACGCGTACCAGAGCCCCAGGATCACCATCATCACCACAGGGAAGATCGGCCCTCCCGACAGGGGCGTCAGTTCCGGATAGTCGCGGGCCAGCGTGAGGCCGTCGCCCTTCGGCACGACGAATCCGTCGGGGCCCACGGTGAGATAGCGGTCCGCAATCTCGTCGGGGTGGATCTGTCTCCCGTAGAGCGCCTCCACCGCGCGGCTGATCTGAAGGGCCACGAACTCGAGCGAGCTGTCGTCGTTCGTGGCGAACGGCGAGTAGATGTAGACCTGTCCACCCTCCCGGAGATGGTCGGCTCGCGGCGTGACGCTCTCACCCCACGGCGACGTGATCGTGACGGGCCGGCCGTCCCACGAGACTTCGCAGATCTCGTAGGGGACCTGGACGTAGTGGCAGCAGTCGTACTCCGCGAGCCGGATGAGCTCCCTCTGGCCCCCACGGGTCTCCGCCCAGATGCGCCCACCCGCGTACCCGAGCGAGAGGACGATCACGAGCGGGAGGGTGACCGCCGCGAAGATCCTCCTCCGCGAGATCGGGAGAGGATCGAACGTGAATAGCTTTCTGGGAGGCAGCCCGCTCCCCGCCAGGAGGATGTAGGCCGTCAGGATGACGAAGGCGAAGCGGATGATGTCGCCGCCGAACACCGCGCGCTTGAACCCGGCGAGCACCATGCCGAACCCGAACAGGATCGGGACCACGATGGCGGGGCCGAGCGGCACCTTCGTCGTGCTCCGGTAGAATACCCACAGGAGAAACCAGGAGAAGCCGAACCCACGCCTCGGAACGCTCGCGAGTCCGACGTCCTGCGCCTCCCCGCCTCCGGGCTCCTCGCTCGCCTTGCGCGGAAGGAGAGCGAGGGCCGGAGGGATGAGCCCGTACGTTCGACGGGCGACAACCAGCGCGGCGATCGGCAGAGCGATGCTCCACCACGCCGGGATCAGACTGAAGGCGTACGTGACACCCAGGAAGACGAACAGGACGAAGACAGTCAGGGCGCTCGTACGGCGCCCCCTCGGGAGCCGCGAGAGCGACGGGAGCCGGCTCTGGAAGAGCACGGCCACGAGAGAGGCCGCTGCCACGCTCCGCACCGCGATGACCGGGATCTCTAGCGCGTAGGCGAAGTGGCCGGCCCCGAGTTTAGTCACGATGATCCACGCCAGGCCACCCGCGACCGTGGCCGTGATCGCGGCGACCGAGACAGAGGAGATGCACGCCGCGACCGTGTGCGCGACCCAGAGGTCCCTTCCCGCGACGGGGATCGTGAGATCGAATCGACCCGCGCGGGGCGCGACCGCCGTCATGCCGAGATCGATCGAGATCGGAGCCCAGAGCGCCACCACGACGAGGAAGATCTCGAGGGCGGTCAGTTCCGTCCCGACTCCGGAAGCCGCACGCGCGCTCACGAGCAGGCTCAGGAACGTGAGCCCGGTGACGGGGCCGATGATCGCCCACCGGCCGAGGAATCTCAGAGCGTAGTCCCGCCTGAGAAGCGAGAGGATCATGCCTGGCCTCCCACGAGCTCGATGAACATGTCCTCGAGCGCGATGCTCCGGCAGTTCGCGCCGCTGATCCCAAGGTCGTTCTCGAGGAGCCGGCACGATTCCTCCGGGCTCATCGCGAAGACGGCGTGCAGCCCGTCGGAGCGTTCGCGCACGCCGAGGCACGGCTCGAGCGAGCGGATCCGGTCGATCGTCGCCTTCCCGTCGAGGGGCACGAGCGCCAGCGTGTGCGCCTCGCGCAGTCGGTCCAGCGCGTCGTCGATGAGGACTCCGCCGTCGTGGAGCATCACGACTCTGCCTGCCATCCGTTCGACGTCCTGCATGTAGTGCGACGAGAAGAGGATCGTCGTACCCTCTTCATTCAGGAGTTGAATCGAGGTCTCGAGGAACTCCCGACGTGCCGCGGGGTCGAGCCCGCCTGCCGGCTCGTCGAGAAGCAGGAGCTCCGGACGGTGCGAGACCGCGCAGAGAAGCGCGACCTGCCTCGCCTGCCCCTTGCTCAGGTGCTTCATCCGCTTCCCGCCCGGGATCTCGAAGCGCTCCGCCAGGTCGCGCGCCATCGACTCATCCCAGGTCGGGTAGAGCTCTCGGTGAATCTCGACGACCTCACGGACCTTCAGGAACGGCGGGATGATCTGGACCTCGGAGACGTACCCCACGCGCCGCTTCATGTCGACCGGCTTCTCGCGCGGGTCCGTCCCGAACACGCTGACCGTCCCCTTCTGAGCTTCGAGCATCCCCATGGCGATCCGGATGAGCGTCGTCTTCCCCGCCCCGTTCTTCCCCAGGAGCCCGACCACCTCGCCCTCGCCCACCGAGAAGCTGACGCCATCGAGGACGTCCTTCCCCTTCACGTACGCTCGGTGGATGTCTGTGAAATCCAAGACGTTCATGCTCTCGAGACCTCCTCATCGGTCGTTCCGTTGTCAGGGTCGTCGGGCCGCGGCTCATCACCGGAGCCTTCGCCGGGCTCCCGCGTCGACTCGAGCAGATCGGCGAACGCTCGAACCGCTTCCTCATCCGAGAGCCCGAGCTGCTTTACCATCGTCACAGTCGGCGCGAGGCTCTTCCGGAGCTCCTCGACCCGTCTGTCGCGGATCACGCCTCCGGTCACGGTCTTCACCACGAGCGGGCGGCCCGGGCGCCGCTCGACGATGTCGTCCCTCTCGAGGAAGCTGTATGCCTTGCTGATGGTCATCGGGTTCACGCCGAGCTCGGACGAGAGAGCACGCGTCGAAGGGAGTTCGTCCCCCGGCTTCAGAAGACCACTCGCCACGTGGAGCTTGATCTGGTCCATCAGCTGCCGGTAGACCGGAACACCGCTGTGTGGGTCGACGACGATCAGCATCACGCTGTCTCCTCGTGCGGTCCCGGGGTCCCGTCGCTCCGGTCCAGCCATGTCTCCGCGATCGCTCTCAGCACCTTGACCACCGCCCGCGCGACCCGCGCGCCTCCCGCGATCAGATCGTCGGAGTCGGGCACGCGCTCGAGCAGCTCTCCGATCGAACTCCTCTGGGTCCCGCTGGTCCCGGGACAGCACCCCACCTCCTCCGACCCCGCCGAGCCACCACCTATCGGCGAGTGCGCCTGGATGCTGATCCCGAACGCCCGGTCGGACACGGCCGAGAGACCCTCGACTCGCATGATTCCGGGTGCCCCACGTGACGCCGTCGGCGCCATCAACACCAGCGCGACGAGCGCTCCTGCCTTCAATCGTCTCAAGTGGTTCCTTCTCACGTCCGCCTCCACTCGCCTGCCCCTTCAGAGGCCTGTCGTCCGGCCTCATTTCAACTGACACCAGTGACCATCATAAGGTGTATTGGTGTATATGTCAAGTGATACAGTTAGTTGCCATCGTTTTCTTCTAACTCCATACTCAGTAATCGCTTATAATGCGTGAGACCCTATGCGATTCCCTCTGGATTCCCGGCTACAGGGGGCTCCGACCGTGAACAGCCTGCTCCTCTCCCTCATCGTGGTTGCCTGGCTCGTGGTGGCCTATCGCTGGTACGGGGGTCTCCTCGACCGACGAATCGTCCACCCCGACGACTCCCGGATGACACCGTCGTGTGAGCTCCGGGACGACGTCGACTACTGCCCGGGCAGCAGGCTCGTCCTCTTCGGACATCACTTCTCTTCGATCGCAGGAGCGGGGCCGATTATCGGGCCGGTCGCCGCGGTGGCCGCGTTCGGCTGGGGGCCTGCGATCCTCTGGATCGCTCTCGGTGTGGTCTTCGCGGGCGCGGTCCACGACTATCTCTCCCTCATGGTCTCCGTTCGCCACGGCGGGAAGTCGCTCCCCGACATCGCCCGCGATGTCGTCGGGCCGAGGGCGCGCCTCCTCTTCATGCTCTTCGTCTGGCTCGCCCTGATACTGATCATCGCGGTCTTCGCCGTCGTCGCTGCGCGGACGCTCGTGAGCACCCCCGCGATCGTGATCCCGACGCTCGCGATCATGCCGATCGCGATGCTCTTCGGGTGGCTCACGAACAGGGCGAACGTGCCGGTCGCTCCGGCGACGATCGTCTCCCTCGTCGTCCTCGCCGCCTCTATCGCGCTCGGCTACCGGTACCCGCTTGCGCTCCCGTTCGGACCCGACGCCGCGTTCCGGGCGTGGTTCGCCATCCTGATCGCGTACGGGTTCGTCGCCTCGGTACTCCCGGTCTGGGTCCTCCTCCAGCCCCGCGATTACATCTCGACGTGGGTGCTCATCCTAGGCATGGTCATCGGATTCGCGGGGCTGGCGCTCTCGAGGCCGGCGATCGACGCGCCGTTTTGGACGGGCTGGCACTCCGCGACGCAGGGTCCGATGTGGCCGATGCTCTTCATCCTCATCGCATGCGGAGCGATCTCGGGGTTCCACTCGCTCGTGGCAGGCGGCACCACGTCGAAGCAGCTAGAGAACGAGTCGGACGGGAAGGCGATCGGATTCGGGGCGATGCTTACGGAGGGTGCTGTCGCGACGCTCGCGCTCGTGTGCGTGGCGGCGGGACTCAGGTGGGCGGCGCCGGCAGGCGAGCCCCTGAGCTTCTTCGGAGCGCTCGACTCGGGCGGACCAATCCAGGCGTTCGGAACGGGCTACGGTTCGATCACGGCTCCGCTCTGGAGCGTCGCGATCGGGACGCTGGTCGGGATCACGATGCTCAAGACGTTCGTCCTTACGACGCTCGACACGACGGTGCGCATCACGCGCTTCATCACGGCCGAGCTCTTCGGGGAGAAGGTCAGGCTCTTCCGGAACAGGTTCGCCGCGTCGGCGGTGGGGATCGTCGGCGCCTACCTGCTCGGCTCGTCGGGCAAGTGGACGGTGCTCTGGCCGGTCTTCGCGGCAGCCAACCAGCTCGTCGCCGCGCTCACGCTCATCGTCCTCACTGCGTATCTCATCGGCATGAGGAAGCCATCGAGATACACGCTCTATCCTGCGATCTTCATGCTTGCGACGACGATGGCGGCGCTCGCCTGGAAGGGGTGGCGGTTCTTCTTCCCGCCGGCGGGCGAGAGCGCGAACATTGCTCTCGGGATCGTGAGCGCCGTCCTTCTTGCGCTCGGAGCGCTCGTGGCAACGGAGGCGCCGCGTGGCCTCAGGGCCGCTCGGACCTCGGTGGACGGGTAGCATTCCTCAACCGTCCGCGCTATCATTGCGGGCCCAGCCGCCGCATGCCGCGACGCACGCGCCCGATGAAAGGAATTACCGATGCCTACCGTCACAGAGTTCATGGAGAAGCACTTCAGGCACTTCAACGCGCGCGAGACCCTCGACGCCGCGAAGGCGTGGCGGGAACTCCTCGACCGTGGCGGCCAGATGTTCGTGGCGATGGCAGGGGCGATGTCGACCGGCGAGATCGGGATCTCGCTCGCGGAGATGATCCGTCAGGACAAGGTGCACGCAATCGCCTGCACGGCGGCGAACCTCGAGGAGGACGTCTTCAACCTGTTCGCCCACACGGACTACGAGATGGTGCCCCACTACCGCGACCTCAGGCCCGAGGACGAGCGCGAGCTCCGGGACGCGGGACTCAACCGCGTGACCGACACGTGCATTCCCGAGTCCGTCATGCGCCGCACCGAGTATGCGCTCCTCGACATGTGGAAGGAGGCCGCGGAGACCGGCGATGCGAGGTTCCCATGGGAGTACGTCTTCGACCTCCTCGACAGGAAGGACCTCGCCGAGCACTACACCGTTCCGCCTGAGAACTCGTGGGTGATGGCCGCGAAGGAGAACGGCATCCCGGTCTACTCGCCCGGATGGGAGGACTCCACGCTGGGGAACGTCTTCTGCGCCGACGTCATGCGGGGCAAGATCAAGAGCCACTCCGCGGTCAGGAGCGGCACCGAACAGCTCGAGCACCTCGCGAGGTGGTACCTCGAGCGAGCCGAGGCGGGGACGCCGGTTGGGTTCTTCCAGATCGGCGGAGGGATACCCGGAGACTTCGCGATCTGCGCGGTACCGATGATCCTGCAGGACCTGAAGTCGCCGACCCCGTACTGGGCCTACTTCGCCCAGATCTCCGACAGCACGACGTCGTACGGCTCGTACTCGGGCGCCGTCCCGAACGAGAAGATAACGTGGCACAAGCTCGACGTCGACACACCGAAGTTCATGATCAACTCGGACGCCTCGATCGTGGCGCCCCTCATCTTCTCGTACGTGCTCGGCGAGTAGGCTCGCCCTTCGAGCCGGAGCCCAGGCCGGCGCGCGGACCGAACACACGCTCGACGACCCTCCTGTCGGGCGCGGGAACTCCCACGTCTTCCAGCTCGCAGGGCGCGAACCACCGCGACGAGTCGCCGGCGTCGGCCGACGCCAAATCGTGGTCGGCTGTGGTGAAGACGAGCATCGTCACGCGGTGATTCGTGACTGAGTAGGTCTCCTCGAGAGGACCTTCGAGCGTCTCGGGGACGACCCCGTGTCCGGACGCGAGCCGGGTCGCGAGTGCGGTCTTCGGGTCGTCGCCTTCATCGAGTGAGATCCGCGGCAGGACCCAGAGTCCCTCCCACCACCCTCGGCATCCTCCTCGCTCGAGGAGCACCTTTCCGCCGCTGAGAACTAGGGCCGCCGCCTCGCGGAGGGCGACCGTGCTGGGGGCGGCCGTTGCGGTCGGAAAGGCCGTCGGTTCACCACGCGCCGCCGCGCGGCACATCGCCGCAACGGGGCACGACCCGCAGTCGGGGTTCACGGGCGTGCAGACGAGCGCACCGAGTTCCATCACCGCCTGGTTGTAGTCACCGGGCCGGTGCCGGTCGAGCAACTCCTGGGCTCCCTCGCGCACCGCCCGGCGAGCGTCTCCCCGCCTGACGTCGCCCTCGATCGCGAGGACCCTCGCCAGCACACGCGCGACGTTCGCGTCGACCACCGGGACCGGCTCCGCGAACGCGATGCTCGCGACGGCGGACGCCGTGTACTCCCCCATGCCGGGGAGCTCGCGCAGCTCCGCCGCCGACGTGGGGATGCTTCCCCCTCGGGAACCGGCGATCTCGCGGGCGGCCTCGCGCAGAAGCCGCGCCCGGCGGTAGTACCCCAGCCCCGACCAGAGGCCGAGGACGTCGTCCGCGGACGACTCCGCGAGGGCGGCGACCGTGGGGAATCGCTCGAGGAAGCGCGGCCAGTAGTCGACGACGCGCGAGACCTGCGTTTGCTGGAGCATGACCTCCGACACCCAGATGGCGTACGGGTCGGTCGTCTCGCGCCAGGGAAGCTCGCGGCGGTTCGCGTCGTACCACGCCAAGAGGTCTTCCCCGAAGGAGGTCGCTTCGCGCTCGTTGTGCCGTGCGTCCTGTGTGGGATCCGTGTCCCGCATGCCGTTCATGGTACGACACCCCGCCGGCGCCCGCCAGCGCCGCTCCTACGGGGTCTCAAGTGACCAGCGTTCGCCTCTTCTCTGGCTGCGCCTTGACAGACGCTCGGCTCTCCTCTATAGAATAGAGTGTTGACCACGACAGTTCTCGAGGAACCACTCAACCGCGGAGGTCCCAAATGGGCGACGAGAAGAAGAACTACCACGTCGGCGACAAGGTCGAGGAGACCGCCGAGTACGTCTGCGAGCTCTGCCACACCGAGGGCGGCGTCCACGTCCACGAGTTCAAGGAAGGCGAGGAGTTCCCCGTCTGCGGCGTGTGCGGCAACGTCGCCTCCTCATGGAAGAAGGCCCCGAAGAAGGAGTAGGGGCTCCAGTCGATCGGTCAGCTGATGCCGAAGAGGAAACAAGACGGACCCGTCGCTTCGGACGGCGGGTTCGCCATCAAGGACTGTGCGCTCGCGGCGATCGCCACCGGGAGGCACGCCCAGAACCTGAAGGAACTCCGGGACGAGATCGAGACGATCGATCCGGCGTGCCTTCTCTACCACTTCTGGGCGGGCCTGCTCCGACCGATCTTCGACGACCCGCGATTCAACAATGGATTCGCGCGCTGGGTCTTCCAGTCGCTGCACAACCAGCCGCTAGCGGAACGACTGAGCGTGATCGATCCGACCGACTTCGACACGCCCGACGGGCTCCGGCGCGAGCTCGTGGACGTGATCGAGGAAGAGCTCGACCGGAGCGAGGTCCTCCCCTGGACGTCGCGGGAGCAGCAGTTCTTCTTCATCCGGTCCCAGATCGTGGTCTTCAGCACGAACAGGACCATCCACGACCCGAGCGAGCTCCCGGACGCCGTCGCGACGATGACGGCGTCGAGCATCTTCTACCACTTCATCGACGCCAGGCGCCGCACACCGAACGGCGTCGACGACTTCAGCACGTGGCTCACCGATCTTCAGGACGTGAAGTACGCGCAGCTCTGCACCAGGCTCGCCGGCGTCGACCCGTACTTCAAGACGCTGCTCGAGATTCGAGAGGAACTCCTGGAGGTCTTCAATGAGTACCTTCCGGCGTAGCCCCGCCGGGGCGGCAACGCAGGAGCCGAACGGGATGTCCCACCTCCTCGAGGAGTATGCGAGAGTGGCCGGCGAGAGCGCCGTAGATCACCTCCGTCAGCTCTCGACGCCCCTCGAGGGCATGAAGGTCGTCCACGTGAACTCCACCCGAGTGGGCGGCGGCGTCGCGGAGATCCTCGAGAAGCTCGTTCCCCTCAAACAGGAGCTCGGAATCGACGCGACCTGGGAGGTCATCGAGGGCGACGCCGAGTTCTACGCGACGACGAAGTCGTTCCACAACGCGCTTCAGGGGAACCGGGTACACATCTCGGACGAGGAGCTCCGGCACTACGAGGAGATCAACGAGGCGAACGCCGCCGCGCTCCGTCCGGCGCTCGAGGACGCCGACGTCGTCTTCATCCACGACCCGCAGCCGGCTCCCCTTCTCGGGCTCATGCCCGACAGGAAGGGCATCTGGATCTGGCGCTGCCACATCGACGTGAGCCACCCGCACAGACCGGTGTGGCGATACCTCAGGGACGTCGTCGCCGGGTACGACGCCAGCATCTTCTCGCTCGCCGCGTTCGCGCAGGACCTCCCGCACGTGCAGTACCTGATCCCGCCGAGCATCGATCCGCTGAGCGACAAGAACACGGAGCTCGGACCCGACGAGATCGACGCGGTCTACCGGAAGTTCGACCTCGACCCGGACCGCGAGCTGATGCTCCAGGTCTCGCGGTTCGACCGGTTCAAGGACCCGGTCGGCGTCATCGAGGCGTACCGGCTCGCGAAGAAGTTCAGTCCGGGGCTCCAGCTCGTGCTTGCCGGTGGCACGGCGACCGACGACCCCGAGGGCATGGCCGTGCTGAACGAGACCGAGGCCGCGGCCGGCGAAGACACCGACATCCACATCCTGCTCCTCCCCCCCGACGCGCACCGGACGATCAACGCGCTCCAGCGCGCCGCCGACATCGTCCTCCAGAAATCGACGAAGGAGGGCTTCGGCCTGACCGTCGCCGAGGCGATGTGGAAGGGGAAGCCCGTCATCGGAGGCGACACCGGCGGCATCCGTCTCCAGATCGTCAACGACCACACCGGGTTCCTCGTCTCGACGCCGGAAGGCGCCGCGCTCAGGATCCGGTACCTCCTGCACCACCGCGACAAGCTCGTGGAGATGGGCGAGAAGGCAAGATCGTTCGTCCGCGAGAACTTCCTGCTGACGCGTCACCTCCGCGAGTACCTGACGGCGATGGTGGCGCTGACCGGCAAGGCGGAGGACCGGATCGAGCTCTAGGGCTCTCCCCGGCTCCGCGTTGGGCGGCATCGGACCCCGCATGCCAGGACCTGATGAGAACCTGATCGAGATCGAGGGCGTGCCCGACTTCTGGGAGCGGCTCGCGCAGGCGGGAAGCCCGAGCCTCGTGCTCGACTACGACGGCACGCTCGCCCCGTTCCAGGTCGACCGGATGAAGGCGTTCCCGCTCGAAGGCGTGGTCGACCTTCTGACACGGATCCGGGACGGAGGGCGCACGCATCTGTCGATCATGACGGGGCGTCCGATGAGGGAGCTCGAGGCGCTTCTCGGCGACCTGGACATCCCGGTCAGCGCGAGCCAGGGAACGGAGTTCCGGTTCGCAGACGGAACCTGGCTGACGCTCGTGCCCACGCCCGTCCAGGAAGAGAGGCTCACGCGGGCGCTCGAGGAGGCTCGCGGGATCGCGCCGGACGGCCGCGTCGAGCGCAAGGTCGCAAGCGTCGCAATGCACACGCGGGGGATCGACCCGGAGCGGGCGAAGAGCATGGAGGACGAGGTCTGCGCGCTCTGGCAGAGTGACGCGGGAGACTACGACCTCGAGTGCCGGCACTTCCTGGGCGGAGTTGAACTCCGACTTGACGACGTCGACAAGGGAACGGCGCTCGAGAAGCTGCTCGAGGAGCGGCCCGGCGATGACTTCTGCGTCTACGTCGGAGACGACTACACCGATGAGGACGCGCTCGAGGTCCTCGTCGACCGCGGGATCGGCATCAAGGTCGGGAGCCCGGAGGTCCCCACGCACGCGCCGGGCAGGCTCGCGGACCCATACGCGGTGAGGGAGTTCCTGAAGGGATGGATCAGGACCACGACGTGACGGAGCACGAGACGGGGCACGATGAGGAGCGCAGGGCGGAGCCCGACGTCCGTCGGCTCGTCGTCGTGTCGAACCGGCTGCCGGTCGTGCTGTCGAAACACGACCGCTGGCAGGTAGAGGAAGGCTCCGGGGGCCTCGTGACTGCGCTCGCTCCCGTTCTCCGCAACCGCGGAGGACTCTGGATAGGTTGGCCCGGCACGTCCGAGGAGGATGGCCTCTCCGAGGCGCTGGCCGACGCGACCGAGGGGATCGGATACTCCCTCATCCCCGTTCATCTCACCGAGCAGGAAGTGGAGAAGCACTACAGGGGGTTTTCGAACGAGGTCGTATGGCCGCTCTTCCACGACCTGCAGTCTCGGTGCAACTTCGACCCTTCGTACTGGAACGCCTACGTCGAGGCCAACAGGAAGTTCGCCCGCGTCATCGCGGACAACACGGGCCCCGACGACTTCGTCTGGGTCCACGACTACCATCTCATGCTGGTCGCGAGCCAGCTCCGCGAGATGGGCGTTGCCTCGAAGCTTGGGTTCTTCCTTCACATCCCGTTCCCGCCCCTCGACATCTTCGTCAAGCTCCCGTGGCGGTTCGAGATCCTGAAGGCCCTGACCGAGTTCGATCTGCTGGGGTTCCAGACGATGCGTGACCGGAGGAACTTCGTCCAGTGTCTGCGGACGTTCGTCGGCCCCGCCGAGTCGTGTGGACGCGGGCAGGTCTGCGAGATCGCCACCGAGGAGAAGCAGATCAGGATCGGCGCGTTCCCCATCAGCATCGACTACCACGCGTACGAGCAGGAGGCCGGGAGCCACGAGGTCGCGGAGAGCGCGTGGCACATCCACGAGAACCTGCCGGAGCGACAGCTCATCCTGGGCATCGACCGGCTCGACTACACGAAGGGGATCCCGGATAGGCTCGAGGCGTTCCGGCACATGCTCGAGCAGCACGAGGAACTGCGGAACCGCGTCACTCTCGTGCAGGTCGTCGTCCCGAGCCGGCGCGGCATCCCGGGATACGAGGAGCTCAAGACCCACATCGAGCGGCTCGTGGGTGAGATCAATGGGCAGTTCACGAGCCAGACGGGCTGGATCCCGATCCACTACATCTACAGGTCGCTCTCCCGCTACGAGCTCCTGGGCTACTACCGGACGGCGGAGATCGCGCTCATCACTCCTCTCAAGGACGGAATGAACCTCGTCGCGAAGGAGTACTGCGCGTCGAGCACGGAAGAGAACGGCGTCCTGATCCTGAGCGAGTTCGCGGGCGCCGCGGCCGAGCTCCAGAAGTGGGCCCTTCTCGTGAATCCGTACGACATCGTCGGAGTGTCCAACGTCATCTACGACGCGCTCCACATGGAGCCCGGTGAGCGCCACCGCCGGATGCACCGCCTGCGCCAGACCATCAAGAAACACGACATCTTCTGGTGGGTCGACTCGTTCCTGAGGGCGTCGATCGCCAAGAGCCTGGACAGCTTCCCGGTCGTCGAGGACTACGTCCCCGAAGCCGAGACGGTCCACCATCGGGAGGAATCGCCATGAGGAAGAGGTTCCTGCTGCTCGCAGTCGCTGCGTGCGCGCTGGCCACGACGATCTCGGGCTGCGGTGGCGGCACGGAGGAGCTCGACGTGCGCCTCGAAGAGGCGGACCAGATCTTCAGGAGCCGCGAGTACGAGGAAGCCGGCACGCTCTACGAAGCGATCGCGACCGACGCCGAGGCCGCCGGCGCCACGTCCCAGTACGTGGAGGCCTGCGCCATGCGAGCGCGGAGCTTCCTCATCATTGGAGATGACGAGTCCGGACGCCCGTGGCTCAAGAAGGCCGCGGCGAGCGCCGACCCCAGCGACTCCATGGGATGGTCGCGCTACCTCGGCGTGCGAGGGCGGTTCGAGTGGAAGAGCGAAGACAACGAGGCGGCGACCGCCACCTTCAGGGAGATGTTCGACTTCTGCCGCGAGCGGGCCATCTACGACCGCGCGGTCGACGCCGCACACATGATCGCGATCACCGGCGACCCGGAGGAGAGGTTCGAGTGGGCCGAGCGGGGGATCGCGATGGCCGAGGAGGGCGAGCTCATCGGCTGGCTCGGGCCGCTCTGGAATAACCTCGGCTGGGACTACCTGGATGCCGGGCGCTACGAGGAGGGACTCGAGGCGCTCAGGCAGGCGCGCGAGTACCACCACATGGGCGAGAACGAGCTCTCGAAGCTCATAGCCGACTACTCCGTGGCCTACGCCATGAAGATGACCGGCGACATGGACGGCGCGAAGGTGGGGATGGAGGGCGTGTTCCGCTGGGCGAAGCGGCTCCACGACGCCGGCGGCGACGAAGCCCTGGAGTGGATGGGCTTCAGCCGCTGGGAGCTCGGCGAAATCATCATCGAGCAGGGCGACAAGACGGCCGGGCTCATGCTCATGTCGAAGGCCCTGAAGGAGCTCGAGGAGGCCGGAATCGCCGACTGGGACGAGGCCGACTGGATCGAGAAGCAGGAGCGCATCGAGGAGCTGAAGGATTGACCGGGAGCGGAAGCGGGCGCCGACTCCCGCCACCCAGCCAGTTCGCGAACCACTGGTCCCTCGACCCGGCGGTGACGTTTCTGAACCACGGGTCGTTCGGCGCGTGTCCCGTCCCCGTCCTCGAGAAGCAGGTCTATTGGAGGGACCGGCTCGAGCGTGAGCCGGTCTACTTCATGTGTCACGAACTCGAGGACGCGCTCGACGGCTCCCGCGCGGAGCTGGCTGCGTTCGTCGGCGCCGACCCGGAGGACATCGCGTTCGTCCCGAACGCAACCACCGGCGTCAATACCGTGCTTCGGTCCCTCGAGTTCGAGCCGGGAGACGAGCTCCTCACGACGAGCCATGAGTACAACGCCTGCAGGAACGTCCTGGACTTCGTCGCGGAGCGCTCGGGCGCCACGGTCGTCTTCGCCGAGATCCCCTTCCCCGTCGGCTCGCCCGGGGAGATCGTGGACGCCGTCCGAGAGCGCATCACGCCGAAGACCCGCTTCGGCCTCTTCGACTACATCACGAGCCTCACGGGCATGGTCATGCCCGTCAGGGAGCTCGTCGCCGCGTTCTCCGAGAGGGGCGTCGACACGATGGTCGACGGCGCGCACGCGCCCGGGATGGTCCCGCTGAACCTCCGCGAGCTCGGTGCCACGTACCTCACGGGCAACTGCCACAAGTGGCTGTGCGCGCCGAAGGGTGCCGCGCTCCTCTACGTCCGGCGCGACCGCCAGCCCGGGATCCGGCCGGTCGTCATCAGCCACGGCGCAAACGACGACCGAACCGACAAGTCGCGGTTTCATCTCGAGTTCGACTGGACGGGCACTCGGGACCCCAGCCCGTACCTGTGCGTGTCGGACTCCCTCGAGTTCATGGGCGGACTCCTCCCCGGCGGATGGCCCGAGCTCATGCGGACTAACCGCGAGCTCGCCCTCGAGGCAAGGCGGCTTCTCTGCGACCGACTCGGCGCGGTGATCGCGTGCCCCGACGAGATGATCGGGACGCTCGCGAGCATCCCGTTCGGCAAGGGGAGCTACCACTTCACGAAGACGTCCCTCGCGTTCGACCCGATCGAGGAGGCCCTACGAGACGAGTATGGGATCGAGGTCCCGGTGCTCGAGTGTCCCGATGGGCTCCCGAGCATCCTCAGGATCTCCGCGCAGGTCTACAACTCGGTCGAGCAGTACGAATACCTGGCAGATGCTATCGTGGAGATCCGAGCGCGGACAGGGGGCTGACCGGAAGCCCGGTGAGCGCCCCACGAACGAGAGGAGGCCCCGGCATCGCGCCGGGGCCTTCTTTGCTGTGTGAGCGTGTTGTGGAAAATCGTCAGGTGAGTGAGCTGCTGAGTGGGGCGTCCCCCGTCACTCAACAGCGGGAGGCTGTGGCAGCGAGAACCACCACGTCATGAGCACCATGGGAACCGGATACTCCATCCGCAGGCGATAGCCCCGGAATCGCGATGAATCCCACCCTACCCGCTCGAAGCTATCGCGGACCATCTTCGGATACGAAGGAACGCCGCGGATGGCGATGTTCCCCATTCCGAGGCCCAGCGTCTCGACCGGCGCCGTCATGTCCAGGGTGTTGAGCATGCCGTGGAGACCTGGCTGCCGGGACGTCTCCGGGCCCTTCGGGCTCGGGATGTGCAGTGTCATCTCCGGGACGATCCCGACGTAGAGATCTTCCCTGATGAAGACATCCCTCACGAGCGTCTTGCACGGCGAGTGCTGGAGGTAGCCCCTCCATTCGTCTCGCAGGCCCGGGTTCCTGTACCGCTGCTGCACGTTCTTGATGAGAACACCCGTCGTGAGTGTCAGCGGCGAGTCGAGCGGCGGGTCGTTCTCAGAGAGGGCTATTGTGGTCTGATCGCCGTCCTTGAACATCTCGAGGTCCGGGAGCGGCTCACTCGAGTAGTCGCTGAGGAAGTAGTTCGGGACGTCCTCTGCGAGTTCACCGTCGAGGGTCTCGACTCGCGGCATCTCGATCTCGCCATCCGTCGGCGGATGCACCCGGAGGCTGAAGAGACCGACCGGAGCCGTCGGGCGAAGCCTGCGCATCCCGATCCGCTGATGAAGATCGACCGCGTCGACCATGCGTCCGTCCTCCGACGGCTGGATCGCGAAGGTCGTGATCATCTTTTCGCAACGGAACCCGAACAGGTAGGACATGGCCCGATACGCGGCCTGCTTCGCCGTCCGCTCGTTCCGCGCCCGCGCCTCTGCCGAGGAGCCGGAGATCGCCGCGTCGAGCGTCGCCCTCCCCCCGGGGGTGTCCTCGATGAGCGCCTGGAACCTCGCGACGCTCTCCTCTGCGTTCCTGCACGCCACCTCCTCGATCCCTGCCGCCTTCGCTGCGTTGAGGAAGATCCGGAGCCCTGTGGGCGCCGGGAGAAGGTGAATGAACCCGAGCGGGTCCTCGGTGCGGAGGGCTCTCGTGAGCCTGCTCGCAAGGCTCTTGTCGATCTCGAGCCCCTTCACGAGTCTCGACGGGCGCCCCGCCGGTCCTGCGGCCTCCTGGAGTATCGGCACCAGTGCCTCTTGGAGATCCCCAGCGACCCAGCGCAGCCGTCCCTCGATAGTCGTCCCTGCTTCCTGGTACGAAATCCTCCCCATCCTTCTCGGCCTTTCGCTCTCAGAGGGCACCCTGCCCCCAGTCCCGAAGCCGCGGCTTGCCCCGGGCGTCGCTTAATCGACGTTCCAAAAGGGAGTTAGCCGAGGCTCGTTGTTTCCTATGGCACATTATAGCACACCCTCGAGTTCTTTGCAAGTTCTTTCAGAGAACACTTGCAGAACTCCGGCAGATATGCTACACTTCTCATCGTGGACATTGAGTGCCCCCCACTTCGACTACCACGAGAGAGAGGCCTGGCAGCGAGCGACGATCCGACGAGTGGGCCAGACAGTGCTGACGTCGGAGATGCTTGAAAGGAGGCAGACACGGATTCCACCAGTAGCGCTCGCAGTAACGGCTCAGAAGTGAAGCAGGAGCATACTAACACGTGAGGAGTGAGAAGATGAACGTAAGACTTACGATGCTTGTCGTGATGGTCGCCGCACTCGCGATGGCGCAGGCCGCCGCCGCCGACATCCTCTGGGACCAGTCGGACTACGATGTCTGGGGCATGGGCTTCTTCAACGCCGACGCCGGCGCCCCGCCCTTCGGGATGCAGGTCCACACCGTGAGCGACGTGACCGTCGACGCCTCGGGCTGGACCGTTCAGAGCATCAGCACGTACTACTCCGCCCTCGACATGGTCTGGGGCGACGGCATCACGCAGGGCTACCTGCACGTCTACGACAAGACAGGCCCGCTGCCGATCGACGGCACCGACGATCCGACCGCGAGCCCGATCGTGGCGATGTCCGCGGTGCTCGACATGGACCACTTCGTCGTGACCGCATCCGGTCTGGACATCCCGCTCGGAGAGGGCGACTACTGGATCGGCATCACCCCGATCGCCCCGGCCGGCCCGTTCGGCCCGGAGATTCATCTGTCGTCCATGACGTACCTTCTGGATGCGAGCGCATCCTACGACGTGTACGCGTTCCCGCCGCCCTCGATGTGGTTCAACTTCAACCCGGGACTCGACTCGTCGATCCTGATCGAAGGTCTCCCCGGCTCGACGCCGGTGGAGAGCGCGACGTGGGGCGAGATCAAGGCTCTGTATCGCTAGTGAGATCGTTCGAAGCACAAGTTCTCCGGACACGGGCCGCCCCCCGCGGGCGGCCTTTGTCCGGGACCGAGTCGGGGACGACGGGAGTCTCGCGCACAAGATGCGGGCATGAGACCGCGCTCGACTGAGCTCAGCCCACACGCAAGGAGATGGAGAGTATGAAGGTCACGTGTCTCGCACTGCTGGTGGTGTCGGCCGTGCTCTCAGGAATCGTTCGGGCCGAGGTCACGTTCGAGATCATCGACGTAGGGTACGCGACCGACATCTCCGACGACGCGTCGGTCGTGGTCGGGAATACCGAAGGTCTGTACGAGCCATTTCGCTGGACCGCCGAGGGCGGCATAGAGATCCTCGCCGAGGGAGGCGGATCCGGTTCGCCCGACGTCTCGGCGGACGGCACGCAGGTGTCGGCGAGCATTCCCGGCGCCGATGGAACCTACTGGACGCAGGGTAGGTGGACGCTCGGTGCGGGTTGGGAAGAGACGATGCCGCCTCCGCCGCCGGACGGGAACCCAATGAGCGACTCCTACGGCTCGGCGTGGGGCCTCTCGGATGACGGAAGCACCGTGGTCGGGCTCTATTGGCGTGCGGGACAGCCGGGCGGAAGCGCGCACGGGAGCACGTGGACGAGAGAGACCGGCGCGGTCGGCCTCGGAAGCAGCGGCGGCAACAGCCGGGCCAACGACGCCAACGAAGATGGAACCGTGATCGCCGGCTGGGACGAATCCGATTTCGGGCACTGGCAGCCGACCGTCTGGGTCGATGGCGTCAAGACGATCCTCGCGGAGGACGAAGCGTTCTGCGAGGCAACCGCGGTGCTTCGGGACGGGTCCGTGGTCCTGGGGCAGGCGCTCGACGACTCTACCAACCTCAGGGTGGCGGCCCGGTGGATCTGGAACGGGACCTCGTGGGACGAGGATCTGCTGGGAGCGCTCCCCGGACTGCACCCGAACTTCGGCATGGCCCTCTGCTACGACGCGACGGAAGACGGTAGCGTCATCGTCGGCTACAACCGGTTCTCCAATCCCGGGGACGCGACCGGGTTCATCTGGACGGAAGAGACCGGCGTCATGGACGTGGAGGACTACCTCACGGATAACGGAGTCATCGTGCCGTCCGACATCAACATCGTCTCGCTTCAGGCGATCACCCCGGACGGCTCCACCATGGTCGGAATCTGCTACGACATCTACCCGCCGTACACCGCCAGGTGGTTCTTCATTAACACGCAATCGACGGGCATCGAGGAATCACCCGCTCAGGTGACCTCCCGCGTCCACGCGTACCCGAACCCGACACGCGGAGAGACGACGCTGTCGCTCTCCATCCCCCGGAGCGGCCGCGTCGATCTCGCCGTCTACGACATAAGCGGCAGGCTGGTGAAGAAGCTGGTGACCGGGTCCGTCGAAGCCGGACAACAGGAGGTGTACTGGGACGGAAGGGACGCGTCGGGTATCGAAGTGACGTCCGGCATCTACTTCTGCAGACTCACGACCGAAGACACGAGAGAGACGCGCAAGATCACGGTTCTGAGGTAAGAAGGCGGCCGGCTCGGGGCGGGTCCCGCAGCCGGCAAGGGCCACGACCCGCACAAGGAGCTTGGTAGCATGGAGATCGTACGGTTCATTCTGCTCGTGGGAGTACTCGCCGTCTGCGCAACAGCACAGGCCGAAGTCACGTTCGAGATCATCGCCGAGGGCGGTGCTACCGACATCTCCGACGACGGCACGGTCGTTGTCGGAAACACCAACGGCGCCTACGAAACCTTTCGCTGGACGCAGGAGGACGGCATGGTCCTCCTCGGTCTCGCGACGGTCCCGGTTCTCGGAGTCGGCGCCGGCACGCCCGATGTCTCGGACGACGGCGTACACGCCTCCGCGACGATCCTGGGACGCGACAGCACATACGCGACGGTAGGCCGCTGGACGCTGGACGAAGGCTGGCTCGAGCTGATGCCGCCGACGCTCCCGGACGGCGGACTCATCGACAACGCGTACGGTTCCGCGTGGGGCCTCTCCGGCGACGGCACCACCGTCGTCGGGCTCTACTGGCGGCCGGGACACGGCGGACCGGTTGGAGACGGTCTCGCCCATGCCTGCAGGTGGACCGTAGACGGCGGGATGGTGGACCTCGGCAGTGCCGGCGGGAACAGCCGCGCGAACGCTGCGAACTACGACGGCTCCGTCATCGTGGGCTGGGCCGAGTCCGACGTCGGCGGGTGGCAGCCGACGGTGTGGGTCGACGAGGAGATGACGATCCTCCAGGAGACCGACGCAATGGCCATACTCAACACGGTCAACTACGACGGCACGATCGTCGGCGGGCAGGCCTACGACGATTCGCTCTCCATCTCTGTGGCCACGCTGTGGCGCTGGAACGGGTCGTCCTGGGACGAGGACCGGCTCGGGACGCTCCCGAACACGTTCCCGCACTACGGCTCGGTGATCTGCAACGACATGACCCCGGACGGGAGCACGATCGTCGGGTACAACGCCTACGACTGGACCCAGTCGACCGGGTTCGTCTGGACGGAAGAGACGGGGATGTACGACATCGAGGACTACCTCAACGACAACGGCGTCACCGTCCCCACGTCGTTCAGGATCCAGACGCTCACGGGCGTCTCGGCCGACGCCACGACGATGGTCGGGATCGGCATGGACACTATGCCCCCGTGGGCCAATCGCTGGTTCATCATCCGCACGACGGCGACCGGCGTCGCGGACGATCCGGACGCGCCGGGCGAGGCGGAGGTGGCCTCCCGCATGCGCGCGTATCCGAACCCGATGCGCGGAGCGACGACGCTTTCGCTGAACCTGCCCGAGAGAGCGCGGGTCGACCTCGAGGTCTACGACGTGAGCGGCAGGCTCGTAAGGCGCCTCGTTGCGGGAACCGTGGACGCCGGGAAGCACGAGGTGCACTGGGACGGGAAGGACTCTTCGGGGGCGGACGTGGCTTCGGGCATCTACCTCTGCCGCCTCGCGACCGACCAACATGAGGAAACGACGAAGATCACGGTCCTGCGCTGATCCCCGACGGGCAGCGCGGTCACGTGACGCCGGTCGGGCCAGCAACCCGAGGGGGGCAAGCGATAATCACGCGCACTTGAACTCAGCCCCCAAACTGCAGCAACGACCGACGAACTCCCCCCGGGCATCGCCCCGGGGGGAGTTTCTGTGTTGCCTCGATGCGGCGGGTGCGGAGTCGCGGCCCTGCTCGCGCGACCTCCGGGTCACGGGAGGTCGACGGCGATCTCGGCGACGTACAGGAGTCTGCGATCCCGGTTGTCGAGGAAGTTCTGGATGAGATACTCGAGGTCGGGCTCGACCGGCGCGTCGTACACGACCTCTCCCCGGACGGCGATCACCAGGTCCTCGTCGAGGCGGATCATGTCCGGATGGACCATGACCCGGAACGCGCCGACTCGCGACGCGTCGACGTCGATGCGGTTCGCCGAGTACGAGACCCTCGCTGCCGCCGAGGGCTTCTCACGTTTGAAGATGTTGTAGTTCTCAGGGGGCGGCATCCTCCCGAAGAGCGTCACGGTCTCCCCTTCCCGTGTGACCGTGAGCGTGAACTCATCCCCGCGCTCGATCGTACCCTTCCACGCGTTCAGCGCGTCCATGTCGGGAACGTCCATGTCGTCGCCCCTGACGATGACGTCGCCAGCCAGGAGCCCCATGTTCTGAGCCGGGTAGTCGCCCTCGACGACGAGGTCGATGAGGACTCCCTCACCCTCGTACTCCCAGTCCGGCTGGAACCCCACCGTGATGCGGTCGTTGACGAGCGCTGCGTTGTGGTCCTCGTGCCACGGCGCCGGCTCGACGCGCGTCACCTCGTCGATCGCGAACCACCGGCAGCGACCGAAGTCCTTCCCGGCCGTCTCCCACACGATGGTCGTCGGAAACGGATCGCGTGGATGCCGGTCCAGGAACCGCGCGATGCCCGGGAGCTCGTCCTCCACGTCGTCGAAGTCGTGCCCGCCCTTCATCTCCCGGTACAGGATGTCGCCGCCGGCCGCCTGCGCCATCTCGATCGTCCCCCGCATCTTCGCTGACGGGTAGAGCCCGTCGTCGAACGTCGTCGTCGCGTAGATCGGCGTGTTGGCGAGGTTCGGAGCGTAGATCGCGAGGTCCCCATCCAGGCTCCCGACGCCCATGTGGCCGTTCAGCGCCACGAACGCCGCATAGTCGTCGGGACCGATCATCGCGTGCGCGAAGCCCGCCGACGCCCCGTCGGAGAACCCGGCCATCCAGATCCGGTCGTCGTCGACGTTGAGCTCGCGCTTCGCGGTGCGGATGAGATCCCTGATGTTCGCCATCCCGACCTCGTCCCACCAGGTCGCGCCGGCCTGGCCGAAGGGGAAGAGCGCGATCCACCCCTGCTTCTCGGCGAGCCAGGCCAGTTCGTTCTCCTCGACGTGGCCGATCGGATCCTCCTCGACATCGGCCGAGCTGACGCCGCCGTGGAGCACGAGCAGGAGCGGGGTCGGAGTCTCGGGGTCGTAGGTCTCCGGGACCGCCAGCACCCACGGCCGCTCGACCGTGTCGATGCAGACGGTCGTGCGGAGGACCGGCACGCCGGGCACGTACGCCTCGGGAAAGCTGAGCCCCTCTATGCGCGAGGCAACCTCGGTCCAGTCGGGGCCCTCGTCGAGGACGCGGGTGAGGAGCTCTGCCCGCTCCCCCTCGTCGTCGGTGCTTAGGAGGGCATCGAGGTCCTCCTCCCAGCCGGCCGACGCCGGGACCGCAGTCAGGAGAACGATCACGCAGGAGAGGACGGACATCGCGGGAAAGCCTGCCGCGCGGGGCAGAGATCGCATCACTCGCCTCCATTGTCGTCCGGAACGTGGGGTGCGTCGAGGCCTCCCCCTTCACACGCGAGCCGGACGCTTACGTCGGGAGACACCTGCGACGACGCGGTACGATGGACCTCGACCGCGAAGACGTTCTGCAGGAAGAAGAGCCCGAGGAACGAGATGACGGCCGCGATGATCGGCGTGACGATCCAGCCCGCGACGATCCTGCCGAGGACGGGCATCCTGACACCCCTCCCCCTCTTCTTCACGAACGCGATGCCGAGCACCGCGCCGATCACGGCCTGCGAGCTCGACACCGGGACGAGAGGGATCGGCGGCAGGTTGCGCGCGACGAGCCAGCTCTCGAGACCCTCCGACGCGAAGATGAACAGAACCAGCGCCTCGGCGATGACCACGACGAACGCCGTGACGGGCGTGAGCTTGTAGAGGCCCTCGCCCACCGTCATCATCACGCGGTGCGAGTACGTGGCGACCCCGACAGCGATCGCGATCCCGCCGACGAGGAACAGCTGCCGCGCGGACGTGACGGTGAAGACACCGAAGAGCTCGAGCGACGTCTCGGGAACGGCCGGCACGAAGACGCCGACGACGTTCGCGATGTTGTTCGCGCCGAGTGCGTACGCGCCTACGGCGCCCGCGACGACGAGTCCGAGCCGGGTGGCCGCATCAAGCTCGAGGATGTGGATGTTCAGCCTCTCGGGAACACGCCTGACCAGAAGGTAGAGACCCGCCGCGAACGCCGCGGCGAGGATCGGAGAGACGACCCACGTCGTCACGATCTTCGCGAGCGTAGCGACGTCGGTCCGTGACCCGGTGAAGAGGTTCCACCCGATGATCCCGCCGACGATCGCCGTGGAGACCGAGACCGGCAGGCCCGAGCGCGTCATCCACAGGACGGCGAGCGCCGCTGCGAGCGCGACCATGAACGAGCCGCCGAG
>JALGZK010000032.1 GCA_025774935.1 bacterium | reverse complement strand
CCCCAGCTCCCGGCAGGCAACACCGATGGTCGAGCCCTTCGACAAGAGAACCTCCGCCTCCCGCAGCAGAGTCACGATCTGCTCCGGCGTGTAGCGCTTCCTGCCCATAGAACTCCCCCTGTGTGATCCGGCTCGCAGACTGGATCAGTTCCAGGGGGTCAGGTCAGGGTAGTGAGGGCGTTCGTCGAGCGCATCACGATTGATGGCGCATCGGAAAGCGGGGAGGTCCAGATGAAGAGACTCCCAGCACCGGACTTGGCCAGCACTGGGAGTTCTTTCGATCTGGTAGCGGGGGCCTGCTACGGAGCTATTCACGACGCGATGGGGGAGCGGTTGGTGAAAGGGCACGACCTGTCCAGAAACGGGCGGCGGGCCGTCGGCCGACTTCGCAACGGTCAACCGCAAGAACGACTTCTACAGGACGTTGGGTACTGCTAGAATTGAAGACGTTCCTCGAGTGGAAGCCAACTGCGCTCTGCATCCATGCGGTGCGGAGTGCTTGTGTACTACCGTGAGGGAGGTAGACGGCATGAGGCAACTGCTACGGGAGGTGGTTCTCACGACGTTGCTGTCCGCTACGGTGCTTCTCGCAACAGGGGCGCAGGCAGGATCCATACCGTCGTTCCACTCCGAGTGGGGTGAGCAGGGCGCAGGCGACGGGCAGCTCGACGCTCCGACGTACATGTCATTCTCGGCGTTCGACCACGTTCTGCTCGTGTCGGATGAACAGAACGGCCGCGTCCAGGCGTTCGATTCTCTCGGAGTCTACCAATGGCAGATCGGTGCGCCTGATACGGCGGGCACGTTCGTACCGACCGGGCTCTGCGCAGACAGCGAGTACGGCGGCATGTGGGTCGCAGACAGGGCGAATCACAAGGTCCAGAAGCGCCTCGTCAATGGGGCGGTTGAGTTCGAGTTCGGCGAATTCGGTACAGGCGATGAGCAGTTCGATTCGCCGGAAGGGATTTGCGTCTCGGATCTGACGCATCTCTTCCCCTTCGGGCCGAACGTTCACGTCGTTGATTCCGGCAACGACCGCATCCAGCTGTTCGACGGATTCGGCAACTTCCGGTCTCTATGGGGTGCGACCGGTTCCGGCGACGGTGAGTTCAATGGTCCTACAGGAATCGCGTGTGACGCATCCGGGAACGTCTATGTGGTTGATACTGGGAACAGCCGGATACAGAAGTTCTCCGCCAATGGGGACTTCATGACTAAGTGGGGTTCAGCCGGTTCGGGAGAGGGTGACTTCAGTCAGCCAACAGGCATCGCCGTCGACGAGTGGGGCTTCGTGTACGTCGCCGACACCGGCAACAGCCGCATCCAGAAATTCACACAGGAGGGCGACTTCCTTGCTGCGTGGGGCTCGCCCGGAACCGGGGACGGGGAATTCACTTCGCCCACTGGCGTCGCCGTGCAGTTGTGGAGCGGGGGAGCAGCGCGGGCTGCGGTATGGGTGGCGGACTCCCAGGACGACCGCGTTCAGGAGTTCGACTACGGGCTGGTGGTCATCGACTCCGAGCTGCTTACCATCAACGGCGATTCCGGTCAGTTCAATGGAGTGCCTTTCAACGCCGGCATTGACGGCGGAGTTGCGGAGTTCGTCTTCCAGGGCGACCTCACGATTGGCCCGCACGAGCTCATCACCGCATCTGGTCCCAGTGGTGTATCGCTGCTGGCGTTGAACAACGTGGCGTTCGACGCGACTGCTGGCGTCGCTTTCTCAGCGACAGGAGATGTCTCCGGACCCGGTGGAGGAGCCGGAGGAGCAGGCGGCGCCTGGGTGGCAGGTGAGTCAGGACAACCCGGAGGGCAGGGCGGGGCGAAAGGGCGAGGAACCTGGTTCCCTGGCCAGCTCCAGAACACACCTGGGGAACACGGTGAGCCGGAATGGCACTATCCGAACTGCCCCAACAACGGTCCGGTGCCGGTGACGGAAGGACAACCCGGCCTCGCCGGGGACGCGGGGATAGGCCCGAGTGCCGGTGGAGGTCCTGGCGGGAACGGGGGCGACCCGGCCGTATGGGACGTCGACGGAGTCTGCAACCTGGCCGGCGGGCAAGGGGGGCAGGCTGGTTCTACCGCGCACACCCCCCCCCCTCCATACGGATCATGCACACCGGCCGAGTTACTGGCTGTAGAAGCTGGAGATGATGGCGAGAGCTGGCCCGCCATCGAGGCGGCTCAAGGGCCGGACGGTCATGGAGGGGGACCCGGGACGTCGGGGCAGCAGGCCAGCGTCGGGCCAGTGCTCTCGGGTGGAGGGGGTGGCGGCGGGGGTGGTAGTGGAGGCTCCGGTGGCGGAGGAAATGGCGGCGGCGGTGGCGGTGGCGGCGGTGGCGGTGCGGCGACATACGGATCAGTAGGCTGTCCTCATCTCAATGGCGTCGGCGGCGACGGTGGTCAGGGCGGCGATGGTGGAGCCGGCGGCGATGGAGGGAGGAGCGGGGCCGGAGGGCCAGGTGGGGGAGGTGGGGGCGCTCTAGAACTTGCGGCGCGGGGCGTCGTCCAGGTTGCAGGGGAGTTTCACGTCGGCGGCGGCTCCGGGCTGACCGGCGACCTTGGTTCCGACGGGAGTCCGGGTTTGCCGGGGCAATCGGGTGACCCCGGGCTCCCGGGCGCGGGCCTGAATCCGCCTAACCAGAACGGCAGAAACGGAGGTGACGGTGGGACTGGCGCGCCTGGCGGTCTCGGTGGCCTAGGTGGGAGCGGTGCCGGTGGCGCAGGCGGCACAGTGATGTTCACTGGTTCGCTGATCAGCGCCGGATCTCCAGCCATCTTCACTGGAGGCGGGCGAGGCGGCTTCGGAGCCTCTGCAGGCGGCCAGGGGCGTTTCGTCATCTGCAGCCACGACACCAGCGGCTCTTGGGGGACGGTGAGTGGCGCGCAGATCGAGACGCATCCTGGACCGATGGCGGCCAATCCCTTCATCGACCCTTCGAGCGAGACGCCGTATATCCCCAGACTTGCCGGCGGCGCAGAGCTGTTCGGTCTTCTCGAAGGAGTGACGGCCGCGGACATCGGCACGATACTCGACGATGCCCCTGAGGGTGCGGGAGCCGCTCTGGCACGGCTCGACGTAGGGCCGGCCGGCTACGACGTCGACTTCGATGGCTTCGACATGCTGCTCTTCATGAGCCTGGAACCGTTGGCGCAGGCAGCCCCTCAGTTGGGCGTCAGTGCGGACACGGGCTTCCTTGTCGACCTCCTGGCCGGAGGTTACCTTACTGATACGCTGTTTGGCGGTCCGGGGCCCCAGCCGCTGACGTCGCTCGGAGCCTACGAGGTCTACGCCACTCTCGTCTCCGAGAGCCGCGCGGCAAGCTGCAACGCTGCCGTGGGCGACGTGAGCATCCTCGGCGCAAGCCTCAGCAACGGCGATGTCGCGTATGCAACGTGCGCACCCGCGGTCGCCTCTCTGGACCCTCCGAGCGGCTGTGACCCCGGTGACGAGCTGAACATCTATGGGTCCCGTTTCGGAGACGGTCCCGATACCTTGGACCCGGCGGAGTACCGAGTGGTGTTTGTGGGCGAGGGTGCGGGACCGAGAGTCCCGGTGCTGCCCACCGAGTGTCTTGACTGGACCGACTCCTGGATCCGCCTGGTCGTCCCGCCAGAAGCCCAGTCCGGACCGCTGGTGGTTCGCAGCGGCTGTGGCTCGAGCGACAGCACCGTCGTCTACTGGCAGAACACTCCGGTGGAGCTCGCGCTGCTCTCGGCCGTCGCAGGTGAGAACGGCGTGGAGGTGCAGTGGTACGGCGGGGCAGGCTCTGGGGCCACCTACGAGATCTACCGCGCGGTGGGCGCCCAGGACGGAGAGTACGTGCTACTTGCCTCGATCGAGTCGCACGGTGATGGGAGGTACGTCCACGTCGACGAGACCGCCGTTCCGGGCGAGCTGTGCTGCTACAGGGTTGAGACAAGCGACCATGGCACCGGCTCTGGGCCTCTGTGTGTGGATGTGCCGGATCGGGCGCCGGTACGGTATGCCTTGGTGGGTGCTGTTCCCAATCCTTTCAATCCGGCAACGTCCGTGTTCTTCGACGTGCCCGAGCCGGGCGGTCGTGTCTCGGTCGTGCTGTACGACGTCGCCGGCAGACGCATAACGTCCTTGTGTGATCGCGAGTGTGCTGCGGGCCGGCAGTCGGTGTATTGGGACGGCCGTACCGATCACGGGGGCCGTGCGGCATCCGGGGTCTACATGTGCCGGATGGAGGCTCCTGGGTTCGAGGGCGTCATCAAGGTCACGTTGCTGGAGTAGAGTCTCGCCCTGTCATCCGGCTGAGAGTACGAGGAAGCCCGGGACGAGTGTCCCGGGCTTCCTCTGACCTGGTAGCGGGGGCAGGATTCGAACCTGCGACCTTTGGGTTATGAGCCCAACGAGCTACCGGACTGCTCCACCCCGCGTCATGTACTTCGGAACATATATAGCATTCAGGCCAGCAAGAGTCAAGCCCAATCCACGTTACTACAACTCCGGCTCGGCAAGGGCCTTCACGAGGTCCTCCTCGATGAGTTCCGGCTCACCGAGCATGCCCGCTGCACGGAAGGCGAGCCAGCCCTTGCGCCCGTCGGCACCGTCTTCGATCCACAGGTTCACGCGGTAGCTCGGCCAGTACGTCCGGATGGCGAGCCCGACCATGAACGCGATGATCGAGAGGTAGAGGAGCGGCACGCCCGGATCGTGGCGGTAGGTGAGGACGCTTCCCTCGTACGGGTTCTCGAGGATGAGCGTGTATCCCTCGTAGCCCTCGACCTCGAGCGGAACCTCTGCGGAGAGGTCTCCGATCTCGAGCTTCTCGGGCGGCGGGGGAGGCGGCTCTTCCTCGAGCTCTTCGCCCTCCTCGTCGTGAGCGGCTTCCTCCGCATGCTCGCTTCCCTCGCCGTGTTCGCCCTCGGGCTCCTCCGCCTCTCCGTGCGCCATCTCCCCGACGTCAGTGGCGTCCTCTCCGGGCTCCCCTTCCGCCGGCGGCTGCCACTTGAGCGGCGTGTGCGGAACGACCGGCTCGGTGTCGTGGTACTTCTGGTAGAGCGTGCCGACCCTCATCGTCCCGGGGAAGAACATCCCGCCGATCGACTCGAGCGTGAACGGCACGTATGCGCTCCCGCTCACGCGCTCGACCTCGAGCGTGTCCTGCATGACGACGACGTCGAACGTCTGGTCGTACGCCATCTGGTAGAACGTGAGCCCCGACACGCGGAGCGGGCGGTTCACCTCGATCATGAAGTCGCGGGAGCGGCCGTTGTCGTCCTCGACGGTGAGATCGCTGAACCAGTCGCGCGGATAGTACTTCTCCTCGTAGTACTCCCACTCCGTGATGAACTCGTTCAGGTTGAGCGTGACGTAGCGGTCGGCCCATGCGGTCGTGTCGGGCTTCACCAAACCGAGACGGATTGCGCCGGTCTCGTCACTCACGGTGGCGACCTGCTGAGGCTCGTCGGGATAGAGCGTGACGTCTCCCTCGAACGCGAAGAGCGCCGACACGATGAACCCGATGATCGCGACCGCCATCGCGATGTGGTAGAGGAGACTCACTCCCTCCGGCCACGGGCCTCGTCTCGCCGTGACGACGTTTCCGGTCGAGCTCAGGACCTTGTACCCCCGCGACTCGAGCACGCTCACCGCCTTCACCGACGGTGACATCCCGTGTCCGCCCTCGAGCTTGACCTCGCGTGCGTACGCGGGAGGGCGTTCTCCCGCGAGCCGTGCGCCCGACCGCCCGAACCAACGCACGAGGCTGCAGACAACGAGGTTCAGGAGAAGGACAATGCCCAGCGTAAGAAAGAACTTCGAGTGGAACAGGTTCAGGACTCCCCATCTCGCGATCGACTCGTACTTCGCCTCGCCCCACGACGAGATGTACATCTCGGGGTCGTAGCCCTGGGGGAAGATCGAACCGACGATCATCGCCACGAACATCACGATGAGGAGCCACAGGGTGAGTCGGAGCCGCGACAGCTCCCGCCAGATCCAGCGGAAGGGGGCAGTCCAACTCGAGTGGCTTCTTGCTGCTCGCTCGGTCATGCCGCCTCCCTTATCCGTAGAGGTGCAGGCTCGGAACGCCGAACAGCTTCGCGAGCCAGGACACACCCAGGAACGTCGTCACCATGCACGCGAACGCGAGGATCATGATCAACGAGGACGGCGCGCCCCGCCACCTCGGCATCACCCTCGCGTGCAGGTAGAGCGCAAACGCGAACCACGTGATCAAGGACCACGTCTCCTTCGGGTCCCACTGCCAGTAGACCCCCCAGGCCTCGTTCGCCCAGGCCGCTCCGGACATGATCCCGAACGTGAGCATCGGGAACCCGAAGAGCACGAGCTGGTGCACCGAGCGGTGGAACCTCGAGATGTTGTCCCGCGTGAGGCCGTAGTCCTTGGTCACTCCTAGCTTCCAGAAGAGAAGCTGGAGCAGGTACGAGATCTCGACCCCGAACGCGACCACGAAGATCGCGTACGACGCGAACGCGATCGCGACGTGCCAGAAGAACCACGAGCTCTGGAGCGCGGGGAAGAGGGGCTTGATCTCTGGGTTCTGTCCGAGAAGCGCGTAGAGGACCGCTCCTCCGGCGATGAGCGAGACGAAAAACCCCGGGAGCTTCACGTGCCTCCGCCACTCGATCACGAGGTAGGCGACCGCCGCCGACCACGCGAACCACGCGAGGCTCTCGTAGAGGCTCTGGAACGGTGAGGCCCCCTTGAGGACGGTCCTGATCACGATCACGGCCGTCTGGAGACCCGCTGCGGCGACGAGCGCCGCGGTCGCCGCCTGGCGGAACAGACGGTTCCGTGGGGCGAAAAAGTGCATCACGTAGCAGACGAACGCCACTCCGTACGCATAGAGCGCCACCCAGAGAACGGTGCGCTCCGCTGCGAAGAGTGACGCGTCTCGTGCAATGAGAACCTGTGGATCCACGGCGTCTCCTTGCTCCGAAGTGATTGGGTGGCGTGGGGCTATGACATCGGCGCCGCGACCCAGCCGCGGCGCCTGCGGGCTACTCCTCTTCCGTCTCGGTCTCCTCGCTGGGGAGACGGTAGACAGTCTCTCCCTCACGAATCATCCCGTAGTCCTCGCGGGCGACCCGCTCGATCGTGGCGGGGTCGTTCTCGAGGTCGTCCCGGTACTCGGCCGTCACGTCGCGCTCGGCCTCGAGCGCTTCGTTCTCCTCCACCAGATCGCTCTTCATCGAGCGCATTCGGAAGATGGAGAAGAGACCCGAGTCGCCGAGGAGGATTGCCGAGACGAACCAGATCGCGAGCGTCCAGCCGAGGATGCGGAGGATCTTGGACGATGCGCCGCGGCCGTAGCCCGCGAACGGTTTCCGCAGGAAGCGCGGCGGCTCCTGCCTCGCGCGTTTCCGTCTGTTCACTCCGGAAGGGTTGGGCATGTCGTCTCCCTCCGGCCCCGGGCTCCCGACCTAGTCTTCTATCGAGAACGCTGACTTGCCCGGATAGAGCGCCGTCTCGCCGAGTTCCTCTTCGATCCTGAGGAGCTGGTTGTACTTCGCGACCCGGTCGGTGCGCGTGATCGAACCGGTCTTGATCTGTCCCGAGTTCACCGCGACCGCGAGGTCGGCGATCGTCGTGTCCTCCGTCTCGCCGGAGCGGTGCGAGATGACCGAGGTGAAGCCGTTTCTGTGCGCGATCTCGATCGTCTCGAGAGTCTCGGTGAGTGTGCCGATCTGGTTGAACTTGATGAGGATCGAGTTTGCGGCGCCATCCTCGATGCCGCGCTCGAGCCTGTCGGGGTTCGTCACGAAGAGATCGTCGCCCACGATCTGAATGCGCTCGCCCAGGCGCTCCATCATCGCGATCCACGCGTCCCAGTCGTCCTCCGCGAGCCCGTCCTCGATCGAGACGATCGGGTACTTGTCGACGAGCCGCGCGAAGTAGTCGACCATCTCATCCGGGGTGTACGTCACACCCTCGCCGACGAGCGCGTACTTCCCGTCCTTCGCGAACTCGGTGGCGGCGGGATCCAGCGCGAGGAATACCTGTTCGCCGGGCTCGTACCCGGCCTTCTCGATCGCCTGCACCAGGAGCTCGAGCGCCTCCTCGTTCGAGCCGAGGCGCGGAGCGAAGCCCCCCTCGTCGCCGACGCACGTCGAGTGTCCCTTCGACTTGAGGACGTCGGCGAGGCCGTGGAGGATCTCGGTCCCCATGCGAAGCGCTTCGTGAAACGAGTGCGCTCCCGCCGGGACGATCATGAACTCCTGGAAGTCGACGTCGTTGTCGGCGTGCATGCCGCCGTTCATTACGTTCATGAGGGGGACGGGGAGGACGCGCGCCGTGACGCCTCCGATGTGGCGGTAGAGCGGGATCTCCAGAGCGTCGGCGGCCGCCTTCGCGCACGCGAGCGAGACCGCGAGCGTGGCGTTCGCGCCGAGGTGGCTCTTGTTCTCGGTCCCGTCGAGCGTGATCAGGAGATCGTCGATCGCGATCTGATCGTCCGCGTCGAAGCCGAGGAGCTCGGGGCGGATGATCTCGTTCACGTTCCCGACGGCTCTGAGAACGCCCCTTCCGAGGTACCTGTTGGCGTCGCCGTCCCTGATCTCGACGGCCTCGTGGGTGCCCGTCGAGGCGCCCGAGGGCACCGCGGCCATCCCGGTGACGCCCGAGTCGAGTTCCACCTCGACCTCGACCGTCGGGTTCCCCCTGGAGTCGAGAATCTCCCTGGCGTAGACGTCTGTGATCGTGAGCATGAAGTCCTTTCCCAACCAAGTGGTGTCCGCGGCCACCCCGACGGAGCGGCCGGTGTTCGCGACATACTAGGGTCGGCTCTGCAGCGAGTCAAGCGCAAACGCCCCGCAAATCCCCTTCCAGCGGGCTGTTTCGGGAGAGGGGGGCGGATTAGCAGTTGACGAATACCACTCGGCAATGGTACAATGGACGCGCTGGAAAATTAGACCGGCACTGCGCGCCCCACGCCGCACCGAGCCTCGTTCGCCAGGAGACTCGCATGCTCACCGACGAGACCGAGCGCGACTCCCTCCAGCGGGAACTCACCGTCGTCGACCGCGACGCGCAGATCAAGGCGCTCTCGAATCCCGAGCGCGTGCGCATCCTGGCGCTCCTGATCGAGCGCCCGGGAACGGCGAAGCAGGTCTCGGACTGGATCGGCGCGACCCGCGGCCGAGTGCACTACCACATCAAAGAACTCGAGAAGGCGGGGCTCGTGGAGATGAGCCGCCGAGTCGAGCATGGGGGAGTCGTCGAGAAGTACTACCGTGCCGTCGCCCGCAACTTCTACCTCGCTCGAGGGATCGGAGAGCACGCGGGGCTCGAGGGCGACGTGAGGGAGATGATCTCCGCGAGCATGCTCGGGTGGCGGCGCCGCGAGATGCTCGAGGTCGACCAGGAAGCGATCGCGAGGAAGGTGATCCAGGACTGCCTCGGTACGAAGGAAGGCGACGTCGTCATCATTCGAGGCGACCTCGTGCAGAAGGACATCATCCAGCCGCTCGACCGCGCGATCGAGGTGGTCGGCGCTCACTGTCTCCTTCACACGGGCAAAGGACCGCTGGGCGACTTCATCCTGCAGTGGAAGGACGGGCTCTCGTCGGTGATCGTGATCGAGGAGCCGCTGGACTATCCGTTCGAGAACGGCGAGGGGTACGCCCCGGACGCCGCGCCGGGCGACAGGGCGCAGTTCCTGAAGAGGCTCGTGGAGAGCGGGACGAAGTTCCTCTACGCCGGCATCCCCGGATACCCGCTCGAGGATCCGGTCAGCCGCGCCCTCATCAACAGTGGCAAGCGATTCATCTACCTCGGCTATCCGACTCCTCAGAAGGCGGAGGTAATGGGCATCGACTTCCACGATCTCCACGACGCCTGCTGGACAGCGATCGATGCCGACTACCGCGAGATGGAGCGCCGGTGCAACGCGCTCAAGGACGTGCTCGGAAGTGGGAGCGACGTTGCGATCACTTCGGACGGGGGGACGGATCTCACGTTCAGCATCTCGGCGCGCGAGGTGTTCGTCGACGACGGGATCATCTCGGAGTGGGAGGTGGAGCACGGGAGAGGGTGGGGGCACCTGCCCGCGGGGAAGGTAATCGTCGCTCCCGTCGCAGGAACGGCGAGCGGGATCGTGATGGGCGGCATGACCGACTACTTTGGCGTCAGGATCACCGGCATCCGGCTCGAGCTCCGGGACGGCGAACTCGTCTATGCGACCGCGGAGGAGAACGACGAGCTTCTCCAGCTCGTGCTCTCGCAGGGAACGGGAGAAAGTCGTCGGCTCGGCGGGTTCGAGATCGGAACGAATCCGCAGATCACGAATCCGATCGGGTACGCCCTCTGGGACTCGAAGTCGTACGGCGACGCCACGCTCTGGCTGGGCGACAACCTCCTCATTGGAGGCGAGAACGAGGCGAGCGTCTCGTGGGGGTTCATGGTCGTGCGCCCCACGATCACGCTCGATGGAGAGACGGT
>JALGZK010000031.1 GCA_025774935.1 bacterium | reverse complement strand
GGGGAGGCTCCCGAATCTCGGGCGGCTCGTGGCGCGCGGCGTATCGTGCGGGCTCAAGTCGCTCGATCCTCCTCAGAAGTCACCGGTCATCTGGACGAGCATCGCGACGGGGAAGGAACCCACGAAGCACAGCGTCACGGACTACGTGACCCCGGGCTCCGACAAGCTCATGACGAGCAACATGCGCACGGCGAGAACGTTCTGGGACATCATCGGAGATGAAGGGACGGACTGCACCGTCGTCGGCTGGCTCGTCAGCTGGCCGGCGGAGCCGGTGAACGGCTACATGATCACCGACTACTTCCGCATCCCGCCGAAGGCGGACAGGCCGAAGACGGAGAACCTGACCTACCCCGATGGGCTCCTCGCCGAGGTCGAGGGTCTCCGCGTCGCCGCGGAGTCGATCGCCGCCGAGGAGTTCGCACGGTTCGCCTCCCCCGAGAGGGCGCTCACGAAGGACGAAGCGAAGGAGCTCCCCATTGAGGAGCTCTTCGTCGAGATGCGGGAGATCGAGACGGTAGACCAGATGCTCTCGCAGCTCAGGCTCTTCGTCGCCAGCGACATGACCTTCCTCGCGGCATCGAAGTACATGATGGAGACGCATCCGACCGACGTCTTCGTCGTGTACCTCCGGGGTGTCGACTCCGCGTCCCACAAGTTCTGGTCGTCCGCGAACCCGGACGACTCGCCGCTGAGGGTCTCGCAGACCTACCAGCGCGTCTTCGGGGAGACGGTCAACAGCTACTACGAGTACGCCGACGAGATGCTCGGCGAGCTCATCGACGCGTACGGCGAAGGCGCGAGCGTCATCGTCTGCTCCGACCACGGCTTTGACGGCCCCCAGGCCGGGCAGAAGTCGGGAGGGATCAACGAGCACGGCACGACGGGCATTCTCGTCATGGCCGGCGAAGGCATCCGGGAGGGTGTCAGGATCGAAGAGCCCCAGGTGTGCGACCTCACGCCGACGATCCTGGCCCTGTACGGGCTGCCGGTCGCCGACGACATGGATGGCAGTGTGATAGAAGACGCGTTCGAGCCGGGGTTCCTCTCCGGACGGAGCCGGGAGAGGATCGCGACGTACGAGCTGACGGCGACGGACTAGAACGGACGGGCGGAGGCCCGACGGGGGACGGTCTTGAGACGATCGGCGGCACGGCACACCTCGAGGACGACAGGGCCCACGGGGACCAGGCGGGCTCGCGCACTCGCGCTCATCGCACTGGTCTCGATCCTCCCGCTCGTCCTCGCTTCCTGCGGAGAGCCCGAGCCGGTCGACCGCCGGATCATGCTCATCGGGATCGACGGCCTGGAGTGGGACCTCATGAAGCCCTTGATCGACGAGGAGCGTCTTCCCGCGTTCGCTCGCCTGCTCGAGGAGGGAACCTGGGGCGAAGTGCACTCGCTCGACGTGCTCGAGTCCCCCGTGATCTGGACGAGCATCGGGACGGGCAAGGTACCCGAGAAGCACGGCGTCCTTGGATTCGTGAAGCACGGCGATCGCCACGAGCAGACGCCGGTGACGAGGAACGTCCGGAGGGTGAAGACCGTCTGGGAGATCCTCGGAGAGAACGGGGCCTCCGTTGGCGTCATCGGGTGGCTCGCGACGTGGCCCGCTACGCCGGTGAACGGATACCTCGTCTCGAATTACTTCGTGTTCGAGCAACCGCCGGAGTCCGGGAGGACGAGCGCGATCACGTTCCCCGAGGGACTCTCGGAAGACCTCTCGCGCTTCGTCGTCAGGGAGGACGACGTCGACGACTCGCGGGCGGCCGAGTTCACCGGCGAGGAGGTTCCCCATGAGGGGCCGGAGCGCGTGAAGTTCGACGCCCTAAAGGGGTTCATCGCGTCCGACGAGACGATCCGGCGGACGGGCCTGCACCTCGGGGGCGCGATGCCGGTCGACTTCTTCACGGTCTACCTGCGCGCCGTCGACTCGCCCTGTCACATCTTCTGGGTCGACAGCTTCCCCGAGTCGGGCCAGGGAGCCACGGCCGAGTCGATCGAGCTCTTCGGGGAGGTCATACCGAGGTACTACGAGTACATGGACGAAGTCCTGGCGGACTTCCTCGAGCTTGCCGACGAGAACACGACCGTCATCGTCACATCGGACCACGGCTTCGAGGGTCCGGAACGGGTGGGCGACGCCTACCACTTGGGAATCCGGATGCACGATCCGACCGGGTTCATCGCGTTCGCCGGCAAGGACATCGTTGCGGGGGGAGAGCTGGCCGACGCCAGCGTCCTCGACATCACGCCGACCATTCTCGCGCTCATGGGAATGCCGGTCGCGGACGACATGGACGGAAGGGTGCTCGCGGAGGCCATCGACCCGTCGTTCCTGAGGGCGCACCCGGTGACGACGGTCGACACGTACGAGGACGGCGACGGCGACATCTCCGGCGAGTCGGACGAGGAGCCGATCGAGTCCCCGCTCGACGACGAGGTGCGCGAACAGCTGAGATCTCTCGGGTACATCGAGTAGACGGAAGGACGACGAATGAGGCTCGCAGTGCGACTGACCGCCGTGCTCACGCTCATCGTGCTCTGCCCCCTGCCGGGCTGCCGGCCGGCGCCCACGGCGCCCGTAAGCGCGGGGCCGATCCTCGTGCTCGGCATCGACGGCGCCGAGTGGAGCGTGATCGAACCCCTGATCGAGGGGGGTGAGCTTCCCAACCTCGCGCGCCTGATCGAGGGAGGCGCGTCCGGCAGGCTCCGCTCGCTCGAGCCGCTGCAGGGGTCGCCGGTCATCTGGACGACGATCGCCACGGGCAAGCCGCCCGAAGCGCACGGCGTCCGTGGATTCGTTCGCGAGGGAGGCGGGGCGGCCGACTTCCACAACGAGCCCTACTCGAGCAACATGTGGACGGCGAGCGCGTTCTGGGACGTCCTCGGCGCGAACGGACTCCGGGTCGGTGTCGTCGGGTGGCTCGTGACGTGGCCTCCCTGGGAGGTCAACGGGTTCATGGTCTCGCAGTACGTGCACCGCATGGCGAGCTTCGGCGGGAGCGACGCGGAGAAGGGCGTCACGTACCCGGCCGAACTCGGTCCCCGCATCGCCCCGCTGGTCGCGTCGCTCGTCGACGTTGGCGACGATGACCTCGCCAGGTTCGTGAACCTCGAGAGCGAGCTCGGGCTCGACGCTGTCGAGGGGCGGAGCAGGGACGTCCTGATCGAGGCCGTGAGAAGCGACGAGGCGGCTGTCGGCGTTGCGCTCGAGCTCATCGGAGACGAAGGGCTCGACCTCGTCTGCGTCTATATGAGGGGCCTGGACGAGACCTGCCACGGGTTCTGGGTCTACAGGGATCCCGAGGCCCGTCCCCCGGTCGATCCCGCGCACGCGCTCTCGGTCACCCTGGAGAAGCAGGCCGAGGCCCTCTCCGGGACGATCGACGAGTACTGCCGGTACACCGACGAGATGGTCGGGCGCGTGCTCGAGGCGTTCCCCGACGACACGACCGTCATCGTGGTCTCCGATCACGGGTTCGAGGGACCAGGCCCCTGGGGGGCCGACCGGATCCGCATGGGGATCGAGCAGCACAGCCCCGACGGCGTCCTCATCATGAACGGTCCCGGCGTCGTCCCGGGGCGGACGATCGAAGGCGCCCGCGTCCACGACATCGCCCCAACGATCCTCACCATCGCGGGCCTTCCCGTCGGTCGGGACATGGAGGGCGAGGTCCTGACCGATGCGTTCACGAGGGAGTTCGCCCGGACGCACCCGGTGCGGTTCGTGGAGACGCACGAGACGGATCTCGAGAAGGGGGTCGACGAGGAACCCATCGAGTCGCCCGTCGACGACGAGGTCCGCGAGCAGCTGCGGTCGCTGGGCTACATCGAGTAGAAGGCGGAACCGGAATCAGAGGGAGAGCGCGTGAAGACAGACAAGATCCTCCTTGCCATCATAGTCCTCGTGTTCGTCACGACCGTGGCGATTCTCGTGCCGCGGTATCTCGCCCAGGAGGGGGAGCCGGCGTCCGCGACGCGCGAGCCCGGCCCGGTGTCTCTCGTGGTCCTCGGCGTCGAGGGGCTCGAGATGTCCATCGTCGAGCGGTTGGTCGGGGAGGGGAGACTTCCCAACATCGCGCGGCTCATGACGGAGGGTGCGGTCGCCGAGTTCGACAACCTCGGCAAGGAGGTCGATCAGAGGATCGTCTGGACGTCCCTAGTGACGGGCATGACGCCCGAGAACCAGGGCATCGGCGGGACGAAGACCTCTCTCCGTGGTGAGACGGTCAACGCGCCGCTCACATCGAGAAGCAGGACCGCAGAGACCGTGTGGACGATCCTGTCGGGAAGCGGCGCAACGGTCGGGGTCGTCGGCTGGCCGGGCACGTGGCCCGTCGAGGAGCTGAACGGGATCATGATCGGACCGTACACGCCCTACATCCTGGGCCGCACGAGGGGCGAGGACCCCGCCACCCTTCTCTCCCCGCTCTCCGTTCAGCCCCTCATCGACCGCCTCATGGTCGAGGAGCACTCGGTGAAGCGGCGCGACCTCGGGCGATTCGTCAACCTCGACTCTGAGCTCGGCTACGAGGCCCTCGCCGGGGAGAACTACGTCGCGCTGCGAGTCGCGCTGGCGGGCGACCTGTCCGCGACGCGCGTGGTCGGGTGGCTGACCCACGACCGGGGGATCGAGAACGTGCTCGTCTTCCTCCCCGGCCTCAACACCGTGAGCCAGCGGTTCTGGCACTACAAGGACTCCACCGTCATCGAGGCCCTCGGGGCGGAGGGCGACTACGCCCGACGGCTCGACGAGCTCGTCGAGGCGCTCGGCGTCGTGATCGAACGGTACTACGAGCACGTCGACGAGATCGTCGGAGAGACGATCGCGATCGCCGGGGAGACCGGGACGATCGCCCTCGTCACGGATCACGGGTACGCGGGGCTGGAGGTCGATCCGAGCGGCCGTCCTCTGATGGGGCACGAGATGCACAGCGAGCGCGGGTTCCTGATGCTCAAGGGCCCGAGGGTGGTCGGGGGCGCGCGCGGGGACGTGTCGCTCTTCGATGCCGCTCCCACGATCATGGCGGCCTCCGGAGTCGTCGTGCCGGAGGGGCTCGACGGTGCGGTCCGCGGGGAACTTCTGGAGAACTGAAGGCGAGTCGAGTCACGCCACGACCGCCCGAACGCACGCCGGGAGGACGCGTGAAGAAGAACATCCTCATTGCCCTCATTCTCATAGGGGTCGCCGTCGCGATCGTTGTCGTCCAGCCCTGGCCGGCGGGCGACCGGGCCGGTTCGCTTCCCCTCGAGCCGCGCGTTCTTCTCATCGGCGTCGACGGCATGGACTGGGGGCGGGTCGAGCGGCTGGTCGAGGAAGGGCGCCTCCCGAACCTCGCCGGGTTCCAGCGCGAGGGCGCGTCCGGCGTTCTCCGTTCGATCGCCCCGTACCGCTCGCCGAGCATCTGGACGACCATCGCCACCGGCAAGACCGAGGAGAAGCACGGCGTGCAGGGGTTCCTCGTCGACAGGGGCCACACTGCCGTCGCCACCCCGGTGAGCTCCAACCTCAGGCGTGCGAAGGCCCTCTGGCAGATCCTCAACGCGGCCGACAGGACCGCCGGGTTCATCGGGTGGCTCGTGACGTGGCCCGTGGAGGAGGTCGACGGCTACATGGTCTCCTCGAGCTTCTTCCGCCTGCTCGAGTGGGACCGCAGGGAGACCGAGACGGACACGCACGCGGACCGCATGGCCCAGGCCGTCCACCCTCCGGAGCTCCTCGGGGAGGTCGCCGGGTTCAGGGTTGCGGCGGACTCCGTGCCCGTCGAGGACGTGGCTCGCTACTTGGGCACGACAGACCACCTCGACGACCCGGAGGTACAGTCGCTCCTCGCAGAACTCACGCGCATCTACGCGAGCGACCTGACGAAGCTCGCGCTGGCGGAGCATCTGACCCGAACCGTGCCGACCGACCTCACGGCGGTCTACTTCCGGGGAGTCGACCTCACGTGCCACACCTTCTGGAGACACATGGAACCCGAAGCGTGGCCGTGGGAGCTCAGCCCGGAGGCAGTCGCCACGTTCGCTCCCGCGATCGACCGATACTACGAGCAGACGGATGTCATCATCGGAGAGCTACTCGATCTCGCCGACGAGAGCACGACCGTCATCGTGTGCTCGGACCACGGGTTCGCCGGTCACGTGGGGCGCGCTGACTTCGAGGGCGAGGGGGCGACGGGGTTCGACATGCACAGGGAAGAGGGCGTCGTCTTCGTCATGGGTCCCGGCATCGCCGGAGGCCTTGAGGTTGCCGACGCGACGGTCCTCGACATCGGACCGACCGTTCTCGCGCTCCTCGGTCTCCCCGTCGGGCGCGACATGGACGGCAGGGTCCTGACGGAGATCATGGAGCCGGAGCTCCTCGAACTCCGTCCCGTGGTGGAGATAGACACCTACGAGTCCGGTGAGGCGACCGAGGGTCAGGAGCCGATCCCGTCACCGATCGACGACGAGATCAGAGAGCAGCTCCGGTCTCTCGGCTACATCGAGTAGTGCTGCGTCGTGCAGCCCGCGTTCCACGGCGGTGAGATGAGCGCACGTTCCCGGAAGAAGAACACGCACCATGACGCGAAGCCGGTCGAGGCCGGGTGGTCGCCGCGTTCGGTCGTGGACTCGCCCTGGTTCTGGCCGGCCGTCATCTTCGCGTGCGCGCTCCTCCTCCGCGTGATCTACACCCTCGAGATTCGCTACACACCCTTCTTCCAGACTCTAGGCCTCGACGCCAAGTACTACGACCGCTGGGCGAGGGAGATCGCGGGGGGAACCGCACCCCGAGAGGCGTTCTTCATGACGCCCCTCTATCCGTACTTCCTCGCGGCGATTTACAGGCTCTTCGGCAGAGACCTCCTCCTCATCCGGATGATCCAGGCGGGTCTCGGATCGCTCTCCGCCGTCCTCGTGTATCTCCTCGGCAAGGAGGTCTTCGACAGGAAGGTCGGCATTCTGGCCGGGCTCGTCGCGGCCGCCTACGGCGCCCTGATCTTCTACGACGGATCGATCATCCTCACGCCCCTCCTCGTGCTTCTCAACCTCGTCGCTCTCTTCCTGCTGGTCCGCGCGGACGCGACGGGGAAGCCACAGCTCTACGCGCTCAGCGGAGTGGCTCTCGGGCTCTCAGCGATCGGCCGCGCGGCGGTGCTCGTGTTCGTGCCGGCCGCGCTCTTGTGGGTCTGGTTCGGACCGGGCAGAAGGACGCGTAGGGACGGCGAGACGGCGGGGAAGAGGCGCGACGAGGGCGGGCGGCGACCGGCCCGGCCGGGAGGTCGCAGGCTCGTGACTTCGGGTCGCTGGTCGCCCGCGGTGGCCGCGGGGCTCCTCCTTCTTGGGGTTCTCGTGGTCCTCATGCCCGTGACGATCCGGAACTTCGTCGTGTCGCGGGACTTCGTGCTGGTCACGTCGAACGGCGGGCTCAACTTCTACATCGGAAACAGCGAGATCTCGTCGGGGAGCTACGCGCTTCCCCCGGGGCTCGACATCGTGAACGACCCGGACGGGAAGACGCTCGCTGAGGAAGCGCTCGGGCGCGAGCTGGCCCCGTCCGAGGTGTCGTCGTACTGGTACGGCCGTGCGCGCGCGTTCATCTCCGAGAACCCGGGCCGATGGATGAAGCTCCTCGTGCGGAAGCTCTCGTGGGCGACGAGCTCGTACGAGCTGCCGCAGCTCGAGAACTACTACTTCCAGAGTCGCTACTCCCGCCTGCTCTCGTTCCCCCTGCCGGGCTTCGCGTTCCTCGCGCCGCTGGGTCTCCTCGGCCTGGGGCTCACGTTGAGACGACGTCGCTCGTTCCTCCTCTCGCTCTTCTTCGCAATTTACGTGCTGTCGGTGGTGGCGTTCTTCGTGCTCGCCCGCTATCGCTTGCCCGCGGTCCCGGTCCTCATCATCGGCGCGTCGTACGCCGTCTTCGAGTTCGTCAGGCTCGTCAGGGGAGGGGAGTGGCGGAGCCTGGTCGTTCCCGTGGTGGCGCTCGTGGTCCTCGGGTTCGTCGTCAACACGAACTTCTACGGGGTGGACCGGGGGAAGGGGTTTGCGCAGTCGCACTACAGACTTGGCATCATCTACGGGGAGCGCGGCGACACCGAGCGCGCGATCATGGAGTACAGACGATCGATCTCGATCGACCCGTTCTACCCCAAGAGCTACCTGAACCTCGGCGCGCTCCTCGCGGACAGCGGTGAGGGCGAGGAGGCGGTCGAGATGTTCAGAAACGCCGTTCGGCTCGATCCCGGCTACGCTGCCGCGCGGGTCAACCTCGCGATCGCTCACGAGCGCGTCGGCGACTACGACGCGGCGATGGCGCAGCTCGACACGCTCCTCGCGGGCGAGCCCGAAAACGCGATGGCACTCAAGGAGAGAGGCATCGTCTTCTACAGAACGGGGAGGCCGGAGGAAGCGGTCGCGGCGTTCGAGGAGGCAGCGCGACACGACGCCGATGGGCGGGAGAGGCCGGAGATCGAGTTCTACCTCGGTCTCATCGCGCGACCGGGGCGCGCCGAGGTGCCTCCGGCCGCCGCGAGGGCGATGGCGAGGGCCGACTCTCTGACGCTCGCGGGCCGGCCGGTCGAGGCGGTCGCGGAGTATGAGGACGCGGCCCGACTGGCCCCCGCCTCCGGCGAACCACTCAGGCGGCTCGCGATGCTCAAGAGGGACATGGCGCTTCTCGACGAGGCGCTGGACCTCATGGGCCGCGCGCTCCGGATGGAGCCGACGCTCGACCACGGCCATTTCATGACGGGCGTCATCCTCAGCGAGATGGGGCGCCACGATGACGCGATCCGTGAATACGAGTCCGAGCTGCGCATAGACCGGGACTTCGCGCCCGCACACCTGAACCTCGCGCTCACCTACCAGTTCCACGCAGGCAACCCGAACCTGGCGGCCTACCACTACCGGCGCCATCTCGACCTGGGCGGGGAGCGGATCGAGGCCATCGACTCCCTCGTCCGGGAGCTCGAGGCGTCTGCACCGTAGTCGGCGGCGGGACCCCCTAACCATAATGACGAACAGTCACATAGCCTTGCGCCTCCGGCACGGGCGGCGGATGAGGCGTGGTGGGGGAGGCACTCCGGCCGATGACCCCCGCCGCAGGGCTTGCGAGCTCCCGTTCGGTGCCTTCCAGGGCGCTCGAATCGGCCCCGATTACCTGACACAGAACCTGTTCTTGTGTATTCCCCCGAATCGTTGACACACCCCCGGACTCCTGTTATAATGTTCTCTGAGTCGGGAAATAGCGAGAGTGCTGCGTGCTTTCGACCCACCCACGTTTGTGCGAGATGGCTCCATCTTGCGGACGGGTGGGTTTATTCGTCTGCAGACAGCATGCTCGAGTCGTTTCTTAGCACCTGGGATTGCGTCATAGCGCGAGATGTGCCTTCTACACCCCGAAACGACACCTCGGCCATCGCGCCGAGAGTTGGACAGACTCGCGGAGTGAGCGGTCGGGGCGTTCGAAGCATAGATGCGAAGAGGGATGAGCAGATCACCTCATGGGGGGGGATTGAGCGAATGAAGAACCAGCCTCTGACAGTGCTGGCTGTCAGCCTTTTCCTGGTTGCGTTCGTGGGCGGCGCCTTTGCAACGGAGCTGAACATGGACCTCCAGAGCGCGGTTGAAAGGCCCTGGCAGGCGGCACCTGCGTCAGAAGAGCTCAGAGGGACCAGGCTGGAGACCCTCTGGATCTTCGACGCGAATTTCGAGGACGAGACTGGCGACAACGCCGGCTGGACGACGTTTGACCGGAGTGGAACGCTGGGCCAGGAGAACTACTGGCACCACGACACCATCCGGATCGGCGGGTTTGCCTATCTCGGCGACAGCACGTGGTGGTGCGGCACGAACAACGATTGCTGGCGCCAGCCGCGTGGCTATGCGAATGACTGGCTTCAGATTCTGGAGAGGAGCTTCCCGGAGGTCGCGGCCAACACGACCGGCGGGGATCCTCTGACCCTGGACTGGGACCAGCGGTTCGCGATGGAGCACGACTACGACTACGGCTACGTCGACATCTCCGACGATGGCGGTGGTACGTGGACGACGCTCTACACCGCGAACAACCCGGGCTTCGCAGGGAAGCCGGGCATGTCCCAGGACTGGGACAGCCCTGCGCACGGTCACATCTCGCTCGACCTGTCGACGTATGCGGGAATGACCGTAGACCTCAGGTTCCGGTTCGAGTCGGACGGCGCGTACTCGTCGCAGGACCAGTACAACAACGGGCCGCCGAACAACTCCGTCCAGGACGGCGCCTGGCAGCTCGACAACATCACGTGGGCCGGCCCGGGCGGCGACTTCTGGATGGACGACGCGGAGTCCGGCAACATGGGCTGGGTCCACGATGGCACCGTGGCCTCAGGTCAGACCGGCATCGTGTTCTGGCGCGGTCAGTTCTGCACCGACTTCGTGACCGGTCGCGACTTCACGTGCGACGACCGTGACTGCGGCAGCTGGATGTGCGGTCGATCCGTTCACGAGCACGATGGTCGACGGGCAGTACTCCTGGTTCGTGAGCCCGCCGATCGACCTCAGCGCCGCTCCGACGCTCATCGGCCAGTGGGACCAGTGGGTCGATCTCCCGCGTCCCGCGAACGACATCTTCAACCTCTCGCTGGCATCGAACGACGACTTCGCGTGCGTGACGGACCCGGCCGGGTTCGTCGACGAGGCGCCCGGCTGGTGGTACGGAGGTCCCTTCTGGGGCGTCTGGACCGACGACTGGGACGCGTTCGCCGGCAACGACTGGCTCTCGATCCGCTGGGAGCTCCAGAACGACGACGTGGCGACCGAGCCGCACATGGCGGGTCTCCTGATCAACCGTCAGCGGGTCGGCGTACCTTCCGGCGATGCGGGGACGACGTTCACGCGCGACACGTGGAACTCGTTCAACGACTGGTTCCAGGACAACATGGCAGACGCGCTCCTGGACAGCGCCAGGATCCGCGTCAAGGACGACGACGGCATCGCGTCGCTGCTCCTTCTCGCCTCGAACGACGAGGGCATGACATGGAGCTCGTACAACTGCCACCGCGAGGATCCGCAGAGCGAGTGGTGGATTACGCCTCCGCCGTCTGTCGAAATCGTCCCGGGGTCCATCATCCGGTACTATTACGAGTGCACGGATGACGTTGGCAACGTGGCGGTCTACCCGAGCGCCGCGCCCAACTCGTGGTTCGAGATGTCGATCCTGCCGATCACGGCGACGACGGTCGACAGAGGCATCCTGCTGGTCGACAAGCACGGGCGTCTTACCCCGAGCGAGCAGCGCGACTACCTCCACAGCTCGGAGTACTACTACCGCGAAGCGCTCCAGACGCTGGGCTACGAGTATGAGAAGTACGACGTGGAGGTTCCGTCCGGCAGCACCGACCAGTCGAACGGTCCCGACACCACGGGCATGAAGTACTACCACACCCAGATCTGGTTCGTGAACGAGTTCGACGCCTACACCATCAAGGCACCGGATCAGTACAACCTGATCCAGTGGTTGCAGGAGGCCGGTGTTGGCGGCGATCGCAACCTGATCCTCTCCGGCAACGACATCGGCAAGGAGCTGATGCAGGTCGGGAAGGAGACGCTCTCGTTCTACGAGACCTGGCTCGCGTCCGACTACGTCGAGAACTCGGTCGGCGCCGTGACGGTCGACAGTGTCCCGGGCATTGTTGAGGCGCCTGGCGGCGGCGACTTCATCGGCGGCGGCGAGGCCATCGCGCGTGCGGCCTGCCCGACGTTGAATTACTTCGACGTGGTGCAGCCGTTCGCCGGGATCCCCGGCGCGGAGCTCGCGCTCGAGTACATCAAGGCCGACGGCACGCACAGGCCGGCCGGTGTCGCGTACACGCACCAGACGCTCGGCTACAAGACCGTCAACTACCCGTTCGGCGTTGAGTTCATCATGGACGGGACGTGGGACGGCGGTGCGTCGAACTACACGCCCGAGGGGTATTACCACACGGGCATGGCACATCGCGTCCAGGTCATGGACGACGCGATGGGGACGTACTTCGCAGTCTCGCCCGGCGGCGACGGGACCGGCGTGGTCGACGGCGGGTACAAGAACGTGCTTTCTCAGGCGTTCCCGAACCCGTTCAACCCGGTCACGAAGATCTCGTACAGCATCCGCGAGGCTGGTCGCACGCAGATCACCGTCTACAACGTCGCAGGCCGTTCGGTCCGCGTTCTCCTCGACGAGGAGCTCGACGCTGGT
>JALGZK010000019.1 GCA_025774935.1 bacterium | reverse complement strand
GTCGATGCCCGTGGGGCTCCCGAAGCCGAAGTCGCGCGCGTATGAGTAGAGGAGCAGGTCGCCCACGGAGCACGCGATCTCCGCGAAGCAGACGTTGCTCGAGTAGACGAGCGCTTCGTCGAAGACGAGCCACCCGCGCTCTTTCACGTCGTGGATGAGCGCCGGGCCGACCCTCTTCTTGCCCCGCCCCGCCCAGTAGACCGAGTTCCGTCCCGCGTTCCGTCCCGCGGCGCCCGTCTCGAGCGCGGCAGAGGCCGTCACGACCTTGAACGTCGATCCCGGCTCGAACTGGTCGGTGACGACGCGGTTCTTCTGGCTCTCGACCGAGTAGCGGGACGGGTTGTTCGGGTCGAACGACGGCCAGCTCGCCATCGCGAGGATCTCGCCGGACCACGGGTCCTGGATCACGATCGAGCCCGCCTTCGCCTCCCACTCGCGGACGGCCCGCTCGAGTTCGACCTCCGCGATGCTCTGGAGGCCGAGGTCGATGGTGAGGACGACCGACTCGCCGTCCTTCGGGACGACCTTCGTGCACGCCGGGGCGGGCGTCCGCCGCCCGGCGCCGTCCAGGAAGTGGATGACGGTCTCGCGGGCCCCGGTCAGGGGCTCGTCCATCTGGAGCTCGACCCCGCAGAGGCCGTTCCCGTCGACGTCGGTCAGCCCGACGACGTGAGCCCCGTGGCGGCCCTGCGGGTACACCCGCTTGCTCTCTGTGAGGAAGTCGATTCCGGGGAGCGCCATCTCGGCGAGACGCTCGGCCTTGCTCGGCGGGACCTGGCGCGCGATCCAGACGAAGTTCCGGTCCTCCCGGAGCTTCGACTGGTAGTCCCTGTAGCTTCCTCCGAGGACCTTCGCGAGGGCGTGGGCGACGTTCTTCGCCGCCTCGACCTCGTGCGGGTAGGCGCAGACGGAGCTGACGGTGAGGTTGTCGGTCAGGGGGATCATGTTGCGGTCGTAGATCGTCCCGCGGTCCGCCGCGAGCACGACCTCCGCGAACTGCTGCCGCCTCGCGCAGCTGGCGAGGCGGGGTCCGTGCACGAGCTGGATCATCGCGAGACGCCCGGCGATGAAGACCCAGATGCCGAGCCCGACGATGAGCGCGACCCTGATGCGCCTGGCGTGCGTGTTGCCCCTGTCGTCCCTAGCCGTCCTGGACCTCATCGTCCTCTCTCCCTACGAACTCGTCCGCCCGCGCCCCGTCCTGCGGGCTCTCGGACGCGAGCCTTCTGACCTCGTGACCCTCCGGGTAGCGCATGCCGAGCCGCTCCTGGGCGTACACCTCGATGCGCTCCCGGCTGGAGAGCTCGGCGCACGCGATGTGCAGGAATCCGATCTCGGCCTGGAGCGTTTCGCGTCGGTCCCTGAGGGTTTGGATCTCCGATGCGAGCCGCATCGAGTAGACGTGCTGCCAGACGCAGAGGATGCCGGTGGCGAGCGCGGCGGCCCAGAGGATGAAACCACGCGTGTGGAGCGATCCCCCGAACCGTTTCATCAGTCGCCTGAGCCCCCGCTCGTGCTTCACGGCTTCTCCCCTTCCGCGAGCCGTTCGGCGGTCCGGAGCTTCGCCGACCTGGCGCGCGGGTTCCTGGCGATCTCCGCGTCCGTGGGCGTCACGATCCTCCTCGTGACGATCCTGAGTGTGGGCTCCCTGCCGCACGCGCACTTCGGGAGCTCCTTCGGGCAGACGCACGGCCGTTCCGACCGCACGAAGAACTGCTTGACGATCCGGTCCTCGAGGCTGTGATAGGCGATGACGACCACTCGACCGCCCGGCCGCAGGAGCGCGACGGCCTGCTCGAGCCCGGAGCGGAGGCTCGAGAGCTCGTCGTTCACGGCGATCCTGAGCGCCTGGAAGACGCGAGCGAGAGTCTTCTGGCGATGCTGCGGCTTCGTCGCGAGGACGGCCTTGGCGAGGTCGCGCGTCGTGTCGAGCTGGCCACGCTCCCGCGCCGCGATGATCGACCGGGCGATCGGGTGCGCCCGCTTCTCCTCGCCGAAGTCGCGGATGATCCCGGCGAGTTCCCTCTCCTCGGAGCGGGAGATCACGTCGTGCGCGGTCGGCCCCGACGTAGGATCGAGCCGCATGTCGATCGGCCCCTCCTCCTGGAAGGAGAGGCCGCGCGAGGGGTCGTCGAGCTGGAGCGAGGAGAAGCCCAGGTCGAAGAGGATTCCGTCGCACTGGTCGATGCCGTGATCGCGGGCAGTGGCGGCGAGTTCAGAGAAGTTCGCCATCGTGAGCTCGTACCTCTCGCCGAATTCCGAAAGCGTCTCCCTGGCGCGCTTGATCGCGGCCGGGTCGACGTCGATCCCGAGCAGACGTCCGGACGGCGCGTTCAGGAGGATGCGGTGCGAGTGCCCCCCCGAACCGGTCGTGCAGTCGATGTAGATGCCGTCGGTCCGCACGACCAAGTACTCCACCACCTCAGCGGTCATCACCGGCAGGTGTCCGGACTGCATCTCGGTCTCTGTGCTGTTCGCAGTACGCGGTGCGACAGGTCGTTACCGATCGGGGGCCGAACCAGGTTACGGTCAGCTCGCGCGCGGCACGCGTGCAGATCCTGGTCCTTCCGTGGCCACCGAATCGGGTCTATGTGCATCGAGGAAGCCGGAGAGCCCTGCGAACACCAGGATGTCCCTGACGTACGGAGAGAGACCGGCAACCCTCAGATCCCCACTGTACGAGCGCACGAGCTCGAACTCCCGGGCGAGCTCGTGGGCGTCGCGGTAGCTGACGTGCTCCACGCCCTCGAAGTCCAGGACGATCCGCCTCCGCCTCGAGCGGAGCAGGTCGACGAGCTCCCGGTGGAGGTCGCCGAAGTCGCGGCCGGCCATGCTCCCTGCCATCTGGAGCACGGCGCCGTCGTCGGTGAACCGGGAACGGATCGTCATCGCTTCTTCCTCACCTTCCCCTTCGCCGCCCGCCTCGTTCTCGGAGCGCTCTTCGCCTTCACGGTGCGCTTCGCCTTCGAGGCGCGCTTCCCGTCGACGTCCGCCGGCCGTTCCTTCCCATAGAGCCGCGCCGACGCCTGTTCGAACGTGTGCGCGTAGCCCGATCGGTAGGCCTTGTACACGTCGGGAGCCCAGACCTCGATCCTCTCGAACGCCCCGATGACGAGCACGTCGGTCTTGATGTGGACGAAGTCCCGGAGCTCCTGCGGGATCATCACGCGGCCGTGGCTGTCGACGGTCATCTCGTGAGCGTACGCGGCGAACTCTCGCGCGAAGAAGCGCGGGTCGTCTTCGGTCCACTCGAGCGAGCGGACCTTCTGTGCGATCAGGTCCCACTCCTCCTTCGGGTAGAGGAAGAGGCAGCCGTCGAGACCGCGCGTCACGATGAAGACGTCTCCCGTTGCCTTCCGGAACTTGGAAGGAATGGAGAGACGTCCCTTCGCGTCGACGGTGTGACGGTGCGTACCCAGGAAGGAGGTCATCCGGAACCCGCTCTCAGGCGTCTAGCCCACTTAATCCCACCACGACCCATTTCGCGGGAGTGTAGTCCCACCCCGTCAGAGGTGTCAAGCGAAAAAGATGCCAGAAGGGAGTTTCAGGGGACAGAAAGCAGTGGGACGACCGTGGGACGGGGTCCAGGAGGGAGAACGCCCGGAGGACGGGGACTCATGACAAGCCCTGAAGGGTGTGGCGGCAGGAAAGAAAGAGAGGCGCCCCTCCCCCATCGGGGCGGTGGCGCCCGATAGACACACGGCGTCATCCGGCGGTTCGGAGCGGGGCGCGACTCCTACTCGCGAACGCGGAGAAGTCTCAGGCCGTTCGCGATGACGAGGAGAGACGCTCCCATGTCGGCGGCGATCGCCATCCAGAGCGTCGCGACGCCGAAGAGCGCGAGAACGATGAAGACGAACTTGAGTCCGAGTGCGAAGCCGATGTTCTGCTTGATGACGCGGAGCGTCCGGCGCGAGTGACGCACGAGCAGCGCGAGCTTCGAGAGGTCGTCCGACATGAGCGCGACGTCGGCAGTCTCGATCGCGGCGTCCGTCCCGATCGCGCCCATCGCGATGCCAAGCGTCGAGGCGGCCATCGCGGGCGCGTCGTTCACACCGTCCCCCACCATTCCGACGTGCCCGTGCTCGCGTACGAGCGACTCCACGACGTCGACCTTGTCTTCCGGAAGAAGCTCCGCCCGGAACTCGTCGACGCCCGTGGCTTCAGCGACGGCGGCCGCGGTGCCCTCATTGTCACCGGTGAGCATCACGATGTTCCCGATCCCGAGCTTCCCGAGAGCGTCGACCGCGGTCTTCGCCTCGTCGCGCACGCCGTCCGCGACGCTGATGAGCCCGCACACGTGCTCGTCGTTCCCGATCGCGACTACGGAGTGCCCCACGTCCTCGAGCTCGGTCGCGCGCCGGGTTACCTCCTCGGTCTCCTGGTGCTCCTGGAGCATCAGGCGGTGGCTCCCGATCCAGAACATCCTGCCGTCGATCGTGGCCTCTGCTCCCTTGCCGGCGATCGCCTTGAACGAGTCGACCTGGCGGACGGCAATGCCCTCCGCCTCAGCCCTCCTGAGGATCGCCCTGGCGATGGGGTGCTCGCTCGAGGCCTCCAGCGCGGCGGCCCGCTCGAGGAGCTCCCGCACGTCGTGCCCGGAGAGCGGCACGATCTCCTGCACCTCAGGCTGGCCATGTGTCAACGTCCCAGTCTTGTCAAGAGCGAGCGCTCGTACCCTGCCAGCCTCCTCGAGGCAGATTCCGCCCTTCACGAGGACCCCGTGACGGGCGGCGGCGGTGAGTCCCGAGACGACGCTGACCGGCGTCGATATCACGAGTGCGCACGGGCACGCGATCACGAGGACCACGAGGCCCTTGTAGAGCCACTCCGTCCACGAGCCACTCGTGACGAGCGGAGGCACGACCGCGACCCCTGCGGCGAGGGCCATCATTATAGGGGTGTAGTACCGCGCGAACCTGTCGACCCACTGCTCCGCGACGGCGCGCCGCGACTGCGCCTCCTGCACCAGATGGATGATGCGCGCAAGCGTCGTGTCGTCCGCGGGCTTCGTGGATGTGAACTCGAGTGCGCCGTCCTCGTTAATCGTCCCCGCGAAGACCTCGTCGCCCGGCGCCTTCGCCACCGGGATCGACTCACCCGTGATCGGCGCCTGGTTGACGGACGACTCCCCCTTCGAGACGACGCCGTCGAGCGGGATCCTCTCGCCTGGCCGGACGAGCACCGTCACCCCGAGGGGCACCTCGGCGACGTCCTTCTCCTCGATGTCCCCGTCGTGTGGGCAGACGTAGCGGGCGGTCGTCGGCGACAGCTCCATGAGCGCGGAGATCGCGCGCCTCGCGCGGCCGACGCTCCAGTGTTCGAGAAGGAGCGCCACCGCGAAGAGGAACGCGACCGTCGCGGCCTCGAACCACTCCCCGATGAAGGCCGCCCCGATGATCGCAACGGTCATGAGGAGGTTCATGTCGGGGCGGAGGCGTCTCGCGGCGAAGAGAGCCTTCGGCGCCACGAACCAGGCGCCGGTCACGATGGCGCCCACGTAGAAGACGATCGACGCGGCCGGGAAGGCGTGGCCGTCCTCGCCGCTCACGAGAGCGTCGAGGAACCCGCCGTGCGCGACCCAGTGAACGATGAAGCCCGCAGCGAGCAGCACGGCGCTCGCGCCCGCCATGACGAGCCGTCCGTGCACCTCCCAGAACGAGAGGACCTCGGTCTCCCCGACGTCGCTCCAGGGAGAAGCACGCATGCCGGTGGCGGCGACCGCGGAGACGATCGCCTCGGAGTCGATGACCTCCGGGTCGTACTCGGCGGACATGCGTCCGCCGACCACGTCGAAGTCCAGGTTCAGAACGCCGGGACGCCCGCCGACCTCCCTCTTGAGGACGGCGACCTCCTCCATGCAGCACATCCCGGTGATCCGATAGTCTGCTCTCGCTGCCACCCGCTCTCCCCTGTCTCGGTCACCCGCCGCCCCCCGCGCGACCGATGCCGGCGGAATCAGAAACAGCGTTGGTCAGCGACCAACGCAGACATGGACGAGTCTAAGCCCGTGATGACCGCGTGTCCACCCCGATGCGTACACGCCCGGACTGGAGGGAGCCTTCAGCGGTGCCGACCTGGCGGCCAGCACGCAGCAGGCGGGCGGGCCCGGCCGGACCGGGCCACGAGGGAGTCCCCCGGCTCGGCCCGGCTACGGCCCGATGAGGACGGTCGGGCAGCCCGCGACCACAACTCCGCCGTGCGCGGACGGGTCCCCCTGCCGCGCCGCCGGGAGGCCGCCAATGAGAACGCTGCCGGAGCCCCCCGCGATCGAATCGACAGGACCGACGCACTGCGCCGGATCGCCCAGACGGGCGGCCGGATGCCCGCAGATCAGGACCGTGGGGTCACCCAGGAGGATGGGGCCGCCCACGTGCGGGATGCCGGGTGGCTCGAACAGGGGGCACGTGTGCATGTCGCCGACCCTCGACGCTGGCGCGCCCATCGCCAATGCCGCCGCGAGCGCGCCGAGAACGAGGGCGAGTGCCAGAATCCTGAGTGTGTTTCTCATGGTAAGACCCCCGCTAGTTGAGCGTGATCAGGCCGCCGTTGACGTCCACGAAGCCGGCGCCGGTGACGAAGACCTCGACGCCGTGAACGTTGATGTTGGGCGCTCCCACGTCGATCATGGCGCCGGCCGCGATGTCAGCGCGCGTGGTCGCGTTGAGGTCGAACGTCTGGGTCTGGACGTTGATGTCCGGTGAGTTGATGTTGATCGCGTCCGCGGCCGTTAGATCGAGGTTGCCGGTCGACACAATCTCGATCGAGTCGCTCTCGATTATCACACCTTCCTGGCGATCAATCGTTACGGTCGTGTGTGTTCCCACGGTGATGGTAACGGTCTCCCCGCTGGTCTCTATTGTGACATCGTCGTCGACGATCGTCATGTCGCCTGCGACCTCGAACGTCGACACGGGATCGGTCGTCCCGATCCCGACGTCCCCGTCGTTCTGGATCGTCATGACGGCGTCTTCGATCGCTGGATTGCGCTCCCAGGCAGACTCCGTGTTCTGCAGGAAGTGGAAGTCTCCCCTGCCGCCGGTGTCCGTCATCTCGTAGACGAGGGCACCTTTGCCCGCGGTGGTATCCGGCTCGTCTGGAACGTTGTCACCCTCCACCGCGAAGAGAATCCCGACCGAGACGTCCGGGTAGTGCTCTGCGTTGTGGAGCTTGAGCGGGTACACGAGGCCCTCCTGCGACTCGTGGACGTACAGTTTCTTGTTGGGATTCGTGAGGCCTATCCCGACCTTGCCGTCGACCGTGAGGCCGTCCGGACCCGAGACGTAGACCGATCCCGAATCGGCCACGATCGTCCTCCCGGCTCCCCCGCCACCTCCGTCGTACGCGTCGTCGAGCGTGAACCCGAGGCTCCCGAGCGACTTCCACGAACCCACACCCAGACTGTCGGACATGAGTACGTTGCCCTCGGCGACGCCCGTGGTCAGCTCGAAGCCCTCCATCCGAGCCGTTCCCGCCACATCGAGCAGCCTCTCGGGGCTCATCGTCCCTATGCCGATGTTCCCGTCCTTCCTCATGAGCATCCGTGTCTCACCGTCGGTCTGAAACCTGAGCCCCTTCCCCTCTTCCGCGTAGACGATGTTGAGGACCCCGTGCTGCGAGTAACCGCGCATCGTGACCCTCGTGTTCTCGCCGGCGCTGTCCTTGCTGTTGATCGCCCCGATCACCTCGAGCCTCGAGCCCGGGGTGGTCGTTCCGATTCCGACGGCGTCCCCCATCTTCCCGAGGATGATCGTTCCGGCGTCGCCCACGCCAGGCGAGAAAGCGTCGAGCGTGAGCGTCGGCGGCATGTGCTGTATGACACCCTGCAGAAGCGGTCCCCAAATCGCGTCGTACCTCATCTCCGCCATGAAGAGCGAGTCCGCCGACGTCGTCCTGACGCCACGGTCGTCTCCGCGGACCTCGATCGCCGCCGCGGGATAGACGGTCCCGGTGCCGACGTTGCCGAGGTTCTCGAACAGGACCGAGTTCCCGAGCGTGGTGGGAGCGACGAATACCGGAATGGAACCCGTCGTCCCCGCGCCTCCCATTCCGCCCGAGGAGGGCACCTGCCACGTCGCGTCGCCGGCGGCGTTCGACGTGAGGACGGCGCCGTCGGTGGCTCCGGTAGGCAACCTGAGCGCGTTCACCCGGGCCGTATCGGCGACGTCGAGCGCGTATCCCGGCGCGCTCGTCCGAATCCCCACGTTCCCCATGAGGCGATAGACGTCGCCGCCCGCGATCGTCCAGTCGGAGTCCTGGCCGAAGTTGGCGAAGTTCGCGCGAAGCGCGTACGGGCTCGAGGAGAGCGCGACACGGGGCTCGAGCTCGGGCTCCCCCATGATCGCGACGCTCAGCCAGTACTGGTCCGCGAAGTCCATCGCGAACGGCATCATGCTCCCGAGGATCGCGTTGAAGACGCCGTCGGTCACCTCGAGCGTCTGCATCTCCTCCCAGAGCATGTCTCCGCCCTGTTCGGCGTCGTAGAGCATGAACTGAATCTCGTAGGGCCCATCGGGGACGATCTCCCCGGCGGCGTCCCTGAGAACACCCTGGAAGCTGATCGTCTCCGGGATGGCCGAGATGCCGGCTCCGGGGAGTGCCGCACACGCGGCGACCAGCGCAATCAGAAGGACCCGTCTCATCTTCCCGCCCTCCTCTTGAGTACGCGCCGCAAGCGCCCCGCTCGCGGCTGGCTGCGAATTGAACACAATTCACTAAGGATAGCCTATCAGGACTGGCCGGAGTGTGCAATCACGGAAGACCACGGGGTCCGCGCGAGGCGCAGCGATCCCCAACGAGAAAGGGCCCCGCGCAGCGGGGCCCTTCGTCCATCCCTTCGAGCGAACCGCCTGGACCGGAGCGGCGGAGAGGGGGGCAGCCGCCCCGGCCGGTCAGACGGTTCGCGTGTCTACTTGAGTAACGTCATCTTCCTGCTCTCCGAGTCGCCGCCGACGGTCAGACGGTAGAAGTACACTCCGGAGGCGACGCGCCTGCCGTTCCCGTCGGTCCCGTCCCACACGACCGACGTCTTCCCGCCGGGAAGCGGATCGTCGACGAGCACCTTCACGAGGCGTCCGTCCACGCTGAAGATCGTGAGGTTCGCGTGCACCGGCTGCCCGGTCGGCTGCGGCACGGCGAAGGAGATCTCGGTCGACGGGTTGAAGGGGTTCGGGCTGTTCTGCTCGAGCACGAGCCTGGTACCTTCGCCCCAGTCGCCCCAGTCGTCGTCGACACCCGTCGGGAGCGTGAAGTCGTAGTACTGGGTCCGCCACTGGTCGTGGAGGAAGGTCCCCCAGAGCACCCCGTCGCCGTTGTCGTAGTTGCCGGCGCAGTCCCAGACGTAGACGTACACGTCCATGGTGCCGACCACGACCTCGTTGTCGCCGTCACCGTCGAGGTCGGTCACGCAGGGCGAACCGTGGACGTCCGCCTCCATCTGGATCGGCCACCCGCGCAGGGGCTCCCCGTCGGAGTCGAATCCGTAGATGCGGCCGTCGTTGGCCCCGACCACGATCTCCATTCCGGGATCGCCGTCGATGTCGGCGACCGCGGGGCTCGACATCGTGAAGCTCCCGAGATTCCGAGGCCACCCGGGCAGCGTCTGGCCGGTGTAGTCACGCACGACCACCTCGCCGTCCGAGCCGACGAGCACCACCTCGAGGAAACCGTCGTCGGTCAGGTCCGCGAGGACCGGGGACGGCGGGAAGTCACCGTTCAGGAAGAGGCCGCGCGGCCATCCGTCCATGATCGTGCCGTCCGCCTCGAGCAGCCACACCTGCTCGAGGTTGGAGCCGACCGCGATCTCGAGCTCGCCGTCGCCGTCGACGTCTCCGATCGCGGGAGAGCAGAAGGAGCGCGCACCGACGTTCACGGGCCAGCCGTCCACGACCGTGCCGTCCGCGTGGAACGCGTGGATGTTGCCGTCCTTGCCGGGCTGCACGATCTCGAGCGAGAGGTCGCCGTCGAGATCGGCGACCGCGGGAGATCCGTAGACCCACCGGTCTCCGAGCCAGGCGAACCTGCCGGTCGTCGACGGGTTGCCGTCGCCGTCGATGAGCTCGGAGCCGTCGCCGGTCCAGCAGTAGAGGTAGCCGTCGGCGCTCGGGATGATCACCTCGGCGAGTCCGTCACCGTTCAGATCGGCGAGCGCGGGACTGGCCCAGCAGAACTTCGACGTTCCGACAGGCCACCCGGGCACGACCGTTCCGTCCTCGCCGTTCCAGGCGTAGACCTCGAAGAACGGTTCCTCGGGCGTTCCGACGTCTCCCCAGGCGGCGCACACGATCTCAACGCCCGGATCGCCGTCGAGCTCGCCGATCGCCGCGGAGCTGCGGTACCCGCCCGTGCCGTCGTCCTCGAAGATGCCCACCGTCCGCGGGTCGCCGTCGCCGTCCCTGACCTCCGACCCGTCGCCGTGCCACGCATAGATGTGCTCCGAGGGCATCACGATCTCGAGAACGCCGTCGCCGTCGATGTCAGCGACAGCGGGGCTCGCGTACATCCCCGCGCCCGTGCCGAGCGGCCAGCCGGTCTGGCTCGGCGGGTTCGTGCTGATCGAGAGGACCGCGGAGCCGGCGCTCTCGTTGCCGGAGGCGTCGACGGCGGTCACGTAGTAATGATAGAGGCTGTTCTCGGCGAGTCCGTGGTCGGCGAAGAAGGCCGTGCCCTCGACGATCGCGTCGTTGACGCGCCCGAACGGCCCGAACTCGCTCTCCGATCTGTAGACGTCGTAGCCGCGGAGGTCGGGGTCGCCTGCAGGCAGCCACGAGAGCTCGATCGTGGTGCCCCTCACCCTGCCCGTGAGGTCAGCCGGGACCTCGGGTGCGACGGCGTCGATCGACGAGGTCCAGCTCACGCCGTATCTGTCGGTCAGGGTCAGCTCGAACGTGCCGGCGATCGACTGGTTCACGAAGAACCTGAAGCCTGTGCCACCCTCCACAGTCGAGCCCGCGGGAACACCGCCCCACGACGCGGTGCTCTCGATGACCGTCGCGTGGTGCTCCGGGTACCGGAGAGTGCCGGTGACGTCTTCCGCGTCGCCGTTACCATCGTTCCAGACGTCGACGATGAGCTCGACCGACTCGCCAGGCTGCGGCACGCCATTCCCGTTCCCCATCGAGTCGTCGAACCGAACGTACAGGTTCGTCAGGTCGGGCCGATATACGCGGAGCGTGAGATCCTCGGACCCGGTCGCGCCGAAGTCGACCGTGAGCGCGAGGTCGTGCTCGTTCGGACAGGAGGGGTCGACGCTGATGCGGAAGGCGCCGTCGACAGGGACGATCGTTCCTGCGGCGACGTCTCCCACGATCGCCGTGTCCGACTCGATGGTCACGTACGGATCCGTCGAGCAGAGGACCGCTGTCACTGCGGTGGCGAGTCCGGTTCCGCCGTTTCTGATCTCGACGTCGAGCTCGACCGTCTCGCCGGGTTCGATCATGCCGTTGCCGTTCCCGACACTCCCGCCCGCCGCGTCGTTCGGCGCGGCCGTGAGGAGGTGGACGAACGGCCCGGAAGCGGGGACGACGGAGAGCTGCGTCTCGCGGATGAAGTGGTCGGAGGCCGACGCGGTGACGTCGATGGTGCCGGTCGTGGTCGGAGTGACGTCGAGGACGACCTGTCCCGACGCATCGGTCGTTCCGCGCGCGTAGACGTCGCCGTCTTTCGACGCGCACACGAGCGCCCCCTCTACCGGGCCGGAGCCGGTGACGGTCACGACGAGATTCGACTCGCCAACCGCCATCGAGGAGACGTGCGCGACGTTCAGGTTCGACGGGCGTCCCCTCCAGATCTGGAGTTCCGGATCCCCGAGGAGGACGGTCGTGAACTGGGTCCACCGGCTGGGGTTCTCGTGTTCCGACTCCTCCGGATGGGCGTGGAGCGCCTTGGCCGTTGCGCAGAGGGCGCCGATGTCGGTCACGCCCTGCTGGTACAGGAGATCGATCCAGTCGGCGAGGTAGTTGCTCAGGGTGGCGGGGAACGCGTAGCGCGTCGGCCCGAAGACGGCCGCAGCGCCTCCGTTCTGGTTGTTCATCGCCCTCTCGCCGATGCAGTCGTAGTCCACCGCAACCGACGTGCAGTCGAGCATCCACATGACGGACGACCGCTCGATCCCGTTCGAGAGATCGGAGACGTCCGGCATCGTGATGTAGTTGTTCTTGTTGACTCTGATGACGTCCTTGTTCCCGTGCCCGACGTGCACGACGACGTTGTACCCGGCGTCGAGCGAGTCGAGCGCAGCCGGGGCGCCGAGCAGATGCGCGTCCGGGAACTCCGCGGTGTTCGCGTAGAGCCTGACGTTCGACACCGACCCGGCCACGTTTGGCAGTATCGGCTCGATTACGTCGGCGGCGCCGTCGAGGCTGTAAGGACCGTTCTCCCAGTCGTAGGGGAAGACGACCTCGGCCAGATAGAGGTTCCGCTGGGCCGAGACCGGGTCCACGCTCCGCTCGTACGCGTCGCACTTCGCCAGGAAGCTCTCCACCTGCACGGCGGTCGCGACGGGCGCCCTCCCGACGAACACGTCGGGATACAGGTCGAGGCTGTCGCCCCGGACCGCGACCGACATGTACGCCTCGCCGAACTTGTCGTCCCCGTCGGCGTTCCAGTTGCCGTCGAGATCGCTGTAGTAGAGGTCCGACGGGATCTCCTCGCCGCCGTAGTACTCGGAGCTCGCGTATCTGATGGGGACGACGCCGGTGTCGCCGCCGATGAGAACGTACGTCGTTCCCCACGAGGAGAACGCGTCCTTGAGAAAGAGACGGATTCGCTCGGCCGTGTCGCAGCCTCCCGGGTAGTTCGACTCGATCCACGAGACCGTCCGGACAACGGCCGGAACGCCCTTCCTGGTCTTCGAGTCCGCGAGCGTCTGGAACTGAGGCGCGAACTCGTCGCTCGTCACGATCACGTACTCGACCGGACTCCCCTCGAGCGACGGGCTGTAGCGCGGGAGGAATCCCTCCGGACCCACCTCGTCCACCACGTCGACCGCACCGAGCCGTGCCGCGACGTCACCGGGGTTCTCGACGATGCTCTGGACGAGGGTCCGATAGAGGTCCTCCGAGCGGGAGGTCATCCGACCGCGGCGCTGAGCCCTGTCGGCGCCGGGCGCGAGCTCAAGCTCGACCCTGATGTCGCGCGCGAGTGTGAGCGTCCCCGAAGCCGGCGCGTACGTGAGCGGATAGACCGCCACGGCGGCGATCCTGTGACCGCCCAGGTAACCGTCCCCGAGGTACGTCACGCGGCTCGAAGGGAATGCCGCATCGCTCCCGTAGATCGAGGGATCGGGAGCGACCCACTCGGCCGCCTCTCCGATCGGCACCTCGTGCTGCGCCGGAACGACCCGGTACGTCCCCGGAAGGACTTCCTCATCCACCCACGTCGCGACTACGTCTTCCACGCGCGCATCGGCAGGAATCGCGAAGCGCAGTACCGTGAAAGGAAGCGCGGGCTCGCCCGCGTTTCCGCCGCTCGTCAGTCCTTCGATGGTGAGCTTCTGGTAGGTTCCTACGTCCTCGACCGCGACGTCCGCGGAATCGAGCGCGACCCGTGCCCCAGTCCGGGCCGCTCCACCCTGCGCCGCGGCGACGATGCCGACGGCCAGTATCCAGGTGAGAACGTGACGTCTCATGCCAGCCCCTCTCCCGTTACGCAAAAGCAGGAGTGCGATCCAACCTCTCACTGCAAGCTCCTCCGTGACGGCCCGCTCTGCGGGCATTGGTTCAACTTCCGTCGGTTCGAGCTTTAGCAGTGTCGGTTGAGGCGTACTCCTGCTCTCGGGAAGGGGCTGTCGTCGGTCCAGATGCTGTTGCCCCACATTCACAACTTCTACCTATAGTCTAGCATAGATTCCCAGAATCTGTCAAGACCAATTGGTTACGCTTCCCTCGCTTTCTCAGAGCCCGGGAGGACCACGGGGACCCCGAATGTTACAAAAGGACGCCGGGCGGCAGCGTGCCGTCCGGCGTCCTCAGGGCCCCTCGGGGCCCGCTCTGTGGTGGAGCCAGCGGGGATCGAACCCGCGACCTCCTGACTGCCAGTCAGGCGCTCATCCCAACTGAGCTATGGCCCCACGCTTGTATCGTTCGCGCGAATCTCGATGATATGCGTTTCGGGTTTGCCTGTGGGATTCTAGCATCGTTCGGGCCGCAGTCAAGCGGAAACTGGCCGAGACACCTCTCTGAGTGCCTTCCTTGCCTAGCGCCTTGACCCATTCGCCCGGGCGGTGGTAGATTTGGCGGCGGTACCCGCCGTGCCGGAGTGGTGGAACTGGTAGACGCACGGGACTCAAAATCCCGCGGGCCTCAAAGCCCGTGCCGGTTCGATTCCGGCCTCCGGCACCAAGACCGAAGGGGACTTCCCGTCTGGGCAGTCCCCTTCGGCCATCTCCTCCGCGTTCGCCCGTCTCTCGGGGCCGCCGCGCGGCCGCCCCGATCGAAAGCGCGAGCGGTCCCTAGTCGTCGAACATCGACTGCGGGTCCCCTGGAATGAGCTCCTGGATCGGCAGATCAAGATCGACCGTGTCGTTCTTCTGCATCGTCACAGTCTGCCAGTAGGTCCCGTAGATCTCGTTGATCGACGAATTGTCGCTACGCGTGCGGTTCACGTATATCTCGCACGTCTCCTCGGTCGAGGACAGCTCGACGTCGTCGAAGGAGTACCTCCCGTACGCGTTCGTCGTGGTGTGGTACTCCGTCTGCGTGTCGCCCAGACCGCTGTCGGTCCAGAGCTCGACCTCGATCGCGGCCAGCGGAACTCCGCGGCCCGTCATCACGGTGCCCTCGAGGGAACCCATGCCGCCGCTCCCCGCGGAGTCCGTCCCCGTGACGCTGCAGCCGGCAACGGCCAGCCCCAGAAGGCCCACGATCGCCAGCGAACGCACAATTCGAACCTTCTCCCGCATACTGCCATCCCTCCTCTCGTGCCGGTTCTCAGGAACCGGACGCGATGGTTTGGGTGCCGAAAACGCCCTTGTTTGGCCTGTTTCACGCGATGCTGCGGTTGGCGCTAGGGCACGCCCCCTGCCCACCTCTGTCGCTGTAACACTCCTGACCAATTGCAAAGGCTATGCCAGTTCGCTCGAATGAGGCAGTGCTCGGAAAAGGCCGGGGGCCCTTCCGACGCCCTCTGACGGGTCCTGACCCTGGGCCCTTCCCGTGCTCCTCGACACGCTCCTCGCCGGTCTCCCTTCCGGCTCACCCGGCCGGACGGCGGACGTCGGGCGGTCGGCGGTGGGCCTCGTTCGGTTTCCGCTTGCGCGTTTCGGGGGCCATGGCTATAGTCGGTCCACTGCGCCGGCGATGCCGGCCGCGGACTGCAGACGGTGCGTCACCGAGCGGATCGGTCCCGGGGCGCGGCCTGGACCCCGCGAGAGGAGGGAGCTTCGATGTCTTTCTTTGACTACGTGAAGCACGGGTGGGAGGTCGTGAAGCTCAAGGTCGAGGTGATGGACAAGCTCGCCGCAGACGAGAAGGCCTTCGGACCGGCCATCGGGATCGTTGCCATCGCGGGAGCCTGCTACGCCATCGGCAGCTTCACACTGCCAGGCATCATCTACTTCCCCATCCTCAGCATCATAGAGGTGTTCATCTTCACCGGCATCATTCACTTCGCCGCGACGTCATTCTTCGGCGGCAAGGGCGAGTTCAAGCAGGTCTTCACGCCCATCGCGTGCTCATTGATGGTTGTCTGGGTCGCCATCATCCCGGTGATCGGTCCCCTGTTCCTGGGGTTCCTCGCCGGCATCTGGGTGCTGGTCGTCTCAGTCGTCGTCGTCGAGAGGACGTACAAGCTCGACCGCGGCAAGGCGATCGTGACCGTCGCGATTCCCGTGGTCGTCGGCCTCATCCTCTCGGCGATGCTCGCGGCCTTCGGCGTGGCGGTGTGGGCCCTCCTGGGACGCTAGGAAGACAAGAGAACTGCTCATCGGGCGGGGGCCGGAAACGGCTCCCGCCCGTCTTCTTGCGGGAAACTTGTGTGGTGCGGGGCACCCCCTGAGGCGGAGAAGACTGACCCCACATTCGGCCTTGAAGCCGCCTGCCTGAGCCCCGGGACCCCCAAACCGCCCCTTTCCGGGGGGCTTCGGATTTCAACCAAAACCCCTCGGGAGTGTCGAAGAAAGGTGAGCGAAGGAGGGCCTCAGAGCCCGGAGATGACAGGGCCGGCACTGGACCGGTAGCGCGGGCCGGCTCGGGAGACGGGTACACCTCAAAGGAGCGGTGACCCGAATGCAAGGAGGTGTCGGATGACCAGGAGGATTGCAGCGGGAGCGGTCCTCGCGGTCGTGGCCCTGATCGTGTTCGCCGCATGCGGACCCGCGGCGGCAGGGAACAAGGTGATCGCGTCGGAAGGGAACATCAGCATCATCCAGAGCGGCGATGATGTGATCGAGATCATCTGCGAGTCCGAGGGGACCGGCCACGGTTGGCTCGGCGTCAGCATCGCGGAGCACACGAAGAGCAGGAGCGACAAGGACGACCGCATTCACGGGGTCCTAATCACCGACGTCTACGACGACAGCCCGGCGGAGAAGGCAGGCCTCAAGGACGGCGACGTCATCATCGAGTTCGAGGGGAAGCACCACAAAGACGTCGGCCACTTGGTCGACGCCGTTCGGTCGCACGAGCCAGGCGACGAGGTGCTTATCAAGGTCCTGCGCGACGGCGAGGAGAAGACGCTCACGGTCGTGCTGGGTGAGCGCGAGCACGACTACGTCTGGTTCAGCGGCGACGACTTCACGCTCAACCTCAAGGGCCTCGAGGGTCTCGAAGCGCTCAAGCACCTGGAAGAGCTCGAGGGCCTCGAGGACATCTACATCTCCGGCGACTGGAGCGGCCGGAGAGGGAAGCTCGGCGTCTATGTCGAGGACCTGAGCGAAGGCCTCGCCGAGTACTTCAACGTGCCCGACGCCAAGGGCGTTCTCATCAAGGACATCGTCGACGACAGCGTAGCCGAGGAGGCGGGGATCAAGGCCGGCGACGTAATCGTCAAGATCGGCGAGATGGACGTCGGCAACTCCGACGAGCTCGTCAAATCGATCCAGAAGATGGAGCCCGACGTCAAGACGCCCGTCGTCGTCATCCGCAAGGGGAAGCGCGTCACGCTCGAGGCCGCGATCGGGGAGTCCGAGTACGAGAGGGGCGTGAAGGTCTACGTCCAGGCCCTCGAGGAAGCGGAGCGGGTAACGGCAGAGGCGCTGGCCAATCGGGAGTACTTCCTGCAGAAGCTCTCCGAGGACGAGATGGAGGAGCTGCAGGAGGAGCTGGAGGAACTTCGAGAGGAGATCCAGGAACTCAAGGAAGAACTCAAGGAGCTACGCGAGTAGCGAAAGCCGCTTTGTGGGATGAGCGCTCGCTCATCCCCCCCCCGGCCCCCCGTCGCCAGCCTCGGCGGGGGGCTTGCCTTTGCGGTCGGGCCGGCTCGTCTCGAAGACGTCCTCGATGAGCGAGACCATTGCGGACGACAGCTCAAACCCCCGTCGCGCCATGACGCTGCGCGCGGTCTCGAGCGCCCGCTCGAGGTCGTACTCGAAGAAGCCGTCGGGCGTCCCCCACGAGAACGACGGGATCCACTTCGGCGGGAACCCGTTTGCGAGCACGCTCGCGAAGGCGCCGATAACGGTGCCGGTGTTGAGCTTCGTGCCGATCGCAGTCTTCGTGTGATCGCCGATCGTCGCCCCGACGAAGATCGAGCCCGTGTCGACGGTCCTGCCCCCGATCACCACCCGCACGGGGCTGTAGTTGTTCTTGAGATCGCTGTTGTCGGTCGCCGCGCCCAGGTTCACCCAGCTCCCGACGTACGAGTGCCCGAGATACCCGTCGTGCTGCTTGTTCGACCAGCCCTGGAAGACCGATCCCTCGACCTCGCCGCCGATCTTGCACCCCTCGCCGATCGACGTCCCGCCGTAGACCCGCGCGCCGGCCTTGATGGTCGAGCGATCCCCGACCGACACCGGTCCCATGACGACGGCGTTCGGCATGATCCGGACGTCACGTCCGATCACGACCGGTCCCTCGGTCGCGTCGACCACGACGCCCGCGTCGATCCTGCTCCCCTCCCCCGCCGCGATACGGGCAGGCTCCACGAGCTGGGCGCTCGGGTGCGCCGTGGCCCCGATCTCCCCGAACCGCGAGAGGAGCGCCGCGTCCGCCTCTATCTCTTCAGCGCTCAGGTTCACCAGGTCCCACGGGTACGTCGCGACCCTCGCGGGAACCTCGAAGGAGTTCTCGACTCCGAGCGCGCCGACGTCGCATCCTGAGTTCCGGAGCGCTCCGGCGCGCCGGCTGATCTCCCCCTGGACGACCGCGCCCACGGGCGTCCCGCCCGACGTCAGCACCGCGTCCCCCGTCACGTCGCGGATCGCCGAGACGAGCGTGTCGTCGACGATCACCCTCCCCGACAGGAAGAGCGTGGGCTCCTCCCGAAGCGCGTCCACTCCCCTGCCCGGATGCTCGGCGTCGACGACCGCCGCGAGCTCCCGGCACGTCAGGAGCGCGACCAGCGAGCCCGGCATCCTCATCTCGAGCTTCTCCCTGAGGAGCAGCACGCCGCAGCGGAGTTCGAACTCGGGGCGGAAGAGCGTCAACGGGCCGAAGAGCTCGTGCGCCGCATCTTCGTAGAGGACGGTCTGCATGTAGGTGTCTCCTTCTCCCCCGGTCGGCGGGCCCGTGACTCAGACTGGGGGCAGCGGGCCCCCGTCCGGAGCCTCGACCTTCCTGCGGGTCGACATTTCTCCGTGGAGCTTGAGGTAGCTCTCGTATCGGTCGGCGTCGATCGAGCCAGCCTCAACCGCGGCCTTCACAGCGCAGCCCGGCTCCGGCCCGTGACTGCAGCTGGGGTACTTGCACTCGGGGATGCTCTCGCGGAACTCGGGGAAGAGGAACCCGAGCTCCTCCGCCGCGATCTTCCAGAGCCCCAGCTCTCGGAACCCCGGCGTGTCCGCCACGAGCGATCCGTCCTTGAGCCTGAAGACGGTGACGTTCGACGTCGTGTGCTTGCCCTTGCGCGTCTTCTCGGAGATCTCCCGCACCCGAATCCCGAGGCCGGGCTCGATCGCGTTCAGGAGCGAGCTCTTCCCCGATCCCGACGCCCCCGCCAGGACCGAGAACCTGCCCTCGATCAGCGCCGCAAGCTCCGGGACGCCGCGTCCGTCGACGGCGCACGTCGGGATCACGCGATACCCGGCGGTCTCGTAGACGCCCGCGTGCCGCCGCCACGTGTCCTCGCTGACTAGGTCGATCTTGTTGAGGACGACGGCGCACTCGAGCTCGGCGTCCTCGCCGATCACGAGGAATCGGTCGAGGAGCCGGCGGTTCAAAGGCGGCTCTACGAACGAGGCGACCGCCACCAGCTGCTCCGCGTTCGCGATGATGACCTGCTCCGTCGGGCGGCGGCTTCCGGGCAGGAGCCTGGAGAGCACCGTCTCCCGTTCGAAGCTCTCTTCTATCACGCACGCGCCGTCACGCGCAATCTCGACCCTGACCCTGTCCCCCGCCGCGAGGAGCTTCTCCTCCTTCCCCAGCGACGCGAAGTGCCGCGCCCGGACCGAGCAGCGCACCTCCTCTCCGCGGTCGAGCGCCACATCCCACGCGTCGTGGTAGCAGGCTAGAACGAGCCCCTCCTCGGACCGCGGGGAGTCTGCGCTGTCGGCGTCTCCGCCGCGCGGGCCCGCGCCCGACGACTCAGACCTCTGGGCTTCGGGGTCAGGCGATCTCATCGACTGTGCGCCCCTCCGCGTCGAGCTTCTGCATCTGATCGACGAACGTCACCTCCTGGCTCGGCTGCCTGGGCCCCTCGACATCGAGCTTCCCGAACCGGGCCCTGATGTCGTCGACGATCGAGAACAGAGATGGTATCACGAAGAGCGTGAGGATGGTCGCGAACGCGAGGCCCCACGCCAGCGACGCAGCCATCGGACCCCAGGTGACCGACACGCCGCCCCACCCCATCGCCAGCGGCATGACGCCCAGAATCGTCGTGATCGAAGTGAGCAGGATCGGCCGGAGCCTCATGCAACCGCCCTGGACGACCGACTCCCAGCGCGTGACCCCGCGGGCGCGGGCCTTCTTGATGAAGTCGACCAGCACGATCGAGTCGTTCACGACGACCCCGGCGAGCGCGACGATCGCTACTCCCGCGTTCAGCGTGAACGGATAGCGCATCACGACCAGTCCGATCACGACGCCGATGAACGCGAACGGCACCGTGAACATGATGATCAGAGGCTGGACGAACGACTGGAACTCCGTTCCCAGGATGAGGTAGATGAGGAGGATCGCGACGCCGAACGCCAGGAAGAGCGAGGCGAACGACTCCTGCGTCTCCTGGTACTCACCCCCGAAGTCGAGGCGGTAGCCCGGGAACATCCTCGGGAGGTCCCTGAGGTCCCGCTGGAGGAGACGGTTCACCTCGGTCGACGTCGTGCCGCCAGCCACGTCGGCGTCTACCGTCACGACTCGGTCGCCGTCCCGTCGATAGAGCTCCGCCGGCCCCGGCGCGATCTCGATGTCGACCACGTTTCCGAGCGGCACCGACGCGCCCGTAGGGGTCTGAAGGCGGAGGTTCTCGAGGTCCGAGAGGTCGCTTCGGTCATCGCCCTCGAGCTTCACGACGACGTCGATCTCGTCGTCGCCCGCGCCGCGGTACTTGGTCGCCTCGATTCCCTCGAACCCCGTCCTCACCGCCGACGTGATGTCGACGACGGTGAGTCCGTAGAGCGACGCCTTGTCCTGGTCGATCGTCACCCTGAGCTCGGACTTCCCGGGACGCATGTCGTCGTCGATCTCGACGACGCCCTCGTACTCCGCGAGCGTCGCCTTGACGAGGCCGGCGATGTGCTCGAGCGTCTCGGGGTTCTCTCCCCTGACGCGGACCTCAACCGGGCGGCCGGACGGTGGGCCCTGCTGCGGGCGCGACAGCGACAGGAAGGTGAGCCCCGGAACCTCCGACATCTCCTCTCGGAGCGCGGCCATGATCTCGACGTCGCTTCTGTCGCGGTCCTTCGCGTCGGTGAGATCGACGTTCAGCTGCATGTTGTGCGAGGCGAGCTCGCCCCGGTAGTTCCTGATCATGAACCCGACGCGCGTCACGGCCGCCTCGAACTCGCTCTCCGGCAACGCGAAGACGATCTCCTCGAGTCGTCTCGTGATCTGGTCGGTCTCCTCGATACGGGTACCGACGCGCGCCTGGGCCCGGATCTCGACCTGCGCGACGTCCTCCTCCTGGAAGATGAGGATGTCGAGCGTCGTCACGAGTCCGATCGCGATCAGCGCCATCACGACGATCGCGACGACCGAGAGGTAGCGGCGTCTCAGGACCTTCCTGAGCGCGCGCTCGTACCTGCGGGTCATCGCGACGAACGTCGGGTGCCGGCTGTTCGCGCGGCTCGTGACCCGCCCGAAGTCGGACATGTGAGACGGGAGGATGAAGAGGGCCTCGATGAGGGAGGCGAGGAGCGCGAACGTCACCGTTTTCGGGATGACGCTCATGAACTTGCCCCAGATCCCCGTCATGAGGAGGAGCGGCAGGAACGCCGCGATGGTCGTGAGGACCGCGGCCGTGACGGGCGCCTGGACCTCCTTCGTCCCGAGAATGGCCGCCTTGTACGCGGGCATCCCTTGTTCCATGTGTCGGTAGATGTTCTCGATGACGATGATCGCGTCGTCGACGAGCATCCCCAGGACCAGCACGAGAGAGAATAGGGAGATCGTGTTGATGGTGAGCCCGGCCGCGTTCATGAGTATGAACGCGCAGAAGAAGCTGAAGGGAATCCCGATCACGGCGAGCATCGAGTTCCGGAACCCGATGAACACGAACAGGACGAAGGCCACGAGGATGATGCCGAAGACGGCGTTCCGCTGGAGGACGGCGAGGGTGTCCTTGACCTCCTCCGAGGTGTCGTTCCGCATCTCGAAGCTCACGGGCTCCGTGAGGGCCTCGTCGTAGGCGTTGACGACGTCCCGGACGTTCTGGACGATCCGGACGACGCTGCCCTCCCGCTCCTTCATCACCCAGAGCGTGACGCTCCGCTCGCCGTTCAGCCTGGCGAGAGTCAGGCGCTCGGCGAGCGTGTCCTTCACGATCCCCACGTCTCGGATGCGGATCTGCCTGCCGAACGGGTCGGAGGCGATGACGTGGTCCTCTATGTCCTCGAGGTCCTCGAACTCGCCCAGGGTGCGGACGATGTACTCGCTCGAGCCGAGGTCGATCGTCCCGGCGGGGACGTTCAGGTTCCTCGCGGCGAGCGACGCGACGACCGCCCCGATCGGGAGGTCGTACGCGGCGAGGCGGTCGGCGTCGACCTCGACCCAGATCTCGCGCTCGCGCGTCCCGACGATGTCGACCGACTTCACAAAGCGGACGTCGAGGATCTCCTCTCTGAGGTCCTCGGCGACCTCTCGAAGCACGGTGTCGCTCACCTCGCCGCCGATCGAGACGGAGAGGATCGGGATCACCTCTCCGAGCTTGATCGGGATCACCTCGGGCGCCTCGACCTCGCTCGGGAGCTCGGGTCTCGCGGCGTCGACCGCCGCGCGCAGGTCGAGGATTCGCTTGTCGAAGTCGTCGTCGGAGAGGCCCGGCTTGAACCTGACGTTGATGACGCTTCTGCTCTCGCCCGACCTCGACTGGATGGAGTCGATGTCCTCGACCGTCTCGATCTCGTCCTCGAGCGGTTTCGTGACGAGCGTCTCCATCTCCTGGGGGGACACCCCGGGATAGATCGCGACGACCACGGCCTCGTTCATGTTGACGTCGGGGAGCATCTCGGCGGGCATGCTGAAGAAGGTGTAGACTCCGACGAGCAGGACCCCGATGAAGACGAGGTTCACAAGTACAGGCTGTCGGACGGAGAACTCACCTATCGTCATCGAAGAGTGCTCCCTGCTTTTCGAGTGCGCCTATCGGATCCACCGTCGTCTCTGTCCCCGCGGCGCGGCGCGGCAGGTTCTTCACGTCGATGCGGGTCCCATCGGAGAGCTGGTCGTAACCGAGCGAGACGACCAGGTCGCCTCGTTCGAGTCCCGACTCGACCACGACCCGGGCGCCGACCACCTTCCCGAGCGCCACCTTCCTGAGTTGGGCGAGCGTGTCGGCCGCAACGAAGACGGCCGGCTCGCCGAACCGCTCGACGACCCAGTCCCGCTCGATGACGACCACGTCCTCGATGTCCGCCGTGGCGATCGTGACCTCGGCCACCATACCGCCACGGAGCCGCCGGTCCTCGTTCCTGAGGACGACGCGGACCGGGTAGGTCTTCGAGAGATCCTCCGCACGGGGACCGACGTACTCGATGTTGCCCTCGAAGTTGTCGTCTGGGTAGGCCCTGACCCTCACTTCGGCGGAGCGCCCGGGCCGGACTTCGACGACCTGGTCTTCGTTCAGTCCGAGCTCGATCTCGAGCCAGGAGTCGTTCACGACGTGCGCGACCGGCGTCCCGAGGCCGACCAGCTGGCCTTCCTCAGCGTGGACGAACGCGACGAACCCCGCAATCGGAGAGGTGATGCGGGCGTTCCGGAGCTGACGGCGCGCGGTTCCGAGACCGGCCTCGGCGACCATGTACCCGGCTCGCGCTACCTTGGCCAGCCGCTCCGTCGACTCGAAGTCCGCGTCAGGGATGTCCCCGCTCTCCCAGAGGGTCTTCGCCCGCTTCAGGTTCGCCTCGGCGTTCGCGAGATCCGCCTCGGCGAGAAGCAGCTGCGCCTCCGCCTGCTTGACCCCGAGTTCCGCGAGTTCCTCGTCGAGCATGACGAGGGTCTGTCCCTTCTCCACCCGCTGCCCCACCTTGACCGGGATCTCCTTGACCTGCCCGTTCGCCTCCGCGCTGACGAGGACGTCGTCCCTCGCCACGATCGTGCCGGTCGCCGCGACAGTCGCCGTCACCGAACCCACGTCCACCGCGTGGACCTCGACCGGAACCGCCTGCGTGCGTGCGCCCTCCGGGGGCCCTCCTCTCCCTCCGCAGCTCGACAGCAGGCCGGCCGTCAGGGCCGCGAGGACGACCGAGCGTGTGAGCGTTCTCGTCATGGCGTGTCTCCGGGTGTGGTTATCGGCTCCCCGAGAAGCCGCTCTGCGGCGGCGAACGCGAGGAACGCCTCGTAGAGCGCGTCGACGTAGCCGACCCTGCTTCGGTCGCGCAGAACCTGCCCGTCGACGAAGTCGCTGTAGGGAGCCATGCCCTCATTGTAGAGGTTTCTGACCGACCTGAGATTGTCTTCCGCCTGCAGCATCTGTTTCTCCGAGGCGGCGAGGAACTTCATGTTCGACGTGATCGTCGCGACCGTGTTCCTGAGGCCCGCCACGAGGGCGCGCTCGGCGTCCTGCTGGCGGTTGAGCGCGGCGAGGTGCGACCGCTTGCTCTCCTGGTAGTCGGAGAGGTTCTTCGTGCTCGTGAAGACCGGGAGGTCTAGGGCGAGCCTCACGGACCAGGCGGTCTCGTCGTCGGGCGCGATGTCGTCGTCCGCCTTCCAGCCGTAGCTTCCGCCCGCCGAGAGCGACGGGTAGAACGCGCCCTTCGCGATCGCGACCGTCGCCTCGCTGGCGCGGGCCGCGTCCGAGAGGGCGAGGAAGTCCGGGCTGCCCGCGAGGAGCGCCCGCGCCTCCTCCTCGGAGATCTGGTCGTCCGTGATCAGCCACTCGTAGCGCGCGTAGAGGACGTCGAGATCGCTGCGCGTGATCTTCTCGAGCTCGTACTCCGAGTCGAGAGCCACTCCGAGGACGTTCGAGAGCCCCGTCCGGGAGAGCACGACCGCGTTCTCCGCGTCGGCCAGCGCCTTCTCGTCGTTGGCGAGGACGACCTCCCACCGGAGCACCTCCGCGAGCGGAACGAGCCCGACCTCGTTTTTCCTCCTCGCGGTCATGAGGTTCCCCTCGGCCGCCTCCACCGCGTCGCGAGCGACCTCCACGAGCGCCTCGGCACGGAGCACCTGGAAGTACGCGCGCTTGGTGTCGAACGACACGTTTCGCTCGGACGACGAAACGGCGTGCATCCTCGCGTCCCTTGCTGCCGACGCCGCGCCGACGCCGGCCCAGAGCTGCCCGTTGTAGAGCGCCATCCGACCGCTGAAGCTCGTCTCGTAGGTCGTCTCGTAGAGGAACGGCTCCACCTCGACACCGATCTCGTCGAGGAAGTCGAGCGAGGAGTTCGCGCGCCGGAAGGTCTCGGGGTCGACCCGAGTCGCCGTCGACGAGAAGAATATCTGGGGGCCGAGCGACGCCGTGGCGCTCCGGGCGGCCCACTTCGCGGCCTCGTACTCCTCCTCCGACGCCCTGAGCGAGAGGTTGCTGTCGCGCGCGATCGAGAGCGCTTCCGCGAGGGTGAGGACCTCCGCTCCGGCCGGGGCGACGTGCGCGCCGGCGAACGCGACCAGGACGGCGAGGGCCGCCGGGATCACGGCGACGGACGCCCGCCGGGTTGCGGCCTCAGACCGTGGCATCTCCCTCCTCCCCGGAGGAACGGGTCCTCCGCTTCCGTCTGGGGGCCAAGGTGGCTCGGATTGCGTCTCAATGGATTCCCAAGACTATACACCGGCGGAACGCGCCGAATCAAGACGCACAGCGACACGGACCGCGGGACGGTCCTTCCTGCGCCGTAGTGGTGTCGGAGAGCTCCGGGTCAGAATCGCATCAGGTAGGAGATCTTGACGCCCGACGCGGGCTCCAGGGCCTCGACGCTTCCGGACTCGCCCTCGAGAACCTGGTTGTAGACCACGTAGAACCAGCTGCCGGGACGGTACTCCCAGCTGTAGAGGAACTCGAAGGCGTAGCGGTCGTACTCGTCGTCGTACGGGTCGCCCTCGTCTTCGACGGTCTCGCGAACGTGCATCCCGCGAAAGATGCCCCGGAGGTTCATCGTGCTCGTGAACCGGTAGTTCGCGAGGAGGTCGCCGATGAACCAGTCGAGGTCATCGTGCTTTCTCAGGAAGACGCCGACCGTCTCGAACTCGATCGTCAGCGCCTCGACCGGCTGGAGGCGCGCACCGACCTTCCCGCGGTAGTAGTCGGAGTTGTGATAGTCACCGCCGTGGAACGAGAAGACCCAGCCTGACCACTGCGTCGCGTTGAGCACGAGGTACGCCGTGCCGATCAGCGCGTCCGGGTACTCCGGGTAGTTCACGGCGTCGTAGTTCCTGTTCGCCTCGACCCCTACGATCGTGCCGCCCCGGAACAACGTGGAGAACTCCCCGCCGTACCAGTACTCCTGGATCTCGTTGTCGAGCCCGTCGTAACGGCCGCCCCAGACGACGGTGTCGGTCCACTCGGTCGGACCGCTCTCGTGGTCGAAGCGCTTCCAGACGTGTCCGTTCACGCCGTACCGACCTCGCCAGTCCGGCCGGATGAACCCGGTCTTGGTGTCGAACTGCTCGCCGATCCACTCGATCTCGCCTGAGCTGTCGAGCTTCGGCGTGTCGTACGACCAGTTGACGGCGTAGGCCTCATCGTGCCCCTTCTCGCCCCAGTTCCACGTCCCAGCGGCGAGGCCGATCAGCCGGAGATTGGTGGTAACGTTCGCCTGGCCCGTGAGCGCCGCCACGCGGCTGTAGATCTCGCGCTGCTCGCGGTTCGCGCCGAACGCGCCGAGCGTCGCATTGCCGCCGAAGTTGTGACGGTACACGAGCGCGGTGTGGTCGTTCGCGCGCGGAGCGAGGAGGTTCCCGTCCTCATCCTCGAGCGGCACCCCGTCCTCGTCGCGCGGGAGGTCGTCGGAGCGCACGTGGAAGAGCGCGAAGTCCCCGTCCCCGACTCTCCCGGTGCCCTTGGCGCCGTAGGTGATGTCCTCCATCCGGCGCGTGTAGAGGAGCGGGAGCGGGAGGCGGAAGATGTTGAGGTTCTCCGAGAAGAACGGGCGTCGCTCCTCGAGGAAAAGCTCGTTGCCCGTGAGGTTGATCTCGTTCGGGTCCGACTCGATCTGGGCGAAGTCAGGGTTGATCGTCGCGTTCAGGGTGACGTTCGTGATCGGCGCGTACTCGACGTCGAGGCCCGCGTCGGGGTGGAACTTCCAGTCGGAGTCGAAGTCGGCGTCGGTCCGGTACGGGTTGTACGGGTCGTGCGCCGTCACGAAGTACGGCCGGACGTCGAGCGCGTAGGGGCTCGCGACCCCCGAGAGCCCGCGGAGCTCTCCGTAGAACGAGGAGTCGAGCGTCCCGCCGTCCTTGTTCGACCAGCTGGTGAACTCCCTGTGCGGGCGCTCGGACCTCCTGAAGTCGGCGCCCCACGTCATCTCGTCGCCGCCCGCGTACCTGAGGGCGCCGAACGGGATCTCGAACTCGGCGTACCACCGGTCGTCGTGCCGCGACGTCTCCACCTCCCACACCGCGTTCCACCCGACGTCGACCGAGCGCCCCCGCTCGCTGACGTGGAAGTCCTTCTTGGTCCCGAGCGCGGTCGCCGAGATCACGTATGAGTTCTTCCTGTCGTGGAACGTGTCGAGGGCGATCGCAACCATGTCGTCCTCGCCGAGCTCGTCCGCGTCACGCTGAGCGACCGCGGCGGAGAGCCTGTCCATCGCCTCCTCGCGGCACTCGAAGGCCACGTAGAGGTTCGCCTCGTCGTAGCAGACGCGGACGACGGTCTCCTGCGTCGGGACGTCGCCCTGCCCCTGCCGGAGGTAGAAGCCGTCGGCCAGGTCGCACTCCTGCCAACACGGATCGTCGAGCTCGCCGTCGATGACGGGAGGCGTGTCGACGCGGTGCGCGTTGATGGCCTTCTCGGAACCGCCACCGTTGCCGGCGTCGTCCTGCGCCCGCGCGGCGCCACCGAGACAGAGGAGCACGACGACCACGAGCGCGAGCGACGCGTGGTATCTCGAGCGTCGGCTGTGGAGGCCTTCCTTCAACGTCCTCACCCCTCCGCCGGCTTCCCTACGATGGCGAGCATCTCGTCGTGGATGCGGCCGTTGCTTGCGGCAACGTCTCCCAGCCGGTGGTCCCAACGTCCGCCGGCGAAGTTCGTCACCGTCCCTCCAGCCTCGCGGACGATGATCCCGCCCGCTGAGACGTCCCACGTCTTGAGCCCCATCTCCCAGAACCCGTCGAGGCGCCCGGCCGCCACGTACACGAGGTCGAGCTCCGCCGAGCCCGCGCGGCGTATGCCGCGCACCGAGAGAATGAACCGGTTCAGGTTCGCCAGGTTGTTGTCTGTCTCCTCGGAACGGTCGTAGGGGAACCCCGTCGCGACGATCGACTCTCCGAGGCTCTCTGCCTTGGACACGCCTATGGGCTCGTCGTTTAGCGTCGCTCCGGCTCCCTTCTCGGCCGCGAAGAGCTCGTCCCGGAGCGGGTCGTAGACGACTCCCGCGACGAGCTCGCCACGCTCCTCGACGGCGATCGCGATCGAGAAGAACGGGTAGCCGTGAGCGAAGTTGTTCGTCCCGTCCAGGGGGTCGACGATCCAGACGCGGTCGCGCTCGCCCTGCTCGGGCGCGCTCTCCTCGGCGATGACGAGGTCGTCGGGGTACGCGCTCCGGATCGCCCTCAGGATGATGTCCTCGGAGGCGCCGTCGCAGGTGGTCACGAGCTCGCGGCGGCCCTTGGTCGTGATCCCCGTGGGGCCCGCGAACCCCTCACGCAGGACCTGTCCCGCCTCCCGTGCGGCCATGACGGCCAGACTCGTCCTGTCGTTCACCTGAACAACCTCCCCCTCAAGAATGCCGAACGGCGGACCGGACCGGCTCCGAGTCCGCCGATGGGTTCGCGCCGCTGCGCCGCGCTGTGAGCGTCCCACAATCCTACCGACCGCCCTTCTCGCGGGCAACGCCAATCCCGCCGGCCGTGTCCCCCCGCCGCGCCCCGGGAGGCAACGTCCCGGGGGGACCGGGGGTCTAAACGTGCGACTGGATCCCCCCAGCCGGCGGACCTTGACCGGGCCGGTTCGCCGGAGTATAGTGGCCCGCACGCGATCGAGCAGTCGGCCCGCCGGTTCCGGCCCTTTGCACGCCGGGTGTCGGCGGCCGAATGTCATTCACCACCCGAGCGCAAAGCTCGAAGGACAGGAGCAGGCAATGAGACGTACGATGTCGGTCGTCTCGCTGGCGGTCCTGGCGGTCCTCCTCCTCGGGGGCATCGCGCAGGCAGGCGAGACCTTCAAGACGGTCCTCCCTCACAACGGCCTCACGGTCGTCATCAGGGAGAACCACTCCTCGCCCGTAGTGAGCCTCCGGTGCTACGTCAAGTCCGGGAGCATCCACGAGGCGGAGTACCTCGGCTGCGGCATCACCCACTACATCGAGCACACGATCAGCGACGGCACCACGACGCGCACCCTCCAGGACATCGAGGAGGAGATCGACGCGATGGGTGGCGGCTACAACGCCTACACCACGAAGGACCACGCCTGCTACTACCTCGAGACGTCGAGCGAGCACTTCGACCAGGCACTCGACCTTCTCGCCGACCAGATGATGAACGCGACGTTCCCGCCTGAAGAGGTCGAGGCGCAGCTCGGCGTCATCACGCGTGAGATCAACATGGGCTACGACGAGCCCGGCCGCCGCATCTACAACATGTTCGGCGAGGTCATGTTCAGGGAGCACCCGACGAAGTACCCGGTCATCGGGCACATCGAGAACTTCGTCAACAACACGCGCGACGACCTCGTGGACTACCACTCGCGGATGTACGTCCCGAACAACATGGTCTTCGTCGCGGTCGGCGACTTCGACCAGGCCGAGGCGCTCGAGAAGATCAGCGCAGCGTTCGCCGACTTCGAACGTAAGCCGCTCGAGATGCGGGCCCTCCCGCCCGAGCCGCCGCAGCTCGGTCGCCGGATCCGGCGCGAGGAGCGCGACCTCGACATGGCGTACGTACTCATGGGGTTCCACACGGTGCCGCTCGCCCACCCGGACCTCTATCCGCTCGACGTCTTCTCGCACATCCTCTCCGAGGGGAACAGCTCCCGGCTCTACCGGAAGCTCGTCGACGAGCTCGGCCTCGTCTACAGCGTGACGACCTGGTCGCACACCCCCTCGTACGACGGCGGCACCTTCGCCGTGTCGATGACGATGGACCCCGCGAACGTCGACGCCGCCATCGAGACTGCGATCCAGGAGATCTACAAGTTCAAGAAGGAGAAGGTCACAAAGAAGGAGCTCGAGAAGGCCAAGAAGCTCAAGGCCGCCGAGTTCTGGTTCGGCCAGCAGGACATGGAGAGCCTGGCGTCGAGCCTCGGAAGGTCAGAGGTCACGTCCGGCAACCCCGATTTCGACGAGCTCTACGCGGCCCACATCCAGAACGTCACGGCCAACGAGATCCTCGAGGTCGTCAACAAGTACTTCTACGACGACAACATCGGTGTTGCGGTCCTCGAGCCGCCGTCCGAGACGAGCGGCACGCCGGTGGCCGGCGCGAAGGGGCCCGACGTCGGCGAGATCCAGAAGTTCGTGCTCGACAACGGCCTCACCGTGCTCGTGAAGGAGAACCACACGATCCCGATCGTGTCGGTCGGCAGCTACTCGTTCGGCGGCGCCCGGTTCGAGGACGCCGACCAGCACGGCGTCGGCAACTACGTCGCGCAGATGATGCCGCGCGGAACGAAGAAGAGGAGCGGCGAGAAGATCGCGCAGGAGATCGACGCGATGGGAGCCGCCTTCAACACGTCGGCGAACCACACCAGGATCGAGGCCCAGATGACGGTCCTGTCCGAGGACCTCGCCCGCGGGCTCGACCTCATGGCAGACGTCGTGATGAACCCCAAGTTCGACGCGAGGGAGATGGACAAGGAGCGCGAGCTCATCGAGGCGTCGATCCTCGCGAGGGCCGACAACTGGACGACTGACGCGATGGACAGGATGCTCCTCGAGCTCTACCCGACGCACCCGTACGGGCGGTCCCCCGTCGGCACCGCGGAGTCGGTGGCCGCTCTCACGCGCGACGACCTCGTTTGGCACCACGAGAAGTACGTGACGCCGAACAACACGGTCGTCACTATCTTCGGCGACGTCGACGCGGACTCTGCGATCACGCTCGCGCGCAAGTACTACGGCAGATGGAAGTCGGGCGAGGAGGCTAGTCCCGACCGCGTCACCGAGACCGCGCGCCGCGAGGCCGAGACGATCACGAGCCACCACAGCCGGGCGCAGACGGTGATCTTCATGGGCTACCGCGGGATGCCCTACGAGTCCGGCGACCGGTACGCGATGGACGTGCTTGACGCCGTGACGTCCGGCATCTACATGCCGGGCGGCTGGCTCCACTCAGACCTGAGGGGCAACGGTCTCGTCTACGTGGTCCACGCCTACAACTGGACGGGGCTCGACGCCGGCTACTTCGGCATCTACGCCGCCACGTACGACGAGGCGCTCGACCAGGCGCTCGAGATCATCGACAAGTACATGACCCAGATCGTCGAGGAGACCGTCCCGAGCGAGGAGATCGAGAAGGCGAAGCAGCTCTGCGTGATCACGAAGCAGACGTCGCTCCAGACGAACCAGTCGCAGGGCAGGAACGCCGCGATCGCCGAGCTCTACGGACTCGGGTACGACTACGAGGAGAACTACGACGAGGGCATCCAGGGCGTGACGGCGGCGGACGTGAAGCGCGTCGCTGAGAAGTACCTGGAGAACCCGGTAACGATTCTCCGGAGGCCCGAGCCGGAGGAGCACTCGTCGGCCGACTAGCCGGCAACGCTCCTGCCGCCGCGCCCGAGGGACGGGGCGGCCGGCGGGAGAACGAGGCAACGACGAAGCGCCCGGCGGACGACCCGCCGGGCGCTCTTCTTTCTTTCGATGGCAGCTCTGGGGCGGTCTCGAGGACCGCCGCGTCCCTCACGTGCCGGACGGTCGCTCGGGCTCCGCGGTCCGCTCCGCCCGGTCGTCCCGGACGACGCCTGTCCTCCTCCGCTCCCGGTACCCCTTCCACAGCCTCACCACGATCTCCACGATCACGATCGCGGCGACCCCGCAGCCGATCCCGAGCGCGGCGCCCGCGACCGTGTCGAGCGGGTAGTGCACGCCGACGTACACCCGCGAGTACGCGACCGCCCCCGCGATGACGTAGAAGACCACCGCGAACCTCGGGAAGCGCCACCTCACGACGGTCGCCATCGCGAACGAGTTCGCCGCGTGGGCCGACGGGAACGAGAACGCCTTCGAGCAGCCGATGAGGAGGTTGAACTGGTCCTCCGCGAACACGTTGCAGGGCCGGATGCGCCCGATGAGCGGCTTCAGAACGCTAGCCGAGAGCTGGTCGGCGAACGTGACCGCGAGGATGAGCATCACGACGGCCATCCTCCCGCGCTTTCCTCCCCAGACGAGGAGGGCGACCACGAGGACGCCGAGGATCGGATACCAGTTCTCCTGTCTGGTGATCGCCGGCATCACCGCGTCGAGGACAGGATGCGTAAGCCTCGCGTTCAGGAACAGGAACAGGTCGGAGTCGAGTGCGGCCAGCCAGCCGATCATTGCACCACCTTGTCTCGCCACCCAGGGGGATCGCGCGGTTCGTCCGGGTTGGCCTCAGGGTCTTCGAGCCGGTCCCATCGGAGTCGATAGACGACGAGCTCGTCGCCGCCCGAGATCACGTTGTCCTCGAGCACGGCCCTGTGGAGCGGTTCGAAGATCGCTCTCTGCTTGACCATCTCGGGGTACCACGTGGGGAAGAGCACCGCGTAGTCGGGCCGCTCGTCCCTGAGGAAGTTCATCACCGCCCGGTCCCTGAGCGGCTCCTCTCGCATGTACGAGAGAACGGCCGGCGAGATGAGCCCGACCGTATCGAGGATCTCCCTCCCGGAGAAGTACGCGATCGCGCCGACGTCGTTCGTAGCGACGACGACATCCTCGGGCAGGTTCGCACCGATCCACTTCCCGAGCGTGACCTGCATCTCCTCGATGTTCGCGACCTCCCTCCCGTAGAGCCGGCCTCCGTACCATATGTTCCTCGCCTGCGCGGAGAGCGCGAGGAACATGAAGAGCCAAAGGAGGCTCCGCACCATCACGACGCGCGCCGGCTCGCCGAGCGACTTCGCGTCGGCGAAGATCCGGACGGCGTAGCGGGCCGCACCGTATATGCCGACCGTCCCCAGGATGAGAAGAAGCGGCGCCACGGGTGCCGCGTACCGGCCTTCCTGGTACGAGGCGTCCCCGAACGGAACGAAGATGCCCATCGCCAGCGGGAAGAGGATGACCGCGAGAGGAATCACGAACGTCCTGTGCCGCGTGCCCTCCGCGTACGGCTCATGGAAGACCATCCTCAGGAATCCGACGCCGGCGAACATGAACAGGAGCGGGTTGTTGTTCAGCCCTTCCCGCAGGAACGACACGTAGTAGTCGAACGGTCGAACGGTGAACGAACGCACGAGCTCCTTCGCGTCCCCGAGCGCGGCAGCGGCGATGAGCCCCGACCGCCACAGGAGCGCCTTCGCGTACGCCGTGTTCGGGAGGAACCCGATCCCGAACCGCTTCGAGAAGAGCATGAACGGGGCGAGCACCGCGACGAAGAGGACCACGTGAACAGCGGCCGGGACGAGCCACTCGCGCGCCGCCAGGTCCCTCCAGCGGATAAAAGTCCCACGCAGCACGCGGTCCACCGACGTCGCGACGAAGAAGACCGCGCACTCCGGCCGCGCCAGAGTCGCGAGACCGAGGAGCACCGTGGAGACGTACTGGCGCCGGTCGTCGATGCTGCCCCACAGCACGTGTGCGAGGATTCCGCCGAGGGACAGCGTCACCGCGAGGGTCACCTCCATCCCCGAGAGGCTCGCCCAGATGAGGCGCGGCACGGACGCGACGACGACGGCCGCGAACAGCGCCTCGCGCGCGTCGTCGGCGATCGTCCGGACGAGGGCGTACGTCAGGTAGACCGAGAACGCGAGGAAGAAGACGCCGATGAGCTTCCCGGCGAGGACGCTGTTGCCGGTCACCTTGTAGCCCACCGCGGAGACGAGCGTCCAGAGCGGCGCCGTGGAGCCGGGCTCCGGCACCCCCGGGTTGAACGAGAACCCGTCGCCGCTGGCGACGTTTCTCGCGAACTGCGCGTGGATCCACGAGTCGTCCAGGGGGAACCCGAACCCGCCGACCGTCGTCTGCTCCCGCCAGAGGAAGTACGCGACGCAGAGGACCATCACGAGGAACGCGACCGTGAGATGCCTCGCGGTGCGCGAACGTCCGCTCCTGGGACCCGTCATGCCCGTGCCACCCCCGCGCTCTTCGCCTCTGCTACTCGCCGTCCCGCGCCCTCTCCTGTGCCTCGCCCGTCATCGGCACGAACCGGACGGGGATGATCTCCCGCGCGATCGCGCCGTCCTCGGTCTTCGTGATCTGGACGAGCTCCTGGTACGCGCCGCCCACCGGAATCACGAGCCTCCCGCCGACGGCGAGCTGCTCGAGGAGGGGCTCCGGCACCTCCTCCGGCGCCGCGGTCACGATCACAGCGTCGAACGGGGCGTGCTCGGGCCAGCCGCGGTAGCCGTCTCCGTACTTCACGTGGACGTTCTCGTACCCGAGGCCCTCGAGCGTCGCCCGCGCCCTGTCCGCCAGCGGTTCGACGATCTCGATCGTGTAGACGGTCGCGACGATCTCGCCCAGGACCGCGGCCTGGTACCCCGAGCCGGTTCCGATCTCGAGGACGCTCTCCCACCCCTCGAGCCCCGCGAGCTCGGTCATGAGCGCCACGATGAACGGTTGGGAGATCGTCTGCTCGTACCCGATCGGGAGCGGCTGGTCGTAGTAGGCGTACCCGCGGATCTCCTCGGGCACAAAGAGGTGCCTGGGGACCGCGCGCATCGCCTGGAGCACGAGCGGGTCCGTAACACCCCGCTCCCGGATCTGCCGCTCGACCATCGCGTCGCGCTGCACCGCGTACGCGTCCGCGCCGACCGGGCGCTCTGCGGCATCGTCCGCCGACGTCGCGCACGATACCGAACAGCACGCGAGCGCCACGACGGCTCCGATCAGAATGATGGCCGGGAATCGCCTCACGTGAGCTCCGCACGACGGCCCGTCCTAGCGGCCTGTCGCCCGCCTGAGGGTCGCGATCTGCGCCCGCACCTCGTCCGCGTTACTGGCAGCGGGAGCGTTCTCGAGGTAGCTCTCGAGCGCCGCGATCTGCTCGTCGATCATGTCCAGCTGACCGTAGACCATTGACAGGCTCAGAAGCGCGTCGGCGTAGTCGGGGTCGATCTCGAGCGACCGCTCCAGCTCGGCCCGCGCCTCGTCGAGCTGCCCGAGCCTCAGGTAGTTCGAGCCGAGGAGGCAGTGCGGCTGCGGGAACTGGTCGCCCGCTTCGACGGCGGCGAGGTAGAAGGGCATCGCCTCCGCGTACTCCTGGCTCCGCACGTAGCCGCCGGCCACGCCGCAAAGGAGCCGCGACAGCGCGCGCTCGACCTCGCGCTCGTTGGGGCTCGCCTGGTTGGCCTGGCTGTAGGCGTCGAGCGCCTCCTGCGTGTTCCCCTCGCCCTCGTGTACGAGCCCGTCGGCGAGAAGCCTCCTCGCGATCGCCCGCGCGGTGATCGCCATCGAGACGCCCTCGGCAGCTTCGCCTTCCGGGAGCCCCGTCACGATCGGGCCCGGGTCGCGGCGGTGCGGCGCGAGCGCGGCGAGCTGCTCGGTCTTCGACTTCCTGTACATGCTCTTCGGAGCGGAGAACTCGAGCTGGAGCCCGTTGTCGGTGTGGATCGGAGCGTCCCCCACGTACGCGGGGATCGTCGTCTCGTTCAGGACGAAGAGCCCCGTGAAGTCGAGCGGATCGACGACCCCGATCGAGGCGAGGTCACCGCCGACCGAAGGATCCTCGAGCCGCTCCCGGAGAAGCCCCCAGTCGAGCGACGTCTCCCCCACCGTCCCGATGAGCATGTAGTCGGCGCCGGGGTCGAACTCCCAGACGCTCGCGTGCTCGAAGACCTCGTAGAACGTCCGCACGATCATTCGGAACTCGTCGGGCGACATGTTGTACGCCTGGAACCAGAACCCGACGACGCCACCCGGGTTCATCCTGGCCCTCGCGAGCTCAAAGAACTCTCTCGTGAACAGGTTCGAGATGCCGACGATCCACGGGTTCGACGGCTGGGAGATGAGGACGTCGTACGTGGCGTCGGTGAACGCGACGTGGTTCCGCCCGTCCTCGATAATCACCCTGTGCCTCGGATCCTCGAGCGCGTGCTGGTTCGCCTCGGCGAAGAACGTGCCCGCGACCTCCACCATCGCAGGGGCAATTTCGACCGTGTCGATCCGCTCGACCGGGTACCGCTCGGCCGCACCGACCGTGACTCCGCTCGCGAGCCCGATCACGAGCACGCTCCTGGGATCTTCGTGGAGCATCATCGGACCGTGCGCGAGGAGCTTCTGCGTCCTCATGTCCGGACCGGTCGACGCCTCGGTTTTTCCGTTCGACTGGAGGTAGTAGTCGCTCCGCGCCTGCCTGACGGTGACCGTCGAGGAGACGCCCTCCTTGTGGTAGAGGATCTTCCCGAAGAGCTTGATCGCGTCCTCGCGCGACATGTCCCACGACTGCATCTGATCCGCATACATGTCGGCGTAGAGATACGCCCCGCTCGCCATGATCTGCTGGTCCCACTGCGGCACGAGCGTCACAAACACGATGAGGACGACGACCCCGGCCGCAGCCCACCCGGCCTTCCGCGCCCGCTTCGCGACCGGGCTCAGGATGACGAGGACGACGCCGAGGAGGACGTTCACGACGACAGCGACCGTGATCGCGCCCTGGATCCCGAGCCACGGGATCAGGAGGAACCCGCCCGCAAACGAGCCGAAGATGGCGCCCACCGTGTTCGACGCGTAGACGTCACCGACCGACCGCCCGACGGTGTCGACGCGCTTCGTGAAGATCTTGACGACCGTCGGGAAGATGCCGCCCATGAGCGTCGTCGGCACGAGCACCACCAGGAACACGATCAGGAATTCGGCGGCGATCAGTCCCGCGAAGTTGTCGCTCATGTCGCGCACGAGCCCGATCATCATGAGCGGGAGCCTGCCGAGAACCGGGACGACCACGAGCGCCGCGGCGGCGATCCCGATCTGGAGCCCGCTCAGCGTTCCGATGAGGTCCTTCGTGCGGTCGATGAACCGGGAGAAGATGGCGGCGCCGAGCGCGAGCCCGAGGATGTACGCGGTGAGCGTGAGGCTCACGGCGTAGACCGACGATCCGATCACGAGCGAGAGCGTCCGCATCCACGAGATCTGGTAGACCATCGCCGCGAACCCGGACAAGGCGAACGCCACGAGCACGAACGCGAGCAGGCTCTCGGACGGGATGAACTTCCCGTGCTCGGCCGCCTTCGCGCGCTTCTTCGCGGCCTCGTTCTTCGCCGAGTCCCGCTGCGCGTTCTCTCCCTTCGCGCCTCCACGGTCGGCGTTCTTCTTCGCGCGGTCGCGCTTCCTCTTCCCGCCGCCGGACCTCGCCGTGGCGAACGCCGCGCTCACGTCGCGCTGGTGGAGCCACATGACGAGCCCTGCGACCACGATGTTGATCGCGGCCGCCACGACGATCGTCCCCCAGATCCCGAGGAACGGCATGAGGAGGAAACCCGCCGCGAACGAGCCGACGACGGCGCCGAACGTGTTGACCGCATAGAGTTCGCCCACGGTCTGGCCGAGGCGGTCGTAGCGCGTTGTGAAGTACTTGGAGAGGACCGGGAGCGTCGCCCCCATGAGTGTCGTCGGGATGATGAGGACGAGCCCGGAGATCAGGAACCGGACGATGCTGAACGTGTGGAACGTCGTCTCGAGGTTCTGATAGAACGCCCGGTAGATCGGGATCGTGGCCGTGATGATGAGCGGCACGAGCAGGCAGTAGACGCCGATCACGCCCTCGAGCACTCCGTAGACGCGGAGCGGGTCATCTCGCCGGTCGATGTACTTCCCCGCGAGGAAGCTCCCGAGCGCGAGGCCCGCCATGTAGACGGTGAGGACGGTCGTGATCGAGTAGACCGTGGCCCCCATCACCCGCTCGAGGAGCCTCGTCCAGACGACCTCGTAGACGAGGCCGGCAATACCCGAGAGGAAGAAGAACCAGACGACGAGGCGATGCGGCTTGGTTGTGCGCGGCAATCGTCCCTCCTGTACCAGGAGCGCGCGGGCAGGACGCGGTCAGACGTCACAAACGGGGTCGAGCCCCGGACTGCGCCCGAGTCCGTGTGGTGCGGCCCGCGACCCCGCTCAAGCGTATGCCGTATGCTATCGGGTGAGTGAGGAGGCGTCAACCCCGGAGGGGTAGAGCGGCTGCTCCCCGGAGGGCAGACGTCGCTGACCCACCTCCTCAGTCCCTTGACAACACGACGATGCTGTAGTATGATTGAACCTCATTCGACCCCGCTCAAAACCGGATAACAAACCTGAGCGGCCGGGTCCGCCCGGACCTGCGGGTAGGTCTATCCACTGCACGACACAGTACGGTCGCGTCGAAGGAGACGAGCCATGAGAGCACGCTCCCGATGGATCGGCATAGCCATGGTCGCGGCATCCTCGGTCCTGGCAGCGCTTCCGACGGGAACCGTCCAGGCGCAGGGTCTCTCCTGTTCGGTGTGCGGGCCGGGCGACCACTGGGTCGATCAGTGCCCCCTCGGAGGGGACGATCAGATCGCGGACTTCCACGCGTGGGTCGAGGTCGACCTCGACCTTGACCCCCTGTGCATCCCGGAGCTGCACCTCTTCCTCCCACCGTGCGAGGACCCCCTCGACACGGTGGTCGTGCGCCGATCCAGTCCGCTGGATGACTCCATGCACTTCCCCGGGCTCAGACCGCTCGACGGCCACATGGACGTCATCGACACAGAGATCATCGAGATGTGTCTGACCGGTGAGGGGGTCACGATTCGCGCGGGCGCGGGAGGGGACGGTCAGCGGAATCTCCCACCCTCGTTGGGAGCGGTGGCAGAGATCCCGGGGAACGCGTACGAGGCGGAAGGCTTCTTCGAGGTGTTTGTCGAGATCACGATCGACGACGGCCCGCCTCTCTACAATCAGATGCCGATCAGGGCCGAGGCGAGCGTCGACTGCATGCCGCCGCGGGCGCCGTACTACCTCTCGACAGGCTGCATCCCCCTCTACACCGCCCCGGTGGGAGGAGTCCACGTCGCGAACCTCTCGAACATGGAGCTCTACGTCAA
>JALGZK010000005.1 GCA_025774935.1 bacterium | reverse complement strand
ACAAGGTCCCAAGGGTTTGGCTGTTCGCCAATTAAAGTCGTTACGTGAGCTGGGTTTAGAACGACGTGAGTCAGTTCGGTCCCTATCCGTCGCGGGCGTAGGATGCTTGAGGAGAGCTGCCCCTAGTACGAGAGGACCGGGGTGGACGAACCGCTAGTGTACCAGTTGTCACGCCAGTGGCACGGCTGGGTAGCTATGTTCGGAAAGGATAAACGCTGAAAGCATATAAGCGTGAAGCCTCCTCCAAGACTAGGCATCCCGTGGGGTAACCCACCTGAAGGCTCGTTGAAGACGACAACGTTGATAGGCCGGAGGTGTAAGGGGAGTAATCTCTTCAGCCGACCGGTACTAATCAGCCGTGAGACTTGGCCATTAGAATACAGACAGACGCTTGTACCCGTCCGAATCTATGAGTTGTCTCAGGAATGCGCACCTGGCTTTCGTAGTCTGCGATGCGATCGCGAGCGACTGACGTGGGGTTGGCCTCGGCCTGCCCCAGCCAGGTGCCAAACTCGGGGACGCTTCGTGCTGTCCCGATGTTTGTTTCGGTGGCAATGGCGGAGGGGTCACACCTGTTTCCATTTCGAACACAGTAGTTAAGCCCTCCAGCGCCGATGGTACTGCTTGGGAGACCTTGTGGGAGAGTAGGACGCTGCCGGAACGTACGGACCCCTTTCGCCGAGAGGCGAGAGGGGTCCTTTTTTTGTCGCGCCGGCCGCGGGGCGCGCCGCGCGGCGTGTCGCCTTGACGCTCCGAGCGCGCTCCTGATACCCTCGGAGGAAGGCCCGGAACGCGGCGCCAGGTCCCGCGCTGCAGGCTCAGGGCCGTGCGCCGCCCCATCGGACCGCGGTCCCGCCCCGTTCTCTCGGCGAAGGAGGAACACGATGCTTCACCGCCGTCTCCTGCTCACCGTGCTCCTTGCGGCGCTGTCGGCGTGCGCGTTCGTCTCCGGCTGCGCGGGCACGTCGTCCGAGACGGACATCGACACCGCAGTGGCCGAACCGGGAGCGCCGCCCGAGTGGGTGAGGATCGTGCCGCGGTCCGCCAACGGAGCGACGTGCTTTGTGGGCGGCGTCTCGATGGCGGCCGACGTCGAGACGGGCATCGAGCTCGCGACCGCCGACGCCCTGTCGCAGATCGCGAACGAGGCGTCCCGACGGGCGAACGACCTCCTCACTCTGGGCACGAGCAGGTCCGGCGTCGTGACGATGCCGGAGGACCGTCTGGTCATCAAGACCGAGGTCGCAGACGCTTACAGCGAGCGGATGCTGGCGGCGGCGGTCCGCGAGAACGAGTACCACCGGCCGTGCGGGGAACCGGGAGACTCTGGCGCGCGGGGTCCGGTCTGCCAGATCTTCGTCCTCGTGAGCGTCCGGGAGGAGATCTGGGACCGGGCGATGACCGATGCGCTGGTCGAGGTGAGGAAGAGCAGACGCATGCAGTCGGCCGCGGTCGAGCTCCTGGACTGGATGGTGAGGGCGCACGGCGAGGGCGCGCTCACCGACGACGGGCACACGAAAGACGCACACCGGAAGGACGGGGGCCAGTAGGACCCGCGCGAGCGACGATGACGCATTCAGACTTCGTCCACCTGCACAACCACTCCGAGTACAGCCTGCTCGACGGCGCGTGCCGCATCGACCGGATGGTCGAGCGCGCGCACGAGTTCAGGATGCCGGCGCTCGCGCTCACCGACCACGGGAACATGTTCGGCGCGATCCGCTTCTACGACAAGGCGTCGCAGCGAGGCATCAAGCCGATCATCGGGATGGAGGCCTACCTCGACCCGAGAGGGCACGCGACGAGGTCCGAGGGCCGGGCGTGGGAGGGGCTCACGCACCTGGTCCTCCTGGCGAAGAACCTCGATGGCTACCGGAGCCTCATGAGGCTCTCCACGGTCGGCTATCTCGAGGGGTTCTATTACCGGCCCCGCATCGACCTCGAGCTCCTGAGGGAGCACAACGCCGGGCTTCTCGCGATGACCGCGTGCCTTCGCGGCGCGCCCGCCCGGCACGTGCTCTCGGGGAGCATCGACTCCGCGCGGGAGTCGATCATCGAGTTCCTCGAGATCTTCGGAGAGGGCAACTTCTACCTTGAGGTTCAGAACCACGGGCTCCCGGAAGAGGCGAAGATCAGGAAGGTCTACGCCGAGCTCTCGGCCGAGCTCGGAGTTCCCCTCGTGGCCGCGAACGACTGCCACTACCTCACGCGCGAGGCGGCCCCCGCGCACGACGTTCTCCTCTGCATCCAGACCGGGAAGGAGATCGACGACCCGAACCGGATGCGGATGCCGAACGACGAGTTCTACATGAAATCCCCCGATGAGATGCGCGAGCTCTTCGCGGATCTCCCGGAAGCCTACGAGAACACGATCGAGGTCGCCGAGAAGTGCAACCTCTCGCTCGAGTTCGGCGCCGTCCACATGCCTCGCTTCCCCATCCCTGAGGGCTACGCCGACGCCTCTGAGCACCTCGCGGCGCTCGCGCGCGACGGAGTGGAGAGGCGCTACGATGAGGTCACGCCGGAGGTCGAGGACAGGGTATCCAAGGAGCTCGGGCTCATCGACGAGATGGGGTTCGCAGGTTACTTCCTCATCGTCCACGACTTCATCCACGAGGCGAAGAGGAGAGGGATCCCCGTCGGGCCCGGGCGCGGTTCGGCGGCCGCGAGCATCGTGAGCTACGCTCTGGGCATCACGGAGCTCGACCCGCTCAGGTTCGGTCTCGTGTTCGAGAGGTTCCTGAACCCGGCCCGGAAGGCGATGCCTGACTTCGACATCGACTTCTGCTACGAGCGGCGCGACGAGGTGATCGACTACGTGACCGAGAAGTACGGGCGCGAGTCGGTCGCCCAGGTCATAACGTTCGGCACGATGATGGCCCGGGCCGCCGTGCGCGACGTCGGGCGCGTCCTCAAGTTCCCGTACAACGAGGTCGACCGGATCGCGAAGATGATCCCGAGGGAGCTCAACATCACCCTCGACGACGCGCTGGAGCGCGTGGAGGAGCTGCGCACGCTCCGCGACTCCGACGAGCGCTACGCCCGCCTGATCGAGTATGCGAGGAACCTCGAGGGGATCTCGCGTCACGCGTCGGTCCACGCGGCCGGGGTGATCATCGCGCCCGGTCGGATCGACGCATGGACCCCGCTCTACAAGACGAACCGCGACGAGATCGTGACGCAGTACGACATGAGGTCGCTCGCGAAGGTCGGCCTCCTCAAGTTCGACTTTCTCGGCCTGCGCACGCTCACCGTCATCCACGACGCACTCGAGATGATCCACGAGAACCGCGGCGTCGACATGGCGCCGGAGGACATCCCGCTCGACGACTCGGAGACCTACGAGCTGCTGGGAACCGGATTCACGGTCGGCGTCTTCCAGCTCGAGTCGTCGGGCATGCGCGACCTCCTTCGCAAGATGAAGCCGGAGCGCCTCGAGGACATCATCGCGGTCAACGCGCTCTTCCGTCCCGGCCCGCTCGGCTCCGGGATGGTCGACGACTACGTGAAGCGGAAGCAGGGGCGGCAGAAGGTGCGGTACCAGCACAAGTGTCTCGAGCCGGTCCTCTCCGAGACGTACGGGGTCATGGCCTATCAGGAGCAGGTCATGCAGGCCGCGAGCGCCATGGCCGGATTCTCCATGAGTCAGGCCGACCACCTGCTGAACGCGATGCGGAAGAAGATCGTCGAGCAGATGGACCAGCAGCGCGATGACTTCGTCAAGGGGGCCGTGGGGGAGGGCGTGCCGGAGAAGACGGCGAAGGCCGTCTTCGACCAGATGGCTCACTTCGCTGGGTACGGGTTCAACAAGGCGCACAGCGCGTCGTACGCGATCACCGCGGTCCGAACCGCATATCTCAAGACCCACTACCCGACGGAGTTCATGGCCGCGACGATGACGAGCGAGATGGACAACTCCGACCGCGTCGTCACGCTCATCAACGAGTGCCGGCGAAGCGGGATCCGCGTCCTTCCGCCCGACGTCAACGAGGGGCACGTGGAGTTCCGCGCGACGCCGCGGGGCGACATCCAGTTCGGACTCGGGGCGATCAAGAACGTCGGCCGATCGGCCATCCGGTCGATTACGTCGGCCAGGCGGGAGCACGGGACGTTCGAGGACATCTTCGACCTCACCAGCCGCGTCGATCTCAGGCTCGTCAACCGCCGCGTGCTCGAGAGCCTCATCTCGGCCGGCGCGCTCGATGGCCTGCACGGCCACCGGGCACAGCAGATGCGCGCGGTCGGGGCCGCGCTCGACTTCGGCCAGCGCGTCCAGACCGAGCGCGACTCCGGACAGACGTCGCTCATGGGAGCCCTCGACGACACGCAGGGCGCGCAGCTCAAACCGCGGCGGCTCCCCGACGCCGACCCGTGGAACGACGGGACGACGCTCGCCAAGGAGAAGGAGGTCCTCGGCCTCTACGTGTCCGGGCATCCCCTCGCGCGGTACGAGCGCGAGTTGAAGGCGTTCGCGACCGCGTCGATCAGCGATCTCGCCGAAATGGAGGACAAGGAGCCGGTGCGGCTCGCCGGGATCATCACGGGAGTGAAGTCGACGACCACCAGGAAGGGCGAGCAGATGGCGTTCGTGACGATCGAGGACTTCACCGGCGGGGCGGAGCTGCTGGTCTTCCCGGGCACCTACGCGAAGCGGCGGGACGAGATCCGTCGGGACGCGGCGATCATCGTCGAGGGGAAGCTCTCGACTCGTGAGGAGCAGGAGCCGAAGGTCATCGCGGACGAGATCGTCCCTCTCACCGGCGCGTACTCCCGGTTCGTCGAGCGCGTCTCGATCACCATCACGAGCGCCGGGCTCGAGGAACCCACGCTCGAGGACCTGAAGGAGCTCCTGGTGGCGCACCCGGGGAGGTGCCCGGTCGAGCTGGTCGTCCAGCCGGCCGCCGGCGGAGCCGTCACGATCAGCGCGAGCGGCCTGAAGGTCGAGCCGTCGCGAGGGCTCCTCGAGGGCCTCGAGAGCATGGTCGGGGAGTCGAACGTCGAGCTCCAGGGGGCACTGGCCGGAAGCCGTCCTCCGGATCCCGGGTTCTGACCCGGATCCGCTACGGGCGCGCCGAATCGGGCGTCCCGCCGGGGGGTCGGGAGGCCCTCCGGCGTTTCTAATTGACAGCCTCATGCGCACTTGCTATATTCTGCGGCACGATCTTGAGGGCCTTTCGGGAAGTCGGGAGGACCGTCTGGATGTGGAGATCGAGCGTGCTGGTCGCGCTGGTCGTCGCGTTGCTCGCCGTTTCCGTGGGCGCCCGGGCGGCCGACGAGCACTTCGCAAGGCTCGTGGACACCCCGACCGCCCACACGTACCTCAAGGGCGACTTTTCGCTTGGTCTCGAGGTCGTCGGTGACGGCGGTCTCCGGGGCTCGGCTCAGGTCGGGGCCTCCGACTTCTTCTACCTCGGTATCTCGTACGGGGGGGAGAACGTCATAGGTTCGGGCAATCCGGACTGGTACGACTCGATCGAGGTCGACGCGAAGTTCCGGCTGGCGCCGGAGGGCGACCCCATCCCGGCCCTCGCTATCGGGTACGATGGGAGGGGCTACGGTGCCCAGCTCGAGGACGGCACCTTCGAGAAGCCGTCGCTCGGGTTCTACGCCGTACTGACGAAGACGTTGCCCTTCTCCGAGTTCTGGCAGCTCCACGGGGGCATCGGCAGGACTCTCGAGCTCGAGAGGGCCCGGCCTGACTTCTGGATCAGCCTCTCGGCCAGGTTCTCCGAGGAGTTCTCTGTCCTGACGGAGTATCAGCTCGGGAACGACGCGACGAAGGAGGACCCGACCGACAAGACCGGATACCTGAACCTGGGCTTGAGGTGGGTCTTCATGGAGCAGATCGTGATCGACTTCTACTTCCGGAACCTCCTCGGGCCGAGCGGGTCGCCGAACCTGTCGAGCCGCGCGATTGCGTTCACCTTCTACCAGAGCTTCTAGCCGAAGACGACGAGAGAAGAACGGGGGCGAAGCGATGGCAGGCTGGCTGGAATTCGAGAAGCCGCTCCTCGAGCTCGAGCAGAGGATCGACGAACTCCGGAGCTTCGCCGACGACCAGAACCTCGACGTGGCCAAGGAGCTCGCGCGACTGGAGTCGAAGGCCGAGGACCTCAGGAAGCAGATCTACGGCAAGCTGACGCGCTGGCAGGTCACTCAGATCGCCCGCCACCCGAGGCGTCCGTACACGCTCGACTACGTTCGGATGCTGGGGATCGACTTCACCGAACTGCACGGCGACCGCAGGTTCAGGGACGACGAGGCGATCGTCGCCGGGTTCGGACACCTGAACAGCCGTAAGGTCGTCATCGTCGGCCACCAGAAGGGCCGCGACACGAAGCAGAACATACAGAGGAACTTCGGGATGGCCCACCCGGAGGGCTACCGCAAGGCGCTGCGTGTGATGAAGCTGGGGGCGAAGTTCGGCCGGCCCATCATCACGTTCGTCGACACGCCCGGCGCGTGGCCCGGCATCGGGGCCGAGGAACGCGGCCAGGCCGAGGCCATCGCGGTCAACCTCTTCGAGATGTCGCACCTGCCCGTTCCGATCGTCATCGTCGTGATCGGCGAGGGCGGGAGCGGCGGGGCGCTCGGCATCGGAGTGGGCGATCGCGTGCTCATGCTCGAGTACTCAATCTACTCGGTGATCTCGCCCGAGGGCTGCGCGTCGATCCTTTTCCGGGACGCGGCGCGCGCTTCTCAGGCCGCCGACGCGATGAAGATCACCGCGAAGGACCTCTCCGAGCTCGGCGTCATCGACGAGACGGTGCCCGAGCCGCCCGGCGGCGCGCACCGGGATCCCGAGGCGGCGGGGCGCGCGGTCGGCGAGGCGATCGAGCGACACCTCTCGGAGCTCGAGCAGATGGGCTCGGTGGAGCTCGTGAGGAAGCGGCTGGCGAAGTTCATGGCCATGGGCGAGTTCAAGGAGGTCTAGGGGGAGTGACCGTCCTCGCCCACATGGCGATCGGGGCCGCGGCCGGATCGTTCGTAGACGGAAAGGGAACCGCGTTTGCTCTGGGCGTCGTTGGCCACATCCCTTTCGACGTGATCCCTCACTACGAGTTCGAGAAGATCTGGCTCGAGGCGTCCGTTCTGGCGGCCGTCTTTGCGACCATGCTTCTGCTCGGCCTCGGCGGTTCGACGGTCTTCTGGGGAGCACTTGGCGGAGTCGTGCCCGACATCGAGAACCTCCTGTGGAAGAAGGGCGTGATCCCCGGCAGATGGAAGCTGTTCCCTGGGCACAACGAGCGACTGATGAAGGTGATCCCACACGGCCGCGAGCTTCCGGTGCGGCACGCGTGGTGGCAGGTTGCGATCATCGCGATGTCCGTGTTCGTCGCGGTCCGGAACGTCGCCGGGCGGGCGGTCTGACGGAGATGACAGGACAATGAAGCTCTCGGCGTTCACCGATGCGAAGCACATCGACCTCGAGGTCGCGCCCGGCGGGAAGGACGAGGTCATCGGGGCGATGGTGAAGCTCCTGTCCCGCTCGAGGCACGTCGGCGACGGCGACGCGTTTCTGCGCGACGTTCTGGCCAGAGAGGCGCTCGTGACGACAGGCGTCGGTTACGGCGTGGCCTTCCCACATGCGAAGAGCGACTCGGTGAAGCGGGTCGTCCTCGCGTTCGGAAGGACGACGGCGGACGTCGACTTCGGCGCACTGGACGGCCTCCCGGTGAGGCTCGTCTTTCTCATCGGGGCGCCGAAGGCCCAGGAACCCTCGCGGGTCTACCTGAACCTGATGGCGAGGCTGTCGTTCCTCATGAAGGACGAGGGGAACCGGCAGCTCCTGCTCGATACGGACTCGGTCAAGGAGGTCCTGAGCCTCCTCGACTCGGTGGGGTAGGGGGCTTCTTTTCCCCGGCGTTTCGGAGGCCTGGGGAAGCCTCTGAGGCCCTCTGGAGCGCTGAATACGGCCGTTTGGCGGTTTCGAGGCTGCGATATGAAGGCCCGTGACTACATGACCAGCGACGTGGTCACCGTCGAGAGGGTGGCGAACGTCGCCGATATCGCGTCCATATTGAAGAAACACCGCATAACCGGCGTCCCAGTCACAGATAAGGAGGGGCGCCTTCTCGGGGTGGTGACCCACGAGGAGCTCATCAACATCTTCATACCTCACTACCTCACGATGTTCGATGAGCTTGCGTTCCTCGACGACCTGGGCGCGATCGAGACCCAGACCATGGCCGAGATCGAACCGTCGCTCTTTCTCGCCGAGGACGTGATGGCAGGCGACCCGGTGACGGTCGGGCCCGAGACGTCGATGATGAAGGTCGCCGCTCTCATGCTGAATCGCAAGCTCGTGTTCGTGCCGGTCGTCGATGACGACGGCAGGCTCGTCGGTGTTCTGAACAGAAGCGACATCTCAAGTGCCTTCACGGGGGCTGCATCCGCGGCCTCCCAGGGGGAATAGATGGCACGGCCCGTCCTCCGGACCCTCGCTGCCCTCGCGCTCATCGCTGCTCTCGCGTCGGCGGCCGCGGGGCGCTCACCGGTCGAGATCGTCTCCTCGAGTTCGAGCGGCATGGTGCTCAGGTACGTGCCGGGCGACCTCGTCACGAGGTCGGTCGAGCTCGACGGGCGGCAGTACGTCGAGCTCTCGATGTCCGGAGCTGACCGGCTCTCCGTCCCCGGATTCCCGGATCTCCCAGTGGTGCGCGTCGTCGTCGCGGTCCCCGACTGCGAGCGGGTCGTCTCGACCGTCGGCACGGGCGGGACGGCGCGGAAGCGCGCGCTCCCGGTCCTGCCGGCCGCTTCGATCGTTCCGGGCGCCGAGGGGGAAGTGAGCTCGTACGCGTTCGTCGAGGGCGATGTGTACTCGACGGAGGGCCGCTGGCCCGACCGCGCGGCGGCCGTCACCGATCCGCGATGGACGACCACGCAGCGGACTGTCGCGGTCGAGTTCTATCCCTGCCAGGTCGATCCCGGAAGCGGCACGCTGTTCTCACACGAGTCGATCGAGGTCTCGCTCTCTTTCCTGGGCGTCCGCGACAACGGACCTCAGCGGGCCGACCTGCCGCGAAGGGAGAGCCTCCTGCGCTCTGTCCTTCTGAACTACGAGGACGGAAAGCAATGGCGCAGGGGCCGCGTGGCCCGCCGGCTGAGCCGACCGGACGACTACTTCACGACCTCGCAGAACTGGGTGAAGATGACGGTGACGGAGCAGGGGATGCACTCGGTCACCCACGAGGACCTCCAGCACGCCGGCCTCGGCCCCGACGACATCGATCCTGGCACGTTCAGGGTCTTCTCGGGCGGGGGCCTTCCTGTTCCCGACAACGTCACCGAGCCCCGCCCCGACTGGATGGACGAGTGTACGATCCGAGTGGACGACGGAGGGGACGGGACGTTCGACGACGGCGACCGGGTCATCTTCTACGCGCTCGCGATCGATGGGTGGTCGTCCGAGCTCGAGGTCGAGAACCCGGACGAGCCCTACTACGAGAACCCGTTCGCGAACGACTCGGCATACTGGTTGACCTGGGAGTACGACGGAACGCCCTCGGGGTTCGCGGGCGAGCCCCTGAGGATGGCGGCCGACGATCTCCAGGACGAACCGGACCCGCTCGTCGTGGAGAACTACGTCGCCAGGGAGCACTTCGAGCGCAACATCTACGAGTACCAGGGCAGGGGAGACAACTGGTACTGGTCCGAGATGAGGCTCGTGGGGGTCCCGGAGACGCGGTACTTCCACGAGACACTCGACCACGTCCTCACCGATTCCACCGGCGTTCTCCGCGCCCGAACGGACGGCAACTCGTCGGTCTTCTCGGTCAACCCGGACCACTACGTCATCTACTCGCTGAACGACACCGAAGCGCACATCGGCGAGTGGGACGGATTCTCACGCTACACCTTCGAGGCCGGCGGGCTCCCGATGCGCGAGGGCTTCAACACGTACAAGGTCGTGGTCCCGAGGGAGGACCAGGGTCACCGCGAGGACGCGATCCTGATCGACTGGTTCGAGCTCGAGTTCTGGAGGGAGCTCTGGGCGGTCGACGACCACATCCTCTTCGGCAGCTCCGCCCGCACGGGCACGATCGAGCACTCGATCGGCGGCTTCGCCGGGGACGACGTGAGCGTCTACAAGATCATCGACAAGCTGACGCTCAGGACGGTGCCGGGGGTCTCGATCGAGGCGGGCCGGGCCGTCTTCCAGGACGAGGTTGCCGACACTGCCTCGTACGCCGCGGCTTCCGCGGACGGATACATCTCGCCGGAGCTCGAGGTCAGCACGTTCGCGGACCTCCGCACCCCGTCCGGCGCCGACTACATCATCGTCGTCTACGACGGTTTCCACGGCGAGGCCGTCCGGCTCAAGAACTACCGCGAGAGCTCGGCGGGAGGCGGCCACGACGTCCAGCTCGTAAGAACGTCGGACGTCTACGACGAGTTCTCCTGGGGCATCTTCGATCCGACTGCGATCAGGGACTTCCTGAAGTACGCCTGGGACAACGCGGACCTGCCGCCGACGCACGTCCTCCTCATCGGCGACGCCTCGTCGGACTACAGGCGCTACCAGAGTTCGAGCATCGAGAGCTACGTCCCGACGGTCTACACCGGCGGCGGGTACTGGCCCACCGACCAGTGGTTCGTGGGCTTCGAAAGCGTGTCCGACTACGACCCGGCGATGGCGCTCGGGCGGATGACCGCGCGGTCGACGAGCGAGCTGTCCACGATGATCGACAAGGTCGAGCGGTACGAGACCGAGTCGGTCCTCGACACGTGGAAGAACACGGTGATGCTGGTCGGCGACGACGAGCTCAAGGGGTGGGACGACACCTCGAACCCCGAGTACTACCACACCGAGCAGGCCGAGCAGATCTCGACCGACATTCTGCCGTGGCCGATCGATCGGAAGAAGATCTACCTGATGGAGTACGAGCACGACGCGGCGGGCAACAAGTCGGGCGCGAGGCGCGACATCGTCGACGCGTGGAACGAGGGTCTTCTCGTCGCGAACTACACGGGCCACGGGAACGAGCTTCTGATGGCCCACGAGAACGTCTTCCTGCTCGACGACGTCCCGAGGCTCCACAACCTCGACGGGCTCCCGCTCTTCTTCGCGGCGTCCTGCAGGCTCAACAAGTTCGACATGAAGACCGGCGACTCGCTGGGGGAGACCCTCGTGAAGTCGTCGATCGGCGGCGCCATCGCCTCGATCGGGAGCACGAGGGACTCCGGGGCGGGACAGAACTCGATCCTGAACCGCGCGTTCTTCTCGCACACGTTCGACGACCAGCGGGTGATGCCGACGGCGGTGCTCGACGTGGGCTCGGCGTTCCAGGCGGCCTTCATATCGACCGGGACCGGCCACTCTCAGTGGGTCAACAACACCCGGTTCGCCCTCATAGGCGACCCGGCGCTTACCATGGCCTCTCCCTCCGGGGGAGGGACGATCGGCGACGATGGGCTCGAGCCCATGAAGAGGATGGACACGATCACCATCGAGGGCTCGAACGCAGGCCCGACCGAGGGCGAGGGCGGCGTCGCGCTGATCACGGTGACCGACTCGGCGGACACGAGCGGGTACGACCAGTGGAACCCGATCTTCCCGCCGCGTCACGTCGACTACTCGCTTCCGGGCAAGACGATGTTCGACGGACCGGTCGTCGTGACGAACGGCGAGTTCGACGCTGAGTTCGTCGTGTCGGCGCTCGCGGAGGAGGGGCCTTACGCCAGGATCCGCGGGTACTTCTATAGCGACGACTCCGACGGTTCGTTCTCCCTCGAGGACGTGGCGCTCTCGGACAGCGTGGCGGTGACCGACGCGACGGGGCCCGTCATCGACGTCGGCTTCGAGGGAGGAGGCACGTCGGTTCTTCCGGGATCCGAGTTCACCATCTCGCTAACCGACGACCACGGCGTGAACCTCGTCGACCGCGACCTCGAGGACGGGATCGTCCTCAGGGTCGCCGGCTCGGCCGACACGACGAGCCTGACCGGCGCCTTCCTGTACGACCTCGGGAGCTACCGGACTGGCTCGGTCGATTACGCCCTGCCCTCGCTCGGGCTGGGCGGGCACACGCTCATCGTGGAAGCCACCGACAACGTGGGCAACCGGTCGACCGAGGACGTCTGGATCGAGGTCGTCTCGGCCGCCGATTTCAAGATCAGGGCCGTGGCGAACCACCCGAACCCGTTCTCGGGCGGCGAGGAGGGCACGACGATCCTCTTCCAGCTGCCGGCGGCGGCCACGGTGAGAATCGAAGTCTTCACGGTCGGAGGACGTCTCATCAGGGCGATGTCCGACATCCCTGCGACGGCCGGGGCCAACGAGGTCTACTGGAACGGCCTCGACCAGCAGGGCGACGAGCTCGCTAACGGTGTGTATCTCTATAGAATCCAGGCCACCTCCGAGGAGTACAGCGGGGACAAGGCCGAGGCGATCGGCAGAGCGGTCGTCATGAGGTAGCCCGATCCCGGGACCGAAAGGAGAGTCACGACAGATGTTCAAGATCAGAATCGCGGTGGTAGTCCTCATCACGGCGGCGCTCGCATCGGCCGCGGGTGCTCAGGTCTCGATCGGGGGAGCGCAGTCGCTCTACATCCAGCCGGGCGCGCGTCCCGCGGGAATGGGCGACAGCTTCGTCGCTCTCGCGGACGACGCCAGCGCGATCTCGTGGAACGCGGGCGGACTCGGGTTCATCGAGGGGAAGTACAACTTCACGCTCATGCACACGCAGCTCGTCCCGGATTGGGACGACGTGTACTACGAGTACATCGCCTACGCTCAGAAGGTGGAGGGGCTCGGGACGATCGGAGCGTCGGTGATCTACCTGACCTACGGAACGCAGATCGCGACCGATCCCGACAGCCCGGAGCCGATCGGCGAGTTCAACTCCTACGAAGTGATCCCGTCGATCGCGTACGGGACCGCCATCGGGGAGAACCTGGCGGTCGGCCTCAACCTCAAGTTCGTCTACGTCGATCTGGCTCCCGCGCAGTTCACGCAGGACCAGGAGAAGGGCTCGGGGTCCACGTTCGCGGTCGACCTCGGCGTTCTCTGGAAGACCATGGAGGACAAGCTGAGGCTCGGCGCCGCGCTCCTCCACGTCGGCCCGAAGATCGCCTACATCGACGAGGAGCAGTCGGATCCGCTTCCGAGGAACCTCAAGCTCGGGGCCACGTACATCATCATGAGGGACGAGACCAACAGCCTCCTCGTGTCCGGCGAGTACAACAAGTCGCTGGTCATCGTGGAGGACATCGCGGACGTCGCCACCGGCGTGATCCTGAACGCCGGCGCCGAGTACGTCTACGCGAACCTCCTGGCGCTCCGCGCCGGCTACGTCTACGACAAGGACGGAGAGGTCAAGGGCCTCGCGTACGGCATGGGTCTCAAGTACAAGAACTGGGCGTTCGATCTCGCGAACGTCCCGCAGGCCGAGGGGCTCAAGCGGCCCTTCCGGTTCTCGCTGACCGCGACGTTCTAGCGTTGACGCGGCGCGGGGGGCGCCCGCGCCGCGGTGAACTCCGGCCTCGAGGATGAGGCCGTTGGGGTGGTGAGGACGTCATGACACGCACACTCCGCCGGGGCCGATGGCTCTTCGTGGTCCCGGCAGCGTTCATCATAGCCTCGGGTTGGGGGGCAGCGCTCGCAGGTTCCCGCCTCGAGTGCACGAAGGACTCGCCCCGGCTCGAGGACGCGCAGAGGGTCTCCACCAAGCACTTCGTCGACGACCTTCCGAGGGTGAGCGCCCTCGAGAAGGCCGCGAGGAGGGCGCGCGCGAGGGGCGAGGTCGAAGGCGGCCGCGACATCATCCGCCTCCTCGCGCTCAGGGTCGAGTTCCAGCCCGACGACGACCCCAGGAGCACCGGTGACGGGACCTTCGACTACTCGGAGTGGGACGAGGCCAGCTTCGACGGCACGCCGCACGACAAGGACTACTTCGAGTACCACATGACGGCCCTCCACAACTACTACTACTCCGCGTCGTACGGGAACCTCGAGATCGATTGGACGGTAGCTCCCGCCGACAGCGACGGCGCGTACGTCGTGCCACACGAGATGGGCTACTACCACGACTACTCCGAGGAGCAGGTCTGGTACGTCAGCCAGGTGGAGGCGTTTGTCAGGGACGCGTTCGCCGCGGCCGACACGACCGACACGCTCGACTTCTGCGAGTACGACGGGTACATCATCTTCCACGCCGGGGCCGACTGGCAGAGCGACGTCTACCTCGACTCGCCGTTTGACATCCCGTCGGCACACATCTCGCTCGGCGAGCCGATCCTCGTCAACGACGGCACGTGCGAGGTGTGGGAGTCTGCGATCATGCCGGAGACCTCCTCCCAGGACGGCCTCCAGATCGTCCTGAACGGGACGCTCGCCCACGAGGTCGGCCACATCCTGGGGCTTCCCGACCTCTACAACACGTTCAACTTCTTCCCGGCCGTCGGCTACTGGAGCATCATGGACTCCGGGGGCCGCATAGGGATGAACACGCCGTGGGGCTACGCGTTCGGCCTCATCCCCGCGGCGCCCTGCTCGTGGTCGAAGGAGTACATGGGGTGGCTCGATCCGCCCGTGATCCTCGAGGACCAGGAGGACGTCGAGGTCAGAGCTGCGGTGCTCAGGGGGGGAGGGAACCAGCTCCTCAAGATCCCCCTCACGAGCCGCGAGTACTTCCTCGTCGAGAACAGGTTCGACGACCTCAACAAGGACAGCACGGTCATCATCGAGCAGGAGCGCGGCGTCGTTCTCGGTCCCGTCGACCCCGACTGCAGCGAGGAGATCTGTCCGGTGAACAACGAGTACGACTTCCTCCTGCCGGGACCGGGTCTCATGATCTGGCATATCGACGACACGCGCGTCATCCCAGGGCTCATGCCGTACGACACGGTCAACTACGACCGGTACCACCGGGGCGTCGCGGTCGAGGAAGCCGACGGCATCATGGACCTCGGGAACATCGGGAGCTTCTACTGGACCGGGAGCGCCGAGGACCCGTTCTACGCGGCGAACAACGACTCGTTCTCCTGGGACACGTACCCATCGACCGACAACAACTTCGGCGGGAAAACGTACGTCTCGGTGACGCGCATCTCCGACCCGGACACCGTGATGACGATGAAGGTCGGCTTCGACCGCTGGAAGGACGGCTGGCCGATCGACATCGGCGAGCGCATCGGTCCAGTCTCTCCGAGGGTTGCGGACCTCGACGGCGACGGACTCGACGAGATCGTGGTCGGCGCCGAGAGCGGGAACATCTACGCCTGGCACGCCGACGGCACGCCGGTCCTGCCGTTCTCGGTTCCCTTCGGTTTCTTCGCCGAGGCCTCAGGCGGGCTCTCCTACACGCCCGCACTCGAAGACCTCGACGCGAACGGCGACCTCGAGGTGATCGCGTCGTCTGCCGGGGGCGAGCTCTTCGTGTGGGATCACGTCGATCTCAACGGCGACGGATCGGCGGACCTCCACTCGAGCGGCTTCCCCGTGGACATCGGCGGTGCGGCGAGCTCGCCGCCGGTCGCCTCCGACTTCGACGGAGGGCCGAGGCTCGAGATCGCCGCGGCGTCGCAGGGCGGGTATCTGACACTCGTCGACCACACCGGGGGCCAGGTCGGATCGTCGCCGTACTCGTTCGGTCATCTCATCCTGAACGACGTGACGCTCGCTGCAGGCGACCTGGACGGCGACCTCCTGGACGAGGTCGTCCTCTCCACCACGAACAGGGGTTGGGTGGCCGCTCTCGACTCCGACGGATCGTCCGTCTCCGGATGGCCGGTGACCGTTCCGTCGTGGGTCGACGGGACCGCCGGGGTGCTCGTGGGCGACATCGATCGCGCGGCCGACGGCGCGCCCGAGGTCGTGGGAGTCGGGTCGAACGGGGAGGTTCACGTCTGGGACCGGTCGGGCCGCGAGCTCGAAGGCTGGCCCGTGCGCCTCGAGAGGGGGGTACTCGCGAGGGGCGCCCTGGCCGATCTCGACGCGGACGGGTATCTAGAACTCGCGCTCTCGGCAGGCTCGAGGTCGGTCGTGGGACTTCGCGCGAACGGAACGCGGGCCGAGAACTGGCCACTCATCCTCGACCCGGGCGACAGCCTCTCGACGAACGGCTGTCCGCCGATCCTCGGCGACATCGACGATGACGGCGAGCTCGACGTCATCGTCGGCGGGCCCGGCGGGAACCTCTTCGGATGGGGAGCCGTGACCGGCGAGTCGATTCCCGGATGGCCGGTGTCGTCGGATCCGAGTCTCGGCTCGCCGTGGGTCGGCGACGCGGACGACGACGGCGAGACCGACGTTCTCGTCGCCGGAGACGCCGGCCGCGTGCTCTTCTACCGGATGCCCTACGCACACAAGGACGCGAACATCATCTGGCCGACCGAGGCCGGCTCGGCCGCCGGGACGGGGGCGTATCCCGACTCGCTCCTGCCGGCGGAACCCGACGAGACCGAGGGGCTCCTCGTCGACGACCGCACGTACTGCTATCCGAACCCGGCGAAGATGTCGGATCTCACGGTCCGGGTCTACCTCGAGGAGCATGCGGACCTTGACGTCCGCATCATGGACGTCTCTGGGCAGGAAGTGCGCCGGTTCGACATCGACGGAGTTCCGACTGTCAACGAGATCGTCTGGGAGACCTCCGGCGTCGCGAGCGGGCTCTACCTGGTGCGGGTCGAGGCGAGCGTGCCGGTGTACGGAGGCGGCTCGGGCAAGGCAGGGAGCGAGCGGTCCGAGGTCAAGGTCATGAAGGCCGCGGTGATACGCTGACGCTCGCGTCGCCGCGAGGGCGGATCGAGGGAGACGGCAAGGGCATGTCGAGACCGTGGAAGACAGCCGCTCTGGTTCTCGCAGCAGCGACGCTCGTGGTCGCCGGGGCTTCCGGCATGGCTCGCGCGTCTCTCGCGGGCGGGCCCTGGAGCGACCGTGACCTCGAGGTCGCCGCCGCGGACCTGGTTCTCATCACCTCGCTCGACTCCGAGGAGGAGCTGGTCGAGACGGCCGGCAGCGGGGACGCCTCCGCCGGGAAAGCGCACAACCCCGCGGCGATGGGCGGTATGTCGCTCCTCATTCCCGGCACGGGACAGCTCGTGCAGGGCGAGAAGCGCGGCTACCTCTACCTCCTCGCGGAGCTCGCGTTCTGGGGAGGGTTTTACGTCCTGAACGAGAAGGGTCTCCAGGAGCGGGAGGACTACAAGGACTTCGCGGACATGACCTGGGACTACGAGGGGTGGCAGGCCTGGTACATCGCGAACTGCGAGGGCTGCTCCGACTGCGGGTACGAGTGCCGTCCGCTCCCGAACCCCGAAGAGGACCCGACGGAGTTCTACGAGGACATCGGGAAGTACGACACCTACTGGCGCTGGTGGCACGACGACGGCGACGAGTGGGACATCGAGTGGGACGAGTACAGCGACAACGACATCGCCGTGCGGAACGACTACTGGGACATGCGTCAGACGAGCAACCTGCATCTCGAGCAGGCACGATACTTCCTCATGGCCGTTCTCCTGAACCACGTGGTGAGCGGCATCGACGCGTTCATGATCGCGAAGGGGAACGCGCCTGAGGAGGGGCTCTCGGGAGGCGACCTCGGCATCCAGTTCGACGTCGCGCGGGGCGGAGGCGGTGTGCGCGGCGCGCTCGTCGCGAGGTTCTAATGACTGAAGGGACGAAGACACTCATCGCGATTGCGGCACTGGCGGCGCTCCTCGCGGCGGCGCCGGTCCCGGCGCTCGCGCTGACGGGTGAATACGAGGGCTCGGTCCGCCTGTCTCTCGAGTCGCTCGAACTCTCACTGGACGAGTCCGCGCCGCTCTCGCAGGCGGCGGCCGAGGGATCGGAGGCGGACGCGTCGATCGCGTCCCCTCCGGACGACACGAAGAACCCCATGCTCGCATTCCTGATGTCGGCCGTCCTTCCCGGCTGGGGCCAGCTCTACACCGGCCACACGACGAAGGCGAAGGTCTTCCTGGGCGTCGAGGCCGCGATCTGGCTCGGCTACGCCTCTTACACGGTCCAGGGCAACATGCGTAGGGACGACTACGAGGAGTACGCGTCGATCTTCGCGGGTGTCGGCGACAACATGAGCTCGAGCTACTACCAGGACATCGCGGACTTCATCAGGAGCGAGGGCGACGCGAGCTACAACCAGGACATCCGCGCCGAGGCCAGGAGCCTCTTCCCGGGCGACCTCGACGCGCAGCGCGCGTATCTCGCCGCGAACGGATACTTCGACGAGCTGGCGTGGGAGTGGCAGAGCGAGGTGAGGTTCGACCACTACCGCGAGCTCAGGCGCCTCGAACAGCAGTCCGAACGGAACGCCTTCTACATGACAGGGCTGGCGGTTCTCAACCGCGCCGTCAGTTCCATCGACGCCGCCTGGATGGCCAGGCGGTACAACGAGAGGGCCGCCGGCGGGCCGGACGCGCGTCTCTCGGTCGTCCCGGAGTTCTCCGAGGGAACCGTCGGGGCCCGGGCGACGCTCGAGATCTCCTTCTAGCCCCCGAGGCGTGAGATCCCCTCTCGGGAAAGCCCCACCGATGGAGATCAGCATCACCAGGAAACCCAGTTGGATTCGTGGGAGGCGCACGTCCGTGGCGGCATTCGCCGCCGTAGTGGCCGTGGCGCTTATCCTCGGCGGCCACGCGGGCAGCCGGGCGCAGACCTCCTCGACAGACGCCCTCGCGCGTTCGGGGGAGCCCTGCGTCGTCGGCCTCGAGCACGTCCGTGACGTGCCGAGGGCGGAGCTCTGGGGGCTCACGGCCCCCGAGGCGATCGGCGTCGACCACCGGGGCGACCTCGTCATAGCCGACACGGGCAACCACCGAATCATGGTCGTCACGAGCCAGGGGAGGCTCGTGCGGGAGTTCGGCGGCTTCGGCTGGGAGCCCGACCAGTTCGACTCCCCCAGCGACCTCTCGATCGTCCCCGGCTTCTTCATCTACGTGCTCGACACGAACAACCGGAGGATCCAGCGCTTCGACGTGAACGGCAACTTCATCGACCTCGGCAGGCTCGAGACGTGGTCGGGAAGCCCCGTCGGAGTCGAGGTCCGGAGGACGGGCGAGATCCTGATCGTCGACGCCGACTACCAGACCGTCCTCACGATCACTCAGTTCGCGGAGCTGCTCGAGCCCGTGGGCGAGTTCGGGCTGGGCACGGGCGGGCTGGCCGAGCCGCGAGACGTGGCATCCGGACGCTCGCGCGAGATCGCCGTCGCGGACGCCTCCCGCGCGACGGTCGAAGTGTTCGACGAGTTCGGGACGCACCTCTACGCCGTGTCGGAAGCCGACACGCTCGCGACGGAGGAGGTGCTGTACGACAGGCACGGCAACCTCCTCGTCGCCGACGTCCGCCACGGCAGGATCCTGGCGTACCCTCCGGGAGGGGAGACGCCCACCGCATCGCTCGACGGCCGGGCGCTGGGGCTCGTGTGGCCCTCGGGGCTCGCCATCGACGAACGTACCGACACGCTCTACGTCCTCGATCGTGAGGCCCCGCGCGTGCTCGTTATCGAGATCGAGTATGACGACTGCCCGAGTGAGAGATAGGCTCGCCGGCAGGCAGTCCGGCGCCAGACCCCGCCCAGGTGGCGGGGTCTCACATCTTGTGGCGCTTGCGGCCGTGCTCGGGTCCGCCGCCGTGCTCTGCGCGGCCGCAGGCGTCGCGTCCGCGGCCGAGTCCGGCAGCCTCGTCCGCGTGGGCGGGACCCGGGAGATCGTTCTCGAGGGAAGCGAGGCGCGCGGGGAGTTCGCGCTCCCCGACGCCCTGATCGTGGCCGGGACCGACTCCGTCGTCGTCGACTCGGTCGCCCAAGCGAGGGGAGAGGACTACGTGTTCGACGCCGAAGCGTCGGTCATGTCGTTTCTCTCGTCGTGGCCCGACACAGCGCGGGTCGTCGTGACCTACCGCTATCTTCCCCTGACGATCGAGGACGTCTACCGCCACGCGGTCCTCGAATCGCTCCAGGAACTGCCCGCCGGGTTCCAGGAGAGCGCGCAGATGGTCGAGATCACCGACGCGCCGTCCGGAAGCGAGTCCGGAAGCTCCCTGCGGGTCGGGGGAGCGAAGACGTTCGGTATCACGATGGGACCGAACCGGGATCCGAGCCTGGAGCAGTCGCTCCGGCTGGACATCAACGGTCAGATCACGCGGGACGTCGCGGTCAACGCGTACCTGACGGACCAGAACACCCCGCTCACGCCGGAGGGCGACACCGAGGAGCTCCGGGCCATCGACGAGGTCCTCATCCAGATCGAGGGCGAGCAGTTCTCGGCTCTCATGGGCGACTACGTCCTCGACGTCGACGGCGGGAGCCTCGCGCGCTATCGGCGCGACATCGCCGGGGCGATGGTCGAGGTGGGGACTCAGCGGATGAACCTCCTCCTGGCCGGCGCCCGCACAGCGGGGGAGTTCATGAGCATGAACTTCCGGGGTGTCGAGGGGAAGCAGGGTACGTATCTGCTGACGGACCGGCTGGGGAGTGTCGGAGTCTCAGTCGTTCCGGGGAGCGAGCGCGTCTGGCTGAACGGCGAGAGGCTGAGGCGGGGCGCCGACAACCACTATGTGATCGACTACGGCGCCGGCACGATCGAGTTCACCGAGCTCAGGCCGATCACGTTCGAGAGCGAGATCACGATCGACTACGAATACACGACCGACGACTTCGATGTCGACATCTACGCCGCGCAGGGCGGCGCCGGATTCTCACGCGACCAGTTCCGGCTCGGCGCGAGCTACTTCCGGGAGGTCGACGACGAGAGCGCGTCGTCGGTGCTCCTGACCGACGAGGACCGGGCCATCCTCGCGGAGGCCGGTGACGACATTGAGCTGGCGCGAGACGACGGGGTCGATTCGGTCGGGATGGGAAACGGCGACTACCTGAGGATCGTCGCCGAGATCTTCGAGTACGCCGGCGCGGACTCCGGAGACTACGACCTCCACTTCGAGAGGAGCGACGAGGGCGACTACGACTATGATGTAGCGGGTGGCTACTACGTCTACGTCGGACCGGGCGACGGCGACTACGAGCTCGGGAGGACGCTGCCGATGCCCGCCGATCACTCCCTGCTCGTCTTCGAAGGGCAGGCAGCGTTCGGGGACGACGGCCTCGTGGTCGGCGAGGCGGCTCTCTCCGACCTCGACCTGAACACGCTCTCGGACCTCGACGACGACGACAACCTCGGCAACGCGGGAACCGTGACGGCCACGCTGCCGTCGCTCAGGTGGGGCCGCGAGCGACGGGCCCGGCTCGACTTCGGCCTCAACACGAGGCGTGTCGGGGGGAACTTCGAGGGCGTCTCTCGCTTCCGCGAGGTCGGATACGAGGAGCGGTGGGCGCTCCAGGGGCTGGAGCTTCCGAGACAGGAGCTCCTCGTCGAGGGGTCGACGTCGGTCTCGCTCGAGGGAGGCGGTCACGCGGGTCTCTCGTACGCGCTCCTCGAGCGCGGTGACGCGCTCGACTCGCGGAAGACGGAGTTCGACGTCGAGGGCAGCCCGACCGACAGATCCCGCCTGTGGGTGACGGGCCGCTACGTCGACCTCACCTACGCGCCGGCGGGGACGGACTCGTCCTCGGGCCGCGTCCTCGAGGTCTACCGGGCCGGGATCGAGTACAACCCCACCCCGTGGCGACCCGGGTTCACCTTCACACACGACTCGCGCACCCAGGACACGTCCGGCGAGAGGTATGACGACTACGAGGTGTCCCTTGAGCGTACGGGCGAGCGGACGCTGACCATGGCGGCCCGGTTCGCCTACCGGGAGACCGAGAGGATCCTCGAAGAGGCGTGGGGAGCGTACTCGACGACGATGACGCAGGAGTACCGCCTCGGTCTCGGCGCGTGGGAGCCGCTCACGGTCCAGGGGAGCCTCCTGCGCAAGAAGATCGACATCGCGCAGGGGCTGACGCAGCCCGGGACCCGCTACGATCTCGCCACGGTCCGGCTCAACCACCGGTCGTTCGACGGTGGGCTCAGGGGCGAGTTCCGGTACTCCGTCACGACGAGCGAGGTCGAGGAGAAGGAGAAGCGCGTCTTCGAGGAGGACGGCGTCGAGATCACGCAGGTCATCTCGACGGGACGCTACCTTCCCGTCATCGATCTCTCCACGAGCATGCGCTGGGATCTCAAGTTCAGCGGCGCCGCCGGTCGCCGCGAGCTTCCGGAGCCGACGGCGTGGAAGCGCTTCCTGGCCGCGCTCGCGTTCGAGAGCGACATCAAGCTCCGGGAACTCACCGCGACGTCCGACAAGCGCGCGCTCTACCTGCTCGACCCCGCCGTGATCCAGGGCGAAGACACGGTGCGGGGGGAGATCACAGGGAGGCACGTCCTCCGCTACCTCCGGCCGAACGGCACGCTCTCCGTGAGGGCGACGTTCTCGACGCGCGACGACCTCGACCGGACCTACGTGAATGCCAAGGAGGAGAGGAAGGAGAGGCACGGGACACTCGACGTCAAGCTCTCGCGCTCGGGCGGCATCACGTACAGGGTCCAGGGGGACCTGGGGCGGAGCGACCGGCGCTCCGACGGACTCGGTGACAACTACGAAATCGACGAGCAGGCTCTCACGGGCGAGGTGACGACGCGCCGGGCCGACGGAATCGACGCGAGGCTCACCGCGTCGATCGGCCGTCAGACGGAGGAAGTCGAGGACATAGACGTCACTCTGACCAGGATCACGCCGAGCGTCACCTACCGGCTCAAGGGCCGGGGCACGCTCACCGCGAACCTCACGCGGACCGACATCGACACGGCGGAGTCGACGCTCCCGCTCTACCTGGCGGAAGGCAAGCAGCCCGGCGTCACGACGGAGTGGCGCGTGATCGGGGACTACCGGTTCAATCGATGGCTCACGGGATCGCTCACCTACGGAGGGGAGCTGCGTCCCGAGAGCGTGACGCAGCACACCGTCGACATGAAGGTCAACGCGTTCTTCTAGCGCGTTCTTCCCGCAGGCTCCAGCGGGCTGGCCGTTGCCGGGCGCGAGCGCGACCCGGGAGAGGACGGGAGACGATGGCAGAGCGGAACAAGAGGCGGAACAGGAGGACAGCGAGCCGCGCCCTGGCGCTGCTCGTCCTCGCTGTCGCGCTCCCCGCGCTGCCTGCGCTCGCGGCCGACCAGGGCACGGGACCGGGCTCGGGACCGGACGCCTCGCAGGACGCGTCGCCGGACGTCCGTCCACCCGTCGCCCGCGTCGAGGTCGAGGGCCACGAGAGCCTGAGCTCCCGCGAGGTCGCGGGGATCGTCGTCCCGGACCTGGACCTCCCGTTCGACGAGGTGGCGCTCTCAGCCGGCGCCGACTCGCTCGTGTCGCGTCTCGCCGAGGTCGGGCGGCCCTTCGCACGCGTCGGGATCGAGTGGAGCGAGGCCGACGACGGCGTGTCAGTGCTCGTCACCGTCGACGAGGGGCCCGAGGTCAGGCTGGGGTCGGTCGATCTCGAAGGAGTCGAGTCGATCGCCCTCGAGCGGGTCGCCGCGCACGTCGACCTCTCGCCCGGTGACGTCGTCACGGCGGACGCCCTCGCGAGGGACATCGAGACCCTCGTCCGGGAGTACGCCGACAGCGGTCGCCCCTTTGCCACCGTGACGCCAGCCTCCGCCAATCTCGGCGAGGACGGACGCCTCAGGCTCGGGATCAGCGTCGACGAGGGGATCGAGACGACGTTCGCCGACATCGTGGTCAGCGGGAATGACGTGACGAAGCCCTACGTGATCGAGCGCGAGTCCGGTATCAAGACGGGAGAGCTCTACAGCGCCTCGACGATCGAGGGAGTGAGGCCCCGGCTCGAGCGGCTCGAGCTCTTCAGGCACGTGTCCGAGCCGGTCGTCGCAGTCGATCCGGCCACGGGCGCGGCGACGGTCGGGATCGAGGTCGAGGAGGGCACGTCGAACAGGATCTCCGGCGTGCTCGGGTACATCGCAGTTCCGGGTCAGGACGAGGGGGAGCTCACCGGCAGGTTGGACATCGCGCTCATGAACATCGCCGGAACGGGCCGTCAGGCGACCGCCGAGTGGGTCAGGCCGAATCCGTTCGAGACGCGCATCTCGTTCTCGTACCGCGAGCCGTGGCTGCTGGGCGCGCCGATCGACGTCGGCCTCTGGGGGAGTCAGTCGATCCGCGACACGATCTACACGACGACCGAGGGCGACATATACGTCATGGCGCGCATGGGGGACGCGACGCGCGTCACGTGGTCGGTCGGGGCGTTGCGCTACGTCCCCGGAGCGGCCGATGAGTCGACGTCCGTGAGCTACAGGACGGCGCTCACGACGGAGTACGACACGGCCGACGTCCCTGCGAACCCCACGCGGGGAATCTCCGCGATCGGGTTCCTGGAGTACGCCGCGAAGGAAGAGCGCGACTCGGGAGACCGGTACACCTCGGCGACGGTGAAGCTGAGGGGAGCGACGTACGTCAGTACGCGCCCGAGGCAGGTCGTCGCCTTCGAGGCGAGACTCGAGAGCATCGTGAGCACAGAGGATCCGATCCCGTTCCATGAGCTTCTCGTCCTCGGTGGCGCATCGGGCCTCCGCGGCTATCCCGAGGAGTTCATCCGTGGCGACCAGATCGCCATGGGGCAGGTCGAGTATCGGTTCATCCTCGGGCGCTACTCCCGCGCGCTCGCGTTCGTCGACGTGGCCTGGTTCAGGCGCAGCGGGTCTAATCCCGCTGAGGACATTAAGTTAGGATACGGAATCGGGTTGCGGGCGGAAACCCGCTTGGGTATAATCGGCGTTGACTACGGCCTCCGGGAAGGCGCCGGCGTCCTCGACGGGAGTCTGCACGTCGGCCTGGTCCGGGAGTTCTGATCGACCCCTTCCAGAAGATTGCGCAATCGGCCTCTTGTAGGGTCTGAGGGAGCGATGGGAGCGAAGAAGGGCGCCGAGTCGCGCATCGACGAGCTTCGGCAGCTCATCCGCCACCACGATCGGAAGTACTTCGTCGAGAACGACCCAGAGATCTCCGACCGGACGTACGACCGGCTGATGGAGGAGCTCGTCAGCCTCGAGGCCGAGCATCCTGGGCTCGTGACGCCAGACTCCCCGACACAGAGGGTGGGCGGGGAACCGGCGCAGGGGTTCGAGACCGTAACGCACTCGGTCCCGATGCTCTCGCTCGACAACACGTACTCTCCCGAAGAGCTCCGGGAGTTCGACGCGCGGGTCAGGAAGAACCTCCCGGGCGAGGACGTCGCCTACGTCGTGGAGCTCAAGCTCGACGGCGTGTCGGTCGCGCTCACGTACGAGGACGGAGCCCTGGCGCGGGGAGCGACGAGGGGCGACGGCCGCCGCGGAGACGACGTCACGGCGAACCTCCGGACGGTCCCGTCGATTCCGCTGCGTCTCGCGGGGGAGCTCGGCGCGGTCGTTGAGGTTCGGGGCGAGGTCTTCATGCCCCGCTCGGGATTCGACGAGCTCAACCGGACGCGCAAGAGGGAAGAGGCGCCGCCGTTCGCGAACCCGCGGAACGCGGCGGCCGGGTCGCTCAAGCTCCTCGACCCCGCCGAGGTCGCCGCGAGACCGCTCGACGCGTTCTTCTACCAGCTCGTGGACGCGAGCTCGCACGGCGTCGAGACTCACCACGAAGCGATCGCGGCGATCGCCGCCATTGGTCTCCGGGCGAGCCCGGAGGCGAGTCTCTGCGACGACATCGAGTCAGCGATCGAGAGATGCGGCGAGTGGCAGGACAGCCGGGGCGGACTCGACTTCGACATCGACGGGATGGTCGTCAAGGTCGACTCGCTCGACCAGCAGCGGCGTCTCGCGGCGACCGCCAAGAGCCCGAGGTGGGGGATTGCGTTCAAGTTCCCCGCCCAGTCGGAGACGACGGTCGTTCTGGACATCGTCGTGCAGGTCGGAAGGACGGGGAAGCTCACCCCGGTCGCGATCCTCGAGCCCGTGTTCGTGTCCGGATCGACGGTCTCGAGGGCGACGCTCCACAACCAGGACGAGGTCGACCGTCTCGACGTGCGCGTCGGCGACACCGTCACGATCGAGAAGGGCGGGGAGGTCATCCCCAAGGTCGTGAATGTCGTCAAGTCGAAGCGGAAGGGGCGTCCGCGGCGGTTCAGGATGCCCTCGAAGTGCCCCGTCTGCGACGAGCCGGTGGCGAAGCCCTCGGGCGAGGTCGACCTCCGCTGCGAGAACGTCTCGTGCGCCGCTCAGGTCAAGCGGAGCATCGAGCACTTCGCTGCCCGTGGAGCCATGGACATCGAGGGCCTGGGCACGGCGCTCGTGGAGCAGCTGGTCGAGAGAGGCATCGTCGAGGACTTCGGAGACCTCTACTCGCTCGACCGGGACGAGCTGATCGACCTCGAGCGCATGGGCGAGAAGTCGACCGACAACCTGCTCGCCGAGCTCGAGAAGAGCAAGGACCGCCCGTTCGCGAGGCTCCTCTTCGCGCTCGGGGTCCGTCACGTCGGCTCGAGGGTCGCGGACGTCCTCGCCGCGGAGTTCCCGAGCATGGAGAAGCTCAGGGGCGCGTCCGAGGAGGCGCTTGCCGAGGTCGACGAGGTCGGACCGGTGATCGCGGGTAGCGTGCGCGCGTTCCTGTCATCGAAGCACAACCGCGCGGTGCTCGCGAAGCTCGAGCGCGCGGGGTTGACCATGAGATCGAAGCGCCGGGGCTCGCGCGCCGGGTCGAGTCCCGCCGGCTCGCGCCTCGCGGGGAAGACTGTCGTTCTAACCGGCTCGCTCGAGGGAATGACGCGCGACGAGGCCAGAGACGCGATCGCAGCGGCTGGCGGCCGCGTGACCGGGAGCGTGAGCGCGAAGACCGACCTCGTGGTCGCCGGGAAGGACCCGGGCTCAAAGCTCGCGAAGGCGAAGAAGCTCGGCATCGAGACGATCGACGAGAGGCGACTGAGGAAGCTCCTGGGAGCGTAGCGGGGGAGCGATCGGCCGGACTCGGAGGAAGACAACAAAGGAAGGCACTCATGCTTCAGATGGATGCGGCCCGCGAGGGCCGCGCGACCGAGGAGATGAAGAGCGTCGCGAGCGAGGAGGGGCTCGACGTCCGGGAGCTTGTCGAGAAGATCGCTCGAGGCACCGTCGTCATCCCGAAGAACCGTCTGAGTTCGCATCGGGCTGTGGGGCTGGGAGAGGGCCTGCGGACGAAGATCAACGCGAATATCGGGACGTCGGCCGACGCTTCGGACCTCGAGACTGAGCTGGCGAAGCTCGACGCGGCCGTCGAGGCGGGCGCGGACGCTGTCATGGACCTCTCGACCGGCGGTGACATCGACGCGATCAGGAGGGCCATCGTCGAACGGTCGCCCGTGCCGGTGGGAACGGTTCCCATCTATCAGGCGGCGGTCCGCGCGCGGCGGGACGGGCGGGGCATGATCAGCATGACGGCCGACGACATGCTGGGGGCCGTCGAGGACCACGCGAAGGACGGCGTCGACTTCGTCACCGTGCACTGCGGCGTCACCCTCGAGGTGGCAGAGCACTGCAGGCGGACGCCCAGGATCGCCGACGTCGTGTCGAGGGGCGGGTCGTTCCTCATGGAGTGGATGGCCCACAACGGCCGGGAGAACCCGCTCTACGAGCGATACGACGACCTTCTCGACATGTGTCGCGAGTACGACCTCACGATCTCGCTCGGGGACGGTCTGAGGCCGGGGGCGCTCGCCGACGCGAACGACGCGGCGCAGGTCGCCGAACTCACCGTGATCTCGGAGCTCGTCTTCCGTGCCAGGGCGCGTGGCGTCCAGACGATCGTCGAGGGGCCCGGCCACGTGCCGCTCCACCTCGTCGAGGCGTCGGTCGACCTCGAGAAGTCGCTCTGCGACGGGGCGCCGTTCTACGTGCTCGGTCCGCTCGTGACCGACGTCGCGCCCGGGTACGACCACGTGGGCGCCGCGATCGGGGGCGCCATCGCCGCGATGGCGGGAGCGGATTTCCTCTGCTACGTGACGCCCGCCGAGCACCTCAGGCTCCCGACCGTAGACGACGTCCGCGAGGGCGTCTACACGCTCCGGGTCGCCGCGCACGCGGCCGACGTCGGCAAGGGGATCCCTGGCGCGCGCGAGTGGGACGACAGGCTCTCTCAGGCGAGGAGATCCCTCGACTGGGAGGAGGTCATCCGGCTCTCGCTCGACCCCGAGAAGGCGAAGGCGTTCCGCGACGCGTCCCCTCCGAAGGACGACGAGCTGTGCACCATGTGCGGCGAGTTCTGCGCCATCAGGAAGATGACGCAGGTCCGGGAACGGGAGGGCGGATGACCGGCGCTCCCGCGACCGCGGAGTACCCCCGCACGTTCATCGGGCTGGACCTGGAGACCACGGGCGTCGACTCGTCCGTCGACCGGATCATCGAGATCGGGGCGACACGAATCACCGACGGCGAGGTCGTCGACACGTTCGAGACGTTCGTCGACCCGGGGATTCCGATCCCTCCTGACGTGGTCTATTTGACCGGCATCAAGGACGCCGACCTGTCCGGCGCGCCGCGCATAGAGGACGTCCTTCCCGATCTCATCGCGTACCTCGGAGACGATCCTCTCGTGGCGCACTCGGCGGGGTTCGACATCGCCTTCCTCTCGGCGGCGGCGAACAACGACCCGGATCTCCTCGCCGGCCGGGGCGGTGTCTTCGACACCCTGGAGATCTCGAGAGCTCTCCTCCCGCGGCTCCCGAGCCACCGGCTCGCCAAGCTGGTGGAGTTCTTCGGCATCACTCACGAGCGCGCTCACAGGGCCGCAGACGACGCGAGGGCGGTCGCGTTCCTCTTCCTCGAGCTCCTTGGCGTCCTGGACCAGGTCGGCTCGGCGATCGTCGGGCGGATGCTCCGGCTCGCGCGTCCCGAAGTCGCGAAGCTCCTCGAGGCCGCGAAGGAGCGGTCGGAGGGACGGCTCGACCCGTTCGCGCTCCCCGACCACGGCGACAGGGCGGTCGAGCTCCTGAGATACGACAACGCGCGGCGCGTCGAGATCCCCCGGTTCCCGACCGAGGAGAAGATCGACATCGACCTGGACGCTCTGGAGGGGCTCTTCGAGGACGGCGGCACCATCTCGCGGAGGCTGACCGACTACGAGGAGCGTCGCGAGCAGGTCCAGATGATGAGGGCCGTCGGGGACGCGCTTGTGGCGGGCGTCCACCTGGTCGTCGAGGCGGGCACGGGAGTCGGGAAGTCGCTGGCGTACCTCGTGCCGTCGATCGCGTTCGCGGTCGCCAACGGCGAGCGTGTCGTCGTCTCGACCAACACGAAGAACCTCCAGGAACAGCTGTTCATGAAGGACGTGCCGTTCCTGGAGGAGACGATGGACGACGAGTTCAGCGTGTCGCTCCTGAAAGGGCGCGGCAACTACATCTGCGTCGAGCGCTGGCTGGGGATCCTCCAGCGCGGCCTCTCCCCGTCGGAGAGGGCCGAGCTTCTGCCTCTCGCGCTCTGGGAAGAAGAGACAACCTCCGGCGACATCAGCGAGAACGCGGCCTTCCGGAGGCGCGGATACCTCTGGAGCAGGGTCTCGTCGGACGGCGGCCCGTGCCTCGGGCAGCGCTGCCCCTCGAGCGATCGGTGCTACCTCCTGAACGCGAGGCGTGCCGCTCAGGCCGCGCACGTCGTCATCGTCAACCACTCGCTCCTCTTCAGCGACACCGAGGCGGGGAACCGCATCCTCGGCGAGTACTCGTACCTCGTCTGCGACGAGGCGCACAACATCGAGCAGGTCGCGACCGAGCACCTCGGGCGGCGTGCCAGCGTGTGGCGCGCGCGCGCCGTCCTTGACAGCCTGTACCGGAAGGACGGGATCGAGAGCGGCGACCTCGCGGAGCTTCTCGAGGAGGCCGAGGCAGGCGACGATGCCGGGATCCTCTCGACGGTCGTCGTGGCCGCGCGGAGGCTCGTGGACGACGTCTCCGAGGCGCAGAGCGCGTCAGAGGCGTTCTTCGCCGCGCTCTCCGGTCGCCACGAGGAGCTGAACGACGGGAAGCCGGTCGAGTTCGGGAAGCTCAGATACGGACAGAGGGAAGACGACGAGACAGCCGGGACGCTCCTGGCGTGTGAGCTCGAGGAGGCCGTCCGGACGTTCGGGGTCGTGGCGGAGGGAGCCGAGGCGCTGGCGAACCTCGTCGCCGACACCGATCTCGCCCGCGTCGACTCGATCGTCCAGGGCCTCACGTTCCACTCGGAGCGCGCAAGGACGTTCGCCCAGGACCTCGACTACGTGGCCTCCGCGATGGACCCGGAGAGCGTCTTCTGGCTCGAGGTCCGGACCTATCGGGAGGGACGCGAGTGCGAGATGCGGAGCGCGCCCGTCTCGGTCGCCGAGCTCATGGGCGACTTCCTCTACTCGAGGATCGACTCGATCGTGATGACCTCCGCGACGCTCACGGTCGACGATTCGTTCGGGTTCTTCATGGAGAGGGTGGGGCTCGACCGTCTCCCGGACTGGCAGGTGCTCGACCTCGACGTCGGGAGCCCGTACGACCACGACCGCCAGTCGATCGCCGCCGTCGCGTCGTGGCTGCCACCGCCCTCGTCCTCGGGGTTCAATCAGGTCGTCGCGGACCTCGTCGTCAAGCTCGCGGCGCCGGCCGAGGGGGGCACGCTCGTCCTCTTCACCGCGCGTTCGGCGCTCGACGCGGTCTTCAAGACAGTGCGGGATCCACTGACGGCGCGAGGTAAGCTCGTCCTGGGGCAGGGCCACGGGGGAGGGGCGTCCGCGCTCCTCGACCAGTTCGCGCGGGAGACCGACTCGGTCCTCCTCGCGACGAGCAGCTTCTGGGAAGGAGTCGACGTTCCCGGGCGCTCGCTCGAGCAGCTCATCATCGTGAAGCTCCCGTTCCCCGTCCCGCGCGACCCCGTCGTTGAGGCTCACTGCGAGCGCTACGAGATGGACGGTGAGAGGTCGTTCGACCGCTACATGGTCCCGAGGACGGCGATACGACTGCGGCAGGGGTTCGGCCGGCTCATCCGGTCGACGACCGACACGGGCGTCGTCGTCTTCCTCGACAGCAGGCTCGAGACCAAGCGCTACGGCGCGAGGCTCCTCGAGCAGCTCCCCACGCGGGCGTTCATCGCAGGGTCGGAGGGCGAGCTTCTGAACGCGATCGGGGCGGTCCACGCTGAGCAGACGGGGGCCTGACCGGGACCCCTCGAGACACGGACAGACGCGACCCGGAGGACACACGCATGGAACGGAAGACCGGCGAGGCAAGAGCCGTCAGGGCTCCCCGGGGGACCGAGCTCTCCTGCAAGGGATGGCTCCAGGAGGCGGCCCTCCGCATGATCATGAACAACCTCGACCCCGAAGTCGCCGAGAACCCCGACGAGCTTATCATCTACGGCGGGAGCGGCAAGGCCGCGAGGAGCTGGGAGGCCTTCGACGCGATCGTCCGTGCGCTCAGGGAGCTCGGCGAGGACGAGACGCTCCTCGTCCAGTCGGGGAAGCCCGTGGGGGTCTTCACGACGCATCGGGACGCTCCTCGCGTGCTCATCGCGAACTCGAACCTCGTCGGGGACTGGGCGACGTGGGAGGCGTTTCGCGAGCTCGAGCGGAAGGGCCTGATCATGTACGGGCAGATGACGGCCGGGAGCTGGATCTACATCGGGACGCAGGGGATCCTCCAGGGCACGTACGAGACCCTCGCGGAGCTCGCGCGGCAGCACTTCGGCGGGACCCTCCGGGGCAAGCTCGTTCTCACGGGCGGCATGGGTGGGATGGGCGGCGCGCAGCCGCTGGCTGTCACGATGAACGAGGGTGTCTGCCTGTGCGTCGAGGTCGACCGCGACCGCATCCGGAAGCGTCTCGACACCGGGTACTGCGACCGCATGGTCGATGATCTCGACACCGCGCTCGACATTGTCGACGGCGCCGTCGCGAAGGGTGCTGCCCTCTCGGTCGGACTCGTCGGGAACTGCGCGGACGTTCTGCCCGAGCTCGCGCGTCGCGGCGTCGTCCCCGACGTCGTCACCGACCAGACGTCGGCTCACGACGCGCTCCACGGGTACGTCCCGGGAGGGATGACGCTCAACCTCCGCGGCCAGGCGAAGGACGCGGGCGTCGACGAGGCGTTCGACTACCCGGGGTTCGTCCCCGCGTACATCCGTCCGCTCTTCTGCCAGGGGAAGGGGCCGTTCCGCTGGGTCGCTCTCTCGGGCGACCCCGAGGACATCTACCGCACCGACGATCTCGTGCTCGAGCTCTTCCCCGAGGACGAGGCACTCCGGCGCTGGATCACGATGGCGCGAGAGAAGGTGCACTTCCAGGGGCTCCCGTCGCGGATCTGCTGGCTCGGGTACGGCGAGCGTGCGAGGTTCGGTCTGGCGATCAACGACCTCGTCGCGAACGGAGAGATCTCGGCCCCGATCGTCATCGGCCGCGACCACCTCGACAGCGGGTCGGTCGCGTCGCCCTACCGGGAGACCGAGGGCATGCTCGACGGAAGCGACGCGATCGCGGACTGGCCCGTCCTGAACGCGCTCCTGAACGCCGTCGGCGGCGCCACGTGGGTCTCGTACCACCACGGGGGCGGCGTCGGCATCGGGAAGTCGCTCCACGCCGGCATGGTCATCGTCGCAGACGGCACGCGCGAGGCCGCCGCGAGGCTCGGGCGCGTGCTCACGACCGACCCGGGGACCGGGGTAGCCAGGCACGCCGACGCGGGCTACGACGTCGCTAAGGAGTGGGCGAGGAAGCACGGGATCAAGATACCGATGCTGGACTGAGCGACTCCGCGCCCGCGGGTGGTTCCGGCCGAGGGCGTCTGAACAGGAAGGAAGAACGTGGCGGCACCCGACCTCATCGTACAGAACGCAGGCGAGCTCCTGACCCTGGGCGGGCCTCCGGGCCCCAGGCTCGGGGCGGGCATGCGCGAGCTAGGCCTCGTCACGGGCGGCGCCGTCGCCGCGGTCGGCGAGCGGATCGTCGCGGCCGGTCCCGAGGGCGAAGTCCTCTCCGCGTTCCCGCCGTCGGCGGACACCGTGGTGCTCGACGCCGCCGGCGCGGTCGTGACGCCGGGCTTGGTCGACCCGCACACGCACGCGGTCTTCGCCCGGACTCGTGAGGGTGAGTTCGCGTTGAGGGTCGAGGGGAAGAGCTACGAGGAGATCGCGGAGGCGGGCGGGGGCATCCGGTCGAGCGTTCGGAGCCTTCGGGCGGCGTCCAGCGACGACCTGCTTGCACGCGGCCGGGCGACGCTCGACGCGATGCTCGCGCACGGGACGACGACTGCCGAGGTGAAGAGCGGCTACGGTCTCGAGCTCGAGGCGGAGGTGAAGACGCTCGAGGTCGTCCGCGAGCTGGCGAAGACCCACGCGATCGACGTCGCGCCCACGTTTCTCGGAGCGCACGAGTTCCCGGACGAGTGGCGGGACGACCGCGACGGCTACGTCTCGCTCGTCGTGGACACGATGATGCCAGCGGTCGCAGCGGCCGGTCTCGCGAGGTTCTGCGACGTCTTCTGCGAGGAAGGCGTGTTCACCGTCGACCAGTCGAGGGCGGTGCTCGAGGCCGGGCTCAGAGTGGGGCTCGGGGCCAAGCTCCACGCGGACGAGCTTCACGCCTCGGGCGGGGCGGAGCTCGCGGCCGAGCTCGGCGCGGTGTCGGCCGACCACCTCGTCTGTGCGTCCGACGAGGGGATCCGCGCGCTCGCGCGGTCGGGCGTCGTGGCCGTCCTTCTTCCCGGGACGACGCTCTCGCTCGGGAAGACCGCGTTCGCCCCCGCGAGGAAGATGATTGACGAGGGGGTGGCGGTCGCGCTCGCGACCGACTGCAACCCCGGGAGCTCGATGACCGAGTCGATGCAGATCATCCTCTCGCTCGCGTCGATGATGCTCCGCATGACCCCCGCCGAGGCGATGACGGCGGCGACGGTGAACGCTGCGTGCGCCGTCGCCCTGGGGGACGAGGTCGGGAGCCTCGGTGTCGGGAAGCTCTGCGACCTCGTCATCTGGGAGGTTGACGACCACCGTGCGATTCCGTATCACTATGGCGTGAACCTCGTCCGCGCGGTCGTGAAGCGCGGGCGGGTGGTGAGCTAGAGAAGGGAGCAGCGGATGAAGCTCGTCGAGTGTGTGCCGAACTTCAGCGAAGGCAGGGACCCCGAGAAGCTTGACACGATCGTCGGCGCCATGACCGCCGTCGAGGGCGTGAGGCTCCTCGACAAGGAGATGGACGCCGATCACAACCGCGCGGTCGTGACGATCATAGGCGAGCCCGAGGCTGTCCTTGAGGGCGCCTTCAGGGGGATAGAGAAGGCAAGTGAGCTCGTCGATCTCACTGGTCACGAGGGGGAGCACCCGCGCATGGGCGCGACCGACGTCTGTCCTTTCGTACCCGTCAAGGGCGTGACGATGGACGACTGTGTTGAGCTCGCGCAGAGGCTCGGCGAGCGGGTGGGTGGTGAGCTCGAGATTCCCGTCTTCCTGTACGAGGCCGCGGCGACGCGGCCGACGCGCGAGAACCTCGCCAAGGTCAGGAAGGGTCAGTTCGAGGGACTTCGGGACGAGATCGGAACGAACCCGGCGAAGGACCCCGACTACGGCCCCAAGAAGATCCACCCCACGGCCGGCGCGACCGCCATCGGGGCGCGGCCGTTCCTCGTCGCCTACAACATCAATCTCGACTCGGCGGACGTCGCGATCGCGAAGAAGATCGCGAACTCGATCAGACACGCGCGGGGGGGCTTCCGATACGTCAAGGCCATGGGGTTCGAGATCAAGGACCGCGGGATCGTGCAGGTGTCGATCAACATGGTGAACTATAAGGGGTCGCCGCTCTTCCGGGTCTTCGAGACCGTCAAGCGCGAGGCCCAGCGATACGGCGTGAACGTCGTCGGGAGCGAGATCGTCGGCCTCGTGCCGGCGGAGGCTCTCGTTGCGTGCGCCGACTTCTACCTCCAGCTCGAGGACTTCAAGAGCGAACAGGTGCTGGAGAATCTGCTTGCGGAAGACGAGGAGGAGTGATGGCGGACCTGAACGGATTCCTGGCGGGGCTCGCGTCGGACTCACCGACCCCCGGCGGCGGGAGCGTGGCCGCGCTGGCTGGCGCGCTCGGGGCAGCGCTCAACTCGATGGTCGCGAACCTCACCATCGGCAAGAAGAAATACGTCGACGTCGAGGCCGACATGAAGGACGCACTGGAGAAGGCGGAGGCGCTCCGACTCGAGCTCACACAGCTCATCGACGAGGACGCAAACGCGTTCGACAAGGTGATGACGGCGATGAAGCTCCCGAAGGAGACCGACGAGGAGAAGGCGGCGAGGAAGGCCGCGATGCAGGCCTCGCTCATCGACGCCGCGACGGTCCCGCTGGCCGTGATGGAGAAGTGCGTCGACGTCATCCGCCTCTCGAAGGTCGTCGCGGAGAAGGGCAACAAGAACGCGGTCTCCGACGCCGGCGTCGCCGCGCTCATGGGCCGGGCCGGCGCCCACGCGGCGAGGCTCAACGTCCTGATCAACCTCGGCTGGATCGACGCCGAGCAGCACGGTGAGTTCGTCGAGAAGGCCAACCGGGCCCTCGAGGCGATGTCCGCGGAGGCGGACCGCGGGGCGAACGAGTCCTTCGGCATCGTGCTCGGGAAGGTCTCCTAGGGCGAGCGACGAACCGCGGACCGCGGTGGCCGCGGCCGCCCTCGTGAGGTGAGAGCCATGAAACGTCTGAAGATCGTCCCTGTTCTGCTTGTCGCAGCGCTCCTCCTTGGGTGCGCGTCGGAGGCCCCGCCGCCGGACGAAGGGACTGCGAGCGGCGCCGGATACGAGATCGACGAGAGCCAGCTCGACTCGTTCGCCCTCATCAACCTGGCCATGTCCTCGGGGGACCTGGACTACTCGACCGGCACGCTGTACAAGGTCTACGCAGTGTTCGATCCGCTGAGCCTGCCTCCCGAGTACGAGAGCGACGTTCCCGGGAAATCGGGCACGCCGCTCATCATGGAGGTCCAGCGCAACTGGAACCGGCTCACTCCCGAGCACCGCGAGGAGATCTCGCAGTACATCGAGCCGATCGGTGAGGGAGACACCTCGGACACGCAGCTCGACGACGTGACGCCGGACCGTCTCGAAGACGCCCGCGACAGCCTCGAGTAGAGAGGGATTCGATGGAGCGCACCGACCATCGTGCCTTCTGGACGACGAGGATCGCCCTCACGGCGATCCTCGTTGCACTAGCGGTCGCGCTCGGCCTGCTGCTCCTGGCCGTTCCGAACGTCGAACTGATCACGTTCACGATCTTCGTGTCGGGGGCCGTGCTGGGCCGCTGGCGGGGCGCGACCGTGGGCGCCCTCGCCTGGGCGATCTTCTCCGGTGTGAACCCCTACGGCTCCGGCCTCGCGTTCCCACCGCTCTACGTGGCCCAGGTCCTCGCAGGCGCGCTCATCGGGCTTGCCGGAGGGGCGATCGGTGGGCTATGGAGCGGGAGTCGTCGAGGGCTGCCGGCGGCGGGCGGCGTTGCCGCGGCCGGGGGAGTCGGCTTCGTCCTGACAGCCGTCTACCAGTCCGGCGTCATCCTCGGCATCGCGGTCGCGAGCCCCGAGTACAGGACCGGCATCATGGCGGCGATCGCCGCGAACGCCTTCTTCTCGCTCATTCACCTCGTTTCGAACACCGTCATCTTCGCCGTGCTCACGCCCGTCGTGCTTCCGCGTCTCAAGCGGGCGACCGCGGGGCGGGGGATAGGCGCCGCGCTGAGCTGCCTTCTCGTCTGCGCCCTCGTGCTCGTGGGGACGGGAGAGGCCGCCGCGGCTGACGCGGCGGCGCCCGACCCGATGCCCGGCGGCTCGGCGCTCGCCGACTCGACGGCTGCCGACGCGCTGCCCGAGACGCCGGCCGTCGGTCTCAGGCCCACCCCGGGTCCCGGGTTCGCCGGAGACGTCCGCGAGATACGGACGGACGATCTCGGACAGCTCGTCGGTGCGCTCCCGGGCGTGAGGAGGGCGGGCTCCGCGTGGAGAGGGCATCGTTCCTCGGCGGCGCGCGGCGCGCTTCCTCCGGCGCTGACGAACACGTCCGCGCACGGGATGCAATTCGACGACTGGATCGACGGCGGGCTCGACCTTCTGGCTGCCTCGGTCCTCTCCTCCGGAGGCTCTCACGTTCCGAGCGGTCCCGACCTCTCGCTCTGGCCGACGTACGCGGCGTCGAGCGTGGAGGTCCGCCCCGACCGAGGGCAGCGTGGCTCGTCGCTCCTCGGACCCGGTCTCGCGCTCGACGTGACGCCGGGCCGGCCGCCGGGGAGCCGCCCGTTCGCCCGCGTCTCGCTGGGGACCGGGAGCTACGGCTGGAACGCGCTCGAGGCGGAATTCGGCAGGCGGTTCCTCGCCGAGAAGCTGGGTCTCGACGTCTGGTTCGATGGTCGGCAGGGAGACGCACCTGAACCGGGCGGCGGTTACGACATCAAGACGGCCGGAGGTCGTCTGACGTATCCGCTTCCGGCCGGGTGGAGCGCGGAGCTCAGGGTGCTCAGGACCGAACTCGAACGCGGCCTCCCGTTCCCCGACTCGTCGGTCCCCGAGGTCGACCGCCACTACGTCCGAAGCGAGGTCGCCCTCGGAGCGACCAGGGGCGCGACGAATGCGGAGCTCTTCCACACGACGTCGTGGATCGGCGACCGCAGGTCGGGGCACTTCGGCACCGACGGCGAGGTCAAGCGCAACGGCGCGCGGGGCGTGCTCTCGCTCGGTGTGCCCTGGCTCGATCGGATCGAGTGGAGGGCGGACCACAGAACCGCGAGCGGGACGCTCCTCGCGGGCGAAGAAGCGCTCGGGCTGGCATGCGAACTCGCCGGAGCCGTGGACCTTCTGCCGGACGTGCGACTGTCGCTCGCGGCGGGCGTCGACTACCGCGATCCCGCCGTCATCCCTACCGGGACGATCGCGGCCAGTTTCACGGGGAGCCGCTCGACAGGCTGGGCCGGCTTCGATATGGGCGGGCGCCATCCGACCGCGATCGAGTGGGCGCTCCTCGAGACGGAGGTGCCGATCGAGGGCGGGGGACTGGGCGAGGAGCTGTTCGTTCGAGGGAACCGCACGCTCGATCCCGAGAAGGTGCTCGTGCTGTACGGCGGGTACGAACGGCGGGACGGCGTGTTCGGGTTCGGCGCGACGGCCGAGGTCGCCCGCGTCTCCTCGCCGATCGTGCTCTCGGACTTCGACGACGGGACGGCGACGCCACGGAACGGGACCGCGGAGACGTGCGGCTCGGCGGGCCTGTGGGCGGCGCTCGGCGACAGCTCCCGGCCTGGCGGCCGCGTCGCCATCGATCTCTTCGGTCTGGACGAGGAAGGGGGACTCAACGCTCTCGCGCCCGTTCCCTCGTACTCGGTCCGGGCCTCAGCTTGGGCGCCCTGGACGATCCTCAACGAGTTCCTCGCGACACGATGGGAACTACTTCTCAGACACGAGGGCGGACTCGCACGAGGCCCGTGGGACGGCTTGGTCGAGGACACCTCCACGGCCGTCGACGCGGCCGTACTCGCGAGCGCAGGACCGGCACGCGTCTTTTTCTCCGTCCGCGACCTCTTCGAGACCGAGGGGCTCAGCGTGCCCTGGCAACCCCCCGGCGAGCGTGAGTTCGCGCTAGGGTTCTCCTGGGATTTCTGGGACTAGCGGACGTCCCGAGACGCCCCCGCCGAGCGCGGCCGCGTCTTAGCGTCTCCCACGCCGGCGCCCATCTTGGCCCCCGCCCCGGTCCCCGCATCGACTCCGATACCTGGACCTGCCCCAATGCCCGGAACGCTCCCTAAACAAGGGGCCTTCCGGCCGGTGAAGATTCGTTTGCATTGCAAAACGCAATGCACTAGATTCGTACGGCTGGGTGGGGAGGCAGGGATGCGGGGACTTCTTACGAAGGACGAGCGGGCAGTCGTGTTCTTCCTCACGGCCTCTCTGGTCGTCGGTTCGCTGGTTCTGGCGGCGAGGAGGGTCGACCCTGCGCTCGTTCCGTCCGCCCGGCCCGGAACCGCCGACTCGACTGTGTGGGAGCCGGCCGTCGAGGAGTGGCCGGTCGACATCAACGCGGGCGGCGTCGACGACCTCATTCGCCTGCCAGGCATCGGTCCCGTGAAGGCGGAAGCGATCGTGCGTGCGAGAAGCGAGCGTGGAGCGTTCGCATCCGTCGACGACCTCCTGGAGGTCAAGGGCATCGGCCCGAAGACGCTCGCCGGGCTCCGCCCCTTCGCCGTCGCGTCCGGACCTCCTGCACCGGCGGACGCGCAACGAGACACCGGTTCCCGGGAGCCGCCCGCGGGCGGGGAGCACACGCCATGACGGAGAGAGCCGGAGACTTCCCGAAGACGCGCGCGATCATCATGGCGCGACTCCTCATCGCAGTCGTCGTGGTCGTTCTCGCGATTCTCGGGGGGGCAGGCATCGAGCGCACGCCGATCATCTGGCTCGGCGTCATCGTCGCTGTCCTCACCGGCGTCTATCTCCTCTGGGACCGCTCAGGTCTCCTCCCGGAGGTCCTCCTCCACGTTCAGTTCGCCTGCGACATCGTCCTCATCACGGTACTCGCTCACTACTCCGGCGGCCTTGGCAGCCACTTCAAGATCCTCTACTTCCTTCCGGTCCTCGTCGCGTCCGCGCGCCTCGGCGCGGCCTCGGGCATGGTTCTCGCCGCGGCGTCCGGTGGCGGCCACCTCGTGCTGACTGTACTCGGTCCGCAGGAGTGGATGGGTGAAGAGGCGTCGAAGACGGTGGCCGACACCGCGAGCCTCCTCGTCACGCTCGGCCTCGTCGCCATCATCGCGGCCTATCTGGCGAGACGCGCGCGAAGCAGCGAGTCGGCGCTCGTCGAGACGCGGGGCCGGCTGGAGACGAGCGAGCTCCGCTTCTCGACCGTGACTGAGAGCGTGACGAGCGGCATCGTTCTCGTCGACCGAGAGGGCAGACTCATCCACGTCAACAGGACCGGGCGAGAAATCCTGGGGCTGGAGGCCGCGGCCGAAGGGGAGGAGGGCGAGCGGCAGGACTACCGCGTCGTCTTCGCGGAGGTCCCGGCGTTCTGCGAGAGGATCGCGAAGGCGCTCGATGCAGGACAGCCCGAGAACCGCGTCGAGTTCTTCGTCCGACGGAAGCACGGAGCGAGCGTGCCGGTCGGGCTGTCGACGTCGATCCTCAGGGACGAGGCCGGCGGCGAGCGGGGCGTGATCGCCATCTTCCAGGATCTGACCGAGGCGCGCCGGCTCGAGGAGCGGCTGCGACATGACGACAGGCTCGCGGCGCTCGGGGAGTTCGCGGCGGGCGTCGCTCACGAGATCAGGAACCCTCTGAACGCGATCAAGGGCTCGATCGACCTCCTCAACGAGATCTCGGACCCGTCCAACGACGAGCTCAAGCTCATCGAACTCGTGCAGCGCGAGGCCGACCGTCTCAACCAGCTCCTCCACGACGTGCTGCAGTTCGGGAGGATGGAGTCGACCGATCGCGCCGGTGTGAGGCTCGACTCGCTGCTCGACGAGGTGGCGGCGATAGCGAAGGGCCATCCGAGCTACGACCAGCGGATTGAGATGGACGTGGAGACGCCGGGACCGGTCATCGGAAACGTCAACGCCGAGCAGATGAAGCGCGCCCTCCTGAATCTCACGATCAACGCGCTCGAGGCGATCGACGCGGACGGGAGCGTTCGGCTCTCGGTCGTGGGGAAGGACGACTTCGGGGCGCGCGGGCTGGAGGGCGGCCCGGAGTATGAGGTCGCGATTCTCGTTGAGGACTCGGGATGCGGCATCCCGTCCGACAAGCGCGAGGAGTACTTCCAGCCGTTCAAGACCACCAAGAAAGAGGGGACCGGACTCGGACTCGCGATCGTGGACAAGATCGTGAAGTCGCACGACGGTCGCATCTCTCTCGCGAGCGAGCCTGGCAGGGGAAGCAGGTTCGTCGTGTACCTTCGCTCGTAGACCACGCGGAACCTGAGGTCTGACCCGGAAAGGACGACACTGATGGCACACGGCAGGATTCTGATCGTCGACGACGAGGACAGCACGCGCGAATACCTCGCGATGATGCTCGAGAGGGAAGGGTACGAGGTTTCAGCGAGCGGGGACGGGAAGAAGGCTCTCAAGCTGAACTCGCAGGAGAGCTTCGACGCGGTGATCACCGACATCCAGATGCCCGGCATGGGCGGGATCCAGATACTCGGGAACCTCCGGGACAACGACCCGACGTTGCCCGTCATCATCGTCACGGGGCACGCCTCACAGGAGTCGGCGATCGAGGCCCTGAACCTCGGCGCGTTCTACTACCTCCTGAAGCCCGTGTCGAACGAGGAGCTCAAGCAGGTCGTGCGGAACGCCCTCGAGCTCAGACGGCTGCGAGACGACAACGTCGATCTCGAGCGCGCGCTCCAGGTGCAGGGCGACCGCGAGATGGTCGGCGAGAGCGACGAGATCAGGTCGGTCTTCGATCTCATCGACCGGGTGGCGCAGACCTCGAGCACGGTTCTCCTCTACGGGGAGAGCGGGACCGGGAAGGAACTCGTCGCGAGGGCGATCCACAGCCGGAGCGCGAGGGCCGACAAGCGGTTCGTCTCGATCAACTGCGGCGCGCTCCCCGAGACTCTGCTCGAGAGCGAGCTCTTCGGGCACGTCAAGGGATCGTTCACAGGCGCCGTCCGCGACAAGCGCGGTCTCTTCGTCGTGGCCGAGGGCGGCACGTTCTTCCTCGACGAGGTCAGCGAGACGTCCCCCGCGATCCAGGTGAAGCTCCTGCGTGTCCTTCAGGAGCGCGAGGTGGTACCGGTCGGAGGGACGAAGCCGGTCAAGGTCGACGTGAGGGTCATCGCGGCCACCAACACCGATCTCGACAAGCTCATCCACGACAACAAGTTCCGTGCGGACCTCTACTACAGGCTCAACGTGATCCCCATCACGATTCCTCCTCTCAGGGAGAGGGAGGAGGACATCCCCAGGCTCGTGGACTTCTTCCTCGGGCGTTACGCCGGCGGCGCGAAGACCGTGAGCGCGGAAGCCATGGAGATCCTCACCGCGTACCACTGGCCGGGCAACGTGCGCGAGCTCGAGAACATCATCGAGAGGGCGGTGATCCTCGCGGACGGCGCCGAGATCACGGCTGACAGTCTGAACGTCTCGATCTTCCCCGAGCGCATGCGGAAGAAGGCGAGGTCCGGCGGCGAGGGCGGACTCGGCGTCTCCGGGATCACTCTCGACGAGCTGGAGCGGCGATACCTCCTCCAGACTCTGGAGGAGACGAGCTGGAAGAAGAAGCAGGCGGCGGAGATCCTGGGCATCAACCCGTCGACCCTCTACCGGAAGCTCCAGCGCTACGGCATGGACGGGGGCGAGGAGGAGTAGCCTCCGAGGAGCGCGGCCTTTGCGGGTGATCGCCGGTGAGCTCAGGGGACGCCGCGTCGTCGTCCCGAGGACGGGAGACGTCCGACCCACCTACGACCGGGTGCGCGAGTCGGTCTTCGGCATCATCGACCCCCTTCTCGACGGCGCCCGCGTGCTCGATCTGTTCGCGGGCTCGGGAGTGCTCGGTATCGAGGCCCTCTCGCGCGGAGCGGCGTCCGCGACCTTCGTAGAACGCGACGCCCGCGTCGCCGGCGTCCTCGGCGGGAACGTGGAACGCCTCGGGCTCGAAGGACGGAGCCGCATCGTCAGAGGCGACGCCGTGCGGCTCCTCGAGACGGCGATCCCCGGCGGGCCGTTCGACGTCGTGTTCGTCGACCCTCCGTACGCCGGCGGACTCGCGGAGGACGCGCTGGCGCTTCTCGGGAACTGGCCCGGTCTCGCGACTCACGCGCGCGTTATCGTGGAGCACGGCGGAGCGAGGGGCCTCGGGGACTCCTACGGTCGGCTCGTGAGGCACCGGGCGAAGACCTACGGCGACACCATGGTAGACTTCTACGAGTGCACGGACGGCGAACCTCTCTCAAGGGGGAACGAGTGAGAACGGCGCTCTATCCAGGGACGTTCGATCCCATCACCAACGGCCATCTCGATCTCGTCAAGAGGGCGCTCCGTCTCTTCGACAGGCTCATCGTCGCCGTGGGGACCGCGCGCGACAAGGCGCCGCTGTTCACGATCGACGAGCGGGTCGAGTTCATCCGGGCGGCCGTCCGGGGGATCGGCGACGTCGAGGTGATCCCCTTCGAGGGGCTCCTCGTCGATGTGGTGAGGGGCGCCGGTGCGGTTGCGATCATCAGGGGACTCCGCGAGGTTTCTGACTTCGAGTACGAGTTCCAGATGGCGCTCATGAACCGGCGGCTCGCTTCCGAGATCGAGACGGTCTTCCTCATGCCGAGCGAGAGATACACCTACCTCGACTCCACGATCGTCAAGGAGGTCGTGATGCTCGGCGGCGATGTCGAGGGCTTGGTGCCGGAGCCGGTGCAGGAGGCTCTCCTGACGAAGCGCCGCAACCGGTGACGCGGACCGTCGTACACTGACACGAGAAAGAGGGGCGATGGACGTACTGACTGCTATGAAGGACAGAGCGCGCGCGGCCGGCGCGCGCATCATTCTGCCTGAGGGCCACGACGAGAGGGTCGTTGCCGCGGCCGTCCGGGCGGCGCACGAGGGTCTGGCGTTTCCCGTCGTCGTGGGCGCGCGCGAGGACGTCGAGGCTGTTGCCCGCGCGTGCGGGGGAGACCTCTCGGGGATCGAGACGATCGACCCCGCGACGGGCGGGAAGCTCGACGACTTCGCGGGCCAGTACCTGGAGCTCCGCTCCGGGAAGGGGGTCGGTCGCGACGAGGCGTACGAGTGCGCCAACTCCCCGGTCTTCTTCGCGGCGCTCGCGCTCAGGAACGAGCTGGCCGACGGGTGCGTGGCGGGAGCCGACACGGCGACGCGCGAGGTGCTCAGGGCCTCCCTTCACTGCATCGGTCTCGCCGAGGGCGTGACCACGCTCTCGAGCTCGTTCGTGATGGTGATCCCGGACGAGATCGACGTTCCCGAGCGCACGCTCGTGTTCGCCGACTGCGCCGTCGTGCCCAACCCCTCGCCCGAGGAGCTCGCCGACATCGCCGTCGCCGCCGCCGACACGCGCCACTCGCTCGTCGGGGGCGAGTCAGTGGTCGCCATGCTCTCGTTCTCGACCAGGGGGAGCGCGACCCATCCGGACGTCGAGAAGGTGATCCGCGCCACCGCAATCGCCAGGGAGAAGCGCCCCGACCTCACGATCGACGGTGAGCTCCAGGCGGACGCGGCGCTTCTGCCCTCGATCGGCTCGAGAAAGGCCCCAGGGAGCGACGTCGCCGGCCGGGCCAACGTCCTCATCTTCCCCGACCTGGACGCCGGGAACATCGGCTACAAGCTCGTTCAGCGGCTTGGAGGCGCATGTGCCGTCGGCCCCGTCCTCCAGGGCCTCGCCAGACCCGTGAACGATCTCTCTCGCGGCGCCAGCGTCGACGACATCGTCGACCTCATCGCGATCACCGCGGTCCAGGCGTCGAGCCTCCGATGACCCCTTGGAGCGGGCCCGGACGGCCTGCTCTCCCTGGAGGATCCGTGAGCCACAAGGAGGCACGAGATCCTGCCCGGACTCCACGCCCGAGTGTCGAGCGGCGTCTCCCGCGCCGCCTCGAGCGCTCTCTCTCTCGCGCGTCCGGAGGCTCGGCCTCGACGGCGCTCGAGGACCGCATCTGCTACTCCTTCGACGCGACGGATCTCAGGGGGCTCCCGGACGTGGTCGTGTGGCCGAGGTCGACCGAGCAGGTGGCGGAGGTCATTCGGCTCGCGCACGTGGAGGGGATCCCGGTCGTCCCGCGCGGCGCGGGCACCGGATACACGGGAGGGAGCGTCCCGATCGACGGGGGCATCGCGCTCTCCCTCGAGAAGATGAACCGGATCGTCTCGATCGACGTCCGGCGGCAGGTCGCCGTCGTGGAGCCGGGCGTCGTGAACAACGACCTCAGGAGCGAGGCGGAGACGCTGGGTCTCTTCTACCCGCCCGATCCGGCGAGCCTTCTCGTCTCCACGATCGGGGGGAACGTGGCCGAGTGTGCCGGCGGCCCGAGGACGGTCCTCTACGGGACGACGCGCGACTACGTCGTCGGACTCGAGCTCGTCCTCGCCGACGGGACGATCGTCGCGACGGGCCTGCTCGCGGAGGGCGAAGGCGGCTCCGGACCCGACGCGCACGAAGTGAGCGGGTGGGACCCCGGCCAGCTCTTCGTCGGATCGGAGGGCACGCTCGCGGTCGTCACGAAGATCGTCCTGAGACTCTCGGAGCTTCCGGAGGCTGTCGCAACCTACTGGGCCGAGTTCCCTTCCCTCTCCGACGCGGCGCGTGGCGTCGCGGCGATCACCGCGACCGGACTCCCGGTGAGCGTCCTGGAGATCCTCGACCGGGAGACGCTCTCGAGTGCGCTCGAGTACTTCCACGGAAGCCGACCCGAGCACGTGTCTGAGGGCGCGCTCCTCATCGAGGTGGAAGGAGCGCGCGAGGCGGTCGAGGGCGGCGCGGAGAAACTCGTCGCTGTCCTGGACGAGTGCGGCGCGACCAACGTCCGGAGGGCGACGACACACGAGGAGCGCGACGACATCTGGGAGGTGAGGCGCTCGATCTCGCCGTCGCTCGCGCGGATAGCGAGCGGGAAGATCAACGAGGACATCGCCGTCCCGCGAAGCTCCATTCCCGACTTCGTCGAGAGAATGCGGGAGGTCGCCAGCGACCTCGACCTTGCGATTCACGCGTTCGGCCACGCGGGCGACGGCAACCTCCACGTGAACATCATGGTCGACCGTTCGGACCGCGCGGCTCTCTCTCGAGCCCGGGAGGCAGTGGGGCGGCTGTTCGAGATCGCGATCCGGATGGGCGGAACGCTCTCGGGTGAGCACGGGATCGGCATCACGAAGGCCGAGCACCTCAGGCTCGAGCTCGACGACCGGGCCATCGAGGCGACCGAGCGCGTCAAGAGGGCGCTCGACCGACGCGGGATCCTGAACCCCGACAAGATCCTGTCCGACCGTGCCAACCCCTGGTGGGAGACGCTCGAGGGAGGGGATGCACCGGAGGAAGGCACCCCATGCTCGTAGACACTGCGCGAATCGAGCTCAAGGCCGGAGACGGGGGGAAGGGATGCGTGAGCTTCCGGCGGGAGAAGTTCGTCCCTAAGGGAGGCCCGAACGGCGGCGACGGTGGGCACGGGGGGAGCATCACGGTCCGCGCCGCCGAAGGCCGGTACACCCTCGTGGACTTCCACTACCGCCGTCACTATAAAGGAGAGCGCGGCCAGCACGGCGGCGGCTCCGGGAAGCGCGGGCGGGACGGCGAGGGTGTCGTGCTCGAGGTGCCCGTCGGTACGATCGTCAGGGACAACGAGACCGGCGAGGTGCTGGCCGACCTCGACACGCCGGGAGCCGAGCTCGTCGCCGCGAAGGGAGGCCGGGGCGGTCGCGGCAACGCGCGGTTCGTAAGCTCGGTGGAGCAGGCCCCCCGCTACGCAGAGGACGGACAGGAGGGGGAGAAGCGCGTCGTCGATCTCGAGCTCAAGCTCCTGGCCGACGTCGGTCTCGTCGGGCTTCCGAACGCGGGCAAGTCGACGCTCCTCTCGAAGATGTCCGCCGCGAGGCCCAAGATCGCGGACTTCCCGTTCACGACGCTCTCCCCGGTCCTCGGCTTCATCCGAGTGGGACACGAGGGGAGCTACGTGATGGCGGATCTTCCCGGTCTCATCGAGGGGGCGCACGAGGGGAAGGGACTCGGGCACAGGTTCCTGAAGCACATAGAGCGCACGAACGTCCTCGTCATCCTCCTGGACGCCTCTGCCGAGGATCCCTCCGCCGACTACGAGACGCTCCTCGGGGAGCTCGAGCGCTACGGCGAGGGAGTGGCGGACAAGCCCCGCATCGTGGTCCTCAACAAGATGGACCTCCTTGCCGATCCCTCGGGCGTCCCGAGAGAGTTCGGCGGGGAAGAGGTCCTCGAGATCTCGGCACTCGAGGGCGCCGGCCTCAGCGTGCTCGGGGGGGCCTTGTGGAGGATGCTCCGGGAGTTCGACGAGTAGGAGGGTGCGCGGGTCGAGCCGCCGCGGCCGGCCCCGCCTGTGTGTCGGGATGACGGGTGGCGGACCCCGAGGGGGAGGTGGGGAGGGTGAACGAACGCGATGCGGCGCTCGCCGTCGCGACGGCCCGCGGTGTCGGCCCGGCGACCGCGGCGAGACTCCTTGAGGTCTTCGGCTCCTACGGGCGCGCGGTCGACGCGGCGCTCGGACGGGCGCCGGGAGGCGGGGCGATCGCCACGAAGGTCCGGTCGGCCCTGCGCGCGAGCGCGGCCCCGGGCTCCATCGGCGGGCAGCGCGAGACCGCGGACGGGCTCGGGGCCAGGTTCGCGGTTCCCGGAGACCCCGACTACCCGGCCGTTCTCTCCGAGATCCCGCGGGCGCCGGTCGGCCTCTTTGTCAGAGGCTCGCCCCTCGAGTCGCTCGAACCGATGGTCGCCGTCGTCGGGACTCGCTCGCCCACGCCGCGTGGCGCCGCCGTGGCTTTCGAGCTCGCGGCCGAGATGGCGCGGCGCGGCATCGCCGTGTCGAGCGGTCTCGCGCGGGGGATCGACACGGAGGCGCACGGCGGCGCTCTCGACGTCGGCGGGACGACCGTCGCCGTTCTCGGTTCGGGGCTCGACCGCGTCTACCCGCCCGAGAACGCCGAGCTCGCGGACCGAGTCGCGGGCCGGGGCGCGGTGGTCTCCGAGTTCGCCATGGGCCAGCAGGCGAAACCGGGGCTCTTCCCCCAGCGGAACCGGATCATCGCTGGGCTGTCGGTCGGCGTCGTGGTGGTCGAGGCCGCCGAGCGGAGCGGGGCCCTCATCACTTCCGCCAGGGCGCTCGAGCAGGGGCGCGAGGTGTTCGCGGTACCCGGCCCGATCGACGAACCTCAATCGAGGGGGCCGAACGGGCTCATCAAGGCCGGAGCGAAGCTCGTGGAGGACGTCGGGGACATCCTGGACGAGCTCGAGGGTGCGTGGGGTCCGTTCGGGGACGGCGCGGCAACGGCGCCCGGGTGGGCGCCGGCGGACGGGCAGCCGCCGACGGGCGCGGGGCGTCTGACGGAAGCCGTCGCCGACGCCCTCTCGCTCACGCCGGTCACGGCTGATGACATCGCCACGAGGATCGGCGCACCCGTGCCTGAGGTCCTCGCGGCTCTGCTCGAACTCGAGCTCGGTGGGAGGGTGGATTCGTGCCCTGGGGGACGCTACATTCGGGGAAGGCGGAGAGGCGCCGCGGCGGAGAAGAAGCCATGACGAATCCGAACGGACGCGCACGGGTCGCGATCGCGAGGTGCGGGAGCTACGACCTCCTCGGGGTCGCTCGCGCCGTCGACGAGGTGCTCGAGCCGTTCGGCGGGATGGGCAGCTTCGTCCGGCCCGGGCAGAACGTGCTCTTGAAGCCCAACCTCCTCTCGGCGAAGGCCCCGGAGCGGGCGATCACGACCCATCCGTCGGTCCTCGAGGTTCTGGCCGCGCGCGTGCGTGAGGCCGGCGGATCTCCGGTAATCGGAGACAGCCCCGGAGGAGCGATCCGCGGGGTCGAACGCGTGTGGGAGAACACGGGGATGCAGGACCTGTCGGAACGGACGGGCGTCCCGCTCGTGTCGTTCGAGGCAGCAGGCTCGGTGGAGACGCGCGGCGAGCTCGGCTCGTACATGATCGCGCGTCCGGTTCTCGACGCCGACGTCATCGTGAACGTGCCCAAGATGAAGACGCACGTCCTCGTCCTCTTCACCGGCTGCGTCAAGAACACGTACGGGGCAGTCCCCGGGTTCGGGAAGGGGAGGCTCCACAGCGTCGCGCCGAGGCCGGGACCGTTCGGTCGCATCATCGCGGACGTCCACGCCCTCGTGAGGCCGGCTGTCCACGTCGTGGACGCGGTCCTCGCGATGGAGGGCGACGGGCCGTCGGGCGGGAGCCCCAGGAAGGTCGGGGCGATTCTCGCGGGCACCGATCCGGTCGCCGTCGACTCGGTCCTCGAGGGCATGATCGGGATCCGCGAGGGGCGCGCGCCGGTGACGAAGGCGGCGGTCGCGAGGGGGCTCGGGGAGATGCGGCGGAGCGAGATCGAGATCGTGGGCGCCGACCCCTCGTCGTTCGACCTCGCGGACTTCAAGCTCCCCCGCGCCGGGCTCCTGAACTTGATCCCGGCCCCCCTGATTCACGCCCTCCGTCCGTGGATTTGGGTCTATCCTGAGATGTCGAAGGAGCGGGGGTGCCGAGGCACCGACTGCGCGCTTTGCGTGCGGAGCTGTCCCGTGGGCGCCATCAGCATGCGCGACGGGACGCCGTACGTTGACCGCAAGCCCTGCGTCGAGTGTCTCTGCTGCCACGAGGTCTGTCCGCACGACGCCGTGCAGGTCAGGCTCTCCTGGCTCGCGAAGAAGTTCTCCTAGAGAGGTGAGCGTGGCGCGCGAGCGGAAGATCACTTTCGTCCATCGTCTGGAGTACGCCGCCGTGCGGGTCGTGCAGAGTCTCATCTGCGCGCTCCCGGCGGGCGCCGCCCGCGAGCTCGGCGCGGGCCTCGGGAGCCTCGCGTACGCGATCGGGATTAGGAAGAAGATCGTCCTCGGGCATCTCGACAGGATCTTCGGCGACGACCGGTCGGAGGCCGAGCTCGAGAGGATCGCCCGGGATTCCTACCGCAACTTCGGACGGATGACCTTCGAGTTCGGGCGCTTCTCGAGGCTGGATGACCGCGCGATCGAGTCCACGATAACGCTGACGGGAGAGGAGCACCTGAAGGCGGCGCTCGACGGCGGCAGGGGAGCCATCCTCGTGGCCGGCCACTTCGGGAACTGGGAGCTCGCCGCGACGATGGCCGCGATGGGCTATCCGATCACCTTCCTCGTTGGCGAGCAGCACAACATCCTGGTCGACCGTCTGATGAACGGGCTCCGCGCGCGATTCGGGGTGGAGACCGTTCCCGTCACCGGGAGCCTGATGGGGGTCCTCCGCGCGCTCAGGAAGAACCGGATCGTCGCGATGCTCTCGGATCAGGACGCGGGGAGGGACGGCATCTTCGTCGACTTCCTGGGTCTACCCGCGTCGACGCCATACGGACCGGGCAGGTTCGCGGCGAGAACGGGAGCGCCGGTGCTTCCGGGGATCGCCCTCCGGCACGGGAAGGGAAACCACGAGCTCATCGTCTGCGCGCCGGTCGACGGGCCTTCCGACGGCGCGTCGGACGACGAGGCCGCGCAGGCCTACACACAGGGGTATACGTCGGTCTTCGAGCGGTTCATCCGCGAACACCCCGAGCAGTACTTCTGGATGCACCGCCGTTGGAAGACGCGGCCGCCCGCGGAGACGGGCTAGCGGCAAGCGCGAGGAGTGGGTCACGCACCGGACGCGAAGAGGGGAGTCGTCAGGCGACGGTTCCCCTCTCCTCGTTCTCGCAGCGCTTCGATCGGCCCCGAGATGCCTCCTAGCTGCTCCAGCCCACGTAGAGCCCGAATCCCCACAGCGCGTAGATGTTCTGGCCGGTGAGGGGGTAGTGGAAGTCGGCCCCGAGAAGGAGCCCGCTCGCCATGACGTACTCGAAGGCGGGGTTGATCCAGATGCCGTTCCTCGCGCTGTTCGGAACCGTGTCCCGGGCGGGCTCGACGTCGTGGTCGCTCCCGAAGTACCCGTCGGCGTCGAACCTGAGCTGCATCCGCTCGCTCAGGTAGTGCGTGTACCCGAGCATGAAGTGGATCTCGTCGCCCGGCGTCACGTTGTAGGTCTGGCTGTCCTCCGTGACCTCCGTGCTGCCCCTCCATCTGTACCCAGCGATCCCGTAGAAGAGGCCCGACCTCGTCGGCCAGTCGACGGCGATCGCCGCGTCGATGTCGTACTGGCCCGTTCCGGTGGGGCGTTCGCCTGGGTCCGGTCTGTCGTTTCCCGTCGGGAACTTGACTGAGAGGAGCCCCGCGATCGCCGGCTGCGTCTTGAACATCCACTGCGCGTAGGCCCACGTGTCGCCGACGCCGACGGCGTCCTCTGTCACGATCTCGTCGCTGTCGTCGAGAAGTTCTGTCCTCGGCATGACGAGGCGAGGGATGATGCCGACCTCGACCCGGTCCGTGAAGCTGTAGTACAGGTCGACCGGGACCGTGTTGACCCCGACCGACTCGCCGCTCTCGAGGTCCACACTGTTCCCGTTCTCGTCGTACTCTCTGTCCGCCGTGAAGTAGTAGAAGTACGCGTCGAGGCCGAATGTCTTCGCCTCGTGAGTGGCTGCGGTCCTGCGCGTGTAGAGGACGTCATACGCTGCGGCGCTTCCCGCGAGGGACAGAACGAGCGCGACGGCCAGAACACCCGCGATGACTCGTCTCATGTGAAGTCTCCTCGATCCTGCGCGGAGCCCACGCCGGCCACGCGCGAACCGTCAGGCCAGATGCGATGGGAGCCACCCGTGGGGTGGCTCCCGTGATCCAGCACCGCTCCTGGGTGTCGGTCTACCAGTTCCAGCCGACGTACGCGTCGAAGCCCCAGCTCGCGTGGATGTTCTGACCCATGATCGGGTAGTGGAAGCCGGCACCGAGCGACCACCCGTTCATCATGTTGTGGCCGACGTAGGGGTCGAGGTAGACCGCGTTCCGCGCGGTCGTCGGATCATCCCATGTCTCGCCGGCGAGCTTGTCGTCCTGGCCGAAGTAGCCGTCACTCGCAAGACCGAGCGACCAGGCCTCGTTCAGGAAGTACACGTAGTTCAGGTAGTAGTGAATCTCGTCGCCCGGGTCGTACTTGATCTTCTCCTGTCGGGAGACCATGGCGTCGAGTTCGCCCTCCATACGATACCGATATCCGAGCGCGGCGTCGAAACGCCCGCTCTCGCTCGGAAGCCCGAACCAGAGCGACAGGTCGAGGTCCATCTGGCCGCTGCCGATGGCCGGGTTGTCGTCCTCGTCGTACCAGAGCCAGCCGGAGGGGCCCCAGTAGACCGGCGCAGCGCCCGTGTTGATCTTCCAGCCGAACTGGCCTGTCCACATCGGGGCATCGGTGAACCTGTACTTCGTGTAGAGCCAGATGTCGCCGATTCCGGAGGCGTCCTCAGAGTCGTCCCGCGCATCTGTGTAGTTGTAGGTCAGGAAGGTGTAGGGGATGAAGACACCGGCCGTCCACTGGTCCATCGTGGCGTAGTAGGCGTCGAACGTGATGCTCTGCCAGGTGTCCTTCTCCTCGTAGCCGAACCCCTCCATCTTCTCCTTGTTGCCTTCGTCGTCGTAGTAATCGGTGGCAGCCAGGTAGACCCAGCGGCCGGCAAGGCCGAAGCTGCCGGCGGGCGCCGTTCCGGCGTTCCGGTAGCTGTACATCGGGTCGTAGGCGCTGGCCGTCGCGACCAGCATAAAGGCGATGAGTACTGCCAACACTACTCGCATCATTTTACTGTCTCCTCTGTGTGAGTTTGACCGGTTCCACATGTTCCCAAGGCGCCGGCGGGCACCCGGTTCGATATGTCCCTTGGTCACCTCCTTCTGGTCATCCAGGGTCTCTGCCCCCTGGTCCCCCCAGAAAGCCGTAATCCTCGTCCCGGGGTCCGCCTGCCCTGTGCGGCAGCGCCCCGCCTTCCCTTCGTTCGACCCTCTATGCCTCCAGGCGCTGCCCGCCCTACTGGAACCCGATCTGCTTGCCGGGCTGGGCGTCGCCGGTTGTGCTGATCTCGCCGTGCTTGTCCTCGTACTTCGTGACGTTCCCCTCGAGCGCCCTCAGGAGCGCTTTGGCGTTCTGGGGGGCCATGACGATCCGGGCGTGGACCCTGCTCTTCTTGGCTCCCGGGAGCACGCGTATGAAGTCCAGCACGAACTCCGCTGGGGAGTGGGTGATGACGGCGAAGTTCGAGTAGATGCCCTCGGCTTCTTCGTCTCTCAGCTCGATGTTGATCTTCTTCTGCTCGGGCATATGCTCCTCCGCCTCACGGACCCCCTCGACGACCCGCCACAGCCAAGTCGGCGCAACGATAGGGGGGGCCGCGAGGGTTGTCAAGTGAATATTGGCGCGGCGTTTAGCAGAACTCGTGCCAGCCGGAGACGCACCGCCGGGCGCCGCCCGTCGGCCGTGTCAGCCGACGGAGGGAGGTGGGGGCGGTGTTCGCACGGCCGGGCACTGTGGCGGAGGGACGTTGGATGACGACGCCCGAAGGTTGTGTGAGGGAGCCAGCACGGCGCCCAGGCGGGCCCCTTCCGGCCATGGGGGCCGGCCAGCCAAGCGGACTCTGGCCCGTTCACCGCGAGCCCCGACGTGGAGAGGAGCGCGACTCAGCTTTGGTGCAGTATTCGCTTGACAGGTTTCGGCTGGGATGATATCTTGGGCTTAAAAGATTGACACATGGTAAAAACTGTGAACTAGGACAACACGGAACTTCTTTGCTGATGCGGCTTTGTCAGTTGTCCGAGCTGTAGACTGGAGGGGCTATGGTCACGGAGCTGAAAAAGCTGGACACACCCGATAGGACCACGGAGGTCAGTCGCGACACGGTGATCCAGGTGTACGAGGACGTATTCGCGGGTCGCCGACGGAGGTTCCCGAACAACTTCTTCAGGGGTTCTGACGGACGCGCACGCGCCGGCGTGATCACGCGTTACCTCCTCGAGGACAAGCTGAACATCAAGGTCGACGACATCCCGCGCGCGATCCACAAGAAGCTCTTCTACGACAACGGTCTCACATGGATGCTCGGGAGCTGCTTCGACTGGTCTCCATACAAAGCGATCGACAACGCGTATCCCGGCCGATTCCACAAGTGGCAGTTCAATGTCAAGGGAATGTGGCAGGGACCGGACCGCTTCAGACTCGCGGCCGAGGCCACGCGCTGGATGATCGAGGACGTCGAGAGGGTGACGGTCGACGACATCCCCCAGCGCATCTCGGCGACGACGTTCGGCAAGTACAACCTCCGGGGGATGCTCTCGGTCTGCTTCCGCGGTTCGTTCTTCCGCGCCATCGAGAACGCGTACCCGGGGAGGTTCCACCCCTGGGAGTTCCGCAACGTGCCGAAGAACTTCTGGCAGGGGGAGCAGGGGCTCGTGAACGCGCGCCGCGCGACGCGCTGGCTCTGCGAGGACATCCTCGAGGTTCCGAAGGACAAGGTGTTCCAGGACGTGACGTATCATCTCTTCCGCGAGCACGGCCTGGGCGGCATGCTGACCGGGTGCTTCTCGGGGTCCTCGATCCAGGCGCTCCACAACGCCTACCCCGACCTCATCGTTCCGAAGCATCCCAAGAGGAAGCCGAGGAAGAGAAGGACGATCGAGCCCGTGAAGCTGACCGAGGCGTAGCGGGACGAGAGAGATCGAGCGCTCACGACGGCCGGCCCGCGCCCGCGGGCCGGCCGGTTCTTTACGCGAGCGCGGCGGTGCCGCACGCGACGAGCCCCGCAGCGGGCGACGAGCTTGACTTGCGCCGGGTCTTCCTCTAGCATTCAGTCCGCCGCGCACCGTCGACAGGGCCGACGCGGCGGTGGCACTGGAAGTGGGCGCGCGAGTTCCACGCGAACGGAGGTACTCACGTGACGACGATCGAGGCGCATCGCCTGGAAGAGATCGTCCGGGGGTTCGGCTCGAGGCGGGTCGCCATCCTGGGCGACCTCATGCTCGACCGCTACGTGTGGGGGGACGTCAACAGGATCTCCCCCGAGGCGCCCGTCCCCGTGGTCGAGGTGACGAGGGACTCCGTGCGCTTCGGCGGCGCCGCCAACGTTGCGGAGAACGTCGCGTCGCTGGGAGCGTCCGCGTCGGTCGTGGGCGTGGTGGGCGCAGACGCCGCCGGTCGCGAGCTGCTGTCGCTCCTCCGGGAGCGGGGAGTGGACGTCTCGGGCGTAGTCGAGCTTGCCGACAGGCCTACGACGACGAAGACGAGGATCATTGCTCACAGCCAGCAGGTCGTCCGCGCCGACCGCGAGGCGACGGCCGAACTGACAGTGGCCGAACGCGACGCCGTGCTCGAGTCGCTCGAACGGGCGGTCGACGCGTCCGACGCGCTCGTGGTGTCCGACTACGGGAAGGGGGTCGTCACCGAGGAGACGGTCACGGCGGCGATCTCGAGGGCCCGGTCGGAGGACAAGACGGTCTGCGTCGACCCGAAGGAGTCCCATTTCGGAAGCTACGGGGGCGTGACGGCGATCACCCCGAACCAGAAGGAGGCCGGGAACGCAGCGGGGCTCAGGATCACCGACGAAGCGTCGCTCGAGAAGGTCGGGTGGGAGCTCCAGGGGAGGCTCGACGCGGAGTGCGTCGTGATCACGAGGGGCGAGCAAGGCATGGCGCTCTTCATGAAGGGAGGGGAGCTGGTCCGCCTCCCGACGGTCGCTCGCGAGGTCTACGACGTCACGGGCGCCGGCGACACGGTCGTGAGCGCGCTCACTGTCGCCCTCGCGGCCGGGGGCACGATGGTGGAGGCCGCCAACATCTCGAACCACGCCGCCGGCATCGTCATCAGAGAGATCGGTACGGCTTCGGTGACACCCGACGAGATACTGCGCTCGTTCCGGGAGACCGTGGAGGACGGGAAGAATGGGTAGGGTCGTCGACCGCCAGGAGCTCGCGAGGATCTGCGAGCGCGCCAGGTCGGAGGGACTCACGGTCGTCTTCACGAACGGCTGTTTCGACATCATCCACCGCGGCCACGTCCAGTACCTCACTCAGGCGAAGGCGCTCGGTGACCTCCTGGTGGTGGGAGTCAACACGGACGAGTCCGTCAGGGACCTCAAGGGCTCCACGAGGCCCATCGTGCCGGAGGACGACCGCGCCCACGTGGTCGCGGCCCTCGCGGCGGTGGACCTCGTGACGCTCTTCGGCGAGCCCACCCCCCACGAGCTCGTCGCCGAGTGCCTGCCGGACGTCATCGTGAAGGGCGCGGGATACACGCCCGGCACGATCGTCGGGGCCGACATCGTCGAGGCCCGCGGCGGGAAGGTCGTCGCCCTCGAGGCCCTCGAAGGACGCTCGACCCGGTCGATCGTCGAGCGCATCCGGAGCGCCGGGGACGCGCCCGAGGAATGAGCCCGCGGGTCCCTTTTCCTGAGCGATTCCTCACCCTTTTGCTGGACTCATCTGAGCCGATAGGTTATGATTGCACTCTTGGCTGACTCGGGCGGTGGTTCTCGACGTCCGCCCTCTTTGACGGGAATCCCTGCACGGCAGCGCCCCGACCGGCGTAGTCACGGGGGTTCTCTTGCGCAGGGCCCGGTCGAACCGGAGAGTCCGCTCCTACGGCTCGAATGCGCGCGTTCTCGACGGGTACGAGGATTTCACAAGGAGGAGGGATGCAGAGGCGACGCGTTCTGATCATGGGCGCAGCTGGACGTGACTTCCACAACTTCAATCTCGTCTACCGGGAGCGAGAGGACATCGAGGTCGTCGCGTTCACCGCGACGCAGATCCCCGACATCGCCGGTCGCGTCTACCCTCCCGAGCTTGCCGGACCACTCTATCCCAAGGGCATCCCTATCCGGGAAGAGAGCGATCTTCCAGCCCTCGTCGCCGATTACGATGTCGAGGACGTCGTCTTCGCCTACAGCGACGTGCCGTACGAGTACGTGATGCACAAGGCGGCCCTCGCAAACGCGCTCGGGCCGCACTTCATCCTCATGGGCGCCGACGAGACGATGATCAAATCGAAGAAGCCGGTCGTCTCGATCTGCGCGGTGAGAACGGGCGCGGGCAAGAGCCAGACGACCAGGCGAGTCGCGGAGATCCTGACCGAGCGCGGCAAGCGCGTCGCGGTCATTCGCCACCCGATGCCCTACGGCGACCTCCGGGAGCAGATCTGGCAGAGGTTCGCCGAGTACGACGACATGATCCGCGAGAAGTGCACGATCGAGGAGATGGAGGAGTACGAACCTCACATCGAGCGCGGGAACGTGCTCTACGCCGGCGTCGACTACGAACGCATCCTCGAGCAGGCGGAGAAGGAAGCCGACGTCATCCTCTGGGACGGCGGCAACAACGACGCGTCGTTCTACGCTCCCGACCTTCTCATCGTCGTGGCCGACCCGCACCGGGTCGGGCACGAGCTCAGCTACTACCCGGGCGAGCAGAACGTCCGCATGGCTGACGTCGTCGTCATCAACAAGGAGGACACGGCGAAGCCGGAGGACGTCGAGCAGCTCCTCGCGAACATCGCGTCGGTGAACCCCGATGCTGCGATCATCCACGCGGAGTCGCCGGTCGTCTTCGAGGAGGAGGTCGACCTCAAGGGCAAGCGCGTCCTCGTCGTCGAGGACGGGCCGACGCTCACGCACGGAGGAATGAAGATCGGCGCCGGGACGGTGGCGGCCGAGGCCGCGGGCGCGATTCTCGTCGACGCGCGCGAGCACGCGACGGGGAAGATCGCCGACATGTACCGGACGTACCCGCACATCGGGAAGCTCCTCCCGGCCGCGGGGTACAGCCCCGAGCAGGTCTCGGATCTCGAGAAGACCGTGAACGCGGTCGACTGCGACTACGTCGTCATTGGAACTCCCATCGATCTCAGGAAGGTCATCGACATAGAGAAGCCAAGCGTCCGCGTCCGCTACGACATCAAGGTCATCGGCAGCCCGACGCTCGCGGACGTACTCGAGGACGTGCTCTGACGGGCGCGCGCCGGGGAACGCGACCTCGGCGGACTCGTTCGGGCGATCACCGAGGGAGGCGTCATTGAAGATCCACGAGTACCAGGCGAAGGACATCCTGAGGGGCTACGACGTCCCGATCCCGAGATTCGAGATCGCGACGACGCAGGCCCAGGCCAGGGCAGCCGCCGAGGACATCGGCCGCATGGTCGTGGTCAAGGCGCAGGTCCACGTGGGCGGTCGCGGGAAGGCCGGAGGCGTCAAGCTCGCCAAGACGCCCGATGAGGCCGAGAAGCACGCGGGCGCCATCCTCGGGATGGACATCAAGGGCCTCACGGTCGAGAAAATCATGATCTCGGACGCCGTCGACATCGACCGCGAGTACTACATCGGGATGATCGTCGACCGCGCCACGAAGAAGCCCGTCTACATGGTGAGCGAGGCCGGCGGCATCGACATCGAGGAGGTCGCCAGCAAGACCCCCGAGAAGATCCACAAGTACGCCGTCGATCCGGAAAAGGGCCTGTCGAAGGAAGAGGCCCTCGAGCTGGCGGCGAAGATCGAGTCGCGCCCGGCCGTCGCCGAGCGCGTCGCGGACTTCATCTCGAAGCTCTACGAGGCGTTCGTCGGCAGCGACGCATCGCTCGCGGAGATTAACCCGCTCGTCATCACTCCCGACGAGGAGGTCTGGGCCGTCGACGCGAAGATGAACATCGACGACAACGCGCTCTACAGGCACGAGGACATCGCCGCCATGCGCGATCCCTCGACGGAGACGCCCGAGCTCAGGCGCGCCCGCGAGATGGGGCTGTCGTTCGTCAAGCTTGACGGCAACGTCGGGTGCGTGGTGAACGGGGCAGGCCTCGCGATGACGACGATGGACGTCATCGCGCACTACGGCGGAGAGCCCGCCAACTTCCTCGACATAGGCGGGAGCTCGAGCCCGGACAAGGTGGTCACCGCCCTCGAGATCATCACGAGCGACCCCAACGTCAAGTCGATCCTCATCAACATCTTCGGCGGCATCACGCGCTGCGACGACGTCGCGAGGGGTCTCGCCCAGGCACTGGCACAGACGTCGATCAGCCTCCCGATCGTGGTCAGGCTCACCGGGACGAACGAGGAAGAGGCGAAGGAAGTCCTCGCCGGCACCGAGTTCGTCTCCGCCGACACGATGGACGAGGCCGTCGAGAAGGCAGTCGAGCTGGCGCGTCAGCCGGCTTAATCGACAGGAGGCAGGCTTGAGCATCTTCGTCGACGAAAACACTCGCGTCTGCGTGCAGGGCATAACCGGGCGCGACGGTGCGTTTCACACGAAGGGAATGGTCGAGTACGGCACGAAGGTCGTCGCGGGCGTCACGCCGGGGAAGGGCGGTCAGGACGTCGACGGGGTCCCGGTCTTCGACACCATGAAGGACGCCGTCGAGAAGACGGGAGCGAACGCCTCGATCCTCTTCGTCCCAGCCAAGTTCGCGGCCGGCGCCGTCACCGAGGCCGCCGAGGCCGGGGTCGGCGTGATCGTCGCCATCAGCGAGGGCGTCCCGACGCTCGAGGTCTCGAAGATCTACCAGAAGCTCGACAGGCTCGGCACGCGCATGATCGGCCCGAACTGCCCCGGCATCATCAGTCCGGGGAAGTGCAAGCTCGGGATCATGCCGGGCTGGATCCACAAGGAAGGCGGTATCGGCGTCGTCTCGCGGAGCGGCACCCTGACGTACGAGGTCGTCGACCAGCTCGGCAGACACGGGTTCGGGCAGTCGACGGTCATCGGCATCGGCGGGGACCCGATCATCGGGACGAACTTCATCGACTCGCTCACGGCGTACCAGGAGGACCCGCAGACCGAGGCCGTCGTCCTGATCGGCGAGATCGGGGGCACGGACGAGGAGCAGGCGGCGGACTTCGTGAAGGCGAACATGACGAAGCCCGTAGTGAGCTTCATCGCAGGCAGGACAGCTCCTCCCGGGAAGCGCATGGGACACGCGGGCGCCATCATCGCGGGCGGCAAGGGTACGGCGCAGGAGAAGATCGAGGCGCTGACCGCCGCTGGCGTGCCGGTGGCCGACCGCCCAAGCGAGATCCCGGAGCTCATCAAGGAGGCGCTCAAGGCGTGACGAAGAACGCCAAAGTGAGCGGGACCGCCCGCAAGTGGCGCTACCCGTCGAGGGACGAGCACCCGGACGTGGACATCTACGTCCACCAGGAGTGGTGCAAGTGCTGCGGGATCTGCTACGAGCTCTGTCCGACGGGGGTGTTCGAGGCCGACAAGTCGGGCCGTCCCGTGCTCGCGCATCCGGAGAAGTGCATCTCGTGCTATCTGTGTGAGAGACTCTGCCCCGACATGGCCATCACGGTCTACAAGGAACGCAAGAAGAAGGCCGAGTCGGACGGGACGACCGAAGACGAGAAGGGAGCGGCTGGGAAGTGACGGACCCGAAGGCCGACGGCGGCACCACGGAGATGCAGGTCTTCCAGGGGAACGAGGCCAGCGCGCTCGGGGGGCTCGCGGGAGGCGTGACGTTCTTCGCGGGCTACCCGATCACGCCCTCGTCCGAGATCGCCGAGATGATGTCGCAGGCCCTCCCGCTCGCGGGCGGCCGCTTCATCCAGATGGAGGACGAGATCGCCTCGATCGCCGCGATCATCGGCGCCTCGCTGGCCGGCTCCAAGACGATGACGGCCACGAGCGGCCCCGGGTTCTCGCTCATGCAGGAGAACCTCGGGTTCGCCGCGATCGCCGAGATCCCCATCACGATCGTGAACGTCCAGCGGGCCGGCCCCTCGACCGGGCTGCCGACCCAGCCCGCGCAGATGGACATCCAGCAGACCAGGTGGGGGACGCACGGCGACCACTCGATCATCGCGCTCGCGCCGTCTACCGTGCTCGAGTGCTTCACCATGACCATCGACTGCGTCAACCTGGCCGAGAGGTTCAGGACGCCCACGGTGCTCCTCATGGACGAGGTCATCGGTCACATGCGCGAGACCGTGGTCCTGCCGCGCCCGGGCTCGTACGAGATCGTCGAGCGGAGGGCGCCCGACCCCGGCACGGAGGACTACTGCCCGTTCGACTGCGACGAGGTGGCGCCGCTCGCTTCGTTCGGGAGCGAGCACCGCTTCCACGTCACGGGACTGACGCACGACAAGCGCGGCTTCCCCACGATGGTGGCCGACGAGGTCGACAGGAAGATCAGGCGGATCGTCGACAAGATCGAGGACGCCGCCGACGACCTCGCCGACTACGAGGAGTTCATGACCGAGGACGCCGACGTGCTCCTCTTCGCGTACGGCTCGACCGCGCGCGTGGCGAAGTCGTCCGTGCGTGCGCTGCGAGGCGAAGGAGTCAAGGCCGGTCTCCTCCGGGCGAAGACGATCTGGCCCTTCTCCACGAAGCGCCTGCGCGAACTCGCGGGAGATCTCAGGCTCATCGTCGTGCCTGAGATGAACCTGGGGCAGCTCGTTCTCGAGGTCGAGCGCGGCGTCTGCGGCGAGGTGCCCGTCAGGCATCTCGGCCGCGTCGACGGTCACCTCTTCGAGCCGGACGACATCACGGGGTTCGTGCTGAAGGAGGCGGGAAGATGAGCGAGGCCATCGAGAACGCGCGCACCTTCCTGCGCCCGAGCAAGAAGCTCCCGACCGTCTGGTGTGGCGGTTGCGGGCTCGGCATACTCATGAGCGCGATGACCCGCGCGCTCGCGAGACTCGGTGTCGAGAAGAACGACGTCGCCGTCGTCTCGGGGATCGGCTGCACCGGACGCCTCCCGACGTACGTCGACTTCAACACGCTCCACACGACCCACGGGCGCGGGCTCGCCTTCGCCACCGGCGTCAAGCTCGCGAGGCCGAAGCTCACGGTCATCGCCGCCATGGGAGACGGGGACGCGCTCGCGATCGGGGGCAACCACTTCATCCACGCGTGCCGCCGCAACATCGACATGACGGCCATCGTCGCGAACAACCACATCTACGGAATGACGGGCGGGCAGTACTCGCCGACGACCCCACACGGGAAGCGAGGCACGACCGCCCCGTACGGGAACGTCGAGCACGACTTCGACGTGGCGGCGCTCGCGGCGGGAGCGGGAGCGACGTTCGTCGCGCGCTCGTCGGTCTACCACGCGCAGGAGCTGGACAGGCTCATCGAGAAGGCCGTCCTCCACAAGGGGTTCTCGGTGGTCGAGGCCGTCTCCAACTGCTACACGAGCTACGGACGCCTGAACAAGCACGCCTCGCCGGTCGACATGCTCCGCTGGATGAAGGAGAACTCGGTCCCGGTGGGGAAGGCGGAGACGATGGAGCCCTGGGAGCTCGAGGGGAAGTTCACGCGCGGCGTCATCGTCGAGCGCGAGCTTCCGGAGTTCATAGAGGCGTACGACGATCTGGCGGAGCGTCTCACGACGAGCCCGTCGGCCGTGGAGCGCGTCAAGTCGATCCTCAAGTCTTTCGACGAGACGGCCGAGCGCCTGAACGCGAAGGCAGAATAGGAGTTCCGCGAGGCGATGAGCGAGAAGCTCGGAAGGTACGAGATCAGGCTGTCGGGCGCGGGGGGGCAGGGTCTCATGCTGGCGGGGAAGCTGCTGGCGGAGGCCGCGTCGGTCTACGACGGGAAGAACGCCGTCCAGACGCAGAGCTACGGTCCCGAGGCGCGCGGCGGGAAGAGCAAGACGGACGTGGTGATCTCGGACACGGAGATCGATTACCCCAAGGCGACGAAGGTCAACGTCCTCCTCGCCATGAGCCAGCCGGCCCTCGACGAGTACGTCGGCTCGCTGGCTGACGGCGGGATGCTCGTGGTCGACTCGTACCTTGTCGAGAACGTCGACCACCCGGGGGCGATCGGGATCCCGTTCACGATGCTCGCAATCGAGCAGTGCGGCCGGAAGCTCTTCGCCAACGTCGTCGCGCTGGGGGCGATCGGAGAGCTCACGGGAGCCGTGAGCTGGCCCAGCCTGCGCTCGGCGGTGCTCGCGAGGGTACCCAAGGGCACCGAGCTCGCGAACGAGAAGGCCCTGAACGTGGGACGCGAGGCAGCCAGGGATGCCCTCGGGGGGGAGTGAGATGGAGACGACCTTCCTCATCGTCAAGCCGAGGGCGCTCGCCGAGGGACACGTCGGCGGGATCGTGACAGAGCTCGAACGCGCCGGCTTCGAGATCCTGGGCGTAGCCTCGAGGAGGCTCACTCGCGACGAGGCGGCCGGGCTCTACGGCGTGCACGAGGGGAAGCCGTTCTTCGAGGGGCTCGTCGAGTTCATGACCTCGGGGCTCTCGGTCGGGCTCGTGCTCAGGGCGCCGGGCGCTGTCGCGCTCCTGAGGGAGGTCGTCGGCGCGACCGACCCTGGAGAGGCTGCCCCCGGGACCATACGGGCGCTCTACGGAACGAGCGTGAGAGAGAACGCCGTCCACGCGGCCGACTCGCCAGACAGGGTGGAGTTCGAGTCGTCGTTCTACTTCGGCGACTGCGCGAGGACGCTGGACACATAGGGGCCGGGGGCCGCGGTACGGCCCACCTGAGGAGACCGATGGGCGCGACGCATCACGCGAGAGAGGCCACGGACGAGAACCTCGCCGTCGTGGACGAGATCGCGGCGGAGTACGCCGGGAGGCCGGGGTCGTTGATCCCGATCCTTCAGAGGGTGCAGGCGCGGGTCGGGTACCTCCCGGCCGACGTGATGGAGCGGATCGCCGAGCGCGCCGGCGTCCCCGCGTCTCAGGTCTTCGGAGTTGCGAGCTTCTACTCGCAGTTCCGGCTGAAGCCCGCGGGGAAGCACGTCGCGAGGGTCTGCCACGGCACCGCCTGCCACGTTCAGGGGGCGCCGGCGCTGACCGACGCGCTCTGCGCGGAGCTCGGCGTAGAGGACGGGGAGACGACGCCCGACGGTGAGTTCACCGTCGAGTCCGTCGCCTGTGTCGGCTGCTGCAGCCTCGCCCCGGTCATGATGATCGAAGACGACACGTTCGGCCGGCTCACGCCCGACGAGGCGCGGCGGATCGTGAGGAAGTACGGGAAGTAAGCGGGCGGGCCTCCGTCCGTTCGCACGGACCTCGGGCGCGCCGGGCGGGCAGAGACCCGCGCGGCGCAAGTCGTGAAGAGGGAGAGATGGCGGAAACCGGGACCCTTGCCCAGGTGACGGTCGGTCTGTCGAGCTGCGGGATCGCCGCCGGCGCAGCCGACGTCATGAGCGCCTTCGAGAGCGAGATCGCGGCGAGGAATCTCGACGTGCGTCTCCGACGCACGGGCTGCGTCGGGATGTGCTACAGCGAGCCGATCGTGGACGTCGACCTCCCGGGTGAGGGAAGACAGACCTACGGCGGGATCACAGCGGAGCAGGTCGGGCGGATCGTGGAGGAGCATCTGGTCGGCGGGACCCCCGTGGAGGAGTGGCTCGTCCGCGCTGAGGACAGGGAGCTTCCCGACGAGGCCTACTACAGCAGGCAGGTGAGGCTCGTTCTCAGGAACGCCGGAACGATCGACCCCGAGTCGATCGACGAGTACATCGAGGCCGGCGGCTACGCGGCGCTCGAGAAGGCGCTCACTTCGATGACCCCCAACGACGTCATCGCGGTCATGAAGGAGTCGGGCCTCCGCGGCCGCGGGGGCGCGGGGTTCCCGACCGGCGTGAAGTGGGACCTGGCGAAGAAGTCGCCCGGCGAGAAGAAGTACGTCATCGTCAACGCCGACGAGGGCGACCCCGGGGCGTTCATGGACAGGAGCATCCTGGAGGGCGACCCGCACTCGGTCCTCGAGGGGCTCGCGATCGCCGGTTTCGCGATCGGTGCGGACGAGGGCTACTTCTACGTCCGGGCCGAGTACCCGCTCGCGGTGAAGCGGCTCGAGATCGCCATCGCCGACGCGCGTGAGCGTGGATTCATCGGTGACGGTCTCTTCGGAACGGACTTCTCGTTCGACGTCCACGTCAAAGAGGGCGCGGGAGCGTTCGTGTGCGGGGAGGAGACCGCGCTCATGGCGTCGATCGAGGGGCGGCGCGGCATGCCGCGCATCCGTCCGCCGTACCCGGCCGTCGAGGGGCTCTGGCGCAAGCCGAGCAACATCAACAACGTCGAGACCTACGCGAACGTCCCCTGGATCATCGCGAACGGGCCCGAGGCGTACGCGGCCTACGGCACGGAGACGAGCAAGGGCACGAAGGTCTTCGCGCTCGCGGGCAAGATCGCGCGCGGCGGACTGGTCGAGGTCCCCATGGGGATCGGACTCCGCGAGGTGATCGACGAGGTCGGCGGCGGGGTGCCCGGGGACCACGAGTTCAAGGCGGTCCAGCTCGGCGGCCCGTCGGGCGGCTGCATCCCTCGCGAGCACTTCGACATAGCCGTCGACTACGAGTCGCTCGTCAAGACCGGCGCGATCATGGGATCCGGCGGCATGGTCGTCATGGACGACACCACGTGCATGGTCGACATCGCCCGTTTCTTCCTCAACTTCACTCAGGACGAGAGCTGCGGGAAGTGCACCTTCTGCCGCGTGGGCACGAAGCGGATGCTCGAGGTTCTCGAGCGCATCTGTGAGGGTGAGGGGCGGGAGGGTGACATCGAGCTCCTCGAGGAACTCGGCGACAAGATCGTGTCGTCGTCGCTCTGCGGCCTGGGCCAGAGCGCGCCGAACCCGGTGCTCACCACGCTGAGGTACTTCCGGGACGAGTACGAAGCGCACATCAACGAGAAGCGGTGTCCGGCGCACGCCTGCAAGCCTCTCCTGACCTACACGATCGATCCGGAAGCGTGCACGGGCTGCACGCTCTGTGACAAGGTCTGTCCGGTCGGGGCCGTCTCCGGCGAGAGGAAGGGAATACACACGATCGATCAGGAGCTCTGCACGAAGTGCGACGCGTGCCGGGCGGCCTGCAAGTTCGACGCCGTCATCGTGGAGTAGAGGACACTTCCGGCCGCCTTCGAGCGAGGGCCCGGATCCCGTCGTACCAGGAGAGAGCGAGTCGTGGCGCGCATCAAGGTCTTCCTGAACGGTAGCGAGGTAGAGGTCGCGGCGGGGGCGACGATCCTCGCCGCGGCGCGGGAGCACGGGTTCTTCATACCGACGCTGTGTGACGACCCCCAGCTCCCGCCGTTCACCTCGTGCTGGCTTTGCGCCGTCAAGCTCGAGGGGGTCGCCAGATACGTCCCGGCGTGCGGCACGCACGTCGCGCCCGGGATGAAGATCTGGACCGATTCCGAGGACGTGCACGCCGTCCGCAAGATGGCGCTCGAGCTCCTGCTCTCGAACCACCGCGGGGACTGCGTGGCCCCGTGCAAGGCGGCTTGCCCCGCCGGCGTGGACGTCCAGGGCTACATCGCCCTCATCGCTCAGGAGAAGTACCGCGAGGCCGCCGCTCTCGTGAAGGACGTGAACCCGTTCCCGCTCTCCATCGGACGGGTGTGCACGCGGCCATGCGAGGGCGAGTGCCGGCGGAACGCCGTCGACAGCGCGGTGGGGATCGATTACCTCAAGCGCTACGCGGCGGACTGGGACGCGGACCACGAGGACCCGTACGTGCCGGAGACGGCTGAGCCGACCGGGAAGCGGGTCGCCCTCGTCGGCGCGGGCCCGGGAAGCCTCACCGCGGCCTACTACCTCGCGCAGAAGGGACACGCGACGGCCGTCTTCGAGGCGCTGCCCGCGCCCGGCGGCATGCTCCGCTACGGGATTCCCGAGTACCGCCTCCCGAAGGACACGCTCGACACTGAGATCGGGCTCATCACGACGCTCGGCGTCGAGATGAGGTATGGGGAAGCGCTCGGCCGCGACTTCACGATCGCCGACCTGTTCGAGCAGGGCTTCGACGCGGTCTTCCTCGGGCTCGGCGCTATGGGGAGCCGGCTCATGAAGGTCCCGGGGGAGGAGCTCGAGGGCGTCTGGGCCGGAACCGAGTTCCTGAAGAAGATGGGGCTCGGCGAGGAGGTGACGATCGGCAAGCACGTCGCCATCATCGGCGGCGGCAACACCGCGGTCGACGCCGCGCGCACGTCACTCAGGCTCGGAGCCGAGAAGGTCACGATCGTCTACCGCCGCTCGCGTGCCGAGATGCCCGCGTGGGACGTCGAGGTCGAGGCGGCGCTCGAGGAGGGCGTCGAGATGCACTTCCTCGCGGCGCCCACGAGAATCGAGGGCGACGGCCGGTGCGAGCGCATGGAGTACATCAGGATGGAGCTCGGGGAGCCGGACGACAGCGGTAGAAGGCGTCCCGTTCCGATCGAGGGCTCCGAGACCATGCTCGAGGTCGACAACGTCATCGCGGCCATCGGACAGGTCCCGGACCTCTCCGCCATCCACGACACGGCCGAGAAGGACCCGGAGTCGCTCGAGGCCAAGCTCGAGCTCACGCGCTGGGGCACGATCGTCACCGACGAGACGACCGGCGTGACGTCGGTCGAGCGCGTCTACTCGGGCGGGGACGTCGCCCGCGGCGCCGCCACCGCGATCGAGGCGATCGCGGACGGCGGGAAGGCCGCGGCCGCCATCGACAGCTACCTCAGGGGCGAGAGCGAGTTCACTCCGCCTTCGTTCTTCAACATCACGAAGGAGCGGTGGGACGGGTTCCCCGAGGCCGAGCTCGCCGCGGTCGAGAAGAAGGAGCGCGCGGAGATGCCCGAGCTCCCCGTCGTGAGCCGGATCAAGACGATGGAGGAGGTCGAGCTCGGCTACACCGAGGAGCAGGCGCGCCAGGAGGCGACGCGCTGTCTCGAGTGCGGCTGCAGCGCCGCGTTCACGTGCCAGCTCCGCGAGTACGCTGCTGAGTACGGCGCCTCGTTCGGCGGGTTCGGGGGCGAGGTCGTGAGCGACCCGCCCGACGAGCGGCATCCGTTCATCCGCCTCGAGCCAGAGAAGTGCATCCTCTGCGGGCGGTGCATCAGGGTCTGCGACCAGGTCGAGGGCGCGTCCGCGCTCGGCTTCTACCGGCGAGGGTTCGCGGCGCAGATGAAGCCGGCGCTCGATCGGCCGCTCGCCGAGACCACGTGCGAGTCGTGCGGCCAGTGCGTCACGAGCTGTCCGACCGCCGCGCTGTCGGCCGCGCTCGATCTCCCGAAGCCGGGGCCGTGGGCGCTCGACACCGCGCGCTCGACCTGCGGGTTCTGCGGGACGGGTTGCGCGATCGGTCTCGCGACGGTCGACGGCACGCTCGTCGAGATCGTCGCCATCCCCTCCGAGGGAGTGAACGAGGGCAACCTCTGCGTCCGGGGCAGGTTCGGTTTCCGGGCGCTCGGCGACCGCATCGAATCGCCGCTCATGAGGACGAACGGGAACCTGGCCGACGCCTCGTGGGAGGATGCGACCACCGCGATCGCCGAGGGCCTCTCATCGGCGGCGAGGGCTCACGGTCCGGGGTCCGTCGCGGTCTTCGGCTCCCCGGGCCTGACGAACGAAGAGGCGTACTGGCTTCAGAAGATCGCGCGCGCCGGCCTCGGGACTCCGAACGTCGCTTCGTTCGGGCTCGCCCGCGAGTCGAACGTCTTCGGGGCGCTCGGACGCGCGTTCGGCTACGCCGCCTCGACCGCGAGCTACGCCGACGTCCGCGGTTCGGACGTCGTGCTCCTGCTGGATTCCGACCTTGCCGAGGAGGCCACGGTCGCCGGGATCGCTGTCAGGAAGGCCGTGGCGCGCGGAGCGAAGCTCATCGTCATCGCGCCCTCGGAGACGCGGATGACCGGAATCGCCGACTCGTGGATCCAGGTGCCGCGCCACCGGTTCGGCAGCGCACTCGCCGCCATGCTCGAGCACGCGCTCGAGAAGGGAGTCGCGGATGCCGCGAAGATCCCGCAGGGCGTCGACGGTGTCGACGAACTCCGGGCGATCATCGCCGACCTCGCGCGCGGGGACATCGGCTCCCCGGAGGTCTCGGAAGCACTCAGCGGAGGGGCGGAAGCGTTCGCCTCCGCCGGACGCGCGGTCCTCGTCGCGGCAGCGACGTCGTTCGACGCCGCCACCTCGAGCCGCGATGCGTCCGTCGCGGTCGCTCTGGCCGCCCTCGCCGGGAAGGCCGGCGGGAACGGTTCGGGCATTCTCTTCGTCAGGGCTCGCGCCAACGGACAGGGCGCGACCGACGCGGGTCTCGATCCGCTCCTCCTTCCTGGACACGTCGCGGCCGACACGAGCGACGGTCGCGGTCGACTGGAGAAGGTCTACGGCGGGCCGGTTCCGGCGCCGTCGCTTCGGGACGCATCCGAGATCCTCGTGGCCATGGAGCGCGGGGAGGTCCGGGCGGCGCTCGTCGTCGGGGAGGACCCCGTGTCGGGCGCCGACGACCCGAACCGCGTCCGCGAGGCCCTGCTGAAGCTCGATTTCCTCGGGGTCCTCGACGTGGCTCCGAGCGAGACCTCGGGGCTCGCGCACGCCGTCGTGCCGCTCGCCGCCTTCACGGAGCGCTCGGGGAGCGTCACGAACAGCGAGAGGCGGGTCCAGCCCGCCGCGGTCGCGACCGGGGCGCCGGCGGGCAGGTCCAACCTGGCTGTCCTGGCGGCGCTGGGAGAGGCACTGGGGCTTCCCTTCGGAGACCCCGAGCCGACGAAGGCGGCCCACGAGATGGGCGAGGCACTCCGCGCCGCCGGGCTCCCCGGCGGGGGGAGCGGGGCCGGCGGTCACGAGCAGTCCGGCGGACAGTGGGGCGGAGAGGGCATCTACGCCAGCGGATTCGCCACGCCGAGCGGACGGGCGCAGCTCGCGATCAAGGAGACGGCGGCTCCGGCCGTCACGTTCGACCCCAGATGGACGGACGCTCTGGAGGTCCGTTTCGCGGACCTCGCGGCGGAACTCGGCCTGGAGCCCCACGTTGTGGCCCGTCGCGGAGTTCGACCTTGACTTGCCCCCCTTCCGTTTCTAACATGATTCCCTAACTTCGATTGTCGGGCAGGGACCCCAGGGGTCCCTGCCGGACGTAGAGTGGTGTATAGGACCATCCAGGAACATCCGGAGGAACCATGGCCGTACCCAAAAGGAAGAGCTCCAAGACGAGGGGCCGTAAGCGCCGGACGCACAAGAAGATAGCGCGGCCGGGCTTCTCGAAGTGCCCTTCGTGCGGCGAGTCCAAGCTGCCGCACCGCGTCTGCCCGCACTGCGGGACGTATAATGGACGAGAGATCGTCGTCGAGGAGAAGAAGGAGAAGGAGTAGCGTGCCGGAGGCTCCTGGAGAGACCCGCACTGGTGGCATGGGGGATTCGGGGAGACCCGCGAGGATCGCGGTCGACGCGATGGGGGGCGAGCGCGCCCCGTCGGTCGAGGTGGAGGGCGCCGTCGAGGCGGTTCGCGAGTCGGAGGGGGCCATCGAGGTCGTCCTCGTGGGGCGGGAGGAGCCGGTCCGCGAAGCCCTTGAGGCCGCCGGAGGGTCGGACCTTCCGCTGAGCGTTGTCCACGCCGACGAGGTCATCGGGATGGACGAGTCGCCTGCGAGCGCCGTGCGGCGCAAGCGGGGATCGTCGATCGTCGTCGCCACCGGCCTCCACAAGCGCGGCGAGGTCGACGGCCTCGTGAGCGCGGGCAACACCGGCGCCGTCGTGGCGTCGACGCTTCTCGGTCTCGGGATGCTGCCGGGCGTGCGACGCCCCGCGATCGCAAGTCTCTTCCCGACAGTGAACGAGCCGACGCTCGTACTCGACGTGGGGGCGAGCGTTGACTGCAGGCCCGGCGACCTCGTCGAGTTCGCGATGATGGGAGACGCCTACGTGCGCTACGTGGTGGGCCGGGAGCGACCGCGCGTGGCGCTCATGAACATCGGCGAGGAGGAGTCGAAGGGGAGCGAGCTCGTCCAGCAGGCGTACCCCCTCCTTGCCGCGTGCCCGATCAACTTCGTCGGCAACGTGGAGGGGAGAACGTTCCTTCGCGGCAAGGCCGACGTGATCGTCACCGACGGATTCGTCGGGAACGTGATGCTCAAGCTCACCGAGGGCGTGATCGACATCATCTCGAACGCCCTCCGTGACGACGGCGACCTGGCCGGTCTGGGGTCGCTGAAGCGCCAGCTCGACTACCAGGAGTACGGGGGGGCGCCGCTCCTGGGGGTGAACGGGGTCGTCATCATCGCCCACGGGAGCTCGTCTGCGAAGGCGATCAAGAACGCGGTGAAGGCGGCGGGCCGTTTCGTCGACACAGACGTGGACGCCAAGATCGTGACCAGGCTCAGGGAGGCGACGACAGGCAATGCCCGATAGCCAGAGAACGGCCTACATAGCGGGAATCGGCATGGCCGTCCCTCCGAAGGTGGTGACGAACGAGGACTTCACGAGGATCGTCGACACCTCGGACGAGTGGATCACCCAGATGACGGGGATCAAGGAACGGCGCTACACCGACGAGAACACCGCGACCTCAGACCTCGCTGTCGAGGCGTCGCGAGTGGCTCTCGAGAGGGCGGGGACCGACCCGCTTGATGTCGACGCCATCGTCGTGGCTACGGCGACGCCGGACATGCTCTTCCCGTCGACGGCGTGCCTCGTCCAGCACGCGATCGGTGCCACGAACGCGTTCGCGTACGACATCTCGGCCGCATGCTCGGGGTTCATCTTCGGACTCGTCCAGGCGCAGAATTTCATCAGGTCCGGAAACGTGGACACGGTGCTCCTGATCGGCGCCGAGTGTCTCACGAAGATCACCGACATGTCAGACAGGAACACCTGCGTGCTGTTCGGAGACGGGGCGGGCGCGGCCGTCGTCAAGTGCTGCGAGCCGCCGAGGGGGCTCCTCGACTACGTCCTCAAGTGTGACGGTTCGCTCTCCGACTACATCAAGCAGCCCGCGGGCGGTTCGAGAAACCCGTCGAGTACTGAGACGGTCGGCGCGGGAGACCACGTCATCAGGATGAAGGGCCGCCAGGTCTACGTCAACGCGTCGAAGAACATGAGCGATGCCGTCATGCAGGTACTCGAGCAGCAGGGCCTTACCGGCGACGACGTCGACCTCCTCTTCCCGCACCAGGCGAACATCAGGATCATCCAGAGCGTGGCGGAACGCGCCGGGATGCCGATGGAGAAGGTCTACGTCAACATCCAGAAGTACGGCAACACGTCTGCGGCCTCGATCCCGATCGCCCTCGCCGAGGCCGTAGAAGAGGGCGCGCTCAAGGAGGGCATGCTCGTGGCCCTCGTCGCCTTCGGTTCCGGTTTCACGTGGGGCTCCGCGCTCCTTCGCTGGTGACGCGACGTCGCCGGCCGCTCCCGCGCGCCGTCCGGCGTGACGAGGCACTCCCGACGAGAGGATCTCCCGAATGGACAGGATAGCGTTCATCTTTCCCGGACAGGGCTCCCAGGCTGTCGGCATGGCCAAGGACCTATTCGAGAACTCGGGCGACGTGCGCGAGATCTACGAGAGGGCGTCGGAAGCCATAGGCGTCGACCTCGCGGCGCTCTCGTTCGAAGGACCTGAGGAGGAGCTCAGGAAGACGATCAACACGCAGCCGGCTCTGCTGACCGCGAGCATCGCCGCGCACACGCTCCTCCTCGAGCGCGGAATAGAACCGTGGGCCGCCGCCGGGCACAGCCTCGGCGAGTACACAGCGCTCGTGGCGGCAAGGAGCCTCACGCTCGAGGACGGCGTCCGCGCTGTCCGGGAGCGCGGCAGGCTCATGTACGAGGCCGGGCTCGAGAGGCCGGGCACGATGGCCGCGGTGATCGGGCTCACGGAGGAGCAGATCGAGCCGATCGTCAAGGAGGCTTCGGCCGACGGCGTCGTCCAGGTCGCCAACCTGAACGCGCCGACGCAGATCGTGATCTCGGGAGAGGTCGACGCCGTGAAGAAGGCCATGGACATCGCGGCCACACACGGAGCGAGGCGGGTCATCCAGCTCAACGTGAGCGGGGCTTTCCACTCCGAGCTCCTCGACGGCGCGCGTGACGGCCTAGCTGATGCGCTCTCGACCACGACGATCGAGCAGCCCCAGTGCACGTTCGTCGCGAACGTCAGCGGCAAGGCGGTCGAGGACCCCGAGCAGATCCGGGACGGACTCGCGCAGCAGCTCGTGAGCCCGGTCCGATGGATGGAGTGCGTGAAGTCGCTCGTGAACAGGAAGGCGTCGCTCTTCGTCGAGGTAGGACCCGGCAACGTCCTCCGCGGGCTCATGCGGAAGATCGAGCCGGCGGCGAAGAGCGCGAGCGCGGGGAAGATCGCCGACATAGACAAGCTCCCGGCGACGATCGCGACGGGCTAGCCCGCCGGGCCGAAGACGTGGCGCGGCGGTGGCGGGTCAGAGAGAGGAGGGTGACGGGATGCGTCTCGAGGGGAAGAGAGCAGTCGTCACCGGTGCGGGACAGGGCATCGGGCGATCCATCGCGCTCAAGCTCGCCTCGCTCGGGGGGCACGTCGCTGTTGTCGACGTCAACCTCGAGGGAGCCGAGACGGTAGCCGGGGAGATCGCCGGCGCCGGCGGGACGGCGAAGGCCTACAAGCTCGACATCTCGAAGGCCGACGAGGCGACCGAGGTGATGAAGGAGGTCGTCGCCGATCTCGGGGGCATCGACATCCTCGTGAACAACGCGGGGATCACGCGCGACAACCTCATCATTCGGATGTCGCCGGACGACTGGGATCGCGTGATCCGCGTCAACCTGAACGGGGCCTTCAACTGCATCCGCGCGGTCGCGCGGACGATGATGTCGCAGCGCTACGGGAGGATCGTCAACATCTCCTCAATCATCGGGCAGGTGGGGAACATCGGACAGGCGAACTACGCCGCGTCGAAGGCCGGTCTCATCGCGCTCACGAAGACCGCGGCGCGGGAGCTGGGTCCCCGGGGCATCACGGCGAACGCCGTGGCTCCGGGCTTCATCGAGACGGCGATGACGGAGACGCTCTCGGACAAGGTCAAGGAGGACTTCGCGGCCAAGATCATGCTGCGGAGGCTGGGCTCCCCCGACGACGTCGCGAATGTGGTTGCATTCCTGGCGTCCGATGAGGGAAGCTATGTCACTGGTCAAACGGTCAACGTAGACGGTGGGATGGTCTGGTAGCGGGAGAGGCCGTCCCTGGACGCACGGAGTCAAGGGGGAACGTCGATGGCGGACGTGGCAGAGAAGGTCAAGGCGGTCATCGCGGAGAAGCTCCAGATCGACGCCGGCCAGGTGACGATGGAGGCCGCGATCGTGGAGGATCTGGGAGCCGATTCGCTCGAGCAGGCGGACATCCTGTTCTCTCTCGAGGACGAGTTCAACATCATCGCTGACGACACGGACGAAGCCGAGGGTCTCAAGACCGTGGGCGACATCGTGGCGTACCTCGAGAAGAAGGTGGCTGCAAGCTCGTAGGTCCCCGACCGGGCGGCCGGGGCCTCGCGCATCCCGCGGAGCCGCGGCCGTCCTCTCGACGTCGCGCCGGGGGAGGACTCCTCGGGTGCGGCTCTGGGGAAGGTCCATTATCGCGGAGAGGGAAGGAATGCAGAGAAGAGTGGTGGTCACCGGGATGGGGACGCTGTCCCCGCTCGGACTGGATCTTGAGAGCTCGTGGAAGGCGCTCGTCGCGGGGGAGAACGCGTGCGGCCCCATCACGACATTCGACGTCTCTGATTTTCCGGTGAAGATCGCGTGCGAGCTGAAGGGCTTCGACCCCGAGGCGTTCATGGACAAGCGCGAGGCTCGGAAGATGGACCCGTGCTGCCAGTACGCGGTGGCCGCCACGCAGATGGCCTGGAAGGACGCCGGTCTGGAAGATGGAGGATACGATCCGGACCGGACGGGCGTGATCATAGGATCAGGTGTCGGAGGGATTCAGACCTTCGAGAACCAGCACACGATGCTCATGGAGAAGGGGCCGCGCAGAATCAGCCCGTTCTTCATCCCGATGATGATCGCCGATATGCCGTCGGGTATGGTGTCGATAGCGCTGGGTCTGAAGGGTCCGAATTTCGCCACGGTCTCGGCATGCGCTTCGGGAGCGCACGCCATCGGCACATCGTTCCGGGCGATCCGGGACGGGGACGCCGAGATGATAGTCACCGGCGGCACAGAGGCGGCCATCAGCCCGATGGCGGTCGGCGGATTCGCCAACATGAAGGCGGTGACGTTCCGGAACGACGAGCCCGACAAGGCGTCGCGGCCGTTCGACTTGAACCGGGACGGCTTCGTCCTCGGGGAGGGCGCCGGAATCGTGGTGCTCGAGGAGCTCGAACACGCGCGGAAGCGTGGCGCGGAGATCAAGGGCGAGGTCGTGGGCTACGCGGCGACAGCCGACGCTTACCACATGACCGCTCCAGCGCCGGGAGGCGAGGGGGGCGCTCGAGCCATGGCGCTCGCGATGTCCGACGGGGGGATATCCCCCGAGGACGTCCAGTACATCAACGCGCACGGCACGTCGACTCCTCTGAACGACAAGTTCGAGACCGCGGCAGTGAAGTCCGTCTTCGGCGAGCACGCTGCGAAGCTGGCCGTCTCATCGACGAAGTCGATGGTCGGCCACCTCCTCGGCGCCGCCGGAGGTTTCGAGTTCATCGCGACGACCCTCGCGGTCAAGAACTCGCTGATCCCGCCCACGATCAACTACGAGACGCCCGATCCCGAGTGCGATCTCGACTACGTCCCCAACCAGGCCAAGGAAGCGACCATCCAGCACGCGCTCACCAACTCGTTCGGCTTCGGGGGGCACAATGCCGTGCTCGCCGTACGCCGGTTCGAGGACTAGAAATGACGCGTCCATGGCCAGGTCCAACAGCCTGATTGAACGACTCACGTCTCTCGTGAGGCGCCCGACCAACGGTCTTGGTCGGGAACGACTGACCGCGCTTGAGAGGCTCTGTAAGATCCTCGGTGTCCGGTTCCGCGACCTCGTCCTCCTGAACCAGGCGTTGATGCACCGTTCGTACGTGCACGACATCGACCTGGACAGGGGCGAGTCGAACGAGCGGATGGAGTTCCTGGGAGACGCCGTCCTCGGGCTCGTGGTCAACGAGCACCTCTACGCCCGATACGAACGACGTCAGGAAGGGCGTCTCACCAAGATCAAGTCGCTCGTCGTGAGCGAGCCGATCCTCTCCAGACGCGCCGAGGAGCTCCGTCTCGGCGACTACATCCTGCTTTCTGAGAACGAGAGGCTGTCGGGAGGGGCGTCGAGGGCGTCGATTCTCTCGGACGCGTTCGAGGCCGTGATCGGGGCGATCTACCTCGATTCCGGACTGGACGCGGCGCGGAGATTCGTGGAGAATCACCTCCTCTCCGGCATCGACGAGTTCCTCGCCACCGATGAGTACAGGAACTACAAGAGCATGGTGCAGGAGCACGCCCAGAAGAAGCTCGGCTCGCGTCCGAGATACCGCGTCGTATCCGCGAAGGGCCCCGAGCACGCCCGGACGTTCTTCGTCGAACTGAGACTGGGAGGGCGGTCGCTCGGGCGGGGTGAGGGAAAGAACAAGAAGGAGGCCGAGCAGATGGCCGCGAGGAACGCGCTTGCGAAGCTGGGCCTGCTTAAAGGCAAGAAGGGCGGCGGCCGCCGCAGATCGTCGCGGTCGCGCAGGCGCCGCCGGTCCCGCGGCGGGAAGAAGGAGCAATCGTCATGAGCCAGACCGTCACGACCGAGCCGGAGGTGAGCCTGGGGTTCACCGAAGAGCAGATGATGCTCAAGGAGCTCTGCGCGCAGATCGCGAGGGAGAAGATCCTCCCGGTCCGCGCCCACTACGACGAGACCGGCGAGTTCCCGTGGGACGTCGTCAAGGTCATGGCCGACTCCGACATCTACGGGGTCTACATCCCGGAGGCGTACGGCGGGTTCGGCGGTGGCGTCCTCGAGATGTGCATCGCGACCGAGGAGCTCTCGAAGGTCTGCGGCGGCATCGCGCTCGCCTTCGCGGCCTCGGCGCTCGGCGCCTACCCGATCCTCCTGTTCGGGAACGACGAGCAGAAGAAGAAGTACCTTCCGGAGATCGCGGCCGGCACGAAGCTCGCGGCCTTCGGCCTGACCGAGGCCAACGCGGGCAGCGACGCGGGCGCGGTCGAGACGCGCGCCGAGCTCGACGGAGACGAGTACGTCCTGAACGGGACGAAGCAGTGGATCACGAACGGCGGCGAGGCCGAGACGTACACAGTCATCGCGCGGACGAAGAAGGGCGCCGGGATCCGGGGCATCTCCGCGTTCATCGTCGAGAAGGGGACGCCCGGCTTCGACTTCGGGAAGAAGGAAGACAAGATGGGCATCCGCGGCTCGGCGACGCGCGAGCTCATCTTCCAGGACGTCCGCGTGCCTAAGGAGAACCTGCTCGGGCGCGAGGGCATGGGGTTCATGGTCGCGATGCGCACGTTCGACAAGTCGCGCCCCGGCGTCGCCGCCCAGGCTCTCGGGATAGCCCAGGGCGCCTTCGACGAGGCCGTGAAGTACGCGCGGCACCGCGAGCAGTTCGGGCAGCCCGTCGCGTCGTTCCAGGGGCTCCAGTTCATGCTTGCGGACATGGCGACCCAGATCGAGGCCGCGCGGGCCCTCGTCTACGCATCGGCAAGGATGGTCGACGCCGGCGTGAAGGACATCGGGAAGATCTCGGCCATGGCGAAGGTGTTCGCCTCCGACGTCGCCATGAAGGTCACGACCGACGCCGTGCAGGTCCTCGGCGGGTACGGCTACATGAAGGAGTACCCGGTCGAGAAGATGATGCGGGACGCGAAGATCACGCAGATCTACGAGGGCACGAACCAGATCCAGCGGTCGATCATCGCGTCGTCGATCATCAAGGAGAGCGCGGCGAAGGAGAAGAGGGGGGAGTAGGGCCGCAGGTCTCGGCGCGACCCGCGCCCACCGGCCGCCCGAACGCATGAAGATCGTCGTCCTCATCAAGCAGGTCCCCGACACGACCGACGTCCGGATCGACCCGGAGACGAACACGCTCGTTCGCGAGGGCGTCCCGTCGATCGTGAACCCGTTCGACATGTACGCGATCGAGGAGGGGCTCCGCATCCGCGAGTCGGCGGGGGAGGGGACCGTGACGATCATGTCGATGGGACCGCCGCAGGTCGAGACGGCCCTCCGGGAGGCGATCGCCCTCGGCGCGGACGACGCCGTCCTCCTCTCCGATCGCGCTTTCGCCGGGTCCGACACCTGGTCGACCTCCTACACGCTCGCGGCCGGAATCCGGAAGCTCGGCGTGCCGGACGTCATCCTCTGCGGCAAGCAGGCGATCGACGGCGACACGGCCCAGGTGGGTCCCGGGGTCGCCACCTTCCTCGACGTCCCCCAGGTCACCTACGTCAAGAAGCTCGAGGTAGAGAACGGGACGGCGCGCGCGGAGCGGATGCTCGAGGACGGGCACGATGTCCTCTCGGTCCCGCTGCCCGCGGTCTTCACGGTCGTGAAGGAGATCAACGAGCCGAGGCTTCCCTCGCTCAAAGGGAAGATGAAGGCGAAGAAGGCGGAGATCACCGTCTGGGGCGAGGACGATCTCGAGGTCGACTCCGCCGAGCTCGGACTCGATGGCTCGCCGACACGGGTCATCAAGGTCTTCGCGCCCGAACCGAGGGCGTCGGGCACGGTGTTCGAGGGCGAGGTCGACGAGACGGTCGACGCACTCGCGAAGGAGCTCGTCCCGCTCCTCAGGAGCGAGGCGTGACGGGGCCGGTCCGACCGGCCGGGGAGTCAAGGCGTTGAGCAGCATCGAGGTACTCGAGGACCGCTGTGTAGGCTGCGAGCTCTGCATCAAGGCCTGCCTCTACGACGCCATCGAGATGGTGGACGGCATCGCCGTCATCAAGGACAACTGCACGCTCTGCGGCGCGTGCGTTGAGCCGTGCAAGTTCGACGCGATCATCCTCCGAAAGGACGCGGCTGCCGAACGTCCCTCGACCGAAGGGTACCGCGGCGTCTGGATCGTGGCCGAGCAGCGCGACGGCGAGATGCACGGCGTATCGTACGAGCTCCTCGGGAAGGGGAGAGAGCTCGCCGACACGCTCGGCACGACGCTCTCGGCCGTCCTCATGGGCTCGAACGTCGGGGACCTCGGGAACGACCTGGTCGCCCACGGCGCGGACACCGTCTATGTCGTCGACAACCCGGCGCTCGAGCACTACCTCGACGAGCCGTACTCGAACGTCGTCGCCTCTCTGATAGACGAGCACAAGCCGGAGATCGTCCTGACCGGAGGGACCTCGGTCGGACGGTCGCTCATCCCGCGTGTCGCCATCAAGGTCAGGAGCGGTCTCACCGCCGACTGCACTGGTCTCGCGATCGGCGACGACGGACTCCTGATGCAGACGCGGCCGGCGTTCGGCGGGAACATCATGGCCACGATAGTCTGCCCGAACCACCGTCCCCAAATGGCGACTGTTCGCCACAAGGTGATGACCGCTCTCGATCCCGATCCCGCGCGGAAGGGCGAGATCGTGAAGGCCGACGCTCCGGTCGGGCTCCTCGAGTCCCGAACGGAGTTCGTCGAGTTCGTGAAGGACCTCACGCAGACCGTGAACATCGCGGAGGCCGACGTCATCGTGTCCGGCGGCCGCGGACTCGGTGCCCCGGAGAACTTCAACCTGGTCGAAGACCTCGCGCAGGTTTTAGGGGGGGCCGTCGGCGCGTCGCGCGCGGCGGTCGACGCCGGGTGGATTCCTTACTCGCACCAGGTGGGTCAGACGGGGAAAACGGTCCAGCCGAAGCTCTACGTCGCCTGCGGAATATCGGGCGCCGTGCAGCACCTCGCGGGCATGCAGTCCTCCAAGTGCATCGTCGCCGTGAACAAGGATCCCGACGCGCCGATCTTCAAGACCGCGACGTTCGGGATCGTCGGCGACGTCTTCGAAGTGCTCCCCGCACTCAAGAAGCGACTCGAGAAGGAACTGGGGTAGCGGATCCCGAGCGGACCGTGAGGCCGGAATCAGTCCGCGTCCGTCGGGCCAGTCGGTTCGAATTCCGTTAGGGACGCCGGCAGGAAGGGCCCACTCTGTGTGCCTTTCTCGTTGTACCCCGACGTGAGGTTGGAACCCGCCCGATGCGTGAGATCGGCAGAGCAGCACGGGCTCTCTGCTCTGAGACCGCCGGCGCGCATGCGCTTCCTCCCTGGCCTGTGGTGAGTCTGACAGCTCAGCCACACGCGTGCTGGGGCTTTGACCCACCCCGCCGACCAGTCGCTCGTCTGTTGATTCCCTTGACCTGATGTGATAAGTTATGAGGGGCTTACCAACACCCTCAGGCACTGTCGCACGTTGTCCCAGAAGCGCTGCTGATCGCACGAACAACGCGGGTCCACCTCGCGCGACTGGAGAGCTATCCGACGGGCTTGCACCTGGGACGCTCAGTCCGTGCGTCGCTCGACGTCTACCCGGCGCGTCCGGACCCGTTCAACTCGAAGGCGACGCTCGCACTCGGCGTGCCGGAGCCCGCTCGTGTGAGTCTCAGGATCTCCGATGCGTCTGGGCTCTCGTGCGGACGCTCCTGGACGACTCTCCGAATGAAGCGGGGAGACACGCGGAGTCGTGGGACGGCCGCGAGGACGCCGCCAGGAGTCTGGCCACCGGTGTCTACTTCTGCCCGGCGGACGCAGACGGCAAGCACCGCGAGGGAATGGTGGTGCTGCTCAAGTAGAGTCGGACGCGCGGCTGCATCCGCGAGACCTCTGACCGAGGCGCTCCGTCGACAAGGGAGGGTAAGATGCCTCGTTGCGCCATTGCCGTGGCGGTGATCCTCGTCGCCTGCGCGGCGCTGAGTACTGCCGACGTACCCAGGACCGTCTCGTTCCAGGGCGTCCTCAAGGACTCGGACGGCAACGTCGTGCCGGACGGGACCTACGACGTGACGTTCACCCTGTACCAGGTCGGGTCCGGAGATCCGAGCTGGATAGAGGAGCAGATCGTCACGACGATGGACGGTCGCTTCGATGTCCTGCTCGGGTCTGGAACGCCGATCCACTTGGACTTCTCCGGGCACTACGAGCTCGGAATCGCGGTCAACTACGAGCCCGAGCTGACGCCGCGCATCCAACTGGCCTCGGTGCCGTACGCGTTCCGCGCGGAGATCGCAGAGGAGGTCGTCGGAGGAGGAGAGCGGACGGGTTACGTGACTGTCTCGCCCGCTGCGTTCATATCCAGGTACCCCGATAATCCACTGGAGTATTACGTGAACGTGGGCTACTGGGTCACCGGCCGATGGCTCGTGGCGCCCGTCAACCTCCCGCACGGCGCCACGATTACCAAGATGACCTCTTACTGGTCTATGTCGAGCTTGGAAGACTGGGTGCACATCCAGCTCTACAGGGGAGTCCTGTCCACGGGATGGTTCGATGCGATGGCGTACACCTATACGAACAACTACTCGGGTGAACCGAGCAGTAGCTACGACGACACCATCGATTATGCCCTGGTCGACAACGAGGCGTACAGCTACTTCATCGACGTGACCGCGGACTACATCGACGGGCTGACTTACGAGCTGTACGGCGTGACTCTCGAGTACACCTACTCACCGCTCGACGTCAGATAGGACGCTCGTCGGCGGTTGCCGGAGGAGGACCGACTGTGTCGCGGGCTCTTGCGCTGCTCCTCGCCTTGACTGTGGCTCTGTGCCCGGAGACTGGCCGGAGTTCCGGCTCGGTGACGCGGGACAGGGCTCTGGCCCGTCGGATGATGCTGCTCAAGTGAAGTGTAGTGGTCGGCATCAGGCCAGCTGTTTCTCTGGGACCCGGGTCGATGGCCCGGGTGCGGTCTTGTGGGGGGCTCTAGCCTCTCAGCGCCATGGACGCGATCTCGGAAGCAGGTGGCTCACTTCGGTGAGCCACCTGACTACTTGGTTCCAACTTCTCAGCATTTGGGACGCCAACTACGAGAGCCACCCGGATGGGTGGCTCTCGTAGTCCGTTCCCCGCATATACTCCACTTGCGGTGCGATCAGGTGGGCACCTTTGCGACGGCACGGGTGTCCTCAAGCAGGCCGATTCCAGCGAGCCGCCACGTACTTGAGTGTCTCGCGGGCGTCGAGCTCCCGGCTCGCGTTGCCCGTCCTGACAAACAGGCGTGTCTGCATCCCGTCGTTGAAGAACACGGGGCCGTCGGCGGGTTCGACAATCACTCGGCAGACCTCCCGGCCCTCCACATCCGTGAAGAGCAGGTGGACCAGGCGACAGACGTGTCCGCCCAGGCGCTCTCGCACAAGGGTCATGATGAACTGCTCGAAACCGTCGGCGTCGGGCTTCTTGAGCGTGCGGCAGTCGAAGTCGAGACCGACGATCTCACCATCATCACCGACCCCGATAAGAAGGCTCCCGCCGTGGTGGTTGGCGAATGCGGCGATTGACTTCGCCACGGTGTCCCCGAGCGTCTTGTTCACCTTCCCCTGGAACAAATCCCATCGTGCGGTCGATTTGAACTCGACGTATTCGCTCTCGCCAAGCCGGATCAGCGTGGGCACGTCACGGGCAATCTCCTTCTCCAGGCGGGATATTGCCCGCACGGAACTCCGCAGCCTTGCATCGATCGCGGCGTAGATTCCGCCGATGCCCGCTCCGAGCACGGCGAAGATGAGCATCATCGGAGCCATAGCGAGTGTGAAAGATGCTACCATCCGGTCACTGACAAAGTGCCAGATGGTGTTCTCGCTGCCTGCCAGGCTTCCTCGGAACTCGATCCAGTAGATGGCCATGGTCACTGGGTGAAGAAGGACCACGCCCAGTACGGCCCCGATCCCGATCGCAATCAGGACCCGGCGCAGGTTTGGCTTTCCTCGCGGGCTGTTTCTGCGCATCTCTACACCTCGGTGCCTCGGAGCTTGCGCGCGTTGCCGACCACCGGAACGGAGCTGAAGCTCATCGCTGCCGAGGGGAGGAGCGGGCTGAGGAGCAGCCCAAAGAACGGATAGCGCGTTTACCTACCCTCGGTCGTCGTCCCACTTCTGGAGGTAGGGTGCAGGTGCTGAGGCCGCCGGCATGACTGCCTCTGGCGCTGGCGGCATCGATCGCCGGTTGGATATGAGTGAAGTCGCCACCGCCGCTCAGGTCGACGCGGATCGTGGCGGCAGGGGAGGTGACAGGGAGGGCCAAGAGGGGCGTGGGCGCGAGGCTGATGTGCATGCTCGACCTCCTGCAGTTGAGGGACTGCACCCATCGTAGCACATCAGCCTCTGGGCGCCACCAGGGAACACGACCCCTCACGGCAGTCGGGAGATGGATCTGAGCCACTTCACCACCCGGTTCCAACTTCTCAGCATTGGGGACTCCTTTGGGGCCGTGGTCTTTGCGGCTCTGCAGACTGCAAGCTGGTGACGCTACTTCAGCACGATCGTCTTCGTCGTCTCCTAGAACCCCGGTTCGTCCTCTTCGAGCGGCGACTGAGCCGGAGCACGGATGCCGGTTCCCGAGAGACGGCAGCCACAGTCGCACGCCTCTCATGCGAACACCCGCCTCCTTAAGAGGCGGGTGTTTGCCTTCTTCGTATGACCTGACCTCCTAGAACTGGTCCAGTTTGAGAGCTAGGCTCTCACCGGATCACATAGGGGTGGTCTATGGGCAGAAAGCGGTCTCTGACAGACGCAGCTGCAGACTATCGGTACAGTGCCTTGATCGTCCCCCAGGTCGCGCTCTCAACGGGGCTCGATGGAGTCCCAGAGTCAACCGCGACAAAGCGATCGTGGTTCTGATTCCGTGCTGTGATGACCAATCTGATACTTGCAGTATCCGACTCCAGCGTCCAAGTGAGGTCCTGCCAGTACCAGTTCCCGTCAGGCATGCCGTCCCACGCGGTGAAGTTGATGTTTCCAACTGAGAAGGTGCCGCCAGTAAGCCGCGCTCTCAGGATCGACGCGCTGCCCGGCGAATTCGCGTTCGGCACACCCCAGTCCTGACGCAGGCGGCCGCGCAGGCCCCACAATCTGATCGTGAAAGTGTCACCAGTCTGGAACGATCCTGCGGTGGAATCGGTAGTCAGCTGGAAACTCGTGTCGTAGAATCCCCCGGATGGCTGCGGGGGCTCACTGGGGTCGCGACGGTAGTGGCCCTCGTATCCGTCCTGCCTTGACCCTACGAAATGCGAACCCACGGCAGCCGTAATCGTCACGGTGGGATCGCCCACCACGCCACTCTGATCGATATGGGTGATGTCCGGATCAAGGCCCCACGGCTGACCGGGGTAATAGGTGGCCAGCTCGGCATCGCTGTAGAACGGAGACGACGCAGACCACGTCTGCACACTCCACTCGTCGTCCGTGAGGTAGGTGTCGGGGTTGACGCCGGCGCCCGTGTAGCTCCATCCCGTGAGACCGGACTCGAAGCTGAGGTTGGGCAATAGATCCTCGAGATCATAATCGACAGCTCGCGCAGTTCGAACGCCCAGCAAGACGAAGCAAAGACAGAGAACGACTGGCAAGACAACGCGATGATGGTCAACAGCCTGCATGCTCTTCATTCATACACCTCCATCTGGGGTGCGGTTTTACGCGCACCTCTTCCCGAACATTCGCAACTTCCTGAGCGGCCAGGGGTCCTGACCTGACCCCTGCAATTCCCTTCTTTCTCCTGCTTCTCGACTCACTCACTCAGCAGTGTACTTCCACGACACGAAGAGCCCAAGTTCTGACTCCATGGTTTCAAAGGGAAGGGCAATCCACCTCGGCATAGTGCACGTAAGAGACAAACGGCATCTACCCTGTCTCCTGACCGTATGACTTTAATGATTATAGCACATTTCACCCTCGCAGTCACGAGAGTTGTCGAGGCGATTTCACCCAATGGACGTGAGCAAAGCCCAGAGCCTGCTCTCGCTTGCGACCATCCTAAGCGCCTCAAGTTGCCACAGCCACTGGTCCAGGTGTTTCGAAATCTCAGGCGGTAGGGACGCCACACCTGAGGGGGGTCCGCAAGTCCGGACTCCTCTTCGCTTCTTCCCACCGCGCCGCGCGCGACGGTACCGGTTGACGCGCAACGTGGGCTCAGGTACATTGTCGCCCACCAGCACAACGATCCACCGGGTCGAGTTCGCGCGGGGAGCGGGGAACCGGACGGCAGTCGGGAGAGGCAGCTATGAGAGGGCGGAGAAGCAGCATTCCTGCGCTGGTCGCGATTCCGGCGGCCTTCATCTGCGTCCTCATCCTGCACCTGTCCGCCGTCGCACAGGAGCTCAGGCCGCGAGCCTACTGGCCGGCGCCGAACGGAACGAAGGCGGTCGTTCTCAACTACGAGTACTCCACCGGCGATGTGCTGACCGATCCCTCGCTGCCTATTACCGGCCTGGAATCGAGCATCCACGCCCTGATGCCTTCCTACTTCCAGACATTCAGCCTGTTCGGCAGGACCGCGAACGCGCGGCTCGGCGTTCCGTTCGTCAGCGGGAAGTCTGAGGGTTTCTATGAAGAACAGCCGCGAAGCCGCGAGATCACGGGGATTGGGGACGTGCAGGTCAGCGCCTCCATCAACATCCTGGGCGCCCCGACCATCGACTTCGCGGGGTTCCAGGAGCTGGTGGCGAACCCGCGAACAGTGGTAGGGACGAGCCTCACCCTTCGGCTGCCCACCGGGATCTACGAGACAGACAGACTCATCAATGTCGGGGCGAACAGGTGGGCCCTCAAGCCGGACTTCGGGGTCATCTGGCCGTTCCACCCCACCTGGATGCTGGAGTTCGAGGCTGGCGTGTGGCTCTTCGGTGACAACGACGAGTTCCTGGGCGCGACGCGGGAGCAGGAGCCGATCCTCTCCACCGAGCTCCATCTGATCAAGCGGGTAGGGCCCGGCTTCTGGGCGGCTCTGGATGTGAACTACTACCACGGCGGTCGCTCGACCGTCGGGGAGGAGACGAAGGCCGATCTGCAGCGCAACTCGAGGCTCGGAGGGACCGTCTTCTTCCCGTTCAAGCGCTATCACGCCATCCGGGCGAGTTACAGCGCGGGGATCGTCACCGAGTCCGGCAGTGACTTCGAGAAGCTCACCCTAGGCTATCACTACGTCTGGCGCTAGCGGACCGGCGCAAGCCGGCCGGTTCGAATCCCTCCGGGGTCGGGGAGCGGACTGCAATCGGGGTCTGAAAGCCGCCTTGCTGATTCTCAGGCCGCGCTCATTGCCGCCTGCCTGAGCGATTCCATATCCTCAAGCCATTGATCGACGTGTCTCGGACTCTCACTCATTAGGGACGCCAGCACTAGGCGGCGTGCCGGGCACGGCAGGCCTCCGCCTACGTGTTTGAGTCCGTCGGACAGAGCCACCAAGTGTGTCGTTGCCGCGTGGCCCTGGCGGCCCGTGTGCGTCTGTCGAAGCGTAACATCGAGGCGGCGGAAGTGGTATAATAGGGGTTGAGAGAAGAGGAAGGAGTGTCGTCATGATGGCATCCATTTCCGCTGTTCCTGCGTCGTTCCGCACTGTCTCTCTGGCTGTCCTGCTCGTTGCACTGCTCGCGCTGTCCGCTCAGGAGGCTCGATCCCAGGACTGTGTGCCTGGTTGGGAGACATTCCCCGACTTCCAAACAAACCGCGTCTACGGCGTCTATGAGTACGACGGTGTCGTCTACCGTGGCAGCTGGTTCCTCCTGGTCCGTTGGGTCAACGACGAATGGGAGATCTTCGGCGGTGGGATCGGCGGTGACATGGGGACTCTGTTCGCTGCAGACTTCGCGACTTTCGACGAGCTTCTCGTCATTGGTGGGTACTTCCCAACCGCCGGGGGGACAACGGTCAACTCGATCGCGACGTGGGACGGGGTTCAGTTTGGTCCGCTCGGCACCGGTGTCGATGGCGAGATCCGATGCCTCGTTACCTACAGAGGGGATCTCATCGCTGGCGGATACTTCGAGCACGCCGGCGGTGTCGCGGCGCAGAGCATTGCACGATGGGACGGAAGCGCTTGGCACCCGCTCGGCACAGGCGTCTACAACACGTTTTCGGGTGGGGCAGGCGACGTCTGGGACATGGTCGTGTGGCAGGGCGATCTCTACGCGGTCGGCGGTTTCACGCACGCCGGGGACACCGAGGTCTCCTACGTGGCCCGATGGGATGGCTCCACGTGGTCGGATGTGGGGGGCGGAGTTTCGATGATCGATGGAGGGCCGACGGGACTCCGCGGTGTCGACACGCATGACGGCGGACTCGTAGTAGTCGGGGCTCTGGACTTCGCGGGCGGAGTCGAAGCGAACAACGTCGCAATCTGGGACGGCGTGAGCTGGTCCCGTGTTGGCTCGGGGCCGGATCCGTACGATGACCTCTTCGGCGAGCGGCAGGCGGCGCTGTCGGTTGCCTCCTACAAGGGGCTCCTCTACGTGGGGGCCGATTTCAGCGAGGCGGTGGGAGATGAAGCCGCCGCTCTGGCCGTTTGGGATGGGGAGAGCTGGGAACCGGTGGATGCCGGCGTGGAGGGAGGCGGGTGGCCCTTCGGGCCTTCCGTCTACGATCTGGAGGTCGTCGGCAACTACATTACATCGTCTCTCTTGATTGGCGGGGATTTCGGCGAAGCCAATGGCGAGGATACAGACAATGTGGCTCGCTACACCTACTGCGACGAGACGGCCGGCGTGGCCGGAGAGGAGGGCCTTGCCGGGCCACTGCAGCTGTTCGTGTCGTCGAATCCTACAGCGGCGAGCTCCCAGTATACGATCCGGCTTGGAAGAGAATCGAACGTGAACGCGACGCTGTTCGATGTGAGAGGGAGACGGATCAAGACCCTGCTCAGACGGCCACTGCCTGCTGGGGCCCACCGATTCGAGCTTGATTTCACCGAGCTTGGGGCACGCGCCAGCGGAGTCTACTTCCTTCGCGTTGAGGCTGCAGGCTCGGCAGTATCAAGGAAGCTGGTGCTGATTCGATAGGTTGCCGGGCGGGTGCCTATCCACCATCGCATCAGGAGCACGAGCTCCCTCCCCACAGCCAGCCCCGAGGCGGGACACCAACCGAAGCCACTCGATGAGGCGGTTCCAGCTTCTCAGCGCTGGGGACGCCTAGCGGAAGAGCGACTTGATGGCGCCCCATGTGGCATCCTCGACCGCAGAGTCCGCATGCTCGTCCAGATAGGTGAGGATGTTCTCCATCAGCGCCGCCGACTCCGGGCGCTCGTCCGCCTCGCGGGCCCAGTCCTGGTCGGTTGTATGGATCAGCCTTCCGACGCCTCGAGGCGGCACGAAGATCCAGCCGAAGTAGTCTCCCTGGTACTCCAGGAAGTACTCGATCGTGCTGTCACCGGTGCCTGCGCACCCGTACCAGAAGTACGGGAGGGTCGGCACCGCGTTCGGGTGCGTGGCGAGGGAGCCCAGCACGGTCATGGGCTGCAGGTCCCCGCTGGCAGTGCCCGAGAGCGCGAACGATCCACCAAGATCGCCGACAATCTCGATGAACGCGACATTTCCCGGATGCCCCGGGGAGAACTCGCCCTGCAGGTAGGCGGGACCGTGACTCTCCACGAACTGACGGATGGTCTGGATTCGCTCGGGGGAGAGGGCGATGAGTCCCGATGCGACGATGAGAATGTCACTGCTCTCGAGACTCGCGATGTCGTCGAGAGCGTTCTGGCCGACGATGGCCGCACTGTGTCCCAGACCAGTGGCGAGCGCCTGCCACTCCAAATCCATGTCGTGGTAGATGTTCTGGCTCTGACTCTCGATGATCGTGATGGCGCGGGAGCGGTCGGCCGGCGAACTCACGGGCCAGCCGTTGACATCGCCCGGACCGTGAGCCATGGGCCTCGGCGGGGTCGCTGTCCCGCCCGCCACCGTCACCAGCCCGGCACACAGAACGACCGTCAACGCAAGCGCGCCAGCGATGACGGATGGCATTCTTTGCCAACGCATCCCTGTCACCTCCTCCGAAGGTACATCGGCGAGAGAATTCCTGTTCTCCTCCGCTTCTGCGCGCGATTCTAACACCGGCAGGCCGCGACAGCAATCCAGGACCGAAGTAGGTCCGACTTGATGCGAGTCTGCCATCTCCCACGACCTCTTCCTTTACCGGCCTTCGCGGTGACAGCCCCGATCCGGAGAAGCCGCACGGACCCGGCGTCTGCCCGATGGGCGAAAGGCAGGGCTCATGGCGCGACCATCAAGGAGTCGCGCGGTCGGCCAGGTTTGCTCCCAGCTCGCGAGTTGACTTCCCGCACCGACCGTGGTATTATGTGAGTGGCTGTCACTCAGGGGCGTACGGCGGTCCGCTTAGCACGCCTGCATGGTTGCAGGAAGTTGGGAGCCAGCTGCTCCCCGCCCCGCCCAATTACCCATCGATGATACCCATGCGGCGGCGCGGTCAGCCCGCGCCACCGTTCTGTCACGCGCTCTGCGGGCGTGACAGGGGAGGGTACGGTGCCATGACCGACCGCGTTCGAGACGGAAGCCGCCTCGAATGCTGGGATCACTCTCAACCTCGCTTACTCCCCGCTGCCCACCCTCCGACAAGGAGGACCCCATGAACCGCCTCGATAGGCGCACCTGCGCTTCTTCCCCGCTACTCGCAGTCGCCGTCCTGCTCGCCCTCTCGCTGGCGATTCCCCCGGCCCTGTCATCGGCGCAGCAGGTCGTGCGGCTCCCGGTCCCGTACCACTCTCAGATTCCGCCCGGGGATCCCAACATCGGGCCCGGCTTCATCTGGACCGAGCCCGGGAACGCTGTCATCCCGAATGGGTTCTGCACCGTGGCATGCATCGACATGCTCATGAACTACTGGAGCAACGGCGGCGTTGTCCACGGCAATCCGCCACTCCCTCAGCAAGAGATCGCGGCCGTGGCGAACACGAACGACCCGATGGGGCTCGACGGGCACGCGGGGACCTTCAACGACGATGCCCGACGGGCCGTTCACTTCTCGCCGACGAGCCCGGCGTGGCCGAGCCCGCCTCCGGCGTACGTGAACGCGAACAGAACCGGCTACACGTGGCCCGGCGCCTTCGCGGTCCCCGGACCGAGGACGCAGTACGGGCTCGTGGGGATCGAGGGCGTGTGGGGTTGGAGCGTCGCGCAGTTCAAGCAGGTGCTGGCCCTCGGGTACCCCATCATCGTCCATCTCAACGCGGCGGCGCTCGGGGATAACCCGCCCGAGAACGACCTCGGAGACTCGGACGCTATCCCCGGGGACACCGACTACACGAGCGTCGAGGACACCGTAGTCGGACACTCGGTGGTCGTCCGGGGCTACAACAACAACTGGGGCACGATCCTGTACCGCGACCCGACGCTCGGCATCGCCAAGATGTCGAGGCAGACCGCGTTCTGGGACACCCTGTGGACGAGCAAGGAGTTCCTCATCGTCGCTCCATGGCACACGAGCATCGACGTTCCGCCCCTCGGGTCATACTGCCCGAACGGGTTCCAGGTTTCGGCGACCGCCACGTACACCGATCCCCTCCCGGTGCAGGGAACCGGCGTCCCTGTGAACATCAGCGGCCTGCTAGGGTTCTACGCGATCTCCAGCGACAGCCTCAACTCGGCGCTCGCGCAGGGCCAGAACCAGACGATCCCGTTCGTGCAGAACGCGGCGAGCGGACAGATCGCGCAGAACAGCTGGAACTGCGTGGCCATCGGGTACGGGGCCGGGACCGAGGCGATCGCCGAGACGTGGGGGCGTGTGAATGCGAGCGCGACGTCGTTTCCGAATTACATCGACGACATCGGCAGCTGGAGCCCACGGACGCAGGTCTGGGTTCCGCGCCCGACCGTCACGAGCGACCCATCCATCTGCCACATCCCCAGGGGCAGGTGGTGGGACGGAGCCCACGTCTCGGTCCTGCCGCACGACTACGCTCCCGGCGTTCCGAACGACTTCGTGGTCGAGATCGAGAACCGCGGTGACTTTCCGGCGACGGACGTCTACGTCGACTTCTACTTCGGCGATCCCGGGCTCGCCCAGTTCTCGGGCGACCCGGAGATGATGCCGTTCGCAACGACGGTCGTGCCGTTCATCGGTCCGGGCGAGACGGTCCTCACCGATCCCGTCATCTTCGCCGCGCCGGGCTTGAACAGCTTCGGGCAGGAGTACTACAACTTCCTCGTCGAGTGCCACTCGCCGCTCGATCCGCCCCACGATCTCTGGGTCGAGCTGGACAACAACATCGCGTGCAAGGCAGTGCACCACGCGCAGATCCCCCTCTTCACGGGGACGTACCTCCAGTTCTGGATGACGAATCCGTTTCCGGAGCCGTGCACCGTCGTCATGAGGCTGGAGACCAGTCTGCCGGACGGGTGGAACTCGCAGCTGGTGCCGGCCGGCATGGACTCGGTCGTGCTCGGTCCGGACGAACGACTCCCGCGGATGCTCACGATGGATGCGATGAGTGAGGGAATCGGAATGGCGACGGTACGCGAGGACGTCTACGACCTCGACGGGCACTTCCTGGGACGGGCGGGCGGACTCACGTTTCTCGTCTGGACGGACGGCACGGGCGTGCCGGACGAAGCCGAGATCACTCGGGCGGCTCTCCTTGCCCCTTCGCCGAATCCCACCTCCGGACCGTCGATGATCGTCTTCGCCCTCCCGAGAGCCGGGGCCGCAGAGCTCTGCATCTACAACGTCGCCGGCCAGCGGGTCGCCGAGCTTCACAGGGGTCCCGCCGCCGCGGGGTACACGTCCGTCGCCTGGGACGGGCGGGACACGAGCGGATCCAGGATCGCGTCGGGGGTCTACCTCGCCCGCCTGGATGCCGGGGGAGAAGTGCGAACACAGAAGATTCTGGTGATACGATGACGTAACTGGACCTGACGTCGGGGTGCTCCGCAGCCTGCGGTGCCCCGGCGTCGCCTCTGAAACGGGGGGACCGTGAAGCCGACGACTACCGAGGACGTTCTCGAACTGCTCGACGCGAGCTACCCGTCGGCCGCACTGGGTGCGGCGATGGAGCTCGGGCTCTTCTGGCTGCTCGACGGCCATCCGATGGACGAGGCCGGAGTGGGAGAGGCCCTCGGGATACCGGTGAACCGGTGCCGCCACTGGCTTGGTCTCCTCGCGAGCGCCGGTCTGCTCGAGAGAGTCGCCGACGGCTACGCGTCGTCCTCGACGGCGAGAACCGCGATCCTCGACGCCCACCGTCAGGACACCTGGGCTCTCCTGGCTGAAGAAGCGAGAGAGCATCTTCCGGAGCTGGTCGATCTCGCCGTCCACATCACACATCCCGGCTCTGTCCTCGAGGTTCTCGGACTCGAGCGGCCCTCGTACGTTTCGAAGATGAGAGAGGATCCCGTGCGGGCCCGCCGGTTCACGCGCATGCTGTACGACCTCCACCGGCCCCTGGCGGATGATCTCGCGGAGTACCTCGACATGGACGGCGTGCGACGGTTCATGGATCTGGGGGGCGGCTCCGGAGTCGTGTCTCTGGCCGTGCTCGACCGGCACCCCGGAACCACGGCGGTCGTCGTCGACGTCGCGACAGTCTGCGAGGCCGGGCGGGAGATCGCCGCGGAGGCGGGCCTCCAGGATCGGGTCACCTACCATCCCGCCGACTTCCTCGAGGACGATCTGCCATCGGACTTCGACCTTGTCCTGGAGTGCGACGTCAACGTCTACGACGAGTCGCTGCTCCGCAAGGTCAGGACCTCTCTGAGTCCCGGCGGCAGGTTCGTGATCGTCGATGAGTTCGCTCCCGCCGAGGGCGCCGCACCCTCCTCGCGAGTGGACTGGGCGTTCGACCGTACGCTGTCCGATCCGGACGCGTCATACGTGACCGCCTCGGAGGTCAGGAGGCTCCTTGAGGCGACCGGGTTCCGCGATCCTTCAGAGGAGGCCCTTCCCTCGGCCAGTGAAGGGGCCGGGAGATTCGGGAGCGACCTGACGGTCCTCACGGCCCGCGCGTGAGCGCTGGCGCGTCCGCTGGACGGCATTCGGGCAACGAGGGACCGGCCGCCGCCCTGTCGCAGTCCTGCCGAGCGTGACGTATCCTTTTCCCCCCGCCCTCCGTCTGTAGAAGCGGAGAGGAGGTGCACAAGATGAACGAAGCGACGAGAGGTGAGCAGGCGAAGGTGCAGTACGGGATCGGGACTCGGGCTTGGGCGGGGCTCTGCCACAACTGCCCTATCTGCGCCCACGCGAACAGGAAGCCGGGTACGTCCTTCGAGAAGGTCATGAGGTGGCACCGCACCTGGTGCCCCGGGTGGAACTCCCACACGAAGGTCTACGGGCTGAAGGAGCTCCCCCAGTAGTAGCGAACCCGGAACGCGCAGGCGTCGGGGACACGATCGCGGAACGATGACAGGACCGTCGAAACCGGCGGTCCTGTCGTCTGTTCCCCCCGTCCGACGCACGCTTCGCAGGGGGTGTATCCCTTTCGGGCACCGCTACGTCTGCACATATGGGACGACGAGAAACAGGGCAGTAAGGGAGAGGAGGCTGACAGTGCGACAGTGGTGCATGAACAGAGAGAGGACCGACGAGGTCCGGGATGATCGGTGGGAGAACTGCTGGGAGAGCTGGTGGGAGGATGGCTGGGAGACCTGCTGGGGGAACTGGTGGAAGACCGATCGGATCGACGCCATCGGGTGGGCAGCCATCTTCATCTGGGCGGCGATCGTGCTCCTGGCCGGCAGCGCGGGGTACGCGGATCGCTACGCCTGGTGGGACGGTTGGTCGCTGTTCCTGGCCGGAGCGGGCGCGATCATCCTGATCGAGGTCGGCGCCCGGATGGTGCTGACCGAAGTCAGGCGGCCGATCGCCATGGCGGCGATCTTCGGTGTCTTCCTCTTCGGGCTCGGCCTTGACGGACTTCTCAAGGGAGACTGGTTCTGGCCGGTGCTCCTCGGAGCCGTCGGCGCGACAATCCTCGTGAGGGCGATCACACGTCGGGCCTGACGGACCGTCTGAGACGGGCGACCATCCAACGGGGGCGGGGCGAGGAGCTCTGCCCCCGGTCGCTGTTGCAGCGGGAAGGCGTGGGGGCCCGGTGGCGGTCGGCGGCTGTGTCCACACTCGGCCGTTGCGCCCTCCGGCGGGGGCTGACATACTTGAGGTGTCAACGGCAATAGCGCGGCCGAGCGGATGCGGGGCCCCGCCCTGCGCCGCCGGCGTGCGTCGCTTCGTCACCCGCAGACGGAGATCCCGCCATGGAGCCCACCGACTTCGATACGGTGTTCGCGTCCTACGAGAAGCCGATCTTCGGCTACGTCCTCCAAATGGTGAGAGACGAGTCGGTCGCGGAGGACCTGACGCAGGAGGTCTTCCTGAAGGTCCACAGGAGCCTCCCAGGCTTCGAGGGCAGGTCGAAGCTCTCCACGTGGATCTACCGCATCGCGACGAACACCTGCCTCGACCACTTCCGGTCGTCGGCCCACAAGAAGGGCGAGAGGACGGACGCGCTGGAGGGAGACGTCCCCGCCGGATCTCTCGACGAGGCGGCCAGGTCGAGGGTCGTTCCCCTCGAGGATCGCGTCGTCAAGGAGGAGATGAGCGGGTGCGTCCGGGAGTTCGTCGACGACCTCCCCGAGGACTACCGCGCGGTCGTCATCCTCCACGACCTGCAGGGCTTCAAGAACCGGGAGATCGCCGAGATCCTGGAGTGTTCCGTCGGCGCCGTGAAGATCCGCCTTCACCGTGCGCGGACGAAGCTCAAGGCGTCGCTGGACAGCGGGTGCTCCTTCTATCGCGACGGGGACGATGTGCTCCGATGCGACCGGAAGGACTCCGAGCCGGCGGACGACGACTAGGCGCCGAGCGAATCGAGCGCCACGCCGGGATCTCTTCGACCGAGCGTCCGGACTCCGCACGACCCCCACAGCACCGCACGTGCCGCTGCGGTCTCATCGCACGTCTTCCACCAGTGAGCCCTGTTGGCTGGATTCACCCGTTCTTGCTGACGGCGTATCCATTCCGGTGGCTCCTCCGTCTGAGTACATGAAGCCATGAATCCCCATGGCCGGACGAGAGGAGGCAGGCAGAATGACGGAAGACAGCAGGCGCAAGGACGCGGGAGAGAAGACCTACCGGACCGATGGGCCGCACTCCCCAAAGGGGTGCTGCGACGGGGCGTCAGGCGGAGCGCAGAACCGCAGCTTGACCGATGGCGCCGGGAGCATGATGGACTCCATGTTCGCGATGATGCGGGAGTGGTGTTCGGACGGCGACACCAGGTCGCTCGACGACGACTGGATGCGGAAGATGATGCAGCAGTGCTGCGACGGATGCGACGCATCCGACTGCTGCGAGATGTCCCGAGATACGCGAGGCGCCGGGAAGGATGAGGTGGACGGCACCGCTTGAGGACCGACGTGCGGGGGGCGGGGGTCTGCCTATCGCGCCATGGCCGTCGAGATCTCCACGAGCCTCTCGCGCACGAGCTCTTCCATCGCGTGGATCTCCTCCGGCGGGCCGTCCGCCGGGTCGTGCGACGGCGCGCGCTCGCCGACGGAGACGTAGTCGGGCGGATGCCTCTGGAGGAGCCACTCCGGGAGGATGCCGTTTACGATCCTCCCGTCCACGTGGTCGGGGATCGGGAGCCCGAGTGCCGCGAGGACCGTGGGCGCCAAATCGAGCGTCGAGATGGTCGGTGCCGTGGCGGTCCTCACGAGATCGGGGCCGCGCACGATGAGGACGCCCGGCACCGCCTCCTTGAGCGACTCGTCCTCGCGCGAGACCTGTTCGTGCGAGCCGGAGAACCTCGGGATGTCGAAGACGGGCGGCGTGCCGTAGGTCGAGCAGATCAAGATCAGCGTGCGGTCGTCGGCGAGCCTCACGAGACGGTCGATCGCCCCGTCGACGTAGTCGTAGTAGTTGGGGAGCACGTCCTCGTACGCCAGGAACGAGGCGGGCATGTCGGCGAAGAGATCAGGCGACGCCGGCGCGGTGAACCTGTGGGCGATCGCGTCGAGGCCACCCAGGCAAACGAGCGTGAGATCGGGCTCCGTCTCCGCCATCATCTTCGCGCAGAGCTCGAGGGTGATGGAGTCCGACACGAAGCTCCACCTCGCTGCGACGACGTGATCGCGCCATCCGGTCCCCGCCGGCCGTGCGAGCTCGAGGATCCTCTCTTCGAACTCCGTCTCGTACTCGGCCAGCGCTTCCGCGACCACACGGTCGACCTTCGCGTCGAGGTCGGCGACCGAGGTCTGCCCCGGGGCGCCCTCGAAGATCGCGGGCGCAAGGGCGGCCACGTGCGCGCTCGACGCGGGAGAGTATGGCGCTATGACGAGCCCCGCCTCCGGAGAGGCCGGCCACGTCCCGGGCCACCCGACCGTGAGCACGGAGCCTCCGGCGCGCACCACGTGTTCCGCGAGCTCGGGCCCCGTCGCGAAGAGCCTTCCCCCGCCGTCTCCATCGAAGACGGCCGCCTCGGCGTCGGTCAGCGAGCTGCCGCGCCCCAGGAGGGTCCAGCCGACGTGCGGCACGGGCGGCATGTCGGCCGCGATCTCGGCCGAGATCGAGCCGCGGAGCATCCGCCCCAGCATCGGCAGTCTTCCCGCCTCCGCGTACTTCGCCACGAGGTACCAGTCGAGCCCGTCGACGCCGATGACGAGGACTTGGAGGCCGGTCGTGCCGCCCTCTGGCTCCTCAGGAGCGGGCTGCCATCGGATGGCCGAGACGAGAAGGACGATCGCGATGGCGAGGATGGCGAACAGACTCACGCGGCGCGTGCTCATGGCGGGATTCTCCGCGGGCTTTGATTCTTGTTGGCCGTTGACAGTCGTAGTAGACTCAATAACATGCCCAAAACCGGCCGGTCAAGAGCAACGTCGGGGTCGTCGGGGAAGCCTCGGAAGAACGCGCGTCGGAACTCGAAGCGGCGCAACTCCCAGGAGCCCAGGCACCTCGTCGTGCGCGGCGCCCGCGAGCACAACCTCAAGGGCTTCGACCTCGAGATCCCGCGCAACTCGCTCGTGGTGATCACCGGCCTCTCCGGCTCCGGGAAGTCGTCGCTCGCCTTCGACACGATCTACGCCGAGGGGCAACGACGGTACGTCGAGTCCCTTTCGGCGTACGCCCGGCAGTTCCTCTCGCAGATGCAGAAGCCGAGGGTCGAGCTCATCGAGGGACTCTCCCCGGCGATCTCGATCGAGCAGCGTACGGCTTCGCGGAACCCCCGCTCCACCGTGGGAACCGCCACCGAGATCTACGACTATCTCCGGCTCCTCTTCGCGCGGGTCGGAATCCCTCACTGCCACACGTGTGGGAGGGAGATCTCCCAGCTCACGATCGACCAGATGGCCGACATCGTCCTCTCGTACGACAACGGGACGCGCGTCCAGGTCGTCGCCCCTGTCGTTCGGGGCAAGAAGGGCGAGCACCGAGACGTGCTGAAGCGGCTCGAGCGCGGGGGGTTCGTGCGGGTCAAGGTCGACGGTGAGGTGAAGGAGATCGGCGACGTCGGCCGTCTGGCGAAGAACAAGAAGCACGCGATCGACGTCATCGTCGACCGGCTCGTTCTCAAAGATGGCTCGCGGCAGAGGCTCGTCGACTCGCTCGAGACGGCGCTCGAACTCACCGAGGGGCTCGTGCAGGTCGTGGCGGGGAAGGAAGAGTTGCTCATGAGCGCGACGGCGAGCTGCCCGCACTGCGGCGTCGGCCTGGGCGAGATCGCCCCGCGGATCTTCTCGTTCAACAGCCCCTACGGCGCGTGCCAGACGTGCGGCGGCCTCGGCACGCAGATGCGCGTCGACCCGGGACTCGTGGTTCCGAACCCGGAGCTCTCGCTCCGCGAGGGCGCCGTCTCGTGCTGGCCCGACCTCGCGACCGGCTGGGCGCGCCACAAGCTCGACGCGCTCTCCCAGTACTACGGCTTCGATCTCATGACCGCCTTCAACGAGCTGGACGAGCACGTGCAGGAGGTCCTGCTTCACGGCTCCGGCGAGGAGAAGATCGAGTACAAGATCGAGTTCGAGAAGGGGCGGTGGGAGTACATCGGCGGGTTCGAGGGCGCGCTCCCGAACCTCGAGAGGCGCTACCGTGAGACGAAGTCGGAGAACGTTCGGCGCTGGATCGAGGGGTTCATGGCGGTCGACCAGTGCCCGGACTGCAAGGGCGCGCGGCTCAGGCCCGAGTCGCTCGCCGTCACGGTCGCCGACCACTCGATCGACAAGGTCACCGCGATGTCGGTCAAGCAGTGCGTCGCCTTCTTCCAGGAGCTCGCGCTTACGGGCACCCAGAAGAAGATCGCCGACGAGATCCTGAAGGAGGTGCGCGAGCGCCTCGGGTTCCTCGCGAACGTCGGTCTCGACTACCTGACGCTCGACAGGTCGTCCGGCACGCTCTCGGGCGGCGAGGCGCAGCGCATCCGGCTCGCCACGCAGATCGGCACGCGCCTGGTGGGGGTGCTCTACATCCTCGACGAGCCCTCGATAGGGCTCCACCAGCACGACAACGCGAAGCTCCTGCGGACGCTCACGGCGCTCAGGGACATCGGGAACACCGTGATCGTCGTCGAGCACGACGAGGAGACCATCCGCGCAGCCGACTGGGTCGTCGACCTGGGGCCCGGAGCGGGGAGGCGGGGAGGGTACGTCGTCGCGAGCTGCAAGCCCGACGACCTCGTAAAAGAGAAGAAGTCCGTCACCGGCCAGTACCTCTCCGGCAGGAAGAAGATCGACCTCCCGAAGGGCCGCCGGTCGCCCGACGACGGCCGGGCGCTGCGAGTGGTCGGGGCGAGGGAGAACAACCTGGCGAACATCGACGTGGAGGTTCCGTTCGGCACGCTCACCTGCGTGACGGGCGTCTCGGGGTCCGGGAAGAGCACGCTGGTCTCCGACATCATCCACCGCGCACTCGCCGAGTGGTTCCACCGCTCGCGGAAGATTCCGGGCCGATTCGACCAGATCGAGGGCATCGAGCACCTCGACAAGGTCATCAACATAAGCCAGTCACCGATCGGGAGGACGCCGCGGTCGAACCCCGTGACGTACACCGGCACGTTCGTCCACATCAGGCAGCTCTTCGCGAAGGTGCCCGAGGCGCGTGCCCGCGGGTACCGCCCGGGGCGGTTCAGCTTCAACGTCAAGGGCGGACGTTGCGAGGCGTGCCAGGGTGGGGGACAGGTCAAGATCGAGATGCACTTCCTCCCGGACGTCTTCGTCACGTGCGAGGCATGCGGCGGGAAGCGTTTCAACCGCGAGACACTCGAGATCCTGTACAAGGGGAAGAGCATCGCCGACGTCCTCGAGATGACGGTCGACGAGGCTCTCGAGTTCTTCTCGAGCATCCCGATGATCAGGCGGAAGCTCGAGACGCTTCGCGACGTCGGTCTGGGCTACGTCCACCTCGGGCAACCCGCCACGACTCTCTCCGGCGGCGAGGCACAGCGCGTGAAGCTGTCGGCGGAGCTCTCCCGGAAGGGCACCGGCCGGACCCTCTACATCCTGGACGAGCCGACCACGGGGCTCCACTTCGCTGACGTCAAGATGCTCCTGGACGTTCTCGGCCGACTCGTCGATCGCGGGAACACGGTCCTCGTCATCGAGCACAATGTGGACGTCATCAAGACCGCCGACCACATCATCGACCTCGGTCCCAAGGGGGGAGACGAGGGGGGGACGGTCGTCGTCACGGGCACGCCGGAAGAGGTGGCGCGCTCGCGCTCGTCCTACACGGGGCGCGTGCTCCGGAAGGTCCTCGAGAACCACGCCCGCAACTCGGGGTGACGTAGCGAGACGGCGCGGAAATCACGGAATGCGTCCGGCGCGAGTTTGGCCCGGTGCTGCTTTGCTGATACCGACAGCCGATACTTACCTAGACTCAGTCATCACCGCGGAAGCCGAACCACGGAGTGCTCACGTCTCCTAGCTTCCGTCCGCTCGAGTCGTTCCTGTGGAACACTCCTCGCTTGACTTGTCAGACCATTGGTGCTAGATTCGGCCTTCACATATCTAGGGGCGTACAGCTGTCTGCTTAGCACGCCTGCTCGAGAGCAGGAAGTTGGGGGTTCGCAACCTCCCGCCCCGCCCAAACAAGACATAGCTGTGTTCCCGGGGCCAGGTGCCCCGAGAGCTTGGCGCGCGTAGGGAGCCACGGTCGGCCTCGTCGTGAACGCGCATGCGGGAGCACCGCCGTCCTGATCACCGGTGGTCGACGCGGACGTCCTGCAGTGCATCACGGCCCCGGGTCGAGCCTTGAGGTCCATCGCCAATCTGACCGGCTGGCGGTACGCCAGCGAGTCTGCGCGAACCCGATCTGCGGGTCCGCACCTCGCGGCGCACGGGCAGTCGGACAGTTGCGAGTGCCCTCTTGACTGTCGTCGCGCCCGGAAGCTCCGGACCGCGTTGGGGCGTCCGTGTGACACTCGGGGGCCCGGGAGAGTCGGCCGCGACGCGACGATTGCGCCAAGGAACCCCGTCCAGGCACGGACGCGAGTCTGCGTCACGCAGGAATGACGACGTGAGCGAAGAGCAACTCATCGGCAGTCTACCCCGCACTCGCCGCCATCCACCGAGACTCACCGACGCCTACGGGCGCTCGATCACGTACCTGCGTCTCGGTGTCACGGACCGCTGTAACCTCCGCTGCCAGTACTGCATGCCCGCGGCGGGAATTCGGTTCCTGCCTCGTCACGACATCCTCACGTTCGAAGAGATGGAGCGGCTGGTGGCGCTCCTGGTGGGAATGGGGATCGAGAAGGTCCGGGTCACCGGCGGCGAGCCCTTCGTTCGCAGGGGGCTCTTGCACTTCCTTCGTAGTCTCAGAGCGATCCCCGGTCTCGAGTCGTTGCACGTCACCACGAACGGTGTGTTGGTCGCCCCCCTCGTTTCTGAGCTGAAGGAACTCGGGATCGCAGGCATCAATCTGAGTCTGGAGACGCTGTCACGGGAGGGCTTCATCAGGATCACGCGCCGGGACCTCTTCGACGACGTCCTGAGGACGCTCCACGAAGTTGTCAGCGCGAGCATCCCGCTCAAGGTCAACGCCGTCATCCAGGGCGGCGTCAACACGGACGCCATCGTCCCGTTGGCTCGGCTCGCCGAGTTCCTGCCCATCCAGGTGCGATTCATCGAGGAGATGCCGTTCAACGGCAGGGCAGACGTCGAGACGAAGTGGGACGCCGGCAGGATCCTCGCGGACCTGAGGGCCGCCTACCCCCAGATCAGGCGAGTCGACGAACGCTCCTCCACCGCGAGCGTGTATGAGATCCCGGGGTTCGCCGGCACCGTCGGCATCATCGGCGGACACTCGAGGACATTCTGCGGAAGCTGCAGCAGAGTGCGCATCACCCCGGCCGGGAAGCTGAGGACCTGTCTGTACGGGGACGGGGTCCTCGATCTCAGACAGCTGCTCCGAAGCGGGGCCGGCGATCGAGAGCTCGCGACGGCCATTCAGGCGCGCGTGCTCGGGCGCGCGCGCGATGGTTTCGAAGCGGAGGCGGGGAGTGCGCTCGGCTCCTCCTACTCCATGGCGACCATAGGTGGCTAGACGGACAGGAGACGGTGGGTCGTGACGAAGGTGGCACACACTGATCTCAGAAACCGGTTCGGCATCGGCGAGTGGTCGGGCGCACTCGGTGACCTCGGGACGCTTCTGCCACTGGCACTCGCGCTCATGATCTCGACCGGCTTCCCTCTTGGTCGCATGCTGTTCGTCTGGGGGCTGGCGTACGTTCTGACGGGGTGGTTCTACCGCGTGCCCGTATCAGTTCAACCTCTCAAGGCAATGGCCGCCATCGCCATCGCGGGGGGCTTCTCACCCGAACAGCTCTCGTCGACGGCGGTCTTCTACGGCGCCATCATGATCGTGCTCTCGCTCACGGGCGCCATCGCGTGGCTTCAGCGGTGGTTCTCTCCCACGCTCATCCGGGGGGTCCAGCTCGGCATCGGTCTCATCCTGGTGCGGAGGGCTCTCGCGATCGTCATGGAGAGCGGACTCGTTCTGAACACAGAGGCGGCATCCCCTATGGCGAACGTCGGGATCATGGCAGCCGTGAGTCTGGTGCTGTACCTCGCCTTGCGACGCGGGAAGGGCGCGGTGCCCGTGCTCCTGATTCTAGGGGGCTCGGCGGCCCTCGCGCTCGTCGTCCTTCCCTCCGGCCCCATGATCGCGGGGGGCGCGCCGGCGAGCTTCACACTTCCGGGCTGGTCGTTCTTCTTCCCGGCGCTCTTCCTTCTGATGATCCCGCAGCTCCCGCTCACGCTCGGGAACGCCGTCTTCGCCGCGTCGGAAGCCTCCCACAGTCTCTGGGGGGCCAGAGCGAGACGCGTGACGCCGACTCGGCTCGGTCTGTCCATCGGGCTGGGCAACGTGGCTGCGGGCCTCCTCGGCGGATTTCCGTTCTGCCACGGGGCCGGCGGGATGGGAGCGCACGCGCGATTCGGAGGCCGGACCGGCGGAACCACCATCATCACCGGGTCCATACTCATCCTCTGTGCGCTGACGGCGCCGGCTCTGGCGTTCCTCACCTCGATTCCCGTCCCCGTCCTCGGCGCGATCCTGCTCCTGACTGGCTGGCGAATGATGGTGCTCGTGACGGAGCTGGAGACGAGGGTCGAGGCATCTGTCGCGATTCTCGTCGGGACGATTTCGTTCGTGACGCGGAACCTGGCGGTCGCCGTCGCAGTCGGTCTCGCCGTTGAGGGCATCCTGGTTCTGTATGGAAAGAGAATCCCCGTGAGAGAGGGAGTGGAAGACTGATGATAGACGTGAGTTCCAAGTTCAGTACGCTTCGCTGGGCAAGGGCCGAGGGGTTCCTGAACGCGGCCCCCGAGACACTCAGACAGGTCTCCGACGGCACCGTGCCGAAGGGCGACGTCCTCGAGGTCGCCCGCGGCGCCGGCATCAGCGCGGCCAAGCGCACCGCAGACTGGATCGTCTTCTGCCATCCGATCCCGATCGACTGGGTCGACGTAAGGCTCGAGGTCGAGGAGCGTGGGATTCGCGTGACCGCCGAGGCCAAGGCCATCTGGAGGACCGGCGTCGAGATGGAGGCGCTGACCGCTGTCTCCGCGGCGCTCCTCAACGCGTACGACATGCTCAAGCCTCTCGACAGTGAACTCTCGATCGGCGAGGTCCGGCTGACGGCGAAGAAAGGCGGGAAGAGCGACTTCGGAGAAGACCTGGTGGAACCGCTCAGGACGGCCGTCCTGGTGATCTCCGACTCGACCTTTGCGGGGACACGTGAGGACAAGTCTGGAAAGGCAATTCAGGAACTCCTGGAGGGTCAGCCGGTGGTGGTCGCCGCGTACGAGGTCCTCCCGGACGACGTCGACAGGATTCGGGACCGGCTCATCGAACTCATCGACGACGAGGGCATGGACCTGATCATCACCACAGGTGGCACGGGGCTGGGTCCGAAGGACCTCACGCCCGAGGCGACGCGGCAGGTGGTCGAGAAGGACGTGGCGGGGATCGCCGAGGCCATTCGCGGCCACGGAATGGACCGCACGCCGCGGGCGATGCTGTCCCGCTCTCTGGTGGGGGTGCGCGGGCAGAGCCTCATCGTGAATCTGCCCGGTAGCTCCCGCGGGGCCAGGGAGAGCATGGAGGTGCTTTTCCCGGGGCTGCTCCACGCGTTCCCCATGTTGTGGGGCGGAGGGCACGAGTCCGGGAAGAGGAGCCGAAGCCTGGTGGCCGGAGACTGAGCGACTGACGGGGCCGGATGACTCCGGCCGAAGAGAGGAACGGGCGTCACCATGTTGACCGAGCAGCTAACGATGATCTCAACGAACGAAGCCCTCGAGATCGTCCGGACCAACCAACCGGCTCCGCGCACGGAGACGGCGACACTGGCCGGGGCGCACGGCAAGGTCCTGGCAGCCGACATTGCAGCTCCGGAGCCCTCGCCGAGATACACGAACAGCGCGATGGACGGATTCGCCGTCAGATGGGAGGACGTGAGGGGGGCCGGCGAGAAGAACCCGGCCGTCGTGACTGTGGTCGGCGAGAGCCGCGCCGGGGTCCCGCATCGAGGAGCGGTCGGGCCCGGTCAGACGGTGAGAATCAGTACGGGCGCGATGATGCCCGACGGAGCCGACTCGGTGATCCCTGTCGAGGACACCCGCGTCGACGGGGACTCAGTGTCGATCCTGAGTGTCAGCGAGGCGGGTCGTCACGTGAGAGTCGAAGGAGAGGAGTTCGAGAAGGGGACGGTCGTTCTCGAGAAAGGCACGGCGCTCAACTCGCCGCAGATCGCGCTATTGACGGCGCTCGGCATGGAAGAGATGCCGGTGTACGCCGCGCCGCGTATCTCCGTACTCGTGACCGGGACCGAGCTCGTCCCGCACGATCGGCCGCCGGAGCCGTGGCAGATCAGGGACTCCAACGGGCCGATGCTCGCCGCGGCGGTGGAGCAGTCGCGAGGAGACGTGGTGCAGCGCGAGTGGGCCCCCGACGATTTGGAGAGCCTCACGCGCCTTATTGAGGACGCAGCCCGATGCTGCGACGTCATCATGATCTCAGGCGGCGTGTCGGTCGGCCCTCACGACCATGTGAAGGAGGCCGCGCGCCTGGCGGGTTTCTCAGCACTCTTCTGGAAGGTCCGTCAGAAGCCGGGCAAGCCTCTCTTCGTCGCCAGGAAGGACGACTGCATTCTGTTCGGTCTTCCGGGGAACCCCGTCTCGGCGTTCGTCTGCTACGCCCACTACGTCCATCCGGTCCTGAGGAACCTCGCCGGACTGGGCTTCGGGCGTCGGTCCGTCACGGGACGACTGGCCGCCCACGTTCGGAACTCGGGGCGCAGAGCGCAGTTCCTACAGGTCCGGCTCACGTGGGGCAGCGACCCCGTGCCGGGCGTCGAAGTCATGGAGCGCCAGAACTCGCACATGATAACCACGACGGCGTCTGCCGACGGGTTTCTTCTCATCGATCCGGGAGGGACCCTCGAACAGGGAGAGCTGGTCGAGGTTCTTCCCTTCCCGTGGATGAGCTGATGGGACGAATCGAAGCGATCTGCGTGAGCGAAGAGAAGGGCACGCCAAAGCGCGAGCGTCCGATGGCGGTGCTCGTGAAGTCCTGGGGCATCGAGGGCGACGCGCACGCGGGCGACTGGCACCGTCAGGTCTCCCTTCTCGCCGGCGAGAGCATCGATCGCATGAAGGAGAAGATGTCGACCCTGACTTCCGGGGCGTTCGCGGAGAACTTCGTGACCCGGGGGATCGATCTTAGGGATGTCAGCATAGGAGACGAGATCGCGATCGGGGGCTCGGCGGTCGTGAGGGTGACACAGATCGGGAAGGAGTGCCACACGGCGTGTGCGATCAAGGAGCAGGTCGGGGACTGCATCATGCCCCGCGAGGGCATCTTTGCGGAAGTACTCACCGGAGGAACCGTCAAACCGGGGGACGGTATATGGAGGATTGACCGCAAGGTCAGTGGGTGTGATCGAAGGGAGTCGCGGGCCGCTGTGTGAGCCTGTCCGAAGTCCGGGTGGGAGTCGCACGCGGCTCTGCGGAGACAGCGCTAGCATCAGAGTGAAGGCACCAGGACATCAGAGCGCCGTCGGGCGCGAAAGGAGGACGACGTCCCCGCTCCGTTCTCTCACGTTGGTTCGGAAGGACACGCTCATTAACTCAACGAGGAGTCGAGGCATGTCAGGGTTTCACAGACTAGGAGTTGCTGTCGTCGTTCTCTCCGTCGCAGGCGTGTGCTGCGTGTCCCCGTTGCACGCCGAAGAAGGCGGATTCCTCTCCAACAAGGGGATGGAATTCAATCTCGCGGGCGAGCTCGAGTTCGAGTTCGTCGCGGCCGGAGACAGCGCACTCATCAGCGATCCGTACTTCACCGTCGACAAGTTCGTCCTTCAGCCGAAGGTCAAGGTCGGCGACAACCTCGAGCTGGACGCCCAGCTCTACTTCACGGCGGTGAACGCCTATCTCAACGAGGCCCACGCGAAGTTCTCCGGGCTCGGTTGGAACTCCTGGATCGACGCGGGGCTCTACGAGAGATGGCTCAAGAGCCAGCACGGCCGGAAGACCGAGGGGTACTCGATCCTCGGGTCGGCCTTCTACCGCGACGACGGGTACACCGTCACGTGGGGCGCCGACGTCAAGCCCGTCTACTGGATGGTCTCGGTCGGCAACGGCTACCGGCTCGGCGCGAAGCAGGTCGGGGAGGACGCTGCGGCGAAGTCGCGGGTCCTCCACGATGACAGCAGCCTGCCCGCGCTCTCGTCGCACGCGTTCGAGTACGGCGTCAACCTCGGTGTCAAGACTCCCATCGGCGACGCCGGCAAGATGGATCTGATGGGGTTCTACTACACCGACGAGTTGAGCGACCTCGGTGTGGCGTACCTGGTGGCGGCGATGCCAGGGTACGTTTCCGACAAGACGGACAAGACACGCATCGGCGGCGGCGCCAAGTTCACGTTCGGCCCGGCGCGACTCTACGGCGCCTACATCACCGCCACCGATGGCGACCTCGAGAGGGCGAGTTGGCTCCTGGAGGGCCTGTATAACTTCAAAGCCGGCGGGGACAGGGCGTGGTTCCAGGGAGTCACGTTCGTCGCCTCGTACTGCGACTACACGGTCGACAACGACAAGTCCTTCGACAAGCCCCTGAGCTGGGACCGCGACCAGGTGATCGTCGCAGGGATCGTGGACGTGGTGAAGGGCGCGAAGCTCAAGCTCGAGTACTACATCAACGGCGAGGACTTCGGCTCCAGCGACGCGCGGGCAGATCAGGAGTGGGAGAACGACGAGTTCCTCGCACAGCTGGAGGTGAAGTTCTAGCCGGCTGGACGACGGCTGGCAGGACAGCGTGAACGACGCCGGGGCCGGTCGCTTCCGGCCCCGGCAGGACGGGTGTTCGTCGCTGGGTGCATCAGATGCGACAGGGTCGCAGTACCGCTGCAGGGCGGAGGCGACCCGTGGCGGTTACGCGGAAGAGGGGGTGGATCCGCATGGCAAAGAAGGAAGAGAAGGTCAGAGCGCCTGATGTCGAGGTAGAGGACCGAGGCCTGACGAGACGAGACGTCCTGAAGATGGGGGGAGCGGCCGCGCTGGCGGTCGCCGCCGCGTCGGTTCCGAAGGACGCGGCTCTCGCACAGGCGAAGCAGGCAGCCGGACGGCGGCTTGCGATGGTGATCGATACCGAGCGGTGCACCGGCTGTCACGCCTGCGCGGTCGCCTGCAAGGCGGAGTACGACGTTCCGCTCGGAGTGTGGCGATCGTGGGTCGTGGCGGAGGACCGCGGGCAGTTCCCCGATGCCAGGAGGGTGTTCCTTCCCCGGCTCTGCAACCAGTGTGACAATCCGCCCTGTGTGCCCGTCTGCCCCACCGGGGCGACGATCCAGCGGGAAGACGGCGCGGTCACGATCAACGAGGCGGACTGCATCGGCTGCGGACGCTGCGTCGCCGCCTGCCCGTACGACGCGAGGTATCTCAACCCGGACTCGGAGATGGCCCAGAAGTGCGACTTCTGCGTCCATCGCATCGACCAGGGTGTCACGCCCGCGTGCGTGAACACGTGTCCGGCAAACGCCCGGATCTTCGGCGACGTCAACGACTCGAACAGCGACGTCTCGGCGCTTGCGGGGGGGGCGTCCGTCCGGGTCCTTAAACCGGAGCTCGGGACCGACCCGCAGGTCTTCTACATCGCCACCGAGGAGCTTCCGGAGGGAGACCTGCCGAGATGACGAGGCGGCGACCCGAGCGCAGTGGTCGAACGACGTTGATCGATGAATGCAAGGCTGGGTAGACCTCGAACGATAGGCGGGTGGAGATCATGGTGAAACTAACACGCCGCAGTCTGATGAAACTCGGAGTCGCATGCGCCGCGGTCCTCGCGGGGGCGGAACGAGCCCTCGGGCAGGGCTTGGCGCTGACCGGAACACTGAAGCTGGTCGACGGTGGGATGGACTTCTCCCCGGTGACCGGCAAGGAACGGAAGATCGTCCCCTCGGCCTGCTGGCAGTGCGTGGCCAGAGACGCGATCCTCTGCTATGTCGAGGACGGCAAGCTGGTCAAGATCGAGGGCAACCCCGAGTCGATCAGGAACCGGGGGAAGATCTGCGCCAAGGGCCAGGCCGGCCTGAACCAGGTCTACGACCCCGACCGGATCCTCTACCCGATGAAGCGTGTCGGCAAGCGGGGGGACGGGGAATGGAAGAGGGTCTCGTGGGACGAGGCGCTGGACGAGGTCACCGCGAGGCTCAAGGCGCTCCTCGACGAGGGCCATCCCGAGAAGTTCATGTTCCACTACGGCAGGATGAAGGGCTCCGACAGCAAGATCGTCAAGGACGCCTTCCTTAAGGCCTACGGGACCGGGACGGTAGGGAACCACACGTCGATCTGCGAGGCAGCGAAGTGGACCGCGCAGGAGCTGACCTGGGGGAAGCACTACGACGTCAACGACGTTGAGCACGCGAACATGATCCTCAACTTCGGCTGCAACATCATGGAGGCGCACACCTCACATCTGCAGCTGTCCCAGCGGACGATTGGGGCGGTAGCGGACCGGGGGGTGAAGCTCGTCACCTTCGATGTCCGTCTCTCCAACACGGGCGCGAAGTCCGACGAGTGGATTCCCATCAAGCCCGGAACCGACGGGGCCGTGATCCTCGCGATGGCGAACGTCGTCATGGACGAGGGTCTGTACGACGCGGACTTCATCGATACCTGGACGAACGTCAGCGTGGCGGAGCTGACGGACCACCTGCGCCAGTACACCCCCGAGTGGGCCGAGGGGATCAGCGGCGTTCCGGCGTCCAAGATCAGGTCCCTGGCGATCGAGTACGCGAACGCGAAGCCGGGCACGCTCGTCTCGTACCGGGGCGCCGTCGCGCACTACAACGGCGTAGACACGGAACGCGCCGCCAAGATGCTCGACGCCATCCTCGGATACATCGACGTCAGGGGCGGGACCTGCAGGGGAGTCGGCGCGAAGTGGAAGTACCCGAAGGTGTCGGGGTCCACGGCGAAGCTCAAGATCCTCGATGGCCTCGAGGGCGATGCCGCGCTGCCGACTCACCACATCAGCCATCGCGTGCTCGATGCGATCAAGGAGGGTTCGCACGGGCGACCGGACGTATACATGACCTACTGCTACGAGCCGGTCTATGCCAACGGCGACGTTCAGGAGAACATCGACATCCTGAAGGACGAGAGCCTCATCCCGTACCACGTGTCGATCAACCCCTTCTACACCGAGTCGTCGGCGCTCGCGGACATCATCCTGCCGGACGTCACGTACCTGGAGAGGTGGTCCTGGGACGACATGGTCTCGTACGACATGATCCCCGAGTTCTACATTCGGCAGCCGGTGCTTCCCGCTCCCGGGGCCACGAGGCAGTTCCAGGACGTCTGCTGCGAGCTGGCTACCAGGCTCGGTCTCGAGCTCGGTTTCGAGTCCGCCGAGGACTTCATCCGCCAGTCCTGCGAGAAGTCGGGTCTCGACTTCGGGTACATGACCAGTCACGGCGTGTGGCACGACGCCGACGCCAAGCCCAAGTACAAGGCCTACGCGAAGGAGCTCACGCCGGAGGACTACACCGGGGAGAAGATCCTCTTCGACGAGGCGACCGGGGTCTATTGGGACTGGACGAAGTCGAAGGCGAAGACCAAGGAAGAGGCCGAGGAGAAGGGCTACACGGCCATGAAGTACGCCTACAAGGGCTACGTCGGCCAGAAGATCGGCGACAAAGTCTACGCGGGCTTCAAGCCGGACAAGCTGAACAAGTCGGGCTTCTTCGAGATCTCCTCCGACTTCATGGCGAAGAAGGGCTTCAGCGCTCTTCCCACCTTCATGGCGATTCCGGAGCACGAAGCTATGGGGGCGGACGACCTGATCCTCACGACCTACAAGGTCAACGTCCAGATCCACACGCGGAGTCAGAACTGCAAGTGGCTGACGGAGATCTACCACAGCAATCCCGCGTGGATCAACCCGGCGACCGCGGCCAAGAAGGGCATCGCAGACGGCGACCGGATCAGGGTCACATCTCCGATCGGGGAGATCGTGACCACGGCACGGGTAACGGACGCGGTGCACCCGCAGGTCATCGCCATCTCCCACCACCTGGGGCACTTCGAGTACGGGGAGTTCGCGTCGGGCAACAAGGCCGCGACCGGCCACGAATGCGTGCCGGACTGCCACAACAAGTGGTGGAGCGAGGTCGGCGTGCATCCGAACTGGATCATCCCGAACGCGCCGGACCCGGTTGCCGGGCAGCTCCGGTTCAATGACACCGTCGTCCAGGTGACGAAGGCTTAGAGGGAGTCATGAAAACAGGAGCAGAGGAACGCAGCCGCATCTACGGCCTTCTGGCGCACGTGTACTACCACGAGCCGGACGCCAGGTTCCTGAAGAGCTTCATGGAGCCGGCATTCCTCGCGACCCTCGAGGGGATCGGTATCGACCTCGGCGAGTACTTCCGCGAGAGGTCCACCGAGGCGCTCGTCGAGGAACTCGCGGTCGAGTACACGCGTCTCTTCCTGGGTCCCGGGAAGCACATCTACCCGTATGAGTCCGCCTACCGGAGCGAAGAGGACCCCCGGGGGCGGGATGCGGGCGGTGAGGTGCGGAACCTGATCCAGGCGTCCGGCCTGGACTACGCGCCGGACTACCGGGACGCCCCCGACCATATCAGCATCCAGCTTGAGTTCATGGAGAAGCTGACGGAGGCGGAGGGCCGCGCCTGGGAGCATGAGGATACCGACACCGCGACGGGCTACCTCGAGATCGAGAGACGGTTCCTGCGCGATCATCTGGCGCAGTGGGTGTCGGAGTTCTCGGAGAGGGTCGCGGCGAACGCACGAACCAGCTTGTACCGCGAGATGGCCGTCCTCACGAGGGAGTTCGTCCTCGCGGACGCCGACGCGGTGGAGGAGTCGATCGAAGAGGTGAGGACCCCCGGGGGGTCGTGAGAGACACGATCCCCGGGGAAGTATGGTACGGAGCCGTGCTGGGGGCGGCGGTCGTAGTGGTGCGACTCGCTACTGCTGCGGCGACCGACCCCCTGAGGATGCGGACAGAGGGAGGTGAGGAGACATGTTCAGATTCGGAGTCGGCGAGCTGAGCCTCGTGCTGCTGATTGTCCTCCTGCTCTTCGGAGGGAAGAAGCTGCCCGAGATCGCCAAGGCGATGGGCAAGTCGATCAAGGAGTTCAAGAACGCTGGGAAGGAGATCAGGGACAGCGTCGAGGAGGCAACCGGCGAGAACTCGGACGTCACGTAGGCGAGGCCGCACCGTGGACAAAAAGCTCAGTCTCGTCGAGCACTTGGATGAGCTCAGGGGCAGGGTGCTGAAGTCCGTGATCGCCGTGATCGTGGGCGCTGGTCTGCTTTACAGCTTCGTCGAGCCGATCGTCGCCCACCTGACCAGGCCGGTCGGGGAACTCGTGTTCCTGGCTCCTCAGGAAGCGTTCGTCACGAACATCAAGGTCGCCTTCTACGGAGGGCTCCTTCTCTCCTCGCCTGTCGTGCTGTACCAGGCGTGGAGGTTCGTGTCTGCGGCGCTGAGGCCGCGGGAGATGAAGTACGCGATCGTTTGCGCTCCGCTGTCCCTTCTCTTCTTCGGGGTCGGAGTCAGCTTCGCGTACTTCGTGATCGTGCCGATCGGTGTCCGCTTTCTCCTCGGCTTCCAGACCGACACCCTCATCCCGATGATCAGCATCGGGAAGTACGTCTCCTTTGTCGGGACGCTACTGGTCTCCTTCGGCGCCATATTCGAGCTTCCTCTGGTGATGCTCTTCCTTACGAAGATACGTGTGGTCACGCCGGAGTTCCTCATCCGGAAGAGGAAGCACGCGGTGGTGCTCGTCTTTGTCGCAGCCGCGGCGCTGACGCCCCCGGACGTGATCACTCAGTGCATGATGGCTGGGCCGCTCATTCTCCTTTACGAACTCGGGGTGCTCTTCTCGAAGTTCGCCGTGAGAGAACGGATGCAGGAGAGTGCTTTGGCGGCCGAAGTGAGCGAGTAGCGGCGCGGCCGCCCGACCATTGTGGGTTCCCGAGGGTATGGACGGTATGACGGTGCAACCGATCGAGAACGTCACCGGTGTCATCCTGGCTGGCGGCAAGAGCAGGAGGATGGGCGAGGACAAATCCTTCGTTCCCTTCTCCGGCAGGCCCCTGATCCAGAGTGTTCTCGATCGGCTTGTTCCTCTGTTCGAGGACGTCATCATCGTCACCAACTCGCCCGACCGCTACACGGACTTCTCGGTCCGAGTGGAGAAGGACCTCCTGCCGAACCGCGGCCCGCTGGGGGGCATCCACACGGCCCTGCTCGCGGCGGCGACGCCTAGCTGCTTTGTCGCCGCGTGCGACATGCCCTTCGTGAATCCCGACCTTGTCCGCTTCATGTCGGAGGAGATCGACGGCTTCGATCTCGTCATCCCCTGCAGCGAGAACACGCTCCAGACCCTCTGCGCCGTCTACTCGAGAGGGTGCGTTCATCCCATGGAGCGGCAACTCTCTGACGGCCGTCTGAAGGTGGCCGATCTTCTTCAGCACGTCGCGGTGAAGATGGTCGGTCCCGAGGAGATCGCCCGGTTCGACCCTCAGGGGGCCTCCTTCCTGAACATCAACACACCGCAGGATCGCAGTCGACTCGACGGCAAGTACGCAGTCGTGGAGGAAGGTGTCCCGAGCGGGCGATGAGGCGACGCCGGTCTCCACGGCCCCGCCGCGCCCGCTCGCTTCCGCACGCGGCTGGGCGGGTCGTGACGTACGCGCGCGGTGCACACACCGTCCCAGAAACGCCTTGACCAGGCCGTGCCGCGTCCCTAGTGTCAGCGGGCCCCTTCCGACGCCTCATCGGCGCATCCGTGGGGGCGCGCCTGGAGCCCCACGTGACGCCAGGGCGCAGATCGTCAAGGCCGGCACGTGCGAAGGCAATCCTCGCCGGTGCCTTGTGGTGTGACTCCGCGCCTGCCGGCGCGACCAGGGGGATATCTCAGTGTTATGGCAGAAGAGGTCGGGCCGCCGTATTCGACGGCGCGACTTCGACACGTGGGGCGAGTACTACGCGCACTACCAGCGCGAGCTCGCGCTCCGCTACCTCATCCCGTTCCTGAACGACCACGGCGTGGACCTCGGGGGCGCGGCGGTGCTGGACGTCGGATGCGGGGACGGCGGCGCCACCGCCGCGTTCGCGGAGCATGCCGACCGGTGCGTCGGCATCGACGCCGGCGACTTCGATTGGAGGGGATCGCAGAACCTCGAGTTCCGGAAAGCGGACATCCTCTCCCCGGAGGTAGCGTCGTCACTCGCCGGCGGCTTCGATCTCGTCCTCCTGCGCGACGTCATCGAACACATAGGGGACAAGGCGAAGCTTATGCAGCACGTCCGGACCTCGATGCGTGGCCGGGCACACCTGTTCGTGACATTCCCACCGTACTACTCCGCGTTCGGGGCCCACCAGCAGGCCGAACTCAGGGGGTCGCGTCTGAGATACGTGCCCTACGTCCACTGGCACCCCGGCCTTCGCCACATTGCCCAGACGCGCGTGACGGTAGGCGGATTTGAACGCCTCGCGGCTGTGAACGACATGCGGATCGAGGCCCGGACGCTCTACCTCCTCCGCCCTTCGTTCGAGCTCCGCTACGGCCTGCCGACGGTCTGTTTCGGCGCTCCGTGGTTCGCAGGAGCGCGAGAGGTACTGTGTACGGGGGCGTACTACCTTCTCGGACGAGCAGGCGAGCAGGTGTGAACGGTGCCCCCGAAGAGGCGGGCGGTGTGAAGCCGGTCGCGATTCAGTTCACGGGGTCCTGCGGCTGGAAAGCCGCAGGGCCCCGATCCCGTGTGAGAGGGGGCAGAGCTGCCTGTGCGGCCCGAGAATCGCCTTGACCAGGGGTTTTCCGGGGCCTAGTATCGGTGGATATCTTCGGACGCCTCACGGGGGCGCATCCGCAGGAGCACGTCCCGGGGCGGTCGTCAGGGTCTGCCCGCGGACGGGTGCCCGAGCAACAGCAGGAGAGGAAGGTGATCCCGACGGCCACCGCGGAGAGAAGGACGGCGCTCTACGAGCGGCACGTCGCGGCCGGAGCGAAGATGGTGGACTTCTTCGGCTGGGCGATGCCGATGTCTTACAGGGGCATCGTCGCCGAGGTCGACCGCGTGAGGCAGACCGTCGGGATCTTCGACGTCTCGCACATGGGCCAGCTCGTCCTCCGGGGGCCCGACGCGCTCGCGGCGGTCGAACGGCTGACGACGAACCGCGCTGAGTCGCTCAAGGAAGGCCGGGTCCAGTACACGATCATGTGCTACGAGGACGGCGGGATCGTCGACGACGTGCTCGTCTACAGATTGCCCGAACGCTACATGCTGGTCGTGAACGCGTCGAACTGCGAGAAAGACCTGGACTGGATCAGGTCGAACATCTCCGGCGACGTCGTGCTGGAGGACCACTCGGACCACACGCAGCTTGTTGCGATTCAGGGTCCGAAGTCGGAGGACGTCCTCGGCAGGATCGTCGAGGCCGATCTCTCCGCGGTCGGCTTCTACCGGGCGGTCCGGCTCGACATCCTCGGCGCGAAGACGCTCGTGTCGCGAACGGGGTACACGGGCGAGGACGGATTCGAGATCTACTGCGCGAACGAACTGGCGCCTCGTGTCTGGGACGCGCTCCTGAGCGCGGGATCCGAGTGGGGGGTCGAGCCGATCGGGCTCGGGGCGCGGGACACCCTGCGCCTCGAGATGGGCTACCACCTCTACGGACAGGACATCGACGCGACCCGGACGCCGGTCGAGGCCGGTCTCTCGTGGGTCGTCAAGAAGGACAAGGGCGACTTCATCGGACGCGAGGCGATCGTCGCCCGCGCGGAAGAAGGTTCTGCTGAGCGCCTGACTGGCTTCGAGCTCGAGGGGCGAGGTGTCCCGAGGACCGGCCAGCGCATCCTGGCCGGCGGCGAGGAGGTCGGGGCCGTGACGAGCGGTACGTACTCGCCGAGCCTCGAGAAGGGCATCGGGCTGGGTTACGTGAGCGTCGTAGCCGGCGACGAACTCGAGATCGAGATGCGGGGCCGGACCGTCCCGGCGAGGAGGGTGAAGCCTCCCTTCTACCGCGACGGGAGCGTGCGCCGCAGGAAGTAGCGAGAGCGAAGGCGGAAGACGGGGCGTCGTTCGCCCCTCGAGGAACGGCAGCGGGGTCCGGAGGAGCTGCTCCGGCAGACGAGAGCGAGGTTCTGGATGAGCGAAGGTCTCAAGTACAGCGAGACGCACGAGTGGCTGAAGATCGAAGGCGAAGAGGCCACGCTCGGCCTCACCGACTACGCGCAGGGCGAACTCGGTGACATCGTGTTCGTCGAGCTGCCTGCCGTCGGCCAGGTGCTGGCCCCGGGCGACGTCCTGACCACGATCGAGTCGGTCAAGAGCGTGAGCGAGCTCTACGCGCCGGTCGCCGGCGAAGTCACCGACGTGAACACGGCGCTCGACGCGGATCCCGCGATCCTCAACAAGAACGCCGAGGGCGAGGGCTGGATCCTCAAGATGAAGATCGCCCCGGACGCCGACGTCTCGGGCCTCATGACGGCGGAGCAGTACGAGGCTCACACGAAGGGATAGGGAAGGCGGGCTTTGCCCTACGTTCCGAACACAGAGCGTGACCGCGAGGAGATGCTCGCCGCGATCGGAGCTTCGTCGATCGACGAGCTCTTCGCCGACGTACCGGCCGACCTGCGCGCCGACGAGCGCATCGACATACCTGGCCCGCTCGCCGAGCTCGAGCTCGTCCGCCACATGCGGAAGCTGGCGGCCATGAACCGGACGGGGGAGGGCGTGGTCTCCTTCCTCGGGGGCGGCGTCTACGACTGCGTCACGCCCGCGGCGGTCGGGCACGTGACGGGCATGCCGCAGTTCTTCACGGCGTACACCCCGTACCAGGCCGAGGCCAGCCAAGGCACGCTCCAGTCGATCTACGAGTTCCAGTCGCTCGTCGCGAGACTCACCGGTCTCCCGGCAGCGAACGCGTCGATGTACGACGGCGCATCCGCTGCGGCGGAGGCGTGTCTCATGGCGGCCGGCATCAAGAGGAAGAAGAAGATCCTCGTCTCGGCGACGACGAACCCGGCCCTCCGCGCAGTCACGAAGACCTACCTCGGGTCGAGCGAGATCGAGATCGTGGAGCTCCCGACCGACGGGGGCGCAACCGATCTCGAGGCGCTCAGGGAGGGGCTCCCGGGCGCTGCCGCGGTCGTGGTCCAGCACCCGAACTTCTTCGGGCTCCTCGAGCCCGTGGACGAGATCGGACGGCTGGTCGGCGAGTCGGAGGCGCTCCTGATCGCCTCGGTCGACCCGGTGTCCCTGGCCGTCCTCAAGTCCCCCGCCGAGTACGGGGCGGAGATCGCGGTTGGGGAAGGGCAGTGCCTGGGGTCGCCCGTGGCGTTCGGGGGGCCGCTTCTCGGCTTCATGGCGACCACCGAGAGGCACCTTCGCAGACTCCCCGGGCGCATCATCGGGGGAGCCGACGACTGCGACGGGCGCCGCGGGTACGTGATGACGCTCCAGACGCGCGAGCAGCACATCCGCCGCGAGAAGGCGACCTCGAACATCTGCACGAACGAAGGACTCGTGGCGCTCGGGGCCACGGTCTACCTCTCCCTCCTTGGGAAGGACGGCCTCCGCGAGCTGGCCATGCAGCTCGGGTCGAAGGCCCGCTATGCCGCCGACGCCCTCGCTGGCGTCCCCGGGGTCTCGCTCAGGTTTGCGCGGCCGTTCTTCCGAGAGTTCGTGGTCGAGCTTCCGGCGGACGCGTCGTGGGTGAAGTGCGAGCTCTCGAAGATCGGGATCTGGCCGGGCCTCAAGTGCAGCTGCTACTACGACGGCATGGACAATTGCCTGCTCGTGACGGTCTCCGAGCGGCACACGAGGGACGACATCGATTCGCTCGCCTCGGGTCTCGAGGCGATACTCTCGACGGGGGGGCAATCCTGAACACCGCGACCGACAGGGAGAAGCGAGCGGGCCGGGGAGCGAGCCCTCAGGCCTCCGTCCGCGAGCCCACGGTCTTCGAGCTCTCCCGGCCGGGGAGGCGGGGCTACCGTCTTCCGCCACTCGACGTTCCCGAGGTCGATCCGGCGGCCGCGTGGGGCGCCGACCAGCTACGCGCCGAGCCGCCGGCTCTTCCGGAGCTGACCGAGCCCGAGGTGGTGCGCCACTTCGCGCGGCTCGCCGAGAAGAACCACCACGTCGACAGGGCAATCTACCCCCTCGGGTCGTGCACGATGAAGTACAACCCGCGGGTGAACGAGGACGTCGCGGCGCTCGAGGGCCTCGCGGGCGTCCACCCCGAGGTCGAGGGCGAGTACGCGCAGGGCGCCATCGCGATGATGTACCACCTGGGGCGGTTTCTCGCCGAGATCTCAGGAATGGACGCCGTGAGCCTCCAGCCGCCGGCGGGCGCGTCCGGCGAGCTCGTGGGCATGCTCATGGTGCGCGCGTACCACGCCGACCGTGGGGACCAGAGAAAGACCGTCATCGTCCCGGACTCGGCACACGGCACGAACCCCGCGAGCGTCGCGCTCGCCGGGTACTGCACGATGGAGGTCGCATCGGGGCCCGACGGCCGCATCGACGTCGACGAGCTCCGGCGCGAGGTCGACGGCGACACCGCGGCCGTCATGATCACGAACCCGAACACGCTCGGCGTCTTCGAGACACGCATTCAGGAGATCATCGACGTCGTCCACGAAGCGGGCGCGCTGGCCTACCTGGACGGCGCCAACCTGAACGCATCCCTCGGGATCGCGCGGTCGGGCGATGCCGGCTTCGACATCATGCACTTCAATTTGCACAAGACGTTCTCGGCGCCTCACGGCGGCGGCGGGCCCGGGTCGGGGCCGGTCGGCGTGAAGGCCCACCTCACGAAGTACCTGCCGTACCCTCTCGCGTCGCGAGACGAAGCGAAGGCCGAGGGCTACGAGTACTTCATGGACTACGACCGGCCGAAGTCGATCGGCAAGGTCCACGCGGTCTACGGCAACTTCCTGGTGATGGCGAAGGCCTACGCGTACATCCTGACGCTCGGCCCGGAAGGACTCAGGAGGGTCGCCGAGAACGCGGTCCTGAACGCGAACTACCTCCAGGCGCTCCTCGAGCCTCACTACGAGCTGCCGTACAAGGGGTACTGCCAGCACGAGTTCGTGCTGTCCGCGACGAGACAGAAGGAGGAGCACGGGGTCCGCGCGCTCGACATCGCGAAGAGGCTCCTCGACTACGGGGTCCACGCGCCGACGATCTACTTCCCGCTCATCGTCAAGGAGGCCCTCATGATCGAGCCGACCGAGACCGAGAGCAGGGAATCGCTCGATCGTTTCGCCGAGGCGATGATCGCGATCGCGCGCGAGAGCGAGGAGACGCCCGAGCTCGTTACCGGGGCGCCGACCTCGACACCGGTGGGGCGCATGGACGAGGCGTGCGCGGCCCGGGAGCTCGACGTCTGCTCCTGGGACGGCGACCGGGAGGAGTGACGACGAACGCAGAGCGAGTCGATCGGGCGGAGAGCCTGACCTGGCGGGCGTGGCCGATGCTCCTGAGCCCCGGCCGGGCCGCCCTCGCGGTGGTGTTCATCGCCCTCGTCGCGTGGACGCTCCAGAGCATCTTCCACACGGGGCTCTTCACCGTCGTCGCGGTGCTCCTCGTGTGGGGACAGGTGGCGAGCTTCTTCCTGCCGGCGACCTTCACGCTCACGCGGGAGAAGGTCGCTGCGAAGGGGCTCGTGTCGAAGAAGGAGAAGGCCTGGACGGAGTTCCGGAGCTACTACGTCGATCCCGGCGGACTCCTCCTGTCTCCCTTCGTCGTGAGGTCGCGGCTGGAGAAGTTCCGCGGGTTCTCCCTTCAGTTCCACGGGAACCGCGACGAGGTGGTGGCGTTCGTCGAGATGATGATGGGGCAGGCGGGCGAGAGGGAAGACGATGTGGGCGATGAAGGACCACGAGAGGGCGGAGGAGAAGCGCGAGGAGCACCGTGAGGCGATGGACCGCTTCGCGGCGAAGGTTGTCGACTGGCGGATGACGGCACCCGCGATTATGTTCCTCGAGTCGTCGAAGCCGCTGTCGTTTCTCGGCAACCAGGCCCTCATCTTCTTCCAGCCGATCGTCCAGTCGATCTTCAGCTTCAAGAGCTACGACGAGATCGTCGAGGTCCTCGAGGACCGGGAGAACATCGAGTACCTCCTGTGTAAGATAGAGGAGCTGGAAGCAGAGAGACGGAAGGCGGAGCGTGAGGGGAAGAGGAAGCGGAAGGAAGAGAAGCTCGCCGCGAAGAGACTGAAGGAAGGTTCCGGATGAGTGAGAACGCGAAGGTCAGGGCCATCGTCGCGACCGACTGCGGTAGCACGACGACGAAGGCGATCCTGATCAAGCTTGTCGATGGAGAGTACCGGCTGATCGTGAGGGGCGAAGCCCCGACGACGGTCGAGGCGCCGTTCGAGGACGTGACGCGGGGTGTGCTGAACGCGATCAGGGAGGTGGAGGAGCTCTCGGGTCACGAGGTCCTCGACGGCGAGAAGATCATCCACCCGAACGACGGCGAGCGCGGGGTCGATCTCTACCTCTCGACCTCGAGCGCGGGCGGCGGACTCCAGATGATGGTGGCCGGAGTCGTCATGAGCATGACCGCCGAGAGCGCTGAGCGCGCGGCGCTTGGCGCCGGGGCGATCGTGATGGACGCGCTGGCGTCGAACGACGGCAGGCTCGCGCACGAGAAGATCGAGCGGATCCGTCACCTGAGGCCCGACATGATCCTCCTCTCGGGCGGGATCGACGGCGGCACGATCACACACGTGGTCGAGCTCGGACAGGTCATCTCAGCGGCCGACCCGAAGCCGCGCCTGGGGATCGGCTACAACCTCCCGATCATCTACGCCGGCAACACCGACGCGCGCGGCGAGGTCGAGAACCTCCTTGGAGACAAGACGGCCCTCGAGATGGTCGACAACCTCCGCCCGGTTCTCGAGAGGGAGAACCTGGGGCCCGCCAGGGACAAGATCCATGACCTCTTCATGGAACACGTGATGGCCCAGGCGCCGGGGTACAACAAGCTGATGGGATGGACCGACGCCCCGATCATGCCCACACCGGGCGCCGTCGGGTCGATCATCGAGACGATCGCCAAGCGGCAGGACATCGAGGTCGTGGGCGTCGACATTGGCGGCGCCACGACCGACGTCTTCTCGGTCTTCCAGGACACGTTCAACCGCACGGTCTCGGCGAACCTCGGCATGAGCTACTCGGTCTCGAACGTGCTGGCAGAGGCGGGCATCGAGAACGTCATGCGCTGGGTCCCGTTCGAGCTCCCGGAGCTTGGGGTCAGGAACCGAATCAAGAACAAGATGATCCGGCCGACGACTGTGCCTCAGGCGCTCGACGACCTCAAGCTCGAGCAGGCGATCGCGCGCGAGGCGCTTCGCCTGGCGTTCGAGCAGCACAAGTCGTTCGCGGTCGGTCTCAAGGGCGTCCAGCAGGAGCGGACGATCTCCGACGCGTTCAGCCAGTCGGCGTCGGGAGAGACCCTCGTCAACATGATGGACCTCGATCTCCTGGTCGGTTCGGGCGGTGTTCTCTCGCACGCCCCGCGCAGGCAGCAGGCCGCGATGATGCTCGTCGACGGCTTCCTGCCGGAGGGCATCACGAGGCTCGCGGTCGACTCGATCTTCATGATGCCGCAGCTGGGCGTACTCGCGGAGGTGCACGAAAAGGCGGCGACCGAGGTCTTCGAGAAGGACTGCCTGATCCACCTCGGCACGCTCGTGGCGCCCGTCGGGACGGCGCAGGAAGGGAAGCCTTGCATCAAGCTCGAGGCGACCTTCCCGGACGGCACGGCAATCGACGAGGACATCCCCTTCGGCGAGATGAAGGTCTACCCGCTCGGAGTAGGGGAGACCGTCGGCATCAAGATCACACCTGCGCGCGGCTTCGACGCGGGCGCGGGGCAGGGGAAGGTCCTCGAGGCCACGCTCGGCGGAGGTGTCGTCGGCGTCGTCGTCGACACGAGGGGGAGGCCTTTCGTGCTCCCGACCGACGAGCAGCAGAGGGTCGCGAAGCTCGACAAGTGGGCGAAGGCGTTCGACGCCTACCCCGTGGCGTAGCCGGGCCGCGCGAGCCGCCCGCTTGAAACGAACCGATTTCAGGAGCAGAACGATGGCACACGCATACACACCAGGCCTGAGGGTCGCGGAGCTCACGGTGCTCAGGAAGGAGCGCCGGCTCCCCATCAAGGGCGAGGTCCTCGTCGCGAAGGGTGACGTGGTGACCTCGGACACGGTCGTGGCGAGGACCCATCTCCCCGGGAACGTCCAGCTCGTGAACGTCGCGAGCAAGCTGGGGCTTCCACCGGAGGACCTCCCGACCGTCATGGTCAAGAAGGAAGGTGACGCAATCGAGAAGGGCGAGCCCATCGCGACGACGAAGGGGTTCTTCGGCCTGTTCAAGTCGAACGTCCCGTCGCCGTGCGACGGTTCCCTCGAGAACATCTCGACGGTCACTGGACAGGTCATCCTGCGGGAGCCCCCGACCCCGATCCAGATCGACGCCTACGTCGACGGCCAGGTCGTCGAGGTGATGGAGGAGGAGGGGGTCGCGATCGAGACGGTCGGGACGTTCATCCAGGGCATCTTCGGCGTCGGCGGCGAGAGGACCGGGGAGATCAAGGTCGCGGTCGCCAACGCGGGAGAGGTTCTCGACGCGTCCAGGTTCGACGACTCGATGAAGGACCAGATCGTCATCGGCGGCTCGCACGTCACGTGGGACGGGCTCCAGAAGGCGATGCAGGTCGGGGCGGCGGGCGTCGTCGTCGGGGGATTCGACGATCCGGATCTCAAGCGCCTCCTGGGGAAGGACCTCGGGGTGGCGATCACCGGACACGAGGACGTGACGACCACGCTCGTTCTCACCGAGGGCTTCGGCGAGATCGCCATGGCCCACGGGACGTTCGACCTCCTCAAGAAGCGCGAAGGAAGGAAGGCGTCCGTCAACGGGGCGACGCAGATCCGGGCGGGCGTCATCCGGCCCGAGATCGTCATACCGATCGTCGAGGAGCGGGACAAGCTCCAGGAAGAGGCGGTGGGCGAGGCGACGGGCCTCGAGATCGGCAGCTCGATCCGCGTCATCCGCGAGCCCTACTTCGGAAGGCTCGGCGAGGTCACGCAGCTTCCGAACGAGCTCCAGAAGATGGAGTCGGAGTCGATGGTCAGGGTGCTCGAAGTCAGGTTCGAAGACGGCTCGGAGGCGCTCCTGCCCCGTGCCAACGTCGAGATGATCGAGCACTAGGAAGCCAAACGAATCTGAGGATTCGGCCGCGCCGGACCTAGGCGCGACGGCTCGCGGGGCGCGTCGGGACATTTGGCTTGACAGGCCCGGAACGGTCTGGTAGCGTTTTCTTCACTTTCCGGACTGTCCTGAAGGGGGCGATGCGCCCCCTCTACTCGGGGGCGGCGAAGGGGGAACTGAATGAGGGGTCACAGAGGGCGCTCGAGCACGGCGCGCGCAGTGATGGGGCTTGTTGCCGGCGTGGTGTCGGTCGCGGCCCTTTTCGTTTGCCCGGCCGCCGCGCTCGCGCAGGAGGAGACCGAAGCGGTCCCCGCCGATAGCCTTCCGCCTCTCGGGCCCCCGACCGCCGTCACGGCCACGGACACCCCGAACGACCGAGGGTACTCCATCAACGTCACTTGGGAACTCTCCGACGGTGAAGAGACCGGGAGGGTCACCTCGTATCGAGTCTACCGCTCGGCCCACCCGGAGACCGGATTCGTCTTCGCCGGCAGGGCGTGGCCCGGCAACGCGGAGTACCGGGACGGCGGCGCTCCGGAGAATGCGCCGACCTACTACCGCGTCTCGGCGACTGACGAGACAGGAGCCGAGTCGTTCTCGGCCACGTCGGAGCCCGCCGTGGCGCTTCCCGCCTGGTTCAACCGAGATCGCGTCAACGTCATGATCGCCGTCATCATCTTCGTTGCGGCGATCATCTACTTCGTGACCGCGGCCCGCCGGGGCAAGGACCTCTTCATCAGACGCCTCGCGGGTCTCGACGAGGTCGACAACGCCGTCGGCCGCGCCACTGAGATGGGGAAGCCCATCCTCTACATCTCGGGCCTCTCGACGGTTTCGGACGTCGCGACCATCGCCGCGATCAACATCCTGGGCGAGGTTGCGAAGAAGACCGCCGAGTACAACACCCGGCTCATCGTCCCGTGTGCCGACCCGATCGTTATGGCCGTCGAGCAGGAGGTCGTCAAGGAGGCGTACGCCAAGGTCGGCAGGCCTGAGTCGTACAACGAGGACGACGTCTTCTATCTCACGAGGAGCCAGTTCGCCTACGTGGCGGGCGTGAACGGCATCATGGTCCGGCAGCGCCCCGCGACGATCCTCTACATGGGCATGTTCTACGCCGAGTCGCTGGTTCTCGCCGAGACGGGTGCGTCGGTCGGCTCGATCCAGATCGCAGGCACCGATGCGGTGACCCAGCTCCCGTTCTTTATTACGTCCTGCGACTACACGCTCATCGGCGAGGAGCTCTACGCCGCGAGCGCCTACCTGTCGCGCGAGCCCGTCCTCCTAGGCGGTCTCAAGGGGCAGGACACGCTCAAGATGCTCATCGCGATCACCATCATCATCACGACCGTGGTCGCCACGCTCGCTTCGGTGGGCGTGATTCAGTACGATTTCATGACGCCGTTTCTCGAAACGCAGTAGGCACCGCACGGAGACCCGCGCATCGGCGCGGGCGAGCCGAAGATCCGAGGGATTCAGGATGCGTCGAAGAGTACCGCTGACACTCTGCTTCATCGCTGGTCTCTTCATGGCGGTGCAGTACTTCATTCCGCACCACAACGTGGCGGCGGCCTACGAGCGCCTGCTCCTCTGGCTGCAGACGCTCCTCGCGTTCGCGTTCCTCCTCGGAACCGTGAGTCTCATCAGGGTGCACTACCACAAGGTGAGGGACCGGGCGCCCGATCGCGGGTTTAGCATCGTGATGTTCGTCGGGCTCTTCCTCATGATCGGTCTCGGCTTCTTCCACCCATCGCACCACGCGCCCGGATCGCCCTTCAACCGGATGTTCCTGTACGTCCAGGTCCCGATCGAAGCGACGATGTTCTCGCTCCTGGCGTTCTACATCGCCTCGGCCGCCTTCCGCGCGTTCCGCGCGAGGACGCTCGAGGCGACGCTGCTGCTCGTCGCGGCAGCGATCGTGATGCTCGGTCGAGTGCCAATCGGCGACATGATCTCGGCGAGGATCCCCGAGGCGACGAGGTGGATCCTCGAAGTGCCCAACCTCGCCGCGAAGCGGGGCATCATGATCGGCGTCGGCCTCGGCATGATGGCGACGGCCCTCAAGATCATGCTCGGCATCGAGCGCGCATGGATGGGCGGCGGCGACTAGTCCGAGTACCGTGAGGGGCGTGGACGGCCGCGCCCGGAGGCATCGATGGCATCGGTGACGGAGTTCTTCGAGAAATTCCTCAGGATCGACCGGCGTTGGATCTTCCTCGCGATCGCGATCGCGGTGGTCGTCCCGTTCTTCCTGCCGCTCGGTCTGCCCGTCGTCGTGACGCCGCCGGTGCAACGCCTCTACGACGCGGTCGAAGAGCTCGAGTTGGGAGGTCCGCCGCTCCTCCTCTCGATCGACTATACGCCGGCGACCTCACCCGAGCTCGAGCCGATGTCGACGGCTATCCTACGTCACGTCTTCCGGCAGGACGCCCGGGTCATCGTGATGACACTCCACCCCGCGGGCTACGGGATGGCCGAGAGCGCGATCCTCGCGGCGGCGGAGGAGGAGGGGGCCGAGTACGGCGAGGACTTCTGCTTCCTCGGGTTTCAGCCCGGCACCTCGGCGGTCATCCTGGGTCTCGGCGTTAACATCTCGAACGTCTTCCCGGAGGACGCCTACGGGACGCCTCTCACCGAAATCCCCATGATGGAGGGGATCCGGAACTACGACGACATCCCGCTCCTCATCTCCCTGGCCGGGTGGTCCGCGTCGGAGGCGTGGGTCTACTACGCGCACCAGCCTTACGGACAGAGGGTCGGCGGCGGCGTGACGGCGGTCATGGCGACCGACCTCTATCCATACCTCGACTCCGGGCAGCTCGTCGGACTCCTGGGCGGGATGCGCGGCGCGGCCGAGTACGAAGAGCTAATCGGACAGCACGGCTCCGGCGTGCGGGGCATGGACTCGCAGTCCGTGATCCATCTCATCATCATCATCCTGATCATCCTCGGGAACCTCGCGTACTTCATGACGAGGAGACAGAGGAAGCTGGCGGGCGAAGGGACGTAGGGACGGACGGCGGGCGCTCGAGCCCGGCGGCCTGAGGGCCCGACCTCGCGGAGGCGGAAATGACGCTCACCTTCATCTGGACGACAGTCGGGGCGCTCCTGACGCTGTGCGTCTACAGCTTCCTGTACAAGGACAACCCGTTCTACAAATTCGCCGAGCACCTCGTCGTCGGCGTGTCGGCCGGCTACTACCTCGTGATCTACTACTTCAACTTCATCGACCCGAATGTCGTGCGGCCGGTCTTCCAGCTCGAGCTCGGAGGCGAGGCCGTCGCGTTCGGCGGCACCGAGTGGTGGATGGCGCTCATCCCCGGTCTCCTGGGCCTCCTGCTCTACACGCGTTTCTTTCCCAAGATCGCGTGGGTGGGCCGGTGGCCGCTCGGGATCTACGTCGGAGGCTACGCGGGTCTCGGCATCTCGCCGGTGATGCAGGCGCGCGTCATCGATCAGATGCAGGCCGCTTCGTCACCCCTGGCGGGCGTGCCCGATCCGTTCGCGGCCGCGACGAACGCCGCGCTCGGGTTCGCCATCTTTGTGGTGCTGACGTACTTCCTGCTCGTGAAGCGGCACATCGTCGCCCGCGGCATCGCCATGTCGATCGGTGCGGTCGTTCTGTCAGCCGTCGCCGGGTACGGCGGTTACGTGGTGCTGTCAGCGCTCTCGGCCCAGGGCGTCGTGTCGATGACGAACATCCTGCTCGTCGTCGGACTCCTGGGGACCTTGGCGTACTTCTTCTTCTCCATGAGGCATGCGGGGCTCCTGGGCGGGCTTGCCCGGATTGGCATCATCTTCCTCATGGTCGGGTTCGGAGCGTCGTTCGGCTACACGGTGATGTCGAGGATCTCGCTCCTCATCGGCAGGGTGAGCTTCCTCCTCACGGACTGGCTGCACCTGATCTAGTGTCACTCCGCCCGCCGGGCGGCAGATCTTCGTCACTGATGCGCGGTTCGATGATGAGAGCATCTCTCGCAGTTCTCTCCGTACTGATTGTGGCCCTCTCGTGCGGCTGGGCGTCCGCTCAGGACGACCCCGTTCCCATCGAGACCGGGCTCGCGCCACCCGACACGATTCCCGACATTCTTCCGCCCGCGCCCGCGACGGACCTCACCGCCGTCGACCTCGTCGACAACGACGACGCCGGTGACAAGATCGAGCTCACGTGGACGCTCTCCCCGGACGACGCCGGGGGAATGAGGGACGTGACCGGATACTACCTGTGGCGTTCCGAGTCGCCCGACGCCCGCGGCGACACGCTCGCGCTGGTCGTCGCCGGGACGTCGAGTTTCGTCGACGACACCGCGGTTCCCGGGGTTCCCTACTACTACGCCGTGACCGCCACCGACGGGACGTCGCTCTCCGGCGAGGCGGCCTTCGGGCCGGTCTCCGGTAGGCGCGACTGGTTCACCGTGAGCCGTCTGGCGGTCCTCGTGCTCGCGGCGATCTTCTTCGCGCTCGTCTTGGCGTTCACGCGGCTCGCGGAGAAGGGCGCCGAGCTCTTCGTCCGGCGCATCCCCGGCCTGAACGCCATCGAGGAAGCCGTCGGTCGCGCGACAGAGATGGGCAGGCCTGTCCTCTACGTCCCGGGCATCGGTGAGATCGACAACATCATGACGATCGCCTCGCTGACGATTCTGTCTCACGTCGCGAAGATCACGGCGCGGTACGAGACACCGCTCATCGTCCCGACCGCGCGCGCGGTCGTGATGTCGGCGGCCGAGGAGGTCGTGAAGGAGGCCTACGCGGAGGCGGGCAAGCCCGACGCCTATAACCCGGACAACATCCGCTACCTCTCGGACGCCCAGTTCGCGTTCGCGGGAGCCGTGAACGGGATCATGCTTCGCGAGCGCCCGGCCGCGAACCTCTACCTCGGGGCGTTCTGGGCGGAGTCGCTCCTCCTGGCAGAGACCGGATTCGAGGCGGGAGCGATCCAGGTCGCGGGCACGGCGATGGTCTCCCAGCTCCCGTTCTTCGTGACGGCGTGCGACTACACGCTCCTCGGCGAGGAGCTCTATGCCGCGAGCGCGTATCTGTCCCGGGAACCGAAGCTCCTCGGCGGGCTCAAGGGCTCGGACTGGATGAAGATCATTACGATCGGCCTCATCGTTGTCGGTATCATCATGAACCTCGCGGGCGCCGACGCGTTCGTCGAGTGGTTCCACACGAACTAGCGGAGTGAAGCTGTGAGAAGAGAGATCCCGATCGCGATCACGTTCCTGATCGGCGTCTTCATGATCGTCGACTTCTTCATCCCGCACACGGCCGTGACCACGGCCGCGGACGAGATGAAGCAGTGGGGGATCATCGTGATCGCGGCGTCGATCCTGCTCGGAATCGGGAACCTCATCAGGGTCCATTCCAAGAAGATCGCCCGACGGAACGAGGGGTGGGGCTACAGCATCGTCACCCTCACGGTCATGGCTGCGATGCTCTGGCTCGGTCTGTGGCCGGGCGCCCGCCTGGGGCCGAACGAGCTGATCGGGACCGTGGAGCAGGGGTCGCCGTTCAACTGGATGTTCATCTACATGCAGGTCCCCCTCCAGAGCACGATGTTCTCGCTCCTGGCGTTCTTCATCGCATCCGCCGCGTACCGCGCGTTCAGGCTCCGGTCGGCCGAGGCGAGCCTGCTTCTCATCGCGGCGATCATCGTCATGCTCGGGCGCGTTCCGCTCGGGCAGCTGATGACGCGGAGCCTGCCGGAGCAGGCGCAGCTTCCGTGGATCACGGAGACGATCATGGCATACCCGAACATGGCGGCGTTTCGGGGGATCCTCATGGGCGCCGCGCTCGGCGTGATGGCGATGGGGCTCAGGATCATCCTCGGGATCGAGAGGTCGTATCTCGGCGGGGAGAAGTAGGGGAGAAGCGGACGGATGGCGAGGGGATTGAACATACAGAGCATCGACCGCAGGATCATCTTCCTGCTGATCTTCGTGGCCGTCGCGATCCCGCTCATCAAGCCTCTGGGGCTCCCCATCGGCGTCTCGCCGCCCGTCCAGTCGCTCTTCGACGCGGTCGAGGCGCTTCCGCCCGGCACGATCGTCATGTTCGGCGGCGACTACAGCCCCGACAGCATGCCCGAGCTCCAGCCGATGTCGATCGCGTTCCTGAGGCACGCCTTCAAGAACGATCTCCGGGTTGTGATCACGTGCCTCTGGCCGGCCTCTCCTCCGCTCGTCGAGGCCGCTCTTGCTCCGCTCGTTGAGGAGTTCGACAAGGAGTACGGCGTCGACTACGTGAACCTGGGGTACATGACGGGTGGGCCGGTCACGATTCTCGGCATGGGCAACAGCATCCCGGGCACGTTCCCGCGCGACTACTACGGGACGCCCGTCGGCGAGATCCCGCTCATGGACGAGGTCGGAAGCCTCGCCGACGTCGCGCTCGTGATGGAGGTTTCCGCCGGGACGCCCGGAACGAGGGAGTGGGTCCAGCAGGCCGTGAGCAGGTTCGACGTGACACTCGGGTCGGGGACGACCGCCGTCGGCGCGCCGAATTTCTACCCATACGTCTCGAGCGGACAGCTGGTCGGCCTACTCGGAGGGCTCAAGGGCGCCGCCGAGTACGAGACGCTCGTCGGGGCACCCGCCGACGCGACGAAGGGCATGGACGCGCAGTCGATCGTCCACGCGCTCATCGTCCTTTTCATCCTGTTCGGAAACGTGGTCTACTTCGTGAGCAGGCGATCCGCCCCGGTGGGCGGGCAGAGCTGAACGTGAGGGCCGGTAGATGAGCTGGCTGCAGGAGTTCTTCACAGGAGCGCCCGGGACGACCACCGCCGTCTTCTGGGGGACGTGGGTCGGCGCTCTTCTCACCCTCTGCATCTACAGCTTCCTCTACAAGGACAACCCGTTCTACAAGTTCGCGGAGAGCCTCTTCGTCGGGATCGGTGCCGCGTACTGGCTCGCGACCCTCTACCACAACACGCTCAAGCCGAAGCTCTTCGTGGCGCTCTTCCCCGGCGACTCCGGCGAGCCGCTCATCTGGTACCGTGTGTTCCCGGGCATACTCGCGATCTTCATGCTCCTCCGGTTCTTCCCAAAGCTCTCCTGGCTTTCGAGGTGGGCGCTCGCGTTCATCGTCGGGATGTACGCGGCCGTCAACCTGACCGGTTTCGCCCAGGGGGACTTCGTCGAGCAGATCTACGCGACGATGAGGACGCCGCTCACGGGAGGGGGAGTGCTCTCGCTCATCCTGAACCTCTCGGCGATCGTCGGCGTCGTCGCCGTGCTCCTGTACTTCTTCTTCTCGAAGGAGCACAAGGGCGCGCTCGGCGTCGCGGCCAAGATCGGCATCCTGTACCTGATGGTGGCGTTCGGCGCGTCGTTCGGATACACGGTGATGGGCCGAGTGTCGCTTCTGATCGGCAGGATGACGTTCCTGCTCCGGGACTGGCTGCACGTGATCGACTAGTCCCCGGAGTCCGCACGCCGGGGCCGTCGAGGACCTCGGCCAGCGACAGCAATCACACTGATGGTGCGCCACGCCCGGGGCAGACGCTCCGGGCTTCCGTGTGAAGAGGGAGGGTTCCGTGCAGAGCTGGCGGTTCCTGGACACAGGGCATCGCGACGGCGCCTGGAACATGGCGGTCGACGAGGCACTCCTCCTCGGCGTTGCCGCCGGCACCTCGCCGCCGACCGTCCGCGTCTTCGGGTGGCAACCGCCAACGGTCTCGACGGGGCACTCGCAGGACGTCGAGTCGGAGCTCGACCTCGACGCGTGCGCCGCGGCCGGGGTCGGCGTCGTGCGGCGCCCGACCGGCGGCCGGGCGGTCCTTCACGCGGGTGAGCTCACGTACGCCGTCGTCGCACCCGCCGGCGTCCTACCGCTCGGGAACTCGATCATGGAGGACTACAGGGTTATCGCCGGGGGACTCATCGAAGGCCTCTCGATCCTGGGCGTCACAGCAGAGCTCGCGACTGTCGTGACCGACCCGCGCGGGGAAGGGGACGGGCCCAGCCCGCCGTGTTTCGTGAGCGCGGGCCGGTACGAGATCGTCGTCGACGGGAGGAAGCTCGTCGGAAGCGCGCAGCGGCGCTCCTCGGGTGCGGTGCTCCAGCACGGCTCGCTCCTCACGGACGACACGCACCTCGCCCTCGCCGACCTCCTGCGCGTCCGGAACGAGAGACAGCGTAAGATGATACGGCGCTCTCTCCGCGCGAAGACGACCGACCTCGCGTGCGTGCTCGGCAGGCCCGCGCAGTTCGATGAGGTCGCGCGCGCGATGCGGCTCGGGTTCGAGCGCGCCTGGGGACTGAGTCTCGTTCAGGGAACGCTGGACGACGTGGAGTCGGAGGCAGCCGCGAGACTCGCAACTGAGCACGGAACGTGGGCTTAGGCTGGGCAAAAACAGGTTGACAGCGCAGGTATGCCCGTGTAGCATTTTCAGTAGAGGAGACGAGCGACCGGCCCTCGCCCAAACCCCGGGCGAAGGCGAGTGGATAAGTGTGCCGGACACCCCCGAGGAGAAGATGAGAGCATGAGACTACCGAGACCGCAGTCCCGGGAGAATGGACGCGCATGCGTGGCTGTCGCCTGCGCCCTCGTGGTGCTGCTCGCGGCGGCGCCGGCGTTTGGGCAGGGATCGGGCCGGATCTCCGGCTCCGTCTCGGCGGCGGACACGGGAGGACCGCTCGCGTGGGCGAACGTGTCGGTCCTTGGGACTCCCTACGGGGCGACAACCAACCAGGCCGGTGAGTTCGTCATCGACCTCGTGCCTGTCGGTACGTACACCGTGCAGGTGAGCTTCATCGGATACACGAGCGAGAAGAGAGCGGATGTGGTGGTGGAGGCTGACCGGTCGACGCAGATATCGTTCTCGCTCGAGTCCGACGTGATCCAGCTCCAGGAGATCGTCGTCCAGGAGGAGCGGCCGATGATCGAGACCGAATCCACGGCCACCCGCCGTTCGATGGACCAGGAGGAGGTCAAGGTCAGGCCGATCAACACCGTCCAGGAGGCCATCGCGACCCAGCCGGGCGTCGTGCTCCACGAAGGAGAGATCCACGTCCGAGGCGGCCGTTCCACCGAGGTCAAGATGTATGTCGACGGTGTTGCGATCACCGACGCCGCGACCGGACGGGGGAATCTCGAGGTCAGCCTCTCGTCGCTCTCGGAGTTCGAGCTCCTCTCAGGCGGATTCGACGCGGAGTACGGCAACGTCCAGTCGGGCGTCATCAACCTCCAGACGCGCGAGGGCGGCCGCGACTTCTCAGGCGAGGTCAGGTACATGACCGACGACTTCGGCGCGCCCGAGAAGACGTACGACAACTTCGACAACCTCTCCTTCGGCATGGGCGGCCCGTTCTTCACGGAGAGGGTCCGTTTCTACATCTCCGGCGAGGGGCGCTGGTCCGACACGTATCTGAAGACCACCGAGGTAAGGCCGGAGGAGGAGGTCGGACTCGGCCTCTTCGACATCACCGCCCGGCAGCGCCAGTCCGAGCTCCGCTCGGGCCAGGGCAAGCTGTCGTGGCACATTAACCCCAGGCAGAAGCTCACGGGCGAGTTCCTGCTGTCGCGCACGCGGAGGGACCACTACGATCACAGGTTCTCGCGCGTGGGGTACTGGTCGCAGGAGACCGAGGACTGGTTCCACGTTCCCCTGGACACGACCTACGCCTTCTACAACGCGGCGGAGCACACGCCCGCCACGACGACCGACTTCCAGCAGCAGAAGCTGTCGTGGCGCGACCAGATGAGCCCGACGACGTTCTACACGTTCAGGCTCGCCAAGTTCCAGTCCGACAGCCAGTACTGGCTCTACGAGGACCCGAACGACTACTGGTGGCAGGCGTACGTCGCGGGTAAGAGGGTCACGGATCCCGACTCGGACGGGAACCTCCTGCCCGAGCCCGGCTACTACAGGACCGCCGGCGACCTCCTGGGATGGAACCACCAGATCACGAAGGCCACGACGATCAAGGCAGACCTGACCAACCAGGCGGGCGACACGCACCAGCTGAAGACGGGGTTCGAGATCGTCTACAACGAGCTCGACGTCGTCCAGCTCAGCCTCGGCAATCTCATCCCGAGCGTCGCGGACACGCTCGAGGACGACTTCCAGTTCTTCAGCTGGGAGCGCGCCCTCAACGACCCGGTCGAGAGGAGCCAGCACAACATCTACAACGGCTTCCCGTCGAACGGCGCGATCTACCTGCAGGACAGGATGCGCTACGAGGGGATGATCGTGCGAGCGGGTCTCAGGTTCGACTGGTCGGATCCAGGACCGGCGTCGGGCGTCGGCGAGTATCAGATCTGGCGCGAGCGGATGAAGGCGGTCGTGTCGCCGCGGCTCGGAATCGCCCACCCCATCTCCGACCGGGACGCCCTGCACTTCCACTACGGCAGGTTCTATCAGATGCCCCATCTCACGGCCTACTTCACGGCAGGCGAGGATCTCGAGGGCGCATCCGCAGGCAGGGTGATCGGCTACTCCGGTCTCGAGCCCGAGGTGACGACCTCCTACCAGTTCGGCGCGGAGCATCAGTTCTCGCAGAATCTCGCGATGGACATCACGGGGTTCTACAAGGACATCTTCGGTCTGCTCGCGACCGAGCGATACGTGAGGGGACCGACCGAAGGTGCGGTCTTCCCGTACGTCAACAAGGACTACGCGTCGGTGAGGGGAGTCGAGTTCAAGCTGACGAAGCGCTTCTCGAACTTCTTCTCCGGAAACTTCACGTACACCTGGCTCAACGCGACCGGCGTTTCGTCGGACGAGAACCAGGGCCAGCAGGCGGAGGCGCTGGGGCTGCCCCGCCAGCCGCTCAAGGAGATCCCGCTCGACTGGGACGAGCGGCACTCGGTGACCGGGTTCCTCTTCATCAGCGATCCCGGGAACTGGGAGGTTACGTTCGATTACAACTATGGGAGCGGGACACCCTACACGCCGACCTATCTCGGGCAGAAGCAGATTCTCCCCGAGCTGATCAACTCGGGGAGGCTCCCGTCCCATCAGATCCTGAACATGCGGGGCACGAAGAAGTACAGGCTGTACGGTCAGGAGTTCCGACTCTTCTTCGAGGCCCTGAACGTGTTCGACAAGAGGAACGTCATCGGCCTCGGCGCGTACGGACCCGAGTACTACACCGAGGCAGCGGATCCTGGTGGCGGCTACGTCGAGGTGAACGCGGAGGGGGGCGAGTATCTGAAGCCCCTGAACGATCCCTCGGTCTACCAGGAAGGGCTGGTCATCAGGATCGGCGTCGCTATCGACTGGTAGGGGCGTCCGAGAGACGAAGTCGCGCAGCTCGGCCGGGGCCGAAGCCCAAACGTGCCTCGGCCGAACTTCAACTGCCGGCCTGCGTCACGCGATGAGTCATGGCACGGAGGTAGTGGATGGCATTCGGCGACATTGGTACGAAGTCACGCGGCGCTCCCGGACGGGCGGAGCGCTTTCTAGCAGGAGCGGCAGTAACACTGCTTGTCGCGGCGCTGATCCTCTCTGTCGCGGGGATCGCCGGCGCGCGAATGGACAGGAGCAGCAGGGAGCGGAACGAGGGGGTAGACGCGACGCTCAATTCCCGCATCTACGCCTTCTACGGCTGGTACCACAGCGTCGGGCAGCTCCTGCTTCACATCTCGAACCTCGGCTACTTCGGAGACTGGGACGCGGACATCGGGGCGCCGTCGGCGGAGTGGCCCGCGGGGAGCGGCCACGAGTACCTCTACGCCGGAGGCATCTGGGTCGGGGGCATCGTCGACAACCCGGTCACCGGCCTGCGCGACACGCTCGTCTCGGCAGCCGTCTACCAGCAGGAGTTCCGTCCCGACCCGGACGATCTCCTCGCGACGATCTACGAGACGTGGGAGGGGGCGGCCAACAGCATCCGCATCGGGGACGACGACGGCGACTGCAGCGACCACCTCTTCGACGAGGACGAGCCCTTCATCTGGTTCGACGAGGATCCGCTCGACGCGATCGACAACGACGGCGACGGGCTGATCGACGAGGACTTCGCCGCGATCTCGCAGCAGATGTTCAGGATGCAGTACACCGATACGTACGTCGAGGACGTCAACGAGAACGCTCCCGCAGGCGACGAGCACACGGCCCTGGGTCTCGTCGTTCTCCAGGAGAGCTACCAGTGGACGAGCGACCTCACCGACGACTTCGTCGGCATCAACTTCACCGTCGTCAACGTCGGTGAGGACACGATCGACATGGCGTACATCGGGTTCATGGTCGACGCCGACGCGGGCCCCCTCTCTGACGAGTTCGCCAACTACCTCGACGACCGGGGCGGGTTCATCGACACGACCGTTGTGAGCGTGAACCCGAACGACCCCGAGGCCGTCGACACGCTGGCGATGTCGATCGCCTACATGTACGACGACCCGTACGGTGAGGACGGGAACGTCGCCCGGGGCTACTTCGGCTGCATGTTCCTCGGCCACCCCACGATGAGGGCCGACGACGTTCCCGACGACGAATTCCCGGCGGTTCCGACCGAGGTCCGGGTGCACGCCTTCTCGATCTGGTCGAGCGGAACGGAGGACCCGAACCACGACCGGGACAGGTACCGCTACCTCCGGGGCCAGGTCGACTATCCCCTCCTGAACGGCATCGACGACAACAACAACGGCCTGATCGACGAGGAGTACGAGTGGCGTGTCAACATCGATCGGAACGCCGACTCCCCTCAGGACTGGCGGTTCATGCTGTCGGCGGGGCCGTTCGCCGAGATCGTGCCCGGGGACACCCTCTCATTCCAGTACGCCTTCGTGATCGGCACGGGGCTCGAGGGCATGCTCGAGAACGCCGCCACCGCTCAGCAGATCTACAATGGCGTCTGGCAGGAGGTCCCGAACTGCATCGGCCTCCAGGAGAGCGTGCTCGTGCACTGGGTGGCCGACACGCCTCCGCCTCCGCCGAACCAGGAGATCACCGCGGGCGACCAGTTCGTTCTGCTCGAGTGGGACGACTACCCGGAGACCGTCGAGGACCCGCTCACGAGGATCAGGGACTTCTACGGGTATCAGGTCTGGAAGGCGGTCGGCTGGACTCGAGAATCGAGCGAACCCAAGGACCAGGACTGGCAGCTGATCCTTGACGTCGACCGATCCGACAACGGTGCCGAGCTCGAGGAGCTCGACACCGGACTGAACGGCATCGGCAAGTACGCGTTCGTCGACGAGAACGTGAAGAACGGGTTCGTGTACTGGTATTCGGTGACCGCCTACGACAGCACTGCCGAGGGATTCCACTTCGGGAAGTTCAGTCAGGTCAAGACACTCGTCACGCCGAGCTCGGCCGTGAACAACTCGCTGGACGAGGTCATCGTCGTGCCGAACCCGTACGTGAACCACCCCTACATGGCTCGGTGGAATCTCGAGCCGAGTGATGTCGACCCGACGGGCGAGAAGCTCTGCTTCATGAACCTCCCGCGCGACTCGATCGTCAGGATCTACTCCCTCGGAGGGGAGCTCGTTCAGACCCTCCGACTGGACGCAGAGGACACAGGCGGCGACGCCTGCTGGAACATGATCTCGCGAAACGACCAGATCGTCGTGAGCGGGGTCTACCTGTACCACGTCGACTCGCCGATCGGTGAGAAGGTCGGCAAGTTCGTCATCATCAAGTAACGGGACTCCGCCGAGGTGGGGGACTCATCGGAGGTCGGGCGGCGGAAGAGGAGGACGGTTCTTGACAAGGAAGCTTCTGTTGACACTGCTGGCGCTCTCGGTGCTCGTCTCGAACGCATCCGCGACGGAGATGTTCGAGAAGGTGGGCACCGTGGGGCTTCAGTTCCTCGAGATCGGTGTGGGGCCGAGGGGGGTCGGGATGGGGGAGGCCGTCGTCGGTGCTTACACGGGCATCGAGGCGACCTATTGGAACCCAGCCGGTCTGCGCACGATCACGCGGCCGACGGTGCTTCTGACGTACGGCACGTGGCCGGCCGACATTTCGCACCAGTACTTCGCCTACGCGATGCAGCCGTCGTTCGTGCAGGGCATCGTCGCGATCAGCGTCACCTCGCTCCAGATGGACCCGATGGTGGTCCGGACGGCCGACAACCCCGACGGCGTCGGTGTCATGTTCGACCCCGGCGATCTCGCGATCGGTCTGACCTACGCGCGCGTCTTCACCGACAAGTTCTCTGCGGGCGGGACGCTCAAGTGGTTCCACTCGGGGCTGGCGGACCTGTCGGCCCTGGGCGAGCCCGGGCTCCAGGACTACTATGTCGAGGGCTTCGTGGGTGACTTCGGTACGCTCTACGACACCGGATTCCGGTCGCTCAAGATCGGTCTGATGATCCAGAACATGGGACCGGAGGTCACCTACAACGACGAGCCCGTGCCGCTCCCCGCGACGTTCAAGTTCGGGATCTCGATGAACATCTTCGAGACGCCCGGACAGGCGATCACCGTGGCGGCCGAGTTCCGGCATCCATCCGACACGAGCGAGAAGATCCTCGTCGGCGCGGAGTATGACCTGAGACAGATGTACTTCCTGAGAGCGGGCTACAAATCGAACTTCGACGAGGAGAGCTTCACGGCGGGCGGCGGTGTGAAGGTTGCGGTGGGCTCCCTCGGCAGTCTCGGGGTCGACTACAGCTACTCTGATTTCGGACACCTCGGCGGGGTTCACCGTCTCGGCCTCGTGGGCGAGTTCTAGGTGACCGCCGCCCGGCGGTTCTGCGCCCGGTGCCCGTCCGTCAACGGGCCACCGACAGGGGGCAGGTGAAAGGAGTACCCATTTGCGCAGATTCGTGCTCATCGCAGGCGCACTGTTCCTGACGCTCTCGGTCCCGGGGGTAGTCCACGCGGATGGAGCGGGGACGTACCTCGCGTCGTTCCTCGATTCGGACGGCGGGGCCAGACAGCTCGGCTTCGGCGGTGCCTTCACCGGACTCGCCGACGACGCCCTTTGCGTCTACTACAACGTGGCTGGCCTCAAGTTCGTCGAGGGGAGCGAGATTCACATCGACACCTCGGCCTGGGACGGCGGCCTGAGCTACCAGCATCTGGCGTACGGCTTCCGTCACAGCACGCTGCCGGGTATCTTCGGCATCAGCTGGGTCGTGCTGCAGATGAGTCCTTACGCCGAGCTGACCGAGTACTACGACCCGGACAGCGAGTTCGGTGTCGGCACGCTCCCCAACGTCGACGGCGGCGACATGGCCTTCGGCGGGTCCTACTGCTGGGACTTCGGAGACGGGCTCTCGGTGGCGGGTACGGTGAAGTGGTATCACCTGGCGATGGCCGAAGCGTTCTGCGAGGGGCTCGCGTTCGACGCCGGCGTGCTCTGGGAGACGCGGTTCAGGAACCTGCGTCTGGGGGCGTCGGTCATGAACCTCGGTCCGTCCAACAGGTGGGCGAACACGGGCAGCGACTCGAACATCGGCGAGACTTTCCCGCTGCCGCGGAGCTTCCGGGCCGGCGCCTCGATGAGGGTCTACGACATCGTGACGCATCGTCTCACCCTGGCGGTTGACTACAAGTACCCGCCCGAGGGTGACCACCGCGTCATGGCCGGAGGCGAGTATACCTTCAACAAGGGAAAGGTGTTCGCGTTCGGCCGGGCCGGCTATCGCGTCGGGTACGACGAGGGCGGGCTCACGCTGGGACTGGGGCTCAAGTTTCCGACGAGTTCCGAGGCCGACGCTCGGATCGACTACTCGTGGGAGGACATGGAGAACATCCCGGACATCCACAGGGTCGGGCTGGCGTTCCTGTTCTAGACAGCAGCCGGCGCGGGCCCGCGTGCCCGCCCCGCGATAGATGATCGAGAGACGCCCGGGGACCGAGGTCCTCGGGCGTCTTCGTTGCCGGGGGGCCTTCAACGTCGGACGAAAACGCCCGGGGCGTGAGCCCCGGGCGCTGAACCGCTTCCGTCCCTTCAGGCCTGTCGGCCCGTGAATCTCCCGCTACTGCACCTTCTCCTCTCCGAAGAGCTCCATGATCTTGTCCATCAGGGGCTGCACCTGCGCGGTCTGCATGTAGTAGAGAGGGAAGCTCAGGTAGCACGTGTTCATGTGGTTGTCGCCCGAGAGGTAGAGGATCCCGCAAGGCTGTCCCTCGAAGTTCATGTTGAGGTACGAGTCGATGGTCAGGAACTCGAGCGCCGAGCCCTGGTAGGCCTCGATCTTCTCGATCTGCGGGAGCCCGCCCCTCCGATACTGCGCCTGCGACCACGTGTAGACGGGCCACTTCCCCGGCTCCGGGAAACCGCCGGGGCCGACGCTGTCGATGTACACCGGCGTGAACTGGCTCGGGTCCGTCGGCTCCCCGCCGTAAAAGCAGTACCCGTAGTTCCAGGGGGCGCTCTTGTTGGCGGCCGTTCCGCTCGACTCGCCGAAGCCGATGTGGAGGAACTCCCTGACGAATCTGTTCGACGGGATCGTGTCGGTCTCGGCGATCGTGATCGGATACGGCTCTCCCGTGATCTCCCACAGGTTCTCGTACCCGCACAGGATCAGGTTCCCGCCGACACGCAGGTATCCGGCCAGCGCGTTGTAGGTCACCTCGAATGGGTTGAACGCGAGCCCCAGAACCGTCTGCTGCCCGTCGCCGTACCAGAGAACCGTCGACGCCCCTCTGAGCGCGTCCACGTCGGGGGGCTGCGGCACCCCCTCATCGACGTGCTGCGAAGGTTCCCACTCGACGCGCTGACGGGCGTAGCCCACGAGGAGACCGTCGTAGAACGCGTTCCTCTCGGCGTCGGTGCCCCACTGAGGGTTGTGCTCCCACCAGTTGTAGTCGTCGACGATGAGGATGTACTCGTTCAGGCTAGCCTCGACGACGTCGAAGAAGACGCGGCCTCGAGTCACCACGTTCGCGTTGTCGATCGCGCTCACGTAGAGCGAGTGTCTGCCGAGGTCGGGCGTGACCTGGAAGGTCCGGTCGAAGATCGACCACGCGGGCCAGACCGTCGTGTCGTCGTACGCGTGACGGTAGCCGAGCACCTCGCCGCCGTAGTCCTCGGCGGTCGCCTCCCACCAGAACCTGAGCCGCTCGCCTGCGAAGATCGGGATCGGGATGTTGAACCTGTCGGGCCAGACCGGGCCCCGGAAGGTGAACGTCTCGAAGACGTTCGAGTGGATGAAGAGCTTCGGTCCCGCAAGCTCCGGGTTGCACGTGAAGATGCTCGTCGCGGGAGTCTGGTCCCAGGCACCGGCGTCGTCGATTGCGGCGACCTCGAACTTGTGGCGTCCGGCGAGAGGACCGAAGATGCGCACGACCTCGTCGAACGGAAGAACTTCGCTCTCGAACACCAGGATCCAATCTGACGTCGAGTCGTCCCAGCGGTAGAGGTTGTACTGGTAGCCGGTGATGACACCGTCGCGGTCGTTACCGATCCACTCGAACGTGACCATCGGTCCCGTGACTCCGGCGGGGCCCCTGAGGATCGTGGTGTTGGGGACGACCGTGAAGGCCGTGAACTCGATGGTCTCCGGCGATTCGTCCTTCGCGAGCTCGTTGTCGATCGCCCTGACCGCGAACCGGTGAGCCTCGAATCCCCTGTCTTCGGTGACGGTGTCTTCTGACGCTGACACGAGGAAGACGCTGTCCGTGTTCACGACGTTCCGCCAGTCCGCTTTGTCCCAGTCGATCTCACCGGTCAGCGTGTCCACGAGGGAGTCTGACCAGTCCCAGACCGTCTGGTAGTAGGCGATCTCGCCGTCCTCGTCCCAGCCGAACCAGTTCAGTCTGACGCGGTAGTTCGCCGTGTCGCCCTCGTCCGGGGAGAACGACAGGGTTGTCTCAGGGGGCACATTCGGGGCCCGCTTGCCCGGGTCGAACTTGTCGCACCCGGCGAGGAACCCGGCGATCACGAGTCCGCCTAGGATCGCGATCGCGAGAAGCTTCCTCAACCTGATCATCGTGTTGCGTCCCTCCTTGGCTTCGTGCCCCGAGCGTGACGTCAGAAACGTCGGGCGTTTCGCGAGTCTAGTCGCAGTCCTCTACGAAGAAATGGACGATCTCGTATTCGTTCGACCAGCAGTCGGAGTTGTCGCGGGAGCGGATCCAGAACTGGTGAGGTCCCACCTCCACGTCCTCGTACGACACGCACGACTCCTGAGTCTGCTGCCAGCTGTTGAGCTGGGGGTCGAGCACGTACTGGTACGCCACGACCTCGCCGTCGGTGTCGACACCCTCCCAGCAGACGTCGAAGTCGGGACACACCGTCTCGCCCTCAGCAGGGGAGAGGTTCTCGGTGGTCGGGGCGAAGTTGTACCAGAACTGGTAGACCTCCCTGTCCTCCGCGAGTTCGCTCGGCGACTCGAATCTGTTCTCGACGTCCTTGGCGAAGACGCGGAACGTGTGTATGTCGTTCCCGCCGGTCGGGTTGTTGTCGCTCTCGATGTAGTGCTCGTTCGCCGCCGACACGTTCGACGTGAAGTAGAACTCCTCCGCGTACTCCGGGGTGCCGACCTCGAACCGCTTCAGGAAGCCCATCGACTCAAGCTCGATCCAGACCTCCTTGATGCCTCCGTCGGCCCCCTCGAGCTCCTCCTTGTCCCGGACGTTCCACCTGAACCAAATGGTGTCCCCGTCGGCGATCGTGAGCGTGCCGGATGGCTCTGGCGGCTCGATGATCTCGCTGTCAGGGTCGTAGTTCATCGTGAACTGGTAGTTCTCGGGGAAGCTCTCGGCCCCCGTCTCGTCCTTCGTCTTCACGTAGAAGAAGTGGAAGCCGCTCGAGATGCTGTGGAGAGTCGTCGTCTGCGTCGCGTCGAACTCGGAGAACGTGTCGGAGTCCAGGCGATAGCTGTAGTCGATGTCTGCGCCGAAGCCGTCCGGATCTCGTCCGCCCCACGTCCAGGTGCAGGGCGTTCCCATGAGGACGGTGTCCTTGGCGTCGGGGTCGTACTCAGGATTGCTCGGGTCGAGCGGACCGCCCACGCGGTAGAGCGAGTCCAGCACGGGGATCACCGTCCACGCGTCGAACCGGATCCTGGCCGGCGACCCGTCAAGCTTGCCCTCATTGTCGACCGACCTCACGTAGAACGTGTGGCGTCTCGTCTCTCCGACCGTGTCGATCGACGCCTTGAACATGCTGTCGGTCTTCGTCGTGTACTCCCAGGACGTCGGGAAGGTGTCGTCCCAGGCGAAGTAGTAGCCCACCACGTACCCATCCGGATCCGCGCCGTTCCAGAAGAAGTGAATGCGGTAGTTGGTCTGAGCGAAAGGCGCAGGGGCGCTTGTCAGCTCTGTGTCGGGGGGGAGATTCGTGTCGATGGCGGCCCGTTCTCTCTTCCGGCAGCCACTCAGGACGAGCACCGCCGACAGAGCGATGCCGACCAGCACGGCGGCGAGCGTTCCCGCCGCCAGTCTCCTCAACGCTGTCATGTTCGCCGTTCCTCCAAGCTTGGACAAAGGAAGACCACTGACCGAGACGGGGCGGGGCACCTGATCCCCGGGTCCTCCTCCCGGAACCGGATGGTCGTGCCCCCCCCACAAGGGAGTCCCTTGGAGTAGGGGGGGGTCCAAGAATCATTATACCTCCCGGGTCCTGGGTGTCAACACAAAAAGGGGGTCGGAATGCGCGCTTGCATCCGCGCAACCCTCGTGCTAGTTTGGACTTGGGACAAAACCGGTTGACAGTATCCCCCTCTGAATGTAGAATCCCACGACAACTGGAGCCGGCCGGCGCCCCTAGCGCCGTCGCCGTTCTTGCTGTCGACGCACCGGGACCGGACATCGGCGCGGCACCCGGCTGTCGGCGCGCACATGACAGGCAGGAGGTGGCTACGAGGGAATCGAGGTTTGAGACCGAGTGACTGTGCAGCGAAGGGGTGTACGATCACGTTCCGCGCTCCGGGCCTAGGCCCGGGGGCGCGCACGGGAGGAGAATCAAGGTAATGAGAAGAGTCCTCTTTATCATTCCGGCGGCGCTTCTGACGCTCGTCCTGATCGGCTCGGCGAGCCCGGTCCTGGCGCAGGAGGAGACGCTCGACGAGCCCATGGAGACAGCTGCGGCGATGGCCGAGTCTGCACTGGCCGACACGGGTCTCGTCGACACGACCGCTGTCGACACGCTCGCCGCTGTCGTGGAGGAAGAGCCCGTCGAGCCCGAGCCCGAGCCAGAAGGCTTCGCAGCCCAGAGCGGACTCGTCGAGTTCTTCAACAAGGGCGGCCGGTTCATGTGGGGCCTCCTGTTCCTGTCGGTGGTCGGCGTCGCCGTCATCATCGAGCGCGCGATCACGCTTCAGAAGGCCAAGGCCGACGTCCGCAAGCTCATGGAAGGCGTCGTCACGAGCCTCAAGAAGGGCGACCTCGAGGGCGCGCTCGACGTCTGCGCCAACACGCGCGGGCCGATCCCGCAGATCCTCCACGCCGGCCTGAGGCAGGCGAAGAAGGGAACGGTCGCGGTCGAGAAGGCGATCGAGACCGCGGGCATCATCGAGATGTCCTTCCTCGAGAGGGGACTCATCATCCTGGCGACGGTCGCGAACGTGGCGCCGCTCCTAGGCTTCCTTGGGACGGTCTCGGGCATGATCTCGGCGTTCGAGGCGATCGCCGAGGCCGAGCAGGTCAGCGCGAAGCTCGTCGCTAGCGGTATCTCCGAGGCGCTCATCACGACCATGTCCGGTCTCACGATCGCGATTCCGGTCCAGATCGCGCACAACCTCTTCGTTCAGCGCATCGATCGGTTCGTCGTGGAGATGGAGGACAGCGCAGCGGAGCTCGTGGACACTCTCGCGTCGATGAGCGAGTAGGTCCGCAGGCATGCGGTCGCGGGACGGCTTTCGTGGCCTGTCGCGACCGCTGAGGAAGGCACTCTTAGAATGGCGAAATTCAGAAGACGTTCGGGGATTTCGGCGGAACTCGTGGGCGAGTCGTCCATGTCGGACGTCGCGTTCCTGCTCCTGGTGTTCTTCATCGTGAGCACGACGTTCCCCGAGATCGGTCTCCCTCTGATCCTTCCGAGCGCTGTGGGCGATGTGACGCAGGTCGCGCGCACGAACGTGATGCAGATCGTGACCTCGCGGACGGGACTCTACTACATCGACACGGAGACCACGCCGACACAGCTCTCGCAGCTCAGGGGGCTCGTGAAACAGAGACTCATTGACAACGAGAAACTCATCCTGTCGCTCGAGACGCATCCCGACGCACCTTACGGGGGCATGATCGAGGCGCTCGATGAGGTGATGCTCGCCTACAACGAACTCGAGGCCGCGAAGATCCAGCGGGGAAAGAGAATCTCGCTGAAGATGCTCAAGGTCGAGTAGGCGGGCTGGAGGAAGTCAATTGGAGCTGAGAAGAAAGGCTGGGACGGGAGCGCGGATTCCGACCTCATCGATGGCCGACATCGCGTTCCTGCTCATCGTCTTCTTCATGGTGACTACGATCTTCAAGCTGGAGCAGGGGCTGCCGATCACACTGCCGCGGTCCGTCGCCGGCGAGAAGATCCCCCGTGAGAAGATCGCTCACGTTTGGATCGACAGGGACGGCCTCATCTCTATCGACGATCTCGTGATCAGCGTCCTCGACATCGAGCCGATGGTCACGGTGAAAATGCGAGAGAACCCGGCGCTCATCATCTCGTTCAACACCGACGCGATGGCGCCGTACAAGGTCGTTGACGAGTCGATGGAGCGACTGAAGCTGGCCAACGCCCTGAGGGTCTCGTTCACAACGATGCCCGAGGAGGGCTAGAGGGGCCCGTGGGGAAGTGGTGGGGCTTCTTCTAGGAAGCAAGAGGCATACGAATGAGTCCATACCTGGCCGTGCACATGACGGAAGAGCAGAGGCTGAAGAACGACTATCCGAAGATCCTTCGGATGGCCGCGCTCGCGGCGGTCGTTATCCACATCCTCGCCTTCCTGTTCATGCCGCAGTGGGCCCCGGAACCGTATCGGCTGAGAGAGCGACAGGTCGCGGAGGCGATCGAGATTCCGGACCAGTTTGAGATTCCGCCCCCCCCGAAGGAGGAAGTGAAGCAGCAGGTCGTGACAGAGATCGAGCCGACCGCGGATGCAAGCGAGGAGGAGACGATCGCGGAGACAACCTTCGAGGTCGACGCTCCACCCGAGCTTCCGCCGGCTCCCACGCGACCGAGGTTCTTCGACGCGTACGATGAACCTCCGCAGCTCGTGAGAATGGTCGAGCCGGTCTACCCGGACATGGCCGTCCAGTCAGAGCTCGAAGGGGTGGTGGGACTGCAGATCGGTGTCGACGAGTTCGGGAACGTCGTTGAGGCGAGGGTCGTCCAGTCAGTTCCGGGCCTCGACCAGGCTGCCGTCGACGCCGTCATGCAGTGGAAGTTCAAGCCGGCGAAGCAGCGCGACGTCGCCGTGCCGGTGCGTATCTTCGTGCCGGTGCGCTTCACGCTGACGGGCTAGGAGCCCTGCGCCGCCCGGAGGGGCGGCGACGAGAACATCTCCAGCAACGGCATCCGCACGCGGCTCGGGGGAGGTGGAGACGATGTGTCCACCTGGAGCCGGTCAGATGACCGCAGAGCAGAGGTTCAGGGAAGACTATCCGAGGATCCTGAGGGCGGCCGTTCTTGGAGCGCTCGTGCTCCATGTGGTCGCCTTTCTCGTCGTACCCGGGATTCGGGTCCGACCGTACCGGATCGAGAGCGAGAGCGCCTTCGAGGTCGTGTCGGTGAGGGACTGGGAGATCCCGGCACCGCCTGAGGAGCTCCCGTCCCAGCCGCCACCGACGGCCGTCGAACCGACGGACGGAGCCAGCGAAGACGCGACGACGCCGGTGAACGTCCTGCCTTTCGAGGACTTCATCCGGCCGCTGCCGGTGCGGGCGGTGAAGAGCACCGGGCCCCGCACGAGCTGGGAGGTGCCGCCGAAGCTCGTCCGGCAGGTGCTTCCCGACTACCCGGAGCTCGCGAGGCTCGCGGAGCTCGAGGGCACGGTGATGCTCCGGATCGTCATCGACGAATCGGGCGACGTCGTCGACGCGCGAGCGGTTCAGTCGGTGCCGGGCCTGGACGAGGCGGCGATCGAGGCGGTGCTTCAGTGGAAGTACGAGCCTGCGTTGCAGAGTGGGATCCCGGTTCCGATCGTGTACCACGTTCCCGTGCGTTTCGAGCTGAGAGGCTAAGGGATTCCCCCGGGCCCCCGGAGGCCTGCGGGGCCGGACGGGCGCCAGGGCGACCGCCGTACGGGGGGCGACGGGAAGCGTCGAATCTGCTAAACATAAGCGAGACAGAGAGTGTCCTAGAAGAGGGCAGCGCGGGCCTTGTCGCTGCCCTCTGCTCTAGGGGCCACCCGGCCCCCAGGGCGCGGCGAATACTCCGGGCTGCGGCGTGTACCTGATGAGGGAGCGCCGTACCTGAGGCAGGAGGGAGAATCATGGCCGAGTACAGAGAGGTCGAGACCCCCGGTGGAGACACGCCGAGCGCGACCGGCGAGTCCAAGGGCGGGTTCTGGAGCTGGGTCGTCGGGATCTTCACGGAGCCGACCGCGACGTTCGATTCGATCTCGCAGGTCATCGCCGTGCCGGATCCGACCGAGAGCGGTAAGACCAAGGACAAGTCCAAGTGGTGGATCGCGATTGTCATCTTCGCGGTGATCCTGGCCATCACGACCGCCTACGTCATGCTGTCGCCGCAGGGCGCCGAGATGATGAGGGAGCAGATGCTTGAGGCCGGCGTGCCCGCGGAGAGCCTCGACGAGACCGTGCAGATGGCACGCACGGTGGGGCTGCCGGTCCAGATCGTCGCGATCGTGATCTTCGTGTTCGTGATCGCCTTCATCGGCGCCGCCATCATCCATCTCTTCAGCAAGATGTTCGGTGGGAAGGGTCTATTCCGGCACGCGCGTGCGATCGCGTGCTGGGGGCTCCTGATCCCCGCGCTCGGGACGCTCGTGAAGATCCCGATCATGGCCGTGACCGGCAAGATGATGGTCGAGACGTCACCGTCGATCTTCTTCTCCGGTCTCGAGCCGGGGGACACGCTCTTCAAGTTCCTGAACGCCGGCTTCGACGTCTTTGTCATCTGGGAGACCGTCGTAGTGCTTCTTGGCGTCGCCGTGATGTACCGCCTGACCAAGGGGAAGGCGGCCGCGGTGGCGCTCCTGTCGTGGGCCATCGCCACGGCGGTTCTCACGTTCCTCGTACCCCAGGGAGGGTCATTCGGTGGGATGTAACAGACACAGCGGGTATCGCGCCCGCCTGGCGCCCGCGGCACTCGCGTTGATCGCAGCCCTTGCGATGTCGCTCACGGCGTCGGCGCGCGTCTACACCCTCGATGAGTGCGTCGAGATCGCGATCCAGCAGAACGGATCGCTCGGACAGGCGAGGGAGGACATCGCGGAGTCGGGAGCGGGACTCATGTCCAGTTGGTCCGGCGCCCTGCCTCACCTCTCAGCCAACGCGACGCACACGAAGTACCTGAACGTGATCGAAGGCATTGAAGAGGACACCGACTTCACGAGCGGGTCGATCCGATTGTCGCAGACCATCTTCGACGGACCGACCTTCGCCCGAATCGCCGGGGCCTACCACACGCGGGACGCTGCCGAGCACTCGTTCGAGTGGACGTACCGCGACGTCGTCTTCGGCGCGAAGGAGCAGTACTACACGCTCCTCAAGGCCGAGAAGCTCAACGTGGTCGCGGAGGAGAACCTCGAGTTCGCGAACGAGCAGCTCCGGAAGACCGAGAGCCTCTTCGAGCTGGGCTCCGCGTCACGCTCGGACCTCCTGAAGGCGCGGGTGCAGGTTCAGTCGGCCGAGCTCGTGCTTATCACGGCGCAGAAGGGCGTCGGCACTTCACGCGCGGGTCTCAGGCTCTACCTTGCTCTCGACCCGATGGCGGAGATTGAGGTCGTCGACCCGCCCGAGGACCAGCGCGAGGAAGAGGTGGTGGAGTTCACCCTCGAGGAGGCGATCGCGCGGCGACCCGACATGATGTCGTGGGAAGAGACCGTCACCGCGGCGAAGCGCAGCCTCCTGGCCTCCAAGGCGGGGTGGTGGCCAGCGCTGGACCTGTCGCTCTCGTACTCGAGAAACCCGGAGTCGGTCGGGGAGTTCTTCGATCAGCTCCGGAACGACTACACGCGCTCTGCGAGCGTCTCGCTCAACTTCCCGTTCTTCAGCGGTCTCTCCACGAAGGCGAATACCGACAGGAGCAAGGCCACGCTCAGAAGCCTCGAGCTGGCGTATCGCGACGCGAGGCTCCAGGCCGCGTACGAGATCGAGACCGCGCGCCTGACGATCCTCGAGAAGCGTGAGAGCGTCGAGGTGGCGGAGGAGGCCGCGGCGTCGGCCGAGGAGGACATGAGGATCTCCGAGGAGCGCTTCCGCCTGAGGGCCGCGAGCATGCTCGACGTCATCGACGCGCGCGTCGCGTTCTCGACGGCGAGGGCCGAGCTCGTGCGCGCCGTGTACGACTACGAGATCGCGAAGGCCGACATGAAGAGGGTCCTCGGGCTCTAGTGGCACAATCTACAGGGGGCATGCCATGGCTGTGAACCGGAGGAAGCTCATCATCCCCATCGTCATCGTGTTGGTCGTCGTCGGGGCGATCATCGCGAACCAGGGCATCGACCGGAAGGAGAAGGTCGACGTCACGGTCGATGAGGTGGAGCGGGGGACTCTCGTGTCGAAGGTCTCGGGGCCCGGCAGGGTCCGGGCCGAGACGACGGTGCAGGTGAGCTCGAGCGTGATGGCTCGAATCGAGGAGCTCGCCGTCGACGAGGGGGACGTGATCGAGCAGGGCCAGTTCCTCATGCGGCTCGACGACATCTGGTACAGCTCGCAGGTCGAGCAGGCCAGCGCGCGTGTCGAGCGGGCGACCGCGGAGCTCACCACGGTCGAGCGCGAGCTCAACGATGCGGAGTCCCAGTACGAACGTGATCTCATCTCCGAGAAGGAGCGCGACGACTTCGTCGCTCGGGCGGTCATGTATCGCAAGGCTCGTCAGGAGGCGCGGGCCGCTCTGCGAGCCGCCCAGGATCAGCTCGACAAGACCGTCTTCTACTCCCCGATCAACGGTGTGGTCACCCGACTCAACGTCGAGGTGGGCGAGAACGTCGTCACCGGCACGATGAACCAGCCGGGCACCGTTCTCATGACGCTGTCGGATCTCGAGCACATGGAGGTCGAGGTCGAGATCGACGAGACCGACATCGTTGACGTCGAGATCGGCCAGCGTGCGGAGATCGACGTGGAGGCGCTCGTTGACACGCTCCTCCCGGGACGCGTTACCGAGGTCGGGAACTCCGGCATCACGAGCATGGCGGGCACGCAGGAGGAGGTGACGAACTTCCTCGTGACGGTGCTCGTCGACAATGCTCACAACGCGCTCAGACCGGGGATGACGGCAACCGTCGAGATCATCACCGCGACCCACGAGGACGTCCTGAACGTCCCGATCCAGTCGGTGGCCTCGCGCACTCCCAGCGAGCTCGAGGAGGCGGAGAAGGAGGGCGAGGAGTCTGGCGACGAGAGCGACGACGCCAAGACTGAGGAGCCCAAGAAGAGACGGAGCGAGCGGGAGGAAGAGAAGGAGATCGAAGGTGTCTTCGTCGTGGGCGAAGAGGACGAAGCGGTCTGGGTGCCGGTGACGGCAGGGATCGCCGACGAGCTCTCGATCGAGATCGACGGCGACCTCGAAGAGGGCCAGAAGGTGGTCTCGGGACCCTACAAGGTCCTGCGAACGCTCAAGAACGGGCAGGCACTCAAGATCGAAGACGAGTCGTCCGGCGACGAGAAGGAGTAGCGCTTGCTGATCGAGCTCGATGGCATCTCCAAGACCTACGAGGTGGGGACCCAGAAGGTCCCGGCGGTCAAGAGCATCTCCCTCGGCATCGACAACGGCGAGTACCTCGCGATCATGGGCCCGTCGGGCTCCGGGAAGTCGACGCTCATGAACATCGTCGGCTGCCTCGACACACCGACCGACGGATCGTACAAACTGAAGGGGCGCGAGATCGCGACGCTTGACGACGACGACCTCGCGGAGATCAGGAGCGCCGAGATCGGCTTCGTCTTCCAAACGTTCAATCTCCTGCCGCGGATGACCGCGTTCCAGAACGTGGAGCTTCCTCTCATATACGGACGCGGGGAGAGGGGCAAGCGCGTGGAGCGGGTCTGGAGGACGATCGACGCCGTCGGCCTCAGGGACAGGGCGCACCACCGGCCGAACGAGCTGTCGGGAGGCCAGCGCCAGCGGGTCGCCATCGCGCGAGCGCTCATCAACGAGCCGTCAATCATCCTCGCCGACGAGCCGACCGGGAACCTCGACTCGTCGACCGGCGAGGAGATCATGCAGATCTTCCGCAAGCTGAACGACGACGGCAACACCATCATCCTGGTCACCCACGAGCAGTATATCGCGGAGCACGCGAGGAGGATCGTCAAGCTCCTCGACGGCGCGGTCGCGAGCGACACGACGAAGTGAGCCCGGTCCCCTCTGACGAGGCGCCAGCATGGATTTCCGCGAGACGGTCCTGAGCGCGTTCAGGACGCTCCGGTCGCACAAGATGAGGTCCGCCCTCACGATGCTCGGCATCGTGATCGGCGCGGGAGCGCTCGTCGCCGTGATGTCCCTCATCGCGGGGCTCAACCGCGCAATCACGGTGCAGTTCGAGGCGGTCGGCACCGACATCATCTCGGTCAGCAAGTACCCGTGGGTCCAGATCGGTGACGAGGAGGACTACTCCCGGCGCAAGGACATCACGCGGGCTGACGCCGAGGCCGTCGGGATGCTCCCGAGCGTCGGACTCATGGCCCCCAACATCCACACGAGGCGCAACATCTCCTACGGGAGCGAGACCGTGCGTTTCACGCTCGTCTCCGGGAGCACGCCCGAGTACGAGACGATCGACAACTACCTGGTCGAGGAAGGACGGTTCATCACCGATCTCGACGTCGATCGTCACAGGAGCTCGGTCGTCCTCGGCGCGGACGTTGCCGAGGAGCTCTTCAGCCCCCGCGACCCGATCGGGAAGGAGATCCTCGTCGGCGGGAAGCGCTTCAGCGTGGTGGGAGTGCTGAAATCGAAGGGCGACATCGTCGGAGAGAGCCTCGACGATCTGGTCATTATCCCGATCTCGAGCTTCGAGAAGGCCTTCGGCCGCCGTCGCTCCGTCGTGATCGACTGCTCGCCGGCCGAGGGCGTCCCGATGCGCCGGACGATGGAGGACATCCGCCAGCTCATGCGGATCCGCAGGCAGGTGCCGAGGGACGAGCCCGATGACTTCGCCGTCAACACGCAGAGCGACCTGGTGGCGGGCTACCAGCAGCTCACGGGCGTCCTATATTTCGCGATGACGGGGATCGTCGGTCTCGCGCTTCTCGTAGGCGGGATCGGCGTGATGAACGTGATGCTCGTCTCCGTCGCCGAGAGGACGCGGGAGATCGGCGTAAGGAAGGCGATCGGCGCGAAGAGGCGCGACGTGACGCTCCAGTTCCTCGCGGAGTCCGTTATCCTGACGGCCCTCGGAGGGGCGCTCGGCATACTCGGCGGTTCCGCGATCGCCCTCTTCGTGAAACAGGTCACGCCGCTCCCCGCGGCCGTCACTCCGACCGCCGTCGCGCTTGCGGCGGCCTTCGCGGTCATCACGGGGCTCGCGTTCGGCGTCTACCCGGCCTCCCGGGCAGGGAGGCTCAATCCCATAGAGGCCCTGAGGTACGAATGATGCCGGCAGCCGACATGAGCGCTCCGAACCAGAGCGGCGGCGGTCGCGGCGGAGGTGGCACGCGGCGGACCTCGCGCGCGAAGGGCGTGCCCGCGAACCGGCTCCTCGAGAGCATCCTCGCCGCGTTCAGGGCGATCCGCGCGAACAAGGTCCGGGCGTTCCTGACGTCGCTCGGAATCCTGATCGGGGTCATGAACGTCGTAGCAATGGTCTCGCTCATCTCCGGCGTGAACGCGAGCGTCCTCGACCTCTTCCGGTCCCTCGGGACGAACTCGTTCATCGTGACGAAGATGCCGGCCGGGAACGTCAACTACGAGCAGTACCTCGAGTACATCAGGCGGCCCGACTTCACCTACTCGGACGCGGAGGCCGTCGAGGAGTCCTGTCCTTCGGTCGTTGCGGTCTCGCCGCAGACGTTCGTCTTCAGGAAGGCGAAGCGCGGGAACGAGTCGACGCGCGACATCATCATCATGGGAGTGACGCCGGAGTACCAGTACGTCTCCGACGGTGACGTCGCCGACGGCCGGTTCTTCGCGTGGCCGGAGTCCGACCGCAAGAGGCAGGTCGCGGTCCTCGGGAACCCCGTCAAGGAGCACCTCTTCCCGGGTGTGGACCCGATCGGCAAGGACATCAGCATAGGGAACCGGAGGTTCCGGGTCGTGGGCGTGCTCGAGCCGATGGGGGAGATGTTCGGTCAGGCGCTCGACGACTTCGTGATCATCCCCTACAAGACGCTGACGAAGCTCTACGGGGGGAGGCTGACGAGCCGTCTCTCGATCAAGGCAGAGAGCGCCGAGGTGATGGACGAGGCGATGGAAGAGGTCACGAGGATCCTGCGGCAGCGGCGCGGTCTCCGGTCCGGCGACGAGAACAACTTCGAGATCATCACACAGCAGCAGCTCGTCGAGATGTACGAGAACTTGACCCGGGTGACGTGGATCGTCATGATAGGGATATCCGCCATCGCGCTCGTCGTGGGCGGCGTCGGGATCATGAACATCATGATGGTCTCGGTGACCGAACGCACGCGCGAGATCGGGATCAGAAAGGCGGTCGGCGCCCGAGCGCGGGACGTGGCCGTGCAGTTCCTCGTCGAGGCAGCCGTCCTCTCCGGGATCGGCGGGCTGCTCGGTCTCGCGGCCGCGTATGCACTCGCCACGTTCGTCTCCTCGGTCACGCCCATACCGGCCGTGGTCGAGCTTTGGTCGGTCGTGCTGGCCCTCGGAGTCTCGGTCGGAGTCGGGGTCTTCTTCGGCCTCTATCCGGCCTCCAAGGCGGCGAAGCTCGATCCGATCGTCGCGTTGAGGTACGAATGACGAAGCTGCGGTTCACCTTGGCCGTCGCCATCGTGGCGGCGCTCCTCGTTCCCGTCGGGTCCGCCGACGGGCAGGAGGGGAGCGGCTACGAGACGCGGTCTCGCATGGGCAGCATCCGGTTCCCCGTCGAGGTTCGCGCCATTCCGGGAGGCGACGATGGCGGCAGGCTCGAGGTGACGTATTCGGTCACCCACGAGGCGCTCGTCTTCCTCCGCGAAGGTGGCGGGTTCGAGGCCGCCTACGAGCTGACGATCATCCTCCTCGACGGCGATCGCCAGATCGCCGGGGACAGCTGGCGCCGCGAAGTACGTGTGGGGACATACGAGGAGACGAGCTCTCGGAAGGTCGCGATCAAGGAGACGCTCGTACTCGACGCCCCGCCGGGCCGTTTCGTGATCCGGATCATGCTCGAGAGCACGAACACGAGAGCGTTCGGGTTGTACGAGGACGTGATCGAGATTGCGGCCCTCTCTCCCGGGTCGCTGACCGTCGGCACCGTCGTCTTCGAGCGGAGGAGCGCCGCATCGGGGAGCGATTCCGTCGGCTACGAGCCGAACCCGGAGCGGGTCTTCGGCGAAGACTTCCCCCACGCCCGCGCGAGGTTCCCTGTCTACGGTTCCCCCGGTACCGAGTACGTGATCGAGCACTCCGTCCTGTGGCAGACCGGCGACAGGGAGAAGAGCAGTCGCGACACCGTCGTCCAGACGGAGCTGTCGACGGAACACACGTTCGACTTCGGCGTGCTCGACCTGGAGGTCGGGTACTACCTGTACGAGGTGCGACTGCGTCCGCTCGGCGACGGCGACGGGTCGAGCGGCAAGGCCAGGTTCAGCGTGATCACTTCGCCGAAGAGCTGGGGAGACGACTTCGAGAAGATGCTCGCCCAGGTCAGCATAGTCGCCTCCCGGGACGAGTACGACGTCCTGATCGAGGCCGAGCCCGAGGACCGCGACGCCGCGTGGGAGGAGTTCTGGCGGGGCCGCGACCCGTCACCCGGCACGCCGGAGAACGAGTTCCGCGACGAGTTCATGAGACGTCTCGCCTACGTCAACACTCACTTCCGGACGATCATCGAGGGCTGGCAGACCGACATGGGGCGGATCTACATCGAGTACGGTGCGCCCGATGACATCGACTCGCAGCCGATCGGCAAGATGCTGAACGCGTGGGAGATCTGGTTCTACTACGAACATCACACCAAGTACGTCTTCGTGGATCGCGAGGGCTTCGGCGAGTACAAGCTCGTCGAGGCATCGCGGATCTGAGGCGACCTTGGAGCACTCCGACCGCACCGTTCTGACATCCCGGATCCACTCTCTCGCCGGACCGGGCGCCGTCTTCGACTGGATGGCGTTCAGCGGAGGGCGCGTTACCGACCTCGGAAGCGGCCCGGTCCCAGAGGAGCTCCGATGCGCCTCGCGCACGCTCGACCTCAGCGGACGCGCGGTCATACCGGCGCTCCACGACTGCCACGTGCACTTCCTCGAGACGGGGCTCTTGGAGGTCGACGTCGATCTCTCGGTGGCGTCGACCATGGGCGATGTGCTCGACATCCTGCGGGACGCCGCGCGTTCGTTTGAGGGCAGGCTCCTCCGAGCCCACACGTTCGACCCCGATCTTCTGCAGGACGGGCGCTATCCGACGTCGGCCGAGCTCGACGAGCTCGGCGGCGGGATCCCGATGCTCGTGAAGCGGCGCGACGGCCACAGCAGCGTAGTCAGCACTGCGGCCGCGAAGCTCCTCGAGGTCGACCCGGCAACGCCGGGCGTCGAACTCGACGGAGCAGGGCGTCCGACCGGCGTCCTCCGCGAGGACGCCTACAGTGCGGCCGCGCGGGTCGCGAAGCGCTCTCTCTCAGACGAGGAGCGCGTCGACTGCTTCCACAGGGCCGCGCGGCTCGCCGCGGAGCGCGGGATCGGGATCGTCAACGCGCTCGCGGGGAGCGCGGACCCCGGCAACCGGGACGTGGAGCTCCTCATGGAGGCGGAGGAGTCACTCCCGGTCGACATCGTCATCTGGCCGCAGTACGAGGACGTCGACCGCGTCCGGGCGCTCGGACTCCCGAGAATCGGTGGCTGCATCCTGCTCGACGGCTCGTTCAGCTCAGGCACCGCGGCCCTGACCGAGCCGTACGCCGACTCGGACGGAAACGGCTGCCTCTACTACACCGATGACTTCCTGGTGGGGTTCTATCGCGAGGCGCACGCCCGCGGACTCCAGGTGGCGGTCCACGCCCTCGGGGGCCGGGCGATCTCACAGGCGCTCGGCGCGATTGAGGAGGCGTGCGGGACCGAGGCACGGGACTCGCGCTTCCGGATCGAGCACTTCGAGCTCCCGACTCCGGCCCACGTCGCGGAGGCTCTCCGACTCGGCGTCGCGGCCTCTGTCCAGCCCACGTTCGAGTTCCTCTGGGGAGGACCGGGCGGCATGTACGAGAAGCGCCTCGGCCGGGCGCGCGCCGCCAGGAGCAATCCGTTCCGGACGCTGCTGGACTCGGGGCTCGTGCTCGGCGGGGGGTCCGACTCGTACGTGACGCGGATGGACTCGATCCTGGGGATCCACTCGGCCGTGAACCGGCCGAATCCGGACGAACAGCTCGGCGTCTTCGACGCCGTCTCGCTCTTCACGAGGAACGCCGCCCGGCTCTCGTTCGACGAGGCCCGCCGGGGCACGCTCGGGGTGGGGAAGGAGGCGAGCTTCACGGTCCTCGCTGAGGACCCGTTCGAGGTCGATCCGTCGACCATCAGGGACATCGAGGTCGTGTCACTCTACCTGCGAGGGGAGGAGGTTGTCGCGGGGAAGAACGCCGCGTGAAGCTCCCGGAGGATGCGTTCCGACTCCCCCGGATCCACCGCCGCCACCGTCGCCCGACCGGCAGACGAGATGGCGGCGATCGTCGTTCCGAGACCTTCTGCGATCCGGACCACCTCGGTGGCCACGCGGTCTGTTCCGCCGTCCGGCCCGACGACCGCGATGAGATCGACCGGCCTCACGGTCGCGTCCGCCGCCGGGTCCTGTGACGCCGGACGCCCCCGGCGGTCGGCCGCGGCCGCCGTCCGTCCGCATGCGGACACGACGAAGCTCAGGGAGCGGCCGAGCCTCTCGACCTGGTCGCGGACGTCCTCGATCGACCCTGTCCACTCGAGAAGATCGGCGCCCGGGAGGAGCGTGAGCCCGGTGACCGGAGCCGGCTCCGCGCCCGGACCGTCGAGGACGATCGTCCCGGGGCTCCTGCCGCTGCTCGGACCCACGAGCACCGCTATGCCCTCTCGCTCGGCGAACCGGACGGCCTCCTCTTTGAGGACGGTCGCCCCGTACCGCGCGAGGCTCGCCATGTCTACGTATGAGATCTCGTCGATCCTCACGGCGTCTTCGACCCTGTTCGGATCGGCCGTGTAGACGCCGTCGACGTCGCTCAAGATCTCGCACCGTTCCGCGCCGAGCGCGGCGGCGAGCGCGACGGCGGTGGTGTCTGACCCTCCCCGGCCGAGCGTCGTAACGTCCTTCGCCGTGCTCACGCCCTGGAACCCACCCACCACCACGACGTTCCCCGCCTCGAGCTCCTCGACGACCCTGAACGGGCGAACCTCGAGGATCCTCGCGTCGGTGTGCCTCGTGTCGGTGATGATGCCGACCTGCGAACCCGTGAAGGAGACGGCCGGACACCCGATCGAGTTGAGGGCGATCGCGAGGAGCGACATGGAGACCCGCTCCCCCGCGGTCATGAGCATGTCGAGCTCGCGCTGGGCGGGTTCGGCGGCGATGAGCTTCGCCTCCGACACGAGCGAGTCGGTCGTGCTGCCTCGCGCGGAGACAACGACCACCACCCCGTAGCCTTCTTTCCTCAGAGAGGAGACGCTCTCCGCGACCGCGAGGAGTTGTTCGCGGCTCTCGACGGAGGTCCCCCCGTACTTCTGCACGACGATCGGCATCGGAACGCTCCACGTCTGTTCGGTCAGTCTTCCGTCTATCACATCTCGTCGGACGGGTCAACGCGGCGCTTGCTTCGTGTGCCGCCCGCGGGTACGCTGGACGAACCGCATACCGTTTCCGATAAGGACGGCCGGGCAGAGGACGGTCCGGTCTCCGGTGTCCCGCAGGGCGAGGCCCGCAGGGGGTTATCCGTGGCAGACCGATTCGATCTGACGGTGCTCGGCGGCGGGCCGGGAGGCTACGTCGCTGCAATAAGGGGCGCGCAGCTGGGGCTCAGGGTCGCGCTCGTGGAGCGGGGGCACCTGGGGGGCGTGTGCCTCAACCAGGGCTGCATCCCGACGAAGGCGCTCCTCGCGAGCGCCGAACTCCTGGCGGCCGTCCGGGGCGCGTCCGAGTTGGGGATCGAGGTCGGGGAACCCCGGGTCTCCCTGCCGGCGATGTTCGAAAGGAAGGAGCGCGTGGTCGGGCAGCTCCGCGGCGGTGTCGAGAAGCTGCTCAAGAAGCGCGGCGTGTCGGTCTTCGCGGGCGACGGCACGCTCAGGGGCGCCGGCGTCGTCGAGGTCGCCGGGACGGAAGGCGCCGAGGTCCTCGAGTCCGAGCGGGTCATCCTCGCGACGGGCTCCGACCCGCTGATCCCCTCGTCGTTCCCGTACGACGGCAAGAAGGTCATCACAAGCGAGGAGGCGCTCGCGATGACCGACCTTCCCGAGAGCATTCTCATCATCGGGGCGGGCGCGATCGGCTGCGAGTTCGCGCTCTTCTACGCTGCGGTGGGGCTCGAGGTCACGGTGGTCGAGATGCTCCCGGAGATTCTCCCCGGCGAGGACCCGAGCGCGGCGCGCGTCCTGAAGGCCGCCTTCCGCAAGCTCGGTGTCGAGACGAAGCCCGGAACGAAGGTCGAGTCCATCGAGGTCCGGGGCGACACCGTCGCAACCACGCTGTCCGACGGAGCCGTCGCTGAGACGGGGCTCGTTCTTCTTGCGATGGGACGGCGTCCGTCGATCGACGCGTCCGGGATCGCCGAGAGCGGCGTGGCGACGGAGAACGGCGCCGTCGTCGTGAACGAGCGCATGGAGACGTCGGTCGACGGGGTCTACGCGATCGGCGATCTCGTCGGCGGGTGGCTGCTCGCCCACGTCGCCTCGCGCGAGGGGATCGTGGCCGCTTCGCGCGCGGCGGGCCGAGACGTCACGATGAGTTACCGGTCGGTGCCCAGGTGCACGTACACGCACCCGGGGATCGCGAGCGTCGGGATCACCGAGGCCGAGGCGAAGGAGCGGGGCATCGAGATCACGCCGGGACGCTTCTCGTTCGCCGCGGTTGGCAAGGCGGTAGCGGAGGGGGAGGGGCAGGGCTTCGTGAAGGTCTTCGCGGACGCGTCGAGCGGGGCCATTCTCGGCGGCGTGATCGTCGGGCCGCGCGCGAGCGACCTCATCCACGAGATCGCGCTCGCCGTCGAGGCCGGACTCACCGCCGACGACGTGGCGAATGCGATCCACGCGCACCCCAGCCTGTCCGAGGCAGTGATGGAGGCGTGCGAGGCCGTCCACGGGCTCTCGATCCACTCGCTCTGAGACGCTGTGCCGCGGGTGCGCCCGCGGCGCGTACGCTCCCAGACAGAAGACACGAGAGAACGCCGGGCACGAGTCGTGCCCGGCGTTCTGTTCTTAACGGCAGTCGTCCAGTCGTCGGCGCGCCTCAGCCGACGCAGCCCTGCTCCTCGAGCCGCTCGTTCCTCGCCTCGAGGTCGACGATCCTGACGATCACGTCCACGATCGGGTCGAGCTTCACCCTGCTGACGCACCTGCTGTAGAGGCCGTGCTCGATCGCCGAACTGCTCTCCTTCAGGAGGACGTTCTCCATCACGAGCTCGGGAGTCGACGGCAGGAACCAGAGGTCGACCGTGACGTCGTCACCGTAGTTGATCAGCTCGATGATCTCGAAGTCACCGCCGGTGCCCGTCACGGACTCCGCGATGAGAAGACCGCCGATGTAGAGCTTCACGGTTACGTCCTTGAGCGGCGTCCCGTCGCCGTCGACCACGAGTCCAGAGATCGTGGTCTCCTCGGTCCCGGCGAACCCGATGCCGACCGGCATCCTGCCGGTGCTCGTCGGGCCGGGGGTCGGGTCAGACGGACCGGCCGCGAGGGCCGGCAGGGAGACTGCCGCCACGGCCACGACTGCCAGCAGACAGAGTACCTTCTTCATGCTCGCTCACCTTCCTTCTCGTACCGGGGAGGCTGGTTTCCTCTTGAAAGCTACAGGCGCGGGGCCTTCGTGTCAACGCGAAAAGGCCAGGAGCGCGCCAGGGGGGCCGCGGCGAGCGCGAGCGGCGCCCCGTGACCCGCCTTGTTGGCGTTCGCGGGCGGTGCTATACTGCGCTCCGTGGCCAGGAGCTTCGTCAGAAGGGCCCTCTCGGGGGCGTCGACCGTCGGCGCGATCGCGCTGGGGGTCGTCTTCGCGTTCGCCGGAGGCGGGGGCGCGACCGCCGCTCGAGCGGCGGGAACCGTCAGCACGGTGTCCCCGAGGCCGCTCGGCATGGGTGGTGCGTTCACGGCCGTCGAGGACGAGATCTCGGCGGTCACCTGGAACCCCGGCGGGCTCCTGCCGCCGGAGTGCAGGCGGGGCAACAACTTCAGGATACACCTGAACATCCTCGGGGCTCCCGTGATCGCACGGGAGATTGGTTTGCTCAGTGGCGAGGAGGCTGAGCCCTACGCCTCGTTGCCCGATCTCGAGAAGATCGGCATCGCAGTGGGCAGCCTCGTCAAGAGTGCCTCGTACCGGCGCGGAGGCCTCTCCGTCGGGCTCGTTCTTCTGGAGGAGCGGCTCGGCGCGGAGGAGCTGGCGGAGTCGTCCGGTCTGGCAGACGCCAGCAGCCTGCTCGACGCCTACTACTCGAGCCTGGCGGTCGCGTTCAGGCTCGATCCAAGGGTCTCGCTCGGGCTGACCGTCACGGTCTTCGCCGGGTGGGACGAGGAGGGCGAGCGCCAGTACGGGCTCGGTCGTACCTACGGCGCGACGCTGAAGCCGAACGCGCGCGTGACGGCCTCGTTCACGTACTACGACTGCGAGGACGAGTTCGCGGACTACCGGCTCGACGTGGAGGGATTCGCCCCGCGGACGATGAACGGCGGCATCGCGTTCCGGCCGAACGACGCGTTGCTGCTCTCCTTCGACCTCAGGGACCTGGCGGAGGAGCACGCGACGACCGCCCTCGAACCGCACGCGGGGGTGGAGTGGACCGTCTGGCAGCGCGTGGCTCTCCGTCTCGGGGCCTACCGTGAAGGAAGCAGCGACTCTGACGTCCTAACAGTGGGACTCGGGGCGATCCCGATGCCTGGCTGCTGGAAGGCGGGGGCGGCGCCGAGCGACGCCCTCGTTCTGAACTACGCGGTCCTTCTGACCGACGGAGTGGGGCCGAGACACCTGCTCTCGGCGCTCCTGCACTTCTAGGCCCCGTGGGGCGATTCTGCTTGACACCGCGGCCGGGAGGCGTTGTATCCTCTTGCGAAATCAGTATGTTAGACGGGCGCCGCTGTCCAGGCAGGGGGAGTTCTGCATGCGCACGTCGAGGCGGATAGGTGCGGCCATGCTCTTTGTGCTCGTGATCACGGGCCTGGCCCCGACGGCCGCAGCCGACCTCATCACGGACCTGGGGGTCATCCCGACCCCGTTCTCACCGAACGGCGACGGCGTCTTCGACTCCACGGCTGTCCACTACGTCCTGAGCGCGGAGGCAGACGTGGCGGTGTCGATCCGCGACTCCGCGGGCGTCGAGCTCGATCAGCACTTCTTCCCGGCACAGGGGAGCGGAGAGCACTCCCTCTGGTGGGACGGCAAGGCCGACGGCTCGGTCGTTCCGGACGGTGAGTACGTGATCGTCGTGGAGGCCGACCCGCTCGGAGGACCGCCCGAGGAGGACGAGGTGGCGTGCGTGGTCGACACGCAGCCGCCCGAGGTCGTCGACTTCGAGGCCGTCCCGAGCCGCTTCTCCCCGGACGCAGACGGCGTGGCGGACAGCCTCTTCGTCTTCCTCCTGCTCGATCACGTCGAACCGTCGGACCAGATCGTACTCTCCGTCGTCGACACCTCCGGCGCGGACATCGCGTCGCTCCTGTCCGACACGGGCATCGACTCCGTGGCGATCTACTGGGACGGGACGGCGGACGGTGGGGGAACAGCCTCCGACGGCCTCTACATCGTCGCGCTCGAGGCGCGGGACGCCGCCGGCAATCTCACCGAGGACGGCCTCCTCGTCGACCTCGACACGTTGCCGCCTCTGCTCGCGGCCTACCTCACCGACGCCGAGGCCGGCGAGATCAGGGTCGCGGACACGCTGGCCCTCGCAGCCGGCAGGGCGTACGACCGGGCCGGCATCGTCTCGATGGAGATCTCGGACGACGGCGAGAGCTGGGAGGACCTGGCGTTCTCCATGCCCGAGTCCCTTCCCGCGTTCACCGCGCGCTGGGCGTCGACCGTGACGTGCACGACGTGTGCGCAGACCGGGCTCGACGAGACTCGCACGTTCTCGGTCCGGGGACGGGACGGGAGCCCGACTGCCGGCGGACAGGGCTACGTCAACACCGAGACGACGGCGAATCCGATCATCACGTTCGACGTCGTCTTCGACGTCGCAGGTCCAGACCACGTGTCGACGGTCGTGACCGACGACGATGCGATCTACCTTCCCGGCGAGACCATCACGATCGAGAGCACCTTTGACGCGACGGGCTACGACGTGACCGCGGACTTCGGCATGGTCGACAGCGAGTTCGAGGAGTCAGCCGTCGACGTGACTCCGCTCGCGGGCGGGGTCTATCGCGTCGAGTACACGATCTCGCTCGACAACACGTTCGTGCCGGTGAGCGTGGCCCCGGTGACTGTGACGGCGACCGACGGTTTCGACCGCAGCGACAGTGGGGTCGTGCCGGTGAGCGTCGTCGAGGGGGGAGCCGGAGGAGAGGGACTCGTGGTCGACGCGAACTCGTTCGACCCGACCTCCGGCGAGGACGTGACGATCTCGTCCGACGCCGCTTCGGAGGGCCTCCTCGTCGACGTCTTCAACATGGCGGGAGTGCTCGTCCGGATGCTGGACGCCGAGGGTGGGTCGTCGGTGACGTGGGACGGAACGAACCAGAACGGCGAGTTCGTCGCCAGCGGAGTCTATTTCCTCTGGATACGGACCGGCGACAGCGACACCGTCCGCAAGGTAGCGGTCGTCAAGTAGAGAGACCCGGGAGGTACCAGCATGCCGTCCAAGAGGTTCACGATCTTCCTCTGTCTCGTCCTGGCCGGAGCTCCCCTGGTCGGTCACGCGCAGGGCACGTCGGGCTCGCAGTTCCTCGGCGTGGGCATCGGCGCCCGCCCGATGGCCATGGGGGGCGCGCACGTCTCCCTCGCCGACGGCGGGACCGCCCTCTACTGGAACCCGGCGGGACTGGCGCGGGCGACCGGACACACCGTCAGCCTCACGCACGTGTCGTGGCTGTCGGACGTCGACTACCGCTACGCGGCGTACGCGACCCCGCTCGGGCGCACCGGGGCCATAGGCGTCGCCCTCGAGGGTGGTGGTGCGTCGTGGGACAACACGGGTGAGGGCACGTTCGAGACGGGCGACTTCTCGGGGACCGTGGGGTACGCCTGGCGGATGAGGCCCAACCTCGGGCTCGCCGGCAGCTTCAAGTACCTCTCGAGTTCGCTCGGCACAGACGAGACGACGTCGTTCGCGTTCGACATAGGACTCATGTATCAGATGTCGGAGGCGGTCGCGTTCGGGGCGGCGACGAGGAACCTCGGGTCGGCGGTGACCTACGTGGAGGACGGCGATCCCCTGCCGGCGACGTTCGCGGTCGGGGCCTCGTACCGGTGGCGCGACGTGCTGGTCGCTCTCGACCTCGAGAAGGTGAACGACCTCGACCTGACCACGCGCCTCGGAATGGAGTACTATCCGTTCGACTACCTCGCGCTTCGGGGCGGGGCCATCCTCGGCCCGGACTCGGCTCTGTCGTCGTGGGCCGGCGGCATCGGGCTGAACTGGGACGAGCAGTGGTTCCTCGACTACGCGTACAGGCCGTCCGATCTGGGAGGCACGCACCAGTTCGCGCTCTCGGCGGGATTCGGGACGGGTGCTGGTCTCATGCCGATCGCCGCGGCCGAGGACGAAGGCGCGATCGAGGAGACCGCGATCCCCAAGTCGAACATCACCATCATCACCGAGCTCCTCCAGGACCTCATCACCGAGGCACTCGACGGGATGAGGCTCGCCGGGGGCTCCGAGATCTACATCAGCCAGATCGGCACGCACGACGGGAGCTGGCTCGTCGAGTCCGTTCTCGTCGAGGAACTGACGAAGCGCGGACACGTCGTGATGACGGGCGGGATGCCTGGCGGGGAGCCCCAGGTCGGCGAGCCGAACCGGTACCAGATCTCCTACCGCATCGTCTCGGGAGGCGTGACGTACGCCAGGGTGTGGCGCGAGTGGTACGTCGGAGCGAAGAAGGTGGAGCGCCGCGCCGACGCCGACATCCACTTCCAGCTGTCGGACACGTCGAACGCCATCATCTGGGCTGACGAGATTACGCGGCAGCGACGCGAGATCATTCCCGGCGGGCGGATCGAGGAGCTCGGAACGCCGGGGCAGTCGTTCGCGACTCCCGAGGTCGAGGAGGGCGGCTGGGACAAGATCCTCGAGCCGCTCGTGGTCGCGGCCATCGTGGGCGGTCTGATCTATCTCTTCTACACCAGCAGGAGTTCCGAGTGATCCCGCGCGGGGGTCGGATCGGGGGAGGACTTCAGTCCGTGGGTCGTAGCCCGACAGACCGTACCGACAACCGCGCGCGCCTGTGCGCGCTCGTCGCCGCGTGCGCCCTCGCCCTCTTCTCAGGGTGCTCGTCGAGCCCGAACATAGAGGAGGCGACGGCCGAAGACCTCTACGACATCGGCGTCGGAGCAATGGAGAACGGGGACTATACGCTCGCCATCGGGGCGTTCAGCAGGCTGACGGCCGAGTCTCCGCTCCACGAGCACGCCGACGACGCGCTGCTCGCGCTCGCCGACTCCTACCGGGCCACGAGGGACTTCGCGAGCGCTGAGGCGGAGTACAGGAGGCTCGTGAGGGACTACCCCCGGTCGCCGCTCGTTCCCGAGGCCGAGTACAAACTCGGGCTAGCGTTCATGGAGCAGTCCCCCGACATTCCGCTGGACCAGGACATGACCAACCAGGCCATCCTGCAGTTCGAGCGCTTCCTGAGGTACTACCCGGGCAGCGGGCTCGTCGTCGAGGCGGAGGCGCGCATTCTCGAGCTCAGGTCGAAACTCGCCGAGAAGCGGTTCCGGTCAGCGGAGCTCTACTTCAAGATGGGCGACTACGAGGCGTCCAGGATCTACCTCGAGTCTGTCGTCAGCGAGTTCCCTGATACGCCCTGGGCGCCGAAGGCGCTCCTCGCGGAGGGCGAGGGCCTCCTGTACCAAGGCGAGACGGCCAGGGCGGAAGAGGTCTTCGAACGTCTCATCCGGCTCTACCCGGACTCGGAGGCGGCGGCGACCGCGGCGGCGATCGCGGCCGCACGCCAGTGATCCCCGGAGCTCCGTCGATCCGGACGTTGGGGAGGAGGGGTCCTTGGCGACCGGCTTCATGGGCGGCACGTTCGACCCGATCCACGTCGCACACCTGATCATCGCCGAGGAGGCGCTCGACCGCCTCGACCTCGACCGGGTCGTGTTCATCCCGGCGGCGCGCCCGCCGCACAAGTCCGCAGGCGGGCTGTCGCCGATCGAGGACCGGCTGGCGATGGTCCGGCTCGCAATCGCGGGCAACGCGAGGCTCGCCGTGTCGGACATCGAGACCCGCCGCGCCGGGAAGTCGTACACCGTCGAGACCGTGCACGAGCTCCGCGAGGAGTTCGGGGTCGAGGGCGAGCTGCACTTCATTATCGGCGCCGACAGCCTCGCTCAGTTCTTCACGTGGAAGGATCCCGAGAAGCTCCTCGAGGAGTGCCGTTTCGTCGTGGCCCCGAGACCCGGGGTCGACGTGGGGGACGCGGACCCGCGTATCAGGGACCGCGCCGTCATCCTCGACATGCCCGCCTTCGAGATCTCCTCGAGCGACATCCGCGAGAGGGTCGGGCTCGGGAGGTCGATCCGCTACCTGGTGCCCACCGCCGTCCAGGCCTACATCGAAGAGAAGACCCTGTACTCATGACTGCCCGAAAGCCAAAGGGGCAGGGTGCGCCGGTTCTCTGTCTGATCGACGGCAGCGCCCTGGCCTTCCGATCGTACTACGCCTTCATCCGACGCCCCCTGCTGAACTCCCGCGGGAAGAACGTGAGCGCCGTGTACGGCTTCGCGTCGTCCCTCATCAAGATCCTGGAGGACATCGAGCCCGACTACATCGTTGTCGCGTTCGACACGCCTGAGCCCACTTTCCGCCACGAGGAGTACGAGGACTACAAGGCGACGCGCGAGGCTCCGCCCGACGAACTGATCGAGCAGTTCCCCGCAATCGAGGAGCTCGTCGAGACCTTCGGGATCCCATCGATCGCGATGCCGGGCTATGAGGCCGACGACGTCATCGGGACCCTGGCGACGCGGGCGCGCGCCGAAGGCGTGAGCTCGGTCGTGGTCTCGGGCGACAAGGACTTCTTCCAGCTCGTGGGCGACGGCATCACCGTCTTCGATCCCGGGAAGGACATCACCTATACACCTGCGACCGTCGAGGAGAGGTTCGGCGTGCCTCCCGTCAAGGTGACGGAGGTTCTTGGCCTCATGGGCGACGCGTCGGACAACGTCCCCGGCGTCCCCGGCATCGGCAAGAAGACCGCGGTTGCGCTCATCTCCGAGTACGGCACGATCGAAGAGGTTCTCGCACACCTCGACGACATCAGTGGCCCCAAGAGGCGAAAGAGCCTCGAGGAGTTCGCTCAGCAGGCGCTCGACTCGAGGGGACTCGTCACGATTCATGTCGACGCGCCCGTCGAACTGAATCTGCCGGATCTCGTACGAGAACCGCCCGACGTCGAGCGCGTGTCGTCGTTCCTCACGGAGTACGAGTTCCCATCGCTCGTGAAGCGCGTCGTCCCGCTTTCCGCGCGGACCGGCGACACCGCGGGCTTCCGACTCGTCGATACGAAGAAGGGGCTCGATGCCCTCGTCAGGGAGCTCGAGAGTTCCGGGGGATTCGCGGTCGACCTCGAGACGACGTCGCTCGACCCGATTCTCGCCGAGGTCGTCGGAGTCGCCGTCGCCACCGGGAAGCGCGATGCCGCCTACGTTCCGGTCGCCCGGGAGGGAGGTGCCGGGGACGGAGACCGCGGCCTCCCGTCCGAGAGGGTCCTGGGCGCGCTCCGCGGCGTCCTTGAGGACTCCGACCTCCCGAAGTACGGGCAGAACCTGAAGTACGACCACGAGGTGCTCCGCTCGTACGGGATCACCCTTGCGCCCATCGCGTTCGACACCATGATCGCGTCGTACCTCATCGACCCGGGGAAGCGACAGCACAACCTCGCCGCGCTCGCGCTCGAGCACCTCGGTCGTCGGATGACGTCGATCGAGGATCTCATCGGGAAGGGCAGCGACCAGCTCTCGTTCGCGGACGTCTCGATCGACGCCGCCCGCGACTACGCGTGCGACGACGCTGCGACGGCGTTCGAGCTCACCGAGCTCTTCCGCGAGAGCGTGCGCGAGGCGGGGCTGGAGGAGCTCATGAGCGAGGTCGAGCTGCCGCTGGTGCCGGTCCTCGCCGGAATGGAGCTCGCGGGCGTCGCGCTCGACGTCCCGTTCGTGGAGGCGCTGGGAGACAAGCTCGGCCGCGAGATCGACGCGCTCAGGGCGAAGGTCTGCAAGTCCGCCGGAGCCGACTTCAACCTCGACTCGCCGAAGCAGGTCGGCGAGGTGCTGTTCGAGAAGCTGAAGCTCCCTAAGGGGAGGCGGACGAAGACCGGGTACTCGACCGACATCCGGGTCCTCGAGAGGCTCCGGGAGACCCACGAGGTCCCGGGGCTCCTGCTCTCGTACCGTCAGCTCATGAAGCTCAAAGCGGGCTACCTCGACGCGCTGCCGAAGCTCGTGAATCCGAAGACCGGGAGACTCCACACGTCGTTCAATCAGACGGTCGCGTCGACCGGGCGGCTCTCAAGCAGCAATCCGAACCTCCAGAACATCCCCGTGAGAACGGAGATCGGCCGCGAGATCAGAAGAGCGTTCGTCGCCGAGGAAGGGAGGGTTCTCGTCTCGGCCGACTACTCGCAGATCGAGCTCAGGCTCATGGCGCACCTGTCCGGCGACGACGCTCTCATCGCGGCGTTCCGAGCCGGGAAGGACGTTCACCGGTCGACCGCGGCGCTCATCTTCGGGAAGGACGAGGAGAAGGTAAGCCTCGGCGAGCGGGACTGGGCGAAGACGGTCAACTTCGGGATCATGTACGGCATGAGCGCCTTCGGGCTGGCGCGCCAGCTCGAGATCGGGAACGATGAGGCCGTCGAGTTCATCGAGCGCTACTTCGGCATGTACCCGGGGGTGCGCGACTACACCGAGCAGGTGACCGATGAGGCCGCCAGGAGCGGCTACGCGACGACGATCCTGGGCCGCCGCCGGCCGGTGTCGGGGCTCGACTCCGAGAACGCGCGCGTGCGCACGCTCGCGGAGCGTGTGGCCGTGAACACGCCCATCCAGGGAAGCGCCGCCGACCTGATCAAGGTCGCGATGCTCGGCATCGACAGAAGGATCGCGACCGGTGCACTCCCGTGTGATATGGTACTGCAGGTGCACGACGAGCTCGTATTCGAGGTCGACGAGACAGCCGTCGACGACGTGATCGGGGCCGTCCGGGAGGAGATGGAGAACCCCGACGGCTTCGACCTCGCCGTCCCCATCGTCGCGAACGCCGCGCACGGGGCGAACTGGTACGAGGCTCACTAGCTGGCGGGCACGCCCGCCGTGGAGACTGGAGGAGGCCGGTGTACCGGATCGGCCTGACGGGCGGCATCGGTTCGGGGAAGAGCGAGGTCGCGCGTGTTCTCCGCAACCTCGGCGCCCGCGTCGTCGTCGCCGACGAGCTCGCGCGAGAGCTCGTCGAGCCCGGGAGCCCTGTGCTCTCGCGCCTCGTCGAGGAGTTCGGGGAGGGCGTGCTTCTGCCCGACGGTTCGCTCGACCGCAGGGGGCTCGGAGCGCTCGCGTTCGCCTCGAGCGAAGCGCTCGAGAAGCTGAACGGGATCACGCACCCGCCGCTCGTCGACGCGATCATCAGAGCGATCGAGGAGATCGAGAGGGAGTCCGGCGGCGGCGTGGTCGTCGTCGACGCGGCGCTCCTCGTGAAGTGGGACATCATCGACCTCTTCGACGAGGTCGTCGTCGTGACGACGCCCGTCGAGGTGCGAGTCGGGAGACTGGTCGCCGGGGGGCTTCCGGAGCGCGAGGCGCGGGAGCGCATCGCAGCCCAGGCGCCCGAGCAGGTGTTCGTCGAGGCCGCCGACACGGTGATCGAGAACGACGGTCCGCTCGAGGAGCTCGAGGCGCGGGCGGAGCGGTTCTGGAACTCGCTGCCTGAAGAAGTGAGGAAACGAACATGACGGGAGAGATCGCGAGGGAACTCGGGGACATCGCCGCGCGAGTCGGCGAGCTCGAGGAGTATCTTTGACGTCGCTTCGAAACAGAAGCGTGTAGCCGAGCTCGAGAAGCAGACCGCGGGGGCTTCGTTCTGGCAGGACGGGACGAAGGCCAAGGAGGTCATCGACGAGCTCAACGCCCTCAAGGGGTGGCTCGAGCCGCTCGCGGCGCTCAGGGTGAGCTGCTCGGACCTCAGCGCCCTGATCGAGCTGGCCGAGGAGGAGGGGGAGGAGGGCGAGGCCGCCCTGGAGGCGGAGGCCGAGCTCGAGCGGCTGCGTGACTCTCTGAACGAGCTCGAGTTCCGGAAGATGCTGTCCGGGCCCGACGACGAGAGGAGCGCCATCCTCGCGATCCACCCTGGCGCTGGGGGGACCGACTCGCAGGACTGGGCCCAGATGCTCTTCCGGATGTACCTCGGGTGGGCCGAGCGGCGGGGCTTCGAGACCCGCGTGCTGGACGTCCAGCCGGGCGAGGAGGCGGGGATCAAGAGCGCCACGGTCCTCGTGAGCGGGCCGTACGCATACGGCTACCTCAAGGCTGAGATCGGCGTCCACCGGCTCGTCCGGCTGTCCCCGTTCGACGCCGCACACAGGCGACACACCTCGTTCGCGTCGCTCGCGGCCTACCCCGACGTCGATGAGAACGTCGAGATCGACATCAAGGACGCCGACGTCAGACTCGACTTCTTCCGCGCGAGCGGGCCCGGCGGACAGCACGTCAACAAGAGCTCGACCGCCGTCCGGGTCACGCACCTGGCGACCGGCATCGTCGTCACGTGTCAGAACGAGCGTTCGCAGTTCAGGAACCGCGAGAACGCGTTGAAGGTCCTGCGCTCGCGCCTCTACGCCCTCCGCGAGGAGGAGCGCCGAAAGGAGAACGAGGCGAAGGCGGGGGAGAAGAAGGAGATCGCCTGGGGGAGCCAGATCCGCTCGTACGTCCTGCACCCGTACCGGATGGTGAAGGACAACAGGACGGGAGTCGAGACCTCGGACGTGACAGGGGTCCTCGACGGGAACCTCGACGAGTTCATCGAAGCCTACCTCAAGGCGACGGGATAGCGCGGGCGACCCTGCCCGGGCGGCGGGGCCAGCGGCCGGCGCGAACCGTACAAGCGCAACGAAGGGGGACCACTTGGAGAAGGGTGAGAGCGCGCTCGTCGCGGAGATGCGGGACAACCTCGCCCGCATGCGCGAGCTCGGCGTGGAGCCCTACCCGCGCCGGTCGGAGCGGACGCACGTCTCGAGCGAGATCGTCGAGGCCTTCGACACGCTCGAGGGCACCGAGGTCGCGGTCGCCGGGCGGCTCATGAGCGTCCGCGGGCACGGGAAGGCGGGGTTCGCCGACCTCGTGGACGGCGGCGGGAAGGTCCAGCTGTACGTCCGGAAGGACGAGGTCGGCGAGGAGCAGTACGAGCTCTGGAAGCTCGTCGACGTCGGAGACATCGTCGGGGCGAGGGGCGAGGTGATGAAGACGAAGACCGGCGAGGTCAGCGTGAAGGTCAAGTCCGTCGCGGTACTCGCGAAGGCGCTCAAGCCGCTTCCGGAGAAGTGGCACGGTCTGAAGGACAAGGAGCTCCGGTACCGGCACCGGTCTCTAGACCTCATCGCGAACGATGACTCGAGGCGCGTCTTCCTCCTCCGGAGCAGGATGCTCCGTGTCTCGAGGGAGTTCCTGTGGGAGCGCGGGTTCGTCGAGGTGGAGACTCCGATCCTCCAGCCGAACTACGGGGGAGCGTTCGCGAGGCCGTTCACGACGCACCACCACTCCCTCGGGATGGACCTCTACCTCCGGATCGCCGACGAGCTCTACCTCAAGCGGCTCATCGTCGGGGGGATCGAGCGCGTCTTCGAGATCGGGAAGGACTTCAGGAACGAGGGCATGGACCGGACGCACAGCCCCGAATTCTCGCAGCTCGAGCTCTACCAGGCCTACGCCGACTACCACGACATGATGGAGATCACCGAGTCCCTCGTCGCGCGTCTCGCTGTTGAGCTCCTGGGAACGACGAAGGTCACGTGGGGCGACCGCGAGATAGACCTGTCGCCCCCCTGGAGGAGGCTCACCGTCAGGGACGCGCTCGTCGAGGCCGTCGGCGAGGAGGCGCTCGGGAGCGCCGCCGCGCTTGCTGCGGCCGCGAAGGCGAAGGGACTCGACGTCGAGGCGCCGGTGGAGTTCGGCCCGCTCGCCGAGGATGTCCTCTCGACCCTCGTCGAGCCGAAGCTCGTGGAGCCCACGTTCCTCATCGACTACCCGAAGGCGATCTCTCCGCTCGCGAAGGAGACGCCGGAGGACCCGGAGACCGTCGAGCGTTTCGAGTTCTTTATCGGCGGCCTCGAGCTCGGGAACTCGTTCACCGAGCTGAACGACCCGGACGAGCAGCGCAGGCGATTCGAGTTGCAGGAGGCTCAGCGCGAGGGCGGCGACGCCGAGGCGCAAGGCATGGACGAGGACTTCGTCTTCGCGCTCGAGCACGGTATGCCCCCTACGGGCGGCCTCGGGATCGGGCTCGACCGCCTGGCGATGCTCCTGACCGGCGCGCCGAACATCCGCGACGTCATACTCTTCCCGCCGATGCGTCCCGACCGTCAGGCGTGACGAGAGCGGGGCGCGAGCGCGCCCCGGTGAAAGGGAGGCCGGCTGTGTCGTTCGAGTGGTTCGTGGCGTGGCGCTACCTCCGCGCGAAGCGGAAGACCCGGTTCATCTCGATCATCACGTTCATCTCCATCGCGGGCGTGGCGGTCGGGGTGATGGCGCTCATCGTCGTGCTCGCCGTCATGAACGGCTTCGAGAACGAGATTCACCGCCGCATCATCGGCATCAACGCGCACGTCATCCTCCTCAGGTACGGCAACCAGCCGATCACCGACTACGAACGCATCGGGGAGACTCTCGAGGAGCTACCCGAGATCGTGGCGTCCTCGCCGTTCACCTACGCGAAGGCGGTGATGCGGGGGAGCGGCGGATCGGACGGCGTCGTCGTTCGAGGGATCGACCTCGCGAAGGAAGCCCGCGTCACCGACATCCGCGAGAACATCTCCCCGCCGCTCGAGACTCTCGCTACTCCTCCGGAACGGATACCGCTCGCCATCATCGGCGACGAGCTCGCCAAGAGGCTCCGCGTGTCGATCGGCGACACGGTCGCCATCTCGTCGCCGTTCGACTACGTCATAACGCCTATGGGCCTCATGCCGGCCGTGTCGCGGTTCGAGGTCGCAAGCCTCTTCAGCTCGGGCATGTTTGAGTACGATCAGTCGCTCGTCTATATTGATATCGAGGACGCACAGTCGCTCTTCGACCTGCCAGGGGGCGTGATCGGCATCGCCACCAAGATCACGGACCCGTACACCGCCCCCGAGGTCGGGAGGATAGCCGTCTCGGCCGTAGGGGGGTTCCCGTACCGCGCGAATAACTGGATCGAACTCAATCGGAACCTCTTCACCTGGATGAAGACCGAGAAGAAGGTCATGTTCTGGATACTGTCGCTCATCATCATGGTGGCGGCTTTCAACATCGCGAGCACCCTGATCATGGTCGTCATGGAGAAGACGAAGGACATCGGCATCATGAAGTCGATGGGGGCGCGGTCGGGATCGATCATGCGGATCTTCGTCTTCGAAGGGCTCGTGATCGGGATCATCGGGACGGTGGTGGGGAGCGTGGCGGGGTACGTGCTCGCGTCTCTCCTCGACCGGTACCAGTTCGTGACGCTTCCGGGTGACGTCTACCCGATCGAGACCCTGCCGGTTGAGATGCAGGGCCTCGACTTCGCGGTCGTCGCGCTCGCGGCGGTCGCGATCAGCTTCGCCGCGGCGGTCTACCCGTCGTGGAAGGCCTCGAGGCTCGCGCCGGCCGAGGCCATCAGGAGGGAGTAGGAGGACAGGATGCTCGAGGTCCAGGAGCTTACGAAGACCTTCACGACGGGACCCGAGACGGTCGACGTCCTCAAGGGGATCGACCTCGAGATCGGGAAGGGCGAGATCGTGGCGATCGTGGGGCCCTCCGGAGTCGGGAAGAGCACGCTCCTCCACATCATGGGCGCGCTCGAGACCCCGACCTCGGGCCGCGTCTTCCTGGAGGGTACGGACGTGTTCGCGATGCCCGACAACGAGAGGGCGTCGTTCAGGAACCGCGCCGTCGGGTTCGTCTTCCAGTTCCATCACCTCATGAGGGAGCTCACGGCGCTCGAGAACGTGATGATGCCCTGTCTGATCGCGGGCGTCCCGAGGAACGAAGCGGTCGCGCGGGCGGAGGAGCTGCTCGATGGTGTGAGGCTCGCCGACCGGCTCCACCACAAGCCGGGCGAGCTCTCCGGAGGCGAGGAGCAGCGGGCGGCCGTGGCGAGAGCGCTGGCGACGCGTCCCCTGATGGTGCTGGCCGACGAGCCCTCCGGGAACCTCGACCGGGCGAACAGCGAAGAGCTCCACGACCTCATCTGGGGCCTGCGCGACTCGCTCGAGCAGACGTTCGTGATCGTCACGCACAACCCCGACCTCTACGGTCGGGCCGATCGCGTCGTGGCCCTCAAAGACGGTCGCGCGGAGAGGTGGGAAGGGGAGGGACGGGAGCCGTGATCTGCGAGGAGTGCAACGAGCGGGAGGCGACCATCAAGTTCGCCGAGATGACCGACGGCGAGCTCACGTCGTGGAACCTCTGCGAGGAGTGCGCGCGGGAGAAGGGCGCCGCCGCGTCGCTCTCGTCGTACGCGGGGCCTCTGGTCAACATCCTGATGGGGCTCCTGGAGGAGGCGGAGGAACACGGGCCCGAGCCGTCGGGACCGGTCTGCCCCCGGTGCGGGCTCTCGTACGCGGAGTTCAGGAGCTCCGGGAAGCTCGGCTGCGCGGTCTGCTACGCGTCGTTTCACGGCGAGCTCAAGCCCCTCCTTCGGCGGATTCACGGAACGACGGAGCACACCGGCGGCGTCCCCAGCTGTCGCGAGCGCGAGTTCGACTCGCTCAAGGAGGTCAAGCGGCTTCAGAGCGAGCTCGGCCGCGCCATCAGGAACGAGGAGTACGAGCGCGCGGCGGAACTCCGGGACCGAGTCCGCGCGAAGGAACGGGAACTCGCGTCGACGGCGGGCACGGACGCGCCGGGGACGGCGGGCGGGGACGGGAGTGGTGAGGATGTGGACGTTCGAGACGATGATGCATGAGCCACCGGGCTGGGTCTCGGCAGCAGGTCCCAGGTCCGACGTGATCCTCTCGACAAGGGTCCGCCTCGCGCGGAACCTCGAGGGGAGCTCGTTCCCGAACCGCGCGACCGACGAAGAACTCGTCGCGATCCGCGAGCGCGTGCTCTCGGCGATGGCCGGGAGCAACTACCTCACGAACGCTCTCTTCATCAGAATGGAGGAGGCGAGCCCTGCAACGAAGCGGGTGCTCGTCGAGCGGCACCTCGCGAGCCCCGACTTCGCGGACGGCGGCGCGGGGCGCGCGACGGTGGTGGGGGAGAAAGAGGTGGTCTCCGCGATGGTAAACGAAGAGGACCACCTGAGGCTTCAGTCGATCAGGTCGGGCCTGCAGCCGGTCGACGCGGGTCGCCTGGTGCAGAGGATCGACTGCGAACTGGAGCGGAACTTGCACTATGCCTTCGCCAGCGACTGGGGATACCTTACAGCCTGCCCGACGAACGTGGGCACCGGGATCCGTGTGTCCGTGCTCGCGCACCTCTTGGGTCTCGCGCGGGGCGGCAGGATCGCTCAGGTTCTCGGCAGCGTGTCGAAGCTGGGGTTGTCGGTGCGGGGCTTCCACGGAGAGGGGAGCGCCGCGCTCGGAGGGTTCTTCCAGATATCGAACCAGACGACGCTCGGCCAGTCCGAAGAGGACATCGCCTACACGGTCGAGCGCGTCGCGGGGCAGCTCGCGGGTCTCGAGCTGGGCGCGAGGGAGGAGCTCGGCCGGAAGCACGGCCGGCGCCTCTCGGACGAGGTGCATCGGGCGTACGATGTCCTCTCGAACGCCAGGATGATCTCCGCAGAGGAGGTCATGGAGAAGGCGTCGACGCTCAGGCTCGGGGTGGCCCTCGGGCTCATTGACGAAGTCGACCTCGGCTCGGTGAACAGACTGCTGGTCGTCACCCAGCCGGGACATCTGATGTATGTGCACGGCGGAGAGCCGACGGAAGCGCAGAGGAACGGTGCGCGAGCCGACCTCGTGAGGAACGAACTCAAGTCCTGCGAGTGAGGCGACGGGCGGCTCCGGACGGAGGACTTCCATGCAGAGACAGAGAGACTTCACCCCGAGGGTGAGGAGGGTCCTCTATTTCGCGCGCGAGGAGGCCGCGAGGCTGCACCACGACTACCTCGGCACCGAGCACCTCCTCCTCGGCATCGTCCGGGAGGGCGAGGGCGTCGCGGCGACGGTCCTGAGGGAACTCGCCATCGACCTCGACACTGTGAGGGAGATGGTCGAGTCGTACGTCGCACGCGGAAGCTACGGCGCCTCCATGAAGGAGACGCAGTGGACGCCTCGCGCCAAGACGGTGCTGGAGCTCGCGCGGGAAGAGGCGAGGATACTGCACCACCAGTACATAGGAACTGAGCACCTGCTCCTGGCGCTCATCCGGGAGGGCGAGGGGGTCGCGGCGAAGGTGCTGCGCGACCTCGACGTCGATCTCCGGACGGCGCGCGAGCAGGTGATGAAGGTCTTGGGTGGGGGCACGGCCGCCGAGGCGCCCGAGCCCGCGACGGGAAGGGAGGCGGAGACGCCCACGCTCGACCAGTTCGGGCGCGACCTGACGGAGTTCGCCCGGAAGGACGAGCTCGACCCGGTCATCGGACGGCACCAGGAGATCGAGCGGGTCCTACAAGTCCTGTCTCGAAGGAAGAAGAACAACCCCGTGCTGATCGGCGAGCCCGGCGTGGGGAAGACCGCGATCGTCGAGGGGCTGGCGCAGAAGATCGTCTCGAACGAGGTGCCCGCCACTCTGAAGGACAGAAGGCTCGTCATGCTCGACCTCTCGTCGACGGTCGCGGGGACGAAGTACCGCGGCCAGTTCGAGGAGAGGCTCAAGACCCTGATCGCGGAGATCAGGGATAGCGACAACGTCATCGTCTTCATAGACGAGCTCCACACGATCGTCGGCGCCGGAGGCGCCGAGGGCGCGATCGACGCGGCGAACATGCTGAAGCCGGCGCTCGCGAGGGGCGAGCTCCAGTGTATCGGCGCGACCACGCTCGACGAGTACCGGAAGCACATCGAGAAGGACGGCGCGCTCGAGCGCAGGTTCCAGCCGATCATCGTCGACCCGCCGTCGGTCGAAGAGACGATCGAGATCCTCCGGGGGCTCCGGTGCAGGTACGAGGAGCACCACTCCGCCGAGATCACCGACGAGGCTCTCGTCTCCGCGGCGAAACTCGCCGACCGCTACATCTCCGACAGGTTCATGCCGGACAAGGCGATCGACGTGATCGACGAGGCGGGCGCGCGGGCCAGGCTCGAGATGAGCGCGATCCCGATCGAGGTCAAGGAGCTCGAGCAGCAGCTCGACGCCGTCTCGTGTGAGAAGCGGGCCGCGAGCGAGAACCAGGAGTTCGAGAAGGCGGCCGAGCTCCGCGACAGGGAGCGCGAGTTCCGCGGCAAGCTCGAGACTGCGCGGAAGGACCTCATCAAGTCCAAGCACCAGAGGAAGGCGACCGTCGAGTCCGAGGACGTCGCCGCGGTGGTGGCGAGCATGACCGGCATCCCCGTGAAGAAGCTCGCCCAGGAGGAGACCGAGAAGCTCCTCAAGATGGAGGACGAGCTCCGGAAGCGCGTGGTCGGACAGGAGGAGGCGCTGACGACCGTCTCGAAGGCGGTCAGAAGGAACCGCGCCGGACTCCGCGACCCCAGGAGGCCGATCGGATCGTTCATCTTCCTCGGTCCGACCGGTGTGGGGAAGACCGAGCTCGCGAGGGCGCTCGCGCAGTTCCTCTTCGAGGACGACAACGCGCTCGTCCGTCTCGACATGTCCGAGTACATGGAGCGATTCGCGGTGTCGAGACTGGTCGGCGCGCCTCCCGGCTACGTCGGCTATGAGGAGGGTGGCCAGCTGACCGAGAAGGTGCGGCGCCGTCCCTACAGCGTGGTCCTCTTCGACGAGATCGAGAAGGCCCATCCCGACGTCTTCAACATCCTGCTCCAGGTGCTCGAGGACGGCCAGCTCACCGACAGCTTCGGTCGTATGGTCGACTTCAAGAACACGGTCATAATCATGACCTCGAACGTCGGCGCCCGCGACATCGCGCAGGGACGAGGGATCGGGTTCCAGCAGGACGAGAGCGGGATGGACGTCTACTCCCAGATGAAGGGGAAGGTCACAGACGCCCTGAAGATGGTCTTCAATCCCGAGTTCCTGAACCGGGTCGACGGCTCGGTCGTGTTCCAGGCGCTCGGCCAGGACGAGATGCGTCTCATCGTCGACATACTCCTCCGAGAGGTCGAGGAGCGCGTGGCCGACGCAGGCGTTACGCTCGAGGTCAGCGACGAGGCGAAGGAGCTCCTCATCGAGAAGGGGTTCGACCCCGCGTTCGGGGCGAGGCCGCTCCGGCGCGCGATCCAGCGCTACTTGGAGGACCCGCTCTCCGAGGAGATCCTGAAGGGCAAGTACACCGACGGCGGCCGGATCGCCATCGAGCGGAAGGGAGAAGAGCTCTCGTTCCGCCGGTCGCGCAAGAAGGTCAAGGCCGCCGGCTAGGGGGGAGAAGGCCGCAGAGGGCCCGCACGCCGGTCCACCGCACCTGAGAGCGGCGGCCCACGTCCTCGGGGGTCTCTGCGACTTCCCGGACCGGGAAGCACCGAGCGAATGCGACACCGCAGGTGGGTCGTCGTCCTCGCAGTTGTGATCGTTGGCCTCGTGCCCCTGGGGTTCCTGGGGGTCAGGGTCGGATCACGTCATCCCGCGGTCAAGCGCGCGGTCCTCTCGCGCATCATGCCCAACGTAGAAGGACAGCTGTCGATAGGCGAGCTCGACATCGGGCTCGCCTCGCTGCACATCGGCGACGTCGTCATCGATCTCGAGGAGGCGGGCTCCGTCTACGTGCCCTCGGCGACCGTGAACGTGAGCTACCGCAGGTTCCTGGCGGGCGGCCTCGAGGCGCAGCGCGCGCTCGGGAGCGTCATCCTGAACGGCCCGCGAGTGCGCGTCGTGTACGGCGGGGGCCAGCCCGACACCTCGGGGCAGTTCGACCCCGCGAGGCTGGCCGAGCTCCTGCCCGACTACGTCGGTGTCTCCGACGGTACCGTCGTCTTCGAGGACGCCGCGACGGGGCGCAGCGCGTTTGTGTCGTCGATCGACCTCCTCCTCGAGCGGCAGGAGGACGGAGCGATCGAGGGAAGGGTAGTGGCGAGCTGCCTAGGCGGAACCGGCAACCTCACGGCCGACCTCGCGTGGGACGTGGTCGCTCAGACGCTCACGGCCGAGGGCGCTCTCGAGGACGCCGTCCTCTCGCGCGGGCTTCCGCTGCCGGAGAGCGTCCCGCTCGATCCGGTCGAGGGGGAGATCGACGCGACCTTCCTGGCGAATTCCGGCAGCGGCTCGGGTTCGCTCGAGATCGATTTCGCGCTCTCGGGCGGTGTAATGGAGATTCTGGACTTCGGCGAGCGTCTCACCGACGTCGAGGGCGAGGGGCGGTTCGACGGTGACGTTCTCGACTTTACCCGCCTGGAAGGGCATTGGCGTGACGCGGAGTGGAGCGCCGCCGGAGCGTTCTGCATATCGGCGTGCGACCTTCGGGGGGTCACGGGGCGCGCGGTCGGCGTGCCGCTCACGCCTCTCGTCGAGATCGTCGGCGGGACGCCGTTCGAGCTCGAGGGGACGGTCGACGTCGACCTGCTGATAAGGGGGACGCTCGACGACCCGGTGGTCGGCATCGAGGCGGAATCCCGCGAGCTCGTCGTCGACGGCGTGCCCGTATCGAACGTGAGGGCCGCGGGCGAGCTCGCCGGCGACGTGATCGAGGTGCATTCGGCCCGCGCAGAGGCCCTCGGCGGCACGTTCGACCTCCGCGGCACTGTGGGGCGCGCCGCCGAGGGCGAGCCCTGGGACGTCGAAGCGGGCGGTGACGTCGTGGGACTCGATCTCTCGACGCTGTCGGAGCTTCTCACCTGGGGCACGGCGGAGGGTTCGCTCGACCTTCTAGACTTCGAGGCAGAGGGCACCACCGAACGGCTCGACGTGGAGTCGATCATGCGGTGGCGCGACCTCGCGGTCGGGGCCGTCGGGATCGGCGACGGCGCCGGCGGGGTCCTCATGAGAGACGGTTCGCTCACTGTCTCGCTCGGCGCGGCCGACGGCACGTTCTCACTGAACGGCGAGGTCACCGACCTGTTCGCAGATCCCGTCGTCGGCGCCGAGCTGGTTCTCTCAGCCCTCCCCGTCGACTCACTCCTTGGGTCGAAGGAGGGCTCGGTCCTGCAGGCGACCCTTGACGGGGCGCTCCGCCTCGAAGGCTCGCCTGCCGACCTCGCGGTCGAGGGGAACGTCGTGGTGGAGGGGACCCACTCGAAGGCGACGCTCGGGGTCACCGGGGGTTATCGGGAGACGACTGAGGGTCCCGACCTCGCGCTGTCAGTGCGGTCCGAGGACGCCGCCGTCAGGGGCGTGCGCGTGCCTTTCACCGCCGATCTCGCGTACGACGGTGAGCGGATCGTGTTCGACTCCGCCGACATCGGGGGAGTTGGCGAGGCGCACGCGAGCGTGGGACTCACGGGAGAGAGGCCGCTCCTGGCGAGCCTCGTGGTGTCCGAGGCGGACCTTCGCGACATCATCACCATGGTGTCCGGGGCTGAGCCGCCGGAAGGTCTCGCCGGTCTCGCCTTCGCCTCAGTCTCGGTCCACGGCACGCTCGAGGAGCTCGAGTCGAGCGTCCAGTTGCAGATCGGGGACGCGGAGTTCGCGGGTGTCACGGACCTCGACGCCGCGCTGCTCGCCGTCCTCAGGGACGGCGACCTTGCCATCGACGAGTTCACGGTCACGCACGGCGGCCGGACGATCGCAAGCGCCGACGGCTCGGCGGACCTCGACGGCGACATCATGCTCTCCGTCCGGGGCGAGGGCATCCCGGGCCCGATCCTCGGCGGGGGGGCCGAGTCGCGCTTCGACATGACGATGGGCATCGGAGGGGAGACGCGCGATCCGAACTTCGACGCGAGGATCTCGGCGAGCGACGGCGAGTTCGCGGGGATCCCGTTCGACGAGTTCTCGGCGAGGATCACCGGCGCGGGCGGCCTCGCGCGCGTCGACCCGCTCGCCCTCGAGAGGAGCGGGATCTACAGGCTCTCGGCCTCCGGGCGGGTGCCGTACGGCGAACCCGAGGGTGGAGAAGAGCCCGGCGAGGGTTCGCTCACGATCGATGTGGACGGAGACCCGCTGGCTCTTCTCTTCGAACTCGCGTCGCTCGGACGGAGCGAGGGGGGAGAGGGGCGGCTGAGCGCTCACCTCGTCTGGGAAGGCGGCGAGGTCGCGGTGGCGAGCGCGCGGCTCGACGCCAGAGCCGACCGCGCGGCCCCTGTGGCGCTCTTCGACGAGATCGAGGACGTGGAGGTCAGGGCCGAGATCCTCGACGGCGCGGTGGCAGAGGCGATGGTCACGGGCCTGGTCAGCGGGAACCGCATCACGCTCGGGAGCCGCCGCGGCGTCACGCTCGAGGGCCGATTGGTGCCCTCCCTGCATATGGGCGGGATCGACCTCGGAGTGTTGACGCTCACGACGGACCCGGAGGGCGTAGAGGCGGCGATCCCGGAGCTCATGCCCCCCGGAGACGTCGGGAGGATCACCGTGAGAGGCCAGGATGGAGCGCCCGAGGCGTTCATCGCCGGCCCCGACGATCACCCGCTCGTCTGGGGAGAGCTCGAGTACAACGACATGTCGTTCACGTATCCCTTCGAGGACACCGAAGAGGAAGGGGCTCTCGGCTTCATCGAGACCGCCGATCTGGCCCTCCGCATGTCGGCCGGACGGAACGTCTGGTACCGCCGCACCGACGCGAGCCTGAGGCTCGAGCGAGGCAGCAGCCTCTACTTCCGTGGCGTGCCGGCAGAGGGTGGTGACCTGTGCGTGGAGGGGCACGTCGAGTCGACGCACGGCACCGTGACCTACGCGAACAGCGATTTCGACGTCAGGCTGGCGTCGGTCGACTTCCCGCCCTTCTGCGAGCCGCCGCGGTTCTTCGTCGAGGCCGACACCAAGGTGCAGGACGGGACGACCATCACGCTCAAGATGGACACGATCGAAGCGGCGCTCCCGCTCGCGACGGCGCCCGGGGCGCCTCTCGACGAGAGCGCCCTTCAGCTCACGTCGGACGCCCCGGAGGACAACACGCGCGAGAAGGTACTCTCGAGGCTGACATACGGGGTCTCCTACGACCTCCTCGAAGGGGGAGAGCAGGCCGCCCTGGAGCGCAGGGAGGCCATCGACGTGATCGGCGGGCAGATCGCGGGGGTGGTCATGCGCCCGATCCTGGCGCCAATCGAGGCCCGGATGCGCCGGAACCTCCACCTGGACCTCGTCCGGATCGACGTCGACTTCATCCAGCACTTCATCTCGAAGGTCGACGGCTGGAGCGCTCAGTCGTCCAGCTCGACGTACGTCCCGTTCCTCGGCGACTCGCGGCTTCTCCTCGGCAAGTACTTCGCGGAGCACTGGCTGATCTCGTACGTCGGGCGGGTCGACAGCTACAACGCAGCCGTGGGCGACCAGCAGCTGGCCGTGAAGCAGGAATTCGGCCTTGAATACGAGGTATCCCGCAACACGTCTCTTTCCTTGAGGGTGGTGTACGATCCCACCTGGCCCGGCTGGGAGCGCAGAATCACGATTGAGAACCGCTACCTGTTCTAGGGGTCGTGATCGCTGTAACTGTATCTCCCAGGGCAAGTTCCGCTGACGAAGTTTTGGTTTACTCTGCGTGGGCGCTGTGCTACGATGCCGCGTCGACGCAGGATACGGAGGTGTGCACGATGCGCATGCGCGCACTCGTACTCTCAGGCCTGATCCTGTCGCTCGTATTGCTGTGTTCGGGAGCGCTCCGCGCGCAGACGGTGAGCGGGATCAGTGTCGAGGGGAACAGGTACGTCTCGACGGACCGGATCCTCCTGACCTTCGGGCTCAGGATCGGGGAGGAGCCCACGGCCGAGGCGCTCCGGGAGGGCGTCCACAGGCTCTACGATCTGGGGAACTTCTCGGACGTCCAGGTCTACGCCGAGGATGCCGAGGGGGGCGCCGTAGCGCTCGTCGTCGTCGTCGAGGAGCGTCCCAGGGTCACTGAGATAGAGATCACCGGGAACGACAAGATCGGGACCAGCGACATCCGGGACGTCGTCGTCCTGGAGGAGGGGAGACCGGCCGACCCGGGCAAGATCGAGGACTCCCGGGCAGCGATCCTCGCCCTCTACGACGACGAGGGGTTCCTGTCGGCCTCCGTCGACATCGTGTCCGAGCCGACATCCGAGAACACCGTCAAGGTACGCGTCGCGATCGATGAGGGGTCCCAGGTCACCGTCACGAGCATCGGATTCGAGGGCATCACGGTCCTCGACGAGACGGACCTCCAGAAGGTGATGGAGACCAAGGAAGACAGGTGGTGGAGGACCGATGCGCACCTCGACCGCGACGCACTCAGGGAGGACCTCGACAAGCTCGTGGCCCGGTACCACGAGGAGGGGTACATCGACGCCAAGGTCGCCGGCTACGAGACCGAGTTCGACGAGACCGGCGAGAGGGTCGACATAACGATTATCATCGAAGAGGGCGAGCTGTACACGATCTCCGCGGTGGAGTGGACCGGGACCTCGGAGTTCGCCGCGAACGGGCTCATCAATCTCACGAGACTGCGGGTCGGAGACGTCTACAGGCCCGCGCTGGCTGAGGAATCGATCCGCGACGCGTACAGCTGGTACGGGGAGCGCGGGTACATCCACGTCAGGATCTACCACACCGAGGACGTCCAGTCGGCGAACGAGCTCCGACTGGTCTTCCACGTCGACGAGGGCGAGCCGGCCAAGATCGGCCAGATCCACATCGTGGGCAACAGCCGGACTCAGGAGAAGATCATACGGCGCGAGCTCACTGTGAAGCCTGGCGACCTCTACCAGACGTCGGAGGTCATCGCGAGCCAGAGGAAGGTCGCGAACCTGGGGTTCTTCGACGGACCGTTCGTCGAGTTCGCCGAGGGCGCCGATCAGGACAACATCGACCTCGTCTTCGCTGTCGAGGAACGTCAGACGGGTCGTGCCGGCGTCGGTGTGTCCCACACGAGCGAACGGGGCATCACCGGCTTCATCGAGCTCAGCGAGGCGAACCTGTTCGGCAACGGCCGTTTCCTCGACCTCAAGTGGGAGTTCGGGAAGAACAACACCGAGCTCATCCTGGGATTCACGGAACCGTGGTTCATGGACCGCGAGCTCTCCGTCGGCTTCGACATCTACGACACGGACGACAGGCGGTACTACACGTCGCTAGGCACCGACTTCTACGAGGACGCCTATCCCGACTCGATCGCCGACGAGATCAACAGGGACGACGCGTCGAGCCGCTACATCGTCGAGCGCAAGAGGCGCGGAGGCGCCCTCCGCATCGGCTGGCCGTTCTTCGGCTCGCGGACCACGATGCTCTACGGCAGGTACACGCTGGAGCAGTTCAACCTGCACGAGTACACGGAGGTGACGGTCACCGACTCGACCGGGACCGACACTGACACATACACGCGCATCCCGTCGAACTGGGAGTGGCGGAGCGGCATCACCGGGACGCTCGTGAGACGCACGACCGACCGGAGGTTCCATCCCAGGCTGGGCAGCTACACGAGGTTCACCGCCGACCTCTTCGGGAACGCCATGGGCGGAGACGTCGAGTACCAGCGGTACGTCCTGGACACGCGGAAGTTCATCCCCGTGTTCTGGCGGACGACATTCACGCTCCACGCCAGAGGAGGGCTCGTCACCGGCTACGGCGATCCGAACACGGTCCCGCAGGACACCAGGTTCGAGCTCGGCGGCGTCGGTCTGAACGGCGTGAGGGGATACGACAACCGGGCGATTCTCCCCTCGGGGAACGAGCTCTACGGTGGCCGTACGATGCTGCTGGGGGGCCTGGAACTCAAGTTCGCCGTGACGGACGAGCGCGAGCAGATGCCGATCTACGTGCTCGGGTTCGTCGACGCCGGCAACACGTGGAACGCGGTCGAGCTGACCGACCCCACGAATCTCTTCTGGGGAGTCGGGGCGGGTGTCCGCCTCGAGGTCCCCGTTCTGGGCAACCTGGGCATCGACGTGGGCTACGGGTTCGACGATGTCATCGGGGGGCAGTGGCGCGTCCATTACCAGTTCGGAATCGAATACTAGGCGGTGCGCCCCGAGAGGGAAGTGCGCGCACGCCGCGGACACGGAGGTCCAGTTGAGACGAAATGCGGCTGTCGCCGTCGGCGCGATCCTCATCGTGACGCTCGCGCTATCACCGGCTATGAGCGCCGAGAAGGTGGCCTACATCCACTCAGAGCAGATCCGGGTGGAGTACAACGGGGCGCGCGACATCGAGACCCAGCTCCAGGCTGCGGTCTCCGAGTGGCGCACGGCGGCCGAGGGCATGGAGAGCGAGATCCAGGCTCTCGTGAACGAGCTCCAGAGCCAGCGGTTGCTGCTGTCGGAGGAGGCCGTCCAGGAGAAGGAGATGCTCATCCGGGAGAAGCAGGTCGCCTTCGAAGGGTACCTCAACGAGATATGGGGCGTCGGCGGGCTCGCTCAGCAGAAGGAGGCCGAGCTGTGGCAGCCCGTCTTCGACCGGATCAACGTCATCATCAACGAGATCGGTGAGGACGGCGAGTACGCGATGATCTTCGACGCCGCTCCGGGCGGGATCGTATTCGCCGCTCCAGACACCGACCTCACGCAGCAGATCATCGACCGTCTCAACGGTGAGACCGAATAGCCCGATGGGCGCCGCTCGAACCGCGGCGCGTGAAGGGACCGGCAGATGAGCATCACCCTGGATGAGGTGGCAAAGCTCGTCGGCGGGGAGGTCGTGGGCGACGGATCGGTGGTCCTCACCGGGGTGGCGGGGATCAAGGACGCCGGCCCGGGTCAGCTGACCTTCCTATCGAACCCGAAGTACGAGCAGTACCTGGCCGAGACGCACGCGTCGGCGGTGGTCGTCGGAAGCGAGTATCGCGACGCCGCCTCGTCGAACGGGCGACCCGTCCTCGTGGCGGAGAACGCATACGGCACGATCGCGCGCGTCATGGCGCTCTTCGAGCAGGACGCGCGGGACGTCGAGCCTGGAGTCCACCCGTCGGCTGTCGTCGACGCGACGGCCGAGCTCGGCGCCGACGTGGCGGTGGGCGCGAACGCCGTGATTCTGTCGGGAGTGGTCCTGGGAGATCGGACCGTCGTGCATCCCGGGGTCTACATGGGACGGAGCGCGAGCGTCGGCGACGACTCCGTGATCCACGCGAACGTGACAGTTCGGGCCGAGTGCGTCATCGGGAGCCGGGTGATCGTGCACTCGGGCACGGTCATTGGGAGCGACGGGTTCGGCTTCGCTCGCGAGGACGACACCTGCCGCAAGGTCCCGCAGGTGGGGAACGTCGTCGTCGAGGACGACGTCGAGATAGGGGCCAACGTCTGTATCGATCGGGCGACGATCGGGACGACGCGCATCGGCAGGGGGACCAAGATCGACAACCTGGTGCAGATTGCCCACAACGTAGTGATCGGTGAGGACTCGCTCATCGTCGCCCAGGTCGGGATCTCCGGGAGCACCGAGGTCGGGAAGAACGTCGTGCTCGCCGGTCAGGCCGGCCTCGTGGGCCACATCCAGATCGGGGACGGTGCGATGGTCGGCGCGCAGGCCGGGGTCATCGGGTCCATCCCCGCGGGCGAGCGCGTGTCGGGCTACCCGGCCCGGAAGCACTCCATCTCGAAGAGGATAAACGCATGCCTGACCCATCTTCCGTCGCTGTTCGCGCGGGTGAAGGAGATCGAGAAGAGACTCCGGGACCTCGGGGGAGAGGATTGATGGAGAGGACGCACCAACGAACGCTCGGCGGCCGAAGCTCGTACAAGGGCATCGGCATTCACACGGGCCGCCAGTCGACGGTCGCGTTCGCGCCCGCGCCAGCGAACTCCGGCATCACGTTCAAGCGAGTCGATCTGCCGGGGTCGCCCGCGATCCCGGCGTCGATCGCGCACGCGGTGAGCTCGAGCGACATCGCGAGGCGGACGACACTCTCGCTGAACGGCGTGCGGATCTTCACCGTCGAGCACGTCCTGGCCGCTCTCGTCGGACTCGGTGTCGACAACGCGATCGTCGAGCTCGACTCGGACGAGCCGGCGGAGCCCATCGACGGGAGCTGCAAGCCCTTCGTCGACATCCTGACGGAGTCCGGGATCGTCGAGCAGGACGCGCCGGTTCAGAGGCTCGAGATCGTCGAGCCAATAGCGTTCACCGAGGGCGACGTCCATCTGGCGGCCTCGCCGCACGACGGCTTTCGGATGTCCTTCACGATCGACTACGCGAACCCGACGATCGGGAGCCAGTTCGCCAGCTTCGAGGTCACCGAGGAGACGTTCCTCGAGGAGATCGCGCCCGCGCGGACGTTCGCGCTCGAGAGTGATGTCGAGGCCCTCAAGCAGCAGGGGCTCATCAAGGGCGGGAGCCTCGAGAACGCGATCCTCGTCGGCGAGGAAGGTATCGTCAACGAGATGCCGCTCCGGTTTCCCGACGAGTTCGTGCGGCACAAGATGCTGGACCTCCTGGGCGATCTCGCGCTCCTCGGCATGCCGGTCAAGGGGCACGTCTTCGCCTCGAAGGCGGGCCACGCGACGAACGTGAAGTTCGTCCAGGCGATCCGGGAGGGCATCCGGGAGGGCAAGGTCAGGTACAGCGGCACGACGAGCTGGGACATCGGCGCAATCGAACAGGTCATGCCACACCGCTACCCGTTCCTGTTCGTCGACAGGATTCTCGAACTCGACGACCGCAGGGTCGTCGGCGTCAAGAACTTCACGATGAACGAGTGGTACTTCGTCGGGCACTTCCCGGGCCACCCGATCGCCCCGGCGGTCCTCATCATCGAGGCGATGGCCCAGGTGGGCGGGTTCCTCCTGCTCTCGCGCGTCGAGGAGAGGGAGAAGAAGCTGGTCTACTTCACGAAGATCGAGGACGCCAAGTTCAGGCAGCCGGTGCGTCCCGGGGACTCGGTTCGGTTCGAGCTCGAGCTCCTGCGCCTCCGGCGAGGGACCTGCAAGATGCGCGGCTCAGCGTTCGTCCGCGGCGAACTCGTCGCCGACGCGGTGCTCTGGTCGCAGGTCGTGGACAGATAGCCGGAGGACACGATGCCCGAAGTCGATCCAAGAGCCATCGTACACGAGGACGCGCAGCTAGCCGACGGGGTGGTCGTCGAGCCATTCTCGATCGTAGGGCCGGGCGTGTCGGTCGGCAGCCGCAGCCGGATATGCTCCCAGGCGCTTGTCCACAGCTCGACCGAGATCGGCGAGGACTGTCTCATCGGGCACAGCGCGGTCGTCGGCACCGATCCGCAGGACCTCAAGTACGACGGCGAGCGGACGTACCTCAAGATCGGCGACAGGACGATCGTCCGCGAGTTCGCGACGCTCAATCGCGCGACCGGGAAGAACGAGGCCACGGTCATCGGGAGCGACACGCTGATCATGGCGTACGCGCACGTCGCCCACAACTGCATCATCGGCGACCACGTCGTGATCGTGAACGCGGTGAGCCTGGCCGGCCACGTGGAGATCCAGGACTACGCGATCATCGGGGGCATGTCGGCCGTACAGCAGTTCGTGAGGATCGGAGCGCACAGCTACGTGGGCGGCGCCTGCCGCATCTCGAAGGACGTTCCTCCGTACTTCAAGATCGGGGGCGTCCCGACCAGACCGATCGAGGTGAACACCGTCGGTCTCCTGAGACGCGGGTTCTCCGAGGAGTCTCTGAACCAGCTGAGGAAGGCGTACCGGCTCCTCTATCTCACGGACCTGAACACGACGCAGGCGCTCGCGCGCATCAAGAACGAGCTCCCGGAGGACGGAGAGATCGGGAGGCTGGTGAGCTTCATCGCGGGGTCGGAGCGCGGGATCATCAAGTAGCGGACCGGCGGCCGGGGACCCGGGCCACGGCGGAGGCGGGATCGGGAGGGTGCGCGCTCCCGAGAGCATCGGGAGGGCCTGCCCTCCCGATTCGCTGACCCGGACGCGGCCGCGGACGCCCGGCTCGGGCGGGGAGGACACGACGGTGCTCAAGGTCGGCGTCATCGGCGTGGGACACCTGGGGAGATTCCACACGAGGGTCTACTCGGAGATCCCGTCGTGCGAGCTCGTCGGCGTCTACGACACCGATCCGGAGAGGGCGGCGCTGGTCGCGAACGAGTACGGCACGCGCGCGTTCCCGGACCTCGACGAGCTTCTGGAGGGCATCGACGCCGCAAGCATCGCGGTTCCGACCAGCGCGCACCACGAGACCGGACTCAAGTGCCTCGAGAGAGGCACGCACGTCCTCATCGAGAAGCCGATCGCCACCACCGCGGACGAGGCCCGCGACCTCGTGCGTGCCGCGAGGGACGCCGGCCTCAAGATCCAGGTCGGGCACATCGAACGGTTCAACCCGGCGATGCGCGCCGCTCTCTCTGTCCTGAGGAAGCCGATGTTTGTCGAGGCCCACCGGCTCGGCATCTTCGTGCCGAGGGGGACCGACGTCGCCGTCGTCCTCGACCTCATGATCCACGACATCGATCTCATCCTGTCGGCGGTCGACTCGCCGGTCGAGTCGATCGACGCGATGGGAGTGCCGGTCCTCTCGCCGTCGATCGACATCGCGAACGCGCGGCTCAAGTTCGCCGACGGGTGCGTGGCGAACGTAACCGCGAGCAGGGTGTCGAGAGAGAGGATGCGGAAGATCCGCTTCTTCCAGCACGACGCCTACGTCTCGGTCGACTGCATGAAGCCCCAGACGCAGATCTTCCGACGGAAGGACGTTCCGCCCGAGACGCTGCTCAAAATCGCGACCGGGCAGATCGAAGGTGGTCTCGAGGACATCGTGGAGTACGAGGAGCCAGCGATGGACGGCGCCGATTCCCTGATGCTCGAGCTCGGGTCGTTCCTCGATGCCGTCGAGACCGGAGGACGACCCCCGGTGGACGGCGAGGACGGCCTCAAGGCGCTCGAGGTCGCTCTCGAGATCCTCAGGCAGATCGGCCCGAAGTGACCGGGCCGGCAGCGACACCCCGCGCCGCTCGGCTCGGGGGGACAGCGCGATGACCCCAGCGAACGACTCGGTACTCATTGTCGCGGGGGAGGCGTCAGGCGACCTCCACGGCTCGAAGGTCGTGGCGAGGCTTCGCGAGCTCGCGCCGGACCTGAGCGTCTACGGCGTCGGCGGCGACCGGATGCGCGACGCCGGCATGGACCTCGCTTTCCATGCGGACGACTTCGCCGTCGTAGGGCTGGTGGAAGTCGTGGGGCTCCTTCCGCGCCTGAGAAGGGCAATGCGCGACCTCGTCGCGACCGTCCGCGAGCGGGGCACCCGCCTCGCCATCCTGATCGACTATCCCGGGTTCAACCTGATGCTCGCGCGGCGCCTGAAGGCGGAGGGCGTGAGCGTGTTCTACTACATAAGCCCCCAGGTCTGGGCCTGGGGCGAGGGACGCGTCTCGAAGATCGCCCGGCGCGTCGACCGCATGGCCGTGGTCCTTCCCTTCGAGGAGCGCTTCTACGCCGAACGGGGCGTCGATGCCGAGTTCGTCGGTCACCCGCTCCTCGAGGAGCCGGGCGTCGCCGTCGTCCCGGCGCCGAAGGCGTCGCTCGGTGATCCGCCAGTTCTCGGGCTTCTACCGGGGAGCCGACGGAACGAGATCGCGCTTCACCTTCCTCCGATGCTCGAGGCCGTCAGCATCCTCAGGGCAGACCTCGGTCGCCTCGACGTCAGACTCGCTCGGGCGCCCGGAGTCGACGACGCCGTTCTCCGGGAGGTCGGCGGCGTGGCGGACGCCGACGTCGAGATCTTCGAGCAAGAGAGGACGCACGAGCTCGTGCGAGATGCGACCGCTCTCCTCGTCTCGTCGGGAACGGCGACGCTCGAGGCTGCGTGCCTCGGGACGCCGATGGTCGTCCTGTACCGGATGGCGCTCCTCTCGTATCTCGCGGGGCGCGCGCTCGTCCGGATCCCCGACATCGGGCTCGTGAACGTGGTGGCGGGTGAGAGGGTCGTTCCCGAGCTCGTTCAGAACGACGTCACCGGCGAGAACCTCGCCCGGGAGGTGCGTCCGTTCCTCACCGACGGCGAGCTGCTCGAGCGGACATCCCGGCGGCTGCTTCAGGTGAGGAGCGGGTTGGGCGAACCGGGTGCGAGCGACCGCGTTGCGAAGATCGCGCTCGAGATGCTCGCGTCGAGCGCACGGGAGGGCGAGTGATGGCGGAGGCGCGCCTGGGACTCTCACTCGGCGACAGGATTCTCGTAGGAGCGGCGGGCGCCGTCGGGCCGGTTCTCCTGAGGCTCCTCGGCTCGACGTGGCGCATCACCGTCGCGCGCGAGGACATCGTCGCGCGCGCGCGCGAGCCCGGCAAGGGCGTCATCTACGCGTTCTGGCATGGCTTCCTCCTGCCGCTCGAGTACGTCTACCGCGGGTCGAACGTCCACGTTCTCTCGTCCTGGCACCGGGACGGCGAGATCTCGGCGCGGCTCATGACCCGTCTGGGATACGGCGTCGTCAGGGGCTCCACCAGCCGGGGGTCGGCGAGGGGGCTGATGCGAATGCTCGGCAAGGCCGTCGAGGGCTTCGACCTCGCCATCACGCCCGACGGCCCGCGGGGTCCCGCGAGGACCGTGTCGCGCGGGATCTTCTACCTCTCGGAGAAGTCAGGAGCGCCGATCGTCCCGGCCGCGGTCGGAGCCTCCCGCGCGAAGCACCTGTCGAGCTGGGACAGCTTCATGGTCCCGGTCCCGTTCGCGCGCCTCGCTGTCGCCTACGGGGAGCCGCTCAGGACGACGGCGGACGAGCCGTTCGAGCAGAAGGCCGAGAGACTCAAGGCGAGTCTCGACCGGTTGAGCGACGAGGCGGCCTCACTCGCCAGGTCCTGACGGCCACCGGTCGCACGCGGCTGCGTCCGTCGCCGACCGGCGCGGCCGTTCGGCGGTGAGCGCCGGAACACGAAGGGGTCAACCGTTGTCCTATCGCGTGTACAGGGTTCTCACGACCGTCGTCTACCCTGCGGCGGCGGGGTGGGCCGCACTCCACCGAGGGTCCGGCCGCGAGGAGTGGGCGGAGCGCATGGGGCGCCTCCCTCGCGCCGCACGCGGCGGCGTCTGGGTCCACGCAGCCTCCGTCGGCGAGCTCGTCGCCGCGGGGCCGCTCGTGCGCGCCCTGGCATCGAGGGGCGAGGAGGTCTACCTCACCGTTGTCACGCCAAGCGGGAGGAGGACCGCGGAGGGTTCGCTCGACGAGCACGCGACGCTCTCGTTCGCGCCGCTCGACTTCGTTCCCTCCGTGAGGCGCGCCCTCGACGCCGTGAGCCCGCGCGCGGTCCTCCTCGTCGAGACGGAGCTCTGGCCGAACCTGATCGTGGAGGCCGTCCGCCTCGGAGCGGTCGTCGGAGTCGTCAACGGGAGGCTCTCCGAGCGGAGCGCCAGGAGGTACGCGCTTCCGGGATCTCCACTCCGTGGGGCCGCCGATCTCGTCTCGTTCGTCGCGTGCCAGTCGGGACGCGACCGGAGTCGCTTCCTGCGCGTGGGGTTCCCGGACGAGAAGGTCCAGATCGCGGGTAACACGAAGTTCGACGCGCTCCCGAGGCCGCTGCCGGAAGCCGAGAAGAGCGCGCTCCGGGCGTCCCTCGGGATTCCGGAGGGGAGTCCCGTCGTCGTCCTCGGCAGCGTGCGGCCGCTCGAGGAAGGGACGGCCGTGGGCGCGGCCCGCGAAGTGCTCTCCCGGAACGCGGACGCTCACGTCGTCGTCGCGCCCAGACATCTCGACCGTGCGCCGGCGCTCGTGAGCGCCCTCGATGCGGCGGGCGTGCCGTCGGCGCGGCGCTCCGACCCCGGTGCCGGCCGCGCCGAGGAGAGCCGTGCCGTCGTGCTCGACACGACGGGCGAACTCTCGCGCGTCTACGCGATTGCGGACGTGGCGTTCGTCGGCGGGAGCCTTGGGCCCTACGGAGGACACAACCCGCTCGAGCCCGCGGCGCATGGCGTCCCGGTTCTGTTCGGCCCGCACACCGAGAGCTGCAGGGACTCGGCGGAGCGCCTCCTTGCTGCTGGCGGCGGGTCGGTCGTCGGGCGGGACGAGCTGGCCGCGTCGGTTCTCGGTCTCCTCGAGGATCCCGCTGAGAGGGAGACGATGGCGTCTGGCGCTATCGCGGCGGTCGAGTCCGGCAGGGGAGCCACCGAGCGCACGCTCGTGGTTCTCGAGAGCGCGGGGGTTATCGAGAGGTGAGCGGCAGGCAGCGCCAGACCGGAGCACGTCGGCTGTCCCTCCCCGGGGACGCCGAGACGCGCCGGGCGCTCTCGCTCGGGTCCAGGGCGGTCCGCTGGTGGGACCGTTTCGCACGGGGCGAGCAGAGCCCGCGGGGTTTCGGGGCCGTGGTGGCCGGGGGCCTGGTCATGGCGTCCGTCCTCTACGGCATCGGCGCGTGGCTCTCGCTCCGGCTCCGCGCGGCGAGGCGGGTTCGGGTCTCCGTTCCCGTCGTCTCCGTGGGGAACCTGGTCGTCGGCGGGACGGGGAAGACCCCGCTCGTGGTCCACCTGGCGCGTCGCCTCGTGAGCGACGGGCGGACCGTGGCCGTCGTGAGCAGAGGCTACGGTCGACCCGAAGGGGGAACCGTCGTCGTCTCGCGCGGGGACCGACCTGTGGCCTCCTGGAAGCGGGCAGGCGACGAACCGTATCTGATCGCGCTCCTCACGAAGGGCGCAAGGGTCGTCGTGTCCGCGAAGCGGCACGAGGCGGCGCAATACGCCGTGGAAAACCTCGGCGCAGATGTTATATTGCTGGACGATGCCTACCAGCACGTGCAACTCGCGAGGGATCTCGACATCCTCGCGGTCGACGCGAGGTACCCGGTCGGGAACGGACACCTGCTTCCGGCCGGCTCGCTCCGCGAGCACCCGCTCGGCGTCGGCCGGGCCGACGTGATCGTGGCTACCCGCTGCGACACGGTCGGCGGGGCGGCCCGGATCGCGCGCACGCTCGGACCTCTCGCGCCGGGCGTCCCGATCGTCGAGACCCGGATGAAGCCGGTGGAGCTGTGGGAGGTCGGGACCGGCCTCTCTGCGGACGGATCTTCGCTCCGCGTCGGCCCCGTGCTGGTGCTCTCGAGCGTCGCGAACCCCGGCGACTTCGAGCGGACGCTCGTGAAGCTAGACGTGAACATCGCGGCGCGCGTGGCGTTTCCGGACCACCACCGGTACACGGAGCGTGACCTCGAGGCCGTAGAGGATGAGATCCGCGTGTCCGGTGCCCGCGCGGTGGTAACGACGGAGAAGGACGCCGTGCGCCTCTCGGACTGGAGGCCGTCCGTTCCGGTCTACGCGCTCGGCATCGAACTCGAGGTGACACGCGGGGAGCGCCTCCTCGGCATGGCGCTCGAGAAGGCGATCGGGAGGAGGAGCCGTCATGGAGCTTGAGGACTACGGGAAGCTGACGAACGCGGAGCTCGGCGAGCGACTGTCCCGGCTCAAGCGCGAGAAGAACGCCGTCATCCTCGGGCACAACTACCAGATCGAGGACGTCCAGCTCGTCGCGGACCACCTCGGGGACTCGCTCAGACTCGCGCAGCTCGCGGCCGAGACGGACGCCGACGTCATCGTCCTCTGCGGCGTCGATTTCATGGCGGAGAGCGCGAAGATCCTGAACCCGAGCAAGAGGGTCTTCCTCCCGAACGAGCAGGCCACCTGTCCGATGGCGGCCATGGTCACTCCCGAGGAGCTGACGGGCTTCAAGTCGAAGCACCCGGGCGCGGCTGTGGTCTCCTACGTGAACACGTCCGCCGCGGTCAAGGCCGTGAGCGACGTCTGCTGTACGTCGTCGAACGCCGTCGAGGTCGTCAGGGGCGTCGAGGAGGACGAGATCATCTTCGTTCCCGACAGGAACCTTGCCGCCTACGCGGCCTCGAAGACCGACAAGAAGATCATACCCTGGGACGGCTACTGCTACGTCCACGACAACTTCGTCGCAGAAGACGTCGAGCTGGCGCGCGGCGAGCACCCCGGCGTGCCGATTGTCGTCCACCCCGAATCCCCGCCGGAGGTCGTCGAGAGCGCCGACTACGTCGCGTCGACGAGCGGGATGGTGAAGCTCGGGGCCGAGCACGACGAGCTCATCGTCGGGACGGAGGTCGGGCTCATCGAGCGCATGAACCGCGAGTTCCCCGAGAAGAGCTTCTACCCGCTCTCAGCGTTCGCGATCTGCCGGACGATGAAGCTCACGGACCTTCCCCGCGTCGTGTGGGCGCTCGAGAACGAAGAGCACGAGATCGACATCCCCGAGGACATCCGTTCGCGCGCCGAGGGCGCGCTCCAGCGCATGCTCGAGTTCGTGGGTTAGCGCCGCGCGGCCCGCGCGGCACCCCGCCGAGGAGATCGGATGGAGACCGCCGAGTTCATCGTCGTGGGGAGCGGGATCGCCGGACTCACCTTCGCCCTCACCGCCGCCGAGCGCGGTCGCGTGATCGTCATCACCAAGAAAGACGACGCGGAGTCGGCCACGAACATGGCCCAGGGCGGCATCGCCGCGGTCATGCTCGGGACCGATTCGTTCGACAGGCACATCGAGGACACGCTGGCGGGGGGCGTCGGTCTGTGCAACCGGGAGGCGGTCGAGATCGCCATCCGGAGCGGCCCCGACGCCGTGCGCCGTCTCATGCACTGGGGCGCGGAGTTCTCGACGCGCGAGAGCGCGGGAGGGGGAGAGGTCCTCGACCTCGGGCAGGAGGGCGGGCACTCCGCGAGGCGGATCGTGCACGCGGCCGACATGACCGGCAGGGAGATCGAGAGCTCGCTCCTCGAGGCGGTCGCCAGGAACCCCAACATCGACGTGTGGGAAGACCACGTTGCGATCGACCTGATCGTCGACGGGACGGGGGCGGAGCGCTCGTGCGTGGGCGTCCACGTGCTGGACGTCGAGGCTTCGAAGGTCCTGACCGCGTCGGCCGCCGTGACTGTCCTCGCGACCGGCGGATGCGGGAAGGTCTACCTCTACACGACCAACCCCGACATCGCGAGCGGGGACGGCGTCGCGATCGCCTTCAGGGCGGGCGTTCCGGTGCGCAACATGGAGTTCATCCAGTTCCACCCCACGTGCCTGTATCACCCGGACGTGACGTCGTTCCTTATCTCCGAGGCCGTCCGCGGCGAGGGCGCGGTTCTGAGGAGCCTCGACGGCCGGCGCATCATGAAGGGCCAGCACCCGCGGGAGGATCTCGCTCCCCGGGACGTCGTCGCCCGAGCGATCGACCGCGCGATGAAGGCGACGGGGGACAAGCACGCGCTCCTCGACATCACGTCGGAGGACCCCGACCGGGTCCGTTCGCGCTTCCCGAACATCGACGTCCATCTCAAGGAGCTCGGCATCGATCTGACGCGAGACCCGATCCCGGTCGTCCCCGCGGCGCACTACCTGTGCGGGGGCATCGAGGTCGACCTCGAGTGCAGGACCGAGCTGCGCGGGCTCTACGCCGTGGGAGAGGCCGCGCACACAGGGATGCACGGCGCCAACCGTCTCGCCTCGAACTCCCTCCTCGAGGCCGTCGTCTTCAGCGAGCGCGCCGCGAAGTCCGCGGCGGCGGAGCTCGACGACAGGAAGGCGGCGGTCGCGTCCGCCGGCACTGCGCACTGGGAGGGGAACGCCGCGGGCCCGATCCCGGAGGGCGTCCTGATCGACTACAACTGGGACGTTGTCCGCAGGCTCATGTGGGACTATGTTGGAATCGTGAGGACCGCAAGGAGACTCAGACTCGCTTGCGCGCGAATCGTGGCGATCCGACACGAGATCGTCGAGTTCTTCGCGCGGTATCCGGTCAGCCGCGACCTCATCGAGCTCCGGAACATCTCTCTCGTCGGCGAGCTCATCATCCGGAGCGCGCTTGAGAGGAAGGAGTCCCGCGGACTCCACTACCTCGAGGATCATCCCGAGAGGGACGACGAGCACTTCCTCCACGACACGATAGTCAGCGGGGGGCTCGAACCGTGAGACTCTCCACACGAACTCTCGTAGTTCTTTCCGTCGTTCTCCTGGCGGGCCTGCCGTCAGGTTGTGCCGAAGGAGGCGATGCAGAGGTGAGCACGAACAGGAGCGAGAACGGGGGAGAGGTCCGGAGCCCCGTCGTTGCAGGAGCGTTCTACCCGGGCGACCCGTCCGTCCTCGCGCGCGACGTGGACCGGTTTCTCGACCAGGCGGAGCCGCCCGAGGTCGAGGGCGAGATCGTCGGCATCGTCTCCCCTCACGCGGGCTACGTCTACTCGGGGGGCGTCGCGGCGCACGCGTACGCGGCCCTCAGGGGGCGCGCGTTCGACACCGTCGTCGTCGTGGCCCCGTCCCACCGCGTGGCGTTCCGCGGAGCCTCGGTCTTCGGGGGCGACGGATACGCGACGCCGCTGGGAACCGTGGCCGTCGATCGGGAGATCGCGGACGAGATCCGGAGTGCGTCGGGGAGCTTCGTCTACGAGCCCAGGGCGCACGAGGCCGAGCACTCGCTCGAGGTCCAGGTTCCGTTCCTCCAGAGAGCCCTTGGCGAGTTCGAGATCGTCCCGATCGTGATGGGCGACCAGGGCGCCGCGAACGCGAAGGTCCTCGCCGCCGCGATCGCCGACGCAGTGAAGAGACACGAGACACGGAAGCGAGTGCTCCTCGTCGCGAGCACCGACCTCTCGCACTACCACGACGAGGGCACCGCGAAGAGGCTCGACGCCCGCGTTCTCGAGGCGGTCGACGCGTTCGATCCCGAGGGGCTTCTCGAGGCCCTGGCACGGGGCGAGTGCGAAGCGTGCGGGGGAGGTCCGACGGCGACCGTTCTGATGGCCTCGCGCGAGCTCGACGCCGAGGAGGCGCGCGTCGTGGGGTACGGAACGTCGGGCGACACGAGCGGCGACCGGAGCCAGGTGGTCGGGTACATGGCCGCGGTCGTGACGAGGCCCGCCGCGTGCGGCGACGTTACCGTCGACGAGGAGAGCGCCGCTGCCCCGACGGCGGGCTCGGTCGAGCGTCCGTACGAGGGACTGAACCTCGCGGAGAAGGAAGAGCTCCTCGTCCTCGCCAGGCGCGCGATCGAGAGCGCTCTCGCGGGGGGCGCTGCTCCGGTCTCCGAGCTCGAGTCGGCCGCGCTCGACACGGAGTGCGGCGCCTTCGTGACGCTCGAGAAGGGCGGGCAGCTCCGCGGCTGCATCGGGCACGTCAGGGCAGACGCCCCGCTCCGGCGGACCGTCGTCGAGATGGCCGTCCAGGCGGCGCTCCACGACCCTCGCTTCCCGCAGGTCTCGCGCGAGGAGCTCGTCGGACTCGAGATCGAGATCTCGGTGCTCTCGCCGCTCGAGGAGGTGGAGGACGTCTCCGAGATCGTGGTGGGGCGCTACGGCCTCATCATCCAGGACGGGTATCGGAGCGGTCTCCTGCTTCCGCAGGTCGCGACCGACTACGGGTGGGACCGCGAGACCTTCCTCGATCACACCTGCCGCAAGGCCGGGCTCGAGGCGGGGTGCTGGCGGCGCGAGGGCGTCACGATCCTCAGGTTCACGGCGGAGGTCTTCGGGGAGAAAGAGGTTCTCGGCAGGGGTTGACCCGACGCGCCGCGTACCACGGTGAATGCGCGCCGGCGGAGGAACAGCAAGCGGAGGTAGCATCATGGGGCACAGGGGGATCCGGATCGGCGCAACCACGGTCCTGATCGCGGGGGCGCTCGCCGTCCTCGCCGTCGGGCTCGCCGGCCTCGCCTCGGGCGGACGCTCGGGTGGGGGGCAGGGCTTCGTCGAGCCTCGAGAGGCGCTCTACTGGGACCGTCTCGAGGACGGCAGCGTCAGGTGCGCGCTCTGTCCACGCCGGTGCGTCGTGGCGCCCGGCGAGAGGGGATATTGCGAGGTCCGCGAGAACCGGGACGGCACGTACTACACGCTCACATACGGGAACCCCTGCGCCGTCCACATCGACCCAATCGAGAAGAAGCCGTTCTACCACTTCCTTCCGACGACGCGTTCGTTCTCGATCGCGACCGCCGGCTGCAACCTCGAGTGCAAGTTCTGCCAGAACTGGCACATCTCGCAGGCACTGCCCGAGGAGCTCTACAACGAGAGCCTGACTCCCGAGGAACTGGTGGAGGCCGCGATCGCGAGCGGCTGCGAGAGCATCGCCTACACCTACTCCGAGCCCACCATATTCTACGAGTACATGATCGACACGGCCCGGCTCGCCCGCGCTCGGGGTCTCAGGAACGTCTACCACTCCAACGGGTTCATCAACGAAGAGCCCTTGAGGGAGCTCTGCAAGTACCTCGACGCTGCGAACATCGACCTCAAGGGGTTCAGCGAGGACTACTACGCCGACATGAGCGACGCGTGGCTCGAGCCCGTCCTGCGCACCCTCAGGATCTTGAGAGAGGAGGGCGTCCACGTTGAGATCACGACGCTCGTGGTGCCCGGATGGAACGACGACCCCGAGATGATCTCGGCCATGTGCGAGTGGATCTACGAGAACCTGGGCGCCGACGTACCGCTCCACTTCTCGAGGTTCCACCCGCAGTACAAGCTCCGCGACCTGCCTCCGACGCCCGTCGAGCGACTCGAGACGGCGCACAGCCTCGCGCGCGAGGCCGGCCTCAAGTTCGTCTTCATCGGCAACGTCCCCGGGCACCGGGCGAACTCGACGTACTGCCCGGAGTGCAGCCGCCGTCTGATCTACAGGATCGGTTACTCCGTCGATCCGTCCGGCCTCGACTCGGGAGCGTGCCCCGCGTGCGGGACGGAGATCGAAGGCGTCTGGTAATAGAGACCGGCTTCCCGGACGAGTCCCCCTCAAACGTGCCTGTTGACAACCGCCCCTGCTTTCTTTAGAGTCTGGGGTGGTGGGCGGCCCCTGGGGCCGCCGGCGACCAGACCCCCTTGTGTCTCAGTAAGGAGGAGACAGATGCGTTTTGTCCTGGCTGTCGTCCTGGCGGCGGCGCTCATGGCGTCGGTGGCGGGAGCGACGACCATCAACGTGGGCTCGCTCTTCGATGTCACGGAGATTCAGGAAGGCCTCGATCTGGCGGAGGCCGGCGACACCGTGCTCGTCTGGACCGGGACCTACGACAGCGTTTCGTACTTCGACACCTCGGTCGGCATCCGAGGGGCGATCGCACGGATGCCCGACGGCGTGATCCTGCGCGGCAACCACGCTCGAGACGTCGTGATCGACCACACGGAAGCCGAGTACGCGATCATCTGCGAGAACGTCGGAGCGGACACCCGCATCGAGAACTTCACCATTACTGGCGGCATCGGCAGGGATCAGGGGAGGGGCGACGACGGCGACGGACGGAACCTGGTCGCGGGCGTCGCCTGCCTCCAGGAGGGCAGCCCGACGATCGACGGCCTGCAGATCAGGGGAAGCGCCACCGGGATCGTGATCCGCGGGCTGTCGGCTCCGGTGATCGAGGGCACCGTGATCTCCCGCGGCAGCCATCACGGGATCTACGTCGCCAAGACGGGCGGCGCCGCCGTCACGGTCGACCACGCCACGATAGTGCAGAACTTCGACCACGGCATCTACGTGTTCGAAGGCGCCACCGACATCGCCAACAGCTGCATCACGCACAACGGCAAGAACGGCGTCAGGGCGTACCTCACCGAGCCGAGCGTCGTGTACTGCAACGTCTACTGGAACGACCAGGTCGACCCCGATCCCCAGGAAGGCCCGCTGGACTACGGCGGAATGGACGACCAGACCGGATCCAACGGGAACATCTCACTGGAGCCGTTCTACTGCGACTACACGGGCGCGGCGGGATACGACTACCACGTCTGCGTCGACTCTCCCAACGTCGGCGCCGACAGCATGGGTGGCGATCTGGGAGCGCTCGGCGGCGCCTGCACGGAGTGCGTCTCGATCGTGGAACGCAGCAGCTGGGGAGCGATCAAGGCGCTCTACAGGTAACCTCCCATCCCGGTTCACCAGGACGGAATACGACAGGGCCCTGCCGCGCGCGGCGGGGCCCTCTTCTGTGTGCGGGGTACCGCGGTCGGGGTCCGCCCGGCCGGCGGCTCAGCCGTTCTGCCTCCCGGGAAGGACGGAGACCGCGAGCGAGGCCAGGACCGCGAGATTCACGAGCGACAGCGCCGCCATGGTGAGCGGGATGCCCATGACGGGGAGGAGGAAGACGGCCGTGAGCGACGCCCCGAGTGCGGAGCCCAGGAGGTCGGCCGCGTAGAGCCTCCCGCCGGTCGCGCCCGGGTCCGCGGCCGCGACTCCGCCCGGCGCGATGAGGAGCCTGGCGGCGAGCGGGAACTGCATGCCGGCGAGCACCGCCGAACCGACGACCACGAGGGGGAAGAGCCCCGCCCAAGAGAGCATGGCGTCGTGGGGGAGTCCCGCGATCCCGGCGATCGCGGCCGAGAGCCCCAGCGGGACTGCGCAGATCCCGAGCTGGAGGGCCGCGAAGGTCCGCGCTCCCGCGCCGCGACTCACCGCCCTCGCTCCGAGCCAGCCGCCGAGCGCGAGTCCGGCCATGAACGCCGCGACGATCATGGCCATCCTGTGATAGACGAACCCGTAGAGACTCTGGAACGCCAGCAGGGCCGCGATCTCGAGACTGATCTCGGTGAGCCCGACGACGAAGACCGCCGCCACGACCGTCCGTCTGAGCGCGCGCGGCCTCCTCCTCCGTCGGAGCGCAGGCGCCGCGAGCGCGGCGGCGAGCGCGAGGGCGACGACGGCGGCGTTCCTGAGGTTCAGGAAGCGGGGCGCGGTCTGCAGGAGGGCCGGCGTCGACGAGAACTGCCGGTTCCAGAGCACCATCGAGAGGTAGACGGCCGCCGGTGAGAGGTCGGTGTTGAGCGGGGCCCGCACCCGCCCCACGCTCTCGTCGAGGGAGGCGGTTCGCTCGGGCGACAACCTGTCCGCGAGGTAGTAGTCACGGACGAAGACGACGTCGAGATTCCGCTCTAGGATTCTCTCCGACAGTACGGATGCGTCCCTCGACAGGTACGCGCCGTCGCGCGCGGCGACGAAGTGGCACGGATCGCCCGGGGTCATCACGACCGCGGCGAAGACATCCCCGAGGGTTCCTTTCACGCACGCGAGGAATCGACCCAGTTCCTCTCCGATGTAGTTCTCGGCCGAGGTGACCGAGAGGCCCAGGACCCCGCCCGGAGTCAGAACGCGCTCGACCTCGCGGAAGAAGTCCCTCGTGTAGAACCTGTTGAGCTGGGCGGTGCTCGGATCGGGGACGTTCGCGATGACGACGTCGTATGCCGTCTCGCTCTGTTTGACGAAGAACCTGGCGTCCGAGTAGTGAACGGTCACGCGCGGGTCGTTGAGACCGGCCGTGAGACTCCTGCCGAACACGTCCTCGGCGGTCCTGACGAGCGCCGGATCGAGCTCAACGTAGTCGACCGCCGTGACGCTGGGGTGCTTCACAATCTCCTCGACGGTTCCGCCGAGCCCCCCGCCCAGGAGGAGCACGCGGGACGGGGAGGGGTGGGAGAGGAGCGGCAGGTGAACCGCTTCCTCCGCCGACAGGCGGTCGGGGGAGGACGCGACAAGGACACCGCTCTCGAAGACGCTCTGCTGCGATCCGAGTTCGGTGGCGACGACCCTGCCGTAGACGGAGTTCGTCTGAGCGCGGAACCCGAGTTCGCGCCACGAGAGCCTCACGGTCGCTTCGTCGATCGACTCACCGCCTCGTGCTAGGAGGGCGACCGCAGCGCCGACGAGCACGAAGCCGACGACGACCACAGGCGAAGGGGCCGCCGGGCCGGCGACGTCGGGGGAGCGTCGAGGACGACGGGTGAGAAGGAGCGCCGCCGCGCCGTTCGCCGCGGTGACGAGGAGAGCGATCCGGACGGGGCCCCAGTGCGGGAGCAGGAGGAAGCTCAGGACGATCCCCCCGACGGCGGCTCCGACAGCTTCGAGGACGTAGACCTCTCCCACGGGAGAGGACGTGCCCGATCGGTCCGGGGCAGCGCCGGGCGCACTTCGCCGGGCTGCGAGCACGGCCACGGCGAGGGCGAAGAGGAAGCCCGACAGGAGCGTAAGGGGGGCGAGTGAGGCGACGGCGGCGGTGACGAGTGGCCGGAGGCCGGCGAGCTCACCGGCCGAGACGCCCATGGCCTTCCTCGCCAGTCTGGCGACCAGAAGGGCGATCGGAGCGAGCGAACCCAGAGCCAGGAGGCCCCAAGCGAGGGCTCGAGTCGAAGCCGTGACCCGCCGCCCGAGCCCCCCGTAGAGGGCGCTTCCGGCGCCCACGAGCGCGAGCCAGACGGAGAGCGTGATGCCGAAGGACATCTCGTTCCCGCGCCACGCCACCATGAGCTCGCGGAGGAGCAGGACCTGGACCGTCACCGCGGTCAGACCCAGAACGACGAAGGCCGTCCTCAGGGCCGCCTTCCCGCAGCCCGTGGTCTTGCGTTCCTCGGTCGGCTGTGCGTTCATCGTCGGAGAGTCTACCAGACCGTGCCCGGCGGTGTCGAACGCTTCTCCCCGGAACTCGTTACGGCGCGTTGCTTTAGGTCACCAGAAAACCGTTGACACTTCGGAGAGCGGTCTGCTAGCCTTCGCCCGACGGGAGTCGCGCCCGTCAACGTCCTATACGTGCACCGCGTCACGTCCGAGGAGAGGAACGCCCTGGCGGCGCAGCCGCGTCGTGTGGGGGCGGGGCCGTCTCGGCGGCCGGGAAGCGAACGATGGCCGGCAACGTAGCCCAGGCAGAAGGCCGAGAGACGACGGGAAGTCGGACCGGCGGGCCCAACGAGCAGCCGTCGCGGGTCGCGCGTCTCATCGGCTCCTACCTGATGAAGTTCAAGAGACCCGAGGCGATCTCGTTCGGGGAAGCGTTCGGTCGCGCCGGTCGCGTTCTCGTCATTCCCGAGCGTGGAGTGGCGGGCGCTCTCTTCGCGATGCCGACCCTGCGCGCGATGCGCCGGGGGTTCCCGGACGGGAAGATCGCCGCGCTCGTCCACGAAGTCGACCGTGACCTCCTCGAGGGGGCGGACGAGCTCGACCGCGTAATCACGTACTCGCTGCCGACCGGCGTCCGCCGGTTCTGGGCGCTCCTGTGGATGGCGAGGAAGATGCGATCGTACCGGTTTGACATCGCGATCATCCTCGACCGACACTTCGTCCTCGAGCGCGTGTTGCTCTGCTACTTCACCGGCGCCACGGTCCGCGCGGGACTCCAGAGCGACGAGAGCCATCCGTTCCTGAACCTCGAGGTGAGCAGGAACGTCCCCGGGAAGACGCGCGCGCAGCTCGGCCTCGAGATCGCGCGCATCATGGGGATCGACGTCTCCGGACTCGGTCTGTACTGGCACGTACCCGAGCGCGAGAGACGGCTCGCGGAGCAGCTCGTCCATTTCCGGAAGCCACGCGAGGACGAGCTCCTCGTCGGTTTCGACCCGGGTCCGGGGCGGGGCGGGAGCTCGATCACACTCTCCCAGCAGGCCAGGCTCCTGGACAAGCTCTGCTCCGACTACCAGGCGCGGGCGATTCTCCTGACGGCGCCGGAGCACCACGGGCTCGTAAACAAGCTCGAATCGATGCTCTCGCGCGAGCCGATCATAGTGCAGCAGCGCAAGATGCGCGACGTCGTCGGGCTCTTGGGCCAGTGCGACCTCTTCGTCGCCGGCAACACCGACCTCGTCTACTTCGCCGTCGCCATGGGCATTCCGACGGTTTCACTCATGACGCCTCCCGAGATGGAGGAGGCGGCACTCCCCGAATCAGACTGCCTGCAGGTCGTGGAGCTCACCCCGGGGGAACGCTTCCCGATCGAGGACTTCATCGAGCGCACTCAGGCGGTGCTCCTGACCGCGAGCACGGTCTAGGGCACGGACGAACATGCGCCTCTTCCTGAGACTACTGAGTTACGTGAGACCCTACTGGCGCCGCCTCCTGGCGGCGCTGTTCTGCATGGCCGTCTTTGCCGTGCTCTCCGGCGTCACGCTGGGCATGATCCTTCCGTTCACGAACATGCTGTTTGAGCAGGAGGAGCTGCTCGAGGAAGGCGCGGAGTCCGTCGCGGCGCCTCTCGACGTTCTGTCGTCGACCGAGGGGTCGACGGACGACGCCGGCTCCGTCTCCGCAACGGTCGGCGGAGTGAAGGACGAGGTGCGCGATCGCGTCCTCGCGTTCTTCTCGAGCGACACGCCGCAGCGCGTTCTCGGGAAGATATGCGTCGCGCTCCTCATCATGTTCCTCGTCAAGGCGATCTTCGGCTACCTCCAGGCGATCCTCATCATCTCCGTCGAGCAGAGCGTGATCCGGGATCTCAGGAACGGGCTCTTCACGCGGCTGACCGAGCTCTCGCTCTCGTTCTACCACGGACAGCGGTCGGGTCAGCTGATCTCGCGCGTCACGAACGACGTCGTTCTGGTACGCAGGGCCCTCGTCGCCACGTTCGCGAGTCTATTCCGCGAGGCGCTCCTGGCGCTTCTCTACCTGGGGCTCGCGTTCTGGATCAGCTGGCGCCTGTCCCTCATCACGCTCGTGGTGCTCCCGCCGATCGTCTTCCTGATCGGGAAGATCGGGCAGCGCCTGCGGAAGCGCAGCAAACGGATCCAGGAACGGATGGCCGACGTGACCTCGACCCTCCAGGAGGCGATCTCGGGCATCAGGGTCGTGAAGGCGTTCGGGATGGAGGAGTACGAGCGCCGCAGGTTCTTCGCGAACACGCGCGACTTCTTCAGGGCGACGATCCGAATGGAGCTCCTGAGCGTCCTCGCGAGTCCGCTCACGGAGTATCTGGGAGTCATCGGTGTGGTCATCGTCCTCTGGATCGGCGCCCGAGAGGTGCTCGTCGACGGCGTCGTGTCGGCAGACTGGTTCCTGATCTTCCTGGCCGCGCTCCTGTCGGCGATGAACCCGCTTCGGAACGTCTCGCGGGCGAACAGCGAGCTCCAGGTGGGACTCGCGGCGGCCGCGCGCGTCTTCGAGGTACTTGACACCCCGCCCCGAATCATCTCGCCGCCGGAGGCTCGGGTCATCGAGTCCTTCGACGAGAGCATCGCGTACGAGAGCGTGTCGTTCAGCTACGACACGGGAGACGAGGTGCTCACCTCTGTCGACCTCAAGATCGGACGGGGCGAGGTCGTCGCCGTCGTCGGTCCCAGCGGCGCGGGGAAGTCGACGCTCCTCGATCTCCTGCCGCGCTTCTACGACCCGACCTCGGGGCGCATCACGATCGACGGCCGGGACCTGCGGGACGTCGATCTCGCATCGCTTCGCCGGCTCATGGGCATCGTCACGCAGGAGACGATCCTGTTCAACGACACCGTTCGGAGCAACATCGCATACGGACTGGAGGGCGCCCGGCCTGAGGGGATCGAGGCGGCCGCGAGGGCGGCGAACGCCCATGGCTTCATCAGCGCGATGCCCCAGGGCTACGACACCGAGATCGGGGAGCGCGGCGTGATGGTCTCTGGCGGGGAACGGCAGAGGATAGCGATCGCCCGGGCGATCCTCAAGAACCCGCCGATTCTCATCTTCGACGAGGCGACGTCCTCCCTCGATACCGAGTCCGAGCGGCTCGTGCAGGAGGCGATCGAGCACCTGCTCGCCGGCAGGACGGTGCTCCTCATCGCCCACAGGCTGTCGACCATCCGAAACGCCGACCGGATCGTCGTGCTGGATGGAGGCAGGATCGTCGAAGCCGGCTCCCACGACGACCTCCTTGCTGCCGACGGCCTGTACCGACACCTGTATGACATGCAATTCAGGAACGGCCAGGCACCCCCTCGCTCTGAGGACGAGTAGCAGCGTGTCCGCACCCGCACTCGAGAAGATCGCACTCATCCGAATGAGCTCGGTGGGAGACGTGGTTCTGACCGAGCCCGTGACGGCCCTTCTCCGCGAGGCCTATCCTCGTGCGGAGATCGCGTTCGTCGTCAAGGCGGGGCTCGTGGACCTCGTCGCCGGCAACCCGTATCTCGACGCGATCCACTTGCTGAGAGAAGGGTCACTTGCCGGAGTCCGTGCCCTCGGCCGCGAGGTCCGAGAGCGCGGGTACGATGCCGTGGTCGACCTCCATGCGAACTTCAGGAGCCGCTACCTGGCCGGAGCGTCCGGCGCGCGGCTCGTGACGCGCTACAGGAAGCGGGAGGTGGGCGACGCGTATCGGGTCAGGGTCCGGAAGCAGCCGTTCCGCGCCTCCAAGAGACTCGTCGAGCGGTACGTCGCGAGCCTTATTCCGCTGGGCGTCGAGCCCGTCTATCGTCGGCCGCGATACCACGTGGCGGAAGCGGACCGCGAGTGGGCTGAGGAGTACCTCAAACTCGTCGGCATCCCTCCCGGCGGGTTCGCCGTGGTCGTGCCCGGGTCGGTGTGGGCGACGAAGCGATGGCCCGCCGAGAGGTACGGGGCGCTGGTGAGGCGGGTGAACGCGGAGCTCGGGCTTCCAGTGCTCCTCCTCGGCTCGGCGGGCGAGCGAGAGCTCTGCGAGTCGATCGCTTCGCCCGAGAGCTGCGTCGCGTGCGCCCCGAGTGCGAGAGTGGCGGCGGGGGAGACGACCCTCGGACAGATGGCCGCGCTCATCGCGCTCGCGCGAGCCTACGTCGGGAACGACAGCGGCCCGACGCACATCGCCATGGCCGCGGGAACTCCGACGGTCGCCGTCTTCGGTCCGACCGATCCGGGTCAGTTCGACTTCGAGGGCCACGCGCTGGTCTACGCCGACCTCGAGTGCAGCGCGTGTTCCTTCTTCGGCGGTGACCGCTGTCGCCTCTCGCACTGGAACTGCATGAGGACGGTCGAGGTCGACGACGTCTTCGAGGCGTTCGAGGGGCTCCTCGGACCGATTGCCGCGGACGGAGCGCGGGTCGGCGGGGAGCTGCGGGCGCCGGGTACCGGGGACGACGTCGGAAGGGGTGGACGATGAACGTCCTCGTCGTGACGATGGCCTTCCTGGGGGACACGATCCTGACCCTGCCGCTCATCCGCCTGGCCCGGGAGGCCGATCGCGTCGACAGGCTCTCGGTCCTGACGACGCCGATCGGCGGGGAGTTCCTGCGGGGACAGGGCGGCGTCGACGAGATCATCGTCTATGACAAGCACGGCGACGACCGCGGCGTGGGCGGTCTCCTCCGGAAGGCGCGCGGGATCCGCCGACTCGGGTTCGACGCCGCACTCGTTGTCCACAGGTCATTCCGAAGCGCCCTTCTGATCTGGCTCGCCGGAATCCCGCGACGCATCGGTTTCGATGAGAGTGGTGGGCGCGTCTTTCTGACCGACGTCGTCCGGTACCGCGCGCGGTCGCACGAGATCGAGCGCGCCGCGGGTCTCCTCACCCCGCTCGGGGCCAGTCCGGGTGGTGGGCGCGTTCCGTTCCGCGTGGTCGTCCCGCCGGGCGCGCACGAATCCCTCCAGGGAGAGCTCGGACGTGCCGGAGTACCCGCCGACGGAGCGATTGTCGTCGTCGCACCGGGCAGTCAGTGGCCGACGAAGCGCTGGGCTCCGGAGCGGTTCGCCGAAGCGGCGGGGGAGCTGGCCTCCGATCTCGAGGCGACGGTCGTTGTCGCTGGGGCGGAAGCGGATCGGTCGGCGGGACGCGAGGTGGCGAGGCTCCTCGGTGGCGGTGCGGTCGATCTCACGGGGGCGCTCGCGCTCGGTCCCTGGATCGCTCTCCTCGACCGCGCGTCCGTGCTTCTCACGAACGACTCCGCGCCCGTGCACGTGGCCGCCGGGCTCGGAACCCCCGTGATCGCGGTCTTCGGACCGACGGTTCCGTCGCAGGGGTACGCGCCGTACACTCATCTGTCTCGCGTGATGGGAGCGGAACTCGAGTGCAGGCCGTGCGGGAGCCACGGTGCGCGCTCGTGTCCGCTTGGAACGCTGGAGTGCATGGAGTCGGTCACTGCCCGGGAGGTCGTCGCGGAGGCGCGCGAGCTCCTGGCGGGAGCGGAAGCGCGTGCGTAGATCGCTCATAGTAACGGATTCGCGGATCTGGACGGCCGAGAGCGAGTACGCCGTCGCTGTTGCGGACGCCGAGGCGGCCCTCGGAATCGAGGTCACGGTCGCGACTCCTGCGGGGAGCGCTGAAGCTGTGAGCGGGCGGAGGCGACCCGACGGGCGCGGAAGCGACGCCGAGGCGGGACTCCGGTACATGGAACTCCCGGGAGCGGACGCGAGGCGGTCGCTCTCGGATCTCTTCGCGGACGTCCGCTTCCTCTCTGCTCTCACGCGTGCGCACCGATTCGACGTGGTCCACTCGTCGGGGTCCGCGGCGCATCTCTCGGTGGCTCTGGCCGTCGGCCGCCGGGCGCCTCTCCTTCACCTCCGCGGAGTCTCGCGTGCCCCGCGCACCAACGCCGGCAACCGCCTTCTGTACCGGAGACTGACCGACGCGGTCATCGTACCGTCGGCTCGGATTCGGACCTGGGTGGTCGACGCGCTGCGGGTCCCGCCCGACCGCGTGCACCGGATCCTCCTGCCGGTGACGGACGATCGCTTCGTGGAGCAGCCGGCCGACGGATCCCTCAGGCGCGAGCTGGGGATCAGGGCCCGGGTGCCTGTGATCGTGAACGTCGCCCGCCTCGCTCCGGTCAAGGGCCACGACGTGCTCCTCACCGCCATGGTGGACGTCGTCAGGAGCTTCCCGGACGCTCGTCTGGTGCTGGTCGGCGAACCGTGGTCCGGCCAGCCCGAGCGACTTCGCGAGCTCGCGCGCGACCTCGGGATCGAGGAAGCCGTCGTCTTCGCCGGGCGGCGCGACGACGTCCCGCGGTTCCTCGCGGAGGCCGACGTCTGCGTCTGCTCATCCCGCGGGAGCGAGGAGAACTCGCGGGCAGTGAGCGAGTACCTGGCCGCCGGGAGGCCCGTCGTTGCCACCACCGTCGGCGTGATCCCCGAGCTGATCCGGGACGGTTCGAGCGGTCTCCTCGTCGCCCCCGACGACCCCGCGGGACTCTCCCGCGCGATCGTCTCGGTCCTCGGCGACGGCGACAGGGCGACGCGGATGGGGGACGAGGCACGGAGGACGGCCCGCGAACGGCTCTCCGTGGACGCGTTCGGTGAGCTCCTGAGCGCGGCCCTCGACGCGGTCCGGGCGACGGGGACCCCGAAGGGCCGGCCGACGGGAGGTGGACGGGGATGAGAATCGCCTTCGTCAACTCGATGCGTCAGCTCGGCGGCGGCGAGCGGTGGCTCCTCGAGGTCGCCGCCGGCCTCTCCGGTCGCGGGCACGACGCGGCGGTCGTCGCGCGGTCCGGGAGCGCACTCGCATCGGCGTCCCGCGAGGCGGGCTACCCGGTTCTCGAGCTGCCCATGACCGGAGATGCTGACGTCGTCTCGATCGTCCGGCTGTCGGTGTGGATGGCGCGCTTCGCGCCCGACCTTGTGAGCGTGAACGTGCAGAGGGCCGTGAGGGTCGGAGGGGCGGCGGCGCGCCTGGCTCGGATCGGCCCCGTCGTGGAGCGGCGGGGGCTCAACTTCCCGCCCAGGCGTTCGGTTCGCAACAGGTTCGTGTACGGCAGGTGGGTCACGCACGTCATCGCGAACTGCCGGGCGCTCGCCGATGAGATGGCCGACACCGGCGTCGTCGAGCGCTCGCGGATCACGATCATCCCGAACGGGATCGACCCAGGGCGCGTCCCGCGCGGGGGCGGAGAGGCCGTCCGCGCCGAGTTCGGGATCGCACCAGGCGCTCCGCTGATCGCGATGGTCGCGCGGCTCGTGGGAGACAAGAGACACGTGGACGCGTTCGAAGCGATGTCGCGCGTGCTCGTGGAGTTGCCGGAAGCCCGCATGCTGGTCGTCGGAGACGGCGAGCTCCGCGGGGAGCTCGAGGCGGAGGCCGCCCGCCTGACTCCGGAAAGAACGGTCGTCTTCGCCGGGCGCCGCGAGGACGTGCCCGCGATCCTCGACGCCGCCGACGTGCTAGCGGTCGCGAGCATCCGCGAGGGGATGCCGCATTCGATTCTGGAGGCTATGGCGGCGGGGACGCCGGTCGTGGCCACGTCCGTCGCCGGGATTCCCGAGATGATCGAGGACGGTCGTCATGGACTCCTGGTGCCGGCGCGCGCCCCCTCGGAGCTGGCCGGCGCGATTCTCAGAGCTCTGTCGGATCCGGACCTCGCGTCGAGACTCGCCGCCGAGGCAAGGCAGCGAGTTGCGGGCGAGTTCTCGCTCACCACGATGATCGACCGCGTCGAGGAGTGCTTCGCCGCGGAGATCGACGCTGCGGGCGGGACGAGGACCGCTCCTCGCCGGGGAGCCCGGGAGGCCGCATGAGAGAGAGACCGTTCCACCCGGAGAGCGTCCGATCGATCCTCGTCGTGCGTCTGTATTTTCTGGGCGACGTCGTCGTCTCGATCCCGGTCTTCGAGGCGCTGAAGCGGAGGTTCCCCGAGGCGGAGGTCTCAGTCCTCGTCAAGAGGCGCGCGCGAGACGTGCTCGCCGGCAACCCGAACATCGACGAGATCATCGTCTACGATGCCGTCGAGAACTACCACAGCCCCGTGTGGCTGTGGAAGCTCGCACGCGAGCTCCGGCGCCGGCGATTCGACCTCGCCGTCGACCTCACCGGCGACCACCGCTCATCGCTCCTCCTGCTCTTCGCTGAGCCCTCGTTCACGGTCGGCTTCAGCCACGCGGGCTTCGGCCTCGGGCGCATCCTGGACAGGAGCGTTCCCTATCGCGCCTCCGGCCACGTCGCCGACCACTTCGTCTCGGCCGTCGAGACGGTCGGGGCGACTCTCCCCGGGACTCCGGTTCCGCGCATCTACCTGTCGGCAGACGAGCTCCGGAGCGCGCGGGAGCTTCTCGCGGAGAGCGGACTCGCTCGGGACTCGGACTACATCGTGATCGCGCCCGGCGCCGGCGGACCCCTCAGGGTCTGGCCGGCGGAGCGCTTCGGGGAAGTTGCCGCCCTCGCGAAGGAACGGCTCGGGCTCTCGACCGCCGTCGCCGGCTCCCCGAAGGACAAGGGGCTCGTCGAGGACGTCGTCGCCGCGTCGGACGGCACGGCGGTGTCCCTCGGCGGACGCACGAGCGTTCGGGAGCTGGCCGCTGTCGCCGCGGGCGCGGTGGCCCTCGTGGGGAACGACAGCGGGCCGCTCCACGTCGCCGCCGCCGTGGAGACGCCGATCGTCGGCATCCTCGGACCGACGACCCAGGACACGTGGGGACCGCGCGCCGTGGAGCGCCGTCTCCTGACAGCCGGCTACCCGTGCAGCCCGTGCGACCAGAGGGCGCCCTGTCAGCGCCCCGACGATCCCTGCATCGAGGCCGTGAGCGTCGAGGACGTCATGACGGCTCTCGCGGAGTTCGCAGGAGGGAAGCGAGCGTGACCGACCGGGTGCCCGACGTCATCTGCGCCTCCGCGAACCACTGGACCGGCCTGCCGACGAGCAAGCAGCACCTGATGCAGGTCGTCTCCCGCTCGGCGAGCGTGCTCTACGTCGATCCGCCGCTCGACGTCTTCTCGGTCGTCGGACGGCGGAGGCGCTGGCCGAAGCTCCTCGGCCTTCGTCGCGTCGACGAGCGGTTGTGGGTGCTGTCGCCGGTCGTCCCGTCGCACCCGTCGAGTCCCCGGTCGAGGCTCGAATTCCACCGACGGCACGCCCGGCGCGTGACGAAGGCAGCGACGTCGCTGGGGCTCGAGCGCCCCGTTCTCTGGGCGTTCGCACCGGAGCACGTTGCCTATGCGGGATCGCTCGGCGAGTCGCTCGTCGTCTACCACGCCGCCGACGAGCCCGCGGCGACGAGCGGCGCCGATCCGGAGGCAACGTCTGCGATCGAGCGGGACATGATCGAGGCGGCCGATCTCGTCTTCGTGGTCTCGCAGGCGCTCCTCGACGCGAAGGCGGACTCGGGCAAAGCGCACCGCCTCCCGAACGCGGCCGACAGGCGCCACTTCGCCGAGGCGATCACGGGCGATCCGGAAGCGTCGCGCGACGAGCTCGGTGCCGCCCTCGCCGCGAGCCGGGGCGCGCCGTCCGTACTCGCTGGCCTCGAGGGGCCCGTGATCATGTACGGCGGAGCGGCCTACGGGTGGTTCGACGAGGAGCTCTTCCTCGGCGTCGCGCGCGCCAGACCCGAATGGAACCTCGTCGTCGTCGGTCCGCCCGGGCGTGCGCTCAGGGAATCCGCGCTTCCGGGCAACGTGACGTTGGCGGGAAGAAGGAGCTACGCGGAGTTCCCGTCCTTCGTCGCGCGGTGCGACGTCGCCGTCCAGCCACTTCGGGAAGGGGCGTTCGCGACTCACTGCGACCCGATCGTGCTCTACGAGTACCTGCTATGTGGGAAGCCCGTCGTCGCGACGCCGTTCCCGGCGGCGCTCGAGAGGGGAGACCTGCTCCGGACGGCGGACACGGTCGGCGGCTTCGTCACGGGGATCGAGGAAGCCCTTCGCGAGACGGACGACCTGCCCCTGAGGCGCGAGCGGATGCGCTTCGGCTACGCGAACACCTGGGAGGGCCGCGCTGAGCAGGCACTCAAGCTCATCTCCGGGGCGCTCGAGGGCGACCCGGGACGGGGAGGTGCTCGCGGTGGCCCCTGAGGCGAGTCGCGGGAAAACTCAGGTGAATGACTCCTCGACGAGACGGAGGCTCTGGAGGTGCGCCGGCGCCTTCGACGGGCTGCAGACGTTCGGTCTCGTCGTCCTCCTCTTCGGGCTCCCGGTGGGCGAGTCGGTCAAGTCGATCGGTCTCGCTCTGGCGATCGCCGGCTTCGTCGGGAAGCTCGCGTGCGGCAAGGCCCCGGCCTTCCGGCGACGCGGCTCCGTTGTCGCGCTCGGAGCGCTGTTCCTGATCGCCACACTGTCGGTCGCATTCGCAGAGCCCGCCCTCCGGAAGCCATTCGATCTCGTCATCCGGGCGCTGGTGCTCGTGGTGTTCCCGCTCGTCCTCGACGCCTGCCAGCGCCGAAGCCGGACGCTTCTCTTCGCGTGGGCGATCGTGGCGGGAGCCGCGGTCGCCGCGGTCATGGGGTACGCGGGTTTCATCGGGGCCGAGGTCCGCCACCGCCTGGCGCTCCCTTCGATCGAGAACGCCGTTCCCGCCGGGGAGTACCTCGCGGCCGCCGCCGTAGTCGCAGCTGCGCTTCTCTGGTTCGAGTGGCGCGCTCGTGTGGCGGGCCCGCTCCTCTGGCTCTCGACGGCAGCGACGGTGGGGGCGCTCGTCCTGACGAAGACACGGGGGGCCTTCGCCGGGGCCGCGGCCGGGTTCGCGTGCCTCCTGGCTCTCCTGTCGCGCAGGCGATACGCTCTCGCTCTCCTCGTCGTCGCGGCGGTCGGCGCGTGGGTGTTCGTCGCGACTCACCCCGAAGCCCGTGTGATTACCGCGCGGTATCAGATCGACGCGAGGTTCGTCGCATGGAAGGGAGCCATCGAGAAGGTCGGCGAGAGGCCCGTCCTCGGCCACGGCCTCGGGAGCTTCGACCTCTTCGGCATCGTCTACCGCGACGAGCGGGTCGTCGAACCCCAGCTGCACGCCCACAACGACTTGCTGCAGGCCGCCTCCGAGACAGGACTGCTCGGTGCTGGCGCTCTGGCCCTGTTTCTGGTATTGGGTATTAGAGACGTGCTTCGGTCCGTCCGTAGCGTGCGGCGTCGTCTGTGGCGGGCCGTGTCCTGCGGAGCGCTCGGAGGCGCAGTCGTGTTGATCGCCGCCGGGCTGGGGGCGACCGTGATGGGCGGCGAGACCGGGACGCTCCTGCTCGCGCTCCTCGCGATCGGAGCCGCCGCGGGGGAGGGGACCTCGTCATGACGAAGGGGAGGAGGGCCGCGTTTCTAGACCGGGACGGGACGATCAACATTGAGCGCGGGTACGTCACTCGTCCGGAGGACCTCGTTCTCATCGACGGGGCAGCAGCGGCCGTGCGATCCCTGAACGAAGCCGGCCTCCTCGTCGTGCTCGTGAGCAACCAGTCGGGTGTCGCGAGGGGGCTCATGGGCGAGGACGATATGGCGCGCGTCCACGAACGGCTCGAGGAGCTCCTCGCCGCGGAGGGTGCGGTTCTCGACGGCGCCTACTACTGCCCCAACTACTCGGAGGGGCCCGAGGACCGCTTCACGCGGGACACCTCATGCAGGAAGCCCCGGACCGGGATGCTGGAGCAGGCCGCCCGCGATCTGGACGTCGACGTGGCAGCGAGCTTCATGGTCGGCGACCATTCGACGGACATCGAGTTCGCCAACCGGGCAGGGCTCACGGCCGTCCTCGTCATGACCGGCCACGGTCGGGAGGAGAGGTCGGAGACAGAGAGGGAAGATCTGTCTATCGCCCACGTCGCCCGCGACCTCAGGGAGGCGGTCGCATGGATCCTGGAGCGGATCGGCGAGGGAGCCGGTGGAGGTGCGGCAGATGAGTGAACGAGTGACCGCGCGTCGCTCAATGATGTGGATGGCGGCCGCTCTCGCCGTGGCCGCCCTCGCGCTCGCCTGCCCGTGTGCGACCGCTGACGAGGGGATCCCGGCCCTGGGACCGGACCGCGAGGTGACCGTGCCGCCGTTCGGCGTCGGCGAGAGACTCGTCTTTGAGATCGGCTACGGGTTCGTGAACGCCGGCACCGCGATCATGGGCATCCCCGACGTCGTCCGCGAGCGCGGGCACCTCTGCTATCACATCGTCTCAGTCGCCGAGACGAACTCGTTCTTCTCCGCCTTTTTCGAGGTCCGGGACGTCGTCGAGTCGTTCCTCGACACGCGCGAGCTCGTTACGCGGAGGTTCGAGAAGCACATCAGAGAGGGCAACTACCGCTCCGAGGACCTCGTCATCTTCGACCATGACCGGCACATCGCCGTCTACCCGAAGCGGAAGGGCGAGCTCATCCCGCTCGCGCTCGAGGCCCAGGACATCCTCTCTTCCCTCTACTACGTTCGCATGATGGAGCTGGAGGTCGGGAAGTCGGTCTTCATCGAGAACCACGCCGACAGGAAGAACTACCCCCTCGAGATCAAGGTGCTGCGACGCGAGACGATCGACGTCCCCGCCGGGAAGTTCGACTGCTTCGTGGTCGAGCCGATCCTGCGGGCCTCGGGGATCTTCAAGAGCGAGGGCAAGCTCACGGTCTGGCTTACGGACGACGAGCACAAGATCCCCGTGCTCATGCGGAGCAAGGTCATCATCGGTTCGATCTCGGCCGAGCTCTCGGAGCTCACGTACGCGGAGACGGCCGTCTCGGGTCTCCCCTAGGAGGGTACTATGGCGTCGCGATTCGCGCAGGCGGACCTGTCGGGTGTGCGACGGGTCTCGATCGACGAGCGCGGCGGGACCGTGCGGGTCGAGGACCTTGTTCGCCCGTACGATCCCGGCGATGAGGTGGACGCGTTCATGGGGGTCGTGCCCAGGCTCTTCGCGGGGACCGATCTCAGATCGGCGGTCGACGCGATCGCGGGCGCGGCGGCGGGCGGGAGGGCGGTGCTGGTGATGTTCGGGGCGCACCTCGTGAAGTGCGGGCTGTCGAGGCTCCTGATCGATCTCATGGAGAGGAAGGTGGTGACCGCGCTCGCGACGAACGGCGCCGGGGCGATCCACGACTTCGAGCTCGCGATGTGGGGGAGGACCTCCGAAGACGTTGCGGCCGGGCTCGAGGACGGAACGTTCGGCATGTGCGCTGAGACGGCGGACCACATGAACGCCGCGGTCGTCGAAGCGCGGGACGGCGGGCTCGGGTTTGGCGAAGGGCTCGGTCGGAAGCTCGCCGAGTTAGAGGCGCCTCACCGCGACGCGAGCATCACGGCGCGGGCAAACGAGCTCGGAATCCCCCTCACCGTGCACGTCGCACTCGGAACCGACATAATCCACCAGCATCCAGCCACTGACGGAGGGGCGATCGGGGAGACGAGCCTCACCGACTTCAGGATCCTGGCGGAGGTGGTCGCCGGACTCGGGGGCGGCGTGGTGGTCAACGTCGGGTCGGCAGTCGTCCTCCCGGAGGTATTCCTGAAGGCGCTCACCGTGGCCCGGAACCTGGGCCGCGCCGCAGGCGGCTTCACGGCCGTCGGCATGGACATGAACGAGCCCTACAGGGCGATGCTGAACGTGGTCGGGCGGCCGACGGCACAATCTGGCATGGGCATTGCACTTAGGGGCAGGCACGAGCTCCTCTTCCCGCTGCTCTGGGCAGCGATTCGGAGAGGAGTGGACAGCGCCTGAGGGGCCTCGCAAGCCCGCGGCCGGGGGATGCGACTCGCATCGATTGTTGACACGAGCGAAAGCTTGTGATACAATACGATTAACCCTGTGAGTGACCAGACAGCGTGAATCCGCACCGAAAGGACTCGCATAGCCCCATTGCTAAGGGTTGACTTCGATTCCTAGAGTGCCTTGACATGGCGTGCGCTGACGCATCCGGACGCACCGGTATGCTCAGCAATTGCTGTGAATTCAGGCCCACCCTTGGCGGAGAACAGGTGCGGACGGGAGGTGCCGGGTGCGGCCTGAGGCCGAGCCCGGCTGTTTTTGTGTGGGCCCGGCGGCAGAGCGGGGTGACGAGGCTTGTACTTCGTCGACGAGAGATTCGGATACGGGACGATCGAAGAGATCGCCGCCACGTCCGCGGAGCGGGAGGGGATCCTGCGAGGCGAAACCTACAGACGCTGGCTGAAGCGACCCTTCGATGCCGCGGCGAGTGCGTTCGGTCTTGTTGCTCTCTCACCTGCCTTCCTTCTCCTCTCGGTACTCGTCAAGCTCGACTCGCCCGGTCCGGTGATGTTCAAGCAGCGCCGGGTCGGGAAGGACGGGAACGAATTCTGGTTCTACAAGTTCCGCTCGATGATCGAGAACGCCGAGGACCTGAAGGACAGTCTGATGCATCTGAACGAGCTGGAGGGTCCGGTCTTCAAGATCGGCGAGGACCCGCGCATCACGAAGCTCGGCAGGTTCCTCAGACGCACCAGCCTCGATGAGCTCCCGCAGCTCGTGAACGTCCTCCGAGGCGAGATGAGCCTGGTCGGACCGCGTCCTCCGCTTCCCGCGGAGGTCGCGAACTACGAGTCGTGGCAGCGGGAGAGGCTCTCGGTCTGTCCTGGGATCACCTGCCTGTGGCAGGTGAGCGGCAGGAACCACATCGGCTTCACGGAGTGGGTTCGGCTCGATCTCGAGTACATCCGCAAGCAGTCGCTCGCGCTCGACGTCAAGATCCTTGCCAGAACGCTACCGGCGGTGGTTCTCCGGAAGGGGGCCTACTAGCTCAAGTGCTCTTGAGGGCCGCGACTGCGGCTCAACCGAAACCGAAGCCCTGTGAATCCGGCAGCGGGTGCGCAGTAACGAACCCTCACTCACACTGCACGCTGCCGGATTTTCACGTTCTCCCTCGGTCGTTTCGTTTGACAGCCGGATGGGGTTTCACTAGTCTGGCAGGCGTATGTAGGCCGTTCACGCGGGATTGCGAGGAATCCGGTCGGAGCACGAGCGGTGGGTCAGGAATTGACAGCTACACACGAGCCGAGCGGCCGCCAGGCCGCGCCCGTCGCACCTCGGGGGACCGGCTTCCCGTGGGTCCTCCTCGCCATCATCGCCGTGGGCGCCGTGCTCCGCTTCTACCGCCTCGGGTATCAGAGCTTCTGGATCGACGAGCTCCTCACCATCCACGCGGCAGATCTTGGGGAGAGCCTGAGCTTCCCGGAGATCTTCTGGAACATACAGGGCCCGCTCCACGCGACCCTCGTGAACCTGGTCGGGCGAGTCTCGACAGGCGAGGTGGCCCTCAGGTCCATGTCGGCGGTCGCCGGGGTCGCACTCATCCCGGTGACCTATCTCCTCGGCAAAGAGCTCGTCGACAGGACGACGGGGCTCATCGCCGCGCTCCTCATTGCGATCTCGCCGTTCTCGGTCTGGTACTCGCAGGAGCTCAGGAATTACTCGTTCGTGATGTTCTTCTCGGCCGTCTCGACGCTCGTCGTCTGGCGCATCGTGGAGAAGAACGGACGCGGCTGGACACTCTACGTCGTGACCGTCGTCCTCGGGATCCTGTCGAACTTCGCCACGGGCTTCCTCATCGTTGCGCACAACGTGTTCGCGGCCGGACGGGCGTTCTCGGACCGCCGCCTCCTCGGCAAGTGGCTCGCGGCGTACGCCGCGGTCGTCGTGCTTCTCATCCCCTCCGCCCTGGGGCTCCTCCGGTGGGCTCGGGTCGACAGCGTCTCCGAGCGGGTGGTCGTGCCGTCGCAGGCCGACGATGAAGAGCTGCTGCGAGGGGAGACGACGTTCACGCCCGCGGCCATACCTTACTCGTTCGTCACGATGGCCTACGGCAGCACGTTCGGACCGAGCCTCCGCGAGCTTCACACGGGCTCGCCGGCGCGCGCATACATGCGCCACGCCGCGCTCGTCGCCCCGGCGGTGCTTCTCATGGCCGCCGCGTGGCTCCTCGGTCTCAAGCGGCTGCTGCTCTCGCGGAGGGCGCTGGCGCTCGTGCTGGCCATCGTCGTGGTGCCACTCGCGGGCGCGGCCGCTCTCGCGATCCTGAACATCAAGCCCTTCAACCCGCGGTACGTCTCGGTGATGCTGCCGGTCCTCGTAGTCCTTGCCGCAGCCGGGATCGCGACACTGCGGCGGGTCGGGTCGGCTTTGCTTTGCGGGTTCATCGCCTTATTCTGTGTAGTATCGCTTGCGAACTACTACTACCGCGGCGACTACCGAAGGGAAGACGTCCGGGGAGCCGTCCGGTACGTCGAGGAACAGGAGCGGCCGCGGGACCTCGTGCTGGCGCCTGTCGTCGGTGACGTGTTCGACTTCTACTTCCGGGGAGACGCCCGGCTCTTCATCATCTACCCGGGACAGGCAGCGAGCGACGAGGAGGTCTCGGAGCGGATCGAGGCCGCGATCGAGGGGCACGGGCGGCTGTGGTTCCTGGACTCGAGGCTCTGGCACGCAGATCCCTCGCGCCGCGTTCCCGCTTACCTTGACGAGCACTTCGCGAGAGTCGACGAGACGAGCTTCGACGGGGTCCGCGTCGTCCTGTACCGGTTGACGGACCGCGCCGGGGACGGCCCGGACGAGCCGCCCGCGACCGTCGGGGGGCCCTGACGAACCGCGTTTCGCAAGTTTCGAGAAGCCAAGCGGACGGTCGCGAGACCTCCTGGGGACCCCGTCAGGGCTGAATGCCCGCTCAGGGGGCTCCGGGGGCCTTCCGCGCCCTCGAGACGGCCCTCAGACGCCGTAACTGTGGCACGAGTTATGCTTTAGAACGGCTTCGAGGCGCGCCCCGCGGACGGCGGGGAGGCGCCGGGGTGCACGATAGGGGGACTTCCAGCATGGCACCGATGACGGCGAGGGCGAGACTCGTTCTTGTCGGGGTGGCTGTCTGCCTCGTCGCGGGTGGCTGCGCCTCGACGGGCGGCGACGTTCCGGAGACGGACGTATTCGAGCCCGTGCAGGAGCCGGTCGCGCTCAAGCCGCCGGTCTACAGACTCCAGATCGGCGACGAGCTGCGCGTCGTGTTCCTGACCGACGACGCACTGAGCTACGACGCGCCGATTACGCCGAGCGGCACAGTGACCCTCCCGATGAGCGGCGAGATCGTCGCCTCGGGCAAGACGGTCACCGAGCTCGGCGCGGAGATCGAGGAGTACATGGGCGAGTACCTCCTCGACCCGACGGCGTCGGTCGCCATCCGCTCGATCGCGAAGCAGTGGGTGTACGTCATCGGCGAGGTCAAGCACCCGGGGAGGTTCGAACTGGACGCCGGGATGACGGTGACGGGCGCCCTCTCCCAGGCGGGCGGACTCCTGTCGAGCGGGAAGCCGAGCAGCGTCATGCTCGTGCGGACCGTGGGCGTGGAGGAGCCGACGGCGTTCAGGGTCAACATGGATGACATCTTCACCGGCAGTGACTTCTCGAGCGACATGTCGGTCGTCCGGAACGACGTCGTCTACGTGCCGAAGTCGTTCATCGGGAAGGTCGACGAGTTCGTCTACCTCTTCTTCGATCAGACGCTGCCTGTGATGCAGTTCTGGCTGTACGGGTACGAGATCGCTCTCAGGGCGGACGGCATCAAGTGGTGGTGGCAGTAGGGCGGCCCGTGGGCTGAGAAGGAAGGACTCGAACGTGGCAGAGAAGCGTGGATACGCACCTGAGCCGATGCTCCTTCGGGACATCGCGTACGTGGTCTTCAAGCGGAAGACGGTGCTCATCACGCTCCTTGTCGTCGGTCTCGTGATCGTCGTGTACGGTACGATGACCGTCGTCCCGACCTACCAGGCGAAGGCGAGGGTGCTCATCAAGAGAGTCGCACAGGCCTACGCCATGCCCACCGAGTCGCGCGCCGTCCTGAGACGATCCGAGGTCGTGAACTCGGAGCTCCAGATCATCATGAGCTCGGCGGTCGCGGAGCTCGTCGTCGACCGCCTCGGACTCGCCGGGGAGGGCGACCGCTCGCTCGCGATCCACTCGCTCGAGCGAAGGATCCAGGCGAAGGCTCTGCCGGAGTCCGACATCATCGACATCAGCTACCGGGACAAGGACGCGGAGATGTCCGCGCTCGTGGTCAACACGTCCCTCGACGCGTATCTCGAGATCCGCAAGAACGTCGCACTGAACGTCGAGGCAGTGACGTATCTCGACGGGCAGGCCCACCGGCTCCGGGCGGCGAGGGACTCGATCGCAATGCAGATCGCCGAGTTCGGCGGCGACCGCGGACAGCTCCTGCAGGACGTCCTCGCGCACCAGCACATGGGGCTCTCGGACCGCTTCAACAACCAGCTCCTGACCGTCCAGTCGAACATCGAGACGCGGCGCGGTCAGCTGGCTCTTGTGGAGGCCTGGCTCGCGTCCGACGCGGGCGTGTCGGAGGTGCCGACGGCCGACATCTACGAGATGTCGACGGTCCGGGAAGCCAAGATACAGCTGGTCGGCCTGATGAACGAGCTCGGGGACTCGCGTGCGCGCTACGCGCCGGGACACCCGGAGATCGAGCGGCTGGAACGGGAGGTAACGGAGCTCGAGCGGGTCCTCCGCCGAGAGGTGGTGGAGGCCGTCGAGAGGCAGCGGATGGAGCTTGCGGGGTGGGAGGCGGAGGAGCGCGCGATCGAGAACACGCTCGACCAGCTCCGTTCCCGAGATCCGGAGATTTCGGAGGAGCAGCTGATCATCCGCATGCTCGAGCACGAACTCTCGATCCGCGCGGACCTGTACGCCATCGTGATGGACAGGCGGGAGCAGTTCCGCATCACGGCCGCGACGGATCCGAACCTCCTGAACGTCGGCATCGTGTCGCGCGCGCAGGTGCCCGCGAGGCCGATGGAGCAGCCCGTCAACATGAAGGTCGTAGTCGGGATCTTCACGATCCTGTTCGGGTTCATGCTGGTCTTCGGACTGGAGAAGACAGACCACTCGCTGGAGCGGCGCGAGGAGGTGCAGCAGCACCTCGGGGTGAAGGTGCTCGCGTCGATCCCGGATCGTCGCTAAGACCGTCGCCGGACGCGTCGCCAGGGGAATAGGGAGTGCCGTTTGTACACCAGCTTCTACAACCTGCTTGAGAAGCCGTTCGAGCTGGGGACCGACCTCAGGTACCTCTACCTGAGCGCGCACCATCGTGAGGCGCTCGCCCACCTGACGTACGGCGTCGAGGAGCGGAAGAGCTTCGTGCAGCTGACCGGAGAGGTCGGCACGGGGAAGACGACGCTGCTCGACGCGCTCGTGGACGGGCTCGACGTCACGACCAAGGTGGCCAGGCTCTCCTACACGACGATCGGGGAGGAGGACCTCCTCAGGGAGCTAGCCCGCGAGCTCGGCGTGGAGCCCCTCACCGGTCCGAAGATCGAGATCAGACGCCGCATCGCGGACTTCCTCGACGAGCGAACGAGAGCCGGGAGGAACGCGGTCTTCGTCGTCGACGAGGCGCAGAACCTGGGCCTCGGCGTCCTGGAGGAGGTGAGGCTCCTCTCGAACCTCCGGTCGATGGGCATCAACAGCATTCAGATCGTCCTCGCCGGACAGCCGGAGCTCAGGGAGAAGCTCGAGCTGAAGGAGCTCCGCCAGCTTCGCCAGAGGATCGGCATTCGGTACCACCTCGTTCCGCTCTCGCGGTCGGAGACCGGCGAGTATATCGCCCACCGCCTCGCGGTGGCCGGCGCAGCCGAGACGGGGATCTTCGACTCCGGGGCGCTCGACATGGTCTACGAGTACTCCAAGGGCGTGCCGAGGGTCGTCAACATCGCGTGCGACAGGGCGCTCCTCGCAGGCTACGCCGAGAACAAGCGGCGCATCGGCCGGAGGCTCATGCGCGAGACGATCGACACCATGGAGGGGCTCGTTCCCACCGAGGAGGAGTCGGCCGTCGTGGCAGCCGCCGCGGCCGCGCCGGGCGCCGCGGTCTCGGGCGCCGGGATCTCGGGCGTCGCAGCCCCGGGCACCGCGGTCTCGGGCGTCGCACCCTCGGGCGCCACGGGGGCCGTGCCCGACCCGGTCCCACCGACCGACGCGCCCATCGTCGCGAGCGGTCTCTCCGACACCCCGCCGGAGTCGTCGCTCCCCGGGCCGGAGGCCGCCGGGAGTGGGGACGAGCCGGACCAGTTCGTCGAGGACGAGGAGACCGGCTCGGGTTCGGAACCGGCGGGACCGGCAGTCGCTCCCGTCGGGAGAGACGAGCGGCCGGGTGGGGACGTGGTGGGATGGAAGGAGCCGGCCCCGCGGCGGCGCGGGCGCACCGCCTTCGTGGCGGCGACCGTCGTCGTCATCGCGGCCGGCGTCTTCACGCTCCGGATCCTCAAGCCGTCGCTCTTCGGGTGGCCGGATCCGACTGGGAGCACTCCGGTGTCCACGTTCACGGAGAGCGAGATGGGCGTGTCGAACGGCGAGTCGAGCCTGCTCGACGTCGTCGTCGAGCCCGGGATAGCTGCCGAGGAGGCCGATTCGGACGGCGGGTCCGTGCCTGTCGCGCCGGGAGCAGAGACCGCTGAGGAGGCGTCGATCGACGAGGCGGGGATCGACGCTCGGGACGCGGTCGGCGGCGAACCGGATGACGCCGGCGCGATGGTAGCCGAGCTCCCGTCCGGCGAAGGCAACGGCGACGAGCAGCCGCTGGGATCGGGCGGAGGGACGATCGTCGGCCCCGGTGGGCCGTACGAGGTGGTCGTGAAGTCAGTCACCACCGAGGAGGGTGGCTGGGCCGAGGCGGCCGACCTCCTGGACGCCGGGTTCGGAGTCGGCGTGGTGAGAGTCGATCTGGGAGACAAGGGAGTCTGGTACAGGGTCGTGCTCGACGGCGGCTTCCCCAGTCTCGACGACGCACGAGTGATGACCGCGGTCCTCGATGAGGCCGGCTTCGGCGGCTCCTGGGTGACGAGGAACTGAGTCCGTTGGGAGAGGTGTGCGGGAACGATGAGCAAGATCTCGAAAGCGATGGACAGGGCCAAGCAGGAGCGCGCGAAGCGCGCCGGCCCGGGAGTCGAACGGGACGGAGGCCGGCGCTCGATGCCGCGACCGGCGGCGAGCCGCATTGTGTTCCAGGACGTCGAGGAGTACCAGATGCTCGCCTCCGAGATCTTCCTCGCGCTTCCGCAGAGCGACTCCAGGAGCGTGATGTTCGCGGCCTCGATCTCGGGCGAGGGAACCAGCCTCGTCGCGCGAGAGTTCGCGGCATCGCTCGCCGCTCAGGGCGAGGTCGAAACGCTTCTGGTCGACGCGAACCTGAGACGGCCGTCCGTCCACGACGTGTTCCGCACTGCCAGGGACCCCGGACTGTCGGACCACGTGCTCGCGGACGTCCCGCTGTCGGACTGCCTGAAGGAGTCGGGCGTCCCTCGCCTGACGCTCCTGACGGCGGGCAGGCCCGTCGTTTCACCGCCGCGCGTCCTCGGACACTCCAGGATGGAGGCGCTCCTCGCCGAGCTACGCAGGAGGTTCGGGTGCGTCGTCGTAGACGTTCCGCCGCTCCTTCCATTCTCGGACGGAGTCCAGCTCTCGCGGAGGGTCGACGGCGTCGTGATCGTGATCCGGTCCGGCCGCACGAAGCGCGAGCTGATCCAGCACGGCCTCGCTCTCCTCGACGACGCGGGAGCGAGGGTCCTCGGGTCCGTGCTGAACCGGCGCCGGTTCTACATCCCGAGGTTCGTCTACGACCGGCTCTAGCGTCGGGAGGTCACCCCGGCGCCCCGCCCGGGCGGCACTCGCAGACTTCCGGCTGACGACGCACCAGTGAAGCGACCGCGGGGCACCGTGTTCGGAGCGACGGCATGAACGGGATCGCGCAGACACTCTACGACCTGTACGAGAAGGCGGAGGACCGGCTCGGCAAGCTCTGGCCGCTCTGGGCCCTCGCGATCTTCTTCTACGCGGGCTCGTCGTGGGTCCTCCTCACGAGGGTGAGGCTGCCGTCTCCGATGCACCTGCTCGTCTATACGATGGCGGCGGCCATCATCACACTCACCGTCGTCAAGATCGAGTGGGCCATGCTCGGTCTCGCGGCGATGATCGCGTTCACGCGTCCCGGCGTGAGCTTCGGCGCGCTCAATACGTTCCACGTGAGCGGCTTCAACTTCGCGGTCCTCGCGGTGTGGATCGTCTACCTCCTCCGGTACACGATCGACCTCGAGATGGCCGCGAAAGGACCGCTCGTCCGACGAACGCCGCTCGACCTGAACATCGGGCTCTTCCTGTTGTTCGTGACGATCTCGACCCTGATCGGCGTCAACACGAACGTGAACCCGTTCCGCGCGGGAGACGTTCCCGTCGACGCCGACCCGCAGATGCGCGTGCTCCTCTACTATAAGGAACAGCTCCTCTACTTCGCCTGGTTCTACTTCGTCGTGACTCTCCTCCGGACGGCGACAGACCTCCGGCGATTCGCGCTCGTCTTCGCTGCGTCCGGACTCCTCGTGGCGGGCGTCGGCATCTACTCCAGGTTCAGTGGCACCGTCGAGGCGGTAGTCGCGACAGAGGAGCAGTGGGAGGCCGGAGTCGTCGGAGGCCGGACGGCCGGAGCCGGGTTCCTCGGTCTCGGGCACCCGAACTTCTTCGGCGCATTCCTCCTGATGTCCATGCCCATCTGGTTCTTCTCGGTCGACCACCTGAAGGGGTTCGTGCGCAGGCTCGGCGCGAACATGGCCGTTCTCATCGGCTTCCTCGGGCTCCTCTTCACGTACTCGAGGAGCTCGTGGATCTCCACGCTGACCGGATTCACGATCCTGGGCATGGCGGACAGAAGGGCGCTGCTCCGCATCGTGTTCTTCTCAGCGCTCTTCCTGGTGGTCGCCCAGGGGATGTCGCTCATGTACGCCGGGATGAGCCTCGGCGAGATGATCTCCATCCGCTTCGAGCAGCTCAACCGAAGCGGCTTCTCCGAGCGGCCGGAGATCTTCAAGAGCGCCATGGGGCTCATCAAGCGGTACCCGCTGACGGGCGTAGGTCCCGGGGCGTTCCCGTGGCACGCGGACACCTCGTGGCGATCGCACGGGTTCCTCGCGCAGGCGCACAACGTCTTCCTGACGTTCGGCGCTGAGATGGGTCTCCCGGCGATGCTCATCTGGATCGTGCTCGCCCTCCGGATCTTCGCCATGTCCGTCTCGAATCTCCGGGCCGTCTCGCGGGTGCCGGGCTACGGCTTCCTCGCACAGGGGATGTTCGTGGCGATGCTCGCCATCAGCGCGCAGATGTTCTTCGTTCACATCTTCAACGACCGGAACGTCGGGTACGCGTACTACGCGCTCGTGGCCATGGTCGTCGTCATGAACCGCCTGATCAAAGAGGGGAAGCTCCCTCCGTCCAAGGAGCCCGACGAGTACGGGCGCGTTCCGGTCCCCAGCGCGGTCTGGCTCGAATCATGACGGCCCCCGCTCCCTCCCTCCAGAAGGCGGTTCCGAAGAAGATCGCCGTCTATACCGACGCCCGCGGCTGGGGCGGCGCCGAGTTCTACCTCACGGCACTCGTCGAGGGTCTCGCGAGGGAGGGCTTCGAGCCGCACGTCTACGCCGCCGACCGGCGGATCGTCGACCCGTGGGTCGGCGACCTGCGCGAGCGGGGCTTCACCGTGACGCGCTTCCTGCCAACGAAGGAGTACAACCCGCTCGCGTTCTTCGTCGGATGGAAACACCTCCGCGGCTACGAGTTCGTCCACTTCAACAAGACCGACCCGCGGACGATACTGCTCGACGTCGTGGGCGCCCGGGCCGCCGGAGCGCGCGCCGTCGTCGTCACCGAGCATCTCGCGAGGGCGATCGAGTCGAACTTCCCTCTTGGCCGGCAGATCATCACCGCGTTCGTGAGGTTCAGCAACCTGTTCGTCGACCGGACGATCGCTGTCTCGGATCTGTCGCGTGACATGCAGATCGAGAACTACCACGTCCCGCCGGAGAAGATCGTGGCGATTCTGAACGGTGTCGATGTCCCGGCGTTCCAGCTGGACCACGACAGGGCTGGCGTTCGCGCCGAGCTCGGAATCGCGGGCGACGACCTGGTCGCCGTGCTCGTCGGACGGCTCACGCCGAGGAAGGGACACACCTACGCGCTCCAGTCGTTCGCCGCGGTCAAGAAGGAGGTCCCGTCTTACAAGCTCCTGTTCGTCGGCTGGGGCGAGATCGAGGACGAGGTGAGGGCAGAGGCCGAGTCGCTCGGGATCCTCGACTCGGTGGTCTTCACGGGGTTCCGGCGCGACGTTCCGGCGCTCCTCGCGGCATCCGACCTTCTGATCCTGCCTTCCGACAACGAGTGCCTGCCGCTGACGATCCTCGAAGCGATGGCGACGGGCCTTCCGGTCGTCGCCACTGACGTGGGCGGGGTGAGCGAGGAGATCGACGAGGGCGTGACGGGCTTCCTCATCCCGACGCACGACGCCGCTGCGCTCGCCGAGGCCACCGTCAAGGTCCTCGGCTCTCCCGACCACGGCGCCGCGATGGGAGAGGCGGGTCGGCGGAAGGTTGCGGCGGAGTTCAGCATCGACGCGTGCATCCGCGCCGTTGTCTCCGTCTACGAGGACGTGTGGAGGGAGAGGACGGGTGGGGGGGAGGAACGCGCCCGATGACGGACCGGAACCTCAGGATCCTCGTGATCAACCAGTTCTTCTTCCCAGACAGCTTCGGGGGCGTCGAGACGGTCGCCTACGAGACGATCCGCAGGCTCGCCGAGCGCGGCCACGCCGTTGATCTCGTCGGGCAGAGGACGAAGCCGGACACGGCCGACGTCGAGGAGATGTACGGCGTCACCGTGCACCGCTACGGCGACGCGGGGAGCAGACGCCGGTTCGGGGGGCGCACGGCTGACGCGATCCGGAGCTCGCGTCCGGTGCTTGCGAAGCTCCTCGCCACGAAGGTGTTCGACATCGCGCTCGCGCACCATCACTTCCCGTACTACGCCTACCTCGGCGTCGCGCGGCGGAAGCGGATTCCCGAGGTGATGACGTTCCACGCCTCGTACTGGCAGGAGCTGCACCTGGAGGGCGCCGAGCGGAGCATCGGGAAGCCGCTCGAGTCCCTGTTCTTCGGAGGGTTCGCGAAGCGGACCGAGAAGGCGGGGCTCGGCCGAGCCGACCGCATCGTCGTTCTCTCGGACTTCTCCACCGAACAGCTCAGGAGCTACTACCCGTTCGTCGTGGACAAGATCGAGAAGATCCCCGGCGGCGTCGACCTCGAGCGGTTCCGCCCCGCGCCCGATCGCGAGGCCGTGAGAGGGGAACTCGGCCTCCCGGTCGACCGGCCCGTTCTCTTCACCGCCCGACGGCTCGTTCCGAGGATGGGGCTCGAGAACCTCATCGCCGCGTTCGCGGAGGTGAGGGGGACGTTCCCCGAAGCGCTCCTCGTGGTGGCGGGACGGGGGAGGCTCGAGGGGGAGCTCAGGCAGCAGGCCGCGTCTCTCGGGCTTGCCGACCACGTCCGATTCGCAGGTTTCGTCGACGACGACGACCTGGTGAGGCACTACCAGGCCGCCGACCTCTTCGTGCTCCCGTCGCTCGCCTTCGAGGGGTTCGGAATGGTGACGCTCGAGGCGCTCGCGTGCGGAACGCCGGCCATAGGGACCCCCATCGGTGCGACGCCCGAGCTTCTCCGGCCGCTCGCGCCTCAGCTCCTGTTCGCGGGAGCCGACGCGCAGGCGATCCGGCGGGGCATTCGGATCATGCTCGAGTGGCTCTCGGATGAGGACGCGAACAGGGCGCTCCGCGCCCGCTGCCGGACGTACGTCGAGCAGAAGTACGGCTGGGACCGCGCGGTCGACTCCATGGAGGAGCTCTTCGGCGAACTCGTCGCGAGCGGAGGGCGGCCATGAGGAAGCGGTCGCGCATCCTCTGGATGCTCTTGAGGGCCCGGGCCATGACGCCGTCCGAGGTCGCGGTCAGGGCGAGGCGCGAGGTCAGGAACGCCTTCCACAGAACGACGAGGGGCGCGGGCAGGGCGAAGCTGCCGGATCTCCGTTCGCTGCTCGACCGCGGGCGGGGCGGGTCCGAAGTCTCGGCGGAGGAGCTCGTCGCCTCCGCGAGGGGCCGGCTCCTGCGCTGCGGGAGCGATCCCGATGCGCTCGGTCGCGCCATCGCCGGCATCGGTGGGTCCCCCGAGACCGTCGTTGCCGCAGCGGACCGGATCCTCTCGGGGTGGATGCCTGCGTACGGCTTCACCGAGTTCGAGATCGGCCGCGATCCCGACTGGCACCGGGACCCCGAGACGGGCAGGCGGTGGCCCGACGTCTTCTGGGCGGACGTCGACTACCGGTTCGACGACGAGATCGGCGACCCGCGCCACGTCTGGGAGGTCAACCGCCAGCACCACCTGGTGACGCTCGCGAGGGCGCACTTTCTCTCGGGCGATCCGCGCTACGCGGAGGCGGTCTGGGATCACATCCGCTCGTGGGTCGAGCAGAACCCGCCGTATCGTGGAATCAACTGGTCGAGCGCGCTCGAGCTTGGGCTCCGCCTCATTTCGTGGGGGATGGCGGTCGACCTCGTCGGGACGACCGGGGCGAGGGACGGCGACGCCCGGAATCTCCTCACCAGCGCGGCGTTGCAGGCGCGCCACATCTGTGATAATTTGTCTATCTACGCCTCATCCAGGAACAACCACCTGATCGGCGAGGGGGCCGGGCTCTTTGTGATCGGGTCGGTGTTTCCGTTCTTCTCTCGAGCCCCCAGGTGGGTGCGGACGGGACGGGCCCTCCTCGAGAGCGACGTTCTCGCCCAGACGAGCAAGGACGGCGTCTGCCGGGAACAGACATTGCACTATCAAGCATTCGTGCTGGAGTTCTGCCTGGCCGCACAGGCGGCCGCGCTGGGTTCCGGCGCCCCTCTGTCGCCGGTCCTCGCGGACCGCGTCGGCAGGATGGGTACGTTCCTTGAGCGAACGGGCGGGCCGCGCTGGGAGCCTCCCGCGATCGGCGACGAGGACGGGGGCAGGGCCTTCGATCTTGCCGACGAGCGCGGAAGACAGTGCGCCCGGGCGGCCGCGTGCGCGGCGCTCGTGTCCGGTCGCGGCGTCCCCGCGGAGCTCAGCGAGGCCGACCTGGAGCCTGCGCTCTGGCTCTTCGGGCCGGCCGCGGTCAGGGAGTGGCTCGCGGGCCGGGGAGACGACGCGGCTCCCGGAGCCGCGGAGTCGAGCGCGTACCCGGACGGCGGGTACTTCGTGCCCGCGGCCGGAGGACACCACGGCGTCATCGACTGCGGCCCGCTGGGCTACGCGTCGATCGCGGCCCACGGGCACGCGGACTGTCTGTCGCTCTCGATCGCGGCGGGAGGCGAGTGGGTCGTCGTCGACCCGGGGACCTACTGCTACCACCGCGATCTCAGGTGGCGCGACCACTTCAGGAGCACGGAAGCGCACAACACGGTGACGGTGGACGGGACGAGCCAGTCGGAGATGCTCGGGCCGTTCATCTGGGGCAGGCGCGCCCGCCCCGAGCAGCTGCGTTGGGCGTCCGAGGAGCACTTCGACTTCTTCGAGGGAGCGCACGACGGGTACCTGACGTCGCTCGGCGTGCGCCATCGGAGGAGGATCGTCTTCGGAAAGCGAGGATACTGGCTCGTCGTCGACGACCTCACGGGCGAGGGTGAGCACGAGCTCGCCGCGACGTTCCAGCTCGCCCCCGGAATGAGGCCCGACGAGAGCGCGGATTCCGCGATCGAGGACGCGCTCTCGTTCAGGGACGGGAGCGGGCGCGGGGTCTGGCTCCGCGCGTGGCTGCCTCCCGGGGTCTCTATCGGGACGGTCGAGGGCCGGGACGATCCGCCGGGCGGGTGGGTGTCGCCGGCGTTCGGGGTGAAGGAGGCGGCGCCGGCAGTCGTGGCCGCGGGACGCGCGCGGCTCCCGGCGACGCTCGTCTTCACCGTCGTGCCCTTCGAAGGGGCGCGGGACGTGGGGGTCGAGTGTCCCACGGGCGCGGCGAACGAGGGGACCGTCCTCGAGACGGTCTTCGACGGCGGGCGGGACGTGTGCCTCCTCGGACTGCCGTGCGTCGAGGCAGCGGGCGCGACGTTCGAAGGCGCGCTCGGCTTCGTCGCCGAGCGGAACGGACAGAAGAGACTGTACGGTCTGGACATAGTGAACTGGTCTGACGGAGAGCGGGACTCAGAGTTCGAGCCCGCCCGGAACCGCCTCGCGGGCGGATCCGAGTGAGAGGAGCAGGGGCCTTGGGCATGAGAGTCAGCGTGCTTGGTCTCGGGTACGTCGGGTGCGTCTCGTCGGCGTGCCTGGCCGACATGGGGAACACCGTCGTCGGTCTCGACGTCAACCCGAAGAAGCTCACGCCGATCAAGACGGGCAGGAGCCCGATCGTCGAGCCCGGTCTCGACGAGTTGATCGCCCGGGGAGTGGCGGAGGGGAGGCTGACGGCGACCGAGGACTACGAGGACGCCGTGATGCGCACCGAGATCTCGCTCGTGTGCGTCGGGACGCCATCGATGAAGGACGGGAACCCGAACCTGGACTACACCAGACGGGTCTGCCAGCAGATCGGAGAGGTGATCAGGAAGAAGGACGACTTCCACACGATCATCTTCAGGAGCACCATCCCTCCGGGGACCGTCGAGACCGAGATGGTCCCGATCCTCGAGGAGGTGTCCGGGAAGAAGGTCGGCGAGGGCTTCGGGGTCTGCTTCAACCCCGAGTTCCTGAGAGAGGCGTCCGCCGTCTCCGACTTCTACAACCCTCCCAAGATCGTAATCGGCGAGATCGAGCCGGGGAGCCGGGCGGGCGACGCGCTCGCGAAGCTCTACGAGTCGATCGACGCGCCGACGGTCAGGACCCAGATCAAGATCGCGGAGATGGTGAAGTACGCCGACAACTGCTTCCACGCCATCAAGGTGTGCTTCGCGAACGAGATCGGGAACGTCTGCAAGGCGATGGGCGTGCCGGACAGCCACGAGGTCATGAGGATCTTCTGCCTCGACACGCAGCTCAACCTCTCTCCTTACTACCTGAAGCCGGGCTTCGCGTTCGGAGGGTCGTGCCTGCCGAAGGACCTGCGTGCGATCGTCCGCATGAGCCGGGACACGGGCGTCGACTGCCCGGTCCTCCGTGCCGCGATACCTTCGAACAAGCTCCAGATCGAGAGAGCGATCGAGTGTGTACGGGCCACGGGGAAGCGGAAGGTTGGGGTCCTGGGCATGAGCTTCAAGGCGGGGACGGACGATCTGAGGGAGAGCCCGATCGTCCAGGTCGTGAGCACCCTCATCGGCAAGGGCTACGAGCTTTCCATCTACGACAAGAACATTTCGTGGGAAGCGCTCCTGGGCTCGAACCTCGGGTTCCTCGAGCACGAGCTGCCCTACGCGCAGCGTCTCAAGGCCGAGACCGTCGACCAGGTGCTGGAGCGCTCGGAAGTCCTCGTCGTCGCGAACGCGGCGGAGGAGTTCAAGGACGTTCCGGGGAGGATGCGCCCGGATCAGGTCATGATCGACCTCGTGCGCATCGTCGATGACACGTCGACGGTGAACGGCCAGTACGTCGGGATCTCGTGGTAGGAGTCCCGCCCGGCGCGCCGGGCTCGTGGTGATCTCCGCGGGCCCGCGCTTCTTCGCTCCGGGTCGCCGGCCGAGACGGATTGGGGGACCATTTGAACGACAGGAAGAGGATACTCATCATCGTCGAGAACCTGCCGGTGCCGTTCGACAGGCGCGTGTGGCTGGAGTCGACGACGCTCAGGGCCGCGGGGTACGACGTCTCGGTAATCTGCCCGCAGGGCGTGGGGATCGACCGGGAACCGTACGAGGAGATCGACGGTATCAGGATCTACCGCTACCCGCCTCCTCCTCCGACGACGACGAAGCTCTCCTACGCGTGGGAGTTTCCGTACTGCTGGCTGAAGAGCCTGTCGCTCGCGTTCAAGATCTCGAGAGAGACGGGCTTCGACGCGATCCACGCGTGCAATCCGCCAGACACGTTCTACATGATCGGGCTGATCTTCAAGCTGCTCAAGGGAACCAAATTCGTCTACGACCAGCACGACCTCTGTCCCGAGCTCTACCTCTCGCGCTTCGGAGGCAGTCGGGCCATGAACTTCTGGCTCCTCCGGATGCTCGAGCGCGCCACCTACAACGCCGCCGACATGGTCATCTCGACGAACGACTCGTACCGCGAGCACGCCGAGGAGATCGGGGACTTCCCGGGCGAGCGCACGTTCGTCGTCAGAAGCGGGCCGAAGCTCTCACGGTTCAGCCCCGTCGAGCCGGACGTGACCCTCAAGAAGGGCAAGAAGTTCCTGGTCTGCTATCTGGGCGTGATGGCGCCGCAGGACGGTCTCGACTATCTGCTGCGAGCGGCCAGGCACGTCGTCGACGTCGTGAAGAGGAAGGACGTGCACTTCGCGCTCATCGGCGCGGGCGACTCCTTCGAGGCGGTCAAGAGGCTCCGCGACGATCTCGGGCTCACGGGCGCGGTGGACATGACCGGCCGCGTTCCGGACGAGGACGTCGAGCGCTACCTGTCGACGGCCGACCTGTGCGTGTGCCCGGACCCGAGGAACCCCCTCAACAACGTCTCGACCATGAACAAGGTCCTCGAGTACATGACGTTCGGGAAGGCCATGGTGTCGTTCGACCTGAAGGAGAGCCGCTTCTCGGCGCAGGACGGCGCGCTCTACGCCGCCCCGAACGACGAGATCGAGTTCGGAGAGAAGATCATCCAGCTTCTCGACGACGAGAGGCTCAGGCAAGAGATGGGGCAGAGGAACCGCGAACGGATCGAGAACGAGCTCAGCTGGGAGCACACGAGCAAGGAGCTACTGAAGGCGTACGGCTCCCTCTTCGAGGGCCGGTCGCCGGCCGGGGAGGCGGGCGCGGAGGGCGCGGCGTGATGGGACCCGTCGGGTGCGTCGTCGCGGTGACGTACAGCTGCAACGCCAGATGCGGGATGTGCGACATCTGGCAGAAGGACGCGAGGACGCACGACGAGCTCGGTCCGTCGGACTACCGCTGGCTTCCGGCGTCGCTCCGCTCGATCAACGTGAGCGGTGGGGAACCGTTCCTCCGCGGCGATCTGGTCGAGGTCGTCGCGGTCATGCGCGAGGCGTGCCCGAGGGCGAGGATCGTCGTCTCGACGAACGGTCTGACGCCTTCTCGAATCGAGGAGACGGTCGCCCGGATGGGCGACGTCGCCGTGAGGGTCTCGGTCGACGCGGCGGGGCCGCTCCACGACGAGGTGCGCGGGATCGAAGGCGCGTACGATCGCGCGATCGAGACCACGAAGAGGCTTCAGAAGCTGGGGGTCGCCGACCTCGGGCTCGCCGCGACGTCGACCGAGACGAACCCGGGGGAGCTCCGGCGGGTGCGGGCCGTCGCCGAGGAGATGGGGATCGAGTTCTCCGCGAGCGCAGTCCACAGCTCTCCGATCTTCTTCGGAGGCCACGAGACGGAGCGTCCGCACTCGGAGGCCGCGGTCGAGGAGATCGACTCGATCTCGCGGGAGCTGATGGCGTCGCGGCACCCCCGCGACTGGGCGAAGGCCTACTACATGCGCGGGCTCGCCGACTACGTGAGCGGGAAGTCGAGGGGACTCTTCTGCAGGGCGGGGATCGACTTCTTCTACCTAGACCCGTGGGGCGACGTCTACCCGTGCAACATCCTGGGCGTCCCGATGGGGAACGTGAGGGACGGGAGCTTCGAGGAACTCGCGAGAGGGTCGGCAGGGACCGTCACGCCGGCGGTCTGCGGGTGCAAGACCCAGTGCTGGATGATCTGCACGGTCTCTCCGCCGATGCGGAGGAGGCCGCTCAAGCCTCTCGCGTGGATCGCGGGCGAGAAGCTCCTCGGAAGGAACGCGCGGGTCGGACGCTGATGGGTCCCGGAGCGGGGCTCCGGGCGCGGGCGTGCGGGACCCGGGCGGAAGAGGGAACGGTCGATGAAGGTACTCGTCGCGAACAAGTACTACTTCGTCAAGGGTGGGGCCGAGCGCTACATGTTCGAGCTCGCGCGCATCCTGGAACGAAAGGGTGACTCGGTCGTCCCGTTCGCGATGAAGCACGAACAGAACGACCCGTCGGAGCACTCCGACCTCTTCGTGTCGCACGAGTCGTTCGACGGCGACGGCGGGGCCGTCGGGCGGATGAAGGCGGCCGTCAGGGTGATCTACTCGCGGGAGGCGCGGCGGAAGATCGAGGCGCTCGTCGACAGGACGGCACCCGACGTCTCGCACCTCCACAACATCGCCCACCAGCTCTCGCCCTCGATCCTCGTCGGCCTGAAGGCGAAGGGCGTCCCCGTCATCCAGACGCTCCACGACTACAAGCTCATCTGCCCGAACTACCAGATGTTCGTCTATGACAAGACCTGCGAGCGCTGCGGGCACTGGCGCTACTACCGCGCCTGCGTCCACCGCTGCATGCGCGGCTCGTTCGCCGCGAGCGCCCTCGTCTGCGCCGAGGCGTACATCCACAAGATCCTGGGAACGTACTCGCGGAACGTCGACCTGTTCATCGCGCCGAGCCGTCAGCTTCTGGAGCGCGTCGTGGCGCACGGCGTCCCGAGGGACAAGGTGGTCCATCTGCCTTACTCGATAGCGCTCGAGGAGTACGAGCCCTGCTACGGGAGCGACGGATACGCGGTATACGTGGGCCGGCTCTCGACGGGGAAGGGCCTCGAGACCCTGATGTCGGCCCTCTCGAGGGCGAGAGGCGTGCCCTTCAAGATCGTGGGCGACGGTCCCTTCGCGCCCGAACTCAAGGAGCGCGCCGCGAGGGAAGGGATTGACAACGCCGAGTTCGTGGGTTATCTCACCGGAAGTGAACTCAAGTCGATGGTCGGGGGCTCGCTCTTCGTGGTCGTGCCGTCGGAGTGCTTCGAGAACTCGCCGCTGACCGTGTACGAGGCGTTCGCGCAGGGGAAGCCGGTCGTCGGCTCGATCATCGGGGGTATTCCGGAGCTCGTCGGGAACGGCGAGACGGGACTGCTCTTCGAGCCGGGCGACGACGTGGCGCTGGCAGACCGGCTCACGGAGCTCTGGGGCGACCAGGCGCGGGCAGTGGAGATGGGGCGTGCTGCGAGGGCAAGGGTGGAGAGGGAGTACGCGCCCGACGTCCACTACGACAAGATCCGGGCGATATACGAGAGGGTCATCCAGTGAAGATAGCGATGCTCGGCCAGAAGGGCATCCCGGCCACGTACGGCGGGATCGAGCGTCACGTCGAGGAGCTCGCCACGCGACTCGTGGAGCGCGGGCACGACGTCTACGTCTACTGCCGCCCGTACTACACGAAGATGCGGGGAGAGTACCGGGGCGTCAAGCTCGTCCAGATCCCGAGCGTGCGGACGAAGCACCTCGACACGGCGACGCACTGCGCGCTCGCGATCCCGCACATCCTGAGCAAGGACTACGACGTGGTCCACTTCCACGCGCTCGGTCCGTCGCTCTTCGCGAACCTACCGAGGTTCGCGGGCGAGAAGACGGTCGCGACGGTGCACGGCCTCGACTGGCAGAGGGAGAAGTGGGGGACCGTCGCCACCTGGATCCTGAGGAGGTGCGAGTACACGGCGGTCAACTTCCCGGACAGATCGATCGTGGTCTCGAAGGCGCTCAGGGACTACTTCCGAAGGACCCGCGACGTCGAGGTCACCTACATCCCGAACGGGACCGTTCTCCCGAACGTCCGGGACGCGCAGAAGATCCGCGAGATGGGGATCGAGCCGGGGAGCTACATCCTCTTCGTGGGACGCCTCGTTCCGGAGAAGGGCGCGCACTACCTCCTCGACGCGTACGCGAAGCTCGACACCGATGCCGAGCTCATCATCGCCGGAGGCACGAGCTTCTCGACCGACTACGTCGAAGAGCTCCACGCGAAGGGCGGCGACAAGGTGCGCTTCCTCGGATACGTCTACGGCGACCTGCTCGACGAGCTCTACTCGAACGCTCGGATCTTCGTGCTTCCGTCGGACATCGAGGGGCTGCCGATCGCGCTCCTCGAGGCGATGAGCTTCGGCAACTGCTGTCTGACGAGCGACATCGCGGAGAACCTGGAGGTCATCGGCGATTGCGGCTCGACGTTCAAAGCAAGCGATCCGGACGACCTCGCAACGGAGCTCAAGGCTCTCCTCGACGTTCCCGAGAAGTGCCGCGCGATGGGCGACCGCGCCAGGCGCCACGTCCTCGAGACGTACGACTGGGACGGTGTGACGCTCCACACTGAGGCGATATACTACTCCATGCTGAGAGGGTTCTAGACCGGGCGCCCCGGAGGCGACGGGCCCGGACGCTCCTGCGGCGACGCGAGGAGGTCGGGTCCGGGCCTCGGCCAGGGCGTCGAGCGGAGGTTCCATGAAGTACGCCGTGATCCTCGCCGGCGGGTGGGGGGAGAGGCTCTGGCCGATGAGCAGGAGGGAGCGGCCGAAGCAGCTCCTCGAGCTCGTTGGCGAGGGCTCGCTCGTCGCGCAGACGCTCGCCAGGGTCGCGCCGCTCGTGTCGGTCGAGGACTCGCTCGTCCTGACGGGAGCCGCGCTCCGGGACAGGATGATCGAGGAACTCGAGCCGATCCCGCCGGCCCGGATCGTAGGCGAGCCGGTGGGAAGGAACACCGCGCCGGCCATCGCGCTCGCGGCTCGGGTGCTCGCGGCCGAGGACCCGGACGCCCTCTTCGTCGTCCTCCCGGCGGACCACGTGATCCGCGACACCGACGCCTTCAGACGGGCGCTCGCGGTGGCCTTCGAGGCGGCCGACTCCGAGAGAGCTCTCGTCACGCTCGGGATCCGGCCGACGAGGCCCGAGACGGAGTACGGGTACATCAAGGCGGGGGCGCCTGGCGCCGCCGACGGGGTCTTCGAGGTCGAGAGCTTCGTCGAGAAGCCGGACCGGGAGACCGCGGGCCGCTACCTCCTGGACGGCGGCTACCACTGGAACAGCGGCATCTTCATCTGGCGCGCGGACGTCTTCCTGGCCGAGGTCGAACGCCATCTGCCCGAGGTCGCGGCGGCCCTCGAGGCCGTCGAGGGCGAGCCGGGGACCGTCCGGTTCGAGGCGGGAATCGAGCGCTTCTACGGCGAGGCGCCGGCCGTCTCGGTCGACTACGGCGTCATGGAGAAGGCCGACCATGTCGTCGTGGTCCCGTGCGAGATCGGCTGGGACGACGTGGGCGCGTGGCCCGCGCTCTCGAGGATCTGGCCGACGGACGAGGCCGGGAACGTGGTCGAGGGCCAGGCGATCGTGCTGGACTCCGAGGGCACGGTCGTCTACTCGGAGGAGGGGCTCGTCGCGGTCGTCGGGCTCAGCGACGTCGTCGTCGCGAGGACGGCGGGCGCGACGCTCGTCTGCCCGAAGGACCGGGCGCGGGACGTGCGGGCCGTCGTCGAGGAGCTCAAGCGCAAGGGCCTCACGGAGGGCGGATAGAGGGGCGCAAGGCGGCCGTCGAGCCGCCTTGACTCGCGCCTGCGATTCTGATAGTCGTTATGCTTCTGTGAAGCGGCGGACCCCGGCGGGGACCCACGCAACGCGAGGAGAGACATGCCGCAGCTCAGGAAAGACCCGGTCCTCGGACGGTGGGTCATCATCTCCACCGAGCGGGGCAAGAGGCCGACCGACTTCGCGCACGCGGCGGAGGCGAAGAAGGGCGGGTTCTGCCCGTTCGACTTCGGGAACGAGGACAAGACGCCTCCCGAGGTGATGGCGTACCGCGAGAACGGCTCCGCCCCCGACAGCCCCGGCTGGCAGGTCAGGGTCGTCCCGAACAAGTTTCCCGCGCTGGCCATCGAGGGTGAGGTAGACCGCGCCGGCGAGGGGATGTATGACAAGATGAACGGCGTAGGGGCGCACGAGGTCATCATCGAGACACCAGACCACGACGCCAACTTCGCCGAGCTCCCTCTCGAGCACATGGAGCTCGTCATCCAGGCGGCCCAGGAGCGCATGGTCGACCTCCAGGGCGACACCCGCTTCCGCTACATCCAGCTCTTCCGGAACCGCGGGAACGCGGCGGGCGCGTCGCTCGAGCACCCGCACTCCCAGCTCATCGCCCTCCCGATCCTGCCGAAGCGGCTCACCGAAGAGCTCACCGGCAGCCAGAAGTACTACGCCTACAAGGAACGCTGCGTCTTCTGCGACATCGTCGCTCAAGAGAAGTGGACGAAGACGAGGGTCATCTGCGAGAACGACCGGTTCGTGACGATCGCGCCTTTCGCGGCGAGGTTCCCGTTCGAGACCTGGATCATGCCGAGCTACCACCACACGTCGTTCGAGGTCATGGACGAAGAGGCGAGGCACGACTTCGCCCTGATCCTCAAGGAGACCCTGCTCCGGATCAACGTCGCGCTCGACAACCCGCCGTATAACTTCATCGTGCACACGAGCCCCGCCGGCGAGCGCGATCTCAAGTATTACCACTGGCACATGGAGATCATGCCGAAGCTCACGAAGGTCGCCGGATTCGAGTGGGGGTCGGGTTTCTACATCAACCCCACGCCTCCGGAGGAAGCGGCGGACTACCTGAGGGAAGTGGACATCACCGGAGAGGAGAACGCCAAGTGAGAATCGTGCTTGCAGCGGCAGAGGTCGCGCCGTTCGCGAGGGTCGGCGGGCTGTCCGACGTCGCGGGGGCGCTGTCGAAGGACCTGGCGGCGCTCGGTCACGACGTCTCGGTGTTCCTGCCGCTCTACGGATCGATCGACACCGGGAAGTTCGGGATCACTGAGGTGGGCGAGGTCGGGAAGCTCTCGGTGCCGATGGGCGACGCGACGGAGTCGGTCGCGCTCCACTCGTGCAGCATGCCCGGCGCCGATTCGGTCCGTGTCTACTTCGTCGAGCACGACGGCTACTTCGGGCGGCCGGGGATCTACGTCGACCCTGACACGGGCGAGGGATACCCCGACGAACCCATGAGGTTCGCGCTCTTCTCCCGCGCGGTCCTGCTCGGGCTCGCCGAGGTCGCGCCCGAGCCCGACGCCATCCACCTGAACGACCACCACACCGCGATGATCGCCGCGTACCTCCGGGAGTTCCACGAGGACGACCCGAAGATCGGATCGCCCGGAGTCGTGTTCAGCATCCACAACCTCGGCTACCAGGGGCTCTTCGACAGGAGCCTCCTGCCGAAGATGGGTCTGTCGGATGAGCTGGGCATGCCGGGGAGCCCGTTCGAGTTCCACGGACGGGTCAGCGCCATCAAGGTGGGGATCGAGCTCGCCGACTACGTGAACACCGTGAGCGAGCGCTACGCGGAGGAGATCTCGAGCATGCCGGAGTACGGCCTCGGGCTCGAGAGCGTCCTGGCGGACAGAAGCCGCGACGGGAGGCTCCTCGGCATCCTGAACGGCGTCGACTACTCGGTCTGGGACCCGTCGATCGACGAGCTCATACCAGCGAAGTACGCGCCAGGCGATCTCGAGGGCAAGACGCGGTGCAAATCGGCCCTCCTGGAGCGCTCCGGGCTCTCGGACGATCCCGCAGTCCCCCTGATCGGGATGATCTCCAGGCTCGCCGACCAGAAGGGCTTCGACCTCGTGCACGAGGTGGCCGACGACATCGTCGCGCTCGGAGCCAACATCGTCGTTCTCGGCACGGGGCAGCTGGAGTATCACGAGTTTCTCGAGAAGCTCGCGGAGCGCCACGCCGGGAGGGTGGCGGCGCATCTGACGTTCAACAACGAGCTCGCGCACTGGATCGAGGCGGGGTCGGACATGTTCCTCATGCCGTCCCGCTATGAGCCGTGCGGACTGAACCAGATGTACAGCCTGCGCTACGGTACGGTCCCGATCGTGCGGGAGACCGGGGGCTTAGCCGACACCGTGCGGGACTACGACCCCGACGCGGACGACGGGACCGGCTTCGTCTTCGCGGAGTACGACGCGAACGCGATGCTGGGCGCGATCCGGCGGGCGGTCGAGACCTACGGACAGGCCGGTCTCTGGGCCGGCATCATGTCGCGGGCGATGGCCCTGGACTACAGCTGGCGGGCGTCGGCGCAGAAGTACGCCGACCTCTACGGGCGCGCCCGCGAGGCGGCCCCGACGAGGCCCTCGTCCCGGCTGACATCTTGACAGAGCCCTCTCGGGCGAATATACTGGCTCCTGCGGTCGATAAGAGCGGGAATAGCTCAGTGGTAGAGCGCCACCTTGCCAAGGTGGATGTCGCGGGTTCGAGCCCCGTTTCCCGCTCCAGCCTGTAGAGGCAGGGGCGATCCACGGGACAGCCCCTGTCTTCTTTCATGTACGAAGGCAGGGCGGCGTAGCCAAGTGGCTAAGGCAGAGGACTGCAAATCCTTGATCCCCGGTTCGAATCCGGGCGCCGCCTCCAGCAGACGATCACCGACGGCCGAGCCCGCGCGCCGGGTGTTCCTCGGAACGCACGCCGGCCGCCGGTCGCGTCTTTCAGGGCCGGGGTGGCGCAACTGGTAGACGCATCGGACTTAAAATCCGTCGAGGCCTCGGCCTCATGCCGGTTCGAGTCCGGCCCCCGGCACCAGCATCAGAACGGTCTCTCATCCGGCCCCCGTGCCAGCGGGGGCCGTTGTTCCAAAGGGGCGGCGAGGGAGCTCCGGAGCGCGTCACATGGCACACGTCTTGCAATATGGCATGAGCAATCTGCGCGGCCGGATGGCGTACTGTTGCATCCTGTGGGCGGCAACATGGAGCGGGGCACATGCATCGAGGCGAAGCAGCGACGGGCGCCCGTCAGCACGTCAGGATCCTCATACTGGCGACGGCGTTCCTTCTCACGGCGGCCATCCTCCTCTGGCCATCTCCGGCCTCCGGTGAGGAGACCTATCCTCGACTCGCGAACATCTACTTCGGGACACTGATCGGACAGGACCTCGAGCTCTTCTCGCGGTGGGATGTCGTCGTCCTGACGAAGCGCGCGCAGGCGTGGTATCAGGACGAGATGGTTGCCATCCGTCAGCTGAACCCCGACATCAAGTTCCTCGTGCACATGCCGATCGGGTACTGCGGCGACTGGACGGACCCCGAGATCAACGAGCTCCTCGTCGACGCCATCAACCAGAACGGCTGGTGGATGTACGACACGAGGGGAGAGCGCGTCATGATGCCGTTCGGCTCGGCGCTCCTCAACCAGACGCTCTGGTGTCCCGAGAACGCGCAGGGCCAGAGGCTCTGCGAGTGGATGCCCGGGTTCATCGCGGAGAACCTCGGACCCGGCGGATGCTGGGATGGGGTCTACCTCGACTACTGCATGGACAAGATCGAGTGGGCGAACGCGTACGTGGCCGATCCCATCGACTCGAACCTCGACGGCATGCCGGACGGCGAGCTCGCCCTGGACGCCGCGTGGCGCGGCGGGCAGCACATGCTCGTCACCGGGCTCCGGCAGCTCGTCGGCGACGACTACATCATCGCCACGAACGGGAACAACACGTTCTTCGAGATCTGCAACGGCTCGACGCGCGAGGACTTCCCGAACATGCACGGCGGCTGGTATCAGAACATCGTGAACCGCGAGTACGGCTACGCGTCGATCGACGAGCGCTACCGGCGGCCGACCGTCAACATCGTGAACGCCATCTGGCGCGGGGCCGTGGGGCCGAACGGACCCATCAGGGACGGGTCGTACGACCAGCAGTTCGGCTTCGCGTTCGCGAGCACCCTCGTCTTCGGCGACGGGTACTTCTCGATCGACGGGGGAGAGGGGCTTCCCGAGCACTCCCAGTGCTGGTGGCACGAGTACTACGACATCGACCTCGGCCAGCCCACGGGAGCCGCCGAGACGCCGCCATCGGACCCCGGGGACGCCCCCTGGGTCGAGCTGGGCGAGATGGTGAAGATCAGGCGATTCACGGGAGGGCTCGCCCTCGTCAACCCGTCCTCCTACACGCAGACGATCCAGCTCGGCGCGCGCTATCACGAGCCTCGGTCCTGGACCGGAAGATACTATCCGCTCGAGGACGCCGTGGACGAATTCGTCCTGCCGCCGCAGAGCGGGTCCGTGCTCGTGGGGTCCGGGCGGCTTCTGGAGATGCCGAAGGACCTCGTGACTGCGGAGATGCTCGAAGACCGGGGCGGCGTTCGCATCGAGTGGCAGGCGCTGCCCGACGCGACGGGCTACGCGATCTACCACTGGGAGTTACGGAACGGCACGATGAGTGAGAGGGAGCTCCTCGACGTGGTCGACGAGCCCCTGTACATCGACACGCAGACGATCCGGCGCGAACTGCACTACTACCAGGTCGCACCGATCGACGCCAACGGATGTGAGGGTCAGCCGTCTCGTCCTGTAGAGGTTTCGATAGATCCGGGGAGCGTCCGACCTATCGAACGAAGGGCCGAAGAGAGTGGCGGGCGGTTGACCCTCACGGGAAGAACGGGTCTCGGGCTCGCGTGCTCCCCGCATCCCGTCCGGGAGAGGACGACGATCTCGTTCGACATCCCCGACGACGATCGCTGGGCCGGGAGCTCGTCGGTCTCGCTGACCATCTACGACATCGCCGGCCGGGTCGTCCGGCACCTCGTCGATGCGAGGCTGCCCCCGGGGCGCCACGACTTCGACTGGGACGCCACCTCCCGCGGAGGCAACAGGGTGGCGTCAGGCTGCTATCTCTACGCCCTCGCCGTCGACGGCGAGGTCTTCACCAACAAGCTGCTCGTCATCAACTAGCCCACGGGATCCCGGCACGACCACGACTCGATCGTTCCTGACAACCCGCGTCGACACGGCCGCTCGACGACGCGCACAGCCGTCTTGACAGCGCCTGCGGACGGTGCTAGCGTCACGCGACGCGATTCCGTCCGCGCCGGACAAGAGCGTGGGAGGCGCCATGAATGCCGCAGATCTTGTCATCGCGATCATCCTCCTCATCGGGCTCCTGAGCGGGCTTGCCCGCGGGCTGGTCCGGGGCCTTCTCGGCCTGGCCGGGCTCGTCCTCGGGATCGTCCTCGCTTCCGGCTACTACGAACTCGCCAGCGAGACCTTCCTCACATTCATCCCGGGCGAGGCCGTCAGAGCGATCACGGGGTTCCTGATCATCTTCGCGCTCGTGGTCGTCCTCGTCGGCCTGCTGTCCCGCTTCGTCGCCAAGGCCGTGAAGATCTCGGCGCTCGGGTGGTTCGACGGGCTCCTCGGAGGAGTCCTCGGGCTCGTGATCGCCGCGATCATCTCCGGCGTAATCATCCTGCTCACCGTGATGGCCGGGTTCGGGGAGGAGGGCTTCATCGTCGACTCGCGTCTCGCCCCGAAGGTCCTCTTCGTGACCGACGCGGTCGTCGCGCTCCTGCCGGAAGACGCACGCGAGACGATCAACGAGCAGTACGAGAAGCTCCGGAAGGAGTGGAGGGACGCCGGAGCGAAGAGGGCGCGGACCCTGGCCGCCGAACAGGAAGAGGCTGAGGAACCGCCGAACCAGCCGCCCGACGGGGCCGGAGAACCATGGGTGGCGTCTGAGGGCGGGTCCTGACGCCCCGCCCGCAGCGCGCTGGTGTCCGCTGAGCGGCGCGAGCCGCACCCGCGAGCGAGAGGAGAGCATCGATGACGCGCGAGCCGGACGCTCCGGGAGCGACGGGATCGCCGGGAGAGGTGGAGGGTGGATCCGGAGTGGGGACCGGCGGCTCCGGGGAGGGGCTCGAGGGAACGGAAGGCGTCCTCGCGGGGCCCGCGTCCTCCGAGGGTGACTCGCCCGCAACGGCCGGCGTCGGTCCCGACGCCGCGCCTCCCGAAGGGACCACCGTCCTCGGCCAGCTCGGCGTCGACCTCTCCGAGATCGCGGCGTCCCGCGGCGACCTGCCCGACGGCGACCTCTGGCACTCCGAACTCACGCAGATCAAGGAGATCCTTCAGCGGCGGCACGGACACGCCGCCGTTCTGATCGGCCCCGACGGCATCGGGAAGCAGGCCGTCGTTCTCCTCCTCGCACAGCACATCGCCGAGGGAAAGGTCCCTCCGCGGCTCGTGGGCCGCAGGATCATCGAGCTCCCGTTCTACCGCGTGATCGGGAGCGTCCGCGAGCCGGGTGACTTCGAGCGGATCGTGTTCACCGCGCTCCGCGAGGCCGCCGCGGACGACGGCGTCATTCTCTTTCTGAGTCAGATCACGGGCTTCATGGGCGTCCTGGGCCAGCAGAAGTCATTCATGAGCGCCGCGTACGCCATCGAGCTCGGCTGCCGGCAGCCCGGGCTCTACCTCATGGGGAGCGCCGCTCCCGACCTCTACCTCGAGGCGTCGCGGGCGCTGCCGTGGTGCGGGAAGGTTCTCACGCGCGTCGACATCCCGGAGCCGTCACGGACGGCGACGATCGGGATCCTCGAGCACCGCGCCGACGCGCTCGGGGACTTCCACGGCGTCAGGATCGAGCCCGAGGCCGTCGAGGCGGTCGTCGACCTCTCGATGGCTCACGTGACGGAGCGCGTGCTCCCGGGGAAGGCCCTCGAGCTGCTCGACCGGGCCGCGTCGAAGCTCGCGACGTCGGCCGACGGCGCCGCGGCCGCGGCGGACGCCGAGGCGGACCTCCCGAGCCTCCGCTACGAGCACGTCGCCGACGCGCTCGCCGACTGGATCGGCGTCCCGCCCGAGAAGCTCGCCGACGGCGGAAGCGAGGAGCTCCTCTCGCTCGAGGAACACCTCTCGGTCCGCGTGAAGGGGCAGGACCACTGCATCAAGAAGGTCGCCGACACGATCCGCGTGTCGATGCTCGGTCTCGACGCGCGGCCGACCCGCCCGAACGGGGTCTTCCTGTTCGTTGGGCCTCCGGGCGTCGGGAAGTCGGAGCTCGCCCAGGCGCTCGCCAAGGAGGTCTACGGCAGCGAGGAGCTCCTGTTCGAGTTCAACATGGTGCAGTACAGCGACGACGATGGGCTCGCGCGTCTGACGGGCCTCCAGCTCGGGGAGGTCGACTACCCCGGCGACCTCTCGAGCGCCGTCCTGGCGCACCCCCACAGCGTGATCGTGTTCGACCACATCGAGCGCGCCCACCGCGACGTCGCCGTGATGCTCATGCAGGTGTTCAGGCACGGGTTCATCACGGACGGCCGCGGGACGAAGGTCCACTTCTCGAACGCGACCGTCGTCATGACGTCGAACTCCGAGAACATCGTTCCCGGGATGCGCGACGAGGGAGCGGTGGGGTTCGCGAGCTTCGACCTGAAGCAGCACGAGAGGCACGTCCAGGAGGCGCGCGACGCGATCGAGGAGTTCTTCCCGGCCGAGTTCATGGCCGGGATCGACGAGGTGCTGCTCTTCGACCAGCTCTCGGTCAACGTGCATCTCGACGACATCCGCGCGAGGCTGGCGCTCAGGGACATCAGGCTCAACGTGAGCGACGGCGCGGTCGCCGTGATCGTCGAGAAGGGACACAGCCGCGAGTACGGTGCGAGGAACCTCGGGCGGACGGTCGAGGGCCTCGTCCTGAAGCCCTTAGCGCGGTTCCTCATAACGCACGGGGATGTGGACGAGGTCACGGTGCGCGCCGTCGAGGGGGACATCGAGGTCTGCGAGGGGAGCGGCAGCTCGTCGTCGATCCCCGCGTTCAAGGACGAGCCACCCGCGGAGGAGAAGAAGTGAGGATGCTGATCGGCGGGCGCGAGGTCGAGGGCGAGCGCGCGATCCCCGTCCTGAACCCGTTCGACGGTTCCGAGATCGACACCGTCCCCGCCGCCTCAGAGGAACAGGTTGACCATGCGCTCTCGACCGCGGTCGAGGGCGCTCGCATCATGGAGCGCATGAGCCGTTTCGACAGAGCGGAGATCCTCGCCAGGGCGTCCCGGATGGTGGGCGAACGGATCGAGGAGCTCGCGCTCACGATGGCGTCCGAGGTGGGGAAGACGCTCCGGGAGGCCCGGGGCGAGATTTCGCGGACGGTCCAGACCCTCGCGGTCTCCGCGGAGGAGGCTCGCAGGCTCGCGGGCGAGGTCGTCCCGTTCGACGGCGCCCCGACCGGCAAGGACCGATTCGGGTTCTACATCCGCGTCCCGGTCGGCGTCGTCCTCGCGATCACTCCGTTCAACTTCCCCGTGAACCTCGCGGCGCACAAGATCGCACCGGCGTTCGCGGCCGGAAACGCCGTGATACTCAAGCCCGCTACGGTGACGCCCCTCACCGACATCGCGTTCGGGAAGATCCTGTACGAAGCCGGCCTCCCGCCCGAGGCGCTCTCCGTGATCACGGGTTCCGGGAGCACCGTGGGGGACAGACTCGTCTCGAGCCCGGTCCCGAGGATGGTGACGTTCACCGGCAGCGTGGAGATCGGGAAGGCGATCATGTCTCGCGCCGGCCTCAAGAAGACCGCTATGGAGCTCGGCTCGAACTCAGCGGTGATCGTGACCGCGAACTGCGACGTCGGGGCGGCGGCGGAGCGCTCGGCTCGGGCCGGGTACGCGCTGGCCGGCCAGGTCTGCATCTCGGTCCAGCGCGTGCTCGTCGAGGAGACGGTGCTCGACCGGTTCCTCGAGGCGGCGGCGAACGTGACCGCGTCGCTCGAGCTCGGAGACCAGCTCGACGAAGCGACCGACGTCGGGCCGATGATCGAGGAGGGTGAGGCCGAGCGCGCCGAGAGCTGGATCGAGGAGGCGAGGAGCATGGGTGCGTCTCTCGTCGCCGGAGGAGGGCGCGAGGGCGCGCTCCTCGAGCCCACGATCCTGACCGGCGTCCCCGACGAGGCCCGCGTGTGGAAGGACGAGGCGTTCGCGCCCGTGATCGCCGTCCGGCCGTTCGGGACTCTCGACGAGGCGATCGACCACGTGAACCGCTCCCGCTACGGCCTCCAGACGGGGGTCTACACAGACCGGCTCGACGACGCCCTCCGGGCCGCCCGGGAGATCCGGTGCGGGGGCGTCATGGTGAACGACGTCCCGACCTTCCGGGTCGACCTCATGCCCTACGGAGGGGAGAAGGAGAGCGGTCTGGGCCGCGAGGGCCCGAAGTTCGCCGTCGAGGAGATGACGGAGATCAGGGTCGTGGGGATACGCGGACCCGCGCGCTAGCAGGCACTTCCCGCTTGACAGTCCCTCGAGAACCCGTATATTCTTGTGGGTCGAAGGAATAGGGGCCTCCGCGCGGGAGGGCTCCGTCCAGTACTTGGGCGATTAGCTCAGTTTGGTTAGAGTGCTTGCTTGACATGCAAGAGGTCACTGGTTCGAGTCCAGTATCGCCCACCACTCCGTAAGGAGGCGGACCCGTCGCGACGAAACGGTCGGCGAGGGGCACATTCGAACAGGGACGAAGCAGAAGCATCCCGCTTCTCACCTCGAGGGCTCTGACGAGACCCGAAGAGGTTCCGACACAGGGTTCAGGAGAGTCGTCTCCTGACGGCTCGGAGAACGGGGTGCACTGACGGTGCGTCCCGTTTTCCGTTCCAGGCCGCCGGTGGCGACACCGGCGACGGGAAGGAGGTACGGTGGCAATACAGACCCCGCGCATCAACCGGAGGATCAGGATTCCTCAGGTGCGGGTGGTAGATGCAGACGGGAGCCAGGTGGGGATCCTGCCGACGTCCGAGGCGCTCGCGTTGGCAGAGGAGCGGGGGCTCGATCTCGTCGAGGTGTCTCCGAAGGCGAGACCGCCCGTCTGCAAGATCATGGATTACGGGAAGTACATGTACGAGGCGAACAAGCGGGCGAAGGAAGCGAAGAAGCGCCAGCACGTGACGCATCTCAAGGAAGTGAAGATGCGTCCGAAGATCGAGAAGCACGACTACGACTTCAAGATCCGCCACGCCCGCGAGTTCCTCGAAGAAGGCGACAAGGTAAAGATCACGGTGATCTTCAGGGGTCGCGAGCTCGCCCACAAGGAGCGCGGCCGGGTCATCATGGAGAGAGCCATCGAGGATCTCTCCGACATCGCAAACGTCGAGGTGTCGATCCGAAGCGAAGGCAGGGCGATGGTGATGGTCATCGCGCCGAAGCCGGGTCACAAGACCAAGGAGAGCAGGAGCACGAAGGATGCCGAAGATAAAGACGCACAGGGGAGCGGCGAAGAGGTTCAAGCGGACGGGGAAGGGCAAGATTCGTAGGTTCAAGGCCTACACGAGTCACTTCTTCATCCGCAAGAGCTCTGGCCAGAAGCGGAACCTGCGGAAGTCGGCGTACGTCCACAAGGCGGACAAGCCGCGCATCGAGAGGTTGCTGCCGAAGTAGGACGCAGAACCAGGACCAAGCGTACGGAAAGGACGAAGAGGGATGTCCAGGGTGAGAGGAGCGCCGGCATCGAGACGGCGCCGCAAGAAGGTGCTGAAGGCCGCGAAGGGTTACCGCGGCGGCCGGAGCAAGCTGATCCGGACGGCTCGGGAGACCGTCCAGCGGGCGGGGCAGTACGCGTACCGCGACCGCAGGGCGCGCAAGGGTGAGATGCGGAGGTTGTGGATTATCCGGATCAACGCTGGTGCGAGACTGCACGGGCTCTCCTACAGCCGGTTCATGCACGGGCTCAAGGAGGCCAACGTCGAGATCGACCGGAAGATGCTGGCCGAGATGGCGACGAACGACGCCGACGGGTTCGCGAAGCTCGTCGACGTCGCGAAGGGCACCGTCGACTAGTCGGCTGATCCGGGGAGGCAGGTCGTGATCGAACGGCTGAAGGAGCTCAGGGTCGAAGCCGTGGCGGCGTTCGAGGGCGCGAGCAGTGCCTCCGAGCTCGAGGAGGCGCGCGTCCGGTATCTCGGGCGGAAGAGTGAGCTCAATCAGGCCTCGCGGGGGCTCGGGAAGCTTCCGGAGGACGAGCGACGGGCCGCGGGGCGCGCCGTCAACGAGATCAAGCAGGAGCTGTCGGCGCTGCTGGAAGCCGCGGCCGAGAGGCTCGCCGGTGGCGCGGGAGGCGGCGCCGGGGAGCCCGACCTGACGCTGCCCGGGAGGCTCCCCTGGGTCGGCAGGAAGCACCCCATAACCCGCACGCTCGAGCGTCTCGAGACCATCTTCGCGACCCTTGGCTTCGAGGTGGCGACGGGCCCTCACATCGAGGACGACTTCCACAACTTCGAGGCCCTGAACATCCCGGCCGACCACCCGGCGCGCGACATGCACGACACGTTCTACATCGAGGGCGACAAGCTCCTTCGCACGCACACGTCGCCCGTCCAGATCCGGACGATGCAGTCGAGGAAACCGCCGATCAGGATCATCGCGCCGGGCAGGGTCTACCGCAACGAGACGCCCGACGCGTCGCACGGGTCCGAGTTCTACCAGCTCGAGGGTCTCTACATCGACAAGGGCGTCCGGTTCGGCGAGCTGATGGGCGTCCTCCAGAAGTTCCTCGGCGAGCTGTACGGCCAGGAGGTCGTCGTGAGGTTCCGGCCGGGCTTCTTCCCGTTCACGGAGCCCTCGACCGAGGTCGACATCGAGTGCCGGATCTGCCGCGGAGAAGGGTGCGGCGTCTGCAAGAACACCGGTTGGGTCGAACTCCTGGGCGCCGGCATGGTCGACCCGCGGGTCTTCGAGGCGGTCGGGTACGACCCGGACGTCTACACCGGCTACGCGTTCGGTCTCGGGATCGACCGGATCGCGATGATGATGAGCGGCGTCAGCGACATCAGGCTCTACCACGAGAACGACCTCCGGTTCCTCCGGCAGGTCTAGCGCTACCCGGCTCTGCCGGGAGGAGTCGGACGGAAGGCGAGCATGAAGGTCAGCCTCAAGTGGCTCAAGGACTACGTCGACTTCGACCTCGCGGCTGCCGACCTCGCGAGGCGGCTCACCGAGCAGCTCACTGAGACCGAGGTCCTCGAGACGGCAAGCACCGAGGTCCGGGGCGTCGTCGCTGCGAAGGTCGTGACGGTCGACCCGCACCCCGACGCCGACAAGCTCTCGGTGTGCGTCGTCGACTGGGGCGAGGGCTCCTCGACGGTCGTCTGTGGCGCGCCGAACGTGAGGGCCGGGATGGTGTCGGCCCTGGCGGTCCCGGGTGCGGTCATCGCCGGCGGCAGGAAGATCGAGGAGGTCACGCTCCGTGGACGGAGGTCGCACGGGATGCTCGTGTCGGCCGCCGAGCTCGGGCTCGAGGAGAACTCCGAGGGAATACTTGAGTTCGACCCCGCCACCGAGATCGGAAGCGACGTCGCCGGGATCCTCGGCCTCGACGACGAGGTCCTGGACGTCGACGAGCAGCCGAACCGTCCCGACTGTCTCGGGATGATCGGGATCGCACGCGAGGTGGCCGTCGCCGTCGGGTCCGAGCTCAGGCTCCCCGAGATCGACCTCAACGAGGTTGCCCCCGGGGCTTCCGAGCTCTGCTCAGTCGAGATCGAGGACGCGAGCGACTGCCCGCGCTACATCGCGCGGGTGATCTCGGACGTCGAGATCGGCCCGTCGCCCGCCTGGCTCGCGTCGAGGCTGGCGAGCGTGGGCCTCCGGAGCATCAGTAACGTAGTCGACGTCACGAACTTCGTCATGCTCGAGTACGGCCATCCCATCCACGCGTTCGACTATGACACGCTCGCGGGCCACAGGATCGCGGTCCGGAGGGCGCGGAAGGGCGAGCGGCTCACGACGCTCGACGGCGTCGAGCACGAGCTCTCGGGGATGCACCTCCTGATCTGTGACGGCGAGAGGGCGATCGCCGTGGCCGGCGTCATGGGCGGCGGCGAGACCGAGGTCTCGGAAGCGACCACGAACGTGCTTCTCGAGTGCGCGTGGTTCGACCCCGTGATCGTGCGGCGCGGGGCGCAGAGCCTGGGGCTCCGCACTGACGCGAGCCAGCGCTTCGAGCGCGGCGTCGACGCGCGCGCGATGGAGACCGTTGCCGCGCGGGCGTGCTCGCTCATGTCGGAGCTAGCCGCCGGGAAGGTCGCGCGCGGGATGGTCGACGCGGGGGACTGGGAGGCGCCGCCGGTGACGCTCTCGCTCCGCATGGAGAAGGTCCGTTCGATGCTCGCGCCCGGTCCTCCGAAGGAGAAGGCGGCCGAGGAGCTCGCGAGCCTCGGCTTCGGCGTGAAGTCCGCGGCCGACGGTCTTCTCACCGTCGAAGTACCGTCGTTCCGCCCGGACGTCCGGGTCGAGGCCGACCTCATCGAGGAGGTCGCGCGGATCGACGGCTACGACAAGATCGCCCACGAGGTTCCGTTCCAGTCCCTCGCGATCACCACGGACCCCGCGAGGGTGGCCAGGGACGGGGTCCGAGAGGCGATGGTCGGGCTCGGGTTCTACGAGATCATGACCCCCTCGTTCATGGAGCGGGACGCGGTCGAACGGCTCGGGATGAAGCCCGCCGGCGAACCGATCGAGCTCGACAACCCGATCAACAAGGAGATGCCGCTCCTCCGGACGACGATGCTCTCGTCGATCCTGGACGTCGTCAGGCGTAACGCGAACGTGGGGGAGTCCGATCTGCGCGTCTTCGAGATCGGGAAGGTCTTCATGGGGCCCCCGAAGGCTCACTCCGAGCGGTGGATGCTCGCCGGCGCCGTCGCCGGGACCGCGGGAAGGCCCGGCTGGGACAGGGAGGCGAGGAGCGTCGATTTCTACGACGGGAAGGGCGTCCTGTGGGCCCTCGCCGAAGCGCTCGAGGTTGACAGTCCTCGGCTCTCCTGCTACGATTGCCCGGTCTTCGAGCGGGGCCACGCTGCGGAGCTCCTCCTGGGGGACCGCGGGGTGGGCTCGTTCGGGATGCTGTCGCGGGAGGTCGCCGAGAGGTGGGACCTTCCGCAGCAGGTGTTCGTCTTCGAACTTGACCTTGATGCGCTGGTAGAATTGTGTGTTCCGACGGGCACGTTCGACGCGCCTCCGAAGTACCCGAAGTCGCGCCGCGATCTCGCGCTCGTCGTGGACGAGGGGACCGCCGCGGGCGCCATCGTCGAGGCGATCGGCGAACTCGGCGAGCGTCTCCTCACGGACGTCCAGGTGTTCGACATGTACCGCGGGGATCAGCTTCCCGCCGGCAAGAAGAGTCTCGGATTCTCGCTCACCTACATGTCGCGCGAGCGTACGCTCACCGACACGGAGGTGGACGAAGCACAGGGACGCATCGTGACCCACCTCGTAGAGAGGTTCGGTGCGTCGCTCCGGGAGTAGGCGGGGCGACTCCCCGCCGTTTCCGGTGGATAGGATGACTGACTGATGCAGCTGCCCGGGTTGACTGAACTGGAAGCATCGGTCGCGAAGGCCGTCGAGGAGATCCGTCGGCTCAGGACCGAGAACGCCCAGCTCGACGACCGATTCCGGGCTATAGGAAAGGAGCTGGACGACCTGGCCGACCAGATCCAGGCGATCGGGTCCGGCCAGAAGATTGACTCCAGGAAGAGGAAGCGGATCGAGACGAAGCTCAGGTCGATCGTTGGGAAGCTGGCCTGAGCCGCGTCAGGGCCCGTCGAACGAAGAACGGCAGGCACCGAGAGTGGGAACGAGACGGACGCGCAAGAAAAACGACCTTGTGGGCGCAACGGAGGCGGTTGAGGCCGCCCTCCAGAGCGGCGACATGAACAGCGTCAAGGTTGAGATATACGGTTCGGAGTACCGGATACGCGGGGACGCAGAGCCCGAGCGTATCCAGGAGATCGCCCACTACGTAGACAGCAAGATGCAGGAGGTGACCAACGAGACCGCGCTCGGGTCTTCGCTCAAGGTCGCCATCCTCGCAGCGTTGAACATCGCAGGTGAGCTCTTCGGAGAGCGCGACGACAGAAACAAGTTGCTCGCGCAGGTGCAGGAGCGAGCAGAGGAGCTCACGCAGGCAATCGATTCCGAACTGGGCGACTGAGCCGCACCCCACGCCTGGCGAGTGCGCGCTCGCTGAGACGCGGCATCCCCCGTTCCCGACACTCTTCCCGAGCGCCTTCCCCGATCGGGGAGGGACTCCCGTTCCGTTCGACACCCCTCGAACGCGCAGAGCGAGGCGGTTCGCGCCGCGCCACTCAGTGCGCCCGCGTGCCGCTCGGGAGAACTGGCCCGTGGAGACCCTGCAGGACGGAACCCCGACCCTGTTCCAGCGGGAGGAGAAGGTGCTCGTCCCGCTGGCCAGGCGGATGAGGCCGACGAGGCTCTCGGAGTACGTCGGGCAGGACCACGTCCTGGGAGAGGGGAAGCTCCTCAGGCGGGCCGTCGAGAGCGACCGGCTCTTCTCGATGATCCTCTACGGGCCGCCGGGGAGCGGCAAGACCTCGCTCGGGCACGTCGTGGCCGGCGCCACGCGCTCGGTCCTCGTGATGCTGAACGCGGTCGAGGCAGGAGCGGCCGACCTCAGGCGCGCCGTCCAGCAGGCGAAGCTCCGGGCGCCGAGGCGCACGATCCTCTTCATCGACGAGGTCCACAGGTTCAACAAGGCACAGCAGGACGTTCTCCTGGCGCCGCTCGAGGACGACGTCGTCACGATGATCGGCGCCACGGTCGAGAACCCGTTCTTCTATCTGAACCAGGCGCTCCTGTCGCGCGTGCAGGTCTTCGAGCTCGGGCCGCTCGTCGATGACGGCGTGGAGACGATCCTGAGGAGGGCCCTCGAGGATCCCGAGAAGGGGATCGGCGACTACAAGATCGACATCGCGGACGAGGCTCTCGAGCACCTCGTCGTGAACTCGCTCGGCGACGCGAGGAAGGCGCTCGCCGCCCTCGAGCTCGCGGCGCTGTCGACTTCTCCCGACCGGAACGGGGTCATCCGGATCGGGCTCGAGGTCGCGACGGAGTGCCTCAGGAAGCGCGTCGTCCGGTACGACCGCGACGGCGACTCGCACTACGACGTCGCGTCCGCTTTCATCAAGAGCATCAGGGGATCGTCGCCGGACGCGGCGCTCCACTGGCTCGCGCGGATGATGGCAGGCGGCGAGGACCCGAGGTTCATCGCGCGCCGGATCGTCATCTCCGCGTCGGAGGACGTCGGGCTTGCTGACCCCCGAGCGCTCGAGGTGGCCGTCGCGGCCGCCCGGGCCGTCGAGATGGTCGGCATGCCCGAGGCGAGGTACGCCCTCGCAGAGGCCACGGTCTATCTCGCGACCGCTCCGAAGTCGAGGACGTGCGCCGACGCCGTCGGTCGCGCGGTCGAAGACGTCGAGCGGGGCGAGGCGTTCGAGGTCCCGGATCACCTCCGGGATGCGAGCTACCGGGGCGCTTCAAGGCTCGGACACGGCGACGGCTACGAGATGCCGTCGTCCGAATCTCACGGCAGGACGCAGGAGTACATCCCGGGTGAGAAGAGCTACTACCGCCCGGGCGACCGAGGGTATGAGAAGGAGGTCCGGGAGCGCCTCCGTCGCTGGGACAGCGCTCCTCCCACAGAGCCGGTGGACGAGGACGAGTAGCATAAGCTCCGCCGGCCAGGGCGTCCAGGGACCACAATGACCATAGATGGGAGGGGGAGAGTCCATGAACATCAACTGGGGTCCAGTGGTCGTCATGTTCCTCGTCGGAGTCATCGTCTTCCTGGCGGGCTGGTTCGCCAGGCGGCTGGTCGACCGGAGCAAGATCGTGAGCGCGGAGGAGCTGGCCGACAAGATCGTGCGCGAGGCCCAGCGAGAGGCCGAGACGCAGAAGAAGGCGGCGGTGCTCGAAGCAAAGGACGAGTGGTACAAGGCGAAGGCCAAGTTCGAAGAGGACACGCAGCAGACGAGATCCGAGGTCGAGAAGAGCCAGCGGCAGGTCGAGAAGCGCGAGGAGAACCTCAACCGCAAGGTCGAGTTCATCGACAAGAAGGAACAGGAGATCCAGCGGACGGAAGAGGGGCTCAAGGCGAAGGAGAAGGGGGTCGACGAGCGCTCGGAGAAGCTGAGCCGGCTCATCGACGAGCAGAACGAGCGCCTCGAGCGCATCGCGGGCATGAACCGCGACGACGCGAAGAAGCTCCTCATCAAGAACATGGAGAGCGACGCCCGCCTCGAGGCGGCGCGGATGATCAAGGACATCAAGGACGAGGCGCGCCGCCAGGGCGACAAGGAGGCGAAGAAGGTCCTGACCCTCGCCATCCAGCGCTGCGCCGCGGACCACGTCGTAGAGTCGACGGTGTCCGTCGTCAACCTTCCGAGCGATGAGATGAAGGGCCGGATCATCGGGCGGGAGGGCCGGAACATCCGGGCCTTCGAGACCGCGACCGGCATCGACGTCATCGTCGACGACACGCCGGAGGCCGTCATCCTCTCGGGTTTCGACCCGGTGCGCCGCGAGGTCGCGCGGCTGGCGCTCGAGCGTCTCATCACCGACGGCAGGATCCACCCCGGCCGGATCGAGGAGGTGGTCGAGAAGGTGACGAAGGAGCTCGACGAACAGATCGTCGAACTCGGTGAGGGAGCCTGCCTCGACATCGGGATTCACGACCTGAAGCCCGAGATGATCAAACTCATTGGGCGTCTCAGGTACCGCACGAGCTACGGACAGAACATGCTCCAGCACTCCAAGGAGGTCGCGCTCATCTGCGGGCTCATGGCGAGCGAACTCGGGTTCGACGTCGCTCTCGCGAAGCGAGCCGGCTTCCTGCACGACATAGGCAAGTCGATCGACCACACGATGGAAGGGACGCACGCCGGACTCGGCGCAGATCTCGCGCGCCGCCACGGCGAGGAGGACCTCATCGTCAACGCGATCGAGGCGCACCACGAGGACGTGGAGCCTCAGTCGATGATCGCCGTTCTGGTCCAGGCTGCCGACGCGGTCTCCGGGGCGAGGCCGGGCGCCAGGCGCGAGACCCTCGAGACGTACATCAAGCGTCTGGAGAAGCTCGAGCAGATCGCGAGCTCGTTCCAGGGAGTCGAGCGGTCGTACGCGATCCAGGCCGGCCGCGAGATCCGGATCATGGTCCAGCACAAGAAGATCGACGACGCCAGGGCCGAGGTCCTCGCGTCCGCCGTCGCGAGGAAGATCGAGGCCGAGCTCAAGTACCCGGGGCAGATCAAGGTCGTCGTCGTTCGCGAGACGCGCGCCGTCGACTACGCGAAGTAAGTCACCGCGGACGGGGGACGTTCTTTGAAGATACTCTTCATCGGCGACATCGTCGGCCGAGTCGGGCGGAGGACCACGCGGTCGCTCCTTCCGGTCCTCCGCGAGCGCCACCGGCCCGACCTCGTGATCGCGAACTGCGAGAACGCCGCGGGCGGGATTGGCGTGACCGAGAAGATCGGCGAGGAGCTCCTCGGGCTCGGGATCGACGTCCTCACGAGCGGGAACCACGTCTGGGACAAGCGCGACGTCGTCGACTTCCTGACCCGGTGCGATCGCATCGTGAGGCCGGCCAACTACCCGCCGGGCGCCACCGGTCGCGGAGCGACGGTCGTCGAGGCCGCGAACGGCGTTCGGGTCGGCGTCATCAACCTCCAGGGCAGGGTCTTCATGCAGGAGATCGACTGCCCGTTCCGGATCGGGACCGACATCGTGAGCGCGCTCCGTAGCGAGACCCCGGTCCTGTTCGTGGACATGCACGCCGAGGCCACCTCGGAGAAGGTGGCGCTCGGCTGGCACCTGGCCGGCACCGTCTCGGCCGTCATCGGGACGCACACGCACGTTCAGACCTCGGACGAGCGCATCCTCGAGAAGCACACCGCGTATCTCAGCGACGCCGGCATGACCGGTCCGGTCGACTCGGTCATCGGAATCAGGACCGAGCTCTCGCTCGCCCGGTTCGTGACTCAGCTCCCGCAGCGGTTCGAAGCGGCAGGAGGAGCGGGGATGCTGAACGGCGTGGTGGTCGAGGTCGACGCGGCGACGGGCGCCGCGTCGAGCATCGAGAGAGTCGTCGAGTACGAGGATGAGTCAGCCGCCGAGGAGGACCGGACGTGAACATGGGAGAGGTAGCAGTGGAGACGAGGGTCCTGAAGGGGAAGCCGATCGCGCAGGGGATCAGGGAGGACGTGGCGGCGAGGGTCGAGGCTCTCGGTCGCGAGGGTGTCACGGTTAGACTCGCGATCGTGCTCGCCGGGGACGATCACGGGTCGGTGGTGTACTCGAAGAGCATCCAGAAGGCGGCGACGAAGGTCGGGATTCAGGCGGACCTGGTGACGCTCCCCGTCGAGGTGGGCGCCGACGAGGTCGCGCACACGATCCGCGGGCTGTCGTCGAGCCCTGACGTCTCCGGCATCATCGTACAGCAGCCCCTCCCGAAGGGGATCCCGTCGTCGGTCGTCGAGGAGATCTCGCCCTGGAAGGACGTCGACGGAGCGACGACCATCTCGATGGGGCTTCTGATGTCGGGCCGGGAGGCGTTCGCGCCGGCCACGGCGCTCGGCGTGATCGAGATCCTCGCGGGCTCCGGCGTCGCCATCTCCGGGCAGCACGTCGTGATCGTCGGGCGGAGCACCGTCGTGGGGCGCCCGCTCGCGAACCTGCTCCTCCGGAAGAGCGATCGGGCGAACGCGACGGTCACGGTCTGTCACACGGGCACGCCCGACCTCGCTGATCACACGCGCCGGGGCGACATTGTTGTGGCGGCAATGGGGAGCACCGAGGCGATTCGGGGCGACATGATCGCCGACGGCGCCGTCGTCGTCGACGTCGGCACGAACTGGGTCGAGGACCCGTCGAGCGAGAAGGGCGGGAGGACGGTCGGCGACGTAGCCTACGAGGAGATGCTCGGGAAGGCGTCGGCGGTTACGCCCGTCCCGGGCGGCGTGGGTTCGCTGACGACGGCTCTCCTTCTCAGGAACACAGTCGAGGCCGCGGAGCGGTCCCGGGGGCGCGCGTAGCCCGGACGGCACGCGGTTCGATCCCCCTCTTCCCATCGTGGAGGAAGGTCCTGTGGGACGCGGAGCGGAAGAACGCATCTACACGGTGAGCGAGGTCACGGCCCAGGTGAAGGAGGTCCTGGAGACGTCCCTGCCGCTCTTCTGGGTGGAAGGGGAGATCTCGAACTTCAAGCACCACTCCTCCGGCCACATGTACTTCACCCTCAAAGACGAGCGTAGCACCCTCGGGTGCGTGATGTTCAAGTTCAAGAACGCGAAGCTCTCGTTCAGGCCCAAGGACGGCGCGAAGGTGCTCGCCTGGGGACGCATCAAGGTCTACGAGCCCTCCGGGCGCTACCAGCTGTACGTCGAGCGCATGAAGCCCTCGGGCCTCGGGGCGCTCGCGGCCGCGTTCGAGGCGCTCAAGAAGAAGCTGGCCGCCGAGGGGCTCTTCGAGGAGGAGGCGAAGCAGGAGCTCCCTCCCTCGCCGGGAACGGTTGCGGTCGTGACCTCTCCAACGGGAGCGGCGGTCCGGGACGTGATCCGCGTCGTCAGGAAGCGCGCGCCGTCGACCAGGATCGTCGTCGTTCCGACGCCCGTCCAGGGGGCGGACGCCGCCCCTGGAATCGTGCGGGCGATCGAGCTCGTCGACGAGTGGGGAGGCGCCGACGTCGCCATCGTCGGGCGGGGAGGAGGGTCGCTCGAGGACCTGTGGGCGTTCAACGAGGAGGTCGTGGCGAGAGCGATCTTCGCGGCCCGGACGCCCATCGTCTCGGCCGTCGGGCACGAGGTCGACTACACGATCGCGGACTTCGTCGCGGACGCGCGGGCCGCTACCCCTTCTCACGCCGGAGAGCACGCGGTCCCCGACAGCACCGAGGTCGCGAGGGCGATTCGCTCGCTCGACGCTCGCCGGGTCGCGGCGATGAGGGCGACGCTCCGGGTGCACGCCGACCGCCTTGAGCGGGCACGGAGGGCCTACGCCTTCAGGCTCCCGCGGGAGCTCGTCGAGAGGCTCGCGCAGAGGACGGACGATCTCGCGCGAAGGGTCGCGGGTACGCTCAGGGTCCGCCTCGCCGCTGAGGCGGCGCGGCTCGAGCGGTTCGCGTCCGAGCTGGAACTGGCGAACCCGTCGCACATCCTCGCGCGCGGTTTCGCCGCGGTGGTCGCGCTCCCCGGTCTGACCCCCGTGCGCTCCGTCGCCGACGTGGCTGAGGGAGGGGGCGTCCGGGTGACACTGACGGACGGTTCGTTCGACGGAACGGTGACGGGCGTGGCCCGTGGCTCCGGTTCCCCTGGATCGCGGAGGAAGAAGTGAGCAAGAAGCAGACGTTCGAGGACGACATGGCCCGTCTCGAGGAGCTTGTCGCTACGCTAGAGGAGAGCGAGCTCGGGCTCGAGGAGTCGCTCGAGGCCTTCGAGGAGGGCATGAAGATCGTGAAGAAGCTGACCAAGGTGCTCGACAAGGCTCAACAGCGCGTCCTCACGCTTTCGAAGGACGAGGAAGGACAGATCTCACTCGATGGGTTCGACGACGACGTCGAGGAGGAGAGCTAGCGGCGTGACGTCGCTCGAGTCGTACCTGGCGGGGAAGCGGGAGGCGGTCGAGCGGGCGCTCGACCGGTTCCTGCCCCCTGCGGGCACGCCCCCCGGGACGCTCCACGAAGCGATGCGATACAGCGTCTTCTCGGGAGGGAAGCGCCTCCGCCCGATCCTGGCGATCGCCGCGTTCGAGATCGCGGGAGGCGAGGGAGAAGCAGTCATGGCTCCGGCGTGTGCCACGGAGATCGTGCACACGTACTCGCTCATCCACGACGACCTACCGGCGATGGACGACGACGACCTGAGGCGCGGACGCCCGACCTGCCACAAGGTGTACGGAGAGGCGACCGCAATCCTCGCAGGAGACGGTCTCCTTACCCTCGCGTTCGACGTGGTGGCGCGCGAGGAGACGCTCCCGCCGGAACGCCGCGTCGCGATCGCGCGGGAGCTCGCGCGGGCGAACGGCCCGTCCGGGATGGTGGGCGGACAGGTCGCCGACATGGAGGGGGAGTGCGCCGAGCCCACGCTGGAGGGAGTGTCGTTCATCCACAGGCGGAAGACGGCGCTCCCGATCGAGGCGGCGGTCGCAATCGGCGCGCTCGCGGCGGGGGCCGGCGACGAGACGCTCGCGGCGCTCCGCGCGTACGGTGGGGCCGTGGGACTCTCGTTCCAGATCGCGGACGACCTCCTCGACGAGCGCGGCACGGCCGAGGAGATGGGGAAGGCCGTCGGGAAGGACCGCGGGAAGGGCAAGCTCACGTACCCGGGAGTCGTCGGGATCGACGCCGCGGAGGCCCGGGCGCGCGATCTCGTCGACGAGGCGATCGCGGCTCTCGCGCCGTTCGGTGACGAGGCGTGGCCGCTCCGGGAGATCGCGCGGTTCATAGTGGACAGGCGGAACTGAGGATACGATGGGACGGATTCTCGACACGATCGACTCCCCCGAGGACGTGAAGGCGCTCGAGCTCGAGCAGCTTCCGGAACTCGCCGAGGAGCTGCGCGAGGAGATCGTACGGGTGGTGTCGAAGTACGGCGGGCACCTGGCGCCGAGCCTGGGCGTCGTAGAGCTCACGCTCGCTCTGCATCGCGTCTTCGACTCGCCCGCCGACAGGATCGTCTGGGACGTCGGCCACCAGAGCTACGCGCACAAGCTCGTCACGGGCCGCAGGGACTCGTTCGAGACCATCCGCCAGTACGGCGGCATCGCCGGGTTCCCCCGCAGGGAAGAGAGCCCGCACGACGCCTTCAACACCGGCCACGCGAGCACGTCGATCTCCGCCGCGCTCGGCATGGCCAGCGCCCGGGACCTCCTCGAGAAGGACTTCCGGGTGATCGCCGTGATCGGCGACGGGTCGCTGACCGCCGGGCTCGCCTTCGAGGGCCTGAACCAGGCGGGACACCTCAAGAAGAACCTCATGGTCGTCGTGAACGACAACCGCATGTCGATCTCGAAGAACGTGGGCGCGCTCTCGCAGTACCTCACGAGGATGCTCACCGCGCCGACCTACCAGCGGCTCGAGTCCGAGGTCTGGGACATCATGGGGAAGATCCCGGCCGTCGGAGAGCGGGCGCGCGAACTGACGAGCCGAGCCCTCGAGGGCATCCGCGGCATCTTCGTGCCCGGCATCCTCTTCGAGGAACTCGGGTTCAAGTACTTCGGACCGCTCGACGGTCACGATGTCGAGCTGCTCGTCCACGCCTTCGAGCGCCTCAAACACACCGAGGGGCCACTCCTCGTCCACGTGATCACGACGAAGGGGAAGGGCTTCGCGCCCGCCGAGGAGGACGCCTCCCGGTTCCACGGGATCGGGGCGTTCGACAAGACGACCGGCACACTCAAGAAGAAGCCGACCGCCGTCTCCTACACCGAGGCGTTCGGCCGGACCCTCGTCACGCTCGCCGAGGACGACGAGGAGATCGTCGCGGTGACGGCCGCGATGCCGGCCGGCACGGGGCTCGTGCACTTCGCCAAACACTACCCGGACCGGTTCTTCGACGTCGGCATCGCGGAGCAGCACGCCGTGACGTTCGCGGCGGGGCTCGCCGCGAGCGGCGTAAAGCCAGTCGTCGCCATCTACTCGTCGTTCATCCAGCGCGCCTACGACCAGATCATCCACGATGTCTGCCTCCAGAACCTGCCGGTCAGGTTCATGATCGACCGCGGCGGGGTGGTGGGTGACGACGGACCGACGCACCACGGCGTCTTCGACCTGTCATTCCTGAGGGCCGTTCCCAACCTGATCCTCATGTCGCCGAAAGACGAGAACGAGCTCGGCTCGATGGTGCGCACCGCGATCGAGCACGACGAGGGCCCGATCGCCGTCAGATACCCGAGGGGCGCCGGGTTGGGCGTCCGGATGGACTTCGACCCGCCGCCGATCCCCATCGGGAAGGGCGAGCGGCTCAGGGCCGGGACCGACGTCAGCCTCATCGCCATCGGTTCGATGGTGCACCCTGCGGAGCTCGCGGCGGAGGAGCTCGAGCGCGAGGGCGTGTCGGCGTCCGTCGTCAACGCGCGCTTCGTGAAGCCCCTGGACCGGGAACTCATCCTTGAGGAGGCGGCAACGACGAAGAAGGTCGTGACCGTCGAGGAGAACGTGGCAGCGGGCGGGTTCGGGGCGGCCGTCCTCGAGCTTCTGCAGGCCGAGGGCATCCACGACGTCGCGACGAGGATCATGGCGCTCCCGGACGAGTTCGTCACGCACGGCTCGCGGGGGAGGCTGCTCGAGGACTGCTGTCTCGCGCAGAGCGACATCGTTGCCGCGGCGCGCGCCCTTCACGAGGGGAAGCGCGGTCGCTAGAGGAGGTACCCGGCATGAAGAGCGTCGGCATCCTGGCCAATCCCCTGAAGGAGGGGATAGGAGGGGCCATCGAGCTCGTGGCGGACTGGTGCGAGAGCCAGGCGCTCGAGCTCATCGTCGATGACCGGAACCGCGACGCCGCACCCTCGTCGGTAAGGTGCGTTCCGTCGAGCGAGGTAGTCGCGCGCGCCGACCTCATCTTCGCGTTCGGCGGCGACGGGGCTCTTCTCTTCGCCGCACGCGAGGTCGCCGCCGGCGGGCGCGAGACGCCGATCTTCGGGGTGAACATGGGGAGCCTGGGCTTCCTCACGCAGATCGCGGGGGACGAGCTCGGGACCGTCCTCGCGGCCCTCGATCCGGCCGAGCTCCCGGTGAGCGACCGGATGATGCTCTCCGTAGGGCTCTCCGGGCGCGACGGGACCGACGTGGCGCTGAACGACGTCGTGATCACCAAGGCCGCGGAGTCCAGGATGCTGTCGTTCGAGGCGCGCGTCGACGGCGAGCTCGTGACGCGATACGCCGCGGACGGACTCATCCTGGCGACGCCGACCGGCTCCACCGCGCACGCCCTCTCGGCCGGAGGTCCGGTCGTGGCGCCGAACGTCGAGGCGATCATCCTCGCGCCGATCTGCCCGCACACGCTGAGCCTGAGGCCGCTCGTGGTTCCGCCGACCGTCGAGATCGAGATCCAGATGCTCTCGAGCGACGACGCGACGATCGTGACGGCCGACGGCCACAAGGTCTTCGGGATCGGCCAGGAGGACGTGGTCGTCGTGAGGACCGCCGACACCAGGGCGAGGCTCGTCGAGATCGCGGAGCACTCGTACTACGAGATCCTCCGCAGGAAGATGCGGTGGGCCGGCCGGGTGAGAGAAAGGTAGGGGATGAGGGGGGAAGGGCGCTTCTCGGCGCGCGACCTGTTGACGCCTCCGAACCTGGTGACGCTTGCCAGGATCGCTCTCGTGCCGGTGGCCCTGAGCCTCCTCGCGTCCGAGCGGCGTCTCGCGGCGCTCGTCGTCATTCTGATCATGCTGGCGAGCGACGGTCTCGACGGGTACCTCGCGCGGAGGACCGGGAGAGTCACGGATCTCGGAAAGGTCCTCGACCCGGTCGCGGACAAGATAGCGATAGACTCGGTGCTGATCTTCCTCGCCGCCAGGGGAGAGTTCCCTGTGGGCGCTGTGGTGCTGTTCGTCGTGCGTGACGTGGCGGGGCTCGTCGGCGCGGTCGTGGTCTCGAGGAGACTCCCCGCCGTTCTCGCCGCGAACCGCGTGGGGAAGATCGGGTTCGTCGTGCTGTCGGCGATGCTGGTCGCGTACGTGGCCGACTTCGCCCCGCTCGAGGTGCCGCTCATGATCGCGGGCGTGACGCTCGCGGTCGCCTCGGGCATCATCTACGCAGTCGAGGCGCGCCGAGCAGTCGCGGCGGCGCGGCTCGCGAACTCCTGAGGTCGATGCGAGGAACGGGGGAGGGAATCGTGGGAGAGGGTCCGCCGAGAAGCAAGGTCTTCCTGCTCCGCCTGTACGACGGCGGGACCGACGAGATCGCGGCCAGGCTCGACCTGCTGCTCGACAGGAGCGGCGTCGGAGATATCGCATCGACCGCCGAGACGGTGGCCGTCAAGATGCACTTCGGAGAGAGCGTCGAGACGGGTCACGTGAAGCCGCGTTTCGTTCGCCGCATCGTCGCGTGGCTCGCGAAGAGGGGCACGAGGCCCTTCCTGACCGACACGAACACTCTCTATCGGGGGAGCAGGAGCGATTCGGTGCAGCACCTGAGGACGGCGCTCGAGCACGGCTTCACGTTCTCGGCCGTCGCCGCTCCAGTGCTGATCGCCGACGGGCTCCGGGGAACGGCGGAGACGAAGCTCCCCGTCTCGGGCGGGATGCTCAAGGAGGCCGCTTTCGGCGCGGAGCTGGTGAAGACGGACAGCATCCTCTCCGTCAGTCATTTCAAGGGGCACGAGCTCTCGGGCTTTGGAGGGGCGATCAAGAACCTGGGGATGGGCGGGGCCTCGCGGTCCGGGAAGCTCGAGATGCACTCGACCACGAAGCCCTACGTGCGTACGAACTGCATCGCGTGCGGGACGTGCGCGTCGTGGTGCCCGGTCGACGCGATCCGCGTGACCGAGGCCGCGGAGATCGACCCGGAGAAGTGCATCGGCTGCGGAGAGTGCATCGCCGTGTGTCCCGAGAAGGCCGTGGGGATCCGCTGGGACGAAAGCACTGACGTCTTCCAGAAGAAGATGGTAGAATACGTGAAGGCCATCTCGGACGCGAAGCGCGGGCGGATAGGGTACGTGAACTTCGTCACGGACGTCCATCCGCTCTGTGACTGCTACGGAACGCCGAAGGTGCCGATCGTCGAGGACGTGGGCGTCCTTGTCTCGCTCGACCCGATCGCGATCGACCAGGCCTCGTACGACCTCGTGAACGAGGCGCCAGCGACCAGGAACAGCAGCCTGAGCGACGGCTACCGCAGCGGAGGAGACAAGTTCCGGGACCTTCACCCCGATGTTGACCCCTCCGTGCAGCTCAGGTACGGTGAAGAGCTCGGTGTCGGAACCCGGGACTACACTCTGATAGAGATCGACGAAAGCGCCCGTAGCTCAGTTGGATAGAGCACTGGATTCCGGTTCCAGGTGTCGGAGGTTCGAATCCTCTCGGGCGTACCACTGACGGGGCGGCCGGCGGCGATGCGCCGCCGGCCCGCACCCATCAGGCTCCGGCGTGCCGGCCGCGCTCGCGAGACGAGCGCGTTCCGGAAACCCAGGAGGCAGGCATGAAGACCCCGATCGTGGTGGCTGCGCTGTGTCTCACGCTCCCCGTCGCTCCGGCGGCCGCGCAGGTGGTCTACTCGATCGCGTACTCGGACGCGGGCTCCCTCGTCTCCCTCGAGGCGGAGGGGGTCGTCGTGCGCCACATCGGCACATCGGAGGCGCTCATCGAGGGCGACGCGAGGCTCGGCGGCGAGCTTCGGGCGCGCGGTCGCATCGTCGAGCGGGTCGTCGAGCTGGGACGCTGGGAGGACCTCTACCTCTGCTACCCCGCGGCGGGCCTGGACGAGCTCGCCCGCGCGGGCGAGGTCCTGTGGATCGAGCCCGACGGCGCCGTTCTCGTCGGCGCGTCCCCGGGCGCGGCCTTCGAGATCCGGCGCGCGTCGTTCATGGCGTATCCGCTTCCGGCGTCCGTCGCCGTTGCCTCCTGGTTCGACGACACGCCGCCGCCTCCGCTGAGGGTCGCGATGGAGCGCGACGAGCGCCGCGTTCGGGGGCTCGTCGACGACGTAATCGAAGCGGTATCGACTGACTCCCTGATGGCGCACGTCGAGCGACTGAGCGAGTACCCCGACGGCGAGCTCAGGGGGCGCTACGCCTACCGGTCGGAACAGCGGACCGAGATCGTGCCCTATCTGATGGACGCGCTCGACGCATACCTGCCGGCAGGCGCCGTCGTCGACACCCAGAACTTCGAACTGAACGGGTTCGTCTGCGGCGACACGACGCAGCTGATCGAGCCGTACACGATGCAGAACATCGTCGGGGTCCTCCCGGGTTCGGGACGCCTTGGCGGCTACTACATCATCTGCGGTCACTACGACGCCACGGCGGTGAGCACTCCGGAATTCGAGGGCGATCCGCTGTGGTGGTGCGACAACCCGGCGCCGGGTGCGAATGACAACGGCACCGGTGTGGCGACCGTCCTCGAGGCCGCCCGTGTTCTGGCGGACGTCGAGTTCGCGTTCGATCTCCACTTCGTTCTCTTCGACGCCGAGGAGCAGGGCCTCTACGGAAGCAACGCCTTCGTCGACTCCGCCGTGGCGCGGGGAGACACCATCTACGGGGTCATCAACGTCGACATGATCGGCTACAAGCTCGACGCGGCGTACCCCGACACGAGCCACATCGTCACCAACAAGGGGACCCGCTGGCTCGCGGACTGGCTCGTCGACACGGCCGAGACCGTGTACGCTCCCCAGTTCGATGACTTCTACGCCCACCGGATCGACAGGGCCCTCGCGTACAGCGACCACGCCCCGTTCTGGATCGCGGGCTACGACGCGCTGGTGGCGATCGAGAACTGGAACCCGCGCGACAGGTTCCCGTGCTACCACACCGTCTGCGACACGTTCGAGAACGTCTCGCCGTCGCAGGTCACGAACGTCGCGAAGATGGTCGCGGGAGCGACCGCCCGCCTCCTGGACCCCGACTCGCTCATCAACCTCGCGGTCTTCCCCGAGGACTTCCGGTTCACGCCGGACGATCTCATCACGACCGGCGAGACGACCGTCAGGGTCGACGTCCACGTCTTCGGGCCGGAGGAGTCGGTCGACCTCGTGCTCGAGGTCTGGGACGGCGAACCGGACGAGGGCGAGCTCCTCTCGAGCTTCGAGGAGGAGCGCGTGATGGGCGGGGGAGAGGTCGTGACCCACGAGTTCGACTGGGAGTTCGGCGAGAGCGACGTGGGGGATCACGTCGTGACCGCCCGCGTCATCGCCGAGGGGACCGACGAGCTGACGCTCTCGGACAACGAGGCGTCGGTCGTCGTCCGCGTGAACGCCCCGAGCCTCTTCGTGCTGAACCACTTCACGTACCCGAACCCGGCGAACGCGATGGACGAGCTCAACTTCCGCTACGAGCTGTCGCGGGAGTCGGAGTCCGCCGTGCTCGACGTCTACGACGTGACGGGCCAGGCGCTCGGAACCTGCACCAAGTACAGAAGCCCCTCCGGCTCTGAGGAGGACAACGAGGGCACGAACGCCGGGTGGAACACCATCCCCTGGGAGGACTTCACCGGCAGCGCGTCCGAGCTCGCGAGCGGCTTCTACGTCTACCGCCTTCGCTGCTACGGCGAGGGGGCGACCGACGCGACGGCCACCGAGATGGGCAGATTCGCGATCGTTCGATAACGGTCGGAGATGACGGAGAACCCGATGCCGTCGACAGAGGACCCCGCGGGAGGGAGCCGCGCGGAGCGTTCCGGCGACCACGCCGCGGACCGGGCGTCCGACGGGACCGCGGGGGAGCGCCCCCCGCGGCGCCCTCTCGTCTTCCGGGTGTCGGTGGCCGCGGCGAACTTCGGGCTCGCGGCCATGCTCGTCTACGGGATCAGGCGCTTCGCGGCGCTCATCACGCCGCGGTACGGACACCAGTTCGCCTACGTTCCGATACTGATGGCCGCGGTCGCCTGCTGGATGGTCGTCCGCGGCGTTCTTGTTCTGACCGGGAGGTCCTCCGCGCGTGGGAGTTAGCGTGGGCACAAGGCGCAAGGGGCTCGTCGCCTTCGACGTCGACGGCGTGCTGTTGAGGGGGCTCTTCCTCTCGCGGCTCGCGTGGATGACGAGCGCGTGGGTCTGGATCCGCCATCTCTGGCTCGGGTTCCGGTTGAAGACCGGGATCATCACGGTCCGACAGGCGGTCGAGCGGGCGTACCGGTTTCAGAGGGGCGCGAGCATAGACCACGTCCTACGGGCCGCCGAGTCGGTCAGGCTGACCCGGGGAGCGCCCGAGGTCTGCGGCGCCCTCAAGAAGGCCGGGTACGACGTCGTTCTCGTGAGCGCCGGTGTCCCGCAGCAGGTCGTCGAGCACATCGCGTCGAAGGTCGGCGCTGACGGCGCGTACGGCGTCGTGCTCGAGGAGAACGACGGTGTTCTCACCGGTCGGATGGTGGGGGAGCGGCACTCGTCCCACGGGAAGCGCGCCGGGCTCGAGGGCCTGCTCAGGCAGCGCGGGCTATCGTGGACCGACGCGACGGTCATCGTCGACGACGACAGCAACGTCGACATCGTGGAGGCCGCGTGGCGGAGCATCGGGCTCAACCCGGAGTGGAAGGTCCTCAGGAAGGCGAGCTTCGTCCTCCACACGCGGGACCTCAGGGAGATCCTCGAGTTCTTCCCCGAGGGCGCCCGGTTCGGCATCACCCCCCAGCACATCGCCGTCAGACACGAGCTTCTCCGGAAGGTCATCCACGCTGGCGCCGTCCTCGTGCCGGGGATCGCGTCGTGGTCCGAGAGGTTCGCCCTGTGGCTCGTGGGAGTGATCACCGTCGTCTACCTGGGGTCCGAGTTCCTCCGTCTCAAGGGGGTCGCGCTCCCCGGGTTCTCGAACCTGACGTGGCGGGCGATGCGGGCGTCGGAGCCGCGGGGGCTCCTGTGGGGGCCTCTTCTCTTCGGCGCCGGGATCTGGCTGACCGTCGCTCTCTTCGATCCTCCGTCCTCGACTGCGGGGATCCTGATTCTTGCCATAGGAGACAGTGCTGCGAGCCTCACAGGGAAGGCCTTCGGGACGACCTCTCTGCCCCATAATCCCGGAAAGACTCTGGTGGGGTCGCTTACTGTCTTCGCCGTGGGCGTGATTATTGCTATGTTCTATGTTCCGCTGCCCTGGGCGCTTGCGGTCGGGGCGGTAGCCAGCGTGCTCGAATCGCTGCCTCTCGGGGCGGCCGACAACCTGTTGCTGCCTGTGGCCACCGCCGGGACGGTCGCGCTGGCTCTGGGTCTCTGACCAGACGCCGGAGCCCGCGGAGACGTCCGTCTCCGAGCCGGGACAACGGAACTTCCAAGGAGGGGACGTGCTCAAGGAGAAGCTCCAGTCGAAGGAAGCACGGCTGGGCGTGATAGGGCTCGGCTACGTCGGGCTTCCGCTCTCGATGGAGTTCGCGAGAGCGGGGTTCAACGTGGTCGGCATCGACACCGACGGGGAGAAGGTCCGCAGGCTGATGGCTGGGGAGTCGTACATCGCCGACGTCCCGAGTGAGTGGGTCCGGGAGGCGGTGGACGCCGGAAGCTTCAAGGCGACGACGGACTTCGCGGTGCTCGCCGATCTCGACACCGTCGACATCTGCGTGCCGACACCGCTCAGGAAGACGCGCGACCCCGACATCTCGTACGTGCGGTCGGCCGTGCAGGAGATCGTCAAGTACCTTCACCCGGACATGCTGGTGATCCTCGACAGCACCACCTACCCGGGGACGACCGACGAGGTGATCCTGGCCCGATTCGAACAGACCGGCCTCAAGGTCGGGGAGGACTTCTACCTCGCGTTCTCGCCCGAGCGCGTCGACCCAGGCAACGAGGAGTGGACGACGAAGAACATCCCGAAGGTCGTCGGAGGCGTGACGCCCGCGTGCACCGAGCACGCCGCGCTCCTCTACCAGCAGACCCTCGGGCCGGTCGTGCCGGTCAGTTCGACCAAGGTCGCGGAGATGGTGAAGCTCCTCGAGAACACGTTCCGCAGCGTGAACATAGGCCTCGTGAATGAGCTCGCGCTCATGAGCGACCGAATGGGCATCGACGTCTGGGAGGTCATCGACGCCGCCGCCACGAAGCCCTTCGGCTTCATGCCGTTCTATCCGGGTCCGGGGCTCGGCGGCCACTGCATCCCGATCGATCCGTTCTACCTCTCGTGGAAGGCGAAGGAGAGCGGGTTCGAGGCGCGCTTCATCGAACTCGCCGGAGTGATCAACGGAAGCATGCCGCACCACGTGGTGACGAAGGTCGCGGACTGCCTGAACGCCCACGGGAAGCCCGTCAGGGGATCGAAGGTCCTCGTCCTGGGAGTGGCGTACAAGAGGGACATCGACGACATCCGCGAGGCCCCGGCGCTGGACATCATCAAGCTTCTTCAGGACAGGGGCGCCGACCTGTGTTACTCTGACCCGCACGTCGCGAAGGTCTCGGAGGCCGGGATCGAGCTCACGAATCAGGACTTCACGCCGGAGCTCCTCTCGAACGCAGACGTGATCGTCGTGACGACGGCGCACTCGGCGTTCGACTACGAGGCGGTCGTGGCGTCGGGGACGCCGATCGTCGACACGCGGAACGCGTTCAAGGGGCTGAACGGCGACCAGATCTGGAAGCTCTAGCTCGGCGGGGAGTGCTCAATGTCCCAGTATCTCGTGACAGGCGGCGCCGGGTTCATCGGCTCGCACATCGTCGAGCGACTGCTCGAGCTCGGACACGGGGTCCGCGTCATCGACAACTTCTCGACGGGGCGGCGGTCGAACATCGCGGCCTTCTCCGGTTCGATGGAGCTCCACGAGGCGGACATCAGAAGCCTCGACGCCGTCAGGAGGGCCGTCGACGGAGTCGACGTCGTCTTCCACCAGGCCGCCCTCGCGTCCGTTCCCCGTTCCGTCGACGACCCGGTCACGAGCAACGAGGTCAACGTCGGCGGGACCTTGAACGTGCTCGTGGCGAGCCGCGACGCCGGCGTGCGCCGGGTCATCTACGCGAGCTCGTCGTCCATCTACGGCGACACGCCCGTTCTCCCGAAGGCGGAGACGATGCCGCCCGCGCCCGCCTCGCCATACGCTGTGGCGAAGCTCGCGGGCGAGTACTACTGCCAGGTGTTCTCCAGGCTCTACGGTCTCCCATGCGTGCCGCTCCGCTACTTCAACGTCTTCGGGCCCAGACAGGACCCGTCGTCGCAGTACGCGGCCGTGGTCCCGATCTTCGTCTCGGCTCTCCTGAACGGCGGGGCGCCGATCATCTACGGTGACGGCGAGCAGTCGAGGGACTTCACCTACGTCGAGAACGTCGTCGACGCGAACCTCCTGGCGTCGGAGACGAGCGAAGGCATCGGCGAAGTGATGAACATCGCCTGCGGGTCGACCGTGACCGTCAACGAGCTGTACGCGAGGCTCAGCAGGCTCATGGGCAGCTCGATCGAGGCGAACTACGAGTCGCCCAGGCCGGGCGACGTCAAGCACTCCTTCGCCGACATCGCGAGGGCCCGCAAGCTCCTCGGCTTCGAGCCCGCCGTGTCGTTCGACGACGGTCTCGAGCGGACCGTCGCGTGGTTCAGGGAGTCGGGCGGCAGCTGACGGCGCCCGGCGGCCCCGACACCGGCGCCGTCCGAGTCGACCTGCTTGAATGCCGGAGTGGTCCCTTGAAGAACGTGTGGATTCTCGACAGGACCAAGGAAGAGGCGAGGGAGCTCGTCCGCGCCCTGCCGTCGCTCGCGTACCACGTCGACGTCTGGTCGGACCCGGGCGAGTTCCTCGAGGCGTTCGGGGAGGCGAAACCGGATCTCGTCGTGCTCGAGCACGGCATCGAGGAGGCCAAGGCGGTCGAGATGCTCCGCGCGATCAAGGAGATCGAGAGGCGCCTGCCGATCGTCGTCGTCGCGGAGAGGACGAGCAGCCAGGGGGCCATCGAGTCGATGCGGGAGGGCGCCTACGACTACCTCCCGCGCGAGACGCTGCCCGGCGGTCTCGAGGACGCCGCGAGGCGGGCGCTCTCGTCGGACGGCCGCGTCATCCGCACGATCGGGTCCCCCGGACCCGGCGACGTCGACGACCTCGGCGCGATCGTCGGCAGGACGCCTGAGATGGTCGAGATCCACAAGCTGATCGGCCAGCTCGCGGCGACCGACGCCGCGGTCCTCATCCAGGGCGAGCCCGGAACCGGCAAGGAACTCATCGCACGAGCCATCCACTACAACAGCGACCGTCGTGACAGACCCTTCCTCGCGGTCAACTGCTCGGTTCTTCCCGACGAAGCGCTCGGCGCGGAGCTCTTCGGGTGGTCCTCCGGAGGAGGGGAGTTCGGCGCAGGGCGGTTCGAGCAGGCCAACAAGGGCACCGTCTTCATCGACCAGATCGACCAGGCGAGCCTCCCAACGCAAAGCCGCATCCTCTCGGTCCTCGAGAGCGGCGAGTTCGAGCGGCCGAAGGCGAGGTCGAAGGCGCGCGTCGACGTCCGCGTCGTCGCCGCGACCGACAGAAGCCTGGTCCAGCTGATGAAGGAGGGGCAGTTCCGGGTCGACCTCTTCTACCGCCTGAAGGTCGTCTCGGTCTTCATCCCGCCGCTCAGGGACAGGAAACCCGATATCCAGTTCCTCGCCGAGCACTTCCTCGAGCGCGCCAAGTCCGACATGCAGCGCGACATCGACGGGATGTCGCCGGACGTCGTCGACCTCCTGAACGAGTACCCGTGGCCCGGGAACGTCCGCGAGCTCGAGCACGCCATCCAGCGGGCGGTCGCCCTGAACCGCACCGGAGTTCTCGCCCCCGAGGACTTCGACATCTTCGAGGGCGACGGGCCGGAGTGGGAGGAGACGGAGGCGCCGATGACCGGTGACCTCGCTGCGAGCGTCCGGAGCGCCTTCCGGAAGCACGCCACGGCGGGCTCCGTGGACGTGGACGAGACGATCGTCTCCGAGGTCGAGAGGGTGCTCGCCGAGGAGGCGCTCGAGAGGTCGGGCGGGAACCAGGTCCAGGCGGCGAAGCTGCTCGGCATCAGCAGGAACACACTCCGCAAGAGACTCAGAGGCAAGACGCAATGAGGACGTCGGTCCTGGTCGGAACAGTCGTGTGCGCCCTGATCGTCTGTGCGTGCGGCTGCTCCAACTACAGCTTCTCGGCGACGGGTGGCGGACGAGGTCCGAAAGGCGCGTCGACCGTGGCCGTCCCGATCCTCGAGAACCAGACGCTCGACTTCGGCCTCGAGCAGGATGTGACCGACGCGATCATCCGGGAGTTCCAGGACAACGCGACGCTGCGGGTGGTGGGGGAGGAGGAGGCCGACACCATCGTGAGGGGGGCGGTCGTCAGCTACGAGCGCCCGGTGGTCTCCTACGACGCGCAGGGGAATCCCAAGGAGTACAAGGTCCGCGTGGTCGCCCGGCTCTCCTACGTCAATCTCCGGAGCAAGGAGACGGAGTGGGAGGGCGACGTCGAGGGATGGGCCGTCTACAACGTCGATCCGGAGACGGGGGAATTCTCGACGGAGGGGGAGGCGAGGGCGGCCGCGATCCTGAACCTGTCCCAGTCTTTCCTCAGCAAGACCGTGCAGGGGTGGTGACGCGCCGGCGCCGGGCCGGCCCCGACGGAACCCTGATCCAGAAGCAGAGCGAGCCCAGGCCCGTGGCGAGAATCGGGCCCGAACCGACATCCGAGCCCGTCCCACCACCGGGACGGACAGCGATCCCGAGACGATGACCTTCGCCGAGTTCCAGGTTGCCCTCAAAGACGATTCCGTCCCGCCCGTCCTCGTCCTTCACGGCGAGGAGCCGTTCCTCGCGCGCCTCGGGGTCGACCTCCTGAAGAAGCACGTGCTCGCGCCCGGGAGCGAGGCCTTCGACTTCGTGAGCCTCGCCGGACGGGAGGCCACTGCCGACACGGTGGCCGCCCACGCGGCAACGGCCCCGATGCTCTCCCCACGCCGCCTCACGGTCGTCTACGAGTTCGAGCGGATGAACCCCTCCGAGCGCTCGAAGCTCCTCGACTACGCGGCGGACCCGGTCGAGAATTCCTGCCTGGCGCTCGTGAGCTTCGAGCGACTGTCGGGCAAGAACAAGTTCGAACGGACGATCCTCTCGACGGCCGCGGTCGTCGAGTGCGCGAGGCCCGCGCCGGAGATCCTCGGCCAGCTTGTGGCGAAGATGGCGAAGGAGAGAGGCAAGACGCTCGAGCAGGACGCTCTCGAGGCGCTCGTCGACTGGACCGAGGGCAGCCTGAACCGGATCGCGAACGAGCTCGACAAGCTGGCGTGCTTTCTCGAGGAGAGGACCTCCATCACGCTCGACGACGTCGAACAGGCGGTCGGCGCGCGCGCGTCGACGCTTCGGGACCTCGCCGTCGCGATCGCGTCGCGGGAGGCCGGCGACGCCCTCGCCCTCCTCGAGGAGCTGGTCGACGGAGGGATGGAACCCGCGCAGCTCGTCTCGCAGCTCCACGGCCTGTGGGTCTCCCTCTGGATCGCGCGGGGCGGCGGGAGGGGAGGTGGCGGGTACGGTGGCTGGCGACAGGGGGGACTGCTGTCGGGGGTCCCGGACGTCCGCGAGCTGGCTCGGGTCAGGAGCTCGCGGGAGTACGCCGCCGGCGTCGAACGGTTCTACCGTGCTGACATGGACATCCGCAGGGGGATGCCTCCGGTCCCGACGGTGAGCCTCCTCGTGTACGACCTCGTGAGAGGGGCGGGGAATGCCGCGAGCGGCACGTGACGCAGACGGCGCCCGGATCAGGGCGCGCGTCGAGCGGATCACCCTGCTTCTCGAAGGCGAGTTCGGGCGCCCGCGGCGGCGCCCCGATCCCGACCTCGTCGGAAGCCTCGTTGCGACGATCCTCTCCCAGAACACGAGCGACGTGAACTCCGGACGAGCGTACGAGCTCCTCCGCGAGCGGTTCTCTGGATGGGGGGAGGTCGAGCGCGCCAACGTGCGGTCGATCGAGGCCGCGATCCGGCCCGGGGGTCTCGCGAAGATCAAGGCGCGCCGCATCAAGGCGATCCTCCGGGAGATCAGGGCGCAGACAGGCGGGCTCGATCTGGGGTTCCTCCGGAAGAGGCCGACCGACGAGGTCATCGAGTACCTCCGGGGGTTCAACGGCGTTGGCACGAAGACGGCCGCGTGCGTGGCGCTCTTCGACCTCGGCCGGGAGGTCGTGCCAGTCGACACCCACGTCCACAGGGTCGTGGGGAGGCTCGGTGTCGTCGGGCACCCGAAGAGCCGCGATGCGACCTACGAAGCCCTCCAGCCGCTTGCTCCGTCCCGCCGGGCGCTCTCGCTCCACGTGAATCTCATTCGGTTGGGGAGGGCGGTCTGCAAGCCGCGGGAGCCTCGTTGCCCCGAGTGCCCCGTCCGCCTCGAGTGCGACCACGGGAGGGGGAGGAGCCGCTCCGGGGCCTGAGGCCCCAGAAATGGCTTGACGGCGCTATTCGCGCTGTGCTATTCACTTAGGGACTAGCCACCCGCCGGGAGCGCCTCGGGGCGCCCCCTTTGGATATTTGCGGCCGGACCGCGCGACGCGCGCCCCTGCGTGCCGCGAGGAGGAACCGAAATGCGTCTTATCGCCAGCGTAGTGGTTGGGTGTGTCATCGCGCTCGTCCTGGGGCCAGGGGTGGCCCTGGCGAACGGCTTCTACGTGCCCGAGGTCGGCGTGAAGGCCGCCTCGATGGGCGCCGCTTTCATGGGCCTCGCCGACGACTTCAGCGCGATCCACTACAACCCGGCTGGGATCACGCAGATCGAGGGCGTGGAGGTGACGGTGAGGCTCGCCGACGCCATGCCGATGGCGTCCCGCGAGGGTCGTGTGCTGTTCCGTGGGGCGACGGACTACCACATCCCCGTGAGCTCTGAGATCGAGGCGACCGCGGACCTCGTCCATCACTGGGCGCCGGGTTTCTACGCCTACACAGACGTAGGGAGCTGGAAGCTGGGAGCCGGAGCGTACACCGTCGCGGAGTACGGGTCCAAGTGGTCCGGTCAGAGCGTCTGGGACGACCTGATCGAGGACTACGCGACGCTCCCCGACGATCCGGCGGGTTACCGCAAGGTCATGGGTGCTCCGCCCGACTACGATACCAGCGTGAAGGCGTACATGATCTCGGCCGCCCTCGCGAAGGAGTTCGCGCCGGGCATCTCGGTCGGGGTCACCGGCCACGCGCTCTACAGCCACTGGAAGGTCGCGTACGGCGGCTGGCACGAGATCTCCTACGCGGAGTCGTCCGAGATCTACCCTTGGCAGTTCGAGGAGGACGCGACCGGATGGTCGTTCGGCGCGACGATCGGCTTCCTGTGGCGCGCGACCGAGTTCCTGAGCATCGGTGCAACGGGCAGACTCCCCATTTCGGTGGATCACGACGGGTGGGTGAAGATCGACTCGGACGTCCCGGAGCTCCAGTCGCCGAAGCAGAACGAGAAGTTCGAGATGACCTACGCGCCGTGGTACGGCGGCGGAATCGCGTACCGCGATTTCCTGATGGAGGGGCTGACGGTAACCGCGGACGCCCACTGGACGCAGTGGAGCGAACTGCAGAAGATCACTCGCGTGACGAGCGAGGAGCTCCCCGGGGATACGAACGTCACCGAGTTCCTCTGGGAGGACACGTGGGAGTTCGGGATCGGCTTCGACTACCGGCTGTCGCGGTCGATATCGCTGAGGCTCGGATACCGGAACCAGCCGAACCCCGCGCCCGACAGCACGTACAACTTCGCGCTGCCGCAGACGGACAAGAGCATCATCGGACTCGGTGTCGGGTGGCGGCAGGACGTCTGGACGGTCGACTTCGGGCTCGTGTACCAGCTGAGCGACGAGCGGACCATCGAGCAGGGCAGGATCCTGGACCCGAACAACCAGCTCGGCAAGCACCTGGAAGACGTGATCATACCCAGCTTCTCCCTTACCTACGGGTTCTAGGGAGGGACTGCCGAGCACGACGCATATCGAGGCCGGCACCAACGTCCCTGTGCCGGCCTCGTCTTCTTTCGCGGCGGGGGTACCCGCCAGTGGGGCGCGAAGGCGCTCCGCGCCGAACGAGGCTTCGAAGACATGGAACGCTACCCGTTCGCCGAGATCGAGCCGAAGTGGCAGACCCGGTGGGATGACGACGGTCTCTTCCGCTGCGCCACCGACGCTTCGGAGAAGTACTACTGCCTGGTGATGTACCCGTATCCGTCTGGCGACCTCCACGTCGGACACGGGAGGAACTACATCATCGGCGACGCGGTGGCCCGCTACGAGATGATGCGGGGGAGGTCGGTGCTGACCCCGATGGGTTGGGACGCGTTCGGTCTTCCTGCGGAGAACGCCGCCATCGAGCGGGGCATCCACCCGCCCGTCTGGACCGACCAGAACATCGTCAAGATGAAGGAGCAGTTCCGGGCGTGGGGGATCGGGTACGACTGGGACCGCGAGTTCGCGTCGCACGAGCCCTCCTTCTACCGTTGGACCCAGTGGATCTTCGTGAAGCTCTTCGAGCACGGGCTCGCGTACCGGAAGGGCGCGTCGGTGAACTGGTGTCCGTCGTGCGCGACGGTGCTCGCGAACGAGCAGGTGGTCGACGGGAAGTGCGAGCGGTGCGACAGCGTCGTCGGGACCCGCGACCTGGAGCAGTGGTTCTTCAAGATCACCGACTACGCCGACAGGCTTCTCGAGGGGCTCGACCGGCTCGAGGGCTGGCCCGAACGCGTCCGCATCATGCAGCGGAACTGGATAGGCAGGAGCGAGGGCGTCGAGATCGACTTCACGGTCGCCGAGACCGGGGATCCGCTCCCGTGCTTCACGACGCGCGTGGACACCACGTTCGGAGTGACGTACATGGTCATGGCCGCCGAGCATCCGATGCTCCGGGAGGTGGTCGCCGGGACCGAGCGCGAGACCGAGGTCCTTGCGTTCGCCGACAAGGTCAAGGCGCAGGCCGCGATCGAGCGGGGCGCCGCCGACGTGGAGAAGGTCGGCGTCTGGACGGGCCGCCACGTTCTGAACCCGGTGAACGGAGAGAGGGTCCAGCTCTGGGTGGCGAACTACGTCCTCATGGAGTACGGCACCGGCGCGGTGATGGCGGTCCCGGCCCACGACCAGCGAGACTTCGAGTTCGCTCGCGAGTACGGGCTCCCGATTCGGGTGGTGATCGACCGGCCGGGCGACCCGCTCTCGGTCGACGCGATGGGGGAGGCCTACGTCGAGGACGGCGTCCAGGTTAACTCGGGCGAGTTCGACGGGATTCCGAACCGAGACGGGCTGGAGAAGATCGCCGACTGGATGGAGACGAAGGGCATCGGCAGGCGGACGGTGAGCTACCGCCTCCGCGACTGGCTCGTCTCGAGGCAGCGCTACTGGGGGACGCCGATCCCCGTCATCTACTGCGACGCGTGCGGACCGGTCGCCGTTCCCGAGGAGGACCTCCCGGTCTTGCTCCCGACCGACGTCACGTTCAGCGGGAAAGGTGAGTCGCCGCTCACAACATCAGAGAGCTTCCTCGACGCTCTGTGTCCGAAGTGCGGCGGGAAGGGGAGGAGGGAGACCGACACGCTCGACACGTTCGTCGACTCGAGCTGGTACCTCTTCCGGTACGTCTCGCCGGACGAGGAGCGCGCTCCGTTCGTCACGGCCGACGTGAACCACTGGTTCCCGGTCGACCAGTACATCGGCGGCATCGAGCACGCGACCGGACACCTCATCTTCGTCCGGTTCATGACGAAGGTGCTCCACGACCTCGGGCTCACGGGATTTGACGAGCCGATCGAGCGGCTCTTCTCCCAGGGCATGATCAACAAGGACGGCACCAAGATGTCGAAGTCGAAGGGCAACGTGGTGCCGCCCGACGAGCTCATCGCGCGCTACGGCGCCGACACCGAGCGTCTGTACACGCTGTTCATCGGCCCGCCCGACCGCGACGCGGAGTGGAGCGACACGGCCGTCGAAGGTGCGTACCGGTTCCTGAATCGCGTCTGGAATCTTGTGGGGGAGTGGCCGTTCGACGCGTCGAACGGCTCGGCCGACGCGAAGCTCCTGGCGGCTCCCGAGCTCCCTGACAACGTGGACAAGCTGCATAGGAAGACGCACCAGACGATCCGCAAGGTCACCCGCGACATGGACGACTTCCACTTCAACACGGCGGTCGCCGCGGTCATGGAGCTCTCGAACGGCACGCGCGCGCTCGTCGACGGTCTCTCCGGGGCGAAGCCCTCGGGGCTCGAGAAGGCGGCCGTGAGGGAGGCCGTGCGGAACATCGTGCTCCTCCTGGCGCCGATGGTCCCGCACTTCGCGGAGGAGATCTGGGAGCGAGCGGGTTCGACGCGCTCGATCTTCGCGGAGCCGTGGCCCGCATTCGACGAGGAGGCGGCCCGGGAGGACGTCGTCACGATCGCCATCCAGATCAACGGCAAGCTCAGGGGCACCGTCGAGGTCCCGCGCGGCTCCGAGGAGGCCGCCGTCGTGGCTCTGGCGCAGTCGAACGAACGCGTGGCGAAGCACCTCGAGGGCAGGGAGCTCAAGCGCGTCATCTTCGTTCCGGATCGGCTCGTGAACCTGGTGGTGAAGTAGGCGCGCAGCCGCTCCGAATCCGCACCACCTACCGAACCAGCACATAGCGCCCCGGCAGGGCAGGGCCTCTGCCGGGGCGATCGCGTCCCAGGCGTCTGCCCGGGCCCTCGCGGCGTGCCGCTGACCCTCGGTAACGGTGGGGCAGTCCTCGTTTCATATGTCAGTTTACATAATATGAATTATGCGACATATTGAGAGAGGCGCCACGGGGCGGCGCTCCCGGGGGCACGCGGGGGCCGCGCGGGCGTTTGGGGCTTCTGGGCTGGTGCGGTGAGGTCACACGAACGCGCCGCCGAGTCTCCCCCGGCGGCGCGTGTGACGACTCTATGGAGAGTACGTCCTTCTACCCGGGATGCGTCTCCGCTTCCGCGAGGAGCACGCGCGCCTCGGGCGCGCGCGGACTCTCGGGATACGCGTCGAGCATCCGGGTGGCGGCGTCCTGCACAGAGGGCCAGTCGCCCGCCGAGCGGTAGTTCCGGAGGGCCGCCAGGAGGTACCGGACGGCCGAGGGCTCGATCTCGGCGGAGCGGTCAGCGAGCTCCTCGTGGATGGCGGCGGCGCCCAGGAAGTCGCGCTGTTGCTCGAGGACGGCCGCCTTCCCCTCGAGGGCGACGATGCCGAGGCTGCCGGACGGGCCGAAGCGGTCGAGGTACTCGTTGAAGAGGTCGTTGGCCTCGTCGACCCTGCCCTCGTGGAAGTAGATCGTGCCGAGGTAGCAGGTGGCGGCGCCGGCGCTCCTGGTTCCGCCGTACTCCGCGATCAGGGACTCGAACTCCTGCGCGGCCTGCGCGGTGAGGCCGGAGTTCAGAGTCTGTGTGGCCGTGGCAAGGGCGGCGCTGGAGGCAAGCTCGGTCCCGCGGCGTGAGCGCACGAACAGGGTCACGATGGCGACGACGGCGACCACGGCGATGACGCCGATGACGACCGTGTTCAGGTGGTGCTCGACGAACTTCGATCCCTTCGCGGCGGTCTCGAGCAGGGCGTCGTGCTTGAGCCCCTTCTTGGATATGCGCTTCCTCTTGCCCAACGTCTCCTCCGATGGTTCCTGTGTATCGGGTGGTTCCGGGGTCCGGAAATCGCCGGGGGCGGCTGTACCCCTCCCCCGGCGGGTCTCGTTTCCGTCGAATCTAGCACGGTCCAGGAGCGCTGTCAACGAGGCCCGGAACGACGTCCGGGCGGCCCTCGCCTGGTTCGCTGCCTACCGGTAGAGCGCCTTGATCGAGCCCCAAGTGGCGTGGTGGACGGGCGTCTGGCCGCTCCTTCGGGGAAGTTCCTTCGTCCGGGACCGCAGAGTGAGGTTCTGCAACGAGAAGGCTCCGCCGCTGGCGCGACGGAGCCTTCCTCGGTCGTGCGCGCACAGAATCACTGTGCGTCCGGTTCGTTCTGGAGTGCTCGACTATCAGGGGCCGTAGAGGGCCTTGATGCCCGACCACGTCCTCTCGTTCACCGGCGTCACCGTCGGCACGTGGATCACCGTGCCGTCGGGCGCCGTGACCTCGAGGTCGTCGATCCAGACGAAGTCGCCGGGACTCGAGTAGGTTCTCACCTGGACGACGAGCCCGTCACGGGCGCCGGTGTCCGAGTCGAAGACCCACGTGTGGCAGACCTCGTCCCAGCCCTCGCCGGGTCCGTAGTCGTTGTTGCCGCCGGCGCTCCCGGCGTAGTCGTCGATCGTCCCTCCGACTGCCGTGTAGGAACCCCAGATCCTGCAGGACGGCGACGCTCCCGGGCTCGTGTCGTAGCGCCAGAAGCAGGCCGTGACCTCGTCGCCGTCGGTGAGTCCGACCACCCAGGCCACGAACGCCTGAGGCGTGCCGCTTGCCTGCTGATCGACCAGGTAGAGCGAGCGGTCGCCGCTGTGGACCTGATCGCCCACGTTCGTGGCGGTGATGTCGCCGAACTGGCTCAGGATCGTCCCGCCGTCCTCCCACCCGTACGAAGTGGTCAGGGCGAGCGCCGGAGCGGAGACCAGAAGAACCGCAATTGCTATAGCAAGACGCGTCTTCATTCCTCCCTCCTCATCTCGACGCACACAATGTGCGCCAATGTAATAACTTATCAAGAGTCACTATCTGAATGTACTATCCCCCCTCTGAGGTGTCAAGAGGAAACCCGGAAACCGGCCGCTCTCCCCCGCGCGGTGCCCGTGAGGGGGCTAGATTCGGGCTCGGGCCCTCGTGCGCACGCCTCCCCGGCCCGCCCGGAACACCGAGAGCCGAACACGGCGAGCCGGAACGCAGAGAGGCCCCGCCTCGAAAGGCGGGGCCTCCTGTTCAGCAAGAGAGTGACCTCGCGCCAATCGGAAGGCGCGCGGTCTCTCGGACTACCGGTACAGGGCCTTGATGCCGCCCCACGTGCTGTCCTCGACCGGCGACGCGGCTTCCGGAATGTACGCGGTCGTTCCGTCGGGGTAGATCACCTCGAGGTCGTCGACCCAGACGAAGTCGCCGGGAGACGAGTACGTGCGCACCTTGATGACGAGACCGTCGCGCGTGCCGCCGCTCGAGTCGAACGTCCAGGTGTGACCGGTCTGGTCCCAGCCGGTGCCGGGGCCGTAGTCGCTGTTGCCACCGGCGCTGCCGGCGTAGTCGTCGATCGTGCCGCCGACGGACGTGTACCCACCCCAGATCCTGCAGGACGGGGACGCGCCGGGCGTCGTGTCGTAGCGCCAGATGGTGGCGGTGACTTCGTCGCCGTCGGTGAGACCGACGACCCACGCGACGAACACCTCGGGCGTACCGCTCGCCTGCTGGTCGACCAGGTAGAGCGAGCGGGCGCCGGTGTGGACCACGTCACCGACGTTCGTGGCTGTGATGTCGCCGTACTGGCTGAGGATCGTGCCGCCGTCCTCCCAGCCGTACGTCACGACTGCCGCGTTCGCGGCCGGAACCGCGAAGAGACCAACCAACAGAATGAGAAGCAGCTTCTTCATCATTCCCTCCAGATACGAGTGCTCAACATTAACAACTTCGTTCCCGTCCACCCGAAGCCCGATCAAACCCATCGCACTGCTGCGTTCGCACGTTGCCGACGACGGTCGTTCCGTCGTGCTGACGACCGGGCGATGACCGGGTGTCCAGCAGGACTCGCCGTACCTCCTTTCGTCTCTGGAAGACCAGGCCGACGTCCTCGCGGCCTGTCCTCCCTACGGACGATGCATGGACGTATAGACGTGGATTTGCCTCGTCCCTTGTCCCCAGAAGACGAGAGCATCCACATCTCTACCTTGCATTATACCACAGTGGGTGATTATGCGTCAAGGAAGAGAAGGAGGTCAAAAGGCGGTGTTTTTCGGGATTATTCGGCCGGGGAGGCGCCCTCAGCAGGTGAGGTGGAACCCTGCCGCGACGTCCCCCGAGGGCGAGAGGCGGTTGTAGGTCTCGACCGCCTGCGCGGTCGGTTCCGCGATGAGCTCGATCCCACGTCCCTCGAGCGCAAGGCGGGTCTCGTCCGGGATGTCCACGGCGCCGGTGTCTCCCGTGCCGACCACGAGGACCCTCGGCCTCCTCGCTATCACGTCGCGGAGGTCGTCCATTGCGAGGCTGTGGCCCGCCCTCCTCCACCAGTCAGGAATGACGCGCTCCGGCAGGACGATGACGTCCGCCCGGTACGTCTCTCCGTCGATCGTTATCTTCCCGAACGAGTAGCGCTCGATCCTGGGCGGCATCGCCTCTCCCCCATCGCCCGGCCGGTCCGCACTCCCACGCGCTCCCCGATCCCGGTGTCAGGACCGGGACGCGACGAACCTCGCGATCGACCGGTCGAAGGTCTGCTCGTCCCTCTCGCTGAAGAAGCACCCGGGGATCTCGCCCGCCCTCCGGTGGTGACGGACGCACTCGCAGCAGAGACCCTTGCGGGAGCACGGGTCATACGTGCAGGTGCAGTCGTCGAGGTTCGCGTCGCGGTTCTCGCAGAAGTCCGGCATCCGTACTCGCTCCCTTCCCTCGGGGTCACTCGCAAGACACCCGGCGAGAGCTTCCCGCCGGGCGTCCGCGTCTAACGTCCATTCGGAGCTAGACCTTGCTCCTGTACCTGTCCTGGAGCTCTCCGGCCTTGCCCTTGTTCCAGCCGCTGATGCGGGAGAAGTACCCCGTCACGCGGGTGATCTGGTCGATGTCCTTGCCCTGCGCGCATGCCGCGGTGACGGTCTCGAGGTCGTTCCGGTCGATGGCATCGAAGCTCGCGTGCGTGAGCGTCTGCAGCCGTTCGTTCTTGATGAGAACTCCCTCGTCGTCCAGCTGGTAGTCCCACCCCTCCTGGGTGTCCAGCCAGCCAGTCAGGTCCTCCACCCTCATGGGCTCCCCTCCTTCTCCTGTCACCCCGGTGTGATTCGCAACAGGAATCCGCTTGGTGCTTCTGAAGCCGTTTCCTTCTAGGCCTGGGCCTCGGGCGCCTGCCCCGCGGCCGCGGCCTCGTTCAGGTCGTTCATCAAGGCATCGACCTCGATGCCGTGCGCTGCCGCGCCTTCGGCGATCGACTCGAAGGCCGCGACTGCGCAGCCGATGCAATGCAGCCCGTGCTTCATGAACACGGGGATGGTCTCCGGGTGCTTCCTCACCACGTCGCTGATCGGCATGTCGCTCTTGATCGCTCCGTCCGTCATTGGGTTCTCCTGTGTGTAGTTGCCGAATCCTCGGGTCCGCCCCAGGTTCTCTTCCTCTGATGCAGGAACCCCGGAACCGTTGCGAATCCTATCCGACGGCTCCCGGGCCCGCAAGGGCATTCTCAACCTAGCCCGGGAACTCCTCTCCGGCAAGCCGCCGGTCGAGCCTGCGCCTGAGGAGGAGCTCCGCCCCCAGGGCCAGCACGACGAGCGCCGGGTAGACCACGAGCCCGGCCTGAGGGACCTGCTTCATGAGCTCCAGGATGGCCGTGAGCGCGGCCATCGACATCCCGAGAAGCATGATGAGACCGATCTGCCGGGCCTGCTTCGCCTTCTCGAGGGACTGCGAGAGCGGCATGTGGGGCGAGGTCATCGAGAGGAGCGCGAACGCAGTCAGGGCGAGGAGCAGGTTCAGGAGGACGTACATCGCCGCCTTCGCGGGCGGCATCGCGAACGCCAGGAGGATGAACAGGAACACGAAGAACGGGAGCAGGTAGCGCCAGATGATGAGCTTCCTCGCGCCCGTGACGATGCCCGCCCTGGAGCGCACCGGAGCAGCGAAGAAGACCCAACTCGCCTCCCACTGGTCGGTCTGCGCGATCGCCGTGGCGAAGAAGAGCGTGATGAACACGCTGTAGAACCCGAGGAGCTGGTGCGCCGGGAACCCTCCGGAGACCGCCTGAGGGACGAACGGGTCGTGGAGGCCGTCCGTGATGATCCCGTAGATGTAGACGGCGAGCGGGAGCCCGAACGCGGGGTAGATCCTGGCGCGCAGCTTGCGGTCGCGTGTCATGTAGCTCCGCATGAGCTCGAACCCGGCCCGCTCCTCGTCCGTCCTGCAGAGTGGGAGTCCCAGGCGTCCGAGGCTCCTCCTGCGGCCGGCCTCCTCGACCGCCTTCGCCGAGGCCGTCGCAAGCGCCGAGATCCTCCTCGAGTAGTCGAGAGAGATTGTGTTCATCGCCGCCCAGATGAGCGCGGCCGCCGACGCGACAGCCGCCCCCGCGAGGACGAGGGTCTGTCGGCCTGCCTCCCCCGCCGCGAGCTCCACCGCTCCGGCGAACCACGCGGGCGCCATCGCGTAGACCCACGCGCCCCGCTCGACGCTGATGAGCATGACGTCCTTCGCCAGCACCCTCGGGAGGAGGACGTACCCGAAGACGATCACGAGCGTCGAGAGCGTGTGGACGTACGTGATCGCGCGGGTGAACTTCTCGTAGTTGAAGACCCTGATCGCGACCGAGTAGATGAGGACGACCAGGGCGGAGGTCGCCTGACACGCCGCGAGCGCCACGAGGAGATAGACCGCCGTGAGCGCCGCGCCCGGGGGGTATCTGACACCCGCGACGATCGCCGCCGGGATCGATAGCGCGAACGCCGTGGCCGCGACGTAGAGGCCGAGGTTCGCGATCTTCGCCCAGTAGTAGGTCTTCGAGGAGATCGGGCGGTGTCCCAGTATGTCGAAGTCGTCCGGGTGCACGACGACGGAGCTGTACTCCATGATGACGAGGAGCGCCGTCATGAACATGGCCGCCGACAGCGTGAAGAGGGAGAAGACGAAGATGTCCTCGGTGGACATGACCGCAAGGGCCAGAAGCGTGCCCATGACGAGGTAGGTGGCGAACGCCGCCGCGACCGGAGGGAACTTCGCGGCCCGTCCGCGCTGCATGCGCGTCGAGCGGAGGTCGAGCCTGACGCTCGCGACGAGGAGCGCGCGGAACTGCTCCCAGTCGACCGCGGTCGCTCTCCTCCCCTTCCGAGTGGAGTCCGCTCCGGTCGTCACGCGCTACGCTCCCCGTCTCCGGTGACGCTCCGCGAGAACGCCCTGACGATCTGGGCCAGGTCCTCGCTCGAGGTGAGCTCGCTGAAGACATCCTCGAGCGAGCCCTGGTGGGTCATGTCCTTGAGCTCCTCGACCCTTCCGTCCGCGATGACCTCGCCTCTGACGAGGATGACCACACGGTCGCAGACCTTCTCCACGACCTCGAGGATGTGCGAGCAGTAGAAGATCGTGCGGCCCTGGGAGGCGAGGTCGCGGAGGAGCTCCTTGAGTACGAGAGCGGTGTTCGCGTCGAGCCCCGAGAGGGGCTCGTCGAGGAAGAGGACGCTCGGGTTCGGCAGGAGGGCCGCGGAGATGAGGACCTTCTGCTTCATGCCCCTCGAGAAGGTGGTCATGAGGCGGTCAGCGGCGTCCTCGATCCCGAAGAGCTCGAGGAACGTGTGGGCCTTCGCCTCGGTCTCGTCGCGGTCGATGTGGTAGAGCCTGCCGACGAGGGCGAGGTACTCGTTCGGCGTGAGCGTCGTGTAGAGCGCCCCGGTCTCGGGGACGACGCCTATCACGCGCTTTGCCTCGAGCGGCTCCTGCACGATGTCGAACCCCTCGACGATCGCCCTGCCGGCCGTGGGCTCAAGCATGCCCGTCGCCATCTTCACGGTCGTCGTCTTGCCGGCCCCGTTCGGACCGAGGTAGCCGCAGATCTGGCCCCTCGGGATCGTGAGGGTCACGTCCTTCACAGCCTCGATCTCGCCGAACGACCTGGCGAGGTTCTCGAAGACGATGGCCGCGTCCGTGGCGCGTTCTCGGGCTCCGTCCTCCACGACGTTCACTCCTTCTCGTCCGGCGCTCCGTCCCGCCGGTCCGGTCTCAGCGATCCCCTCCCGCCGGGCGCGCGTCCTCGAGCGTCCCGATGAGCGAGTCGACCTCCGCGGCCACCGCCGGTGGCGGGTCGAGCGCGAGCGCGCGCTCCCAGAGCTCCCTTGCGTCGGCCGTCCTGCCCTGTCCGGCGCGGGCCTTGCCCAGGCCGATCCAAGCCTCATGGTAGCGCGGGTGGCCCTCCGTCGCGACCATGAACTGAACGGCCGCCTCTTCCCACTGCCCGAGCTCGAGGAGCGCGGTCCCGAGGTTGTACCGGGCGGAGAGGTCCCGCGGGTTGTCCTTGATGGCGCGCCTGAACTCGGTCGCCGCGCCCTCCGTGTCGCCGCCCTCTCCGAGGAGTGCCCCGACCGTGTTGTGCATGTGCGCGAACCCCATCTCGAAGATCCGCACGTTCACGGCGACGGCCAGCAGCGCCAGTCCGCCCGCCCCGAGCGCCAGGGCCCTCCGGTCCCGCCGCCGGACGGTCTCGACGAGGGCCGTCACCGCGTACCCGGCGCCCACGAGAAGGACCGGCGCGATCGCGAGGCGGTAGCGTCCCGTTACGAAGAACGGCAGAACCGAGAGCATGAACGTGATGCCGAACGCGACGAGGAGTCCCACCCGCCGCCCCCGCGCGAGCGCGAGGGCGATCCCCATGAGCCCCAGCGGCGCAACGACCGCGAACGTCCCGACCGGGATGCGGAGGACGGGTGCTGCGAGCGCCACGTAGTACGAGTGGTAGTGGTTGGGGATCTCGTAGTGGTTCCAGAAGAGCGCCAGCTTCCGGCCCGTGAGCGCGAGCGCCGCGCCCGGGCGCTCCCTCACGAACCGGAGCGCCTCGCGTGTCCAGAACCGGGACACCTCGCCGGACGTCATCTCGCGGCCGACCGCGCGCTCCGCGACCGCCTTCGACGCGACGCGGAGGTCGAACCGCATCTCGGGCGGGACGTTGAAGATCCCCGGAGAGCGCGGGTTGTTGCCGATCCAGAGGTTGATCCCGCCGTTCGAGGAGACGGGGATCAGGTCGCCCTCGGCCCTGTAGTTGTGGACTGTCGCGGGCAGGATGGTGAGCCCACACGCGACGAAGAAGGCCGCCGCCGGGAGGACCCGCCTCCGGCCGTGGCGGCCCGCAGCTCCCCGGCCCCGACGCGTCGCGCGCGGCGGGCGCAGGCCACGGCCTCTCGGGTCCTGCAGGTAGAGCCAGACCGACCCGACCGGCGCGAAGAGGAGGAGGTTCGGCTTCCCGAGCGAGGCGAGCCCGAGCAGCACGCCCGCCGCCGCTGCGCGGCCGACGCTTCCGGTCTCGGCCGCCCCGAGGAGTGCGATGAGCATCGCCGTCGCGAAGGCGATCACGATCGTGATCTCGAGCGTCTCCGCCACGAAGAAGATGAACGGGACGTAGAGCGCGGCGAGGAGGCCGGCCACGAGCCCCGCCCTGCGCCCGACGGTCACTCGGCCGAGCTGCCACACGAGGAGGACCGACGCCGACCCGATCACGGCCTGGACGACGCGGGCGGCGTGGTAGCCGGGGCCTGCGAAGCGAGCCACGATGGCGAGGAAGAACGGGTAGAGCGGACTCGAGTGGAAGTACGCGTGCGGGGGGACCGCGTTCCCCGCGAGGATCTCCATCGCCCGGGCGTGGTACGCAGCGGGGTCTCCCGTGAGGGACGAGAAGAGCACGTGGTCGCTGACCTGCGCGAGGAAGACGAGGCGGAGCGCGAGGGCGACCGCGACGAGGACCGCGGCGGCGATCCACTCGCCGCTCGATGCGCGTCCGGGCGGCTCGTGGACGGGGCGCGGGTCCCGCTGGCGCCGCCCCACGCTAGAGGCCCTCCCCGATCGCGAGCGCGGCGGCGGCGGTCCCGCTCTGGATGGTCACGGTGTCGTTGGTGTCCGACGCGTATCCCCCGGCGAGGGTCACCGCGAAGGGGATTCCCCTCTCCGCGCAGGCGGTCATGACCGCGCGGTCGCGAGCCGCGAGGTCCTCGATCGTGAGAGCCAGGCCGCCGAGCAGGTCGCCCCGATACGGGTCGGCGCCCGCGACGTAGAGCGCGAGCTCTGGTCCGAACCCGTCGAGCACTTCCTCGAGGGCGCGCCCGAGCTGGCTCAGATAGAGCTCGCCGTCGGCTTCGTTGGGGAGCCCGACGTCGAGGTCGCTCGGCGGCTTGACGTAGGGGTAGTTCATCTCCTGATGGATCGAGAACGTGAACACGCGGTCGTCCCGTCCGAAGATCGACGCGGTGCCGTTTCCTTGGTGCACGTCGCAGTCGATCACTGCGGCTCTCGCGACGAGCCCGTCCTCGAGCGCTCGCGCGATTCCCATCGCGACGTCGTTCAGAACGCAGAAGCCCTCGCCGTGGTCGGCGTAGGCGTGGTGGAAGCCCCCGGCGAGGTTCACGCCGACACCTCTCTCCACGGACGACCTCACCGCCGCGATCGTTCCGCCCGCACCCAGGAAGGACGCCTCGACGAGCGCCTCCGAGTACGGGAGCTCGAGCGTCGCGATCTCCCTCGGCGACAGCGTTCCGTTCAGGAGCTTCCCGACGTAGTCGGGCGTGTGAACGAGGAGCGCGTCCTCCGGTGTCGCAGACTCGGGCTCCTCGAAGTCGGACGGACCGGCGAGCCCCTTCTCGAGGAGCCGCGCGTGGATGAGCCGGTACTTCATCATCGGGAAGACGTGACCCCCGATGTCCGCGTAGTACCGGTCCGAGTACTGCACGATCGGTCTCACCGGTCGCGGCCTCCTTCGTGGTCTCCTTCGCCGACTCCGGCCGCCGCGGTGGTGTCGGACTCCGCGGCGTCGGTCTGCTCCGGATGCAGGACGTCGATCTCGAAAAGGATCCACGCGGAGGTGTCGCGGCCGGCCGCGACGGCGGGCTCGAAGCGCCACGACAGGACCGCGTCGGCCGCTGCGTCGAAGCCGGGCAGTGGGTCGGACGGCGTCGCGGGTCCGATCTCGGCTGGACGCCCTCCGGCGTCCACGAGGATCTCGACCGGGACCGGCGAGGCGACCCACGAGGAGTCGCCCCCCGCAGCCTGCGGGTCCGAGGCGGTCGGCGACCACGAGAGGAGCGCCGGCAGTGCGTCGTAGGCTCCCGGCTCCGTGACCCGTCCCGGACTCAGCGAGATCGTACGCAGGTACGGGGCGAGCTCCGGGATCTCCTCGGGCGCCGGGTACGCCGGGAAGAGGTTCTCCGAGGCCACGCGCGGGTCGATCGCGAGCGCCTTCGCTTCCTCGGCCTCGGCACTCCCCCAGACCGCCTCCGCCGTGCGGAAGAGCTCGGCGAGCCGGAAGTACGCCCTCGCCGCTTCGGCCGAGGTCGGGCCCACGAGGTCGGCGTAGGTGCGGTACGTGCGCTCCGCCTCGCGGGTCTGCCCGAGGTAGTGCCTGGCGATCCCGACACCGAAGAGCGCCTCGGCGTCCACCGATGCCGGGACGTCCGCCGCCGAGAGGTCGCCCGACGCGATCCCGTCCGCGACGCTCCCTCCCGCGAGGGCGCCGAAAAGGTCGAGCGCCCGCTCGAAGTCGCCCGACCGGAGGACGGCGACCGCCAGTTCCCGCCTCGCCGGGAGCCAGCCCGGCCTGAGCACGAGCGCGCGCTCGAGATCGTCGAGCGCACGTCTCATGTCGCTCCCGCGCACCGGCCGCGTCGAGCGCACGTAGAGCGCCTCGGCTGACGCCGAGGCGTGCGCGTCGTCCTCCTCGGCGCTCAGCGGGGCCGGCACGGTGAGGACGGCGGCCGCGAACGCCGCGGCCACCGCCAGGCCCGCTGACAGCGGGGAAACCGTCACAGAACACCCTCCAGAAAGGCCTGAGAGCCCGAAATGCGCTCTCTGAGAGGCTTTTTCAGTCAGTCTGACTCCCAGGGTTCCACTGCCCCCAAACGTCCCTCAAGGCCCCGTTTCCGCAGGAGTCAGGTATAATGGTTTGACGGCGGAACGCGTCTCTGTGCCCTCCCACGCCGCTTCCGGGGCTTCACGGAAGCGACGCCGCCCCATCACGTCAGCGCTCCGTCGCCTCGGGCGGTTCGAACTTCGTCGGGTAGTTGAAGCGCGCGTACTTCTCGTTGAGGAGCCCCTGCACCTGGACCAGGACGCGCCTCACGAGATCGTCTGGCCGATCCCAGACGTAGAGCACCGTTCCGTCGCACTCGGTGCAGGTGGCCGAGAGTGTGGCGGCGACGTGGGTGCTGTCGCCGGCGGTGAGGCTCAGGTCGATGACGTAGTACGGGAGGGCGTCCGAGACGAGGCCGACGGTCCTCCCCGACTCGTGGGGAAGCTGTTCCTTGCGGGCGACCACGCGCGTGTCGGTCGTTCGGCGAGTGTTCAGGACCATGCCCTCGTCGGTGACCGCCTTCTCTACGGCGATGCGCACCGCGGTCAGGCGGGGTGAGTACCACGCCTCGGCGGTCACGACCGGCGGTGGCTCCTCGGATACGTAGGTCGTGGTTCCCGCGCAGCCGAAGAGCGCGATGAGGGACAGAGCGGCGACGGCCGTCGCCGCGGGGGCAGGACGTGGCATCCGTCTCTCCCTCCGGGCCCGCGCCCGGCTCGGATCCGCGTTCGACGCCTAGGCGGCCGGCGTCCGGACGACGGTCGGGTCGGGCATCGTCACCACGAGCCTCTCCCGCACGCCGGCGAGGTGGCTCTTGATGACCTCCTCAGCGCGGCGCACGTGGAGCCAGCCCGACGCCGCGAGGCTCTGATTGACGGCCTGGCGGGAGATGTCGAGATGGGTCGCGACCTCCTGCTGCGTGTCGCTGTTCCGGATGAGTGCCACGATCTGCCGCTGCCGGTCCGTCATGGAGTCATACCTCTCGAGGACCAGATCGATGAGGGCACCGGTCTGCGGCTCCTCGTTCGGCAGGTACACGACGACGCGGCACTCCCGCGGGTCGGTGTCGAGGATCGAGGACGACGCGCGGTCGGCCGCGGTGTCCGCGGCGATGAGGGCCCCGTCGACCGGCAGCGTCGCCAACGTCTGTCCTCCCGTCTCCGCTGGCACGGCCACCGCGCAGAACGTCGTTCTCGTCGGGCGCATCGAGGCGGCGATGCCCTGCACCGCCGCCAGCACTGCCTCCGGAGCGGCCAGCGAGAGGAGCAGGAGCCCGTCCTCGGTGACGACCGACGGACCGATCAGGACTCCCAGCGCGTGCTCGCCGAGGTCTGTCGCGGCAGCCCTCAGGCGGTCCATCGTCCCCGGATCCGAGAGCTGGCGTCCGTCGCGTGCGTGGCCTCGCGCGGCGAGCGCCACGGCGCACCTTGTAGCTTCCATGTGGCGATCCCGTTTCGGTTGACTACTCGATGATCTTGTAGACCGTGTCGTGCTCCCGTACCTTCTCCGGCACCTTGATCCCGATGTTGTCGCCCGCCTTCGCCTCGGTGATCACGTCGTGTTCGATCTGCATCGAGGTGATCACCATCTCGAAGTCGGTCGTGTGCCCTTCGATCGAGATCCTGTCCCCGGTCTTGAGATCGTCCGTCAGGACCAGGGCGGCCACCTGGGGCTTGCCGAAGTAGTGAGAGATCCGCCCGATCTCCTTCTTGTCCACGGCGTCCTCCTTCCCCGTCTGCCCTCTATCTCTCCCGTTCAACGCAGGCATAGACATCGTGTTCGTGCACGCTCTCGAGGTTCTCGGCCTCCACGCGGTACCACGTCACACGTACGTCGGAGTCCAGCCGCTCGGCGACGCAGCGGACGAGGTCCTCGATGAACACGGGCTTGGCGTACGCCGCCTCGAGGACCGCGCGCTCGTCCTCCCCTCTGAGGATGGGGAACATGGGCGCGCTCGCGCAGTCTTCCGCCAGCTCCACGAGTTCCTCGATCCAGACCTGCCCGTTGAATCTCACGGAGACAGCCACGTGGCCGCGCTGGGTGTGCGCGGGTCCGCTGGTCAGCTCGAGCGAGCACGGGCAGACGGTCATGACGGGCACGTCGACGGTGAGGACGACGTCGAAGCCCGCGGCGCCCGCGCCGCCGGTGCTGCCGGCACCGAGGGTCGCCTCGTACGAGGCCTCGCACGCGAGCAGGCTCTTCTCGCCCGAGACGGGCGAGACCTTCGGGACGAAGTACGTGAACTCGACCTCCGCCGATGCCGACGCGGAGCCGAGGGCGTCGCGGAGCGACGAGAGCAGTCTCTCGAGGTGCTCCGGCTCGAGGATCCTCTCGTCGGACTGGAGGACGCGGACGAAGCGGCTGAGATGCGTGCCCCGTGCGTCCTCGGCCAGTTCTCCGAAGAGGGCGAACGTGGCCTCCGTCGACCGGACCCCTCCCCCGCGCTCGGGCACGGTCGCGGGGTAGACGACGTTGACGACTCCGACGCGGTCGAGGGCGATCTCCCTGTCGTCGTGACCGTCCTGAATGCTGGCCATCGGAGAGCCTCCGGTGACTCGGTCAGCCGGGCGTGATGCGCTGATGCGGTGTGCGAGCGGGTCCGTGCGGCGCCGGGCCCGGCAACGGTGGCCCATCCTATTCCGAGGGGTCTTTCGGGGTCAAGCGGAAATCATTGCTGGAGGCACGTGGCCCGGCTCGGCCCCGCTACCCGACCTGGCCGATCCGGAGCGTCCTGAGGCGGTTGAGCGCCGCCGCGACCTCCTGCCTGCGGGGCCTCGCGTACGATCCGAGCTTCCTGGGGGACAGCGCGTCCAGCCCGTTCTCGTCGAACTGGCGCTCGAGCAGGTCGAGGAGCTCGGCGACCGTGGTCTTCCCGTCCATGAACCGCTTCATCATGAGGACGAGCGAGTCCCCGATCGCCCTCGTCTGGGAGACCGAGACCAGCTGCTCGAGACCCGAGAGGTCGAGGGTCGTCCGGCCGAATAGGATGGTCGAGATCCCCTTCGCGTCGACCTTCTCGGGGCGCTTCCCGCGCCGCGGGTCGAGGCTTCCGGGGACCGGCGCCCGCGCCGACACGCGGCCGAAGGTCTCCCCTCCCTCGCGCGCTCGCTCGGCCGCGTACTTCGCGGCGATCGCCCTCGCCTGGTCGGTCACGTCGACCGGCCGGTAGCTGTCCATCATGACGACGGTGTCCGCGACGTCGAAGTAGTCGCCGACACCGCCGACCACCACGATCGTCGAGACGCCGCGTTCGTCGTGGAGCTGGCGGACCTTGTCGATGAAGGGCGTGATCGGCTCCTTGTCCTTCGCGACGAGCTCCTGCATGCGGTGGTCGCGGATCATGAAGTTCGTGGCGGACGTGTCCTCGTCGATGAGGAGGAGCGACGTCCCGCACTCCAGCGCCTCGGCGATGTTCGCCGCCTGCGACGTGCTCCCCGACGCGTCCTCCGTCGAGAAGCTCGCGGTGTCGGCGCCGAACGGGAGGTTCGTGATGAACGGCGAGATGTCGACGCCCTGGACGCTCCGTCCGTCCTCCGCCCTGATCTTGACGGCGTCCGGGACGGTCGCGACCATCTCGCGCCCGTCGTCCGGTGCGTGGTCGTAGACGCCGAGCTCGATCGCGGCGAGGAGGGTCGACTTCCCGTGGTACCCGCCGCCGACGATGAGCGTGATGCCCTCGGGCACGCCCATGCCGGTCACGCTCCCGGCGCCCGGAAGGTCGAACGACCGCCGGAGCGACTCCGGCGACTCGAACGGGACGGCGCCCTTCCCCATCGGCCTCGGGTCGACGCCGCTCCTCCTTGGGAGGATCGAGCCCTCGCCGACGAACGCGACGATGCCCTGCCCCCGGAGGGAGTCGCGGAGGACGGTCTGGTCCTCGACTGTCCGCACGTGGCGCTCGAGCGCCGCGGCATCGAGGCTCGATGCAACGAGCGCGTCGCGGGCGACGCGCGGCATCAGGTCGAGGAGGATCGCGGCTGCCTGTCTTCCGAGGATGCGCCGTCCGGCCGCGGGGAGTCCCACCGTGATGCGCGCCTCGACGGCCTGGCCGTCGACGTTCACCGACGTCCGCTCGAGGACCTCCTGCCCCGCCCGGTCGACCGTGACGAGCCCGCTCTTCCCGCTCCCCGAGCGCCTCGACGCGTCGTCGCACGCGCGCGCGACCGCCATCGTGAGGAAATGGCAGAGGGCCCGGTTCCTCTCCGGCGTGTCGCGGACGGCGGTCGGGAACCCCGCCCGGTCCTGCGCGACGACGATCCTCACGCGGCTCGGCGCCGCGAACGGGTCGCCCTGGACGTGATCGATGTGGAGGGTGAATCCGGGGAAGTCGTAGGAGCCCTGGATGTCCTTGTAGGCGCGGTAGCCGCGGCCGTCGATCCGGCCCAGCGTACGTTCGAGCTCATCGGGCGTTCTCAGCATGGCGGTCCGGGCTTCTTCGGGGGGATTGGTGGCGCGGAACGTCGCTCCCGCGGACGAGTTCGGCGCGAAGCGCCGCCTGTCTGAGTCCCGTGGGAGCGACGTTCCGGGCCGATGGGCTCCGGAGGGCGGGGTCGTCGGGCTAGAGGATCTCCGCGAACTGCACGACCGCGTGGGCCGCGGCGCCGACCGAGGCCGCGGCGACGGGGACGCCCGTCAGCTCCTCGATGCGCCTGAGGTAGGCCATCGCCTCGGGCGGCAGGTCGTCGTGCCTGCGGGCGGCCGTCGTGTCGGCCTGCCAGCCGGGCATCTCCTCATAGACGGGCTCGGCGCGCGAGAGCTCCACGGCGCTTCTCGGGAAGCGGTCCGTCTCGACCCCGTCGATCCTGTACCGCACGCAGATCGGGATCGTCTCGAAGGCGTCGAGCACGTCGAGCTTCGTGATGATGAGCCGATCCATCCCGCTCACCCCGATCGCGTATCGTAGCGCGACGATGTCGAGCCAGCCGCATCGGCGGGGCCTCCCCGTCGTCGCGCCGTACTCCTGGCCGCGATCTCTGATCGTCTCGCCCTCGCCGTCAGGCAGCTCGGTCGGGAACGGACCCGCCCCGACCCTCGTGATGTACGCCTTCGCGACGCCGAGGACCTCCCCCACCATCGACGGAGGGACGCCGGTTCCCGGGGCGACCCCTGCGGCCGACGTGTGCGACGAGGTGACGTACGGGTAGGTCCCGAACGAGATGTCGAGGAGCGTGCCCTGCGCGCCCTCGAAGATGACGTTCGAGCCCGAGGCGACCGCCTCGCGAACGAGGTCCGGCGTGTCCGCCAGATGAGGCACGAGCCTGTCGGCGGCACGCCGCATGTCGTCGACGATCGCGTCGATGTCGAGCGGCTCCGCCCCGTGCAGCCTCGTGAGGATCTCGTTCTTGCGGGCGGCGATCGCTCTGAGGCGTTCCTCGAACTCGCCGAACGACGCGAGCATCCCGATGGGAAGTCCTTCCCGCGAGTAGCGGTCCGAGTACGCCGGTCCTATCCCCTTGCGCGTCGTCCCGATGGCGCTGCCGCCGCGGGACTCCTCCTCCGCGGCCTCGACGGCCCTGTGATAGGGCATCACCATGTGCGCGCCGACGTCGATGAGGAAGTTCTCGCCGACCTCGATACCCCTCGACCGCACGCCGTCGATCTCCTCGACGAGGCCGAGCGGGTCCACGACGACCCCGGGGCCGATCACGCACAGCACGCCCTGCACGGAGATTCCGGACGGAAGGAGATGGAAGACAACCGGCTCGCCGTTCACGTCGACGGTGTGCCCGGCGTTGCTTCCGCCCTGGAACCGCACGACCATGTTGGCGTTCGAGGCCAGGCCGTTCGTGATCTTGCCCTTGCCCTCGTCGCCCCACTGAGCTCCCACAATGACGATGCTGCTCATCGATCTCTCTCTTCCGTGGTGTCGTTCGTCGCGCCCGCCGCCGCGAGGTCCCTCGCCATGGCGCGGTCCTTCTCCTCGACCGAGCGCTCGAGCTCTTCCTTGAACGCCTTGAGCCGCTTCCTGAGGGGTGCGTCCTTGAGGGCAAGGATCTGCGCCGCGAAGATGCCGGCGTTCTTCGCCCCGTGCTTCCCGATCGACATGGTCGCCACAGGGACGCCGCCCGGCATCTGCACGGTCGAGTAGAGCGCGTCGATCCCTCTGAGGCTTCCGCCCTCCATCGGCACGCCGATGACCGGGAGCGTCGTGACGCCCGCGATCACGCCTGCCAGGTGCGCAGCGAGGCCCGCCCCGACCACCACCACCTCGATCCCGTCGTCCTCGAGCGACTCCGCGAGCGCGTGCGTGCGCTTCGGCGACCTGTGGGCAGAGGTGATCCGCGTCGTGTAGCGGACACCCAGCTTCTCGAGCATGTTTCCCGTCTCGCGCATCGTCGGAAGGTCGGAATCGCTCCCCATCACGATCGCGACCAGTGGCCTCTCGTCTCTCTCCATGATCGTCTCGCCTCGTTCCGGCGGGGCCCCGGGCCCCTGCCTAGTGCCTGAAGTGTCTGAGTCCCGTGAATACCATCGCGATGTTCTTCTCGTTCGCCGCCTTGATGACGTCCTCGTCGCCCTTCGACCCTCCGGGCTGGATGATGGCCGTGATCCCGGCCTCGGCCGCGGCGTCGACCGCGTCCCTCATCGGGAAGAAGGCGTCCGAGCCCATCACGCACCCCCTGACCCTGTCGCCACCCTTCCAGACGGCGAGGACGCTCGCGTCGACGCGGCTCATCTGGCCCGCGCCGATGCCGACCGTCTCCGTGTCCTTCGCGAGGACGATCGCGTTCGAGCGCACGTGCTTCACGACGCGCCACGCGAAGAGGAGCGACTTCATCTCCTCGTCAGTGGGCTCGCGCTCGGTCACGGTCCGGAGCTCGTCGGCCCGCACGTCCTCGATGTCGACGTCCTGGACGAGGAGCCCTCCCCCGAGGAGCGAGCGCATCTGCCGCTCGGGCTTCAGGTGGATGTCGGTGATGTCGGGGAAGTACGCGCGGATGAGCCTCCGGTTCTTCTTCGCGCGCATGAGCTCGAGCGCGTTCCGGTAGTAGTCCGGAGCGATCACGGCCTCGACGAAGCGCGTCTCGTGGATGAGCGTCCCGACCTCCATGTCGACGCTCCGGTTGAGCGCGATGATGCTCCCGAACGCCGAGATCGGGTCGCACGCGAGCGCCCTCTCGTAGGCCTTCGCGATCGTCGGTGCCGACGCGACCCCGCAGGGCGTCGCGTGCTTGATTACCGCCGCCGCTGGCTCGGGGAACTCCCTCACGATCGCGAGCGCCGCGTCCAGGTCCATGTAGTTGTTGTAGGAGAGCTCCTTGCCGGAGAGCTGCTCGGACGTGACGACCGACGGCTCCCTGTCCCGCGCCCTCGTGTGGTAGACGGCCGCCTTCTGGTGGGGGTTCTCCCCGTAGCGCGTGTCGGCGGTCTTCTCGTACTCGAGGTTCAGGAAGTCGGGGAAGTCGACGTGCGGGTCGGCGGCGCCGGCGAGGTACTTGTGGATGGCGCGGTCGTAGTTCCTGGTAGCGGCGAACGCCTGCACCGCCAGCTTCCGCCGCGCGTCGAGCGGGACCTCGCCGTCTCCCGAGAGGAACTCGGTGATCCACGAGTACTGCGCGGGCTCGCTCACGACGACGATGTTCTCGAAGTTCTTGGCGGCGGCCCTGAGGAGGGTGACCCCGCCGATGTCGATCTGCTCGAGCGCCTCGTCGAGCGTGGAGCCGGCCGCCGCGGCGACCTTCTCGAACGGGTAGAGGTTCACGACGACCATATCAATGGACTCGATGCCCTCCTTTTCGAGCGTGGCGACGTGGCTCTCCTTCTTCGGCTGCGCGAGGATCGCCCCGTGGATCCGCGGGTGGAGGGTCTTCACCCTGCCCCCGAGGATCTCCGGCGCGCCGGTGAGGTCCGAGACCTCGCGGCACGAGACCCCCTCCGCGTTCAGGACCCTGCACGTCCCTCCCGTCGACACGATCTCGACGCCCATGTCCTGGAGGGATTTCGCGAACTCGACCACGTCCGTCTTGTCCGAGACGCTGATCAGTGCTCTCTTCACGCTCATCAGGCGCATCTCCCATCCGCGGCTGCGGCAACGCCGGTCTCAAGGACGCACTTGTGCGGGTAGCTTCCGTCAAAGCAGGCGACGCAGTAGTTCTCTCTGGGCGGCGGCACCGAGCTCAGGAGGCCGTCGAACGAGAGGTAGCCCAGGGTATCGACGCCGATGAACTCGGCGATCGCCGGGACCTCGTTGGAGGCCGCCACGAGCTCCTCCCTCGTGGGTGTGTCGATCCCGTAGAAGCACGGGAACCTGATCGGAGGCGACGCGACGCGGAGGTGGATCTCCCTGGCGCCCGCCGCGCGGATCATGCGCATGAGCTTCTGGCTCGTCGTGCCGCGGACGATCGAGTCGTCGACGACGATGACGCGGCGCCCGGCGAGCGTGTCGGCCACCGGGTTGTACTTGATCCGTACGCCGAAGTCGCGGACGGACTGCCTCGGATGGATGAACGTCCGCCCGATGTAGTGGTTCCTGATGAGGCCGATCTCGAGGGGGATCCCCGACTCCTCGCTGTAGCCCATCGCCGAGGAGTTGCTCGAGTCGGGGACCGAGAACACGAAGTCGGCCTGCACCGGGTGCTCGAGCGCGAGGTGCCTGCCCAGGTTTCTCCGGACGTGGTCGACCGAGACCCCGCCCATGAACGAGTCGGGCCTCGCGAAGTAGATGTACTCGAAGATGCAGTGGGACCGGGGGTGCTCCTCCGGCTCGAGCCGCGCGGAGATCGGTTCCGGCCCGTTCAGGATGAGGATCTCGCCCGGCCTCACCTCCCTCTCGAGTTCCGCGTCGACGATGTCGAGCGCGCAGCTCTCGGAGGCCACGACCCATCCCCCGCTCCTGAGCTTCCCGAAGCACAGCGGCCGGTAGCCGCGCGGGTCCCTGACGGCCACGAGCCGGCCGTCGATCATGAGGAGGAGCGAGTATGCTCCCTCGACGTCGGCCAGCGCCTCTCGCAGAACCTCGGGGATGTCCTCGACTGTGCGCGTGGAGCGTCTGGCGTAGGCGCGCGCGACGAGATGGAGGATCGTCTCGGTATCCGTCGTCGTCCGGAAGATCGAGCCGTTCGCCTCGAGGTTCGAGCGCACGCGGTCCGAGTCGACGAGGTTCCCGTTGTGCGCCGCCGCGATTGGCCCGCCGCGGAACCGGACGAGGATGGGCTGCGCGTTGTCGAGCTTGCTCTGCCCCGTCGTCGAGTAGCGGACGTGCCCGAGCGCGACGTGGCCCGGCAGGCTGTCGAGGATCGCCTCGTCGTGGAAGACGTGGTTGACGAGCCCCATGGCCTTGTGCTGGAAGGCCCGGAGGCCGTCCCACGTCACGATGCCCGCGCTCTCCTGCCCCCGGTGCTGCAGGGCGTAGAGCCCGAGGTAGGTGAACCTCGCGGCGTCGGGGTTGCCCGCGACCCCGAAGATGCCGCACTCCTCGTTCCACGCGTCCAGCAAGAGGTCTCCCCTCGCTCCCCGGCGTCGCCGCCGGGTGCTCACCCGGTCTACGAACTCACGCGGTCCAGGACTTCCCCGTAGGCCTCCATGAACCCTCCGAGGTCCTGGCGGAACCTGTCCTTGTCCATGATCCTGCCGGTCTTGCTGTCGTGGAAGCGGCAGGTGTCGGGCGAGATCTCGTCACCGAGGACGAGCTCCTCGTCCTTCGTCCCGAACTCGAGCTTGAAGTCGACGAGGTCGATGCCCTTCTCCTTGAGGAAGCCCCCGAGGACGTCGTTCACCGTGAGCGCGCTCCGCTTCATGGTCTCGATCTGGTCGGGCGTCGCGAGCTCGAGCGCGCGGACGTGCTCCTCGGCGAGGATCGGGTCGTGCAGGTCGTCGTCCTTGAGGTAGAACTCGACGATCGGCGGGTCGAACTTCCGGCCCTCCTCGACTCCGAGGCGCCGCACCATCGAACCCGCCGCGATGTTCCGGACGACCACCTCGACCTTGAGCATGTCGAGCCTCTCGACGATCATCTCCGTGTCACTGATCTCCTCGACGAAGTGCGTCCGGACCCCGGCTTTCGCGAGAAGGCGGAAGAGGTGCGACGAGATCCTGTTGTTGAAGCTGCCCTTGCCTTGGACGACCTCGTGCTTCGTGCCGTCGAAGGCCGTCGCGTCGTTCTTGAACTCCTGGACCATGTGACCCGCGGAGTCTGTCTCCCAGAGGACCTTGGCCTTTCCCTCGTAGAGCGGCTTCGTCTTCTTCATCAGTTCGATTCCTCCCCCGTCGGTGTTGACCCGTCGTCGCTGGCGGCGCCCGCGATGACCTTCTCGAGCGCGGCCTCTCTCTCGGCTTCGTTCTCCTCCGCCATCTCCGTCAGCCCGAGGCGCTCGAACACGGCGTCGGTCTTCTCGAGGTGCCGCTCCAGAAGGAACGCGTCGGCGAGGCCGTCGCGCCCCAGGAGCTCGAGCACACGCTCGTCCTTCTCGATCTCCTCGCGGAACGTCGAGTGCTTCTCCCTTGCGGCCATCGCGGCCGCCTGCACTCGGTCGTAGGCCTCGTCCCTGGAGAGGCCCGCCCACACGAGCTTCGTGAGGACCGTCCCGGAGAAGAAGAGACCCTCGGTCGCCATCAGGTTGTCGAGCATCCGCTGCGGACGGATGTCGAGCGCCCGCACGACGCTCGTGAACTTCCGGATCATGTAGTGCGCGAGGATCGAGCTGTCTGGCAGGATCACGCGCTCGACCGACGAGTGCGAGATGTCGCGCTCGTGCCAGAGCTCGATGTTCTCGAGTCCTGCCGCGGCGTTCGACCTGAGGAGCCTCGCGAGGCCGCACATCTGCTCGCACTTGATGGGGTTCTTCTTGTGCGGCATGGCCGAGCTCCCCTTCTGCTTCTTCCCGAACCCCTCGAGGATCTCGCTCGTCTCGGTCCGGGCGAGGAGCCTGATCTCGAGCGCCTGCCTCGCGATCACGCTCCCGAGGAGCGCCAGCGCCGAGAGGTAGCGCGCGTGCCGGTCGCGGGAGACGATCTGGGAGGAGATGCCCGCCGCACGTATGCCGAGCGCGTTCATGACGCGCGTCTCGATCCCGGGGTCGAGGTTGGCGTACGTGCCGACCGCTCCGGAGAGCTTCCCGACCGCGGCGCTCCCGACGGCGAGCGCGAGCGTGTCGCCCGCCCGGCAGAGCTCGTCCCACCAGTAGGCGAACTTCAAGCCCAGGGACATCGGCTCGGCGTGGACGCCGTGCGACCGCCCGATGACGGGCGTCGCCCTGTGCTCGAGCGCGAGGTCGCGGACGGCCGCCGTGAGGGCGTCGAGCTCCTCGAGGACGAGCTGGCCGGACCGCGAGATCTGGACGGCGATCGTCGTGTCGAGGATGTCCGACGACGTCATGCCGGCGTGGATGTAGCGCGCGTCCTCCCCCACCTCCTCGCCCACCGCCTTCAGGAACGCGATCACGTCGTGGTGCGTCTCCTCCTCTAGCTCCTTCATGCGCTCGATGGAGACCGAAGCCTTCTTCTCGATCCTCTCCGCGGCGTCCGGGGGTACCATTCCGAGCTCGGCCCACGCCTTCACGGCCTCGATCTCGATCTTGACCCAGAGGGCGAGCTTGACGCGCTCGTCCCACACGGCGGTCATCTCGGGTGTCGAGTATCTCTCGATCATGTCGTCTCCACTGCCGCCCCTGGGCGGCGTCCTACTCCCACTCGATCGTCGAGGGCGGCTTCGAGCTGATGTCGTAGCAGACGCGGTTGACTCCCCTGACCTCGTTGATGATCCTCGCCGACATCCTCTCGAGGACCTCGTGCGGCATCGGGAACCAGTGCGCGGTCATTCCGTCGAGCGAGTGGACCGCGCGGACGGCGACCACATGCTCGTACGTCCGCTCGTCGCCCATGACGCCCACGGTCTTGACCGGCAGGAGCACGACGAACGCCTGCCAGATGTCGTCGTAGAGCCCCGCGTTCCTTATCTCCTCGATCGCGATGGCGTCCGCCTCCTGGAGCAGCGCAACGCGCTCAGCCGTGACCTCGCCCAGTATCCGGACCGCGAGCCCGGGCCCCGGGAACGGGTGCCGCCCGAGGATGTCGGGATCGATGCCGAGCTCGGCGCCGACCTTCCTGACCTCATCCTTGAAGAGCGTCTTCAGGGGTTCGATGAGCTTGAGGTGCATGCGCTCGGGGAGCCCGCCCACGTTGTGGTGGCTCTTGATCGTCGCGGACGGGCCCTTCACGGAGACGCTCTCGATGACGTCCGGGTAGAGCGTCCCCTGCGCGAGGTACTCGACGCCGCCGATCCTGTTCGCTTCCTCCTCGAAGACGCGGATGAACTCCGTGCCGATGATCTTGCGCTTCCTCTCGGGGTCCTCGACGCCTGCGAGCTTCGTGAGGAAGCGCTCGCGTGCGTCGACCTTGTCGACCTTGAGGCCCAGGCCACCAGCGAGCCGGCCGATGACGTCGTGCTCCTCGTTCTTCCTGAGCACGCCGTTGTCGACGAAGATCGGGACGAGCCTGTCGCCGATCGCGCGGTGGATGAGCACCGACATCACCGACGAGTCGACGCCGCCCGAGAGCGCGCAGACGACCGTCGAGTCGCCGACCTCGGCCCGGATCGCCTCGATGGCCTCCTCGACGAACGACTCGGGCGACCAGTTCGAGGGTATCCCCGCGATCCCGTGTACGTAGTTCTCGAGGAGCCGCTTCCCGCGCTCCGTGTGGACGACCTCCGGGTGGAACTGGAGCCCGTAGAGCTTGCGCTCGTCCGAGCCGATCGACGCGATCTTCCCGTCGGCGCTCCGGCCCAGGACCTCGAACCCGTCCGGCGGCGCGACGACCTCGTCGCCGTGGCTCATCCAGACCTGGTTCGACTCGGCGAGCCCGTCGAAGAGCCTGTGCTCGCCTTCCGGGCTGAACCCCATCGGGCCGTACTCGCGCGTCGTTCCGCGCGCGACCTTCCCCCCGAGTGCCTCGGACATCGCCTGCATGCCGTAGCAGATCCCGAGGACCGGGACGCCCAGGTCGTAGATCGCCGGATCGGGCTTCGGGGCGTCCTCGTCGTAGATGCTTGAGGGGCCTCCCGATAGCACGATCGCGCCCGTGCTCTCGGCGATCTCCGCCGATGCCGCGTCGAACCTCAGGACCTCGGAGTAGACCCCGCACTCGCGGATGCGCCGCGCGATCAGGTGCGTGTACTGCGACCCGAAGTCGAGGATGACGACGCGGGTTCTCTTCACGCTTCCCATCCCTTCCGCGCCCCGGTCGGCCGTCGCCGCCGCTCCGGCCGCGCCGCTCCCTCCTCGTTCCGCCACGCTACCTCCACATCCCGACCTGCTGCGCCCGCTGCATGAGCTTGCCTTCGGAGCGGATCGACGGGGCGATAATGAGCTCCGCCTGCTGAAGCTCGAAGATGTTCTTCGCGCCGACCGATCCCATGCACGTCTTGATCGCGCCGAGGAGATTCTGCGTCCCGTCGTCAGTCCTCGCCGGTCCGACGATGATCTCCTCGAGCGTCCCGCTCGTTCCAGTCTTGACCCTCGCGCCGCGCGGCAGGTTCACGTGCGGCGTCGCCATTCCCCAGTGGTACCCGCGCCCGGGCGCCTCCTTCGCGCGTGCCATGGCCGACCCGATCATGACGGCGTCGCCGCCCGAAGCGAACGCCTTGCAGACGTCGCCGCCGGTGTCCATGCCGCCGTCGGTGATGATCGGGACGTACTTGCCGGTCCTCTTGTAGAAGAGGTCGCGCGCCGCGGCCGCGTCCGCGGTCGCGGTGACCTGCGGGACGCCGATCCCGAGGACGCCGCGCGTCGTGCACGCCGCGCCGGGGCCGACGCCGATCAGAACCGCATCCGCTCCCGCCTGCATGAGGTCGAGCGTCACGTCGTAGGTGACGCAGTTCCCGACGATGACCGGGATCGACATCGAGTCGATGAACGACTCGAGGTCGAGCGTCTCGTACTCGGTCGAGATGTGGTCGATCGTCGCGACCGTCGACTGCACGACGAAGATCTCCGCACCCGCCTCCTCCGCCAGATTCCCGTACTTCGCCGCCGCCATCGGGGTGCACGACACCGCCGCCACCGCCTCCCCGTCCTTGATCTCCTCGATCCGCTTCGCGATGAGCTCTTCCTGGATCGGAGGAGAGTAGAGCTTCTGCACGAGCTGGGTCGCGACGTCCGGACCCGCGCTCGCGATCTCGTCGAGGACCTTATCGGGCTCGCAGTAGCGAGTCTGAACTCCCTCGAGGTTGAGGACGCCGAGACCGCCGAGCTTCGACATCTCGATCGCCATCCTCGTGTCGACGACGCCGTCCATGGCCGCGGCCAGGATCGGCACGGGGAACTTGAGGTCACGGAGCTCCCACGTCGTGTCGACCTCTTCCGGGTTGATCGTCACCCTTCCCGGAACGATGGCGACCTCGTCGAAGCCGAACGCTCTTCTGGCCTTGCGTCCTCGACCAATATAGAACCCCATCGAGACCTCCTTTACGGGCTCGGTGCGTCGTGTGGTATTCGGCTGTTCGATCCGTACGCGGCGAGGTGTTTCTGGTTCCGAGGCGCCGGCGCGTGTCGCGCGCGTCGCTCTACGACTGAACCGGACGGCTCCCCGGTTTCTCGATCGGGATTCCCTCAGAGCAGAGAGGGCAGTCGTCCGGTTGGTACGTCTTCATCTTGCGCCCCTCGAGGAGCGCTTCCGTGCGCGCCGGGAGGTTCATCGGCTCGCGGCTCCGGTCCATGATGAACCCGAAGCCCACGAGGTCCGCTCCCGAGTCGGCCACGACCGCGGCGACCTCCTTCACGGAGCCCCCCGTGGTCACGACGTCCTCGATGATGAGGGCGCGCTCCCCCTGTGTCAACCGGAACCCGCGCTTCAGGGTCATGCTTCCGCCGTCCCGCTCGGCCCAAATGGCCCGGACCCCGAGGGCCCTCGCCACCTCGTAGCCGATGACGATGCCGCCGATGGCCGGCGAGACCACGACGTCGACCTTCTCGTCCCGGAAGCGGTCCGCGAGCATCTGCCCGAGCTCGCCCGCGATCTCCGGGCGCTCGAGGACCTTGGCGCACTGGCAGTACTCGTCGCTGTGGAGGCCGGAGGTGAGCCTGAAGTGGCCCTTCATGAGGGCGCCCGCCTGGAGCATGAGGTCTACCGCTCGCTGGGTCGTTGCTGTGCTCACTGGGGCACCTCCGCTGGTGCCATCTCGTCGATGATGATCTTCGCCGCGCCGGTCGGGTCCTCGGCGTTCCTGATCGGACGGCCGACGACGATGTAGTCCGCTCCGTTCGCGATCGCGACCTCGGGCGTCGCGACTCGCCGCTGGTCGTTCTTCGCCGACCACGCGGGCCTGATGCCCGGCGTCACGATGAGGAAGTCGGTCCCCATGTTCTCCCGGATCGCCTTCGCCTCCCACGCCGACGAGACGACGCCGTGGACGCCCGCCGCCCTCGCGCGCTCCGCGAGCGCCAGCACCTCTTCCACGGTCGAGGGCCTGCTCGTCAGGACCGTGATCGCGAGGATCTTGGGCGGCGCTATTCCCATCCGCTCCGCTTCCTCGCGGCTCGCCTCGACCGCGGCCTCCATCATGTCGAGGCCGCCCGACGCGTGGACGTCGAACATGTCGACGCCGAGCGCCGTCGCGGCGGTGGCCGCCTCTGCGACCGTGTTGGGGATGTCGTGGAACTTGAGGTCCAGGAACACCCCGTAGCCCGCGTCCTTGATCTCGCGCACGAGCGACGGCCCCTCGGACGTGAAGAGCCGGCTCCCGACCTTGAAGTGGGAGACGTACTCTCCCGTCTGGCCCGCGAGCTCGATCGCCCGAGCGCGGGTGGGGACGTCGAGGGCTAGTATCAGTCTGCTGTTGTTCGCTGCCATTCTCGCTCCTTCTCCTTCCTTGCCAGTCCTGTGCATCCCTCTATCGATTCGATGTCGTGCGCCCGCATGTACTCGGCCAGGCCGTCGACGATTCGCCCAGGCGCTTCCGGATCAGCGAAGAGGGCCGTTCCGATCTGGACCGCCGACGCGCCCGCCAGGATATACTCGAGGGCGTCCCCGGGGTCCGCGATCCCGCCCGAGCCGACGATCGGGATCGACACCGATCCCGCAATCTTCCAGACGTTCGCGAGGTTGACCGGGAGGAGCGCGCGCCCCGAGAGCCCGCCGGTCGTGTTCCCGAGCGACGGCGTCCCGGCCTCTACGTCGATCCGCATGCCGCTGAGCGTGTTCGCGACGACGAGTGCGTCCGCGCCCGCCGCCTCCCCCGCCTCCGCGACGCTCAGGATGTCTGCCGTGTTCGGAGAGAGCTTGAGGAGGAGCGTCTTCTCCGTCGTCGCGCGCGCCGCCCGCGTGATCTCCGCGACCGCCTCGGGGTCGTCCCAGACGGGACGCCTTGCGCGTTCGACGTTCGGGCACGAGATGTTGAGCTCGACGGCGTCGATCTCCTCGCGGGCCGTGACGGCGCCGGTCAGCTCCGCGTACTCGTTCACAGTGAAGCCCGCGACGCTCGCGATGAGGGCGGCGGGCACGGTCGCGACCTCCCTGAGCTTCTCCGAGAGGAATCGCTCGAGTCCGACGTTCTCGAGGCCGATCGCGTTCAGGAGTCCGCCGGGCGTCTCCTTGAGCCGCGGGGGCGCGTTCCCCGCGCGCGGCTCGGGCGTGATCGTCTTCGTCACGATGGCGCCGACCGTCGTGTAGTCGATGAGAGAGGCGTACTCGGGGCCGTATCCCACCGTCCCCGACGCGAGGACGGTCGGGTTACAGAGCCTGAGCCTGCCGAGTGTCGCTCTGAGATCAGGCATTCGGCGCCTCCTCGAAGACGAGCTCCGCTGCGTCGAAGACGGGACCGTCCGAGCAGACCGTGCGGTATCCGTGCTTCGTCATGACGACGCATCCCCTGCAGGCTCCGGTTCCGCAGGCCATGATCTCCTCGAGGAGGACCTCGCAGGGGATCTCCCGCGCGGCAGCGATCGCCGCGGCCTCCCGGAGCATCGCCGGCGGCCCACAGCAGTAGAGCCTGGGGCTCGCGATGCGGTCCTCGCCGAGCGCGTCGAGCTCGCTCTCGAGGAGCTCGCACACCGTGCCCCAGTGCCCCGCGCTCCCGTCGTCGGTCGAGAATGCGACCCGGACCCTATCGTCCTCGGTCGCCGAAGGAAGGAGGTCGCCCAGAAGGAGCGCGTCGCGCGTCCGCGCCCCGACGAGGATGACGAGCCGCTTGCCTTCCTCCGCTAGCTCGTGCGCGAGGTATCTGAGTCCCGCGACGCCGATCCCTCCCGCGACCAGGACCGCGACCTCACCGGTCGACGGTTCGCTGAACGTGTTCCCCATGGGACCGAGGAGCGACACGGTCGACCCCTCGTGCCTCGCGGCCAGGGTGCGCGTTCCCTTCCCCCTGAGCTCGACCAGGAGTTCGACCTCGCCCGGCCTCGACGCGCCGGCCACCGAGAACGGACGCCTCAGCGTTAGCTCGATCGACGAGGCCACCTGCACGAACTGCCCCGGCAGAGGCTTCGGGAATCGCCGGTCGACCTCAAACGTGAACAGGTAGTTCCTCGGGTCGATGCTCACCTTCCGCGTGAGCCTCGCCATCGTCGTTGTCGGAAGTGGCGTTCTCCTCAAAGACGATCTTCCCTTCTGAGATGGTCAGGATTACCCTGCCCTGGAGTGTGCGCCCGATGAAGGGCGAGTTCTTCGACTTCGATCGGAACCAGTCCGCCGTGACCTCCCACGCCCAGTCGGGGTCGAACACCGTGACGTCGGCCCTCGAACCCGCCTCGAGCGTGCCGTGCGGGATGTTGAGGATGCTTGCGGGGTCGGTGGAGAGGAGCTCGACCGCCCGCTCGAGCGTGACGGTCCCTGACTGGACCAGGTTCGTGAGCGTGACCGGGAGGAGCGTCTCGACGCCGATCATGCCCGGGGGCGCGGCGTCGAACTCGACCTGCTTCTCCTCTACCGAGTGCGGCGCGTGGTCGCTCGCGATGGCGTCGATCGTTCCGTCGGCCAAGCCCACCTTGATCGCCGCGAGGTCGGCGGCGCTCCTGATCGGAGGGCTGACCCTGAGGCTCGTGTCGTAGCTTCTGACGTCGTCGTCGTTCAGGCTGAAGTAGTGGGGGGCTGTCTCGCAGGTGATCGCTATCCCGTCCTCCTTCGCCCTCCTCACGAGCTCGACCGATCCCTCCGTCGAGACGTGCGCGATGTGGAGCTTGGCGCCCGTCGTCCTCGCGAGGATGATGTCGCGGGCGACCGCGACCTCCTCGGCCGCCGCCGGAATGCCCCGGAGGCCCGAGAGCGTCGAGGCCAGCCCCTCGTTCATGACGCCCGACCCCTTGAGATCGAGGTCCTCGCAGTGCGAGATGATCGGGAGTCCGACCATCGAGGCGTACTCGAGGGCGCGCCTCATGACCGTGGGGCTCACGACGGGGCTCCCGTCGTCGGAGAAGGCGACCGCCCCCGCTTCCGCGAGCTCGGCCATCCCAGTGAGGGTCTTCCCCTCCCGGCCCACCGTGATCGCCGCGATCGGGTAGACCGCGATCGGCGTCTCCTGTGAGCGGACGTACTCTACCCACGACGGCGTGTCGATCGCGGGCTCGGTGTTCGGCATCGCGGCCACCGCGGTGACGCCGCCGTGCGCGGCCGCGGCCGTTCCGCTCTCGATCGTCTCCTCGTCCTCCCGACCCGGGTCCCTCAGGTGCACGTGCATGTCGACGAGTCCCGGCGCGACGATCGCGCCGTCGACGTCGACCGTGAGCGTCTCACCGCCGGCCTCGATCCCCTTCCCCCACTCCGCTACTCGGCCCTCCGCCAGGAGGACGTCGACGTGGTCGTCGGTGCGGGTGGCGGGATCGATCACCCGCCCGCCCGTGATCAGTATCTTCCTCATAACCCTACCTCCGCCAGGATCTCGGACTCCTCGATTCTCTCCGCTGCGCGTACCCTGGAGAGCAGGTAGATGATCGCCATCCTCACGGCCACTCCGTTCGTGACCTGGTCTAGGATGACGGACCGGTCGCCGTCGGCGACGTCGGTCATCAGCTCGACGCCCCTGTTGATCGGACCGGGGTGCATGATGACGACGTCGGGTCTCATTCCGGCGACGCGCTCCGCCGTGATCCCGAAGAGGTTCGTGTACTCGCGGAGGCTCGGCAGGAACCCGCCCTCCTGTCGCTCCCGCTGGATGCGGAGGACGTTCACGACGTCCGCGTCGACGGTCGACTCGCGGATATCGGTCGATACCCGCGCGCCCATCTTCTCGATCTCGACGGGCATGAACGTCGTCGGCCCGCAGAGCGTGACCTCGGCCCCGAGCGCCGTGAGTCCCCAGACGTTGGAACGAGCGACGCGAGAGTGCAGGATGTCGCCGACGATCGTGACCCTCTTCCCGTCGAGGTCACCGAGGCGTTCGCGCATCGTGAAGAGGTCGAGGAGCGCCTGCGTGGGGTGCTCGTGTGGACCATCGCCGGCGTTGATGATCGACGCGTCGAGATGGTGGGTCAGGAAGTGCGGGGCGCCCGGCGACGGGTGGCGCATGACGACCATGTCGACCATCATCGCCTCGATGTTCCTCGCCGTGTCGCGGAGCGTCTCGCCCTTCTTCACGCTCGAGGTCGACGCAGCGAAGTTGAGCGTGTCCGCGGAGAGCCTCTTCTCGGCCAGCTCGAACGACATGCGCGTCCGAGTGCTCGGCTCGAAGAAGAGGTTGACGATCGTGATCCCTCTGAGGGTGGGGACCTTCTTGACGGGACGGTCGAGGATCTCTCTGAACTTCGCGGCGGCGTCCAGGATCGCGACGATCTCGTCGCGCCCGACCCCCTCGAGGCCAAGGAGGTGCTTCCGGGTCCAGCGCACTCTCTCCTCCTCGAGGCCGGGTGCCAAACGCAAAAACGGGCCCCGCGAGCTAACGCTCGCGACCGCCCGTCCTTCTGCGTTCGTTCTTCCGCACCCTTTCTAGCCTCGCAGTGCTAGATTAAAAGGCGGCTTCATGTCTCCGGACGACAGTATATGCAAAGGTCGGGCCGGGCGCAAGCACTTTCTGCGCCCGGTGAGCGGATTCAGGGGGCCTCAGGGCCTAGGCGTCCCCCCTGAGGGGCACGACGCAGAGGAACCTGAGCGGCTCCCCTCCCCGGTTCACGAAGTTGTGCTCCTCGTCGGGCTCGACCAGAATGGTGTCCCCCGCACCGAAATCCGTACTCTTCCCTCGGGTCTCCAGTGTTCCCTGCCCTTCGAGGACGTAGACGACGTGCTCCCAGTCGTGCGCGTGGAAGGGCGTGTTCCCGCCGGCCGCGATCTCGAAGAGCCGCATCACGGCACCCGGCGCCCCGTCCGACTTGGCGATGAGGTCGGCCTTGCTCACGCCCGACGCACCCTCGACCGAGACCGGCCTCGGCTCCCGCTCGCCCCGCTTCACGTGCTTCATGCTCTCCTCCGTGTGGTTGCGCGGTTCTAGTCGAGACATCCGCGAGTCTACAACGTCCCGGGTCGCCGTGCACCTCTGAAAGCCGCCGGTTCCCTGCGGAGAGAGAGAACGGGGAGCCCTGTCGGGCTCCCCGTTCCTCGGTGTGTCTCTGCTCGTTGCGGTTCCGCCGTGCGCGGTCGCGCGACGCGCGATCGCGCATGTGGCGATCCCGCGAGGCCGCTACTTCAGCATCACCATCTTCCTCGAGGCAGCGAATCCCGGCGCCTCGATCCGGTAGAAGTAGACGCCGCTTGCGCACCTCTTCCCCGCACCGTCCGTTCCGTCCCAGACGACGAAGCCGGCCGCGCCCGCGTCGAGCTCGCTCTCAAGGAGCGTGCGGACTTCCCGTCCGGCGGCGTTGAAGACGCGGATCGCGACGGGCCCTGCCTCCCTGATGCTGTAGGAGATCTTCGTCACCGGGTTGAACGGGTTCGGATACGCCTGGGAGAGCACGTTCCGGTACCCGCCGTCGACGACCCCGGTGCCGTCGGCCGTCGGGGTCTTCGCGAAGTAGGCCAGGATGTTCTCCATCAGGTCGACGCGGTCCTCGAGACCGTCGTGGTAGTAGCCCTCGGGCGTGTAGTTGGCCGACCCGCCGTCGTACGTGCCGTCCATGACCTGTTCCATCGCGAACCCGAGGTTCACGGTCTGGTACCCCATCGTCGGGTGCGTGTAGGCGACGCCGGCGTTCCGCCGCTCGGAGTCCATCTTGATGTAGTCGGCGATGACTTCGTTCCCGGGCATGCCGGACGAGAGCCCCACGACGTCGAAGTCGTGCAGGAGCGGACACGCCCCTCGGATGATGGCTTCCTGGTCGTCGTGCGTCATGAAGTCGAAGTCGCCCGCGAAGTCCTCGAGACCCGGCACGCTGTCGACCATCACGGCGCCGACCGTGTTGGCCAGGTAGTCGGACGCGAGCCAAGTCGAGTAGAACCCGAGCGTCTCACGGCCGACCTCCATCAGCTCGAAGCCGATGTTGTTCCCCGTGATCATGAGGTTCCTCTCCTTGCCGACGGCCGACTGGTTCAGCCACTCGACGAGGTTCCTCTGGTCGCGGGGATTCATCGTGTACTGGGCGAGATACCACGAGAACCAGATCTGGGTGTCGTAGTACTTCATGCCCGTCGGGTCTGGACCGTCCGAGAGCCTGCTGCCCGAGGGGACCTCTACGTCGTACTTCTCGTACTCGTATCCCAGGATCTCGAGCGCGTGCTCGTAGTAGTCCTCGACGCGCCAGTCGTAGTTCCGGTTCGCGCCGACGGTCCTGTAGCCGACCTTGTCGACGAGGAGGATGCCGGGGTTCGACACCGTCGCCTCGATCGGCAGGATCGACATCTCGTAGAGCCTGTCGGGCGCGTCGGAGGGATCGGTGGCGATGTTGCCCACGCCGTCGATCGCCTCGAAGTAGTACCTGATGATGCTCCCGGGCACCATCTCGGCCGCCGGCGGGCCCGCGATCCACCAGTAGTTCTCGGGGTCGTTCGGGTCCTGCCTGCTGCAGGCGTAGGTGCTCCAGGTCGTCCCGCCGTCGTTCGACGCGATCAGGTTGACGGCATCGATGCCGTCGTCGTCTCGGATGGATATAAACGCCGAGTCGAGCATCGCCTCGTCGAGGTCGTCCTGGAACCAGTCGTTGAAGTCGAGCCACTGGTGGTGCGTCCATGCCGTCCCGGCGTCGCCCGAGGGGATGCCGACCATCTGACGGTTGAGGAACATGCCGCCCCAGTGCGCCCCGGACGCGTCACTCGTGTCGCTCCGGACTGCCCACAGGACAGCCAGGTAGTTGTTGCCCGCGAACGCGTCCCAGTCGTCGTCGACGTCGTACCATCCCGGCGGTTCGACGTACCACCAGCCCGGGTCCTCGTCGATGAAGCTGCCGGGGTCCTGGACGCAGTCGGTGACGTCGTCGGAGGCTAGGTAGAGGTTGAAGAGGTCGCCCGTGCTCGGCGGCGCGTCGACCCAGAAGTCCCAGCGCCCCACGAGCTTCGGCGCTCCGCTCACGTCGATGGGCGGGCTCATCAGCCACGCCCACTCATTGTCTACCATCGTGCTCGTGAACGGGTCGACCGGAGCGTACATCCAGCTGCCGACCTCGCGCTCGGTGCACGTGAAGTCGCGGCCCGTCACGAAATCGAGGCCGTACCTCCCGCGCCACCAGGTCACGCCTATCTGACCGGACGCCGGCTGGTCCGGACGCTCCCATCCGAGGTAGCCGGACTCGGCGTCGTCGAGCCAGAAGTCGCCGCCAGGGCCGGCCCACGTGATGTTGTCGAGCTGCCAGGCGCCGTCCTGGACGGAGTTGTTCGGCGGGTTGTTCAGCTCGTCCTCCGACGAGTAGGCGCCGTCCGACTCGAACCGGAACCTCATGTCCAGGGTCTGGCCGGCGTAGCTCGAGAGGTCGAGCGAGATGTGGCCGTACGCCGGGCTGTCCCAGCCTTGGGACTGCCCCGGCTTCCCTGCGAAGCCCGGGTTGTTCGCGGTATAGACCGTCGTCCACGAACCACCGCCGTCGTCGGAGATGTCGACGTACCCGTAGTCGTAGTCGTGCTCCATCGCGAAGCGCTGGTCGAAGTCGAGGAACAGGTCGTCGCCCGGATCCGTGTTGGCCTCGATCTCCGGGAAGCTCCGCTCCATGATCTGGATCCAGTTGTTGCCGTAGCCCCGGGGCTGTCTCCAGCAGGCGTTGTACGTCCCGCACCACCACGTGCTGTCCCCGAGGTGTGCGAACCCGTTGATGCGGATCGTGTCGTGGTGCCAGTAGTTCGCCACGGCTGCCGTTCCGCTGTTGTCGAACACCTGCCAGCCTGCGTTGTCGCCGGATTCGTCTTCGAAGTTCGCGTCGAAGATCCAGAGCGTCTCCAGCCTCGCACCCCTGAACGCGTCGCCCGAGTACGTCGTCGGTTGCGCGCCCCACTGGGTTCTGAGCTCGGTGTCCTCCGCTCCCTTGCCCGCTGCCCCGGCCGCTGTGATCGCCATGATGCAGGCGATCGCCAATAAGACGAGAGGCTTGCTGTGCATGCTCTCCGTCACCTCCCTTTCCACAAACCGTGTGATCCGCTCATCATTCACCGCTGGGTGCTCATCGGTAGCACCAACTTCTCGATTCCATGCTCACGAAGCGAACGCGCCCCGAACGCGAAGCGCGCTCCCGCAATATAAGACACCGCCTGAGTCGAAGGGGTTTGAACGCATTCGGGAGGGGGCTGAGCATCACTCGACCTCGGCGGGTATCAGTGCGCGTCTCTCTATAGGAAAGAGGGGACGGCAAAGTGCCGTCCCCTCTCGGTTCCTGCGGCGCGCCGCGTGGGCGCGAAGATGTGCGTTCTACTTCAGCATCACCATCTTCCCGGAGGCGCTGAACCCGGACGCCTCGATCCGGTAGAAGTAGACACCGCTCGCGCACCTCTCCCCCGCGTCGTCGGAGCCGTCCCACGCGACGACGCCCGAGTCGCCCGCCTCGAGCTCCTCGGTGAGGAGGGTCCGCACCAGCTTGCCCGCCGCGTTGTACACGCGGATCGCGACGGGCCCGGTCTCCTTCACAGAGTACGCGATCTTGGTGACCGGGTTGAACGGGTTCGGGTACGCCGGCGAGAGCTCGTTCCTCGGCCCGCCGTCGACGATCCCCGTTCCGTTGCCAGACGGGGTCTTCGCGAAGTAGGTCATGATGTTCTGCATGAGGTTCACGCGGTCGTGGATGCCGGTCTTGTAGTAGCCCTCGGCCGTGTAGTTGGACGAGCCTCCGTCGTACGTGCCGTCCATGACGAACTCCATGCCGAACCCGAGGTTCACCGTCTGGTAGCCCATCGTCGGGTGCGTGTACGCGACACCCGCGGGCTTCGTCGCCGAGTCCTGACGGATGTAGTCGGCCACCAGCTCCGCACCTGCCGCCGCGCCCGCTATGTCGATCACGTCGAACTTGTTCAGGACCGGGCAGGCCCCGCGGATGATGAATTCGGCATCGTCGTGCGTGATGAACGCGAAGCCACCCGCGTTGTCTAGCACCCCCGGAACGCTGTCGACGAGCACCGCGCCGACGGAGTTCTCCAGAAAGTCCGACGCGAGCCACGTGCCGTAGAACCCGAGCGTCTCGGTGCCGGTCGAGATGATCTCGAAGCCGATGTCGTTCCCGGTGAGGAGCAGGTTCCTCTCCTTCCCCGCCGCGGACTCGTTCAGCCAGTTGATCAGATTCACCTGGTCGGGTGGCTTGACCGTGTACGCGTTGAAGTCGTTCGTCCACCAGATCTGCGTGTCGTAGTACTTGTAGCCTGCGCTGTCCGGGCCGTCCGAGTGCACCGAGCTTGCCGAGGGGACCTCCACGTCGTAGACCTCGTACTCGTACCCGAGGATCCCGAGCATCTCGGCGTAGTACGACTCGGACGCCGCGCTGGGCAGAGGCCTGGTGACGGCGGAGACTCCGGCGCCGCCCGTCGCCCGCGTCTCTCCGGGGGTGAGCCTTCCGTGCTTGTCGACGATGAGTATTCCCGGGTTCGAGACCGACGCCTCGAGAGGCAGGATCGACATCTCGTACCACAGGTCGGGCGCCTCCTCGGGGAAGAGCGAGACGTTGCCGAGCCCGTCGGTCGCCTCGAAGTAGAGGCGGATCTCGCTGCCGGGCAGCATCTCCGCCGAGGGCGGCGGCATGACCCACCAGTCGCTCTGCGGGTCCTCCTTGTGCCCACCGTACGTGCTCCAGGTCGTCCCGCCGTCGTTCGAGGCCATGAGGACGACCGCATCGACACCGTCGTCGTCCTTCACCTTCAGGCGCGCGCTATCGAGCATGGCCTCGGACAGCTGCTCCTGGAACCAGTCATTGTACCAGTTCCAGTCGTCCGCCAGGAACGAGGTGCTCGGGTCGGCCGAGGGGATCCCGACCTTCTGGATGTTGAGGATCAGGCCCGCCCAGTGCTGCGCTCCGGGCTCCGGCGGCGAGTCGTTCTGCTGCTGCCAGAGGATGGCCAGCCAGTCGTTTCCGGCGAAGGCGTCCCAGTCGTCCCACTCCTCGTACCAGTCGGGATCCGCGTACCACCAGCCGGGGTCCTCGTCCACGAACCCGCCGAGATCGGTCACGCAGTCGTAGACGTCGTCAGAGGCAAGCGACAGGTTGCAGACGTCTCCGGACGTGGCAGGCATGTCGCACCACTGGTCCCAGTGGGCGACGAGCTTCGGCGCGCCGCTGATGTCGATCGGAGGGCTCATGAGCCACGAGGCCTGCCCGTCGACCATGGTGCTGGTGAAGGGGTCGACCGCCCCCATCATCCAGGTTCCGACCGGGCGGTCCTCGCACGTGAAGTCGCGGCCCGTCACGAAGTCGAGGCCGAACTGTCCGCGGAAATAGACGATCCCGGTCTGGCCGGCGGCCACCGTGTCGTCGTGGATCCAGCCCATGTTGCCCGACTCGCAGTCGTCGAGCCAGAAGGCGCCCCCGGGGCCGGTCCACGTGATGTTGTCGAGCTGCCAGGCTCCGTCCAGCACCGAGTTGTTGGGTGGCCCGTTGTTGTACTGGTCCGCCGAGGAATAGGCTTCGTCGGACACGAAGCGGTACCGCAGGTCGATGGTCGTGCCCGCGAAGGAAGACATGTCGAGCGACATGTGTCCGTGGGCGGGGCTGTCCCAGTCCTGCGACAGCCCTGGCTTCGACGCGAAGCCGGGGTTCGTCACGGTGTGGACGGTCGTCCAGGTCGAGCCCCCGTCCGACGACACGTCGATGTAGCCGTAGTCGTAGTTGTGCTCCATCGCGAACCGCTGGTCCCAGTCCAGGAAGAGCGGGTCTCCGGGGTCCGTGTTCGCCTCGATCTCCGGGAAGCTCCTTTCGAGGATCTGCAACCAGTCGTTGCCGTAGCCGCGCGGCTGGAGCCAGCAGTCGGCGTAGGTTCCACACCACCAGGTGGTGTCCCCGAGGTGCGCGAACCCGCCGATGCGGATCGTGTCGTGGTGCCAGTAGTTCTCGGCGTCGAGCGTGCCCGACCGGTCGTACGTCGTCCAGCCGGCGTTGTCGCCGATCTCATCCTCGAAGTCCGCCCAGAAGATCCAGAGGGTCTCCAGTCTCGCCTCTCTGAACGCGCCCCCTGGCGCGGGGTCACCCCGGACCGCCCTCGCGCTCCGGTACTCGGCTCCGGGCCCCTCAGCCTGGGCGACGGCAACCACGACCGCGAGCGTGAGAACGACCGCCAGCATGACCAGAGGTCTCGTTCTCATTCGTTCACCCCCTTGCCTGCGAGGACGCCTCCCTGACGGCCTCGCGCTCGTCTCGTGCGCCGCGGCCCACGCGGCGCGCACACTACTTCAGCATCACCATCTTCCGCGCGCGGCTGAAGCCCGGGGCCTCGATCCGGGCGAAATACACGCCGCTCGCACATCTGTTCCCAGTTTCGTCTTCGCCGTCCCACACGACGACGCCCGAGTCGCCCGCCGCGAGCTCCTCGTCGAGGAGCGTTCGCACGAGCCTGCCCGAGACGCTGTAGACGCGGATCGACGCGCGGCCGGCTTCCCTCACGCCGTACTCGATCGTCGTCGATGGATTGAACGGGTTCGGGTACGCCCCCGACAGGACGTCGGCGGCGGCTCCCCCCGCGATGCCGGTACCATCGGCCGTCGGCGTCTTGGCGAAGAAGGCCATGATGTTCTGCATGAGGTCGACGCGGTCCTCGATACCCGTGTGGTAGTACCCCTCAGGAGTGTAGTTGGACGATCCCCCGTCGAACGTGCCGTCCATCATGAACTCCATGCCGAAACCGAGGTTAACCGTCTGGTATCCCATCGTCGGGTGAGTGTACGCCACGCCCGCCGGCCTGCGCTCGCCGTTCAGGCGGATGTAGTCGACGACGGTCTCAGTCCCCGCGAGCCCCGACGACGGCTCGACGACGTCGAACGAGTTCAGGAGCGGGCACGCGCCGCGGGCGATGCACTCCCCGTCGAGGTGCGTCATGAACGCGTTGTCGCCGGCGTGGTCCTCGAGGCCCGGGACGCTGTCGACCGTGACGGCGCCGACCGCGTCGTCCAGATACTCCGAGGCGATCCACGTCCCGTAGAAAGCGAGCGTCTCGCGCTCCGTCTCGACGAGCTCGTAGCCGATGTCGTTCCCGGTGAGGAGGAGGTTTCTCTCCTTCCCCTCCGCCGATCGGCTCAACCACTCGATGAGGCTGTACTGGTCGATTGGGTTGAGCGTGAACGCGTCGAAGTCGTTGGTGAACCAGATCTGCGTGTCGTAGTACTTCATTCCCGTCGTGTCCGGGCCGTCCGAGAGGATGTTCCCCGACGGCACCTCGACGTCGTAGATCTCGTACTCGAATCCGAGGATCTCGAGCATCTCGCGGTAGTAGCGCTCGGAGCTCTCGGCAAGTGCAAGGCTCTCGAGCTGTTCTCCGGCGTACCGGAGCGCTCCCGGCGTGGCGCGGCCGTGCTTGTCGACGAGGAGGATGCCGGGCTGGTCGGTCGTCGCCGCGAGAGGGAGGATCGACATCTCAAAGGTCTCGCCCGGAGCGCCGGCCGGGAAGGTCGAGACGTTGCCGACCCCGTCGGTCGCCTCGAAGTAGTACCGGATCTCATTCCCCCTCGCCATTTGGCTCGAGGGCGGCGGCGCGTGCCACCAGAGGTTGCCGGGGTTCCCCGGGTCCTCGCGGTAGCAGGCGTATGACTCCCAGGAGGCGCCGCCGTCGGCGGTCGCTACCACATAGGCGGACGCGATGCCGTCGTCGTCCTTGATCAGGATCCGGGTCGTGTCCTCGAGGGCCTGGTCGAGGTGCTCCCAGAACCAGTCGTTGAAGTTCTCCCAGTCGGACCTCTCCCACGTCGTCCCGGCGTCGCCCGACGGGACCCCCACCTTCTGCCAGTTCAGGAAGAGGCCGCCCCAGTGCTCGCCGTTCCCGCTCGCCGGGTCGCTCCTCACGATCCACTGGATCGCGAGCCAGTCGTTCCCGGCGAAGGCGTCCCAGTCGTCGGTGCGGGTGTACCAGTCCGCCTCGGCGTACCACGCCCCGAACTCCTCGTCGACGAAACCGTCTTCCTCGAGGACGCAGTGTTGGAGATCGTTCGAGGCGAGGAAGAGGTCGAAGACGTCCCCGGTCGCGAGCGGTGCGTCGGCCCAGCAGTCCCACTTGCCCACGAGCTTGGGCGCCCCCGAGATGTCGATGGGCGGGCTCATGAGGACCGTGTGCTCGTTATCGACCATCGCGCTCGTGAACGGGTCGACGGGCGCGTACATCCACGTCCCGATCGGCCGGTCGTCGCAGGTGTACGAGCGTCCCGTCACGAAGTCGTAGCCGAACTGCCCGCGCCACCAGACGACTCCAGTCTGGCCCGTCGACGTCGGGTCGGAGTTGTCCCATCCGTTGTTCCCGGGCGACTCGCAGTCGTCGAGCCAGAACGCGCCGCTGGGACCGGTCCACTCGATGTTGTCGAGCTGCCACGCGCCGTCGAGGAACGAGTGCGAGGGCGGGTTGTCGGGCGTGTCCTGCGACGAATTGATGAGGTCGGACTCGAATCTGAACCGGACGTCGAGCGTCTGTCCGGAGAGAGCTGACAGATCGAGCGACACGTGTCCGTGGCTCGGGTGATCCCAATCGCTCGAGAAGCCGGGCTTCCCCGCGAATCCTCCGTTGTTCACAGTGTGGAGCGTCGTCCAGCTCGAGCCCCCGTCGGACGAGACGTCGACGTACCCGTAGTCGTAGTCGTTCTCCATCGCGAAGCGTTGGTCCCACTCGAGTGTCAGAGGGTCGCCGGGGTCCGTTTGAGCCGCGACCTCGGGGAAGCTCCGCTTGAGTATCATCCGCCAGCTGTTGCCGTAGCCCCGCGGCTGGACCCAGCAGTCGCTGTACTTCCCGCACCACCACGTGCTGTCGCCCAGGTACGCGAACCCGTTGATTCGGATCGTGTCCTTGTGCCACGCGTTCGCGTACCCGACCGTCCCGCTCATGTCGTGAACGGTCCAGCCGGCGTTGTCGCCGGATTCGTTCTCGAAGTCGGCCTCGAAGATCCACAGGGTCTCGAGGCGGGCGGGCTTGTGGAGGCCGTCGGCGTGCGACGAGGAGTCGCCTCGGGGCAGACGGCTGCGCGGCGCGTCGCCAGACGTGCTCGCGCTCGCGAGGGCGTACGAAGCCACGAGGATCACCATCATGGCCGGGAGGGTGCGGTGTCTCATCAGAAGTGCTCTCTCCCCGAGCCGTGGGGTCCCGCTCATCGGTCGCGGGCGGCGTCCGGGTCTCCCCGGAGCCCGCATGGTCGAATCAGCCTCATTATACCACAAACGCGCTGATTCCTCAAGATGCCCTCCTGGCCGCTTCCGGGAACCGCATCCTGGGAGTGGCTCCGGGACACAGAGAGGCGGGGAGCCCCACGGGGCCCCCCGCCTGCAGTGGTCGTTCATCCTGCCCGCGCTCGGTCTACTTCAGCATCACCATCTTCCTCGAGGTGGCGAAGCCGGGCGCCTCGATGCGGTAGAAGTACACGCCGCTTGCGCACCTCTCCCCCGCGTCGTTCGCGCCGTCCCAGACCACCTGGCCCGAAGCGCCCGCCTCGAGCTCGGTCTCGAGGAGCGTCCGCACCGTGCGGCCCGCCGCGTTGTAGACACGGATCGTAACTGGGCCCGCTTCCCTCACGCTGTAGGCGATCGAGGTCGTCGGGTTGAACGGGTTCGGGTAGGCCTGGCTCAGGGCGTTCCTGTAGCCGCCGTCGACGATCCCCGTTCCGTCGCCGCTGGGCGACTGGCCGAAGTAGAGCATGATGTTCCGCATGAGGTCCACGCGGTCCTCGATGCCCGAGTGGAAGTAACCCTCAGCCGTGTAGTTCAGGGAGCCGCCGTCATACGTCCCGTCCATCAGGTACTCCATCCCGTACCCGAGGTTCACGGTCTGGTAGCCCAGCGTCGGGTGCGTGTACGCCACACCTGCCGGCCGCGTGCTGGTGTCCGTCTTGATGTAGTCGGCCACGATCTCGGTCCCGATGATCCCGGAGAAGGGCTCGACCACGTCGAAGTAACCGAGGTTCGGGCAACCACCCTGGAGGATGGCCTCGGTGTCGTCGTGCGTCATGAAGCTGAAGTCACCGGCGTGGTCTTCGATCCCCGGCACGCTGTCCACGAGCACGGCCCCGACGGAGTTGTCGATGTAGTCCGAGGCGAGCCACGTGTTGTAGAACGCGAGGGTCTCGTTCCCGCTCGCCATGAGGTCGTAGCCGATGTCGTTCCCGGTCAGGAGGAGGTTCCGCTCCTTGCCGATCGCGGCCTGGTTCAGCCAGCTGATCAGGTTGCTCTGATCGGGCGGGTTGACCGTGCGCGAGTTGTACTCGTTCGTGAACCAGATCTGCGTGTCGTAGTACTTCATGCCCGCGCTGTCCGGCCCGTCCGAGAGGATGCTCCCCGAGGGGACCTCGACGTCGTAGACCTCGTACTCGTACCCGAGGATCTCGAGCATCTCCTGGTAGTAGAACAGGGAGTGGCTGTCCCACGTCGGGCGGTGCCTGAACTCGTCGTAGTTGCCGCTCCACCCCGTCTTGCGGTCCATTCCCGGAGTGAACCGGCCGTGCTTGTCGACGAGGAGGATGCCCGGGTTCGAGACCGTCGCGTTGAGCGGCAGGATCGACATCTCGTAGGTCACGTCGGGAGCGTCCGCCGGCTCTACGGCGGCGTTCCCGAGCCCGTCCAGTGACTCGTAGTAGTAGAGGATCTCGCTCCCCGGCGTCATCTCTCCGCTGGGAGGCGGTGCGATCCACCAGTTGCTCGCGGGATCGCCGGGGTCCTCCTTGCGGCAGGCGTAGGACTGCCAGCTCTGCCCGCCGTCGTTCGACGCCAGAAGGGAGACGCTCGCGACTCCGTCGTCGTCCTTGACGAGGATGCGACAGCTGTCGAGCATGGCGTCCGAGAGCTGCTCCTGGAACCAGTCGTTGAAGTTGGTCCAACTGTCGATCGCGAACGTCGTGCTGGGGTCGCCGGCGGGGATGCCGATCTTGTGGAAGTTGAGGATGAGACCGGCCCAGTGCTCGCCGTTGGCGTCCGAGGTGTCGTTCCACGCAGCCCAGTAGAACGCGAGCCAGTCGTTTCCGGCGAACGCGTCCCAGTCGTCGACGTCGTTGTACCAGGCCGGGTCGGCGAACCACGCGCCCGGGTCCTCGTCGACGAAGCCGCCCGGATCGGTGACGCAGGCGTAGTCGTCGTTCGACGCCACGTAGACGTCGTGGAGATCGCCGGTCGGCTCGGGCATGTCGGCCCACTGGTCCCAGTGAGCGACGAGCTTCGGAGCGCCGCTGATGTCGATCGGCGGGCTCATAAGCCACGTGTTCTGCGCGTCGACCATCTGGCTCGTGAACGGGTCGACGTGCGCGTACATCCACGTGCCGACCGCCCTGTCCTCGCACGTGAAGGAACGCCCCGTGACGAAGTCCAGCCCGAACTGGCCGCGCCACCACACGACGGCGGTCTGCCCGGAAGCCACGACGTCCTCGTGTTCCCAGCCCATGTTGCCGGACTCCGAGTCGTCGGTCCAGAAGTCGCCGCTCGTGGTGGCCCACGTGATGTTGTCGATCTGCCACGCGCCGTCCTGCACGGAATTGTTGGGCGGGTTGTTCCCCTGATCCTCGGAGGAGTAGGCGCCATCAGATTCGAACCGGAACCTCAGTGAGACGTCGAGCCCGGCGTAGGACGACAGGTCGAGCGACACGTGGCCGTGCGCGGGGCTGTCCCAGTCCTGGGACATCCCCGGCTTCCCCGCGAACCCGGGGTTGGTCACGGAGTGGAGCGTCGTCCAGGTCGCGCCACCGTCGCCGGAGATCTCGATGTAGCCGTAGTCGTAGTCGTGCTCCATCGCGAACCGCTGGTCCCAGTCCAGGAACAGCTCGTCGCCGGGGTCGGTGTTGGCGTTGACCTCAGGGAAGTCCCGCTTGAGAATCTGCAGCCAGTCGTTGCCGTAGCCCCGGGCCTGCCGCCAGCAGTCGTTGTAGGTTCCGCACCACCACGTACTGTCCCCCAGGTGAGCGAAGTCCCCGATCCTGATCGTGTCGTGGTGCCAGTAGTTCTCGACAGCGACGGTCCCGCTCCTGTCCCAGACCGTCCAGCCTGCGTTGTCGCCCGTCTCGGTCGTGAAGTCGGCGTTGAAGATCCACAGGGTCTCGTCCCTTGCCCCCCTGAACCCGGTCTCGGGCGCTCCCCGTCCGGATCGCGCTCTCATGCTGCTCGGGATCTCGGTGTCGTAGCTGTTTGCCGACGCTACGCTCCCCGCGAGCACGAGCACGAGACCGACCGCCGCCATTGCGAGTGGTCTGCCATGCATTCGCACACTTACCCCCTATAGGTGGGTGATCCGCTCACCGTTGTCACTGCCGCTCATCGGACTACGCGGCCGTGCAGGCGTGCCGACACGGCCAGGGACGGGATCCGTCCCTCCATCGCTTCTGACACAACCCATCCTGCAATGGTTGGGTGTCTTCCCGCAGGAAGACGACTCCGCCGGACCGCTCTCCAAACCGCTCCGGTCCGGCTGGGCCGGCAAAGCCGGCCGAGCTGCGCCAGAACAGCAAGAAGGAGGGGTCGGGGTCTCCCGTCCCCTCCTTCCGTGCTTGTCTGCCTACCGAGCTCCCTCCGACCCGATCCGGGCCCGAGACAGCCCGTCCTACTTCAGCATGATCATCTTGCGCGACGTCGCGAAACCAGGAGCCTCGATGCGGTAGAAGTAGACTCCGCTTCCGCACCTCTGCCCCGAGTCATTCGCGCCGTCCCAGACCACGAACCCAGAGGCGCCCGCCTCGACCTCGGCGTCGAGGAGCGTGCGGACCGTCTTCCCCGCGACGTTGTAGACGCGGATAGACACGGGACCGGCCTCTCTGATCGAGTAGGCGATCTTGGTCGTCGGGTTGAACGGGTTCGGATACGCCTGAGAGAGCGTGTTCCTGAACCCGCCGTCGACGACGCCCGTCTCGTCACCGGTCGGCGTCTTGTTGAAGTAGACCTCCAGGATGTTCCGCATGAGGTTCACGCGGTCACTGACCCCCGTGTGGTAGTAGCCCTCGGGGGTGTAGTTGGACGCCCCACCGTCGTAGGTGCCGTCCATCATGAACTCCATCCCGAAGCCGAGGTTGACCGTCTGGTACCCCATGGTCTGGTTGGTGTAGGCCACACCGGCGGATTTGCGCGTCGCGTCCTGCCGGATGTAGTCGGCCACCGTCTCTGTACCCGGGATGCCGGACTGCGGATCGAGCACGTCGAAGTCGTGGACGATCGGACACGCGCCACGGAGGATGCACTCGCCATCATCGTGGGTCAGGAAGTCCGTCCCGCCCGCGTGATCCTCGACTCCCGGCACACTGTCCACGAGCACGGAGCCCACGGAGTTCTCGATGTAGTCCGAGGCAAGCCAGGTCTCGTAGAACGCCAGCGTCTCCACGCCGGTCTGCATCAGCTCGAAGCCGATGTTGTTGCCGGTCATGAGCAGGTTCCGCTCGGCACCACCAGCCGACGCGTTCAGCCAGTCGATCAGGTTCTTCTGATCCACCTGCTTGATGGCGTTGGCGTCGAAGTAGTTCGTGAACCAGATCTGGGTGTCGTAGTACTTCATGCCCGCGCTGTCGGGACCGTTGGAGTTCCTGCTTCCGGACGGCACCCACACGTCGAACTTGTCGTACTCGTACCCCAGGATCTCGAGCATCTCGCGGTAGTAGTACTCCGAGCTCAGGATCGTCCCGAAGTAGCGCTCCTCGCCCGGCGTGGCGCGGCCGTGCTTGTCGACGAGCAGGATGGCCGGGTCGACCACAGACCCCAGGATCGGCAGGACCGAGACCTCGTACGAGGACGTCGGAGCGTCGGAGGGCAACGTCGCCACGTTCCCGACCCCGTCGGTCGCCTCGAAGTAGTAGCGGATCTCGCTCCCTGGCGTCATCTGGTTGTAGGGCGGAGGGAAGTACCACCAGTTGTTCAGCGGGTCGTTCGGGTCCATCCTGCGGCCCGCGTACGCCTCCCACGTCTGCCCGTCGTCGTTCGAGGCGAGCACGAACGCCGTCGGGATGCCGTCGTCGTCGACGATCTTGAGTTCGGCAGTGTCGAGGTACGCCTCCACCAGGCCGTCCTGGAACCAGTCGCCGTACCACTCCCACATGTTCCGCTCGAACTGCGTACCGGCGTCTCCGGAGGGGATTCCGAGCCTCTGGTAGTTCAGGAAGTAGCCACCCCAGTGCTCGCCGTTGGCGTCTGTCGTGTCGTTCCTCGCTGCGTGCAGGATGGCGAGCCAGTCGTTGCCGGCGAACGCGTCCCAATTGTCGAACTTCGTTCTCCAGGTTCCGATTCCAGAGAACCACCAGCCCGGCGCTTCGTCGATGAAGCCTCCGGGGTCGGTCACGCACGCCTGAACGTCATTTGAGGCGAGGTAGATGTTGTACCGATCGCCGGTGGCATCGGGCGCGTGACCCCAGTAGTCCCAGTTGCCGACGAGCTTCGGGGCGCCGCTGACGTCGATCGGCGGGCTCATGAGCCACGCGTACTCGTTGTCGACCATCGTGCTCGTGAATGGGTCGACGGGAGCGTACATCCACGTGCCGACCGGCCTGTCCTCGCACGAGAAGTCGAGTCCAGTGACGAAGTCGATCCCGAACTGACCGCGCCAGAACGTCACGCCCGTCTGGCCCGACGCGGGAACGTCCTCGCGGACCCAGCCCATGTCGGCGCCCGACTCCACGTCGTCGATCCAGAAGGTGCCGCCGGGACCGGCCAGGGCGATGTTGTCGATCTGCCACGCACCGTCCTGAACGGAGTTCGCTGGCGGGTTGTTCAGCTCATCGGCGGACGAGTACGCGCCGTCCGACGTGAACCGGAACCTCAGGCCGAGCGTCTGACCCGCGTAGGCAGAGAGGTCGAGCGAGACGTGACCGTACGCAGGGCTGTCCCAGTCCTGGGACGTCCCTGGCTTACCGGCGAAGCCCGGGTTGTTCGCTGTGTACAGCGTGGTCCAGGTGCTTCCGCCGTCGTCGGAGATCTCGACGTAGCCGTAGTCGTAGTCGTGCTCCATCGCGAACCGCTGATCCCAGTCCAGGGTCAGGGGATCGCCAGGATCCGTGTTCGCCTCGATCTCCGGGCAATCGCGCTCCAGGATCTGAAGCCAGTCGTTGTCGTAGCCGCGTGGCTGGCGCCAGCACTCGTTGTACGTGCCGCACCACCACGTGCTGTCGCCGAGGTGCGCGAATCCGCCGATCCGGATCGTATCGTGGTGCCAGTAGTTCTGGCTCCCGAGCGTTCCGCTCCGGTCCCACGTCGTCCAGCCGGCGTTGTCGCCCGTCTCGGTGGAGAAGTCGGCATCGAAGATCCAGAGCGTCTCCAGCCTGGTCCCTTCGAAGCTCCCGCTCGTCGGTATCGTCCTCAACTCGTCGGCCGACGAGAGGATGTCGGAGCTCGAGGCCCCGGCGCCCCCTGCCGCGAGAGCGAGGATCAGCACCGTTCCGACGAGAGCGAGATGTCTGCCCTCCCTACGCACGTGCACCTCCCCCTGTTGAGTGGTGATCCAGCTCATCTGTCTCACCAACCGCCAAACCCTGACACCGCTCCCAAACGCACAGATTATACCATCGAGCGGCGTCCCTGACAACCGTCCCAGACTGTCAGCAATCGTCAATCAGTACCCTTCCGACAGGCGAGAACCCAGCCTGGCTGCAGAGGACACATCGGGGGGGGAATACTCGCTGGGCGGGCAGTCCGGCACGGCCCGCGCACTCGGGGGGGCGCTCGTTGCTCGTGGCAACCCGCTGGAGGAGCGGGAGGCGGACGGCGTCCGCCCCCCTTCCTCCGCAAGAACCTCCGGGTCTCCCCCCGTCGGGGGCTGCCCGAACGTCCGTCCTACTTGAGCATCACCATCTTCCTCGAGGTGGCGAAGCCCGGCGCTTCGATGCGGTAGAAGTACACGCCGCTCGCGCACCTCTCACCGCCGTCGTTCGTGCCGTCCCACACCACGTGTCCCGAGGCCCCCGCGTCGAGCTCGCTGTCCATGAGCGTCCGCACTGTCCTGCCGGACGCGTTGTAGACACGGATCGTAACGGGGCCGGCCTCCCTCACGCTGTAGGCGATCTTGGTGACCGGGTTGAACGGGTTCGGATAGGCCGCGCTCAGGACGTTCCGGTTGAGCGCGCCGTCGACCCCCGTGCCGTCGCCGTCGGGCGTCTTGTTGAGGAAGGTCATGACGTTCTCCATCAGATTGACCCGGTCCTCGATGCCCGTGTGGTAGTAGCCCTCGGGCGTGTAGTTCGCCGAGCCTCCGTTCGCCACACCGTCCATGATGTATTCCATGCCGAAACCGAAGTTGACGGTGTTGTAGCCGAGGGTCTGGTGCGTGTAGGCCACGCCGGCCGGTCTCGTCGACTCGTCCGTCTTGATGTACTGCAGGGCCTGCTCCGTCCCAGGGATCCCGGCGAACGGCTGGATGACGTCGAACTTCTCGAGCGGGTTCGGACAGGCAGCGAGCGCGATCGCCTCGCCGTCGTCGTGGGTCATGAACGACCCGCCCGTCGCGTCCTCGAGACCAGGCAGACTGTCAACGGTCGACACGCCGACCTGATTCTCGATGTAATCGGTCGCCATCCACGTCTCGTAGAACGCCAACGTCTCCTTCTCGCCCTCGATCAGCTCGAAGCCGATGTCGTTTCCGGTCAGAACCAGGTTCCGGTCCTTCCCCGCCCCGGCCTGGTTCAGCCAGTTGATCAGGTTCAACTGGTCTGGGGCCTTGATCGTGTAGGCGTTGAAGGAGTGCGTGAACCAGATCTGGGTGTCGTAGTACTTGTACCCCGAGCTGTCAGGACCGTTCGACTGGTCCGTGCTGCCCGACGGCACCTCGACGTCGTAGATCTCGTAGTCGTAGCCGAGGATACCGAGCATCTCCTCGTAGTAGAACAGCGTGTGGCTGTCCGTCGTCGGGCGATACTTGAACTCCGCGTACGATCCGCCCCAGCCGGTCTCGCGATCCGCTCCGCTCGAGTAGCGACCGTGCTTGTCGACCAGCAGGACGCCCTGGTTGGAGACAGTCGCGCTGATCGGCAGGATCGACATCTCGAACCACTGGTCGGGCGCTCCCGGAGGCAGCACCGAGACGTTGCCGAGCTCGTCGGTCGCCTCGAAGTAATAGTGGATCTCGGACCCGGGAGTCATCTCCATGTACGGCGGTGAGCAGATGAAGGTGTTGCTCTCGGGGTCCTCGCGGTGGCAGTTGTAGGAGTTGTACGTGGCCCCTTCGTCGTTCGTTGCTACGACGTAGAGCGTGGCAATGCCGTCGTCGTCCTTGACGAGGAGCCGGGCGCTGTCCAGCATGGCCTCCGAGAGCTGCGAGTCGAACCAGTCGTTGAACGCGTTCCACGTGTCCCACTGGAACGTGGTTCCCGCGTCTCCCGACGGAATCCCGACGCGCTGCCGGTTGAAGATGATGCCGGCCCAGTGCTGACCGCCGGGCTCCGGAAGCTCATCGTTCTGCTCCTCCCAGAGGATGGCGAGCCAGTCGTTCCCTGCGAAGGCGTCCCAGTCGTCGTACCTGACGCGCCAGCCGGCGTCGCCGTACCACCAACCCGGCGACTCGTCGACGAATCCGGAGGGATCCGTCACGCACGCGTAGTCGTCGTTCGACGCGACGTTCAGGTTACAGATGTCGTTCGACTCTCGCGGCATGTCGAGCCAGAAGTCCCAGTGCCCGACCAGCTTCGGCGCGCCGCTGATGTCGATCGGCGGGCTCATGAGCCACGAGTACTGCTCGTCGACCATCGTGCTCGTGAACGGGTCGACCGCCGCGTACATCCAGCCCTGACGGTCGTCGCACGTGAACGGCCTGCCGGTCACGAAGTCCACTCCGAGCTCGCCCCGGTAGAAGACTATGCCCGTCTGACCCGCGGCCTCGACGTCGTCGTGGACCCAGCCCATGTTGCCCGACTCGCAGTCGTCGAGCCAGAAGGCACCGCCGGGACCCGTCCACGTGATGTTGTCGAGCTGCCACGCGCCGTCCAGGACGGAGTTGTTCGGCGGGCCGTTGTTGTACTGATCCTGAGACGAGTAGGCCTCGTCAGACTCGAAACGGAAGCGGAGCTCGATGTTCTGCCCCGCGTACGTCGAGAGGTCGAGCGTCTTGTGCCCGTGGGCGGGGCTGTCCCAGTCCTGCGAAAGGCCTGGCTTGCCCGCGAAACCCGGGTTGTTGGCGCTGTAGAGCGTGGTCCACGTGGTGCCCGCGTCGTCTGAGACCTCGACGTAACCGTAGTCGTAGTCGTGCTCCATCGCGAACCGCTGGTCCCAGTCGAGCGTCAGAACATCGCCGGGGTCCGTGTTCGCCTCGATCTCAGGGAACCCGCGCTCGAGCACCATCACCCATTCGTTCGCGTACCCGCGCGGCTGGCGCCAGCACTCGTTGTACGTGCCACACCACCAGGTCGAGTCGCCGAGATGCGCGAATCCGCCGATTCTGATGGTGTCGTGGTGCCAGTAGTTCTCCGTCGCGATCGTTCCGCTGCGGTCGAACGTGGTCCATCCAGCATTGTCGCCCGTCTCGGTCGAGAAGTCGGCATCGAAGATCCACAGGGTCTCCAGCCTCGTCCCCGTGAATCCACCAGCGGTCCCCGAGTGGGAATACACCGGCATGGCGCTCTGAAACTCCGTGCCGTCGCCCGGGGTCGCCCAGGCGCCGACCGCGATCAGGACCATCCCCGCCGCCAGCATGACCAGAGATACGTTCTTCATTCGTTCCGTCCCCCCATTGCCAGCCGAAGGCTATCCGGCTCTGCCTTCGTACCTGGTCTCCCCACCTCCCGCCCGCGCCGCCAGCCGCGCTGCGTCGGAGCCTCACAGCGTCGGTGAACACCGCGCCGCGGGGTTTCCGTGGAGGGAGACATGATCTATCGCTCGCGCAATCCCATTGACACAGCCAGATGCACTTCCGGAAGAGCTTCTTCCTGCGGAGGGCGAACTCCTGCAGCAGAACACAGGCACCCGTCCGCAGAAACACTCGTTCTCGCACGGGTTGGGGTGTCGAGAGCGCCGAAACGCCATCGCTATTTCCCGACTCGCGGCCAGTGTACCACGCGGCGGGCATTCTGGCAAGGGACTTCTCGGAAAGGGCTCCCTCGATGCCGGGAGCCGGCACGTGCCCAGGCCTTCCCCTAACGGACGAGGGGAACGGGCTTTGCCCGTCCCCCTCAGGTGCGCTCTTCCGGCCCCGTGCTCGCCCGGGTCCTACCGATATTTGGACTTGATTCCGCCCCAGGAGGAGTCCTCGACCGGAGACGACTGGTCTCCGCCTATTCGGAGGCTCTGGATGTACCAGCCAGGATACTGCACGGAGCCGTCCGACCCGAAGTCGAACGCGATGAGCACCTGGCCGCCCACGTAGTCCGAGAGGTCGAAGCAGTCCCGGACGAACTCGAGGTTGAACTGGTGGCCGCTCAGGACCGGCTCCTCTGCCACGCAGACCGGCCACGTGTTCGCGTCCCTGTCGTAGAGGCGAGCCGGGAACAGGATCTCCCAGGTCGCCCCGCCGTCCGCGGAGATCTTGACGTTGCCGCCGTCATAGCCGCCGGTCTCGATGTCGTAGAAGTGACAGAGCTCGAGGCACGTGCACTCGTCTGTCAGGTCGAAGGGCCCGACGATCGCTCTCTCGCCCGAGCCCGGCAGGTAGTTCCCGCCGAGGACGGTGCCGAGGACGTTCGTAACGGGGACCCCGTCGCAGGCGGTCGTCGGGATGCCGGAGGGCATCCCCCACTCCCAGACAGTGGTTCCCTCGCAAAGCTCGGTCGAGAACCCGCCCGAGTCGACTCCGAAGTCGATCTCGTAACACACGAAGTCGACGGGGCAGCACTCGGCCGCCGGGCACTCGCACTCCTCGCAGCTCACCGAGAGCGTGTACTCGCAGTCGGCCCCACCGTATCCGTCGACGACGATGTAGTAAGTTCCCGGACCGAGGCACTGGGTCTCCGCGACCGTGTTGCCGAAGGCCAGGCAGTCTGCCTCGTCACAGGAGCCCAGGATGAACACGTCGAGGTCGCAGGCCATGTCGGCGAGCGAGGCGGTGACCGAGTAGCAGACCGGCTCGTCGAGAACGAGTTCGTAGACGACCTCGCCGCCGCTCTCGAGCCACCCGACGCACGAGTAGGACTCGACGTCGCTGGGGGCTCCGACATTCGTGCCGGTCACGTTGTCGTAGCACGCGATCGGGATCGCGTTCGCGCACTCGAGGATCGACCTCGACCACCACTGAGGCTGGACGAAGTACTTCTCCTTCTCGGCCATCGCTTCGGTTCCTGCGCTCAGCATGAGCGCGACGACCAGAAGCACGACTCCGGTTCTCATCTCGGTCCTCCTGCGAGCCGCGTCCGCGGCGGGCAGCGTGCGGGAACCGGGCGCAGCGTCCTTGCCCCCGTCCCGCTCCCCCTCGTTCCTACTTGTAGAGCGACTTGATCGAACCCCACGTCCGGTCTTCCGTCGGCGAGACGTTGTGGCCGCCGACCATGACCCACTGGATGTACCAGCCGACGTAGGCAGTGGAGCCGTCGGCTCCGAAGTCGAAAGCGATGAGGACCTCCTTGCCGGTGTACTCGCTCAGGTCAAAGCAGTCGGTCTGGAAGCTGTGCGCACTCCCGTGCCCCGTGAAGATCGGCTGGTCTGCGATGCACGCAGCGCCGAAGCTCGACCCGATGTCGTCGTAGCCACGCGCGGGGACGATGATCTCCCACGTTGCCCCGCCGTCGATCGATATCTTCACGTTCCCGCCGTCGTATCGCGGCTCGGTGTCGTAGTAGTGGCAGAGCTCTAGGCACCAGCAATCGGCGTTGATGGAGAACGGACCCACGATAGCCCTCTCGCCGCACGTCGTGTACGGTCCTATGAGGAACGTCCCGAGGATGTTCGTGACTTCCTTGTCCTCGCAGGCGATGCCGGGGATGGTCCCCTCGAGCGGCATCCCCCACTCCCAGCACGAGGCTCCGCCCTCACAGGCCTCGGTCGTGTAGTCGGCCCTGTCGAGGTTGAAGTCGAGCTCGTTGCAGTGGAAGACCATCGGTGCGCACGGGGGCTCGGGGCAGCCACAGACCTCGCACTCGACCTCGAGCTCGAAGTACCCCTCGGCGCCATTGTACCCGTCGACGACCACGTAGAAGGTCCCGGGCTCGATGCACGGGCTCGTTGCGTACGTGTCGCCGTACGCGATGCAGTCGTTCTCGTCACAGCTTCCCACGATGAACACGTCGAGGTCGGCGGTGGTGTTCAGGAGCGTCGCCGTGAACGAGTAGCACACTCGCTCGATGACGAACTCGTAGACGACCTCCCCGCCACTCTCGTTCCACGACGTGCACCCGTAGAAGCTGACGTTGTTCGGGGCGCCGATGTTGTCCCCGACGACCACGCCCGCGCAGTTGAGTCCGGGCGAGATCGTGCAGTCGAGGAGCCCGCGCGTCGGCGCGGACCACCCCTCGGGGCTCTTCACGGGCTTGCCGGCGGACGTCGCCGTGAGCCCGAGGATCAGCACGAGCGCCGCAAGCACTGTTGCCAGTCGTCGCATCTCTCACTCCTCCTTCTGGGGAGAGCTTCCCTGTTCGATCGGCCGAGATGAAGGCGCGCCCGGGCCGCGAGCGCAGGCGTGCCGCGCGGTCGCCGTCCGCACGTGCGGGACGGTCACCGCGTCGCCGGCGACCTCTTACCGGTCCGCCCCCGAGGTCACAAACAGCCGCAGGAGGCCTTCCGGGCGCATCCTTCCGAAGGGAACAGTGCAACGAGTGTGCCAGCTGCGCGACGGGGGAGCGTGTTTGGCGGACGGAATCCGGGGAAGATGACGATTGCGGGGAGGACTGCGGTTCTCGGGTGGAATGCGGTCTCCGTGAGGGCGATCACGCGGCTCTGACGGACCCGGGCAGGGCGCCCGCGGTCTCCTCACATCGCGGCTACTCGAACTCGATCTCCAGCGTGAGGATCTCGTGCGGACCGAGCCCGACCAGGACCTCGCGGTCGCCAGCGAGCTGGAGCGACTCCAGGCGTGCCTCAAGGAGGTCCGACCTCCAAGATGCTCTGACCGGGAGACCGAACGCCAGGCGCTCATCCACGGGCTCCGGGTGTGGGTTCCAGAGCCGCACCACGAGGGTGTCCCGTTCGTCGTGTCTCTTGATCGCGCTCGCGAGCGCCCGACGGCTCCTCGTATCCACGAGCCCGGGGCCCCCGGGCACGAGGCCCTGGACGACTCCCTGCGTGCTGGGAAGCGGCGTCCGGTAGCGTTGCGAGAGCCAGGGGATCCGCGCGGAGAGGTGGTCGCCCTCGTAGAGCGCGATTGCGTATCGGAAGCGGTGTTCGCCCGGGCACTGTGCTCCGGGCGTGTACAGCGTGGGTCCCGCGTTCGAGCACCGGCGGGTCGGGAAGTCGTCGCGCGAGAGCCACCCGACCGCTCGAAGGAGGGTGAGCGACAGCCTCACGTCTCCCCCGGGGCCGCGTGACGGCTCGATCTCGGGGAGGCCCCGCACGAAGAGCGCGAAGCCGCGGTCGGAGTCCTCGACGAGCGAGTACTCCTGCTGCGGCCGCGTGCCCGTCGGAGGCTGGACCCAGTCCTCCCCCCCGCCCTCCACTGCTGGCCGCCGGTTGATGTAGAAGTGGCCGTCGGACACGAGGGAGTCGGAGACGACCGTCGTCGGGAACTCGGCGCGCAGACGGTGGTCGAGCGCGCGGTTGTCGAAGCGGAGTTCGATCTCGATGAGCGGACTCCCCCGCGTGAGCCGCACCCGCGTGCGAGCCGGACAGACGACGCGCTCGGTCGCCCTCGACGAGCGGTCGGGCGCGATCGACGCCGGGAGCCGGAGCGCGAACTCCACCTCGATCTCTCCTGCGAGGCCCCCGGGCTCGAGCACCCGGACGGACCCCGGATCGCCGGCCGACCGGGCATCCGACGTGACGGTCTCGGAGCGCGGGCACAACGAGTAGTCGTACTCGTCCCCGACGTCCTCGGTGTCCTCGAGTCGGTTCAGTCCCTCGAGCGTCCGGCCCGTCGCCTTGTCGAGGACGTCGAGTGTCCCGTCGCCGCGGAGCCGGACGCGGTAGTGCTCGTTCTCCAGGGAGTCGCCGTCGACGATCACCCCGGAGCCCTCCGGCGTCGGCGCTCCTCCGTCACGTGCACGAAGGAAGTAGTTCGCGTGACCGACGGCGGGGACGTCCTCAGCGAGGAACCTCACGGTCAGGAAGCGGTCCGCCCCCTCCCTCTCGGGGCCCTCCCTGACGATCCGGTCGGCGAAGAGATCGAGGTAGTCCTGGAGGCGGTCGCGCTGCTCCCGGTAGAACGGCTCGGTCCGGTAGTCGATTCCCCAGAACCGCTCGAGGTACCTCTTCTCGACGACCTCGAAGGGGACCGGGGTCCCGGTCTCGTCGACGAGCTCCAGCTCCGCTCCCGGGTCGCAGCGCGGCTCGAGGATGACGAGCCGCTCGACGATCTCGCTCCGGCTGAACGGAAGCGGGTTCGCGACCGAGATCACCGTCTGGCAGTCCCCCTCCGCCGTCTCGCCGAACGACGGGGCGATCCGTTCGAAGAAGCGACGAACGACCTGGTCGGACGTCTCGTTCACCCCCCTGAACCGGGGGACCATCTCGTCGTGCACCTCGTCGATGCTGCAGCCGCAGATGGAGTCGTGCGGGTGGTTCTTGAGGAGGAGCTTCCACGCGTAGCCGATCAGGCCTTCCGGGTAGTCTGCGCCGAGCGCGAAGTGCGCGTACGAGGACAGCGGTTCGACGTAGTTCGAGAGGAACGTCTGCGCCGCGTCGTTCATCTGCTTGAGGTACATCCTCGCCGACCAGACCCCCGAGAGGAGGTGGTAGTACTTGCCGCGCGCGAGCTCGCCCGAGAACGTCGCGAGCTCCGGGGCGTCCGCCCTGAGAGCGTCGATGAACTCGTCGAACCCCGCGTGTCGGAACTCGGTCCGGGGGAACGCCTCGCGGAGCGCGGCCAGGACGGCCGCGAAGTCTCGCTGGGGCGGGAGGTGGTCGCTCCCGTTGTTCAGGAGCCAGATGTCCGTGTTGGAGCGGGCGGCGGTCTCCTCGAAGATCCTCCTCACCTTCTCGACCGCGAGCGCCGGCACGACCTCCCTGGTCGTGAGCGCGTACCAGTGCTCCGGGTACCCGAGCCCCGCGGCGTTCACGTACCCGCCCCACTGGTTGACCGCGAGGACCTCGCTCCCGTCGGGCGCGCGCCAGACGTACTCGAGTCCCGTCTCGTCGAGCTCGTCGCCGTTCCCTCTCATGTAGATGAACGAGCCGATGCCGGCGCCCCTCAGGATCTGGGGCATCTGGGCGACGTGCCCGAACGAGTCGGGAAGGTACCCGACCTTCTGCACCCGCCCGAACGCTCCGGCAACCCTGTGACCGATCGCAAGGCTCCGCACGAGCGACTCCCCGCTCACGAGAAACTCGTCCGCGAGCACGTACCACGGGCCGACCGAGAGCGCGCCGTTCTCGACGAGCCGTCTTACGCGCTCCCCGTCCTCGGGACGGACCTCGACGTGGTCCTCGAGAACGACCGCCTGCCCGTCGAGAACGAAGTGCCGGAACTCCTCCTCGTTTTCGAGGCGATCGAGGACGAGGCGGACGGTGTCGACGAGCATCACGCGGAACCGGTGGTACGACAGGTACCACTCCCGGTCCCAGTGCGTGTGGGACACGATGTAGCAGATGCGAGGTTCGGACGGCACGTTGCCTCCTACCGACACCGGTCTGCCCCGCGCACGTCTTCGCAGGCCGAGAGGAGATCGCCGATCGTGGTCGTCGCGAGCCCGATGCTCGTGTCGGCCGCGCCGTAGTAGACGCGGACGTTGGCTCCGGGCGGCGCGAACCCCTCCGCGTCCGTCTCCTCGACGATCATCCCGCCCGGGAAGACGACGTTCGGGACCTGCCCGACGAGCTCGTAGTGCTCGCGCGGCTCGAGGACGTTGTCGCGGCTCCTGGCGAGGACGCGAGAGGGATCCTCGAGCGCCAGGAGGACGACGCCCACCTGGTAGATGCTCACGCTTCCGAAGTGCGTCGCGATCCCGTGGTAGAGGTGGAGCCACCCGTCTCGAGTCTTCACGGGCGGCGGTCCGGACCCGATCAGCTCGTCCCAGTAGTGGGGCCGGCCGCTCATGACGGGCCCGACGGTATCCCACGAGACGAGGTCGTCCGATTCCGAGAGCACGATCGTGGAGCCGGACGTCGTGCCCCCTTCAAGCGGAACGAGGTTCGGGCGGTCGAGGCGGACGAACCGCCCGCCCAGCTTCTCCGGGAAGAGGACTCCGTTTCTGACGTCCGGCTCCTCTCCCACGCCGAGGAAGTCGAACGTCTCGAAGTCGTCCGTCTTCGCGGTCCCGAGCCTGCAGCCTCCGTCCATGTCCATCGCCACCATGACGAAGCAGGTCGACCCGATCCGCGTGATCCGAGGATCGTAGACGTGGTAGACGGTCCCCTCGACGTCCTCGATGCCGCGGAACTCAACCGGCCTCCGCTCGATCTCGAAGACGGCACCGTCCGCACTCGACGCCATCACCAGATGCGTCTCGCGGCCCCGCGTCTGGACTCGGAGCATGAGGAGGTACCGCCCGTCGTGCATCACGGCGCCGGGGTTGAAGACCGACGTCACGTCGACCATCGCCGGTGGGACGTCCGGGATGTCCTCGCGGGTCAGGATCGGATTCCGGGGACTTCGTTTCAGCACCACGGTCACTCCTCCCAGCCGACGAGGTAGCTCGAGACGCGCCAGTACCCGAGGTGGTCGTTCTCGTCCCTCGGGCGGACGTTCTCCACGCTGAACCTGAC